>NZ_CAKTFU010000006.1 GCF_934561205.1 uncultured Gemmiger sp. | reverse complement strand
CGAATAAGACTTTGGATTTTACATGGGTCAAATCTTTGGGAACGGTCACATACGCCATACGTTTTTCCTTTCTCGGCTTTAGTGGGCACCGAATACCGACTTGCTGATGCTGCCGGTCTTGAACAGACAAAAGCAGAGCAGAACGGTGTAGCCCATGCAGCCCCAGATGGCCCCGGCAATGTCCGCCGCGCCCGAAATATTGCGTATCAGCACCGCGTAGATGCCCACGACAATCATAATCAGGAACGCTTGGAAACCCAGTGCCAGCAAAGATTTCAAGTAATTCTGCCCGGTGCTGCGCCACTCGCTGCTGCCCATGGTCGCCAGCGGGATAGGCCCCAGCGCGGTGACAACGTAAATCTCGATCATGCGGCCATAGGTCACAAGAAAAATGCAGATGGAGAGGATGTTCATGGTCAGGCCCACCACGAGGGTCTGGAACCACAGGCTGAGCAGACTGCCGATGGTCATGCTTTCCAGCTGAAATTCCAGTCCGGGTATCAGGCGGTCAAAGTGGATGGATGTTTCGCCGATGATCACGCCGGAGCTTTGGTTGACAACGCTCTGGGTGGCATCGAACACACCCATAACGATATTCCATGTGTTGCTGACTATGAGGATGGCAAAGGCAGACTTGAAAATCCAGCGGAAGAACATGGAAGTATCGAAGTCGTGCATATTGTTCTTTTCGGTAATCATCTGGATAAGCTCATGGCACATCACAAGGGCAAGGATGGCCGCTGCAATGGGCAGCACCACCGTTTCGGACAGACTGCGCAGCATATTGAAGATGCCGCTGTTCCATGCCTGCGGGGTGGAGCCAACATCCGAAGCGATTTCGCCCACCTTGGCGTTTACGTTGTCGAACAGGCCGGAGAGGTTGCCCGTGATGCCATCTATCAAAATGCCTTTTATCCATTTCTCGATGATCTCACTAATCAAGCAAAGATACCTCCTTTCCCGCGCCCTCCCATGTGAGCGGGAGAGCGCGGTGGGGTCTCAAAGATGGATGTACGGATAAGTTGAGGTTAGCCCAGCAGCCCGGACAGCAGCGGGACAAGGGTCACGCCGATCAGGGCAACGCCGCCGCCCGCGACCAGCTGCTTGACGCCCTGGCTCTTGCTGCCGGGGTTATCCTGTCCGTAGCCCTCCAACAGGTTGATGCCGCCCCAGACACACAGGGCACCGCCCAGACCGACCACGATGGTCTGCAAAGTATCGACTGCGCTGTTGAAAAATTCCATAAGGTCCTCACTTTCTGCCGCTTGTTCTGCGGCACTCAAAATTGTTTTTTCAAAAAATACCGCCTCATTCGGCGGCTGCATCTTCATCCGACAGGTCGATTTCGTACAGGTCAAAACTTTCGTCCTGTGCGACTACCTGCTGCCGTTTCCGGCGCAGGGTGGATAAGAACCTGTCCACATCAAAGGTATTCTTTTTGTCCGCATCTGCAAGGTACTTGTAGTGCGGGTGTTTGGTAATGTCGAACTTCTCCGAGAAGAACGGCCTCACGCCCCGCAGCTGCAAGATGCACCTGCCGCCGTCCATGATTGCGATTTCGTCCTCTGACATCAACGCCTTTCCTAGTTTTTGATAGTTCAGTCCGTGGGAGGTTTGAGAACCCCGGTTCTCGCTGGTGTTGAAACTGTCGATGGTCTCTTTCCCCAGCGCATCGGAGATCTCTTTGGCATTCTTGCCCCGCCCACTCAAAAAGAGAACAGAATCGCAGTTGTCCGAAATGATTTCGGCCGCATCCTTGTAGATGGCTTTTAGCTGCGACTGGCTCTGCAAAATGATGGATGCCGAGATTTCCCGGCTGCGGATGGTGGCGATCAGCTTGTCGAAGTTGGGAATCTGCCCGATGTTGGCGAACTCGTCCAGAATCAGCCGTACATGGACAGGCAGCCGACCGCCGTATTTATCATCCGCACGGTCACACAGCAGGTTGATAAGCTGGCTTTGGAGCATGGCGAGAATGAAGTTGAAGGTGGTGTCCGTGTCGCTCATAATCAAAAACAGCACCGTCTTTTCATCCCCGATGGTGTCCAGCTCCATTTCATCGTCCTCCATCAGTTCCCGCACCTCCCGGATGTCAAATGGGGCTAAACGGGCACCACAGCTTATCAGGATGGAGGAACGGGTCTTGCCCGCCGACAGCAAAAACTTTTTGTACTGCCGGACGGCGAAGTGGTCCGGGTCTTTCTGTTCCAGCCGTTCAAACATGAGGTCCACCGGGCTTTGAAACTCCGGGTCGTCCTCGCGGGCTTCACTGGCATTTATCATTTCCAGCAGGGTGGTGAAGTTCATTTCCTCTGCCGGAGCCTCGTACCAGATGTAGCCAATCAGGGCCGTGTAGAACAGCCGTTCCGACTTCACCCAAAAATCTTCCGCTGACTTTTCACCCTCGCCCTTGGTGTTGGCGATCAGGGTATTCACCAGCTTCAGCACGTCCTTTTCCGAGTGGATGTAGACAAACGGGTTGTACTTCATGGACTTGGAAAAGTTTATCGTGTTCAGGATTTTTACCCGGTAGCCTGCCCGCTGGAACATTTGGCCTGTTTCCAGAACCAGTGTGCCTTTCGGGTCTGTGACCACAAAGGACGTGGGATAGTCAGAAGTGGGAAAGCATTGCATGAGGTTGGGCTTGACGTAAAACCGCGTCTTGCCGCTGCCGGAGCCGCCGATCACCAGTACATTCTTGTTCCGGGCCGTCTTGGGGTCTTTGGGCCGCCCGGTCATGGTCAGGCGTTCGGTCTGGGTCAGCAGGATGTTGTTTTCAAACTTGGGGTCGATGTACGGGGCAATGTCTTTGGCGGTGCCCCACCGGGCAGAACCGTATTCCTCGCCCTTGCGGTACTTCTTGGCGTTCTTGCCCTTGCTGTACACGATGAGCCGGACAGCCACCGCACCAACAACACCCACGCACAGGTCAAACGGATGCAGGCTGGGCAACGGGTTTGCAAAGGCGGCAGAGATGCCGCCCGTCAGGTGGAGCAGCTTGGCCGAAGCATCCGCGCCCGCAGCCAGACGGTACGCCTGCCCGCATTTGGCGAACAGGTACACGAACAGCAGATACGGCAGATTCAGCACCAGCAGCTTTTTCAGTTCAGGCTTCATCGTTCCAGCCCCCTTTGCTTGATTTTTTCTTTGGCGCGTTTCGGCTGCTGGGCCGCTTTCTGCTTGGCTGCGGTCAGCACCTTGCGGATGGAGGGCCGCTGCTCCTTGGAGAGCGTTTTAGCCGTGAACTCCCGGAACGCCTGTTCCAGATTATCCGCATCCTTGGCCTTGAAGATCACGATATAGTGGGGCGGCTGGGTGGTCTTGTCCTTGCGCAAGGTGAAGTCCACGCCGTACTTCTTGGCGCAGGGCTTGAACGCCCCGATGTTCGCTTCCGTGACTTCAATGTTGGTCAGGGCCGCGCCGTGGGCTTTCAGCTGTTTCAGGCTTTGCTTGCCGTGATGCAGCTTTGGCCCCTTGGCCCGGTGCTGCAAGTATTTTTTCAGCGCAGCTTGCAACGCTTGGGCGGTGAGCTTGCCCGTTTTCATGGACAAAGCAATGGTTTTCTGGGTGACTTCTTCCTGCAATATGAATCCCTCCTTGTTGCAGAAAATTCAGGGTAGCAGCTAGGGCGGAACCACCAGCCGCCGCAGGTAAAGGGTTCTCATGGGTAGACGCTCCTTTCGGTCAGGTGTTGGGCGGGCGGCCCCAATCGGGCTGCGCCATATCGTGCGCCACAAGGGACGCATAGTAGCTGTTGATGGTGCTGGGGGCGTTGAACAGCATGGCCCGCAGGTATTGCTTGATGTTGCGGACTTTGGTGGTGTTGTCCCGCAGGCAGTCCATGACGAACTCGATGTGATGGCTGTCCAGCTTCAAGAATTTCGCCTTGACCAGCTCTGCCGGGTAATCGTCCCCGGCCACCCGGATGGACTTGCGGGAAGTGCAGACCGTTTCCAGCAGGATGTCCACGATCTCGTCCAGCTGCTCCCGGTCTATCCGGGGATTCTGGGTGAGGGTGTCATACTCGATGTTCTCCAAAATCAGGTCCCGGTAGATTTGATAGGCCGCTTCCTTTCGGCTTCCTGTCCGTTCCGGCAGCGATGCCGCTGTCTCGTCCTCGTCCAAAGGCAAGGGGTTTGGGGAATGGATAGGAATGGAATCGGTATTTAATCCCTCTTTCTTTTGTTTTTCTGTAATTAGTTTATCTTTATTTAATTGCATTGGATTTTCCAACGTAGGGTTTTCCTGCGTGGGATTCTCCAACGTTGGATTTTCCAATGTAGGTGAAACCGATGCAGGAACAGGCTGCGGCAGCTCGAAGATCACATAGTCTGCACCGCGCAGCCGCCCTTTCTCGTCCCGTTCTCTGGAACGCTGGATGTAGCCTGCCTGTTCCAGTTCCCGGATGGCCTGCCGTATCGCGTCAATGCTTTCCCGGTTGATACGGGCCAGCCCTTGCAGGGTGTAGTCCCAATCTTCCGGCAGGGAGAGCATTTGGGAGAGTAAGCCCTTGGCTTTCAGGGACAAGGCCCGGTTCCGCAGGTGGTGGTTTGACATGACCGTGTAGCCGCTGTTCTTTTCTACCCGAAAAACTGCCATTTCACGGATGCCTCCTTTCGTTGTAAACAAAAAAAGCAGCGTTCATTTGCTCCCGGTGATGGGAGAAGTGAACGCTGCGCGTACTTGATAATTTTTAGGTTGTGTGGTATATAAAAGGCAACTGTTTTTTCAATACAGCCGCCCATCGGGGTGCGACACAAGCAAGTTGCTATCCGATGACCTCAAAAACAAATTGTACTACGATGGTTTTCAAAAAATGCTGTATCACTACTCGCACCAAAGAAAAGCTCCAAGCTCAGGCTTGGAGCTTTTTCTTTGGTTTTGCGGGGAAGAGGATTTGAACAGGGCGGCGCACCGCAGTGCGCAGCCAAAGCCCCGGTGGGGCTTTGGTTAGCCCGCGGGAAAATCCCTTCATCCGCACTCCAAAAAATCCGATATTTTTCCGCAAAACCGCTTGACATTTATAGTTACCCATGCTATAATAACAAACGTCGTCAGGGCAAGCCCCTTGCGGCAAGCCAATATGCGGATGTGGCGGAACTGGCAGACGCGCTAGATTCAGGTTCTAGTTCCCTTAAAAGAGTGTGGGTTCAAATCCCTTCATCCGCACCAAAGAAAAGCTCCAAGCTTAGGCTTGGAGCTTTTTCTTTGGTCTTGCGGGGAAGAGGATTTGAACAGGGCGGCGCACCGCAGTGCGCAGCCAAAGCCCCAGTGGAGCTTTGGTTAGCCCGCGGGAAAAACCCTTCATCCGCACCCCGAAAAATCCAACCTAGGCTTACAGCTTTTTCTTTGGTCTTGCGGGGAAGAGGATTTGAACAGGGCGGCGCACCGCAAAAAATCCAACCTATCTTTTTACCGACACAACAGGGGAGGGGTCATCTTTGGTACAGGTCGATTTGATCACCGGCTTTCTCGGTTCCGGCAAAACCACCTTTCTGCGACATTGGGTGCAATACCTGACGGCGCAGGGGCATAACGTCTGCATTCTGGAAAACGACTTCGGCGCAGTCAACGTGGATGTTCTGCTGCTGCAGGATGTCCTCGGCAGCCGCTGCAATATCGAGAGCATCTCCGGCGGGTGCGACTGCGACACCCACCAGCGCCGTATGCGCACCAAGCTGATCTCGCTGGCCATGCAGGGGTATGACCGCGTGGTCGTGGAACCCAGCGGCATCTTTGATGTGGACGAGTTTTTTGACATCCTGCGGGATGACCCGCTTGACCGCTGGTACACCTTGGGCAATGTGTTTGCCGTGGCGGACGCCGTGCTGCCGCCGCAGCTTTCGCGGGAGGAGGAATATCTGCTTGCCAGTGAGGCCGCCAAGGCAGGGCGGATTCTGGCCAGCCGTGTGCAGCTTCCGGGCGCAGCAGATTGCGGTACCCTGCTTGACCGCCTAAACGCCGCGCTGGCAAGCTGCCGCTGCCCCCGTCGGTTTACCCCGCAGGATATCCTGTATAAAGACTGGGCCACCTTGACCGACGCCGACTTCGCCGCGCTGGATCACAGCGGCTGGCGGCAGGCGGACTACGTCAAGCTGCCTTTTGACGAGCATAATGCCTTTTCCTCGCTGTATTTCCTGGAACTGCCGCTGACCGAAAGCGCCCTGCGCGCCGCCGTGCCGCAGCTGTTTGCCGACCCCGCCTGCGGGCATATCCTGCGCCTGAAAGGCTTTGTGCCGTCCGCCGACGGCTGGCTGGAGATCAACGCCACCCCTGCCAGTATGACCGCACAGCGCGTGCCGCAGGGGCAGCAGGTGCTGATCGTCATCGGGCAGGGGCTGGACAAGGCAAAGATCGAAGCGCATCTGGCGCAGTAAGGAGCCGCTATGAAGGTACTTGTCACGGGGTTTGACCCCTTTGGCGGGGAGCGCGTGAACCCCGCCTACGAAGCCGTAAAGGCGCTGCCGGACACGTTGGACGGTGCGCAAATCTACAAACGCGAGCTGCCCACCGCCTTTGCCCGCAGCGCCGCCGCACTGGAAGAATATTTGACCGAGCTGCAGCCCGATATCGTGCTGTGCGTGGGGCAGGCGGGCGGCACCCCCGCCGTGCGGGTGGAACGGGTGGCCATCAATCTGGCAGACGCCCGCATCCCCGACAATGACGGTGCCCAGCCGCTGGACGAGCCGCTGCGCGCTGACGGTGACGCCGCGTATTTTTCCACACTGCCGGTGCGCGCCATGGTGCAGGCGGTGCGCGCTGCCGGGCTGCCCTGCAGCGTTTCCTACACGGCGGGCACCTATGTGTGCAATGCTGCGATGTACAACGCGCTGTACCTTGCCGCCACGCGCTTTCCGGGGCTGCGTGCGGGCTTTGTGCATGTCCCGTATCTTCCCGCCCAGGTTGCCGGCAAGGACGCCCTGACGCCCTGTATGCCGCTGCCCGCCATTGTGCAAAGCCTGACCGCCGCCCTGCAGGCAGCCATCGCCGGAGTGGAAATCTGCGACCCCGCCGCCGGGACCCTGCAATAAACGAAAAACGCCGCCCGAACGGGCGGCATTTTTGTTATCGGTATTGGGGTGCGCCGCCGCCCACCACGGGGATGGGGCAGTGCAGGATGTACCACGCAAACAGCGCCGAGGAGATGCTCCACGTCAGGGGATAGGCCCAGAAAATGACGCCGATATCCCGTATAAAATGCAGCGTGACCGTCAGGTAGGCAATGCGCAGCGCGCACCAGACCGCCAGCATGATCGTCATCGGCACAAGGGGACGGCCCAGTCCGCGCAGGATGCCCGCGCAGCAGTGGCTGAATGCCAGCAGGCAGAAGAACAGCGACGCCGTGCGCGCCTGCCGCACACCGAAGGCGATGACCTCCGCCTCGCTGCTGAACGCGCCCACCAGCTGCGGACACAGCAGGTAGATGCCCACGCCCACAACCTCCGCCAGCAGGATAGAGCAAAGTATGCCGAATTTCATACCTTTGCTCACGCGGTCGGGCTTGCCCGCGCCGACGTTCTGGCTGACAAAGGTCGCCAGCGCCATCGAGAAGCAGGTCACCGGCAAAAAGGCAAAGCCCTCCACCTTGGCATACGCGCCGCAGCCTGCCATGGCGTTGGCGCCGAAGGAGTTGATGTTGGACTGCACAATGACGTTGGCCAGCGAGATGACCGAGTTCTGCACGCCGGACGGCAGCCCCTGCTTGATGACCGCCTGCAGGGAAGGCCCGTCAAAGCGGACTTCCTTCCAGTGAACAGCCCATTCCTCCTGCGAGCGCATCAGCTTGGCAAAAGCCAGCACCGCGCTGACCGACTGGCTGGCAATGGTCGCAAAGGCCGCCGCGCCGACGCCCATCCGCATACCACCGACCAAAATAATATCCAGCACGATATTGATAATAGACGCCGTAATCAGATACCGCATAGGGCTTCGGCTGTCGCCGACCGACTGCAAAATGCTGGCGCCCACATTGTACATGACCACCGCGATGGAGCCGAAAAAGTAGGTGCGGAAATACGCCACCGAGTTGACCAAGACGTTTTCGGGCGTACCCATCCAGCGCAAAATCTGCGGGGTCAGCAGCACGCCCACCACCGTCAGCACCGCGCCCGCCGCAAGCCCCAGCGCCACCGTGGTGTGGATCGTGCTGCGCAGACGCTTCCAGTCCTTGGCGCCGAAATACCGCGCCACCACAACGCCCGCGCCCAGCGACACGCCGTTGACAAAGCCCGTCAGCAGAAAAATCAGGCTGCCGGAGGAGCCGACCGCCGCCAGCGCCTCGCCGCCCAGAAAATTGCCCACGATCAGCGAGTCGGCGGCATTGTACAGCTGCTGAAACAGGTTGCTGATGAAGATCGGTAGGGCAAACAGCAGCATCCCCTTGGACACGCTGCCTTCGGTCAGATTTGTAGTACGCTGCATCGACATTTGTTTTGCCAAACGCTCCTTTATCTTTTGCTTATTTCACAAAGCCGTGAAATTTTATTATAGCACCATATAACAAAATAAGCAAGCCAAAAAGGGCAGGGGACACCGCAAAAGCGGCACCTCCTGCCCTCATATTTCAAAAGAAACTTCTCATATACGCAATGTCCGATGCGGCCTTGGCGGGTACGGCTTCCTCCCGCAGGACGGGCAGCGTTTTTTGCGGCAGCTGCCGCAGCATGGCAAACGCCCCCGCGTAGTCCACGCCGGATTCCTCCAGCGGGGTACTCATCAGGCTGCCGTCGGGGCAGATGGCTTGCCCCTTAAAATGCACGGCGGCAATTTTGTCGCCGTACCATTCGCCGACCTGCTGCCAGATTTTTTCCTGACAGTCGGTGTTATCGGCGTTGACCATATTCGCCATATCAAAAATGACTTTCAGGTTGGGGCTGCGCATCGTGTCCAGCACGCGGCGCACGGCGGCGGGGTCGTTCATACTGTGGTAGGTCACCGCCTCGATGCCGATAAAAACACCCAATTCCTCGGCGGCGAGCAACAGTTCGGCCAAGCTGCGGCACAAAAGCGTCTGCGCCTGTTCGCGGGTAGTACCGACAGGCTGCAGCGCCATCTTGGTGGTTTCGGTGCCGATGCACCCCGCACCGATTTTTTTGGCAATGCGCAGCTGGCTCTTGAAGTCCGCCACGTTTTTCAGCCGCGCCTCGGTGTTCAGCGCCAGCTCCACATAGGTACCCAGCACCGCCACCTGCACACCGTGCGCCTGCTCGGCTTCCCAAGTCTGCTGCGCCAGCGCATCGGTGACATCCGCATAGCTTTTTACCGTAGGCACGACCTTTTTATAGGCAAGCTGCACGGCAGAAAACCCATCCGCCGCCACTTTGGCAAACTGCTCGTCCACGGCGCCCTGCCCGTAATCGTGCAGGCGCGCGCCGACTATAAATTGCGGCATACCGTTTCCTCCTTACGCCTTTGCGGCCAGAATTTCGGTGTAGGCCAACAGCAGGGGGCCTACGCCCTTGGCGTCGTTCTCGACAATCGGCTCGCTGAAATAGTACGCCAAGCTGCCGTCGCGGCGGGTCGCACCGCCAAGCCCTGCCACCAGGCAGATACCGCCCAGCTGCAAGGTGCCGTCCGCGCCCTTGCCGAGGTGCTTGTCGCAGGTGCCGTAGAACGCCTTTTCGCCGTAGGCGGCATAGCGCTTGGGCAGGTAGCCCAGCCGCACGCCCTTGAGCACCGCGTAGGCAAACAGCGCGCTGCCGGAGGTTTCCAGATAGTTGCCCGGCACGCCCGGCTTGTCAATGACCTGCCAGAACATGCCGCTGTCGGCATCCTGCCAGGCAAGCATCGCGTCCACAGCATCCTTCAGCATCGCCATAATGGCGCGGTACTCATAGTACAGCTGCTCGTCCATGCGCTCCAGCACGTCCACCATCGCCACCAGGAACCAGCCCATCGCGCGCAGCCAGAAGTTCGCGCTGCAGCCGGTTTCGGGGTTTGCCCAGTACATCCGGCGGCTCTCGTCATAGCCGTGGTAGTACAGGCCGGTGACGGGGTCCTTCATGTACTTTTTGATGTTCATGAACTGCTTGTAGCTGTCAATGCAGCCGTGCATCCCGTTGCAGCGGGTCTCGTACTCCATATAGAAGGGCTGCGCCATATAGGTGCCGTCCAGCCAGACCTGCCACGGGTAGATTTTTTTATGCCAGAAATTGCCTTCCTTGGTGCGGGGCTGGGTTTCCAGCTGGCTGCGCACCGTTTCAATGGCATCGCGGTAGCGCTGTTCGCCCGTCAGATCGTACAGGGCAAACAGGTTTTTGCCCTGATTGACGTTGTCGAGGTTGTACTCCTCCACGTCGTAGGTGTTGATCACGCCGCCGTCCTTGACGAAATAATCCAGAAAATCCTTGCTGAAGGTCAAAAATTTCTCGTCCCCGGTGGTTTTGTACAGGCTCAGGCAGGCGGTGATCATACAGCCGTCAATGTAGTTCCACTTGTTGGGCTTGCCGCTGCGCACCTTTTCAATGTTCCAAAGGGGGGCCTCGGCGGTGCTGCCGGCAATCAGATAGTCTACATACTGTCCCAGCGTGGTCAGAATTTCTTCGTGGGTCATGGGGTCAATCCTCCTCAAAGTTTTCTACATGGGTCAGCTGAAGGCGCTCGCCCTCATAGCCCTCGATTTTCACATTGTGCAGTTCGACCGTGCGCACGTTTTCCGCCCAGACACCCAGCTTGCAGCTGGCGTCGGCGCCGCACATCATGGCTGCCTGACCGGGGCGGGCGTCCTTGGCAAAGTCAATGGTGACATTGTGCATACTGACACGCTCGATAGGCTGCTCCGGCAATCCGCTGAACCAGCAGCCCGCATACTGGGCGTCGGCGGCGGTCACGTCCTCCATCTCCAGGCTGCCCAGGGTGGGGGTCATCTCGTCCACGGGCTGCGGCTCGTGGCTCTGCACATAGTCGCTGCGCCCGTCGGGGTCGCAGAAATAGAACATATTGATGACAAACGGGGTCAGCACGCCGTCCATAATGACATTGCGGAACACCAGCCCGTCGATCACGGCGTACTTGCCGCGTCCGCGGCGGGTCTTAACGCGCAGACCGCGGTCAGTGTGGTCCATCAGGCACTGGGTCACGGTGACGTTTTTGACGCCGCCGCTCATCTCGCTGCCGATCACCAGCCCGCCGTGGCCGCGGCTGAGGCAGCAGTTGCGGATGGTCACGTTCTCGCAGGGGACATGGCAGTTCATACCCATAAACACCTTGCCGGATTTCAGCGCAATGCAGTCGTCGCCCACATGGACGTGATCCCCGATGATGTTGACATCCTTACAGCTTTCGGGGTCGATGCCGTCGGTGTTGGGGCTGGTGGAGCTGTTGCGGATGCGGATATCCAGAATATCCACGTTCTCGGTGTAGGTGGGGTGAATGGTCCAGGAATAGCTGTTGCACACCTTGACGCCGTGCAGCACCACGTTTTGGGCGTGGCTGGTAAAGAACATACGCGGGCGCCACGCCATGCGGCGCACCTTGGGGTTTTGGTACCAGTCGCCGTTCTGGGCGTTGCCGTCCAGCGTGCCCTCACCGGTGATGGTGACGTTGGCTTCGTTGATAATGTTGATCAGCCCGGCAAAGCTGTCCAGGGGGTTACCCTCCCACAGGCCAAGATAGCACTCCTTTTCTTCCTTGGCGTCGCGCAGCACACCGGGCAGGATGGGGTAATCCTCGCGGCGGGTTCCGCCCAGCAGGGTGCAGCCTTTTTCCAGATAGAGCGTTGTATCGCTGTGCAGGAAAAGGCTCTGGGTGCGGTAAACACCGGCGGGCACATAGACCGTGCCGCCCTTGGGGCAGGTGGAAAGCGCCGCCTGCAATTTGGCGGTATTGTCGGTCTCACCGTCAGCGACCAGTCCATAGCGGGCGGCATCCACAAAAAAGCTCTCCGGCGCGGTGGCAAACGTCAGTTCCGCCGACTCGCTGCCGTCGGACACCGTCAGCGTATATTCAGTGCCCGGCTGCAGAGAAAACAGCGAAAACACATTCGTGTCGCCGTCAAGAATCGTCTCACCGTTCAGCTGTACCGTGTAGGGCGCGGGAGCGCGGTAGCAGCTGTCGTTGAGCAACTCAAACACGGCGCTGCGTGTCATAGCACGAACAAGCGTAATTTTCATAATAAAATCTCCCTATATAAAAAAAGAATTGAAATGCAGCAAAAATTGTGCTATTCTAAAGTATATGACAAGATTCACACCCGCTTATGCAGCAGGTAAAAACGAGGTGCCGTATGGTTTCGGAATACACTTATTCGCCCCATGTCGACTTTTTTATCGACCGCGTTGACCGCGACAACGGGTATGAGATGCCCAGTTTCCACATCCACCACAAGTACGAAATTTACTATGAAATAGAGGGTACCCGCCGCTATTTTATCGAGGATGCCGCCTACATTGTCAATGCGGGCAGTGTGGTGCTGATCGGTGAAAACCAGATCCACAAGACCGCTTCGGTGGGGGACACCCCGTCCAGCCGTATCGTGATGAATTTCAGCGGCGAATATCTGGACAGTCTGGCCGACATTTTCCCCGATGTGGACTTTTTCTCCTTTTTGAACGAGGAACACAACCACCTGCTGTGCAACCTTTCGGTCAAGCAGCAGAACCAGATTCAAAGCGTGATGCAGCAGTTGATTTTGCTGCAGGAGGAAGTCACACCCGAAAGCGACGCCATGCGCAAGATGATGCTGGCGACCCTTTTGCTGACGCTGAAAGCCCTGTGCCGCATCCAGCAGGAGCAGGGCGGCGAGAACGGGCGCGTCAGCAACCAGATCGTGGATCAGATCCAAGGCTACATTGCCGAGCATTACGCCGAAAAGCTGACCCTGACCGGCATTGCCAGCCAGTTCTACATCAGCCCCTACTATCTCAGCCGCCTGTTCAAGCGGGCGATCAACCTGAGCCTGATCGAGTACATCAACGGCGTGCGCATCAAGGCGGCACAGAACCTGATCGAAAAATCCAACGAGAGTGTTTCCGAGGTTGCCGAAAAAACCGGCTTTATGACAACCGCGCATTTCCGCCGTGTGTTCAAGGACGCCACTGGGCTTTCGCCCCAGCAGTACCGGCAGTATTATAAGCGCGTGAATAAGTAAGTTTTGTTTTTGCCTTCGCCCGTTGCGGGCGGGGGCTTTTTGTTTTATATAAACTCCCGTGCGATAGGGCAGGGGAGAGGGTTTTCAAAAGAAGGGCTGCCCCGCACCGCAGTTTTGTGGTGCGGGGCAGCCGTGTTTGCGGGGGATCGGGCAATACCGCTTAGCCCTTAACGGCACCGGCGGAAATACCGTCGATGAAGGCATCCTGTGCGCAGAAGAAAACAACCAACTGCGGGATGATGGAAATCAGGGACAATGCCAGGATACGGTTCCAGTTGAAGCCGTTGTCGGCGTCCATGGACATTTTGACAAAGATGGACATGGGGTATTTGCTGGGGGTCTGGACGTAAAGCAGGGGACCCATAAAGTCGTTGCAGCTCCACATAAACTGGAACAGCGCACACGCTACCAGAGAGGGGCTCAGCATGGGGCAGATGATCTTGTACAGGATCTTGACCGGGCCGCAGCCGTCGATGGCGGCCGCTTCGTCGAGGTCGTGGGGGATGCTGCGCATAAACTGCACCAGCTGGTAGACAAAGTAGGTTTCGGTGGCGAACAGGGTGGGCACCCACAGGGGCAGATACCACTTGCTGTTGATCCAGCCGAAGGTGTTGTACATCAGGTACTGGGGAACGTTCAGAACGACCTGCGGCAGGAACAGGGTGGAAATCATAATGCCGAACAGCAGGTTCTTGCCGCGGAACTGGAAGCGGCTGAAACCGTAGGCGGCCACCACGGAGGAAATTACCGTGAACACGACCTTGGGCAGAACGTAGCTGTAGGTGTTCAGGAAGGCGCGCCAGATATCGATGTCGCCGCCGTAGTTGGAGGTAACGGCATCAACGTAACCCTGCAGGGTGGGGTTGGCGGTCACAAAGCCAATGCCGGAGAAGATTTCAGCGTTGCTCTTAAAGGTGGCGCCGATCATCCAGACCAGCGGGTAGATCATAATGACACCGACAAGGATCAGCACAAAATACTGAAAAAACTTGCCGACTTTATGTGCGGTAGACAGTTTCATCGTATGCTTCCTCCTTAATCAGCGTAGTAGACCCAGTGTTTCTGGCTGCTGAAGGCAATAACCGTCAGCAGGGCAACGGCGATGAACATGACCCATGCCAAAGCACACGCCATACCCATTTCGTTGGACCTGAAGGCGTAGTTGTAGATCAGCAGCGAAACCAGCGTGGTTGCATTGCGGGGACCGCCCTGGGTGATGATGTAGGGGCCGTTGAATTCCTGGAAAGCCTGAGCGATCTGGGTGACCAGGTTGTAGAAGATAACGGGGGTGATCATCGGCACGGTGATGGAGAAGAACTGCTTGGTCTTGGAGGCACCGTCGATGGTGGCAGCCTCGTACAGATCGGCAGGCACGCCTTTCAGCGCGGCGAGGAACAGCACCATGGCGGAGCCGAACTGCCACACACGCAGCAGGCAGATGACGAACAGCGCCCACTGCTTGTCGGCCAGCCAGTTGGGACCGGCCACACCGAAGATGGCCAAAATGGTGTTGATGATGCCGGTGTCCTTAAACAGGGCACGCCACAGAACCGCAATGGCCACAGAGCCGCCCAGAATGGAGGGGATGTAGTACACCGTGCGGAACAGGTTGACGAACTTGATCTTGAAGTTCAGGATGTAAGCGATGAACAAAGCAAAGATCAGCTTGAGGGGGACCGTGATAAAGGCGTACTTGACGGTGGTCAGCAGCACCGAAACGGTCTTACGGGTGGTGAAAATCTCTACATAGTTCATGATGCCGTACTGATGGATGCCCTTGAAGAAGTTCAGGTCAGTAAAGCTGTATACCAGCGAACTGGCAAACGGGTATGCCTTGAAAATCAGGAAACCGAGAATCCACGGAATCAGGAAAAACAGGCCGGTGTTTTCGTCGCACCATTTCTTGAACGGGGTGCGGCTCACTGTTTTGGCGGCGGTAGTGCTCATCCAAAAACCTCCTTTTCGGCAGCGTGTGTGTGCAAACAAAGGAAGTCGGCCCCGCCGGTAACGGGGCTGGGCCGACTTTCGTTACGAAACTATAAGGGCAAATCAGGCAGCGTTCAGAACGTTGGTGACGCCATCCAGCAGAATCCCAGCAGCTTCCTCAGCGCTGTACTCGCCGTAGCTGAAGCCGTCGAACACGTCGGTGTAAACACCCTCGGTGGTGTCCTTCAGCTTGCTGGACTCGAAGTAGGGGTCCAGGGGGAAGTCCACGAAAGCCAGAACCTTGGTGTTGGCCTCGAGAACCAGGGGCTTCACGGCGTCGGCAGCCTGAGCAGCAGCCAGACCGGCAGCGGAAGCGGGGATGCCGCACTCGGAACCCATGATGGCAGCGCCCTCGCCGTTCCACAGGAAGTCGATCAGGGCAGCAGCCTCAACGGGATGCTGGCAGGAGGTGGTGATGGCCATGCCCATGGAAACCTTGGAGAAGCCGCCGTTGGCCTTGTCGCCGAACTTGATCTCCTCACCGACGGTGAAGCCGGAGTTATCCTCCAGAGCGCCGTAGTACTTGTTGGCGGCGGAGTCCCACTCGAAGATGCCGGCGTACTTGCCGCCGATCCACTGCTCGGACTTATCGATGGAATCGAAGCCGGCGGCGATCATGGTCTCACGGCTGGGGATAACGTGGTTGTCCTCCAGGGACTGGATGAAGTTCAGACCGTCAACGATCTCTTCCTCGGTGTACTGGCACTCGTTGTTCTCAACCCAGGCCTTGCCGTAGTTGGATTCGAGGTAGTAGGTCATCAGGATCATACGGTCGTACTGACCGATAGCCAGAGGATAGTAGTCGTTGCCCAGCTTCTCTTTGAAAGCCTTGCCGGCGGCGAGCAGGTCGTCATAGCTGGTGGGAACATTCTCAATGCCGGCGGCCTTGAAGGTGTTCATGTTCCAGTAGAAGATACGGCCGGTCATGGAGATAGGCACAGCCTGCAGGGCGTCGCCCACGATGCAGGCGTTCTTGGCGGCGTCGCTCCACTGGGTCAGGTCGATGACATCGCTGTAGTCGCGCAGGTCAACGAACTTCTCGGCCGTGGGGCTGTACTGGTACAGCCAGTTCCAGTTGACCTGCATCACGTCAGAACCCTGATTAGCAGCCAGTGCGGTGGACTGGGCTTCTTCCCAGCCGGACCATGCGCCGTAGTTGGTGGTAACGGTAATGTTGGGGTACTTCTGCTGGAAAGCTTCCAGAGCCTTCTGGTAAGCCTCGTGGCGGGAGTCGCCGCCCCACCAGCTGATGCTCAGCTCGATGGGATCGGTGGTGTTGACCTCATGACCCTCGGCAGCAACAGCCTCGGTGCTGGAAGCAGCGGGGGTGGAGTCGGCGGCAGCTGCGGAGCTGCTGGATGCTGCGGTGCCGCAGCCGGCCAGCAGGCCGGCGGTCATGGCAGTGGCAACAGCAAGAGAGATTGCCTTCTTCATACGTTTTTCCTCCTAAAAAGTGCGATTGTTTATTGGCGTTCCGTGCGCGGGATTCCCGCCGCGGTGTAGGCCTTTCGCTTGTCTATATGATAACAAAATACAAACATAAAAAAAATAGCCGATTTAGTTTCTTCTCGCGGAAAACGCGCATTTATTGCTTTTGTGCTTGTAATCATTTTGTCACCGTCGTCAATTTGACTGAACTGAGCTGGTTGTATCTGTGCAATATGACCAATATCGTTTCTGCCGCCCTTACGTCCTCGCTTTGGCGGTCCCGCCAAGGTCGTGGATTTTCTCTCGATAGTCGGTACATATTAGCGGCACTTTGTTCAAAAAGTGCCGTTTTTGCGCATTTTCCGCTGTTTCTGCAAAAATTGTGCGCAAGAAATGCTTTTCTTGTTCTTTTTGAGCGCAAAAAATGCCGCATCGGTGCAAATCTGCACACAATGCGGCATATATTGCTCTGACGTGTTTCTCACTCGGCCTGCTTATGCCGTGCCAGAAAGGCGCGGTATTCACGGTACCAACACTGCGGGCAAAGGCTTTGGTATTGCACATCGTCCACCGTGTCGATGGCGACCTGCGCACCCTCAAACACATACTCGCCGTTGACCTTGCGCCCGTTGCAGATGGCCTTGCGGCCGCAGGCGCAGATGGTTTTCAGCTCCTCGATGGTATGGGCCAGCTCCAACAGGCGGGTCGAGCCGGGGAACCCCCGCATCATAAAATCCGCCCGCAGCCCGTAGCAGATAACAGGGATGCTCAGATCCACCGTCACGCGGAACAGCTGCTCGGCCTGTTCGGGGGTAAAAAACTGGCTTTCGTCGCACAGCACGCAGGCGGGTGCGCCGTGGGCGGCCATGTCCTGCCGCACCAGCTCGACGATATCCATGTCCGGCGTGACAAGCATATCCACTTTACAGCTGATACCCAGCCGCGAAACGATGGAATCCTGCCCCTTCGTGTCCACCGAGGGCTTCAAGATCAGCACCCGCATACCGCGCTCTTTATAGTTGTAGGCGACCTGCATCAGGGCGGTGGTCTTGCCGCTGTTCATGGCACCGTAGCGGAAATACAATTTAGCCATCGAAAAAAGCTCCTTTTACTCCTCGGCGGTATTGCGCAGGCGGTAGCCCAGGCTCATCAGGCTGTCGCCCAGGTGAACGTTCTCCACCGTGACCTGCGGATACTCGACCGACAGATCATAGTGGCTGAAGTTCCAAAAGCCCTGAATCCCCAGCCGAACCAGCTCGCCCGAAAGATCGACCGCGCTCTGGCGGGGCACACACAGCACCGCCACGACCGGGTGGTGGGTGCTGCAGAACGTCTCCAGCTGCTCCAGCGGGTAGATGGGCACACCGCACATTTCCTTGCCGACGAGGTCCGGATTGATATCAAACACGCCCAGCAGCTTGTAGCCGTTGGTATCACGGCTGATAAAGCTGGACACGGCCGAGCCGAGATGGCCCGCACCGATCAAAATGGTGGGCAGACGCTCGCCGTCACCGAACAGCAGCTTGCCAATCTCGGCGCGCAGCACATCCACCTTGTAGCCGATGCCCTGTTGCCCAAAACCGCCGAAGCAGTTGAAATCCTGCCGCACCTGACTGGCGGTGGTACCCATCATGCGGGCCAGCTCACTGGAGGAAATTTTCTCTTTGCCATCGACAGAAAGGTTGGTCAGATACCGATAGTATTTCGGCAGACGCTTGATAACAGGCAGCGAAACCTTGTTTTGTACAGCCATATTACACCTCTTTGCGGCCAAGTGGCAGCCGCACTGATCATGATAAATTCTATGTTTATTATAAAATGCTTCTTGCCGTTTGTCAATTTTTTGTCTAAGTTTTTTCTTCTTTTTGTAAAATTCTCCTGTTTTTGCCGCTGCATAGTCAGAAATCTTTCGCCCCATACTACAAGCGGCATTTTGTATACAAGGAGAGGATTTTATGCAGCCCAACGCCAAAAAAAGCACAAAAAAGCCCGCACACAACCCCACCGAGACCGCCGCCCTCAAGCGGCTGGAGCACGACCTTATCACCGAGGACGGCATCGTGCCCGCCACCAAGGGGCGGCATGCCATCCACTGCCTGACCGTCATCGGCACCATTGAGGGGCATACCCTTGCCTCCGAGGCGCAGAAAACCACCAAGTACGAGCACGTCATTCCGCAGCTGGTCGATATTGAGGAGGACCCCGAAATCGAGGGGCTATTGGTCATATTAAATACAGTAGGCGGCGATGTCGAGACAGGTCTTGCGCTGGCCGAATTGATTGCCAGCTCCGCCAAGCCCAGCGCCACGCTGGTTCTGGGCGGGGGACATTCCATCGGCATCCCGCTGGCCGTGGCGGCGCGGCGCAGCTTTATTGTGCCCACCGCCACCATGACGGTGCACCCTGTGCGGCACTCCGGCATGGTGCTGGGTGTGCCGCAGACCCTGCGCTATTTTGAGCAGATGCAGGAGCGCATCGCCGGGTTTGTTGCGGGACATTCGGGCATCAGCGCCAAACGCTTTACCGAGTTGATGCACAACACGGGGGAACTGGTCATGGACATGGGCACCGTGCTGGACGGCCCCGCCGCCGTGAAAGAGGGCCTGATCGATGAGCTGGGCGGTCTGGCCGACGCCCTGCGCTTTTTGTACCGCGAGATCGAGCAGGGGAGAGGGGAGAAATAAACCCCTCGTTTTTTGCTGTGCCCGCAACGCGGGCACACCAACGTGTCAAAAAACCACATTCAATAGTCCAAGAATGTGTAGGGGCGACCATTGGTCGCCCGTCAACTTGGCGCAGCATCGCGTTTTCCGGGACGGTTTTCTTACAAGGCAAACGGGCACGGGCGAGCAATGCTCGCCCCTACAAGAGTTTTTCGACAGTCCGATGCGCCCGCCGCGCGGGCGCACCTTATCTAAACTCTAAACTCTCAACTCTCCACTCTAAACTCCCATTTGTCCGCCCCACAAGGAAAACACTTTACATCCCCCCGCATCCGTGATAAAATAATTAGGAATATTGCATAAAGCCGCATGGCCTTATTTTTTAGTATCGTTTAGAGGGGTATCACATCACTATGGCACAATCTCGTTCCAAAAAATCCACGTCAAGCAGTAAAAAACGAAGCAGTTCCTCCGCTTCCCGTTCGCGTTCTGCCGCCGCCTCCAAAAGCCGCAGCAGCGCTGCGCGCACACAGCAGCCGTCCCGCCGCGCCCAGCGTCGGGCCGAAAACCCCAACTTTATGCCCAGTATTCTGCTGGCAGGGCTGGGGCTGCTTTGCGTTGCCTTTGTGCTGGTTCCCGGGCAAAATTTCTGGAAAACCTTCCGCGAGGCCTACTTTGGCCTGTTCGGCATCATGAGCTATCTGGTCGGGCCTTTCCTTTTATATTTAGCCTATCTGTTGGCCAGCGGCTACCGCGTCGGCGTGTTTGCCGCCAAGGTATCGCTGATGGGCGTTCTGTGCTCGGCGGTGCCGGTCGTATTTTCGCGGCTGAACCTGGCCAACGTCACCGCATGGGAGGCCGTTAAGCTCCTATTCACCCGCGCCTCCACCTATTTCTGGGAGGGCGGCGTCCTGGGTGCCCCCGTGGGTGCCGTACTGCTGGCGCTGTTTGGGCGGCCCGCGTCCAACGTGCTGGTCATTCTCATTTTTCTGCTCGGCCTTATGTTCTTTTTTGCCGTTTCCCCTGTGGATGTCGTCGAGTTTATCCTGGCACAGTACGCCAAATACCAGGACTACCGCGCCGAGCGCGCCGCCCGCGAAACTGCTTACGACACCCCGCTGTTTCAGCCTGAAAATGATGCGGAGACCGTCGAGAACCTGACCCAGACCATGGTTCCCGACAAGCCGCACTACCCGGCCTACGACGTCATGGCCGACCTGCATAAGTCCCGCGCGGCTGACCCCGTACAGCCTGCCGCACCGATGCAGCCCGCCGCGCCGATGCAGCCTGCTGCCCGCCGCCCGGATTTTGACGTAGACCTCGGCCCCCAGCCAACCGACAAAACCCTGCAAAACGCCGTTGCGCACGACCCGCTGCAGCCCGTCAACATCGGCCCCGGCGGCACCTTCGGCATGGACCCGCTGTCGATGCCTGCCGTCAGCAATACACGCAGCTACGCTGTTTCCCAGCCGACTCCCGCCCCTGCACAGCCCGCCCCGCAGGAGGATTTTGAGTTGAAACTTCAACCCGAACCGGAGCCGCAGCCCGAACCTGCCGATGAGCTGGACGCGCTGATCAACCGTGCCGTCAGCGGCCATGCACCCTACTATGCCCCGCAGGAGGTCGGCATCGACCTGCCGGCCGAATCGACCCCGACCGACGAGTTTGACACACCCCTGCAGCCTGTGCCCGCCGAACCTGTGCAGATTGCCCAGCCCGACATGACGGGCCGTGTGCCGGGGGACACGACGGTCATCTCTCCCGATGCGCTGCGCGCTGCCGCGGCGGCACCCGCCATTCCGTCTTTGGGCGGCAGCTTTGCGGACGCCAACCTCGCCGTCAAGGACGCCTGGCAGTCCGGCCGCCCGCTGAGCGACATTCTGGGCGATTACACCGCCAACGCCGCCCCCGCCGCGCAGCCCGTGCGCAGCGGCACCGAGGACAGTTTCTACATTCCCCAAGGCGGTGAAGCCGCCGAGCTGCGCGTCAGCACCGCTGTGGGCAACTCGGCCTCGGCCCCCGTGCACACCCCGCCGTCCGCCGCCAAGGCGGCCCCCGAATCCATGCGTCTGCCCACCTCCGACGAGCAGCCGCCTGAGCCTTACTGCTATCCTTCGCTGAATCTTTTCAACGCCACCAAGGCCGAGGACGAGGCCGGGGCCGCCCGCGAGATGAAGAAAAACGCCGACATTCTGGTAAACACGCTGGACAGCTTCGGCGTAAAAACCACCATGCTGGACATCTGCCGCGGTCCCTCTGTCACCCGTTATGAACTGCAGCCCCAGGCCGGTATCAAGGTCAGCCGCATCACCAGCCTGGCCGACGACATCGCCCTGAACCTGGCCACCGCGGGTGTCCGCATTGAGGCACCCATTCCCGGCAAGCCCGCCGTCGGCATTGAGGTGCCCAACAAAATTCGCTCCACCGTCAATATCCGCACGGTATTTGAAAGCCAGAACTACATCAACATGCGCAGCCCGCTGACGATGGCGCTGGGCAAGGATATTGCGGGCACAGCCCAGGTCGCCGACCTGTGCAAGATGCCCCACCTGTTGATCGCAGGCTCCACCGGCAGCGGTAAATCCGTCTGCGTAAACTCCATCATCATCAGCTTTTTGTTCCGTTCCGGCCCTGAGGACGTCAAGCTCATTCTGATCGATCCCAAGGTCGTGGAACTTGCGGAATACAACGGTATCCCGCACCTTTTGATGCCCGTCGTCACCGAGCCGCGCAAGGCCGCCGGTGCTTTGGGTGCCAGCGTGGCCGAGATGGAGCGCCGTTACAAGCTGTTTGCCGAAAACAACGTGCGTGAGATCAAGGCCTACAACAAGCTGGCCGCCCGCACCGGCATGGAGCACCTGCCCTACATTGCCATCATCATCGACGAGCTGGCCGATTTGATGATGGTCGCGGGCAAGGAGGTCGAGGATTATATCTGCCGCATTGCGCAGAAGGCCCGCGCCGCCGGCATCCACCTGATCGTTGCCACCCAGCGCCCCAGCGTGGACGTTATCACGGGTCTTATCAAGGCCAACATTCCCAGCCGCATTGCCTTTGCCGTTTCCAGCCAGATCGACAGCCGCACCATTCTGGACTCCGGCGGCGCCGAAAAGCTGCTGGGCTACGGCGATATGCTGTTCCTGCCTGTGGGCGCCTCCAAGCCCGTGCGTGTGCAGGGCACCTTTGTCACGGATGAAGAAATCGGCGCTGTACTGAGCTTTATCAAGTCCACCTCCTCCGCCCAGTACGATGAGGAAATGATTGCCGAGATGGAGCGCCGCGCCGTTGCCGAAAAGGGCAGCAAGCGCGGCAGCGATGACGACGGCGATACCGGCGGCGCGCTGGACCCGATGTTTGAACAGGCCGTCGAGTGCGTTATTGAGGCCGGGCAGGCGTCCACCAGTCTGCTGCAGCGCCGCTGCAAGCTGGGCTATGCCCGTGCCGCCCGCATCATGGACCAGATGGAGCAGGAAAAGGTCATCGGCCCCTACGAGGGTGCCAAGCCCCGCGCCGTGCTGGTGACCCGCGCCCAGTGGCAGGAGCGAAAGCTCAATGCAAACTATGATGAAGCCTGACCGCGCATCGGTTTTTGACCGGCTGCGCCGCCGTTGGCGTCCGCTGCTGCTGGCGGCGGTGCTGCTGGTCGCTACCTATTTTATAGAGGCGACCCACAGCTGGGATGCGCTTTACCGTTTGACCGGCCTGACAGGCGACACCCTGCCGCAGCCGCCGCAGGGCAGCACAGCGGTGCTGGTGCTGGACGTAGGGCAGGGGGATGCCGTACTGCTGCTGCAAGACGGTGAGGCCTGCCTGATAGACACCGGCACGGCCGATTCCGCCGACATACTGCTGGCCGATTTGGACGAGCTGGGCGTTGAAAGTCTGCGCTATCTTGTGCTGACCCACCCCCACGCCGACCACACCGGCGGGGCGCGCGCCGTGCTGGACACCCTGCCCGTGGAAACCCTGCTGCTGCCCTACTGGCAGCCGGAGGAAATCCCCGCCGCGCCGGACGTTTACCTGCCCGGCTGGCCGCGCAGCATTCTGCAAGCCGCCGAAGGGCAGGGGACAGCCGTCACCACCGCCGTGAACGAACAAAGCTACCCGCTGGGCAGCGGCAGCCTGACCGTTTTGCACGGCGGGCTGCTGCCCGACGAAAGTGCGCCGGAGCTGACTGCCAACGTCAACAATGCCTCGCTCTGCACGATGTTTGCCGTCGGAGATTTCCGTTTTTTGGACACCGGCGACGCCGAAAAAGAGGTCGAGCAGCTTTTGGCCGACACCTACGGCCCCGCCCTGCGGGCCGATTTGTTCAAGGCCGGGCATCACGGCTCGGCCACCTCCAACACACTTTCCTTTTTGCAGCTTGTCCGCCCCTGTGCCGTGGCGGTCAGCTGCGGGCTTGACAACGACTACGGCCATCCCCATCGCGAAGCCCTGCAAAGCTTTGCCGCCGTCGGTGCCGAGGTTTGGCGCACCGACGAGTCCGGCACACTGATGTTTACCTATGACAACGGGATTTTGGACGTTGCAACGGCAAGTTCCGTACAAGAAGCCGCCTGAGTGCGGGGAGGACGCTATGACCATTACCGAGATGTTTCAAACCAAGCGCTGTGTTTTTTCCATCGAGTGCTTCCCCCCGAAGCAGACCACCCAGATGGACAAGATGAAAGCCACCTTGACCGCCATGCAAAATCTGCACCCTGATTTTATCAGCGTCACCTTCGGCGCGGGCGGCTCGGCGGGCGGTGTCTCCACCGTGGAGGTGGCGGATTTCATCCAGAACGAGCTGCACATTCCCGCCTTGGCGCACCTGATCTGCATGGGCAATGACGAAGCCTCCGCCGCCGCGGTGCTGAACCAGCTGGACGCCATCGGTGTGCGGGACGTGCTGGCGCTGCGCGGCGACCGCACCCCCGCCCGCCCCGAAAGCCCGGATTTTGCCCACGCCAGCGACCTTGCGCATTTCATCAAATACAAGAAGCCGCATTTTTCGGTTCACGGTGCCTGCTACCCCGAGGGCCACCCCGAAAGCGAAACCCTGCGCAAGGACGTGGAAAATCTTTGCATCAAGCAGCGCGCCGGAGCCGAGCATCTTTTGACCCAGCTGTTCTTTGACAATACCTGCTTTTACCGTTTCCTGAATCTGGCGCGCCGCGCCGGGGTCACCCTGCCGATCTCCGCCGGGGTGATGCCCATCGTCAAGCGCAATCAGATCGAGCGCACGGTGGCGCTTTCCTCCGCCAGCCTGCCGTCGGAGTTTACCCGTATGATCTCCCGCTGGCAGGACGACCCCGCCGCCCTGTACGATGCGGGCATCGACTACGCCGTGCGCCAGCTGCGCGACCTCATTGAGGGCGGCGCCGACGGTGTGCACCTGTACGCTATGAACGATGCCGCCGTGGCAGAAAAGATTTACGACGGCATCAAGGACCTGCTGTAATGCAGCGCCCGAAACCTGCGGTCATTGACCGCGCCACCGCCCTGCGCTATATGGGTGCGGCGGGCTGGCAGCCCGATGCCGCCGCCACCGCCCTTTTGGACAAGGCGGAGGCACTGGTGCTGGATGCCGCCACGCCCCGCGCCGCGCTGCGGCTTCTGCCCCGCAGCGCCCTGCCGACAGAAGGGCAGGGGAACGACCTGCGCCGTCATCTCGAGGGCTGCAGCCATCTGCTGCTGATGGCCGCCACCTTAGGCGGCGAGCTGGACAAGCTGCTGCGCCGGCTGGAGCTTTCGGACATTGCGCTGGCCACCGCCGCTGACGCTATGGCCTCGGTGCTGCTGGAGCAGGTCTGCGATGCGCTGGAAGCAGAACAGCGGACGTATTTTCTGCAGCAGCGCGGGCTGTACCTGACCGGGCGCTATGCCCCCGGCTACGGCGACTGCCCGCTTGCGCTGAACGATGAACTCTGCCTTGCCATCGACACCGTGCGCGGGTGCGGGCTGGCCGTCACCGAGCAGCATTTGCTTTCGCCGCGCAAAAGCACCACAGCCATTTTAGGTGCCGCCGATCACCCCGTAACGGGGTATCGCGCGGGTTGTGCCACCTGCCACCTGCAAAAAAAATGTGCTTACCGCAAGAGGGGGATCACCTGTGCAGATTCGTGAAGTTTTTGACCGCCGCCGCTTTGTGCTGCTGGACGGCGGTATGGGTACGCAGCTGCAAAGCCGCGGGCTGCAGCCCGGCGAAAAGCCGGAACTGGCCGCCCTGACCATGCCCGACACCCTGACCGCCATCCACCGCGACTATGCCGCCGCCGGGGCGGATATCCTGCTGGCCAACACCTTTGGTGCCAACGCCAAAAAGCTGGCGGGCTGCGGCTATACCCTGCAGCAGGTCATACAGGCATCCCTTGCCTGCGCCCGCACCGCTGCCAAGGAAACCGGCGCCCTTGTAGGCCTGGATATCGGCCCCTTGGGCGAGCTGCTTGCCCCCGCTGGGACGCTTGCCTTTGCCGACGCCTATGACCGCTTTGCCGAGGTCATTCGGCTGGGTGCCGAAGCGGGGGCAGACCTGGTGTTTTTGGAAACCATGACCGACCTGTACGAATTGAAGGCCGCCATCCTTGCTGCCAAGGAAAACTGCACCCTACCGGTGTTCACCTCGATGAGCTTTGAAGCGCGCGGGCGCACCTTTACGGGCTGCACCGTGGAAAGCTACGCCGTCACCGCCGTGGGGCTGGGGGCGGACGCCGTGGGCATCAACTGCTCGCTGGGTCCCAAGGAAATTCTGCCCTTTGCCAAGCGGCTGTGCCGCAGCGTCCCCGCCGGGGTGCCGGTGTTTGTCAAGCCCAACGCGGGGCTGCCCAACCCGGACGGCAGCTACAACCTGAACGCTGCCGAATTTGCCGCCGAAATGCAGGAGTACGCCGCCACGGGTATCTCGATGCTGGGCGGCTGCTGCGGCACGACCCCCGCCTTTATTGCGGCGCTGCGCGACGCCTTTGCCGCGCAGACCCCCGCCGATAAGATTCCGCTGCGCCGCAGCAGCCTGTGTACCCCCGTGCGTTTTGTGGACGTGCAGGGCATCACCGTGGTGGGCGAGCGCATCAACCCCACCGGCAAAAAACGGCTGCAGCAGGCCCTGCGCGACGGCGACAGCGCCTACCCCTGCGCACAGGCGGTCGCCCAGGCCGAGGCGGGCGCTCAGGTGCTGGACGTCAACGCGGGTCTGCCCGGCATTGACGAAGCTGCCACGCTGGAGCATCTTGTCCAGGAACTGCAAGCCGTCACCGACCTGCCCCTGCAGCTGGATTCCACCGACCCCGCCGCCCTTGCGCGGGCGCTGCGCATCTACAACGGCAAGCCCATCGTCAACTCGGTCAACGGCGAGCAAAAGGTGCTGGACGCCATTTTGCCGCTGTGCAAAAAGTACGGTGCCGCCGTCGTCGGCCTGACTTTGGATGAAAAAGGCATCCCCCCGACAGCCGAGGGACGCTTTGCCATTGCCCAAAAAATCACCGCCGCCGCCAACGCGGCAGGCATCCCCAACGAGGATATCTACATCGACTGCCTGACCCTGACCGCCAGCGCCCAACAGGAGGGTGCCGCCCAGACGCTGGCAGCCCTTGCCCGCTGCAAGCGGGAACTGGGCGTGCGCACGGTGCTGGGTGTGTCCAACATCAGCTTCGGCTTGCCCTGCCGCGGGTATCTGAACACGGCGTTCCTGACGATGGCAATGTCCGCCGGGCTGGATCTGGCCATCATGAACCCCAACACCCCCGAAATGATGGCCGCCGTGCGCGCCTACCGCGTGCTGACCTGCCAGGACCCGCAGAGCGCCGACTATGTAGCCGCCTACGCTGACGTGCAGCTGCAAACTACCCAGACGCTCAAGACCGCCGCCGCGCAGCAGGGGAGCGCCCAAAGCGGCGACGCCCTGTACGAGGCCGTGCGCCGCGGCTTAAAGGCCGAGGCCAAGATTGCCGCCGATGCCGCCCTGCTGCTGCATGACCCGCTGGAGGTCGTCAACTTCTCGCTGATCCCCGCCCTGGACGCCGTGGGCGACGGCTTTGAAAAGGGCAGTGTCTTTCTGCCGCAGCTGCTGCAGGCAGCCACCGCCGCACAGGCGGCATTTGAAGCCATCAAGGCCAAAATCGCCGCCTCCGGTCAGGCAACCGGCAGCAAGGGGCGCATCGTCATTGCCACCGTCAAGGGCGATGTACATGATATCGGCAAAAACATTGTGCGCGTCATTCTGGAAAACTACGGCTACGATGTTCTGGACCTGGGCCGTGATGTGCCGCCAGAACGCGTGGTCGAGGCCGTACAGCGCACCGGTGCCAAGCTGGTGGGGCTTTCGGCGCTGATGACCACCACCGTACCCAATATGCAGGCGACCATCGAGGCCCTGCACGCCGCCGGGCTGGACTGCAAGGTCATGGTGGGCGGCGCGGTGCTGACCCCCGACTACGCCAGGATGATCGGTGCCGACTACTACTGCAAGGACGCCAAGGCCAGCGCCGACGTCGCCAAGCAGCTTTTGGGATAATATGCTATGAGAAAAGCCCCGTTTGCCTGAGCAGACGGGGCTTTTTCTTGGTATTTTCTTGCAAAACAAAAAAGACCACCGCGATTGCGGTGATCTTTGTGGTGGAGAATACCGGGATCGAACCGGTGACCTCTTGCATGCCATGCAAGCGCTCTCCCAGCTGAGCTAATCCCCCATGGGAGCGCGTCACTTTCGTCAGGCGACTTTGTTATTATAGCGCGATCCACGGCATTTGTCAACAGGTTTTTGCAACTTTTTCAAATTATTTTTGGGGGCGCGCATTTTGCCCCTTGCATTTGCCCCGCGCATATTGTATAATACTAAAAGCGGACAGGGCTGAATTGCGCTGTTTCGCATACAGATGCAGGTCCCGTGCGCGGGCGGCCCGTGAACCATGTCAGGCGGGGAACCGAGCAGCATTAAGCGGCGTTTGCCCGGTGCCGCGGCAAACCTGCATCTGTATGCAAAGCAGCGCAGCCGCGTGCTCTGCCCGCCTTTTGTATTGTATGGGAGGTATGGCATTATGTATCGCGCGTTATACCGCAAATGGCGTCCCCGCCGCTTTGCCGACGTGGTGGGGCAGACCCCCATCGTCACCGCGCTGCAAAACCAGATCGCCGCCGGGCGCATCGGTCACGCCTACCTGTTCACCGGCACGCGCGGCACCGGCAAGACCACCTGCGCCAAAATTTTTGCCAAGGCGGTCAACTGCACGGACACCTCCAGCCCCGACCCCTGCTGCGAATGCGCCGTCTGCAAGGGCATTGAGGACGGCTCCATCATGGACATTATCGAGATGGACGCCGCCTCCAACAACAGTGTGGACGACATCCGCGACCTGCGCGATGAAGTCGCGTATCTGCCCTCGGTCTGCAAATATAAAGTATATATCATCGACGAAGTTCATATGCTGTCCACAGCGGCGTTCAACGCGCTGCTCAAAACGATGGAGGAGCCGCCCGAACACGTCATCTTTATTCTGGCGACCACCGATGTGCAAAAGGTGCCTGTCACCATTTTAAGCCGCTGCCAGCGGTACGATTTTGCCCGCATCACCGCCGAGGATATCGCCGCCCGCCTGACCTATGTCGCCGGGCAGGAGAACATCGACCTTGACCCCGCCGCTGCCCGGCTCATCGGACGTCTGGCAGACGGCGCGATGCGCGATGCGCTTTCCATCCTGGACACCTGCGCCGGTGTGGACAACACCGTGGACGAAGCGCTGGTGCGCCGCATGGCGGGCGTGACCGACCGCAGCTATCTGTTTGACATCAGCGACGCCATCGCCGCGCAGAACGCCGTGGCCGCGCTGGAAAAAATCGCCGAGCTGCGCCAAAAAAGCGTGGATATGCGTCGGCTCTGCATGGAACTGGCCGGGCACTACCGCAATTTGATGCTCTGCTCTTTGCAGGGCGGCACGGCACTGCTCACGGGCATTTCTCCGGAGGAGGAAGCCGCCTACGCCGCCCGCAGCGAAACCCCGCAGACCGAGGCCGTGCGCGCTATCAATGCGTTCGGCACGGCGCTGGACAAGATGAGCCGCGGCACCGACCAGCGTATTGAGCTGGAATTGGCGGTTTTCTCGCTGACGCAGCCCGTGGTCGCCGCCCAGCCTGCCTCCGCGCAGCCCGCAGCGCCCCAGACCTTTGCTGCCGCACCGCAGGCGTTTGCCTCTGCCCCCGCGGCGCCTGCTGCGCCCGCCGTAAAGGCTGCCCCGCCGCCGCTGCAAACCACGGCAGGGGAGGAGCTGCCCCCGCCCTTGGACGACGACGAGCCGCCCTTCCTGCAGCCGGAGCTGCGCCCCGCACCCCCGACACCCTCTGCGCCGCCGCCCGCCGCCAAGCCTGCCGCGCGCAGACCTGCCCCCAAACAGGCAGGACCGCTGCAGCCGTTCCCGCAATGGACAAATGTCTTGCAGGAGTTGGAGGAAACCGACGCCATGCTGATTTCTTTCCTGCGCGGCACCAAGGCGTACTACGACGGCACCCGCGTGCTGTTTGAGTGCAGCGATGCCTTCCGCGATTACGCCCGCAGCAACAAAGAGGTCAACAAAAAGCTGAAAGAGGCCATCTATAAGGTATCGCACATCAAGTGCGGCATCGGCCCCTACGAGCCGCCCAAGGCAGAGACTGCCCACGGCGCACCCGATTTAGAGGATACGCTGCGCACCATGCAGTCCATGGGCGTAACGATTCAAATTGATGATAAATAACGTTCTGTCGCAAAGACAGCAGGAGGAACACCTATGAAAGCAAGAATGCCCCAGGGCTTCGGCCGTCCCGACCCCAACGCCATGATGCGCCAGGTCCAGAAAATGCAGGAGAACATCCGCGCCAAGCAGGAGGAGCTGGAAGCCAAGGAATACACCGGCACCGCCAGCGGCGAGATGGTCAGCGTGACGATGAACGGCAAGCACGAGGTCGTGGCTGTCAGCATCAAACCCGAGGCCGTTGACCCCGATGACATCGAGATGCTGGAGGATCTGATCGCCGCCGCCGTCAACAGTGCGGTTTCTGCCGTGGACAAGGACTCCGAGGAAGAAATGTCCAAGCTGACCGGCGGGCTGAACATCCCCGGCCTGGGCTAAGGAGACCTCGCTATGCAGCAAAATGCCGATCCGCTGGAAAATCTGGCCGACCAGTTTGCCCGGTTTCCCGGTGTAGGGCGCAAAAGCGCCATGCGCATGGCGTATCAGGTCATGGCCATGCCCAACGACCAGGCCATGGAGCTTGCCAAGGCGATCGAGTGCGCCAAGACCCAGCTGCGCCGCTGCCGTATCTGCCAGGATTACACCGGCGGGGAAGTGTGCAAAATTTGCGCCTCGCAAAAGCGTGACCGCAGCGTCATCTGCGTGGTCGAAAAGCCCCGCGATGTAAAATCCATCGAGCGCACGCACGAATTTAACGGTCTGTACCATGTCCTGCACGGGCTGATCTCTCCCATTGACGGCGTGACCGCCGACCAGCTTTGCGTAAAAGAGCTGCTGGCTCGCCTGAACGACACCGTCAAGGAGGTCATTATGGCAACCAGCCCCACGGTCGAGGGCGAGGCAACGGCGATGTACCTGGCCAAGCTCATCAAGCCCCTGGGCATCAAGACCACGCGCCTTGCCTACGGCCTGCCGGTGGGTTCCAGCCTGGAATTTGCCGACGAGACCACGCTGTACCGCGCCCTGCAGGGTCGCGGGGAGCTGTGACCCCTTGACTTTTGCACACGGCCGCGTTATAATCTGGGAACAGTTGCGATACTGCAAGGGAGGTGCATTTTGTGGCTGAGGAAAAATCCGGCAAAAAGTTGATTGCCCAAAACCGCGAAGTGCGCCACGAATACTTTGTGGTCGAGGCGCTGGAAACCGGCATTGCGCTGGTCGGCACCGAGGTAAAAAGCCTGCGCGCCGGCGGCGTGAACCTGAAGGATTCCTGGGCGGACATCGAGGACGGCGAGCTGATCGCCAAGGGCATTCACATCAGCCCGTATGAGCAGGGGAACATCTTCAACAAAGACCCCCTACGTCCGCGCAAGCTGCTGGCACACAAGGCGGAAATTCGCCGTCTGGGGCAGCAGATCAAGCTGCAGGGCTACACGCTGGTACCGCTTTCGATGTACTTCAAGCAGGGGCGCGTCAAGGTGGAGTTGGGGCTTTGCAAGGGCAAAAAGCTGTACGACAAGCGCGCCTCGGCTGCGGCGCGTGATGCCAAGCGCGACATTGACCGCGCACTGAAAACGCAGCGATAAATCGTAAAATTTCGTTTACGTTATCTTTCCCGGCGGGTTTGCGCCCGCCGAATATGCGGGGCTGTAATGGTTTCGACGGGGGGAGAAAGGCGTGAGCAGCGGGTCGTGGCGGTGCACCACGTTAAAAGCGCCAAACTAAAATTAACTGACAACGATTATTCTGTTGCCGTCGCTGCCTAATTAGGCGCGACCGTCTTGCCTGCATTAGTACCGTGCAGGGTCAAGGCGTCGATTAGGTACTGAACATGCACGGGCCTGAGCTTGGCAGCCCGTCAGGTATTTACGAAGCTACCAAGGCGTAGTGCGTGCGTATTCGCCCGCGCCAAGGGAAATTTAATAAACACGCTGCACCCGGAGATACTCTAACCGATTTCCTTTCGGACATGGGTTCGACTCCCATCAGCTCCACCAGAAAAAAGCGCGTAGATTCGTCCGAGTCTACGCACTTTTTATATGTAAGTACACTTTTTAGTACACACCCGTTTTCACCGTACACAAAAAGCGGGCTGTCCGACATGGGACAGCCCGCTTTTGCTTATTCCTTATTTACAATTTTCTGTCCGGCAGCCAGTGCGTCCAGCAGGGGTTTGGGCACCGGGGCGCCAAGCGCAGCAGCGTTTTCGGCAATGGATCCAAGTTCCGTAAAGATATACCACACCAATACCATGGGCAGCAACAGGGTATTGACCTGCCATTCAATTCCCGGCAGGTTTGCTACCGTTACACCCAAAACGGCATCGGTCAAGGCAGCAATCAGCACCACCAGGATCATGCCGAACTTGTGCCAGATGCCGCCTCTTGCCACAGCGCTGGACCAGTTTCCGCGTTTGCAGGCAGCAGCCGAGCCAGACAGCCAGTCCAGTGCCATGCAGACGACCCAAGCCACTGTAAGCCACCCCAGCCAGCCGAATGCTGCCGTAAATGCACCGCAAACGGCAGCAATAGCAGCCTTTACCAGAAGGAAAATGTTGTTCTGATTTTGCATAGCTACTCCTTTCATCCTCTTGTTACATGCAGGCGTTTTTCCTCACACAAAGCCTTCAGCTCTTCCTTATCTTTGCCTGTGGCCTGGGCAATGGTGAAAGGGCCATCGGCGGCCCAGAGACTATCGTCTGCAGTATTGGGTGCAGCCGTGGCGGGCTTTGCCTTGCCGTAACCATTCAGCCCAGCGCCCTTGATGATGGCGGGGTAATCCTTGTAGGCGTAGTTCATATCACAACGACCACTCACACCAGGCACACTTCCGCTGGAACTATACTGCCACATGCCGTGCGTACCCTTGTACCCGCAAGCGGCGGCATAGTGGGCAATCCAGAGGTCGTAGTTTGCAAGGCGGTTCATGTCCAACTCGGTGCGGCTGTAATACAGGTAGGTGTATACCATTGCGTAGCAGCCCCAGCCCTCGATGGTTTTCACGGCATACTCCACCAAATCAGTCAGCGCGGCCTTGCTCAGGGGCTTGAGCAGGTTATCTTCGACATCCACCACAACGGGGAACTCGAACTTCTTTCCCGTGATTGCCTTTTTCAGCAGTGCAAGCTCTTTGTCGGCGTAGACTTTATCCTTCGCGTAGGTGTAGTAATATACACCTACCGGGATTCCCAGCCGCTTGCATTCGGCGTAGTTTTTTTCAAAGAACGGGTCGATGTATAACCCCGTGCGGTTGGTGGACACGGCTTTCAGCATGGCAAACTTCACGCCGCCCGCCTTAGCCTTTGCCCAGTCGATGGTGCCTTGGTATTTGCTTGTGTCAATTCCGAAAATTTTCATAGGTACTTCCTTTCTTTCAATAATATAATACAGCAAGATGATTTTCTCCGCGCAGTGCTGCCACAGATAACCAGGAAACATCATTTCGTCTTGATAATTGGGTTGTATTCTCTTGTTATATAGCAAATGAAGAAATAACCCTTTTTTTCAAAGTTTGATGGTGTTCGCAATGTTCCATCTGGGTAAAGCCATGCACTTCCAATGGTATTTCCTTCTTCATCGCAACAACTTGCAATCGCATATCCCCAAATGGGTTTCGGTAGTCCTTTCACGATAAAGCCCTTTTTTAAGGGATTCTCGCTAGACAACACCATATAAGCAGAAACGACGTTTCCCGCAACATATACAGATTTATCATTTATTGTAATGCCACTTGCGTAGGGGGCTATTTTCGAGCTTATATCGAACACGCAGTTCAAAGCCTCTCCCACCGCCTTGGCGTCTGCGGGGCAACCTTCCTGCGTTAGCGTGGCATCCGTCAGCGGCGCGGGGTACATAAAATTACTCATGCTGCCACCCCGCTTTGTCTGCGCTTACGCGGTACGTTTCCAGATGTACACTGCCAAATAGGGGGGGTGGTGTTATGTGGCTTATCGCCGCCGGTGGCGGAAGTTTTCATGGAAGGTATTATCTCAGGCCAGCTAAACATAACGGACGACTCTTCAAAAGGCAGATATCTGCCTTTTGAAGTTCCGCTTTTATTGCCAATGCGTTGATAATGTGCATGGCTCGGAAGTTCATCAACAGCCAGCTTGTGTTCAAACTCGCCGCCCGTGCTGCCTGCCGTGTGCGTGTCACCCGCACCGAGCAGGAATTTTTCCTTGATGCGCTCCCACGTTCCACCGAAAAGCCTTGCGGGGTCGGTGGCGTTGACGCTCATGTAAATGCTGCCCACGGGGTAGATATCATCCACCGTAAGCGCAGCACTCATAAAATTACTCATTGTTTGCCCCCTCCACAATCTCCTTATACTGCTCGTCGGTAATCAGCCCTTTGGCGGCGGCTTGCGCCACCATGGCCTCCGTCCACCAGCCCTTTTCATGCCAGTGCTTGATTTTCTCGTACATATCAGCCCTCCTCCGGCAGCATTGTGTCGGTCATCATCGCCGTGTAGGTCACCTGCGCGTTCAGTTTGTCGGCGGCATCGCGGCGGGCTGCTTCTTCCTTGGCGGCTTGCTCAGCAGCTTTGGCTTCGGCTTCGGCGGCAGCTTTTTCGGCTTCGGCTTTGGCGGCAATTTCCGCAAGCTCCGCCTCGGTGTAGGGCACATACCGCTGCACTTCTTCATATTCGTCGTAGGCTGCCTGCGCCGTGGTGGTGATTTCCTGCCGCAGCCCATCGGGGCAGTCGGAGGTGATGGTATCCGCCATCACCTCATACCGCACGGATGCGGGTACAGCGTCGTGATGCACCGTCACGCGCTGCGCGGTTTCCAGCTTGCCGCGCGTCAGGTCAGGGTTTTGCAGCTCAGTTTCCAATGCTTCATCATAAATTTTCATATTACACCTCCAAGTACCACGTCACGTCCAGGTCGCAGCCCGGCTTGGTGTCGGCGGTGATTTTTACCGTGATGTTGCTTGCAGTCACCACAAACTCCGCCTTTGCGCGGGCAATATAGCCAAGATTGCGGCGTTTCGTGGCATCGGTAGCGGCGTTTCCGGTCTGCGTCGTCAGCGGCGGCAGCACGTTTTTTATCGTGAATGCCCCACTGTTGGCAACGGTTTTGCTCTGCGTGTACTTGCCGTCTGCCGATGCCCAGCCATCAACAGTAAAGGTGGCGGAAACCGTGCGGTACAGCCTGCCGCGCAGTCCGGCAGAGTAATCTGCCAGATTTCCCTTATCTACATAGGGATTGGGCATGAGCTACCTCCTTACACTTGGGCGAGAATTTCCTCAATATCGGCGTTGGAGAGCGTCGCGATTTTGGTGGCGCTGTCACCCACCAGCTCCAGCTTGCCGTCGATGAGCATGTACTCATCATACAGGTTGCTGCCACTGCCGTCGGACTTTTTCACCATATAAATCACGTTGTCCTTGGCGGCGGATGCTTCCGGCAAGGCGGTAACGATGCTCTTGGTGATATGGCCGGCTGCTGCGATCTGCTGCCCGACATATGTGGTCGTGGCGTAGGTGGATGCAGCGCCGAAAGCGTCCAGCTTCTTCTTGTCAGCAGCTGCCATCAGACCGTTGGCGCTCTGGGTGGCAGGGCTATATGTGGTGTCCTTACCGGGGATGCCCAACGCGGTAATGTCAGCTTTTGCAACGGCGGTTGCAGCAGAAACATGGCCGGTAGCGTCCACCGTAACCTTGTACAGACCGGCGTCTTTTGCCGTGTAGGCAGGGTGGGTGTACTTGTTGGCGCCTTCCGCGATGCCGTCCAGCTTCTTCTTGTCGGCAGCTGTCATCAGGCCGTTGGCGCTCTGGGTGGCAGGGTTATAGGTAGTGTCCTTGGGTACGGCAAAGGTGCCGTCGGCCTTGAAGAATTTCTCCTGGTCGCCGGCAGCGGGGGCGGGGACATAACCCGCCGTGCCTGCCGCGCTGGAAGTCGCGCCCTTAAACGGCGTCCAGGTGTTGGTATCCTGGCCGGGGATGCCCAGCGCGGTGATGTCATCCTTTGCGACGGCGGTTGCATCGGTAACGTGGCCCTGCGCGTCCACCGTCACCTTATACAGCCCCGCGGTTTTTGCTGTGTGGGTGGGGTGGGTATACTTGTTCGCACCCGCCGCAATTCCCGCCAGCTTGGTTTTCTCGGCGGCGGTGTAGTCGTTGGTGGACAGGCCCTTGCCCTCCACCTTGTCCACCTTTTTGTCGAGCAAGGCGTTGATTTTGGTCAGCATCCCCTTCAATGCGTACAGGAGGCCGTTACCGTCGATGAGTTTGTTCATGTCTACTGCCATTGTGTTTTCTCCTCTCAAAGCATGTTTATAATTTCCTGGATTTCCAGGTTGCTTAACGTTTCTGCAGTTCCGGCGTCGCCCTTGGGTCCGGGCGGGCCGATAAACTTGCCGCTGTCAGCGTCATCGCGCACACTCTGCGCGGTTTTTTCGGCGCTGTTTGCGGCGGCCAGAATTTGCTGTGTCAGACTGGGTGTCAGGTCGGCAGGCGGGTCGCCTCCGACAGGTGCGTGGTTGTCCACTCGGTAGCGCACTCCGCAACTGCATCGCCTTACGCCATCCTGATATCCGATAACAATCAATTCGCCCACACCGCCTACGGCCGTAGCCTCCGGCGGAACATCGGCGGCATCCTCGGCATCGATGCGCACCTGCACCGGATCCGCGCCGCGGGGCGGGTGGAAGGTTGCGGCCAACTCCAGATTTTCCCAGCCCATTCCGCGCACAAAGCGCAGACGTTCCACGCCGTAGCTTTCCGCCGTGCCCAGACAAAAGGGTGTTTCGGTGCGCGCCGCATACTCGATAAGTTCGATTTTGTGTTCCATGAATTCTCCTTACACCAGGCTTAATACCTCCTCCAGATCGGCACCTGTCATCACCGGCAGCTTGTCCTGTTCCAACGTGTCCAGCTCCGCCGAGATTTTTTCCAGAAACGATGCAAATCCAGCCTGCATCACGCTTGTGTCCACGCTATCCAGCGTATCGCGCATCAAGCCGCAATATTGCGGATCCATACGCAGGTCCACCACGTTGTCGGCGGTGACCTTGTCTGCACCTTTTGGGCGTGTGATGCGGTAGAGGAACACTTCCTCGTAGTTCTCATTGCGCCGCAGCTCCGGCAGCGCCGGGCTGTTGCCGGGCAAACCGTCCCGTACAGTCATTGACACGGAGTTGGCGTTCTTATCGTACACCAGCGATACCGCATCCCACCGGGGGAAACTGCCGTCCGCATTGCTGAGTTCCAATACGGTATTTTGCAACCGGTAGGCAAAGGCTGCCCAGTAGTCACCGGGTCGAATGCAGCACACCCCCGGACCGATGGTCAGGGTGTTATCTCCGTTGGTTGTTGCTGCAAAATCGGTGCTGTGCAAAAGTCCCCGGCTGCGCGCCGCATATGCAGCGCCCAGAGCCTCGGCCGTGTACTCTTTGTTGTCAAGCGGCCAGCAGGTCAATTCCGTCAAGGTCCATCCCTCCTAAAAAATAAAATTGTCCAGCACAGGGTTTCGTGTGCGGACACCGTTTTCATAAATCAGGCAGACGGCGGTCACCTGTGCCGTTGCAGCCAGCCCCAGTTCTTCGATTCGGAGGGGAACACGATCTCCCAAATTGTAGTCCTCGCCGTAGCGCATCGTTGTATCGGCTGCCGTGCATTTCAGTTCTCGGGTACTCATATGGGCGGTCAACGCAGCGCGGGCATAGTTTTGCAGCACCGTTTGATATTCAGCTTCGCTGTAAACCGCCTCTGCCGTGGTGCCGTCCGTGCTTTGCACGGTGTGCCTGTGTGTCACGCTGCTGCCATCCACCCATAGTTCCCGCCGGGCGTTTCCGGTGGCTGCCAGATCGCCCACCTCGCAAAAATAGCGGGTAAAGCTGTCACCCTCGGCAGGGGGTTCCCCGCCGCAGAGAATCACGTTGGCATAGTTGCTGGTATCCTCTGTGTAGACCGCACCGGTCAGATTTTGCATCCGGGTAGAAAAGTATCCGTTATATAACTCCGTACCCGGCGCACTGCGATTTTTGCCCTGCGTAAGCTCCAATGTTTCGGTAGCCGATGCAGGATCAAACCTCATACGCACCCCAAAACCGCCCGCCTTGGCGAGCTGTACAGCGGCGGTGCAGCAATCCTGCCATGCGATAGTTTCGGAACAAGGTGCCGTAAATCCGACACCCTGCGGAATCTCCACCGCCAGACCGCGAAGATTTTCCCGGCAGATCCTCAGCAAGGCAGAAGCTGCCTCCGTCACGGCATAGGTTCCCCTTGCTACCCGCGCCGTCAGTCGGCAAAGGGAAAATTTTCCCCGCACCGTCAGCTTGCAGGCGTTCCCGTCCGCCTCCACCGCCAGCACCAACGCAGCCTGTCCCGGTGTATCCGGGTTATACAGCAGCGCGTCCGGCACCAAAAGGGCGCGGTTTTCGGCGGTGGCAGCACACACCAGTTTAAACTCGCCCGCATTGCAAAAGGCGGGTTTCCATTGCAGACTTGTGATGTTTTCAACAAGGCCTGCCCGTTCGGCGTTGTGATAGACGATCAGTTTAAGCGCGTTACACACCGCTTGCCACCCCCTTGGGTGCCACTATGACAGCCGTCAGGTTCTCGCGTCCCTCATCTGCTGTCAAGCGCAGGATATTGTCGCCCGGAAGCAGCGTCATCCAGAGGTCGCTGTCAATATCCAGCAGACGGAAGCCGTTGCTTGCAGAATTTTCCGGCGTATAACAGCGGCATCCGCGCTCGCCGTCCAGCGTGGAGATTTCTGCCCGTTCTCCCGCCCGCATCTCGGTTTGCAGGCGGATAAACGTCCGTGTTTGGCTGTTCCAGAGCATGGGATTTTTCACGCGTGCCGCTGCGCGCAGTTGCAGCGTAAATGCTGTTTCGGTGTTACCATCGTTGCGCACGGATGTATACAAATCATTTTTGTACCGACTTATGGCAAACCGCCCGGCTGTAGATACTGTCGTAGGAAACCACGTCGGCTGCAACCCGCCCAGCAACGTTCGCGCTGTTTCCACGGTGCGCCAGTAGGGGTAGGCTGCGTTCAGCCTGCATTGGAAGTTCAGCAGATGCTCCCCGCCGCTTACATCCGGCGTAAAGGCAGGCACAACATCCAGATACCACGTTGTTCCGCCCACGGTCTTGCACCATTTCAGCGCCGCCCCCGGCGCAACCAACCTCTTCAGAATCGCTTCGTTGCTGTCAAAATTCCGCACGATTGCACCTGTTACGGTGATACTGCGATCCCCGATCGACTGCCCTGTGCGTGTCTTGCCTATCTGTCCGCTGGACTGCACCGCAGCAAGCTCAATGGCAAGCCCATCATCCCCGGAAAGATTGGTCAGCCAAAAGTCGCTGTCAGCCGCCAGCCGTATGCTGCGCCCGCTTTCTGCCTGCAGCGTGTATACCGGCACAGTACGCGCCATGAGTCCACCTCCTTAATACAGCCCCCACTTCATACGCTGCGCCATATCCTCAGCTTGCCGGCACAGTTCGGATTCCGACAGGCTGTCGTGTGTGTTGAACGTATTGTTTTGCTGGTACACCACAGCGGGGCTTACCTGCCAATCTGCCGCTGCCATACGGCGGTTGCTGTCCAGCACGCCGGCAACCTGCATCTGTACCGGCGCTGTGGCTGCCCCGCTCAAAGCATTTACAGCATCCTCTACGCGCCACAGATTGGACGTAATGCCAAGCGCCATACCGGCGGGAATCATCTTGCCGATTTCATCCCGGAACAAACGGGAAGGGGAGTGGATGCCCAAGGTACGCTTGGCGGCATTCAGCGCGCTTTTGGCGGCATTGGCCGCCGCGGACACCAACCCGCCTATAGCAGAGCCGATGCCCCCGATAATGCCGTTTATGATATTTGCGCCAACGCCCGTCCATTCACCGCTGACAAAGGCACGAACCATATTGCTCACAGCGTTCTTTGCAATGGCAATCATTTTGCCCGGCAGAGCTGCCAATGCACCCAGAACGGAGGAAAGGATCTGACTTGCCGCACTGCGCACCGCCCCCGCCATACCGGAAATGCCGCTGCCCATCATACGAATCGCGCTGCTTCCCAAATTGGCAAGGGTTTGCGGCAGGTGGCTGACCGCCGCGTTCACAACGCGAAAGATATTTTGTCCCGCACTGCGCACAGCCCCCGCCATACCGGAAATGCCACTGCCCATCATACGAATCGCGCTGCTTCCCAAATCAGCAAGGGTTTGCGGCAGGCGGCTGACCGCCTCGTTCACGACGCGAAAGATATTTTGTCCCGCGTTGCGCAGCGCCCCCATCATAGAGGTAATGCCGTCCTTCAGCAGGGTCATAATGTTTTTTCCGAGGTCCAGCCAGTTGAATGCCGTAAACACATCCACAATCGCCTGTATGATCTGCGGAAGGTTGGATACCAGAGCCAGAACCGCGTTCCACAGTCCCTTGCCCAGCGTGATAATCAGCCGCACGCCCGCCTTCAAGAGCTTAGGTGCGTTGTCATTGATGACACCCGCCAAATCAGACACGATCCCCGGCAGATAGGCAATCACCGTGGGCATCCCGTCGGCGAGTCCCTGCGCCATATGGAGGATAAACGCAATACCCGCATCGACCAGCTGCCCGGCGTTTGCACGCAGACCTGCAGCAATATCCGAGGCAAGCGGCAGCGCCTTTTCCAGTAAAGCAGGAATGCCTTTTACCAAACCATCCCCCAGGCGTCCCAGCATGGCAAGCCCCGCCTGCAAAAGCTGCGGTCCCACGCGGGAGGATAGATCTTTGAACACGGCGCCCAGACCCTCTGCCAGCCCGGCAAAGCCGTCCCTCTGTACGCTTTCAGACAGGGTTTGCAGGTAACCGCCCGCCTTGTCCACTGCCAGCCCCAGACGGTCGCTGACGCTCTCATACAGTGCTGTACCCAGATTCTGCGCGTTGGTTTTCACAAGCTCCATCTTGTGCGCCATGGTGTTTGTCATCGTTTCGTAGGCGGTTTGCGTTGCGTGGGAATCCGCCTGCATCTGCGCCAACACTTCATTGAACTTGTCCGCGCCGGAGTTTGCAATACTCAAAGCGCCGGTACCCGCCTCCACGCTGGACCACAGGGCTGCAAACTGTGTGGCGTCACCGCCCACGCTGTCGTACAGCACCTGCAGCACATCGCCCAGACTTTTGCCGCTTGCATTCAGTTCGGCAAAGCTCTGCCCTGTTTGCGCCTGCAGAATTTTGCCGACGGTAGAACCGGTGCTTCCCAGCTCGTTCAGCATGGATTTGGTGTAGGTCGTTGCTTCTGCGGTAGCAATACCGTTGGCTGTTAATACCGCAAGCCCGCCGGACAGGTTTTCCATGCTGACGTTGTAGGCTGCCGCCAGCGGTATCACTCTGCCCATACTGGACGCCAGCTCGTTTACACTGGTCTTGCCCAAGTTCTGGGTCGTCAGCAGTACATCCGAGATGTGGTCGGCCTGGTCTGCCTCCAGCCCGTAGGCATTCAATGCAGTGGTCAGGATATCAACCGCCGATGCGCTGGACGTAAAGCCCGCCTGTGCCAGCATAGCCGCTTGCCCCGCAAAGGCAACCGCATTCCCGGTGTCCTGACCGGCGCTGATCGCTTGGTAGGCAGCCTCGGCGATGTCACCGGCGGCAATGCCCATACTGCCTGACACATCCAAAATCTGACCGCGCAGGCTTTCCAGCGGCACGGCTGCCGTGTCGGCAATGGTGCCCACTTTTGCCACTGCGGTTTCAAACTCACTGCCACCGGTAAATGCCGATTGCAGCATCTTGCCGACACCGGCAGCCGCAAGGACCTTGCCCAGCGTGCCAACCAACGCACGCCCCAGCGATTGTCCGGAGCTATGCCCGGCTGCTGTGGCTTCGCCGCCCAGCGCCTCGCTGATTTTCCCGCTTATCCCCTCAGCAGAGGGAATGATTTGTACATAAGCGCCGGCAAGCTCTGCCTTGCTCATAGCGTATCCTCCTTCAAAATCCTCGCCCGCGCTGCCTCGTAGGCGGCTCCGTCCGCAAAGGCCGTGGTCTGCCGCGCAGGTACATTGCCAAGCAGAGTCTGCAAAACCGAATTCGGGCGGTTTCGCCCATACTGACTGTCCTTGGTTTTCAGCCACACCAACAGCTGCAGGGCATCCGTCATGGCACCTCGCAGGATCGTGTCCACCGTGGTCACAGCTCCGCTCAGTGCCATGGCGGCGCGGCTGTTATCGCGCAGCCCGGCAGCAAGGGTTGCCGCCAAGGGCAACCCCAGCGCACGCCAGTCCAGCACATGGTAGGTTTCCGCCATATCGCATATAAGCGCATCCGGCACCCTTGCAGCATACCGGGCGAGGGTCAGGAGTTTTTTGCCCGCTGCCCGCCCTGCATGATTTCCAGCAATTCGGCAGCTGTTTCCTTCACCGGCACGTTGCCCTGTTCCGTGCGCAGATGGTCATACAGCTTTTGTTTCATCTCACTGCCCAGCAGCAGGTCCACCGCGCGCGGCAGTTGGGTTCCGTCCCCCTTGTCGATGCCCACCAGCGCATCCAGCAGCTCCATGTTGTCAAGACGGCTTTCCGGGATGCAGTAAACAAACCCGCTTTTTGTTTTGCCTGTCAGCATCACTTGCCGCCTTTCTTGATGTACTCATAATGGGTGTTGCCCGCGGCATCGGCCGTTGCGCTGATGGTAATGCCGTACCCCAGTGCCTCATCGTCCTTGTAAACGATGTCCTCGATCTCCGTGATTTTGGCACAGGGAATGACCACGCGCTTGACCGTATCCCCGTTCAGAATCGTTTCTACGATCCAAGCGCAGTCCTTCTGCTCCTCGCTGTTTGCCTTTACGGTAATGCCGGTGTCCAGCGTGCCGGTCACATTGTCATCGCCGTAGACGGTTTTCAGCACCTCGGGATTCAGCGCCTCGATCAGCGCGAACTGGAAGGTATCGTCCTTTTCAGTCTGATAATTGTGTACGGTGTCACCGCCCCACGCCTTGATTTTGTCGCTTTCCGGGGAGTTAGAGTTCGTCAGCCCCTCCTCGCTGATATAGCCAAGCGCCTTGAACGCCTCGTTCAGCTCGGCGGTAGCATCGGTGGGCAGCACGGTACCCAACGGCGCACGGTATACCGCACCGCCCACCTTGGGCTTGCTGACCGTAACCAATTTTGCATCTGCCATAGAAAAAACCTCGCTTTCAGTAATACGTCACCTCAAACACTGCCTGATAGCGGTAGCGTTTTGCGGCGGTATCGGTAAAATTGTAGTCGCGCAGCAATTTGCAGGCACCTATGCCGTCCAATTCCGGCAGAGCAGCCATTGCCTGCACCACTTTCTCGTTCAGTTGGGCAGCCTGCAGCAGGCTGCTGCCGTAACTCTGCACGGCAATGTTGGCTTTTCGGATATAGTTGCTGCAGCCGGAGCCTGTTTTTTCCACCACAAGAAAAGTGCCGGGCGGTTTGCTCGGCACTTCCATGGCAGTGGCAACATTCAGGCGGCTGTCCAAAAATTCCAGTACGGCATCCTCAATCATCCCAGTGCTTTCTCCAGTGTATTGTTGCGGTGGTTATCCCGCCGCGCCTTAGCCGTTTCGGGCCAGACTCTGGCGTTTACGCGGTTCTGACCTACATAACTGTCGGTTTCGTACCCGGCACCGCAGCGGTCGGCAATTTCTTGGGCGCGCGCTGTCAGCAGCTCCTGCATTTCACCGCTTTTCAGCAGACTGCGCACACCGGCGCGGTTCAGCTTGATTTTCACGATCTTACTCATATCGTTCCACCATCACTTTTTTGTTCCAACGCAGCGGCAGCATAGCCTCCATGCCTTGGATCACCCCGCCATAGGTGCGGAACCGCTGCCCGAAAAACTCCACCTCGGCATTGTCCCAATTGTGGTCGTCGCCTTTTGGAATTCCCAGAACATAGACCAGATGTCTGCCGTTCAGCTGCAGCTCTGTCACGATCTGCGCTGCGTCCGGCTCGCCCACCAGAACGTCCGGCACAGTGACCGGCGTTTCCTCGTATACAGGGGCATGAAAGGCATCCTGCCCGACTTTGCGCTTTTCATACAGGGTCACTTCAACGCCACGGATCATACTGCTGCACCTCCAGAAAGCTGCCTGCCCCGATGCGATCACCTGCACCCAACAGCCGTTTTTCGGTCTTGGAAAGATACAGCTCACCGCTGCTGCCGCCGCTCAGGGTCCAGCTTTGGCTATACCCCAGCGCCGATGCAGACCCTTGGGTTGCGCCCATGGGGTACAGCGGTGCGCTCTCGCCCATACCGTCCCCCAGCACGCGGCGCACCATACGGCAGGACACCAGCCGCTTGCGCTCGTTTTCAGCATCGGCGCGGCAGGCATCGATCAGGATTGCTGCCTCCTCCAGCATGGCGGCGCAGCGTTCCCGTTCCTCATCGCTCAGGCGGCGGAACCCGTCTGCCACCTCCTGTACAGTGGCATATCCCATAGGTCAGCCCTCCTCAGCGCTTTTTGGCAGGCGCCGTCTTTTTTGCGGCAGTCCTTGCCGCCGGTTTTGCCGGCTGGGCAGGCTTGCCGGCAGGGGAGGGTGCCGCCTGCGGGGGTTCCTCCGCCTTTTCCTGCGCAGGCGTGGGTTCTTCTGCCTTTTCCTGCACGGGCGCAGGTTTTTCCGCCAGATGATGCCCTGCCGTCAGGTACTCCTCGCAGCGCCTCTCGTCCACATACATAACCGTCCCGGTCAGCGCATGGATCATCTTTACCATAGCGCTCACGCTTTCGTCAGCTTGTTGAAGCTGTCGGTATCGCAGCGGAATCCCACCGCAATTTCGGCACGCACGGCAAACATACCCTGCTCAAACAGGTTGATGGTCGTGTCGCCATCGGTCAGCGTTGCCTGATCGGAAAGGCTGATCTTGACACCCTCCACGGTGCCGTACACCGCCTGCGTCCAGTCACCGCCGAAGCCGACCACATTGGGAGTGCCTGCCACAAAGGCGCCCTTGCTCTGGCGCACCGGCGCCCCCAGAACCATAGGAATTGCGCCCTCCGCAACCGAGTTGATAAACAGCGGACGCTTGGTGTCATCCACCGCATTCAGCAGCACCGCCTTGCCCTTGGGGGACAGCGCCCATCCGTTCAGAATGCCGTCGTGGTCGGCAACGTCGGCGTCTGCCGCCACCAGACCACTGTACGCATTGGTGCCGATCTCCTGCGCAGTGCAGGCTTTCAGGGTGTCAAAGTCGGCACCGGGTGCCTCCGCACCGCCGAAAACCGTCTGGTCAAACTTTTTTGCCAGAGCGCCGGGCATACGCTGCACAATGGCATCGTACAGGGTAGGCAGATCGCGCTTGAACTCGTTGGAGAACGGCACGATGACGCTGAGGTTGTAGGGGATCATCGTCTTTTTGCTCAGCTTGGCGCGCTTGACGGGACTCTTGGCGGTTTCACCCGTCCAGTTGGCTTCGGGGTCACCCAGAATCACCGGGATGGTTACGCCAAGACCGGGCAGGGGAATGGCTCTTGCCAGCCCCATAACCGCGCTGGATTCCTGCGTTTTCTGCCAGATTTCGGAGGACACCGCACCCGGCAGGGAAATAGAAGTGGAACGATTCATTTCGATAACAGACATACTTAAACTCTCCTTTACTGGAACATCTGCCCCGCCCATGCCGCAAACAGGTCACGGGTGGAGCCGGTGGGTTTGTTGGCGGGTTCGCCGCCGTCTTTTACGTTGGGATAGCCTGCTGCGGCAGCGTCAAACGCCCATGCCTTTTCCTTCGCAAGTCCCTCTACCGCTGCCTTAATATCGGCGGTACGGTCCTTGCTGGCTTTCAGCGCCGGCACATCCAGCATCCCGCGGATGGCTTGTACATCCCTGCCCTTGGCATCGCGGATGGCACCATCCAGCGCGCTGTCAAAGGCAAAATCATCCGCTTGAACTGCCAGCTTGTTCTGCAGCTGGGTGATTTGTCCCTTCAGGTCCGCAACATCCACCCCCTCAAAGGCTTTCAGCCCTTCCTGGGCGGTGTTCAGCTGACCGGTCAGCTCGGTGACCTTTGTCTGCAGCGTGGCGGCTTTGGTCTTTTCGGCGGTGACGTCCCTGCCGTTTTCGCCCATCAGCCAGTCAAGCTGGTCATCGGTAATGCCGGGGATCTTTGCTTTTACATCCTCACGTTTCATAAAAGTCCTTTCTGCCTGCGCTTTGTTGACACGGGTCGCATCCGCTCTGGCTGTACAGTTTTACGCCGTGCCGGGCAAATTTTGGGTATAAAAATTGCCCGCCCCGGCTTCATGCGGCCGAAGGTGGGCATAAAAAAACCACGGTGCGTTTGCATCGTGGTTAAAAGGGTCTGTTAATTAGTTGTCACTATCGTTTTGAGCCGATTCAGAATATCTCTTTTTTGCTTCCTCGAACATTTTTTCGATATAGGCCAAACCTTCCTCCCTAGAAAGCTCCTCGCCATCCAACATATTCTATCAGCTCCTTTCTATACCGTAAGTATAGCCGTTTTTCAAAAAGCTGTCAATAGCACCATCCAATTTTGTATCCGTTGCACCGCAATATTTTGTCAATTCTGCAAAGGCTTTGTCGAAGTCGAATCTCTCGTTTTTTGTGATTGTCCAAACCTTACCTTGATTTGTCACAATAGACATTGTTCGTATTGGAGGGTTCGTCAAGAACATTGCAACGTCTTGCAGCGAGAAATAGCTCTGTCCCGGGTGGTTATGGCACAACATAATGCTTTTTTTGGGCTTGCTTCGCAACCAGTGGTACGATGCCGCATCTGCCTCTACACTGACAGAAACCTGGTCACCCTTTACAAAATCCAGTTTTTCTTTGGTTGTCAAATCGATCAGACAAGCAACCTCGTTGCTGTCGTTCTGCTTCTGGGCAAACTGCAGCAGTTCCTTGTGGGTTTCCTGTATAAAAAATGCCGTTTGGTCATCTACTCCATTTGGAGTAACCAACGGCACTTTCTGTATGGCAATGTCTGTAATGGCAACTTTCTTTCCGCGGTTCTTCTGCCGCAGCGCATACGCCGCCCGTTTCTGGGCGTTGATGCGCTCACGGTTCTTGGCGTAGTCTATGCGGCGCATGGCATTGATGTCGCCGTCCGCCTCACGATATCGGCGCAGGTACTTTTCCGGGTCGTAGCCCGCCACATCGGCGCTGCTGTTGAACCGCACCGCAAACTCACAGTCACAGTTGGCATGAATGTGTTCGGCGTGTCCGCCCTTTCCTGTCGCTTTACTGGCTCTCTGCCAGCCGTTGGAAGCAAGCATAATGCAAAACGGGCAGCTGTCCCCGTGGGGTATCCACGCAAATTCGGCGTGATCCCGCCGGGCATTTTGCAGGGTCGTATCGGCTCCTGCCTGTTTCACCAGCCTGCACACGCCCTGCTGCAGCTGCGGCGGGCTTGCCTTTGTGGCTTGCACCATCTGTGCCACCTCGCTGTACCCGGCAGGCTCTGCGGGTACAGCAGCCGGCACAGCGGCGTGCTGCAATTCCGCCATGGCATCATACATCTGGCAGGCAAGCTCGGCGCTGCCCTCGCCGTATTTGGTTACCAATGCGTTCGCGTAGGCAATCAGTGCCTTCGTATCATCGGTACCGTGGGCAGCGATGTAGTCTGCCATTTGCTGCCCGGCTTTTTTATTCAGCCCCGCCAGCCGCTTGATGTACGCTTCCCATGTTTTCTCCGATATTCTCATTTTCAACCTCTAACAGCACCTGCTGCCCGCGCACCCGCTGTTCCTGCGCCTTGATGCGCAGGATGTCCGCCTGATCAAAACCGATCATCTCCAAAAAGGTATCCGTGCTGGAAAATTCCGGTCTGGCGGAAGCAATTTTTATGGCGGCATCCGCTGTCACGGCCACGCTCGGCATGGCAGGGTTTTTAAAATGCGCCACAATGTCGCTTTCCTGCTCTGTCAGTTCCTGCAGGGTCACGCTGCGCGCAACTGCCTGCGCCATCCGGGCGATGGTCCGCAGTGCATCACCGTTCCCGGTATTAAGCTGCTGTGCCATCAATACCAGTGTCTGGCTCTGTGCCAAAATGGCATCGCTCGATGTTGGGTTGGCGTCATTCACCACGCCCACATCGGTCACCGTCAAGCCGGTGGCTGCCGCAAATTGGGTGGCGGTCATCCGCATCTTTTCCACATGGGGTGTCAGGCTTCCCTGTGCCAACTGCCCAAAAACCGGGTTTTCACCGGTTTCCGGGTTGCTGGTAGCTGCCAGCAGACTGCCCATATAGGTTTTGAACTTGCTGGAAACCACCGCGTCATACTGCTCATCCGTTACGCCCAGCAGATATTTTTGGGGTGTCGTGTCAAACTCCAACGCCACGGCGGCATTGGCAGCAGTGCGGATATAATCATCGATCAGGGCGCGGACGGATTTCTTCAGGCGGCTTCGTCCAAACGGTTTGTCGCTGGTGGCGTTCCAAATCATCGGCTCCATCAGTGGGCGTCCCATACGGTGGGTATGCCGTTCGGCTGTCCATGTGCCGTCTGCCCGCCGCAGAACCACCACCTCCTCATCGGTGTACAGGTTCACAAGCCCCGGCACCCAACGATCCTTCAGCTGTTCGTCCGGCACCGTATCAATGATGGCCAGCCCGCAGTCAATGCGCCCCTTGTCGCCGTTCCACAGGGCGGCAGCGGTAGCAGGGCTGTGAAAACGGATGCGGCAGCCGATGGCATCATCGGCAGACAGGGTGGCGAACACACAGCCGTATTTCAGCTCATCCCGGCACGCCTTGGCATATTCGGCAATCAGTCGGTTGTCCGCCACCAGCTTGGTCAGGGCTTCGTTATCCCGCCCCATAAAGCCGTCGAACATACTTCTTGCCGCCAGTACATCCACCGTTTTTTGTCCCCAGCTGCAGCCGACCTCCAGACGTTTTAACCCCTGCGGCAGGGCAATGCCCAAATTCACATCGTTCAGTGTGATATGCCCCTCATAGTAGCGCTCCTTTGTGCGGTTGCCGCTTTGATGGGCGTTGAACACATCGCTCAGCGCCAAAAGGGAGATCTGCTCGGTTTTGCTCAGACCGGGTACAATGCCGAAATTCAGTTGTGTCATAGGGTTCTCCTTTATCCGATGCGCATCCTGCGCGTGGGGTCACGCTTGCAGGTTTTGGCGCCCCACAACGCCAGTGCGCAGGCTTCGATGGGCAGGCTGTTTTCGCCGCCGAAACCGTAACCGCCGCCTAAGGGGCGCTTTGTGCTGGTCACGGCGCTCTCATTCAAAACCGCCTGCGGTCGGTACCACGTCAGGGTACCCTCGTTTACACGGTCTGTCAGCCCGCTTACGGCGGCAATCAAATCATTTACCCGCGGGCGAATAACGGCGTTTTTTGCCTTCCACGTTCCCTTGATGCGCTCCACCAGCACGTCCACACCGTTGCGCCCGTCAATGACAACGCAGCCGGCGCGGTCGTAGCGTTCGTTCAGCCAATCTGCCAGCCAGCCCAGCCCCCGACCGGTAGGCTGCATCTCCAGCAGCGAGATGCGCGCCGGACCGTCCTTGGGAATAACCGCCCCGCACAGGCAGACAGCCGACCCATCCGCCGCAAACTTGATGCCGTAGGCAGTTTTACCCTCCGGCTTTTCTGCATCGCTGGCGCAGCGCTCCCACGCTTGCCGGTTCAGTGCAAGGTCAATTCGTTCTGTCGCCACAGGACTCCACCAGCCCAAGCGTTCTCTGGCAAAGGTATCGGGCGGAAGCTGCTCGGCCTCCGCCTCGATGGTCGAAAGCTGGATGCGCCGTCCCAAGGCCGGATTGGCAGCAACCCAACGGGTCTGGTCATGAATATCACCGATTTCCGGCACGGAAAATTCAAACCACGCCGTGCGCTTGGTCTTGCCGTCCATAGCACCGCTGCGGATTCCCCGAAACACGACCCCCACGGCGTTTTCATCCGGGGGCGTTCCCAGATACAGCGTCTGCGGGTTCAGACTTGCCGACAGCGCCGGCAGAAAGGATGCTTGTTGGGTCGCGTCCAGCTCCTGTGCCTCATCAAAAATCAAAAGATCCCCATGCTGTCCGCGTCCGCCGTTGCGCGTGCGTGCCAGAAACTTAATGCGGGCGCCGCTTTTCAGGATGATTTGTTCGCGCCCGATGGCGGTCTTGATCTCTGCCACATGGCGGCGCAGCTTGGGACCCTCAAAAAAATCGCGCATCTCCTCAAACGTTTCGGTTGCCGTTTTTTGAAGATGCGCGGTGTAGATGACCTGTTCGTTGAACATCAGCATACCCGACTCGCTGCGCGCCTGGATCAGCAGGCTCTTGCCGTTTTGTCGCGGTACGCTGCCGCCGGCCGTGGGTGCCGCCCATTTTCCCGCCGGGGTACGACCCATCCAGTCATCCAGTATATCTGCCTGCCAGGGATCCAGCATGGTGCCGCCGATCTGTACCAGTCTGGCAGCATCCAGACCATCGCTGGTCCGGTAATCAGGCACGATTCTTTCGGACGGCTCCTGGCTTCCCATCAGCAGTTCGCTGCGTGATGATTTCCTTGATTTCGTCGCCATTGTCTGCCGCCCCTTCTATTTCCTCAATTTCCCGGATGGTGTCCCGATACTGTTTTGCAAGCTGGGGCAGGCTTTTGGGGTCATCGCACCCATCGATGGCTGCCGCCAGCACTTTCTTCAGGGCTTTCAGCTCCTCCAGCCTGCCGCCCCGCACTCTTGCCATCTTCATAAAAATCCCCTGTGTGTAAATCGGCGCTGGACAGCAGCAGGAGCGCTGTCCGGGTGGGTGGGGGTACCTCCCCGGGTGGGTGCGGTCACCAATTTCCGTCGTGGATTTTGGGCGCTTTTGTCAGCCTTTTGCCGCTATTCAGCGCAAATTCTGTGGTTTTGTTTCCTTTCTGGGCGTTGCAGTAGTAATGCGCCGCCTGCAGGTTGTCCCAATCCTCAGCCGCTGCCCGCGCCGACGTGTAACCAAACTGCTGCCATTTGGAGATAGGGCGTATCTCATCCACCACAAAGCTCAGCGGATGCGCCGCATCGCTGGGTTCGTCATAGTGTATGGGACCAAGGCGTCCATGGCAGATACCGCACGCGCAGCCCATCGCCTTAAGCCTTGCGCGATGTTTGCGGCGCAGATTGCCGTTGGCATAGCGGGGATTGTTTATGGCAGGGGTGTTTTTCATGCGTACCCCTCCCTGGTCAGTAAAATAAAACCCACCCCCTCAGCACGCGGACGGAAGAAACAAAAACAAATGTGTGAGCTTCTCCGGGCTGAAAGGGTGGGGGATAAATACAAAAACCGTAAGGACGTTTGGTTCCTTACGGTTTTTGATGGTAGTATTATAGCATGGATTTTTGGCTTTTTAATGCAATTGTTCTGCCTCTGGCAAAGACGGTGGCAGTACTACTGGTAACCCACCAAAGGATGATGTCAAGTTTGCGATAATTAGCGATACTCTGGACATAGTACCATCCTGTTCGCAAAGATAATATGATAAATCATTACATATTTCCTGCTTGAAATCTTCCATCGGAATATTCGCCAAGGAATTTTCTTCCTGTAATTCGTGATCCACATAGTAGGACACTACAATTGAAAACAATGTTTCTGGTTCAAACTTCACAGTACGCGTCAGTTTTACACGCAATTTTTTCGCAAAAACTTCCCATGAGATTTGATCCATATAGTTTAATTCCGCACCCGGTATTGGTTTTCCAGCTTCAGAAGGAACTTCGTTCAGTTCAACCTTTTGTAAATTTGTCATTGCCCGACCGGTAAGTTTTTCCTTGATCATAACTAATTCCTCCGATTGCTCTGTCTTGCTTCTTTTTCAGCATTTGCTAGAGCCGGTTTCCATGCTTTGTTTACTGCACCCATAACGTCGATATTTTCGTTCTGACAACACACGTTAGGCTGAGCGTTCCACCCACTAAAGTTGGCAGAAACAATAATTGCTGCTGTCTTAAATGCCTTGTCAACAATATCTTCTTGTTCAACCGACATTTTGATGGCTTGCTCAACATAAGAATTCAAGGTCATCCCTTTCGTCTGCGCACAAAGCGACGCCTCTCGATGCAATTCCTCCGAAACACGAACATTAAATGTTCCGCTGTAAGCCTTTTGCGGTGGTTTTCCAATTTCCTTACAAAATTCTATATAATCATCGACTGCCTTGTGAAACTCCTCCTCAACATCCTTGGCAGTTTCCGAATAGAAATTAACCAAATCATCAATTCCAAGGATTTTACCATAGATGATTTGATCCTCTGGGTCATACGCAGGCTTTGCGTAATAACCTTTGTAACGCAAAACACCGTTTCCCATAACATATTCTCCTTTTTATTGCATTGTTTCGGCAAGTGATGTCATTCAATGTGTCCCTGTTTCCTCAGAAATTCCACAACATCTCTTACTGCTCCTCGTACCATTTGGTCGCCGGGATGGGGCTTATGCAACGATATTATTGCACCGGTTTTAGGACTATAGAATTTTACTCGCGATCCAGATGTGGCACCTTTATTGCTTTCCACATAGCCATAGTATGCCATAATCTTTTTCACATCCGAATAGCGAAAATCTGCGGGTGTAGGAGTGGAACACAGTTTCGCTATTAGATTTTCTACTTTACTCATAATCCAGTGCAATCGCCCTTTACATAATATATTTGCAACTAAAATATAGTTGCAAATATATTATACCTCACAATTCAGAAAAGTCAACGCCGATGTCACGAAAAAAAGCCAAAATATTTCGCTACGCATCGTATAAATTCTCTGTGCCATGAAGCAACCGTTCGTTCACTCCAGTGCAGCTTCATTGCCGCCCCTTCCAGTGTATGCGTCCTTGCCCAAAAAACCAGTCGAACCATCTCCAGTCGCTCAGCCCCGTTTCTCAAGGCACGGGTTTCCTCAATGGCTTTCTGCACGGCTTCCAGCTCCCGGCGGTTGACACTTGGCAATTCCCGCATAACCGCATCCGCCACTGGGTCAGAGGTCTTTCCCCGCTGATGCGGCATTCCGGTCATGGCGATGGATAGCGGTGTCTGCCGCAATTCTGTCTGTTTGGCGCATAATTCCGGGTATCTGCGGATCATACCCTTCACATACGACCACCAATCATAGCGGGGCGTACTCATTTTTCCATTCCTCCTTTTGCCAAACGGGGTATTTGTGCAGGCATAATGCCGGCTCACTTTCTACGCAAAAACCAGTGTGCGATTTTCTCTGCCGCGGCGACCAGTGCGCTGACCAGCACGGCAATGGAAAACGCGCCGATCAGCGCCCCGGCGCAGGCAAGCCCCAGCGTGATGCCGGCGGTCAGCGCTTTCAGCAGGATCATGCTCCGCCCTCCATCTGGTCAGCCAGCGCCTGCAGGGCTTTGCGCAGCGCGGCGCGGAACTTGTCCGCCTTGGCGGGCGGCATCCCGCGCACCAGCTCATCCAGCAGCCCGGCGGTGTATTGCAGCTCATCAAACAGCACACTGAACCGCACGGTGCCTTCGTCGCCGGTCACCTCCAACTGCTTGGCAAGCTGTTCCGCCCGTTTTTCGGCGGCGGCCTGTTCGGCTGCCAGCGCTTCCAGCTTGGCGGCGTTTTCTTTTTCGGCGGCCTGCTTGGCTTCGGCTTTCAGCTTGGCTTCTGCATCGGTCACTGCCTTCTGCACGGCATCGGCGCGGTGCCGCTTTTCGGTTTCCAATTCCTCGCGGGCGGTTTTCAGCGCCGCCTGGGCGGACTCGGCGGCTTTTTCCGCCCGCTTCTGGCGCTTCACTGCCTGTTCCAGCTCGGCGCGGGCGGTGTCCTGTCCCTCCCGGCGCGCCTTATCCCGGTCATCCTCTGCACTTGACTGCAAAAGGCTCAACTGCTGGGCATAGCCGCTGTTCTTGTCCTGCAGCTCCTTGATCTGCTGCTTCAGGTCCGCCACCGTGGTGTCGGCAAGGTCGGTTTCGGCGGTGATCTGCTGCTGTTCCGCGCCGCTCAGCTGTGCCAGCAGTGCCAGCTTGGTCACACCTGCCGCGGCGTTTTGCTCAATCAGCTGGGCGGGCAGCTTTTCGGCAATGGCTATGTAGTTGTACGCCTGCCGCTGCTTCATACCCATCGTGGCGGCGGTGTAGGCCTCCAGCGTGTCAAAGCCCAGCGCCTTGTAGCCGCCGGTGTCGCGCATCCGCTTGATCTTGCGCGCCAGTTCCAACAGCCCGGCGGCAGCAGTCTGGGCGGCTGCCATAATCTCATAATGCAGGGAGAGGGCAGCGGTTTCCTCGGGCGTGCGGCACGCCCCCACAAAGGTCAGTTGCGCAGTGTCGTATGTCATGGTCGTTTCCTCCGTTTTATGCCGCCGGACGTCCCGCCGGGGCTTTTGGGTTGGGTTTCTTTTCGGGCGGCAGCTGCCAGTTGTCCAGCACCTGCTTTTTCCAGTCCTTCACAAAATCCTGCACCGCCTGGGGTATATGTAGCACCTTGCCGTGGGCAAACTCGTTGCCGTAACCGTGATTCTGCAAAATCTTCTTGGCTTTCACGTCCACATTCAGGGTGAACCAGCTGCGCTCCGGGCGGCGGGTGTGGCGGATAAACAAAATTATGTTCCCTGCGGCGTGCGCTCGGGCGTAGCCGCCCACGCAGTGGTGCAGGGTCGCACCCTCGTCCACCAGCTCGGCGGGCGTTTCGGCAACGCGGATGCAAATATCTCCCTGCACCCAGTTCAGCCCGCGGCAGCGCCAGGTCATAGCGGCAAACGCCTCGGCATACTTGGCGGTTTTGGCGTATCGGCTTGCCGCCATAGCGCGGTCGTGGGCGGTCTGCAGATCCTTGGGCCAAAGCACCGCGGCATCGTCCATCGCAAAGCCCGCTTCTTCCGCCATATGGCAGTAATCCTTGTAAAAATACACATCGCGCTTTTGTGCCTTACAGTACCGCAGCAGGCGCAAGGGGTGTTCCGTCAGGGCAAGGGCGGCATCTATTTCGTTGACGCTTGCCAGCTGCAGCATCTCGCACACCTCGCCAAAGGTGTACGTCTGCCGCGCCCTGTGCCAGAGCTTCAGCTCGCGTAGCTTCCAGCCCAGCTGCAGCACGGTGCGCAGCTGATCCTTGGTCAGCCCCAGCATCTGGGCGGGGCGGTTCTGCTGCCAGTCCACCCAGCCAAGGCGGGGCGTCGTGTATACTGCCGTGGCGTTATAATAGCTTGCGGCACTGCCCTCTGTGCGCAGTCCCTCGCCCACAAGGCGCGCCGCGCCGTTGGCAATCAGGTTCTCCGCGTTAGGATGCTGCCAGTACAGCCGGATATAACTCACCGGCAAAAAATCCGCCGATGTCTTGCGGGCATACTCCCACAGGCGGCTGTTTTCCAGGCTCGTTCCCTCCAAGTCGGGTAGGTCGCGGTCATACAGGGTGACCTGCCCCATCGTATCGCACAGACGTTTTTGCTGCTGCCATTCTCCCAAGCAGTACAGCGCCCCGCTCATACCGCGCCGGTAGCGGCTGATTTTTACGATTTTTCTTCCATCCGCCACATAGCACCACGCCGGGGCGAAGCTCCACGCGCTTTCACTCGCCCAAACGGTGCGGCGGCAAAAATACTCGGTCAGCGCCAGCATACCGTTTTGCAGGCTCGGCACGGTGACCCACAGCTCCTGACTGCGCCCGTATCGCATACCGCCCCGGCTGCAAAGCTGCACCTTGGCGCCGCACATCGGGCAGGTGATGCCTTCATCATCGCGGTATTCCGCCACCTCGCCCTCACGCCACAGCCGCACACCGCTTGCGCCGTGATGGCGGTCGGGGAAGGCGGGCAGGTACTCGGCAAGCCCCACCTCATCGCAGGCGCTGCACCACAGGTATACGGTTCTGGCGCAGGACCCGCTGCGGAAATCATTTTGCGGCAAAACCATATTGCTGTAAGCGTCGGCATCGGCGCGGCTGATGCACTTATAGGTCAGGTATTCCCGCAGCGCCATACGGCTGGCGGCAAAGCTCTGCAGATCCGCCGGGGGCTGTTGGGTCAAAATGCCCCGGTATTTTTCTTCCGGTATCATCCCACCGCCCCCTTACAGCATATCCAGTATGTTGATTTTCTTTTTCGGCATCGGCGCGGGGGTGTCGGCAACCTCGCCCAGCCCGAAATGCTCCCGAAACAGCTCCGGCACCACCTTGGGCGGGCATACGCCCACATTGCCGTCCCTGTGCTTGCCGGCATAGTCGGCAATGCACCTTTCGCAGGTTTTCAGCGTGTGGGTGCCGGCTTCCAGATCATCCGCCACAATGCCGGCGGCGGCATCGGGCAGCCCCTCGGCAAAAAGCAGGATATCCTCGGCAATGTAGTGCAGTCGACTGCCGGGCTTCAGTTTTTGGGTCTGGGCGGCAACGGCCGCCGCAATTCTTTCTTGGTTTGTCATCGTATGCACCTCGTATTTGGTTTTATTATTTATCCGCCGGGCGGCGGGTAAAACGATCTATCTGCGCTTTCTCCGCAGCTTTATGTACAGCCGCCATTCGCCCCGTTCCTCGTTGTAGGTGGGGCAGGCTTCCAAAAAGCGGTAGCCGGGGTACAGGGCCTCCCAATAATCGGCATCGTCCACGCGCAAGGTACAGGCATCTGCCAGCTTGCGCGCCGTCCAGTGGGTGTCGCGCGGCTGGGGGTAGGCAGGGCGTTCCAGCCCGCGGCTGGCGTGCCAGCGCTTGTGCCGTTTGGGGTATTTCAGCATATACTTGGCAAGCCCTTCCAAGCTGTCGTGCTCGGGCTGCAGGCGGTCGGCGTTCACGGTGCCAAGCGCATAGCCTTCGGCATCGTGCCACTGATCCTCCAGCGTCTGGCGCAGCGTGGCGCGCTGTTCGGCGCTCAGCCCGTCCACCTGCAAAACCATATGGTGGTGGTAGCGCACCTCTTTGACGCCCAGCTCCGGGTTTTCCGCCTGATGCTCGGTCACGCACACCCACTTGATCTTCTGCTTGCCCCAGCGGCGTGTTACCCAGCGGCGGACGCGCTGCAGGTAGTTGCGCACATCGCGCCAGGCCTGTTCGTCATCCTCGGGCAGGGAAGCGTCCTCGTAGGTCAGCACCAGCGCAAAGCCCTGCTCGTCAAAGTTTGTGTTCAGGATCTGCACAAACACGCGGCGGGCGCGTTCGGCGTTGCGCCCCTGCTGGGCAAGGCTGCTGGCAAACCTTTTCTTGGCGCGCGGGCTTGCCTTGTGTTCCTTTTCCGTAATGCGGCAAAAATCCACCTCGGCGTAATTCTTGCCGCACAGGGTGCGCTGTTCGCGGATGTACTGTCGGTTGGTTCTTCGCATAAGGTCCTCCGTTTTCCCGGCAGGCAGCTGCTATGGCAAGGCTGCCCCGCGGGGGATTGTCTTATCGGGTGGGAATGATGCTAAAAATAACTCCTATACAAGCCGCCCCAACGGCCCACTTTTTTCGGACCGTTGGAAGCGCGCTTGACTGCCGCACCGGGCTGTATTATAATAGGTAAGTCGTATTTGGTTCGGAATGACCGCCGCCCTTTCTGCTACAAGGGACGGCGGTCATTCTTTTTTGCAGTTGAGTGCAAACCGTTATTTCGCCCCGCCGGTGCGCCGGGGTGCCCGCGTCTTGCTTTGGGCGGTTTTGGTCTGGGGCATACTGTCAATGTATCGGAACTGCCGGTCATACGCTTTGCGGCGCTCGTTGTCGGCGCGTCCCGCAGCGTGGCGCGGGCAGTCAGCATGGCAGCCCGGATGCCTGTCCGGGCATTGGTAGCATTCGCGTTTCATGGGCAAAGCCTCCTGATGTACTGTATGGTGATGCGCCCCGGTGCTGATCCGGGCGGCAGGCGGAAGGAAGAAGCTCCTGCCGGTAACGGTACGCGCATCCTAAGCCCCGCCGGGGCGGGGGAGTTACAGGGTCTGCGTCTGTTCTTTTTTCTCTACTCGTTTGATGTTTACAAATTTGGCACCCGACTTTATTTTTGCAATCACATCACCGGGCAGCTTGATGGAAGCGGTATTTCCCAAACGCTCTTGCCGCATATATTCTGTAATTTCATACAGCAGGTCCTTCAGCGCACCATCAAGTTCCGGGAACATCTCAGAAATTCGTTTCTTGGCAGTCATCTGACGGCGGGCGTCCTCTCCCTCCTTGCAGCTGCAATTCATGGTAGCCCAGACATCGGCTTCATCCTCGGTATGGGCGCAGGTTGGTGGGGTAACGCGGGTCTGTCCGCATATGGCGCATCTTCCGATGTACGCGTTGTTGTTTGCTTCCATTTTTTACATTCTCCCTTGACTTTTATAGTGTTCCGCCAGGCTGTTCAGCGCTGCCGGGTGCAGCATGGCCAGCTCAAAGCGGGTGCGGGTTTCATCGCCGGGCGGGGCTGCCTCGCCAATTTTGGTAAGGTAGTCTAGGTAATACCGCCGCAGCACGGGGTGGTTGATGTTCAAAAAGTAGTAGGGCGTGCTTCTGGGTCTTTCGGCAGCCTCGGTGCGGCGGTCTGCCAGCACCAGCGGCGCCAAGGCGTCAATCAGCTGCTGCCGGGTCACTTGGCATCACCTCGCCCTCCAGCGCCGCCACAAGGCAGCCGCAGGCGATCGCTGGTTTCAGCGCTGCCGCCAATGCCTTGACCTGCGCCGCGCCGCCCGTGCCGTACTGCGCTGCCTTGTACAAAAGCTCTGCCGCATAGCACTCAACGGTCTGCGCGGTGGGTACCTCCGTCATATCCGCCAGCACCGCCTTCACCTCGCTGGGCAGGGGCAGGTCGGCAACCTTGCAGCCCGCCTCGTGGGCGGCGTCCAGCGTTTCCCGGGCAAGCCCCCACGCCGCGCTTTTGCCGTCACCGCAAAAGCACAGGGCCGCCATCTCGTAGGCAACATCGTACTGGGCGTGCAAAATGTCCCGCGCCACAAGGTTTACGGTTTCATTGTGCAGCTGCAGGGCGTCCCAAGTGGTATCCTGCAAAACGCCCTCAAAGCTTTCAAAGCTGAAGAAATCCCACGCGTTCCACAGCACCTTTGCCAGCCCCTCCACGCTTTCCTGCAGCCGCAGCAGATCGCCGTGGCAGTTCAGGTGGTTGCGCCACAAGGTGCGCAGGGCATCCCGCCCCACGCGGGCGGGGGTGGTGTCGGCCGCCGTAAGGCACAGCCGGTACATATGGTTGACTACATCCAAGGCGTGATCATGGTTCATGGTGTTTCCCTCATTCCTCATCGGCAAAGCCGGCTTTGATTCTTGCCATATACAGCTGCCGTCCCGCATCGGCGGCGCGGAACAACTGCCGTGCCTTATTGCGGTAGTTGCCCGGCAGCTCCGCCAGCTCCCGCAGGGTGTCCAGCAGGTCGCGCTCCCGCGCGGGGTCGCAGTGTTCAAATTCCTTTTTGATTTCCTCGGCGGTCAGCATTCCTTCACCTCCACGCAAAGCACGCCCAGCGCGGCATTGGCGGTCAGAATACTACCTGCCAGCACCGGCAGCGCGGGGGTCAGCTGCCCCTGCGCCAGGGCGGTCAGGGCGTTCATTGCCAGCACCAGCGAAAAAACAGCTGTCACCTTGGCAAGCCCCTTGCCAAATCGGGCGATATCGTGTACAATAGAACTGTGCTTTTGGTTAGTCGCACATTTTTGACCGTTTCGGTATGTCCGTACCGAGGCGGTCTCTTTTTTTGCTGTCATAATCATGCTCCTTTCAGTACGGTCAGCAGTTGGCGCATAGCGTCCAGTGCCGCTTTTTCGTCAGGGCTTGCCTCCTCGGCGGGTCTGGCAGCCGAGCGCCGAACATCACCCGCCGGGAAACACCCCGCAAACTCATCATAGGTGATTCCCAACGCAACGCACACAGCGCTGACTTCCTTCCATGTCCACGGGCAGTTGCCGCTGATGCGGTTGGAAATCTGCGTGGGCGAAAGCCCCGCTGCCTCACCCAGACGCTGCTTGTTAAAGCCCTTGCTGCGGATCAGCGCCGTAAATCCTATATTGGTCATGGGGTACCTCCTTCGATTCTTTTTATTGGTTATTCTGCCTAAGCCGCTGTTCAATTTTTTCGCAAATCCTACAAATTGCATCGTAGAATTTGACTTTTTGCTCGGTAATGAGTATTTTTAACACAAGGGTCAATTTTTCCATATGGCCTCCAAGAAAGGAATGATAAAATTGAGTAACGAAAACTCCCCAGAAACTACCCTAAACATCAACGCAATCCCCAAATGTATCGATGAGCCCGCCAAAGAACTCCTCAGTCCCAGTGCATCTGAAATCGGTTTATTACTAAGGGACCTTATCAGCTTAAAAACCGGCAACATCCACTTCCAAGCAGAAAAAATGCGCACTGTGTATGAGTGCGAGCTAAAACTTTTCAAGGAATCCTTAAACCAAAAACTACTCGCCAAACCAACGGAATATCTTGTTGCTCCCAAATTGCAAATTGTCGGGTCAGCAGCCGAGAAGGCAAGGTTCTGCATAGATGAACCACAGCTGAGCGAAATGTTTCAAAATCTGCTGGTCAACGCTGCTGACATTCGATTTCAGCGCGACGCACATCCGTCTTTTTCTGGAATGATTGAGCAGATGTCACCTCTCGACGCGCAAAATTTGTCATTGTTTAAGGACAACAAATCCCTACCCATCGCTAAATACCACTTAATGCTTGAAAGCGATCAATACGAAGTTTTTTATCCTAACACATTTTTAGCAAATGCTGCTATTGTCGACTACGATCTCCAAGCATCCTCAATAAGTTCCTTGGCGCGATTCGGCTTGATTGAAATAAATTATTCTTCCGTCATTGCATCGGATGCTGTCTATGAACCTTTTGAGCAATTTCCTCAGTATATTGAGATGAAGTCAAAGATAGGCGAATTCTTCGGTTCGGATTCTTCAGGCGCTAAAGACAAGATCATCGATGTACTTATTATCAAGGGAGCCGTTATGCTTACACCGCTTGGTTCCTCTTTCATTAAGGTTTGTTATAGCTACTGATTTTCTGTCCCGCCGGGTGCTATAATTCAGGCAGGGAAGGGGGTGATTTTATGAACTCTGTGCAAAACTTTTTGACCTTTGCCGACGCAACCACCGTAATTGCGGTTTGTGCCATTCTGTCGCCAATTCTCACTGCAGTTATAAATGGTATTTTCCGCTGCATAATGCGCCGGATGAAGTACGCGCACGAGGACGCGCAGGAAGAATCCTTGCACCGTCGGGCGGTATTTGATGAATACGTCCAGTCTGCAACTGCTTGCATCCTGTCCCCGACGCAGAAATCCCTTGAGAATTTCGGCTTGCATTCCGGCTTGATTTGCCGATACGTACCTGCCGACATCCGCAGCGATATTATCAGACTGGAAAGGGCAGTCTTGGAACTTGACGTTGCCGAGAACATTGCCCTTCTTTCTGATATCATTGCCAAGCTGGACGCCATTTCTAGCACTACGTGCAAAGAGCAGCAATTCCTGTGGAATACCCCACATAGATAAACCACATCATTGCGTACCATACGCCCGTGCCGGGAACACCCTCAAAGTACCATTCGGCGAGTTTTACAATCGCCATCAGCACGTCGCCGATTAAAGCAGCGCCCCAAATGATCTGGGTTCGTGTCATTCTGTTCACCTCTTTTCTTTCCCGCCGGGGCGGGCTTTGCAAGTTTCCGATGCGCAGTCCTGTTTATAGTTCTTTTGTTTTGTTTGGCACTTGTTTGTTACCAAATCGTAATACTCGTTTGTTCGTCTATTTTTATTGTTATCTATCTTTAGCAAATAGTTTGACAAAGTGCTAATTCTGTGCTATTATAGCTACACTTTTAGCAGAAAGGGGGTATTACATGGCAAACACCAAGCAAACCAGCAAGGCTGTTGCAAGCAAGGCATCTTCGATTTTGAAAGACAACCGTTACAGTCCCAAATCCAAGAGCGTTGCCGGCAGTGCGCTTTCTCAGACCAAATCCAGTGGCAAGAAAAAGTAAATAGTTTCTACCAGATGAGCAGTGTGTGCGACCACACTGCTCAGTCTTTTATGCTGCACTCTGCAAACAGGTAATCTAAGCTGCAATCTGCAAAAACCCTTTGGATGGCGCGCATCTCGCGCAGAGTGAACTGGTTTCTCCCGCTCATTTTGTTTCGCAGGGATGCGTAAGAAACGCCGATACGCTCTGCCAGGGTTTGTAGGGTGCAATGGTTTCTTTTCATTTGAACCCACAGGTTCGGAAACATTCGCTTCACCTCTTTTCTGTCCCGCCGGGGCGGGCTTTGCTGATTTCATACTTGCGAAGCTGCGTTTGGGGGAGAGTAGCGTGACGCAAACTCGCATTATTGCGAGTTTTAAGACAAAAAAATGTCCTGTGCCTCGATATCGGTAAGATGTAGTTCGTCTACAATGCGATGAACTTCACCAACGGTAAAGCCCGCACCACCGCTCTTTATTTTTCGATACAACGTACTAGGATTCATCCCGATTTTAGCCGCCAGCAAATCTTGTGTAAGATTCGCTGCGGCAATTTTTTCTTTAAGGACATCCATGCTATTGGGCATTTCGTTCACCTCAATTCTTGCATATTTGCGAGTTCATGATTATAATACCACTCGCATAAATGCAAGTCAATACCTTTCCTTGCAATTTTGCAAATATTTTTTCTGTGAGTATTGCATTTTTGCAAGTTTCATTATATTATTGTGATAGGAGGTGGCATTATGACTACTGGTGATTTAATTAAAATCCGAAGAAAAGAAATTGCTATGTCCGCAGAAAGGCTTGCCGAAAAGGTAGGCGTCTCTCCGGCTACTATTTACAGATATGAAAAAGGGGACATTGAGAAGGTTCCTGTGGACGTTCTGAAGAACATCGCAAGCGCGCTTAACACTACCCCCGCTTATCTTATGGGGTGGAAAGAAAACGCCCCCGCCATCCCCGCCGGGTTCGAGCCTTTGCCGAAAATGTCCACCGTGCCGCTGGTCGGTGCCATCGCCTGCGGCACCCCCATCCTTGCCGAGCAAAACATTGAGGCACGCATCGGCATTCCCGCCGCGTGGCGGGCGGATTTCGCCCTGACCTGCAAGGGCGACAGTATGGAACCCAAAATCAAAGACGGCGATATCGTCGCCATACGCACCCAGCCCGAAGTAGAAAACGGGGAAGTGGCAGCCGTCCGCATCGGGGAGGAAGCCACCCTCAAGCGGGTCTTTGTGTTCCCGGACCACCTGGAACTGCGCGCCGAAAACCCGGCGTTCAGCTCCATCATCCTTATTGGCGAGGATATGAACACCGTCCACATCGAAGGCAAAGCCGTCGGCTTCTGCCGGGGGATATAAACAATGTAGGGGAGTTTAGTTATGAATAACAAAGTCGTCCGTACAGGTACCCAAATTATATCTGCTGCCATTGCCGGATTGCTAACCTCATATGGAATCATATCTTGGGTACAATCCCATACGTCCACTGGGTTGATTATTGTCTGTTCTCTCTTTTCCTTTTTTATTGCCTATATTTTTATTTTGGCTTTTTTTCAGACTGTTCTGTCAATGCTGCAGTCCGCGCTCACCAAAAATAATCTTCCTGCTATATTGGTACCTCATCCAGACTCCTTGCAGGATCTTGAAAATCTAACTGATTACATTGTATTAGACACAGAAACTACTGGCTTAAGTCCCAAAAAAGACCAGCTTATTGAGATTGGCATTCTTACCATCAAAGACGGGAAAATTGTAGAGGAATACACAACGTTAATTCAGCCTACGATTCCTGTACCTAAGAGTTCTACCAACGTAAATGGAATTACACAGGCAGCCCTGCTTAAGGCACCCCCATTGGAGGATGTGGTTCCTGAAATCGCCGCCCGAATCAAAGGGCAGGTCATTGTTGGTCATAATGTTCGATTTGATTTGGCTTTTGTTTCACGTGCGTTAGTCACCCACCCTGAAATCTCGACACTTCCCTATATTGATACGCTGAATATTGCTCGACGCTGTATTTCCTATAAGTCATACAGTCTACAAAATCTCTCCATGCGCCTGTGTTTAGATTCCGGTAATAAGCATCGCGCACTTGATGACGCCAAAACAACTTACCAACTACTGCAATACTGTATCAAAAAGCTGAGTACCGACAATGTGGAATTCCGGCGTCAAGAGAGAGAACGACGCAAGGCGCAAAAGCAGGAACTCGCTGATACCTTCAGTTGGTCACCTCTTTTTGATATAAACTTTGCCTTTACCGGCGATTTCGTTCAGGATCGTGAATATTTGGAAGGGCTTCTCGCCGATGTCGGTGCTAACCTGCGGGAAAGGGTAAACACAAAGACCGTGTATCTTGTTGTAGGGGACATTTCACATTTACCGGAATGGGCAGTGGCTCGGAAAAATGGAACAGCCGACAATCTAATCGCAGGTGGACAAAATATTATAAAAATCTCCGAAACGGAATATCTTGACCTGATTAAACGGACAAAAAGCCTAAAACATCAAAAGTAAGTACATAGTTGCATTTAAGTGCAAAAGCAAGCCCGCCCGCCGGGTCAGAAAGGAAAGGGCATCCTATGCAACAGCTATATACGCAGCTGGCGGCACTGGCACAGCAATACGGTGCGCGGCGGCTGGTATTGTTCGGTTCCCGTGCAAGAGGGGACAACCGCGAAAACAGCGACATCGACCTTGCCGTTTACGGTATGCCGCAGCAAAACCACGGGCGCTTCTGGATGGACTGCGAGGAGCTGCCCACGCTACTGAAATTGGACATCGTTCACATCTGCAATGATATGAACCCCGCATTTTTGCAAAACATTGAAAAGGATGGAGTGACCTTGTATGCTGCAAAAGATTGAAAACTACCACCACGCTGTAGCCCAGTTGGAGCAGGCAGTCGCCGTGTACAGCCGTGATCCCGACGATGCGCTGTACCGCGATGGGCTGATCCAGCGGTTTGAATTCACCGTTGAGTTGGCGTGGAAGTCCCTGCGGGAATATCTGGAGGACCAGGGCAGCGTGCTGGCGGTGGTTTCGCCCCGCGCTGTGCTGAAGGAAGCCTACGCCGCCGGTGTTATACAGGACGCCGACGTTTGGGATGCCGTCATCCGTTCCCGCAATATTACCTCCCACGTTTACGACGAGCAGACCGCCATCGATGTGGCCGCCCACATCTGCGGGCAATACCTGCCCGTGCTGCAAAAGCTGGACACCTTTTATCGGGAATAAAAAAACGCCCCACGGCGGCAACCGTGAGGCGTCAAGAAAATTGGCTTGCCCAAAATGGACATCGCACAACCAACACTGCGATTATACCACCTTCTGGGCAGACTTGTCAAAGCTAACCTATTAAAAGGGGGTATCATCATGAAACGAACCAACACGGCAGCGTGGATAGAATCCGCTCATCGCTGGCAAATCAACGTTCAGAAGAACGGCATCCGCAAGACCTTTACCTGCGCAAAACCCGGTCGCACCGGTCAGCGTGAGGCGAACCGTAAGGCTGACGCTTGGTTAGAGCAGGGGATCGGCACCGACCGAATCAAGGTAAAAGATGCTTGGGCAAAGCTGTTGGAGCAAAAAAGACTGGTGTCCGAGGAAGAATACGCCAAGATGGAATCCTTTGGTCGGATTCATCTGCTGCCGAAGCTCGGCAGCAAAACCGTGTCTGCCTTGACAGAGCAGGATTTTCAAAACATCCTTAACTACGCCTACGCCCACCCGCAGGGATGCCGAGCCGGGAAAAATCTTTCCCGCAAGACCCTGCAGAACTTTGCCAACTACTGCAAGCAATTTGCAAAGTTCTGCCGCAAGTCCCATTGGAGTACCCTGGAATTGGACGATATGACCATTCCCGCCGGGGCCAGATACGAAGGTCGTGACACGCTGACCGTAGACAACCTGAAAAAGTTGATGACCACAGACACCGTGGTGTACCGGAACAAACTCTGCCAGGACAATTACATAAATTACTACCGGTTTCAGGTACTGACCGGTGTGCGTCCGGGCGAGATGCGTGGGCTGCGATGGGAAGATATAAAAGGTAACGTCTGCGAATTGCACGGCGCCATCAACGTACACGGAAAGATTTCCCGCGGCAAGAACGATAATGCCCTGCGCTCAGTGGTGCTTTCTCAATACGCGCTGGAAGTCTTGGAGGATCAAAAGCAGTATACCGGCAAGCAGGAATACGTCTTTCCTATGTCATCCATGCACACCTACTACGGGCGCTGGCGCAAATACCAAAGCTGCAACGGTATGCCGGAATTGAGCCTTTACGAGATGCGCCACACATTTGTGAGCATTGCCAAGGAACTGCCGGCAGGGGAGCTGAAGCAACTGGTTGGTCACAGCAAAAGCATGGACACCTACGGTCAATATGCGCATTACCTGGAGGGCGACAACAACCGTACCTCGGACAATTTGCAGGGAATTTTTGCACGGCTCACAGGGTAACCAGTACACACTAAAAGTACACACTTTTTCTTGTAGCCGCATAAAATGCCGTCAAAACAGCCTTGCACTCGCCATTTTATTTTGCGACAATTCGTTGTTTTTTCAGCATCTGCATTTGGAGAGAGTAGTTCGACTCCCATCAGCTCCATAAAAAAGCAGCCCTATGCCGTGTCCCGGCATAGGGCTGCTTTTTTATGTTGAGCTGCTGAGGAGTCGAACAGCCCGTTCCCGCCGCAGCGGGGCGCAAATCAGCCCGGTGGGCTGTTTGCGAGGGCGCGGGAGACACCCATCAGCGATTTCGGAGCCCCCCGTGCCGTACCCCGGCACGGGGGGCGTTTTTTATGGAGCTGCTGAGGAGTCGAACAGGGCGTCCCCGCCGCAAAATTCCTCGGCGGGGTGGGGTCACCCCGCCCTACGGGGCAATAAAAAATAGCGGGGTAGGGGCGGGGCACGCCCCGCCCGCGGTTTTACGGTGATGATAATTTTACGGGTTGGTTGGTAGGGGCGGCATATATGCCGCCCGCCGCAGCCATCCGGGCAATGTATAAAAACGTGTCCGCACCGCGGACACACCGAATTTCAACTCTAAATTCTCCACTCTTAACTCTGCCCCCCTTTCGTCAATACAGAAAAATTTTCTTCTCAAACGCCCCGCATATTGTTCACATTGTCTATTGCTTTAGTGTGCTAAAGTGTGCTATACTTTAACACATTAAATCGGCAGTACAGAGGGACCCCTGCACCAAACAGTGGGTACGCCTGCCAAGGCTGCTGCCGAATTTGGGAGGATAAGAATATGAAAAAAATCGTTTCCGTTGCCATGGCCGCCGCAATGGCTGCCGCCCTTGCCGGATGCGGCGGTGCCGCGTCCTCGTCTGCCCCTGCTTCCTCCGCCGCTGCTTCTGCGGCGGACAGCGCGGCCGCCAAGACCTACACCGTCGGCATCTGCCAGCTGGTGCAGCACGAGGCGCTGGACGCCGCCACGCAGGGCTTTAAGGACGCTCTGACTGCCAAGCTGGGCGACGCTGTCAAGTTTGACGAGCAGAACGCCTCCGGTGATTCCGCCAACTGCGCCACCATCGTAAACGGCTTTGTTTCCAATAACGTTGACCTGATCATGGCCAACGCCACCGCACCCCTGCAGGCAGCCGCGCAGGCCACCGCCACCATCCCCGTGCTGGGCACCTCGGTCACCGACTACGCCACCGCGCTGGATATCTCCGACTGGACAGGCACCGTCGGCAACAACATCTCCGGCACCTCCGATCTGGCCCCGCTGGATCAGCAGGCAGCCATGATCCAGGAGCTGTTCCCCGACGCCAAAAACGTGGGTCTTTTGTACTGCAGCGCCGAGCCGAACTCGGTATACCAGTGCGATGTTATGGAGGGCTACCTGACCGACATGGGCTTCACCGTAAGCCGCTACGCCTTCACCGACACCAACGACGTTACCTCGGTGTCCCAGACTGCTGCTGACGCCTCCGACGTCATCTACATCCCCACCGACAACACCGCCGCCTCCAACACCGAGGCCATCGCCAACGTGGTGCTGCCCGCCAAGGTTCCCGTCGTTGCCGGCGAGGAGGGCATCTGCAGCGGCTGCGGCGTTGCCACCCTGTCCATCAGCTACTACGACCTTGGCTACGCCACCGGCGAGATGGCCGTTAAGATTCTGACCGAGGGCGCGGACGTTTCCGCCATGCCGGTTCAGTACGCCCCCAATGTCACCAAAAAGTACAATGCCGCCAACTGTGAGGCGCTGGGTCTGACCATTCCCGACGATTACACAGCCATCGGCTGATCGGTCTGACACATCACCCATAACAGCGGGAAAAGTGCGCACAGCGCTTTGCCCGCTGTTTTGGTGCTTCCCAAAAACAACGCAGAGGAGTTTTATTATGTCTTTCCTTACTTCCCTGATCAATTCCATGCCCGGTGCCGTGGCCCAGGGGCTTATCTGGGGCATTATGGCCATCGGCGTGTATCTGACCTACCGTATTCTGGACGTTGCCGATCTGACCGTGGACGGTTCCTTGGGTACCGGCGGTGCGGTCTGTGTCGTGCTGGTGCTCAACGGCGTGCCCGTGGGCTTGGCGCTGGTCGCCGCCACCGCCGCCGGTATGCTGGCGGGGCTTGTGACAGGGCTTTTCCACACCGCCTGCGGCATCCCCGCAATTCTGGCCGGCATCCTGACCCAGCTGGCGCTGTACTCGGTCAACCTGCGCATCATGGGTACGGGTACCGGCGGCGGCAAGGCCAACCTGCCCATCAGTGTAGACAAATATGACCTGCTGGTTTCCGGGCGCTATGTGCGCGATCCGGTTCTGCACAACCCCATTTTGATTCTGGTGGTTTTCTGCCTTGTGACCATCGCCGCTCTGTACTGGTTTTTCGGCACCGAGATGGGCTGCGCCCTGCGTGCAACCGGTGCCAACCGCCATATGGCGCGCGCACAGGGCATCAACACCAACGTTGCCACCGTTCTGGGACTTATGATCTCCAACGGTCTGGTTGCGCTGTCCGGCGGTCTGCTGGCACAGTATCAGGGATTCTCCGACATCAATATGGGACGCGGCGCCATCGTCATCGGCCTGGCCGCCGTCATCATCGGCGAGGTCATCTTCAGCCGCGTGTTCCGCAACTTTGCCCTCAAGCTGCTGGCGTCCATCATCGGTGCCATCATCTACTATATTGTCATGAACTTCGTACTGCGTCTGGGGCTTTCCACCGACGACCTCAAGCTGCTGACCGCCTTGGTAGTGGCTGCCTTCCTTGCCATTCCGTACTGGAAGGGCAAGTATTTCACCAAGCCCGCTGTCAAGAAAGGGGAGAAGCACCATGCTTGAGATCAAAAACGTTTACAAGACCTTTAACGCCGGCACCGTCAACGAGAAGGTTGCCCTGCGCGGGCTGGAGCTGACCCTGCAGGACGGCGATTTTGTCACCGTCATCGGCGGCAACGGCGCGGGCAAGTCCACCATGCTGAACGCCATTGCCGGTGTGTGGCCCATCGATATGGGTAAGATCCTCGTGGACGGGCAGGACATCACCCGCCTGCCGGAGCATAAGCGCGCGCAGTACATCGGCCGCGTGTTCCAGGACCCCATGATGGGCACCGCCGCCACCATGCAAATTGACGAAAACCTGGCGCTGGCTGCCCGGCGCGGTGCCAAGCGCACGCTGCGCATCGGCATCACCAAAAAGGAGCACGACGAATACTACGAGCTGCTGAAAACCTTGGATTTAGGGCTGGAAAACCGCATGACCAGCAAGGTCGGCTTGCTTTCGGGCGGACAGCGCCAGGCCGTGACCCTGCTGATGGCAACGCTCAAGCGCCCCAAGCTGCTGCTGCTGGACGAGCACACCGCCGCGCTGGACCCCAAGACCGCCGCCAAGGTGCTGGAGCTTTCCCAGAAGATCGTGGAGGAGAACCACCTGACCACCCTGATGATCACCCACAATATGAAGGACGCCATCAAGTACGGCAACCGCCTGATCATGATGCACGAGGGCCACGTCATTTACGATGTGCGCGGCGAAGAAAAAGCCAACCTGCAGGTCAGCGACCTGCTGCAGCGGTTTGAGCAGGTCAGCGGCGGCAGCCTGGACAACGACCGTATGCTGCTGTCCTAAGCAAATTTTAGTAAGGCAACACCGCACAGGATTTCCGTGTGCCCGCGCAAGTGGGCACTTTTTTTGTGTCTGCAAACAATCGTTTGCCTTGCCGCTTCGTTTGTAACCAAATTGTAATCTGTGACATTTTGCTGAAAACCATATCCAAAACACCCCGTTTGTGTTATAATGCTGACTATATACTGTTACTATACTGGGTGTTGTATGTCCGGGTACGGACGGATGCGCCGCCCTTTACCTTATCAGGAGGTCTCAGAATGAACCAAGATAAATCCCGCCGCCTAGCAGAACTCAGCCCCACGCAGCGCAAGGCCTGCATCGTACTGGCAGCCTGTGCGGCGGCGCTGATCGTAAGCATCATCATCGCCACTTTTTTGGCAAAGCCGTCCTCCGGCGGCAAGAAGAACGGCTATGACCCCGATGCCTACCCGCTGGACACCAGCCTTTCCGCCGTGCTGGGTGCCACCACGGCCGACGACAGCTACATCACCTCCAGCGTCTTTGCGGGGGATCAGATGGCTGTCACCCTGTCGCAGGACAGCCGCATTACGCTGGATCAGTATGTGGGCAAGGACGGCCTGCTGATCGCCCAGGCCGGGCGCGAAAGCTGCGTCTATTTTGAGGAGGACTCCAACTCCTACACCATTTTACAGGCCATCGCCAAGATGAAACCCCGCCGCGTCATCGTAACGCTGGGCAGCGCCGATGCCGCCGCCGGTACCGAGGCCTCCGCCTTCCTGACCGATTACAAGCAGCTTTTGCAGAACATTAAGGCTGCCTACTCCTACTGTGATATCATCGCCGCCGGTGTGGCCCCCGTGTTGGAGACCGCCGACAACGCCGCCGTCATGCAGACGCTGATCGACCAGTACAACCAGGGGATCGCCGCCTTGTGTGAGGATCTGGGCTGCAAGTACCTGAACACGGCCGAGGTCTTGAAAACCGAATCCGGCTACGGCGAGGCCACCTATTTCTCCGGCAGCGGGCTGTCCCGTTCGGGCGCAACGGCTCTGGCCAACTATATCATGAACCACGCCTACCAGACCGACGACCAACGCCCCGATACCAACGATATTCCCAAGCGCGCCGCCGCTGCCATGGGCGTAGCCACGCCGACCCCCACCCCCACGCCGGAACCCATCGTGTACAGCTATGAGGTGGAGGACAACAGCAAGGGCACCCTGAACGGTAACGGGCAAACCGGCGTTGCCACGCTGGAAATCGAAGCCCAGGAGGGTGACAGCATCACCGTCACCGCTGTGGCTGCCGAAGGGTATGTTTTCTACAAATGGAGCGACGGCGTCACCGATGCCAAGCGCGTGGACGTAGTTTCCCGCGCAGGCAAGTCCGTCAAGGCCATGTTCAATGATGCCCGCGTTGAGGTTAAGCTCGACCGCACCGACGTAACCATCAAGCAGGGGGAAAGCCTGACCGTCAACGGCACCGTCAAGCTGGGCGACAAAGACTATGACGCCTCCAAGCTGCAGTGGGCCGTCAACGGCGAATTGCAGACCAACGCAGCTTCCTACACCTTCAAGGGGGAAACCGCCGGCGAGTATACCATCAAGGCCGGCATTGAGATCAACGGCACCTACGCCAGCGCTGAGTTTAAGGTAACGGTGCAGGCCACCAAGATTTCCATCTCCTACAACACCAACGAAATCGCCCCCGGTGAAAGCGTCTCCCTGACCGCCAAGGTCGAAAATGCCAGCGGCGACACCACCTGGAGCTGCGACGGCAGCAGCTGGACCGCCGGCGGCGACTCTGCCACCTTCAGCGCCGATGCCGCGGGTACTTATACTATCCATGCCAAGAACAACGGCGCGGACGCCTCCGTGACCATCACGGTAAAGGCAGCGACACCTACGCCCTCCCCGACACCTACCGCCACGCCGACGCCGACACCTACCGCCACGCCGACGCCGACTCCCACACCGGAATCCACCTCCGTATCCACCGATTCCGGCAGCAGCACTGAGGGGCAGTGACCCTGCGCCCCGCTTCGGCATATACTGAAGCGGAGGTGACCGAAATGCTCTACTTTTTTGAATGTGAAGAAGGGTTTGTCCCCGACAACGGGCAAAACGATGTGACCAACGGCAGCGTGGAAAACTTCCCGCCCGATGACCCCGTGCCCGAGGAACTGCCGGAGGAAGCCCAAAACTAAGGAGTAACCTGCAAAATGGCCATTTATACCTGTGTTTTGTTGGACGTAGACAACACGCTTTTGGACTTTGACGCCGCCGAGCGCCAGGCCCTTACCGATATGCTGACCGAGTACGATCTGCCCCACGATGCCGCCGCCTGCGAGACCTACCACGCTGTCAACCGTGAGCTGTGGGACGCCCTGGCCAAGGGTCAGCTGACCCGCAAGCGGCTGTTTCAGGTGCGGTTTTCCCGCTTTATGCAGGCCGTCGGTGTGCCCGACAACGGCAAGGGCGCTGCCATGAACGACCGCTACGAGGAGCTGCTTTCCACCCACGCAGACCTGATGCCGGGCGCGCTCACCGCGCTGGAGGAACTCGGCGAGGTGGCGACCCTGGCCATCGTGTCCAACGGTTCGATCTCCGTGCAGGAGCCGCGCATTGCCGCCTCCGGCATTGACCGCTTTATGGACGGCATCTATATTTCCGAAAAAATCGGTGCCGCCAAGCCCAGCGCCAAATTCTTTGAGTATGCCCTGCGCGACCTCGGCATCACCAACCGCCGCCGCGTGCTGGTAGTGGGCGATGACCTGCTGGCCGATATCAAGGGCGGCATCAATACCGGGCTGGACACCTGCTGGGTCAACTTCAAAAATCAGGAAAACAACACCGGCATCCAGCCCAAGTACACCGTTACCTCCTTTGAGGAACTGTACCGCATCGTCATGGAGCCGGAGGAGCTGGAAAACCTGGGTGTGCGCAACCGCCGCCACAGCAACGAAGCCCTGTAACACCCCGTACCGCTGCTTTTTCGGCAGCGGTATTTTTGAGAAAAAAGGAACACAACTATGCTGCTGGAACTGAAAGATTTAGGCAAGAGCTTTGGCGAACACGAGGTGCTGCGCGATGTCAACGCCGCCATTGAAAAGGGCGACCGCATCGGCATGATCGGCGCCAACGGCACCGGTAAAACCACGCTGCTGCGCATCCTTTGCGGCGAAAGTCTGCCCGACAGCGGTGATGCGGCGTTCGGCACCGGCGTGACCGTGGGGTATCTGGAGCAAAACGCCCGGCTGGACCCCGACCTTGACATTTACGCCACGATGAAGCTGGTCTTTGCCCCCGCACTGGACGCTTTGTCCCGCATGGATGCCCTGCAGGCACAGCTGGCGCACACCCCCGACGATGCCGCGCTGACCGAGCAGATTGCCCACTGCACCGCCGTGGTGGACGCCATGGACGCCTACAATATGGACACCCAGATCAAAAAGGTGCTCAACGGCATGGGCTTTCCCGCCGAGACCTGGCAAAAGCCCGCCGGGGTGCTCTCGGGCGGCGAGCAGACCCGCCTGCGCCTGGCGCGGCTGCTGGTCGAGCGCCCCGACCTGCTGATTCTGGACGAGCCTACGAACCATTTGGATTTAGAGACCATGGCCTGGCTGGAAGCCTACCTGCGCAGCTACCGCGGCGCGGTGCTGGTGGTCAGCCACGACCGCTATTTTCTGGACGCTGTCTGCACCCGCATCTGGGAGCTGCGCGGCAAGACCGTGCTGACCTACCGCGGCAACTACTCGGCGTATCTGCCCCAGCGCGAGGCCGCCGACGAGCGCCAGCAGAAGCTGCACGATGCCGCCGTGGAAAAGGCCGCCAAGCTGCAGGACTATGTGGACCGCAACCTTGTGCGCGCCTCGACCACCAAAATGGCGCAGAGCCGCCGCAAGCAGTTGGAAAAGCTGGAAATCGTTGAAGCCCCCGTCAACGAGGCGCGGGAGCTGAACTTCCGCTTCACCTACGATATCGAGCCGTATGACGAGCTGGTCATTATGAAAAACCTGTCCATCCGCATCGGGGAGCGCACCCTGCTGGACGCGCTGGACTATGTCGTACACCGCGGGGACAAGCTGGTCATTGCCGGTCCCAACGGCACGGGCAAATCCACGCTGCTGCAGGTGCTGGACGGCAAGCGCCGCCCCAGCGGCGGCATGGTGCGGCTGGGCACGGGCGCCAAGGCGGGCATTTTTACCCAGCAGCAGGCACACCGCGCCGGGCGTGTCATTGACGCCATCTGGAACCAGTACCCCCGTTTTACCGAGCTGGAGGTGCGCAGCCATCTGGCGCGCTTCGGCTACCGCGGCGAGGAGGTCTTTAAGGACTGCGCGTCGCTTTCGGGCGGCGAGCTGGCGCGCCTGCGCTTTGCCGAACTGGCGCTGGAACGCCCCAACCTGATGTTTTTGGACGAACCCACGAACCATTTGGACATCTACATGCGCGAAAGCCTGACCCAGGCGCTTGCCGCCTACACCGGCACGCTGCTGCTGGTCACCCATGACCGCTACCTGATGCAGACGCTGGGCTGCCCGATTTTGTACCTGGAAAACGGGCAGGCACTGTTTTACCCCAACCTGGAGGCACTGCAAAACCGCGAGCAGGGCAAGACCTCCGAGCAGCAAAAGACCGCCGACACCGCCAAAAAGCAAGCCTACGGCAAGGAGCAGCGCCGCCGCCGCGCCGAGGTACGCGCCCGCATCAAGGCGGTGGAAACCGAGATCGAGGAATTGGGCGCCCGCATCGTCGAGCTGGAAAACGACATCAACGCCCCCGAGGTGCTGCGCGACCATCTGCTGCTGCGCGACAAATGCGACGAGCTGGACGACACCCGTTTCCACCAGCAGGAACTGTTTGACGAGTGGGAAAAACTCGCCGAGGAACAGGAATCCTTCGAGGCAGAAGGGGAGTAAGCCCCGCCGCCCAAAACAACGTCCCATCCGCCCTTCGGGGCGGATATTTTTTTGGCAATCTTTTTCGTCAACTACTGTACAAAAAACTGCCCTTACGCTATAATAATGGTAAGTATGATTCGGAAGGGAGCGTCCTGTTTTGTCTGAATTTTCCGTGTCGCTGGCCAAGCTCGCCAGCGAAGCCAATCTGACCGTTGCCTACACCCCCTGCGAACTGGAAAAAATCAAAGTTACCGCCACCGAAGCCAACCGCCCCGGCATGCTGCTGGCCGGATATTACGAAAACTTCGACAGCAAACGTCTGCAAATCATCGGCCTGACGGAAATGTCCTACCTGGACGAAATTTCCCCCAGCCTGCGCAACACCCACCTGGAAAAGCTGTTTGAGTTCCAGCCCCCCGCCGTCATTTTGTCCCGCGGGCTGCAGCCGCTTTCGGAAATGATGCAGTTTGCCAAGCAGTACAGCGTGCCGATCCTGCTTTCGACAGAGATGACCTCCGCCCTGATGGGCGTGCTGATCACCACGCTGAATACCGAGCTGGCGCCCCGCATCACCCGCCATGGCGTGCTGGTGGAAGTCTACGGCGAGGGCATCCTGATTTTGGGCGACTCCGGCGTGGGCAAGAGCGAAACGGCCATCGAACTGGTCAAGCGCGGTCACCGCCTGATCGCCGACGATGCCGTTGAACTGCGCAAGATCAGCTACCGCAAAATTCTGGGTACCGCGCCCGCCAACATCCGCCACTTTATCGAGCTGCGCGGCATCGGCATCATCAACGTTGCGCGGGTGTTCGGCATCGGCTCGGTGCGTTCCAGCGTCGAGGTCGAGATGGTCGTCCAGCTTGAACCGTGGGATCGCACCAAAAACTACGACCGCACGGGGTTGGAGACCAGCTACTACGACATTTTGGGCGTCAAGATCCCCAGCATTCTGATTCCCGTCATGCCCGGACGCAACCTCGCCGTCATTCTGGAAACGGCGGCCATCAACAACCGCCAGAAGGAAATGGGCTACAACGCCGCCAAGGAGCTGCTGGCTCAGCTGGGCCTGCAGGACGATATCTCCCTGTAAACCATAAGGAAAGAGAAGGCAACCACATTCTATGCAATTTATCGCAGATCTGCACACACACACCCTTTGCGCTTCCCATGCGTTCAACACCTTAACGGAAATGACCGCCGCCGCCCGCGAAATGGGCCTGGCGGTGCTGGCGCTGACCGACCACGCGCCCGCCATGCCGGACGCGCCGCACATCTGGCATTTTGCCAACCTCAGCGCCCTGCCGCGTCGGCAAAACGGGGTGACCGTACTCTACGGTGCCGAGGTCAACGTCATGGACACCAAGGGCGGGCTGGACCTGCCGCAGACCATGCTTGCCGGCATGGACTGGGTGGTTGCCTCCATCCACAGCCCCTGTATGCCCGGTGTGCTGACCTGTAAGGAGGCGACCCGCCTTTGGCTGGCGGTTGCCGAAAAACCTTATGTGGACTGCATCGGCCATTCCGAGCAGCAGAATTACCGCTACGATTACGACACCGTGGTCAAGGTCTTTGCCCAAAACCGCAAGGTCGTGGAGCTGAACGGCAATTCCGCCAATGTGCGTCGGGACGGCATCCCCAATATGCGCCTGCTGTTGGAGACCTGCGCCAAATACGGCTGCCGCATCGCCGTAAACAGCGACGCCCACAGCGTACCCCAGCTGCAAAACAACACACGCTCTTTAGGCACCCTGCTGGACGAAATGCAGTTCCCGCAGGAACTGGTCGTCAATGCCACGGCACAAAATCTCATCGACGAGCTGAAAACGCACGGGCGCGCCTGTGCGAACGAAATAGGAGGAATTTTACTATGAGCAAGTATACTATCGGTATCGATCTGGGCGGCACCACCATGACCGCCGGTTTGGTGGACGAAAACTACGACATCGTGGGCAAGATCACCTGGGCGACCCGTCTGCCGCGCCCCGCCGCCGACCTGGAAAAGGCACTGGCCGATTTGTGCCGTGCCGTCGCGCGTGAGAATAAGGTTGCCTTCTCCGACATAGCCTATGTTGGCATCGGTACGCCGGGCAGCGTCAACTTCAACACCGGCTTTGTCGGCTTTAACACCAACTTCGGCTATCACGACTGGAACCTCGGCCCCGATATGGAAAAGCTGCTGGGCTGCAAGGTCTATGTCGAAAACGACGCCAACGCCGCCGCCTACGGTGAGTACATCGCGGGCGGTGCCAAGGGCTACAAGGATGCCGTCATCATCACGCTGGGCACCGGCATCGGCAGCGGCATCATCCTGAACGGCAAGATCCTGCGCGGCTTCAACTTTGCCGCCGGTGAGATGGGCCACACCGTTCTTGTCAAGGACGGCATCCAGTGCACCTGCGGCCGCCGCGGCTGCTGGGAGCGCTACGCCTCCGCCAGCGCCCTGACCCGCGAGACCAAAGCCGCCATGGAGCAGCACCACGACAGCCTGATGTGGAAGATCGTCCCCGACATTGACCACGTCAACGCCAAGACCTCCTTCGATGCCGCCGAAAAGGGCGACGAGCTGGCCAAGCAGGTGCTGGCAAGCTGGATGGAGTACATCGGCTGCGGCATTGCCAACGTCATCAACACCTTTGAGCCGGAGGTCATCTGCATCGGCGGCGGTGTGTCCAACCAGGGCGAGGTTTTGCTGGCACCCGTGCGCGCCTACGCCGAAAAAGAAACGCAGGGCACCACCACCGGCAAATACCCCAAGATCTGCGCCTGCACCCTGCGCAACGACGCCGGTGTCATCGGCGCAGCTGCGCTGGCCGGTTCCATTTGACAAACGAGGAGGAACTATGCAGCAGCAAACTGCAGTTACCCTTCGGCAGGCGCTCGGCAAGGCCGACCTGCCTTTTTCCGAGCAGGAGCCTTTGGCCCCGCACACGACCTTTCGCATCGGCGGGGCAGCCTGCTTTTGGCTGGCGCCCAAAAATACCGCGCAGCTGCGTGAAATGCTGGCGCTTTGCCGCGCCTACGGCGTGCGGCGGTATCTGCTTGGCAACGGCTCCAACACGCTGTTTTCCGACGAGGGCTTTGACGGTGCCGTTATAGATTTGCGCGGCATCGACGAGCCTGTGACCTGCGAGGGGCAGCCCGACGGCGCTGCCGTTTTGACCGTCAGCGCCGGGGCCACCCTGGGCCGCCTTTGTGCCGAGGCACAAAAGCGCGGCCTGACCGGGCTGGAATTTGCCTGCGGCATCCCCGGTACCGTCGGCGGTGCCGTGTATATGAACGCCGGTGCCTACGGCGGCGAGATGAAGGACGTGCTGACCGAGGTCACCTTTTTGAACGAGGACGGCGCACTTTGCACACTGCCCGCCGCCAAGTTGGCTTTGGGCTACCGCACCAGCGTATTTGAGCAACACCCCGCATGGTGCATCATTTCAGCACGCGTGCGGCTGACGGCAGGGGATAAGGACGCCATCACCGCGCAGATGCAGGACTTTTTGCAGCGCCGCCGGGACAAACAGCCCTTGGAATGGCCCAGCGCCGGCAGCACCTTCAAGCGCCCGCAGGGCGCCTTTGCGGGCAAGCTCATCGAGGACTGCGGCCTGCGCGGGCTGCAGGTGGGCGGCGCCCAGATCAGTGAGAAGCACTGCGGCTTCGTTATCAACCGCGGCGGTGCGACCTGCGCCGACGTGCTGGCCCTGACCGAACAGGTCAAAAAGGTCGTTCTGGAAAAGACCGGCTATGTTTTGGAGCGAGAAATTCGCGTTGTTAAGTAATTTTACGGTGATGTGACATGAACTTTGTAATTGTTACGGGTCTGTCCGGTGCGGGCAAGTCGATGGCTGTCAACGCGCTGGAGGATATCGGGTTTTTCTGCATCGATAACATTCCCGCCGCACTGCTGCCGCGTATCGTGGATTTTGCCCTGCAGGGCGAAAACCAGCTTTCCCGCGTGGCGGTCGTCATGGACGTGCGCGGTGTGCGCTCTGCCGAGGAACTCAAAGAGGCTCTGGCTGATTTGGACGCAAAAAAAATCGAGTATGACATCCTGTTTCTGGATGCCAACGATGCCGTCATTCAGCGCCGCTACAAGGAGACCCGCCGCCAGCACCCCATCACCATCGCGCAAAAAGTGCCCATCACCGAGGCCATCCACCGCGAGCGCACGCTTTTGCAGCCTCTGCGCGATAAAGCAAAATATGTTATAGATACGTCACTTCTTTCCACGGCGCAGAACAAAGAGCGCGTCTGCAGCCTGTTTTTGGACAAGGGCGAAAGCCCCATGGCCCTGACCGTGGTTTCCTTCGGCTTCAAATACGGCCTCCCGCAGGAGGCCGACCTTGTGCTGGACGTGCGCTGCCTGCCCAATCCCTTCTATGTGCCGGAATTAAAGCACAAGACGGGCCTGGACGCCGAGGTGTACGATTATGTCATGTCCTTCCCCGAGGCGCAGGAGCTTTTGCATCGGTACGAAAATTTCCTGGCCTACGCGCTGCCGCTGTATATCAAGGAGGGAAAAAGCCAGCTGATGATCGCAGTGGGCTGCACGGGCGGCAAGCACCGTTCCATTACTTTTGCGCGCAAGATCGCGGATTTTTGCCAAAAGCAGGGCTATGCCCCCGCCGTTTTGCACCGCGACGCCGCCCGAACACTGTGAGCATAGGAGAACCAAGCCTTGAGTTTTTCGCAAGAAGTCAAAAACGAAATTTTGCGCCATAAAATCACCAAGTCCTGCTGCACCGTGGCCGCCGCCTATGCGGTGGCCTGTTTTGGTAAATACTTTGATGATCGGGGCATCGTACTGCAAACCGAAAACGAGGGCGTGGCCGCCTTTGCCCAAAAGCTCTACCGCCGCTGCGGCATCCAGGGCAGCATACTGCGCAAGGAACGCCCCACCGGCTTTGTGTATGAGTTCAGCGTCAAGGAGCCCGCACAGGTAGCCGAGATGCTGGCGCTGTTCGGCCATACCGGCAAGGAGCCGACCCTGCGCATCCGCCCCGACCACTTCAAGTGTCAAACCTGCGTACAGGCGTTTATTTCCACAGCCTTTTTGTGCTGCGGCACCATGACCGACCCCGAAAAAAGCTACAATTTAGAGTTTTTGTCCACCCGACATTACCTCTCCCAGCAGCTGGAGGCCATGCTGGCCGAGCACCATTTTTACCCCCACCGCGCCCTGCGCAAAGGCTCCAACACCGTGTACATCAAGGCCGCCGACCACATTGAGGATCTTTTGACCTTTATGGGCGCAGGGGGCGCCGCCATGCGCATTATGGAGCAGCGCGTCTACAACGAGATGCGCAACAAGACCAACCGCCTTTCCAACTGCGAGACCGCCAACATCGGCAAAAGCGTACAGGCCGCCGTACAGGTACAGCTTGCCATCGGGCAGCTGCGCGCCGCCAACGCCCTGGACACCCTGCCGGAAAACCTGCGTCAGACCGCCGAACTGCGTATGCAGTACCCCGATCTGCCCTTGGCCAAGCTCGCCGAAAAATTTGACCCGCCCGTAAGCAAGGCGGGGCTTTCCCACCGGATGAAACGCATTCAGGAGGCTGCCGCCCGCCTGCAGCCCCGCACCACCGAAAAGGACGCAAACCATGTCTGATGTGACCCAACGCCAATTTACCCACCTGCATGTGCATACCGAGTACAGCCTGCTGGACGGTGCCTGCCGCATCGACCGTATGTTTGACCGCTTAAAGGAGATGGGGCAGACCGCCTGCGCCATCACCGACCACGGCGTTATGTACGGCTGCGTGGCATTTTTTGATGCCGCCAAGGCGGCGGGCATCAAGCCCATCATCGGCTGCGAGGTGTACGTTGCCACCCGCACGCGGTTTGACAAGGTCAACCGCATCGACGGCAACAACCACCTTGTGCTGCTGTGCAAAAACGAGACCGGCTACAAAAACTTAATTAAAATGGTGTCCGCCGGTTTTACCGAGGGGTTCTACTCCAAGCCGCGCGTGGACAAGGAGCTGCTCGAAAAGTACCACGAGGGCCTGATCTGCCTGTCGGCGTGTCTGGCGGGCGAGGTGCCGCAGGCGATTTTGGCAGGGGATTACGAGCGCGCCAAGCAGACCGCCCTGTATTTCCGCGATCTGTTCGGGGCAGGGAACTACTATCTGGAATTGCAGGACCACGGTCTGGAGGAGGACTCGGTCGTGCTGCCGCAGCTTATCCGCCTTGCGCGGGAGACCGGCATCCCGATGGTCGCCACCAACGATGCGCACTACATCAGCCGCGACGACGCCAAGATGCAGAGCATCCTTCTGTGCATCCAGACCGGCAAGACCATTGCCGATGCCGACCGCATGGAGTTCCAGACCGACGAGTTCTACTTAAAAAGCACCGACGAGATGTACGATTTGTTCTCTCTGGTGCCGGAGGCCTGCGAGAACACCAACAAAATTGCGGAGCAGTGTAATTTTTCCTTTACCTTTGGCGACACCAAGCTGCCCTACTTCAAAGCGCCCGACGGCATGGAGAACCAGGCCTACTTTGAAAAGCTCTGCTACGAGGGGCTGGAGCGCCGCTACCCCGGCAAGGTCACCGACGCTCTGCGCGAGCGCCTTGCCTATGAGATCAACGTCGTCAAAAACATGGGGTACACCAACTACTACCTCATCGTCTACGACTTTATCAACTACGCCAAAAGCCGGGATATCCCCGTCGGCCCCGGACGCGGTTCGGGCGCGGGCAGCCTGGCAGCCTACTGTGTGGGCATCACGGACATCGACCCCATCCGCTACAATCTGATTTTTGAACGCTTCCTCAACCCTGAGCGCGTTTCCATGCCCGACTTTGACGTTGACTTCTGCTACGAGCGCCGTCAGGAGGTCATCGACTACGTCAACGAAAAATACGGCCGCGACCATGTGGCGCAGATCGTTACCTTCGGCACCATGGCGGCCCGTGCCGCCGTGCGCGATGTCGGGCGCGTGATGGGGCTGCCGTATCAGGACGTGGACAAGGTCGCCAAGCTCATCCCCATGGAGCTGAAAATGACGCTGAAAAAGGCGCTGGAGGTCAGCCCCGACTTAAAGGCACTCTACGATGCCGACAGCCAGGTCCACGATCTGATCGACACCTCGCTAAAAGTCGAGGGGATGCCCCGCCACGCCTCCACCCACGCCGCGGGCGTTGTCATCACCCGCGAGCCTGCCACCGAATATGTGCCGCTTTCCACCAACGACGGCTTGCCCGTGACCCAGTTCAATATGGTGGAGATCGAGCGTCTGGGGCTTTTGAAGATGGACTTCCTCGGTCTGCGCACGCTGACCGTCATCCACGATACCGAGACCGCCGTGCGCCGCCGCGAGCCGGAGTTCCGTATGGCGAACATCGACTACGACGACCCCGCCACCTACGCCATGCTTGCCAAGGGCGAAACTGAGGGCATCTTCCAGCTTGAATCCACGGGTATGACGCAGGTGCTGGTCGGTATGCGCCCCAAAAACCTCGAAGATATCATCGCCCTGATCTCGCTCTACCGCCCCGGCCCGATGGATTCCATCCCCACCTACCTGCGCAACCGCCGCGAGCCGGACAAGATCACCTACAAGACCCCCAAGATGGCGCACATCGTCGATGTGACCAACGGCGTGGTCATTTATCAGGAGCAGGTCATGCAGATCTGCCGCGAGCTGGCGGGCTTCAGCTTTGGTCAGGCCGATAACGTGCGCCGCGCCATGAGTAAGAAAAAGCTCAAGGTCATGGAGGCCGAGCGCGAGCATTTTGTCCACGGCTGCACCGAGCCGGGCAAGGAATGCAACGGCTGCGTCAAGAACGGCATACCGGAGGCTGTCGCCAACGAAATCTACGATGATATGATCAGTTTTGCATCGTATGCCTTCAACAAGTCCCACGCCGCCTGCTACGCTTATGTGGCGTTCCAGACCGCCTACCTCAAATGCCACTACCCGCAGGAGTTCATGGCCGCCCTGCTGACCAGTGTGCTGGACAACACCTCCAAGGTCATTGAATATACCACCGAGTGCCAGCGTCTGGGCATCACCGTACAGCAGCCCGACATCAACGTCTCCCGCGGCGGCTTTACCGCCGACGGCGACAGCATCCGCTTTGGTCTGAACGCCGTAAAAAGCGTGGGGCGCGGGCTGATCGACGCCGTGGTGCGCCTGCGGGCAGGGGAGCCGTACCGCGGCCTGTACGATTTCTGCAAGCGGCTGCGCGGCAACGAGCTGAACCGCCGCGCACTGGAAAACCTCATCAAGGCCGGTGCCTTCGACCGGCTGGAATCCAGCCGCCGCGCCATGCTGGAAAGCGTGGAGGGTATATTAAAAAGTATAGAGACCGACGCCCGCCAGAATCTGGAGGGGCAGATGGATCTGTTCGGTATGCTCAGCGGCGACGCTGCGCCCGCCAACGAGTTCCGCGTGCCCGACATGCCGGAATATTCCACCTCCGAGCTGCTCAAGATGGAAAAGGAGGTTTCGGGGCTGTACCTGTCCGGCCACCCGCTGGACGCCTACCGCGCGCAGATCTCCCAAATTTCCACCTGCACGGTCGCCCAGCTGCAGGGCGAGGACGCCAGGCAGTTCGATAACCAACAGGTGACGCTGGTCTGCATCGTGGTCAAAAATAAAATCATGACCACCAAGTCCAACACCCTGATGGCGTTCACCACCGTGGAGGATCTGACCGGCACTATGGAGCTGCTGATCTTCCCCCGCGTGCTGGCAGACTGCCGCGCCGCATTGCAGGAGAACGCCGTCATCGTGGCACACGGGCGCGTATCCGTAAAAGAGGAGGAGGCCGCCCGTCTGGTGGTGGACGGCATCCAGCCCATCGACAGCTATGACCCCGCCGCCACCTTTGGCCGCAACCGTGTGCAGCGGGTGCAGCGCGAGGTCAGCGGGGAAGGGGTGAGCGGCTACTTTTTGACCGTGCCCTCCCGCCAATGCGCCGAAATGCACAAGGTCGAGAACCTGCTCTGCAACATCTTTGACGGCGGCACTACCAAGGTCTATTTCCGCTTTGCCGACACCGGCAAAAAAATGCTGGCGCGGCACATGGCGGTGGTCGATGACCCGCTGCTGCGCGCAGAACTGACACAAATTTTGGGGGCAGACAACGTAAAAGTGCAGAATTTGCCCAATTCTGCAAAATAAATCCATGCACTTTGAGAGAATTGTCCATAATCGTTCAGCACATCTTGTGGTATAATGAGGTTGTTGTATGGATTGTTAAAAAATTATTCTATTGTATTCAATATGCCGGCATCCACCGCGTCCGGCATTTCCCCAAAACAGGAGGGATTTTCTTATGGCTAAAGAAATCAAGACGATCGGTGTTCTGACCAGCGGCGGCGACGCGCCCGGCATGAACGCAGCCGTCCGTGCCATTGTTCGCGCCGGCATCAGCAAGGGCTACCGCATGATGGGCATCCAGCGCGGTTACAACGGTCTGATCGACGGCGAAGTGTACGAAATGAACGTGCGCAGCGTGTCCGAGATCATCCACCGCGGCGGCACGATCCTGTATACGGCCCGCTGCCTTGAGTTCAAGACGGCGGAAGGCCAGGCCAAGGGCGTGGCCCGCTGCAAAGAGCTGGGCATTGACGCGCTGGTGGTCATCGGCGGCGACGGCTCCTTCATGGGCGCCCGTGCGCTGTCCAACCTGGGCATTCCCTGCGTGGGCATTCCCGGCACCATCGATAACGATATCGCCTGCAGCGAGTACACCATCGGCTACGACACAGCCATGAACACCGCCGTCGAAGCCATCGACCGTCTGCGCGACACCACCCAGAGCCACGACCGCTGCAGCGTTGTCGAGGTCATGGGTCACCATGCTGGCTATCTGGCGCTGAACGTGGGCATTGCCACCGGCGCCATGGCGGTTCTGCTGCCTGAGATCCCGTTTGATTTTGAGCGCGATATCCTCAGCCGTATGCGCAAGACCCAGATCACCGGCAAAAAGCACTTCATCGTCATCGTGTCCGAAGGCGTTGTCAACTCTCAGGAGCTGGCCAACCAGATCCAGGCTGCCACCGGCGTTGACACCCGCGCGACCATTCTGGGGCACATCCAGCGCGGCGGTTCTCCCTCGGTCCGTGACCGCGTGAACGCCTCCCTGATGGGCTACCACGCCATCGATCTGCTGGATAAGGGCATCTCCAACCGCGTTGTCGCCCTGTCCGGCGGTCAGATCGTGGACTACGATGTCAACGTGGCGCTGTCCATGCACAAGACCATCGACCGCGATATGATCGATATCGCCAACGCCATCTCCATCTGAGGCGCAAAACAAGGCAAAACGTAAAAAATTCGCACAAGCCCGCACAAAATTGCAAAAAACACTTGCAATTTCGGCGGGCTTGTGGTATTATACTACGGCAATACACACGCATTGCGTTGTTTTTTTGTGCCTTTTTGTCGGTAATACGCAAAACGGTTAGAAAACATGACCCCACAATGCGGAGGGTAAAAACTAAATTTATTGGAGGAAATTACAATGGCAGTCGTATCTATGAAACAGCTTCTGGAGGCCGGTGTCCACTTTGGTCACCAGACCCGCCGCTGGAACCCCAAAATGGCTAAGTACATCTTCACCGAGCGCAATGGTATCTATATCATTGACCTGCAGAAGACCGTGAAGAAGCTGGACGAGGCTTACAACTACGTGAAGGAAGTTGCAGCTGAGGGCGGCGACATCCTGTTCGTCGGCACCAAGAAGCAGGCTCAGGAGTCCATCCGCGACGAGGCTCTGCGCTGCGGCATGCACTATGTCAACGCTCGCTGGCTGGGCGGCATGATGACCAACTTCCGCACCATCCGTAAGCGCATCGATCGTATGGAGCAGCTCAAGACCATGCAGGCTGACGGCACCTTCGATCTGCTGCCCAAGAAGGAAGTTGTCAAGCTCGAGCTGGAGATGGAGAAGCTGGACAAGTACCTCGGCGGCGTCAAGAACATGAAGACCCTGCCCAAGGCTATGTTCATCGTTGACCCCCACAAGGAGCGCATCGCCGTTTCCGAGGCCCGCAAGCTGAACATCCCCATTGTTGCTATCGTTGATACCAACTGCGATCCCGATGAAATCGATTACGTTATCCCCGGCAACGACGACGCCATCCGCGCTGTCAAGCTGATCTCCGGCGCTATGGCCAGTGCCGTTCTGGAAGGCAAGCAGGGCGTTCAGGACGCTCCCGCCGCCGAGACCGAGGGCAAAGAGGACTAATTTGCCCCCCCAACGCATAACACAGAAAGGAAACGTGTACTATGGCTATTTCTGCAAAGGACGTTATGGAGCTGCGCAAGCAGACCGACTGCGGCATGATGGAGTGCAAGAAGGCACTGACCCAGGCTGACGGCGACTTCGCCAAGGCCATTGAGATCCTGCGCGAGCAGGGTCTGGCTACCGCCAGCAAGAAGGCCGGCCGTATCGCCGCCGAGGGCATGGTGTATGCCGTTTCTTTCGACAACTGCGCTGTTGTTGTTGAAGTAAACGCCGAGACCGACTTCGTTGCCAAGAACGAGAAGTTCGTTGAGTTCACCAAGGAGCTCGCCAACGTCATCGCCGAGACCAACCCCGCCGACGTTGAGGCCTTGATGGCCACCAAGATGGGCGAGGGCACCGTGGATGATGCCCTGAAGGCTCTGATCCTGGTCATCAAGGAGAACATCAAGGTTCGCCGCTTTGCCCGTTACGAGGGTCACTGCGCTGCTTACGTTCACGGCGGCGGCACCCACGGCGTTATCGTCAAGTTTGCCACCAGCGACGACGTTGCTGCCAAGCCTGAGTTTGCTGCTTTTGGCAAGGACATTGCCATGCAGATCGCCGCTGCCAACCCCGCTTACCTGAACGAGAGCGACGTTCCCGCCGACGTTCTGGACAAGGAGAAGGAGATCGTTCTCGCCCAGATGGCCAACGATCCCAAGACCGCCAACAAGCCCGACGCCATCAAAGAGAAGATGGCCATCGGCAAGCTGGGCAAGTTCTACAAGGAAGCCTGCCTGGTCGATCAGGCCTTCATTAAGGACGGCGGCATCGACGTCAAGAAGTACGTTGCCGACACCGCCAAGGCTCTGGGCGGCGACATCCAGATCGAGAGCTTCGTCCACTACACCAAGGGCGAGGGTCTTGAGAAGCGCACCGAGGACTTCGCTGCCGAGGTTGCTGCAGCTGTCAAGGGCTAATCACTGAATGCAAAACGAACCCCGCCCTGTGGAATTTCCGCAGGGCGGGGTTTTTGCTTGCCTCGGGCAAATGGGCGGTTGGCACGAATTTGTCCTTCGCTTGTAGGGGCGAGCCCGTGCGGAGTACCCGTTATGTTGCTCCTGCCGTAAGACAGCAAGGAGGGGTCAAGACCCCTCCCTACGAATAACCGGGAGGTAAGTAATAATTGGGGAAAATGCAAATTTCCGGTAGTTTGTAGGGGACGCATAAATGCGTCCCGTGCGGTTTTCCCGGTATATCGTAATATCCGGGCGGTTGCAACGGGCGGCATATATGCCGCCCCTACGGACTAACCCGTTATATTCATTATAATATACAATCGCGGGCGGGGCATGCCCCGCCCCTACCGCGCAATAATTTTTGTTGCCCCGTAGGGCGGGGTGACCCCACCCCGCCGAGGAGTTTATCGGCAGTATAGAACAGCCGCTGTCTGCAAGCGCAGACAGCGGCTGTTCTTTTTTATTCTTACTGTTTGCGGAAGGTCAGACCGTCGTCGCTCATGGAATCGACAATGGCGAGGCTGGCCAGCTTATAGCCGGCTGCGCGCAGCTCCGCACCGCCGGGCTGGAAGCCCTTCTCGATGCAGATGCCGATGCCGCCCACCTGCGCACCCGCCTGCTCGCATACGTCCAAAAGACCCTTCATGGCCTTGCCGTTGGCAAGGAAATCGTCCAGCACCAGAACCTTATCGGCAGGGGAGAGGAACTTCTTCGCCAGCGTGATGTCGTACTCCTTGCCGTAGGTGAAGGACTGCACCTTGCTGGTAAACACGTCGCCGTCAATGTTCTTGCTCTTGGCCTTTTTGGCAAAAACCACGGGCACCTTGAAGTACTGGGCGGTCATGCAGGCAATGGCAATGCCGGAGGCCTCAATGGTCAGAATCTTGTTGATGCCGTCATCCTTAAAAATTCGGTAGAACTCCTCACCGATTTTGCTCAGCAAGTCAACATCCAGCTGGTGGTTCAAAAAACAATCTACCTTTAATACATTGCCGGGTCGAACCTGACCCTCCTGCAAAATGCGCTCTTCCAACAGTTTCATCTGGCGGCTGCCCCTTTCCGATTATAAAAATGCGCGTATCGCTTTTACATTTTTGATGGTTTCCTTATATTATGGCAAATTTCGCGGCATTTTGCAAGGATTTTACAAAGGAAAAACGGCATTTTCCTGCATATTTTCATATTGACAAAATTTTGTAACCGAAATTTGTGGTTTTTACCATAATTCGCCGCAAAAAAGGCAGCAACACTGGCAATAAATACTCTTGCAAAGTTGAATTTTGCTCGCTATAATAATGAGTATCTTGCAACACAAAGTTGTGCGACTTTCAAGTGTTGCAATCCTTAGGAGGGAAAGAGATATGAAAAAGTTCGTTAGTTCTGTTTTGGCAGCTTCCATGGCTTTGAGCCTTGCCGCCTGCGGCTCCTCTGCCGCTTCTTCTGCCGCGTCCTCCGACGCAGCTGCCTCCACCGGCAGCACCACCGCATCCGCGGACTTCACCCCGATCAAGATCGGCGGCATCGGTCCCGTTACCGGCGGCGCTGCCATCTACGGTCAGGCGGTCAAGAACGCCGAGGAGCTGGCTGTCAAGGAGATCAACGAGGCTGCCGGTTACACCGTGTTCGACTTCAAGTTTGAGGACGACGAGCATGACGCCGAAAAGAGCGTCAACGCTTACAACAGCCTGAAAGACTGGGGCATGCAGGTTCTGGCCGGCCCCACCACCACTACCCCGTCCCTGGCCGTAGCTGCCGAGACCGCCAATGACAACCTGTTTATGATGACCCCCTCTGCCTCCGCCGAGGCTGTCATCCAGACCGGTGACAATGTATTCCAGATCTGCTTCACCGACCCCAACCAGGGCGTTGCCTCTGCAGACTACATCGCCGAAAATGCACTGGGCACCAAGGTCGGCATCATCTACGACTCCTCCGACGCTTACTCCACCGGCATCCATGACAAGTTCAAGGCCGAGGCTGCCGCCAAGGGGCTGGAAGTCGTCGCAGACGAAGCCTTCACCGCCGACAATAAGTCCGACCTGTCCACCCAGCTGACCAAGTGCCAGACCGCCGGTGCCGACCTTGTTTTCCTGCCCATCTACTATCAGGAGGCTTCTCAGATCCTGATCTCCGCCAACAGCAGCGGCTATACCCCCAAGTTCTTCGGCTGCGACGGTATGGACGGCATCCTGACCATCAAGGGCTTCGACACCTCTCTGGCTGAAGGTCTGATGCTTCTGACCCCCTTCGCCGCTGACGCTGCCGATGAAAAGACGCAGGCTTTCGTTACCGCCTACAAGGAAGCCTACGGCGATACCCCCAACCAGTTCGCCGCCGATGCCTATGACGTTGTCTACGCCATCTACGATGCCGTCAAGGCAGGCAACCTGAACGGCGATATGAGCGCCTCCGACCTGTGCGAAGCCCTCAAGACCCAGATCACCGGTATGACCTTTGACGGTCTGACCGGCGAGGGTATGACTTGGGATGCTTCCGGCGCAGTATCCAAGGCTCCTAAGGCTGTCGTCATCAAAGACGGTGCCTACGCCGCTATGTAAATTTTGTAGCCGATGGCGGCTGCCGGGTCATTATGTCCGACAGCCGTCATTTTATTTGTATTGGCAGTAAAAAATTCTTCTGCACGGGTTGCGGCAAAACACCGGCAGGGGATAGAGTGAGGTGTTCTTCGCAATGCAATTTTTCTCTTATCTGATCAGCGGTATCAGCCTGGGCAGCGTCTACGCGCTGATTGCCCTTGGCTACACGATGGTCTACGGCATTGCCAAAATGTTGAACTTCGCCCACGGCGATATCATCATGATTGGCAGCTACATTGTATTTTTCGCGTTTGGCTCGGCAGGGCTGAACCCCATCCTGGCGATCGTGCTGTCGATGGTGGTCTGCACCGTGCTGGGCGTCACGATTGAACGCATCGCTTACCGTCCTCTGCGCGACGCGCCGTCGCTGGCTGTATTGATCACCGCCATCGGTATGAGCTACCTTTTGCAGCAGGTGGCACAGCTTTCCTGGACGTCCAGCCCCAAGAGCTTTACCTCGGTCGTCAAGGGCTTTGCCCCCATCTCGCTGTTTGACGGGCAGCTGCGCATCCCGGCGGAAACGGTCGTCACCATTGCCGCCTGCGTTGTCATTATGATCGCGCTAATGCTGTTTATCAAGTATGCCCCCGCCGGTCACGCCATGCTGGCTGTGTCCGAGGACCGCGGCGCCGCCCAGCTGATGGGTGTCAACGTCAACGCCACCATTTCGCTGACCTTTGCCATCGGCTCGGCGCTGGCCGCCGTTGCCGGTGCGCTGCTCTGCTCCGCCTATCCCACTTTGCAGCCCACCACCGGTGCCATGCCCGGCATCAAGGCGTTTGTGGCGGCGGTCTTTGGCGGCATCGGCTCGATCCCCGGTGCGTTCTTGGGCGGCATCCTGCTGGGCGTTATTGAAAACCTGAGCAAGGCCTACATCTCGACCCAGCTGTCTGATGCCATCGTGTTTCTTGTTCTGGTCGTGGTGCTGATCGTCAAGCCCACGGGTCTGCTGGGCAAGAAAGTCAACGTGAAAGTGTAAGGTGGCTGCTATGAATTTCAAAACCATGAAACGCTCCACCAAGAGCAATTTCATCACCTTCGGCATCGTGCTGGCCTTTTATCTGCTGATCCAGATCCTCAGCGCTGCCGGTCTGCTGACCAACTCCTTTGCGGGCCAGCTGGTTCCCATCTGCGCCTATGTGGTCATGGCGGTCTCTTTGAACCTGACCGTCGGTATTCTGGGCGAGCTGAGCCTCGGCCACGCCGGGTTTATGAGCGTGGGCGCTTTTTCCGGCACGCTGGTCTGGGTCTGCCTGTATGACACCGCCTGCCCCAAGCCCTTGGCACTGCTGCTGGCGTTTGTTGTCGGCGGCATTGTGGCGGGTCTGTTCGGCTTTGTCGTCGGTGTGCCCGTTCTGCGCCTGTCCGGCGACTATCTCGCCATCGTCACGCTGGCGTTCGGTGAGATCGTCAAAAACTTTATGAACGCCTGCAACCTCGGCATTGACTCGAAGGGCCTGCATTTCTCCTTAAAGGATACCGACTCGCTGCACCTTGCAGCGGACGGCAAGGTGCTGATCAACGGCGCCATGGGCATCACCGGCATCAAAAAAGCCTCCACCTTTACCATCGGCATTGTGCTGGTCGTGCTGACGCTGGTGGTCATCCTGAACCTTGTCAATTCCCGCGCAGGACGCGCCATCACCTCGATTCGCGACAACGAGATCGCCGCGCGCTCGGTGGGCATTCCCATCACCAAATACAAGCTGATGGCGTTTGTTACCAGCGCCGTGTTTGCCGGTATGGCGGGCGTGCTTTACTCGCTGAATTATTCCTCGCTGGTCGCCAAAAAGTTTGACTACAACACCTCGATTTTGATCCTCGTGTTTGTAGTTCTGGGCGGCATCGGCAATTTGCGCGGGTCGGTCATTGCGGCCACCGTGCTGACCGTGCTGCCGGAGATTTTGCGCAGCATGAACGATTACCGCATGCTCATCTACGCCATCATCCTGATCGTGGTTATGATTTTCGGGCAAAGCCCGCAGATGATCGAATGGCGCAAAAAAGTGGTGGCTCGTTTCCGCAAAACGGGCAAGGACGAACCGAAGGGGGTGGCGTAAATGGCACTGTTGGAAGTCAGCAACTTAGGCATTGCGTTCGGCGGTCTGCAGGCCGTGGCGCAGCTTGACCTTTCCATCGAAAAAGGGCATCTGTACGGGCTGATCGGCCCCAACGGTGCCGGCAAAACCACCGTTTTCAATATGCTGACCGGTGTCTACAAGCCCACCGAGGGCAACATCGTGCTGGACGGCAAGGACATTACCGGCAAAAGCCCCGAGCTGATCAGCAAGGCAGGCGTGGCGCGTACCTTCCAGAACATTCGTCTTTTCAACGAGATGACCGTGCTGGATAACGTCAAGGTCGGTCTGCACAACCAGTACAAGTACAATATGTGGACGGGCATCCTGCGTCTGCCCAAATACCGTGAAATTGAGCACGAGATGAACCGTGAAGCCAAAAAACTGCTGAAGATCTTCGATCTGGACGGTCAGGCGGACTTAAAGGCCAGCCAGCTGCCCTACGGCAAACAGCGCAAGCTGGAGATCGCCCGCGCACTGGCCACCAACCCCAAGCTGCTGCTGCTGGACGAGCCTGCCGCCGGCATGAACCCCAACGAAACCGAGGAACTGATGCAGACCGTGCGCAGTGTGCGCGACCAGTTCGGCATTGCCGTGCTGCTGATCGAGCACGATATGAACTTTGTTATGGGCATCTGCGAGCAGATCACCGTGCTGGACTACGGCCGTGTGATTGCGCGCGGCGACGGTATGTCGATCCGCAATAACCCCAAGGTCATTGCGGCCTATCTGGGAGGGGACTGACCATGGGCGAATTGCTTTCTGTTAAAAATATCAATGTGTTCTATGGCTCCATCCACGCCATCAAGGACGTATCGTTCCATGTCAACGAGGGCGAGATCGTCACGCTGATCGGTGCCAACGGCGCCGGCAAGACCACCACGATGCACGCCATCTCCGGCCTGTTGAAGCTGCAAAGCGGCGAAATTGACTACAACGGCCAGGTCATCAGCAAGATGGAGCCGCACAAGATCATCCGCCAGGGCTTGGCGCAGGTGCCGGAGGGTCGCCGCGTGTTCAGCGGGCTGACCGTGCAGCAAAACCTGCAGATGGGCGCTTACACCCGCCGCGACGGCAAGGACGCCATCCAGAGCGATTACGATATGGTCTTTGACCTGCTGCCCCGCTTAAAGGAGCGCCGCAACCAGCCTGCGGGTACGCTGTCCGGCGGCGAGCAGCAGATGCTTGCCATGGGGCGTGCCCTGATGTGCAAGCCTAAGATGCTGCTGCTGGACGAGCCGTCGATGGGCTTGTCCCCGCTGCTTGTCAAGGAGATTTTTAAGATCATCCGCGAGGTCAACCGAAACGGCGTGACCGTGCTGCTGGTCGAGCAGAACGCCAAGATGGCGCTGGAAATTGCCAACCGCGCCTATGTTCTGGAAACCGGCACCATCAAGATGGAAGGCGAAGCCACCGAGCTTGCCAACAACATCGAGGTGCGCAAGGCGTATCTGGGCTGCTGATACCAATCACCCCCGGCATCTGCCGGGGGTGATTTTGTTTGCCAAGAAACTGAACCGGGAGATTGCGAACCTTCGGCAGGTTTGTAGGGAACGGTCTTGACCGTTCCGTGCCGTTTACCCGTTGGGTTGCATTGCCGGGACGGCTGCGGCGGGCGGCATAGTAGCCGTGCCTACGGACGAACCCGTTATGTTGTTGCAACCGCAAAGCAGCAAGGAGGGGTCAAGACTCCTCCCTACATTACTAAAACAAGCGGTGTACCCCTGACGGGGTACACCGCTTTGTTGTTTATAACAGCGCTGCCGGGGGGCGGTCCTGCTCGTCGCCCGGCTGGGAAAGGATATCCATCACCTTATTGTACAAAACATTACCGTGCGCAATAAAGTTGTTCTTGACCATCTCCGCCACCAGCTTGTCGGGCATGGCCAATTCCAGGCGGAACACATCGCGGCCGTCCTCACCGATCGTGCACACCACCGCATAGCCGTCAGGGTTTTCCTGCACCTCGGCGCGGTTCATGGCTGCCTTGTGCCGCCAGCTCTGGATCTGCAAAACGCCGCGAATCGCGCTTTCCCGCACCGTGCGGGGCAGATCCTGCGCCAGGGTGGTCGCCACCGTAAAGCCCTTGTCGGTCACGGTGTAGCTGTCGTTTTGGGCATCGTGCAGGACCAGCTGCTGCTTTTCCACATCGGCCAGCGCATCGGCAAACTCAAAATAGTTGACCAGCTGCTCCTGCAAAAGTGCGCCCTGCAGCGTTTCCCGCGTAATGGGCCCTGCCGTCTTGATCATATAGCACAGCAAAATGCGTATCTGCAAATTGTCGGTAAGTCCGCCGGGCTTGACCCCCGCGGTAAATGCTTCTGCCAAGTATGTCACATCCTTGCCTTACAAAGTCGTTTTCTTCTATTATACACACTGCTTTTGCGCCTTGCAAGTGTTTTAGAACACCGTTTCGATCTGCTTGCGGCTTTGCGGGGTCGAGTAGATCCATTTCTTGATGCGCCCGCGCGTCACAAAATAGTGCGGCTCAAACCGCAGCGGCTGCCCCAGGTTTTTGTTGACCACCACCAGCTTGATCTTCATCTTGTCGGGCAGGATATTTTTGATGTACACGCTCACGGTCTGCCCCGGCGTCAGGGTGGGGTCGGCCTCGGCCAGCCCGGCAAGATTCGGCGCAATTTCAATAAACACGCCGTACTCCTCCACGCTGCGCACAATGCCCACCACCGTCTCGCCGGGGGCAAAGCAGGCGGCGTTCTCGCTCCAGGTGCCCAGCAGCTCGCGCAGGGTCAGCACGATGCGCCCCTGTGCGTCGCGGTTTTTGATGGCGCACAAAAGCTGCTGCCCCACCCGCACACGGTCGGCAGGGGAGGAAATGCGCGACACCGACAGGCAGTCGATGGGCAGCAGCGCCGCGATGCCGCAGCCGATATCACAAAACGCGCCGAACCCCTCAATATGCGTCACGGTGCAGGGCAGCACACTGCCAGCCTCCAGCGTATCCAGATACTGCCGCTTGCACTGCCGCTGGGCCTCTGCGCGGGACAGCAGGTAAATTTCCTCGCCGTTTTCGTCCCGCTGGCTGCCCGTCACGATAAAACAGGTGGGGCGGCCCACGCGGGTCAGCACGGCAATGTCCTTGATCTCCTCGCCGGGGGCGGTGTCCACGCACTCGGCAAAGGGCATCCGCGCACGGTGCCCGGCAATTTCAAACCGCAGGCAGCGGTCGGTGTCATAGGCAAGGGCGGTGCTTTGCAGCACCTCCCCGGCGGCGATACAGCGCTCCCATTCCTCGGGGGTCAGGGTGTTGGCGTTGCGGCAAAGACCTTCAGCACGATATTCCAGCATTTTCGGTTCCTCACTTCTCATTTGTTTTCCGCAAAAGCGGTTGATAACTTTTATGCACAGGGTTTGCAAATCAGCACAAAACGTACTATAATAGAACATGTATATCTGTTCAGAAAGGCGGCTGCATCATGGACGTTCAGGTCGGGGATATCCTGCAAACCAAAAAACCGCATCCCTGCGGGGCAAACCAGTTTGATGTACTGCGCGTCGGTATGGATTTCAAGATCCGCTGCCGGGGCTGCGGGCATGAAATCATGCTGCCCCGCGCTAAAATCGAGCGCAACATTAAAAAAATTCTGCGCGACACCAAGCAGTAGCGCCCCTTGCCGTATTCGCCCCAAAATCGTTACTGCAAGGAGAAGCTATGCCCATACAGGATCTGCACGACGTCGAGCGCCGCTACGAGGAGCTGGCCTACAAAATGTCCACCCCCGAGGCTGCGGCCGACGCCAACGCCTACGCGCAGATGATGCGCGACTACAAGGAACTTACCCCCCTAATTGAAGAATACCGCCGCTGCCGCCGCTTAGAGCAGGAACAGCAGGAGGCGCAGCAGCTGCTGCAGCAGGAGGCTGACCCGGCGTTTACCGCTATGGTACAGCAGGAGCTTTGCGAAATTGCCCGCAATCTGGCGCAAAGCCGAGAGAATCTCAAGCTGCTGCTTTTGCCCAAGGACGCCGATGACGAAAAAAGCGTCATTTTGGAGATTCGCGCCGGCGCGGGCGGCGAGGAAGCCGCCCTGTTTGCCCACAGCCTGTGGCGCATGTACACGATGTACGCCGCCAAGCAGGGCTGGCAGTGCGAGACTGTCAGCGAAAACACCACCGAGCTGGGCGGCACCAAGGAGATCGTTTTTTCGGTGGAAGGGGACAGCGTATACAGCCGCTTAAAGTTTGAAAGCGGCGTTCACCGCGTACAGCGCGTGCCCGAAACCGAGACCCAAGGGCGCATCCACACCTCCACCGTGACGGTCGCCGTTATGCCCGAAGCGGAGGAAGTGGAGTTTGAATTGAACCCCAAGGATCTGCGCATCGACACCTTCCGTTCCTCCGGCGCGGGCGGTCAGCACATCAACAAGACCTCCTCCGCCATCCGCGTCACCCACCTGCCCACGGGCACGGTGGTGGAATGTCAGGACCAACGCAGCCAGCGCGAAAACAAGGAATGCGCCCTGAAAGTCCTGCGCAGCCGCCTGCTGCAGCAAAAGCAGGACGCCTACGACGAGGCCTACAACGCCCAGCGCCAAAGCCAAGTCGGCAGCGGTGACCGCAGCGAAAAGATACGCACCTACAATTTCCCGCAGGACCGCGTCACCGACCATCGCATCGGTCTGACGCTGCGCAACCTGCAAGGCGTGCTGGACGGCGACCTTGACCGCGTCATCGAGCCGCTGATTTTAGCCGATCGGGAAGAAAAATTAAAGCAGAATCACGAGGATACACCATGAAAACGCAAGTTTTGCCTGTCAATGATGCATCGGTAGCGCTGGCTGCCGAGCTTTTACAAAAAGGGGAGCTGGTTGCCCTGCCCACCGAGACGGTCTACGGCATTGCCGCCGATGCCCGCAACGGTGCGGCTGTTGAAAAAATTTTTGAGGCCAAGGGCCGCCCCCAGGATAACCCCCTCATCGTACACATCTGCGGCATGCAGATGCTGGACGGCATCGTGTCCGAAGTGCCCGCGCGGGCCCGAAAGCTGGCCGCCGCCTTCTGGCCGGGACCCCTGACGATGGTCATGCCCAAGGGCAGCGAGGTCAGCCCCGTCACCTGTGCCGGGCTGGATACCGTGGGCGTGCGTATGCCGTCCCACCCGGTGGTGCAGGCGGTCATCCGTCAAAGCGGGGTGGCGTTTGCCGCGCCCAGCGCCAACCTGTCCGGCAAGCCCAGCCCCACCAACGCCGCCGACACGCTGGCCGATATGGACGGCCGCCTGCCGCTGATCCTTGACGGCGGCGAGAGCGCCGTCGGTGTCGAGTCCACCGTCATTTCGGTGGTGGGGGAGAAGCCGATGCTGCTGCGCCCCGGCTACATCACCAAGGAGCAGCTGGAGGCTGTCCTGGGCGAGGAAGTCATCGTAAGCCCTGCCATCCTCGAAAAGCTCAAGGACGGCGAGATCGCCCGCAGCCCCGGCATGAAATACAAGCACTACGCCCCCAAGGCGCAGGTCACGATTTTGCGCGGCAGTCTGGACGCCTACACCGCCTATGTCCGCGCCCACGCCGAGCCGGGCGTCTGGGCGCTCTGCTTTGACGGCGAGGGCGAAACGCTGCCCGTGCCGTACATCGAATACGGCAAAAACCACGACGGCGCCACCCAGGCACATCACCTGTTCTCCGCCCTGCGCGAGCTGGACAAGCAGGGCGCGCGCATCGTGTATGCCCGCTGCCCCGAGCAGGACGGCGTCTCGATGGCCGTGTACAACCGCCTGATCCGCGCCGCGGCCTTCCGTGTGGAGGATGTATGAAAATTATCGGTATTACCGGGCGTTCGGGCTGCGGCAAATCCAGTGCGACAAAATTTTTGGCCGCGCAGGGGTATCCTTGTATTGACGCCGATCTCATCGCCCGCGAGGTCCTGCTGCCCGGCTCGCCCTGCCTGACCGCCTTGCAGGAACGATTCGGGGCGGATATTCTGGACGAGGCAGGGCAGCTGCGCCGCCGCCTGCTGGCCGACCGCGCCTTTGCCACGCCTGCGGGCACCCGCGCCCTGACCGCCGTGACCCAGCCGGAAATTTTAGCCCGCATCGAGCAGCGCCTGCAGGCCGCTGAATCGGCAGGGGCCGACTTTGCCTTTGTGGACGGTGCGGTCATTGTGGGAACGCCCTTTGAGCGCCGCTGCGACGGCATTTTGCTGATTACCGCACCCTATGAGATAAGCGTTGCCCGCATCTGCGCGCGGGACGGCATTGCGCCCGAAATGGCGCGCCGCCGTCTGGACGCGCAGACCCCTTTGGAAACGCTGCGCGCGGCCGCCCGCTGGGAGGTCGTCAACGACGGCTCCGAGGCACAGCTTAAAGACAAGATCGGCTGCTTTTTGCGGCAGCTGAGGGAAGGAGGCCTATGACCCGCCGACAACAAAAATATCGAACGCGGCACCCGCTTCTGCGCTGGCTGGCGGTGCTGCTTGCCCTTGGCATTTTGCTGGTTTCGGTTTTTTTCCGCAGCCGGATCGCCCGCGCCGAATACCCTTGCCGCTACAGCGAATACGTTACCTACTACGCCGCAAAATATGACATAGACCCGCTGATTTTATACTCTTTTATCCGAACCGAAAGCAATTTCGACCCCGCCGCACAGTCCGACGCGGGGGCCAGGGGACTGATGCAGATCACCGAGGTCACCTTTGACTGGATCAAAACGAAGATCGCCCCCGACGAGGATCTGACCTTCGACGATCTGTTCGACCCCGAAACCAACATTCGCTTTGGCAGCTATTTTGTGGCGTACTGCCTGCTGCGGTACGACAACCATCTGGCCACCGCAGCCGCCGCCTACCACAGCGGCGTGGGCACGGTGGACGGCCTGCTGGCAGACCCCGCCTGCTCGCCCGACGGGCAAACCCTTACACACTACCCTTACCCGCAGATGCGGCGGTATGTGCATAAAATCACCACCGGCTATCAACGGTATCAAGAGATTTACTCTGATCAATAAACAGCGATGCTGCGCCTTTTGCGGCACCGCGGATGTAAGAAGAAGAAAGGAACTCCCTATGAAAACTACCGAAGAACTCAAGGCACTGCTCTATAAAAACGAGAGTGTAGCCGACCTCGCCCCCGATTACCTCGCCGCCGCGCAGGATTTCTGCGAGGGCTACAAGGCATTTCTGGACGCCGCCAAGACCGAGCGCGAAGCCACCAAGGCCGCCGAAAAGCTGCTGCTGGACGCCGGCTACCGCCCCTTTGTCGCCGGTGAAACGCTGAACCCCGGCGATAAAGTCTACGCCATCAACCGCGCCAAGTGCGTGCTGGCTGCCACCATCGGCACCAAGAGCCTGGAGGAAGGCTTCCACCTGAACATTGCCCATATCGACTCTCCCCGCCTTGACCTGCGCCCCGTGCCCGTGTTCGAGAAGGAGGACTTCGGCTACCTGCGCACCCACTACTACGGCGGCATCCGCAAGTACCAGTGGCCCACCATCCCGCTGGCGCTGCACGGTGTGATCTTCCGCGCCGACGGCAGCCAGGTGGATGTCTGCATCGGTGAAAAGGACGATGACCCCGTATTCTGCATCACCGACCTGCTGCCCCACCTGGGCGCCAAGCAGAACGCCAAAACGCTGGCCGAGGGCATCACGGCCGAGGAGCTGAACGTTCTGATCGCCTCCACCCCCATTGCCGACAAGGATACCGAAAAGCGCGTCAAGCTGAACGTGCTGGCCATGCTCAACGAAGCCTACGGCATCACCGAGCGCGACTTCACCCGCGCCGAGATCGAGGTCGTGCCCGCCCACAAGGCCCGCGACATCGGCCTGGACCGCGCTATGATCGGTGCTTACGGCCACGACGACCGCGTGGACGCATACCCCGCCCTGATGGCCGAGATCGGCGTCAAGAACCCCGCTTACACCAGCGTCTGCGTGCTGACCGATAAAGAGGAGACCGGCTCCGACGGTGTCACCGGCCTGAACAGCATGTACACCTTCCACTTCCTGCAGCAGCTCTGCGCCGGGCAGGGTGCCGACTACATCACCGCCTGCAAGGCTGCCAAGTGCCTGTCTGCCGATGTCACCGCCGCCTACGACCCGACCTTTGCCGACGCCTTTGAGCCGGACAATGGCACCTACGCCGGCCGCGGTGTGGCCGTGTACAAGTACACCGGTTCCCGCGGCAAGGGCGGCACCAGCGATGCCAGCGCCGAGACCGTCAGCTACCTGACCCGCCTGATGGACAAGAACAACATCGTCTGGCAGATCGGCGAGATGGGCAAGCTGGACCTGGGCGGCGGCGGCACCGTTGCCAAGTATGTGGCCAACCAGGACATCGACACCATTGATATCGGTGTGCCCGTGCTGTCCATGCACGCCCCGTTCGAGGTCGTTTCCAAGGCTGACGTCTACATGGCCTACCTGACCTTCAAAGCCTTCTGCGAGGATGCAGAGTAATAGCCGGAAATTCAAGGTAATACCGCATAATTCTAAGTGCCGATACGGCGAGCGAGGTGCGGCAGATGCTAAGCCAAAAGCGCAGATAATACTGGATGTCTTATCGAGCATTTTGGCAACGCAGATGCTGTGCCGCAGCCGCCGGAGCGGTGCTTAAGCCGTCAGGCGGGAATTGTGCGGTGTTTCCTCAACAACTTTTTTCTGAAAAAGTGTTGACAAAGCCTCTCCCGTTTGCTATAATACCAACTGTCGCCGGAACAAAGCGAAGCGACAGTCTGGGGGATTAGCTCAGCTGGGAGAGCGCTTGCATGGCATGCAAGAGGTCACCGGTTCGATCCCGGTATTCTCCACCACAAGACCGCAACTGCAAGGTTGCGGTCTTTTTCTTTTGTCAAAAAATCCCCCTGCGGCATACAATGTCGGCAGGGGGTGGGGCGTATGCGGCGCAGGGCAAGCAAAGGTTGGCGGCGCGCGGCTCTGCCGCTGCTGCTGCCGTTGGCGCTGCTCAGCGGGCTGTGGCAGTTTGACCGCTATGTCAACACCCGCATCAAGCCCACGCTGCACAAGCTGGCCGAGTACGAAGCCCGCCGCACCGCTGCCGAGGCCGTAGCCGCCGCTGCCCGCACCGTACAGCCCCAAAGCCTGTTCGCCGCAGCAGGGGAGAGCTGGCAGTTGGACACCGCCGCCGTCAACGCCCTGTGCGTGGAGTGCGTGGACGCCGCACAGCGCTATCTGGCCGACAGCGGCCCCATCACCTACACGGTCCCTTTCGGCTCCCTGACCAACGACACTTTGCTGAGCGACTGCGGGCCGGGGTGGCGGTTTTCGCTGCAGCCGCGCGGCTACGCACAGGCGCAGCTGCGCGAAAGCACCGAGTCGCTTTCGGTCAACACGACCCGCTACACAGCGCAAATCGAGCTGACCCTGACGATGGACCTGATTTTGGACAGCAAGATAGAAACGCTGACCTACACGGGGCAGATCCCGCTGGTCACCCTCCTCTTGCCGGGCGGCGTACCGCAATATTACAGCCAATCGTAGCGCCCCGCAAGGGCGTTTTCCCTTGCAAAACAACAACGGGCAGGGTTGTGCACCCTGCCCGTTTGCTGCGCTTGTTATTCTCGGCACAGTTCTTTGGCGGCTTTTCCGGAATTTTTGCTGCCGTTTTTATCCGTTTTGTATTGCATTGCTGCGCGGTTTTTGCACGCTCCTGCGGTAAACCGCCAACGAAACCGCCGCTGCCAGCACCTCGGTGATCCAAAACGCATGCCATACCGCCGCCACGCCGAACGCCCGACAAAGCAGCCAAGCCGTCGGCATAATGACCACCGTATACCGCACCAGAGAAATCACCAGCGAGGCCGTTCCTTTGCCCAGACCCTCCAGTGCACCGCAGGCCGTCACCGACACGGCAGATACCAAAAAGCCCATACTTATGCACCGCAATGCCTGTTCACCGACGGCCAGCGTCTCGGCATTGGCGGTAAACAGTCCCATTAAACTGCCTGCAAAGCCACGGCACACCACCGTGCCTGCCGCCATAATGGCAGCACTCAGCCCCAGCGTAAGGTCAAACAATTTTTTGACGCGTTTTTGCTCTCCCGCACCGTAATTGTAGCCGATCAAGGGGCGCATGCCCTGCACAATGCCGTTGGCGGGCATATACAAAAAGGTCTGCAATTTGTAATATATGCCCAGCACAACAACATAGCTCTGCGAATATCCCGCCAGCAGACCGTTCAAAAACGACACCAGCAGCGACGGCAGCGCCAAATTCAAAATGGCCGGTATGCCGATGCCGTACAGCTGCCGCGTCATGCGGGCCTGCGGGCGCAGATATCTGCGCCGCAGATGCACCGGCAGCTCCATACGCGGGCAAACCAGCAGGTACATAACCACCGTCATAGTCTGCCCGATGCCCGTAGCCAGCGCCGCACCGGCAATGCCCAGCGCGGGTATCGGCCCCCAGCCGAAAATCAGCACAGGGTCCAGCACAATGTTGACCGCCGCGCCCAGCGAAAGCCCCGCCATGGTCAGCTTCATCCGCCCGACGGACTGCAAAATTTTCTCAACGGCCAGCGAGGCCATCAGCACCGTGGAAAAGGAAAACACGATGCTCGCGTAGGTCACGCCCAGCGCCACGGTCTGCTCGCTGTCGGTAAACAGCCGCAGGTACACGGGCATCAGCGGGATGCTCACCGCGGTCAGCACCAGCCCGTGCAGCAGCGAAATGACCAGTCCCTGCGTTGCGGCGCGGTCCGCCTGCTCCTGGTTGCCTGCGCCCAGATGCAGCGCGATCATGGCATTGATGCCCACACCGAAGCCGATGGCGATGGAGTTGATAAAGTTCTGCACAGGGAACACCAGCGACAGCGCCGTGAAAGCGTCCTCGCTGATTTTGGCGATGAACAGGCTGTCCACAATGTTGTACAGCGCGTTTACCAGCATCGAGATGACCATCGGCAGCGCCAGGGACATCAGCAGGGGAAAAATTGGTTTTTCCTTCATGTAAGTTTCCTGCAAGGGGGTTCCTCCTTTTTTGCACACAAAAAAGCCACACAACGACCCTGAAAGAATCGTTGTGTGGCGAAAAGTAGTCTTGACTGTAAAAATCCACACAAGGGGCGCATCGTGCTACCCTTGTTTTAGTGGGGATATTTTACCACGTCGTTTCGGCTTTGTCAAGCGGTTATTTTTTGCGCACGGCAAAGCCGAACGCCGTGCCGCACACGCCGCCCACAATGTGCATAAAGTTGGCGACATTGTCCCGCACAAACAGGATGGCATACACCTGTTGCCCCAGATACAGCGCGCCCACCAGCAGCAGCGTGACCGGCACCCCGCCGCCGCGGCTGCCCGCAAGGCTGGCCAGCATGATCAGCATAAACACAATGCCGGACGCCCCCAGCAGCGCACTGGCAGGAAAAAACACACACTGCAAAATGCCGGAAATCACCGCCGTTATGGCAATGCCGCACAAAAGAGTACGGCTGCCGTATTTTTCCTCCAGCGGCGGGGCAACGACCAAAAACAACAGCATATTGTTGATAAAATGGTTCCAATCCGCGTGGCCCAGCACATGGCCGAACAGCCGCAGATAAAACAGCGGGTCCGTCAGGGACGAACGGTAGACGCAGAAGAATGTCTGTGTGCTTCGCCCGCCGGTAACATAGCCCAGCAGCAGCGCTGCCAGCGAGGCAAAGAAAAAGTTCAGGGTGACCGGCGCATTGTACTGCAATTTTAAGGTGCGGCGGCTCATGGACAACAGCTCCTTTTGCATTTTTTGCTATTATACCACGCAGATACGCCGGTTGTCGAGTTCCCGCCGAGATTTTTGCCACAAAGGGCTTGACTTAGCCTTAAAAATCTGTATAATGATAGTGTTATCCCTTTGCTGGTGTGGCTCAGTCGGTAGAGCAGCTGATTCGTAATCAGCAGGTCGCCGGTTCAAGTCCGGCCACCAGCTCCATGTTAAAAGCTACATTCAAATTTACTTTGAATGTAGCTTTTATTTTTTGCTTTGTACAGTGCTTTCCCCCATGTTATAGTTAACATGGGGGAATTTTTTTGAAGAAAAAGATACACATAATTTTACCAAGGATTGAAGGCAGCAAGAAAACTAAGCACAAAATTCTAAAAGTGGCTGTATATTGCAGAGTCAGCAAAAATACGCCGGAGCAGTTGCGAAGCCTTGAAATGCAGGAACTATATTTTGAAAAATTGGTAAGCGAAAATGCTGATTGGAAACTTTATAAAATTTATAAGGATGTTGGGTCAGGAACACGGAGAGAAGGGCGTGATGGCTATATTGAAATGCTAAATGATGCCCAAAAACACAGATTTGACTTGATTCTGGTTAAGTCATTAAGTCGGTTCGGAAGAAATACAGTAGAAACATTATCCACGATAAGGAGACTGAAAAAAATGAATGTTGCAATGTTATCCGATGTAGAACAAATCAATACAATGGAAGTCAACGAAGCGTTGCTATCCATTTTACTTGCGGCAGCACAGGAAGAAAGTGCCGCGAAAAGTGAGAACATCAAGTTTGGCATTCGCCAACGTATGCGCAGTGGCAAAGCTGTGTTAAACCATGCCCGCTTTTTAGGCTATACTAAGGATAAAGGCGGTAGACTGGTAGTTGTACCGGAAGAGGCTGAAATTGTACGGAAGATATTCTCGTTGTATTTGGCGGGTTATGGTGTGCGCAAGATTAAACGGTATCTGGAGGAAAATGGCATAAAGACTGTCACCGGAAAATCCGAGTGGAGTACATCCACAATAGACCGTATGCTGAGCAATGAAAAATATATGGGAAACCTTTTACTGCAAAAGACCTGCACCCCGGATTTTCTGACCGGAAAACAAAAGAAAAATTGTGGTGAGCAGAGTATGTTTCTGGTGGAAAATGCGCATGAGCCGATTGTATCAAAAGAAATATTTGAAGATGTACAAAGACGGAAACATAAAATGTAAGATGCTTGGTTTGAGTTAAAAACATGGAGAGTTTTTCTTGCTAATCCGTGTGAAATTTGCTATCCTATTAATAGGAAATCTCTTGGAAAGCGGGTGACTTTATAATGAATGAAAACGAACAGCTTCAGCTTTTTGAAGATCAGGCGATTCGTACCGCGTGGGACGAGGAAAACGAGGAATGGTATTTCTCTGTTGTGGATGTGGTATCCGTGCTGACTGATGCAAAGGACTATGACACGGCGCGTAACTACTGGAAAGTCACCAAAAAGAGGCTGAAAGACGAGGGCAGTCAGTTGGTAACAGATTGTAACCAACTGAAATTGAAATCCCCCAAGGACGGAAAACGCTACAAAACAGATGTAGCCAACACACAGCAGCTGTTCCGCATCATCCAGTCCATCCCATCCCCCAAGGCGGAACCGATGAAATTGTGGCTAGCACAAGTTGGGCGGGAGCGCATAGAGGAAACACTGGACCCGGAACGCATTGCGGAACGACTGGTTTCCACTTATGAGCGAAAAGGGTACACGCGGGAATGGATCAATCAGCGTTTGCAGGCAATTTCGGCCCGCAAGGAACTGACGGATGAATGGAAAGACCGCGGCATCGAGAAAAACGCGGAGTATGCGGTTTTGACCGACGAAATCACCCGCGCGTGGAGTGGTATGAGTACCCGGCAGTATAAGAATCTGAAAGGGCTAAAAAAGGAAAGCCTGCGGGATAATATGAGTACCTTGGAATTGGTGCTGAATATGCTGGCAGAAGTGTCCACAAAAGAAATCTCCCAGACTGAGCAGCCGGAAGGCTTACAGCAAAACCGCGATGTGGCGCGCCGTGGCGGTTCGATTGCAGGTGAAGCGCGGAAGCAGATTGAGCAGCAGACGGGACGGCCTGCAATTACCAGTAAGGGGGCAGCAGAGTTGAATCATGTTGTGACGGAGATGCTGGAAGCAAGTACAGATGTGACATTATTACAGGATCCGGAGAAAATTCTAGATGAAAAATGAAATCGTAAGCCTTTCTCTTGGCACAGATTCGATAATCGCAATCATTGGAATTGTAGTAACTGTACTTATTGCTGTCATTGGTGGAATATATAAAATTGTAACAAGTACGAAAAAGTATGAATTGACAGAAAATTATAGAAAAGAGCTTTTGCAATGGTATACTTCTGTGGTAGAAATTATGATACGGATTATCCATTCTATGGAAAGTCAAGAATTCTTTTCTGATGAATTTCAGTCACAGAAAACGGAAATGCTTTCCAGACTATCTGCACTGACAGAAATCGGAAGATTTTATTTTCCCAATGTTATCAAAGGGGATTACTTTGGGCATGATAAGCCATCTGCATATCAGGGGTATAGAGATATTTGTTTGGAATTCTTAGTATACTTTTACAATACTGCATTAAAATCTGTTGATGATAGTAATGTTTCAGTACTTTGGAAACAAGAACGCAATTTTACTGCGCTTATGTTTGATGTAATTGAACCCAGAAAGCGAAATCGGGATTACTCAAAGCATCTGGGATTGACCATTCCCAAAGGACAAGCTATTGAAGATTTTATATACGAAAACCCGAAAAATATAAATGTGTTTAGAAATTAATAGGAAAGTTTATAGTTTGTTTCCTATAGTTCTAATAGAAAAGAGTATAATACTATGTAAGAAGGCGTGTTGTAGATATAGAGAATGTACATGACATTGCAGATTGGTTTTTGAGGCAAGAACCAATGACACATGAACTTCAGAAAATTGAAATTCCACAAAAGCAATAAGAAATCGAAAGGCTGAATAAAGGATAAAAAACGGCAAGTTACTGATGTGTCAAGAATTCTGAAGCCAAAAGAGTAGAAGAACAGGGTATCTTTTTTATCACACTCAGACAAACAAAACCCCGCGCGGTTCCGAAAATGAACCGCGCGGGGTTTTCTTTTTTATTCTGACTGCGTGGGGGCTTCGCCTGCGGGCTTGGCTTCCTGGTTTACCACAGGGATGAACCGCTTGGCAAATTTATTTTCGCCGCGGCTCTTCACATAAAAATACCCGATGATCGAGAAGGTCAGCGCGCCGATAAAATTCACGAACAGATCCTCCATCGTGTCCAGCAGACCAATATCCAGATACCCGCCCAAGCCCAGCGCGGTCCGGGTGCCGTCCGCCTGCACGATGATGACATCGGTTATATTTTTGATCACCACCGGGTGGTTGCCGCCGGGGGCGTCCAGCATAATGCTGCCGATGGCGCTGACCACCGTGTCCTTTTGCATATCCAAAAAGAACAGCTGATCCATCGTACACTCAAAAAATTCCCAAATGACGCCGACCGTCATCGAAAAGCAGAACGCCACGATCGCCATATACAGCGGCGACAGGTTGAACCGCTCGCTGCTGCTGCGGTTCAGAATATCCACCAGCGAAAAGCCGATCGCCGCGCACAAAAAGCCGTTCAGCGTGTGCAGCACGGTGTCCCAGTAGGGGAAGGTGACATAATACGCGCCGATTTCACCCAGAATTTCCGCCGCATAGATAAACAGCAAAATGATGATCTCCAGCGTGTTGGGCAACTCAACGTCCAGCTTGCGCTTCATAACGCTGGGCATCATAAACAGCAGCAGCGTCAAAACGCAAAGGAACACATTTTCAAAATTGCGGTTGAAGATCTGCGCCAGCATTACCAGCACCACCGAGGTGCGCAGCAAAATATACACCAGCGTTACCGAGCGTTTTTCCTTCCACAGGTGTTGGGCCTCCCTGCGCAGGGGCTGTTTTTTGTTGTCCTTGGGCATCGGTCAATCCTCCAGCGAAAAATCTTTGGGGTCCAGATTCGGCAAAACCTGGCGGCGGGGCACGCGCATCAGCGGGTCATAGCTGAACTTACGGCAGCAATAATAGGGCGATACTACGCCTTTGTTTTTGCACAAAATCATTTTTGGGTCGGCCGCCGGGGTGCCGTGCAGGCAGTAGGCACACGCCGGGGCGATGTTGGCCCCATAATACGTTTTTTTGAACATAGCTTCACCGATTTACTTCATAATTATACTTGTTATTATATAAGGTTTTGTATCCTTTGTAAAGCACCGCCGCCAAAAACAATGTGCCTGTAACCAAGGCATCGGGCGGCAGACGCTCCGTCACCACCAGCCGGTTGGCACCGCCCGCCAGCGCCGGCGCCACCCCCGGCAGCAGCCCCAGCGCCAGGCGCACAATGCCCAAGCTGACCGCCGCCTGTACACAACGCGCGAGGGCAAGGGGACGCAGGGATATTTCCCGCGGCAAGAGTGCGGCTACTTGCAGCCACACCGACGCGCTGAGCGCACTCAGGCACAGGCTGCAGCCGTACACCGACACAGCCCCGCCCAAAGCGGCAAATTTTGCGCACCCCGCACTGACCTCCAACGCACCCGAAAGTGCCGCCGCATACAAGGCGGGCAGCGGGCAAAGCACCTGCAAAAGCTGCGATACCGTGCAAAAAAGCACCACACATCCGCACACCGACAGGCAGCTGTTGACGGCATCGCCCACCGCCTGCGGCAGGGTGGCGGACGCAGCCGTCCCTGCCATGCAGGGCCGCCGTCTGCCTGACGGGGGCAGCAGCGGACGGCAAACCAACGCCGAAACGGCATTGCCCGCCAGCTGTGCGCCGAACAACACCCACCCCAAAGGCGCGCTGCCCAGCAGCAGCCCGCCCACACAGCCGATAACAAAACCGGGCGCGGCGCCGCACCCCAAACACAGCAGCAGCCCCGCACGGCGGGTATCGATATTTCCCCGGCGGTACGCACGGGCTGTCAACTGTGCGCACACCGCATACCCGCCCAGCCAGCTCAGCGGCAGCAGGGTGGCGCGGCACTGCCGGGGCGTAAGCTGTGCCAAAATCAGGCTGCACGCCGCAAAGCAGGGAAACAGCGCCGGCAGCACGCTGCCCACACACAGCCGCAGCCCCTGCGCAAAACCCTGCGCCGCCGCATCGGGACGCACCAGCACTCCTGCCAGCAGCGCCGATGCCGCCGCCAGCCAAAACCCACGTTTGAGCAAAGGGTTCATATCCCAACCTCCCCCGCGTATACTGGAATGATGATTTGAATGGGAGGGATGCCCTGTTGAAGCCCCGCAGACCCCACAAGGCGTCCCCGCGCCCGCAGCCGCCGACGCTGTTTGCCCAGCCGCCCGCCGCCTTTTACACCCTGCCGGAAATCGAGCTGCGCGGCGGCCGTGCCGTGGTGTCCGGCTGCCGCCGCGTACTGACCTTCACGCCCGAAAAAATCTGCGTGGATACAGGACGGGTGCTGATAACATTTTATGGCTGCCGCCTGCGAATAGAATCCCTTGTGGGAAAAAGGCTGATGCTGGCGGGGGAGGTGGCGCGCATTGAGTTTTTGCACAAATGGCCCAAGGCTGACAGCCGCACGGTTTGACCTTTTGCAGCTGCAAATCGGCGGCAGCGGCACCGACGTTGCCGCACTGCTCAGTCGGGCGGCGGGGCAGGGGATACGCCTGCGGCGCATCGTCCCCAGCGAAACCGGCTGCACGCTGTACCTGTGGGGGCGGGACCTGGCTGCCTTTTCGGCACTGGCCGCGCCCTGTGCCGTGCAGATCGTGCGGCGCAAAGGCCCCGGCAGGGCAGCTGCCCGGCTGCTGCAGCGGCCCGGCATCCTCTGCGGCGTTGTTTTGTTTTTAGCGCTGCTGCGTGTTTTCTCCGGCTATTTGTGGTGCATTGACTTCGGTACGATGTCCCCGGACTGCGCGGCTGCTCTGCGCACCGTTTTGGCAGAGCAGCATATCACCGAGGGCTGCCGCATGACCCAACCGCTGCTGCAGGCGGCGCAAAACACCGTGCTGCGGCAAAGCGGCACCTTCGGCTGGGTCAGTCTGAATTTTGTAAACGGCTGCCTGTTTGTGGAGAGCACGCCCGGCCGATACCAAAGTGTGCAGCCCGCGCCCGATGCCCGCTTTCTGCGCGCCAAGGCAGCGGGGGAGGTGCTTGCCGTCGAGGTACAAAGCGGCTTTGCCGAGGTCAAGCCCGGGCAGTTCGTGGCCGAAAACCAGCGCCTTGCCGTCTGCACACGCCTTGACCGCAGCGGGCGTGAGGTGCACCAGCCGGTTTCGGGGCGGGTAGTGGCGCAGGTGCAGAAAAGCTACGCCGCACAGTGCTCTTTGCAGGTCACGGCCGCACAGCTTACGGGGCGGCAGGCGCAGCGCCTTACCCTGTGCATTTTCGGCCGCCGCTTTCTGCTGCAGGACGACGCCCCGCTTGAAGGAGACACCGACACCGCCCGGCTGCCGCTGCGCATGGGGCGCATCTGCCTGCCGGGGTATCTTTTGCGCGAAACCTTTTGGCAGCGGCAGACCCGGACGCAAGCCCTGTCCGAGGCCGCTGCCCGCGCACTGGCCCTGCGGAACTGCCGCCGTGCCCTGCTGGCGGACTTTCCCGATGCCGAAATTCTGCGGGAGCAGCGCACCGTCACCGTGCAAAACGGCACGGCCCGCGCCGAGGTGTGCTATCTTTTTACCGCCGACATTGCGCAGGCGGCGCAAGATTGAGTTCCCTGAAACGCACTGTTTGCCGCGTCAAAACTGTTGAAAAAATTTTGTGCAAAATTAACAGTTTCTTTTGTCAATAACTGTGATATAATCTAAATGAGATATTGTGTAGTCTACATTATAGGGAGGATTTTTCTTTGGCAGAACGCTCTATCGAACTGGACAGCATTGAACTGGCCGCCGCCATTTTCGGCAGCGGCGACCGCAACATCCGTATGCTGGAAAAAGAATTCCGCGTCACCGCCGTATGCCGCGGCTCCGAGCTGCGTTTTTCCGGCGAGGATAAGGACGTGACCGCTGCCGTGCGCGCCATTGACGGTATGGTCACCCTGATGCAGAACCACACCCCGCTGGAGGAGCAGACCGTGCGCTACTGCATGAGCCTGGCCCGCGGCGGGGAGGAAAGCCGCCTGCGCGAGCTGACCGACGATTTTGTGGCAGTCACCGCCAAGGGCCGTCCCATCCACCCCAAAACGCTGGGGCAAAAAGAATATCTCGCCGCCATACGCAAAAATGCCGTCACCTTCGGCGTGGGTCCTGCCGGCACCGGCAAGACCTATCTGGCCGTAGCGATGGCGGTCAAGGCGTTCAAGTCCAAGGATGTCAGCCGCATTATCCTGACCCGCCCCGCAGTCGAAGCCGGCGAAAAGCTGGGCTTTCTGCCGGGCGATCTGCAAAACAAGGTAGACCCTTATCTGCGCCCTTTGTACGATGGGCTGTTTGATTTGCTGGGGGCCGAGACCTTCCAGAAATTGTTTGAAAAGCAGGCCATTGAGGTCGCGCCCCTTGCCTACATGCGCGGGCGCACGCTGGACGATGCCTTTATCATTCTGGACGAGGCGCAGAACACCACCCCGGAACAGATGAAGATGTTCCTGACCCGCATGGGCGTGGGCAGCAAGGTGGTCGTGACGGGCGACGTGACCCAGATCGACCTGCCCGAAAAGACCCGCAGCGGTCTGATCGACGCCCTGGAGGTGCTGCGCCATGTGGACGGCATCGCTCAGGTGCGCCTGACCGAAAAGGACGTCGTGCGCCACCGCCTGGTACAGCAGATCGTCCGCGCGTATGAGCAGGCAGCCGAGCATAAATCTCCCAAAACCGAAAACCGCGCCGTGTCCGACGACAAGCGCTGAAAGTATATCGCACTACCGAACAAAAATGAGCAGGAGGTTCGCATATTATGTCCAATAAAGTATTGATCACCAATGACCAGAACGTTATCAAAATTCCGTCCGGGCTGCGGATTCTGATCCGCCGCAGCTGCAACGCCGTGCTGGACTTTGAAAAGTTTGACGGCCCCGCCGAGATCAGCGTCACCTTTGTGGACAACAACCGCATCCACGAGCTGAATCTGGAATACCGCAATAAGGATTCCGCCACCGACGTGCTCAGTTTCCCGATGGGCGAAAACGGCGAGTACGACATCGACGAGGACAACGGCTGCAAAATTCTGGGCGACATCGTCATTTCGATGGAGCGCGCCACCGAGCAAGCGGAGCTGTACGGGCATTCCCTGCAGCGCGAGGTCGCCTACCTGACGGTACATTCCATGCTGCACCTGCTGGGCTACGACCACGAGGCGGGCGGTCTGGAAGCCGTGCGTATGCGCGAAAAGGAGGAGGCTGTGCTGATCCAGCTGGGTCTGCCGCGCACTGTCTCGTATACCAGCGATGAAATTTGAACGTCTGGCCCGCTTTGCCCGCGGCTTTGTGTACGCCTACAACGGCATCCGCGCCGCCATAAAAGAGGAACGCAACTTCCGGTTCCACCTGTGCGCGGCACTGTACGCCTGTCTTGGGTCCTACTGGGCAAGGCTGTCCGCCGTCGAGTGGGCGCTGATCGTGCTCTGCGTGGGCGCCGTGCTGGCGCTGGAACTGGTAAACTCTGCCATTGAGCGCGCCGTGGACAAGCCCGACACCTCCCACTGGTGGACCGCCGGGGCCGCCAAGGATATGGCAGCCGGGGCGGTGCTGGTGATGGCGCTGGCAGCGCTGGTCATTGCCGTGTTCCTGTTTATCCCGCGTTTTGGCGTACTGTGGGCAAATTTTACCGCGCATTGGGGCAACGTCCTCGGCGTGGTCGTGTCTGTGCCCCTGCTGCTTTGGGGCTTTATTTTCCGTTACGATAACTCAACACAGAAAGGCGAAAATCCGAATGGCGAAACCGATTCCTGAAATGCCCAGCAGCGTATTTGTGGCGCTGGTGGGTCGCCCCAACGTGGGCAAATCCAGCCTGACCAACTACCTTGTGGGCGAAAAAGTGGCCATCGTCACCCAAAAGCCCCAGACCACCCGCAGCCGCATCACCGGCATCATCACCAAGGGGCCCGTGCAGTATGTGCTGATGGACACCCCCGGCATCCATGCTGCCCGCAACAAGCTGGACGCCCGCATGACCCAGACCGCCGCCGCCAGCCTGAAGGACGTGGATGTGACCCTGATGCTGTTTGAGCCGGAGGGGGAGTTCACCGACGCCGAGCTGCGCATGGTCGCCGCCCTGCAAAAGGGCGGCCCCGCTGTGGCGGTCATCAACAAGGTAGACCTGCTCAACAGCCTGACCCAGCTGGAAGCCCGCCGCCGTCGGATCGAGGAGTTCGGCTGCTTTGACAAGGTGCTGACGGTTTCCGCCAAGGACGGCACCGGCTGCGACGAGCTGTTTGCCGTGCTGAAACCCTACGGCAACGAAGGCCCGCACTATTTTGACGATGAAGCCTTTACCGATATGCCCGAAAAAGAACTGGTGGCCGAGCTGGTGCGCGAAAAAGCCCTGCTGTTTATGCGGGACGAGATCCCCCACGGCATCGCCGTTGTGGTCGAGCGCTTCAAGGAGCGCCCCGACAAGGATTTAATTGATATTGATGTGGACATTTACTGCGAGCGCAAAAGCCACAAGGGTATGATCATCGGCAAGGGCGGGCAGATGCTGAAAAAGATCGGCTCCGCCGCCCGCGCCGACATCGAGGAGCTGCTCGGCGTCAAGGTGAACCTGCAATGCTGGGTCAAGGTGCGCGAGGATTGGCGCGACAGCGAGCAGCAGCTCAACAACCTCGGCTTTGCCAAGCCGTAAACGCCCGATTATTTCCCGCCCAAGCTGACAACTTTTGTAGCCCCCTTCTTTTATAATAGGGTAAAGAAAGGGGGCATCGGTATGGCTACGGCAGGGGACTGGGCACAGTTTGCCCAAACCGGCAGCGTTTACGATTATCTGCGCTACAAGCAAAACACGCAACAGGAGGGCACCCATGCCGATAGCGACAACGGGTCTGGTGCTGCGGCAGGTGAAACTGGGGGAGGCCGACCAGATCCTGACCCTGCTGACCCCTGACCTGGGGGTCATATCCGCCTCCGCCAAGGGCAGCCTGCGGCTGAAAAACAAGCTGTTCAGCGCATGCGGGCATTTCAGCTATTCCGAATTTGTGCTGACCAGCGGCCGCAGCCACTATTTTGTGGATGATGCGCAGGTCAAAAAGGTGTTTTACGGCGTGTCCTCCACGGTGGAGGGGCTGGCGCTGGCATCCTATATGGCAGAGGTCGCCGCCGAGCTTTCGCCCGCGCCGCCCGAGGCCGAGGCGCAGCTGCGCCTTTTGCTGAACTGCCTGTACATGATCTGCGAAAAAAAGCGCCCGTGGCGGCAGCTGAAAGCCATCTACGAGCTGCGCGCGCTGTGCCTGGCAGGGTATATGCCCGATGTGCTGGCTTGCTCTGCCTGCGGAAAATACGACGGAGGCTCGTTTTATTTCAGCCCGGCGGAGGGACGCTTGCTCTGCGCCGCCTGCGCCGACCGCGAGCGGCACCTGCCCAACTTAGACCCCGGCGCACTGTATGCCCTGCGCCATATCTGCCTGAGTGAGGATAACAAGCTGTTTTCCTTTTCTTTGGCCGATGCATCGTTAAAAAATCTGTCCGGCGTCTGTGAGCAGTATCTGCTGACGCACCTGGAACACGGGTTGAAAACGCTGGATTTTCTCAAAACCGTAGTAGAGTAGGAGAACTTGACCCTGTATGGATACAGCCTATAAAACCACCTTAGAACTCGACAAGGTTTTGGCGCGCGCCGTGCAGCTTTGCACCTGCCGCGAAACCAAAGCCATGATGCAGACCCTGCAACCCTTTGACACCGTGGAAGAAGAACGCTATGCACTGGCGCAGACCAACGCCGTCAACGCGCTGCTCATCAAAAACGGCAGCCCGCGCTTTGGCAGCGTCAACGAGGTGCGCCGTGTCGTGGCGCACGCCCAAAAGGGCGGCATTCTGTCCATGGGCGAGTTGCTGGAAATTGCCGCCACACTGCGCAATTTTGCGGGGCTGAACCAGTGGTACGGTCTGAGCGAGCATGAAATGCTGCCTACCGACGACCTTTTTTACGCACTGGCACCCCAGCCCGTGTTGGAGCGCCAGATTTCCGAAAGCATTCTTTCGCCGGACGAAATGGCGGACACCGCCAGCGTCACCCTGAGCGATCTGCGCCGTAAGATCCGCCAGACCGAGGATTCCATCCGCACCAAGCTGGATGCCATCATCAAAAATTCCACCACCAACAAATTTTTGCAGGACGCCGTGGTTTCCCTGCGCAACGGGCGCTATGTCGTACCGGTGCGCGCCGAGTACCGCGGCGAGGTGGGCGGCGTCATCCACGATGTTTCCAGCACCGGCGCCACCGTCTTTGTTGAGCCGACCGCCGTGGTCGAAGCCAACGCCCGCATTATGCAGCTGCGCGCGCAGGAGCAGGAGGAGATCACCCGCATTTTGTCCTCCTTCTCGGCGCAGGTGGGCAGCTTGGAGCCGCAGTTCAGCTACAGCTACGACGCCATGCTGCAAATTGACCTGCTGCTGGCAAAGGCGCGCCTTGCCGTGGAGCAAAACGCCTTTATGCCCGCCGTCAGCGACAGTGTGCGCTTTAAGCTGAACAAAGCCCGCCACCCGTTGATCGACAAGAAAAAGGTCGTACCTGTGGATATTTCCTTGGGTGACGAATACGACACGCTGGTCATCACCGGTCCGAACACCGGCGGCAAGACTGTGTCGCTGAAAACCGCCGGGCTGCTCAACGCCATGGCGCAGTACGGCTTTTTGATCCCCGCGCACGAGAGCAGCACCGTCTGCCATTTTGACGAGTACCTTGTGGACATCGGCGACGAGCAGAGCATTGAGCAGAGCCTTTCGACCTTCTCCGGTCATATGAAGCGCATCGGTGCTATTTTACAGATCGCCCGCCGCGGCTCGCTGGTACTGCTGGACGAGCTGGGCGCCGGCACCGACCCCGCCGAGGGCGCGGCGCTGGCAGTCAGCATTCTGGAGCAGCTGCGCCGCCAAGGCAGCCTGCTGATGGCGACCACCCACTATGCCGAGATGAAGGTCTATGCGCTGGAAACGCCCGGCGTGGTCAACGCCAGCTGCGAATTCAACGTAGAAACGCTGATGCCCACCTATAAGCTCAGCGTCGGCGTGCCGGGCAAGTCCAACGCCTTTTTGATCAGCGCCAAGCTTGGCATCCCCGCCAACATCATCGACGCCGCCCGCAGCCATATGTCCAACGACGACAAGCGGCTGGACAGCGTCCTTGCCCAGCTGGACGATTTGAAACTGCAGCTCAAGGCGGCGCAGGACGATGCCGAAAAAGCGCGCTATGACGCCGAACACGCGCTGGAAAGTGCCGAGAAAAAGCGCGATGAGCTGATCCGCCAAGGGCAGGAGGAGCTGGAAAACGCCCGCCGCCGCGCCAACGAGCTTGTGCAGAACGTGCAGAACGAGGCGTACAATTTAACCGACGAGCTGCGCCGCATCCAGAAGGATGAAAAAACCAGCGCCGCCCAGCGTGCCGTGCGCGCCCGGGAAATTGCCCGCAAGGATACCGAGGGGCTTTTGAAAAAGACCGCCGCCAAGCCGCAGGCTGCCCGCGATTTTGTACCGCTCAAGGACGTGCAGATCGGGCAGGAGGTTATGATCGCCGAGCTAAACCAGCTTGCCACCGTCACCGCACGCCCCGACCGCAGCGGTATGGTGGAGGTGCGCGCCGGTATTATGAAAACCAAGGTGCCGCTTTCCGGCTTGTGCGCCCCCGCCAAAATGGACAAGCGCCCCGCGCCGCAGCCCCGCCGCAACAGCTCCCGCGTGCAGCTGGACAGCAGCCGCAAGACCAGTATGGAGCTGAACCTGCTGGGCTACACGGTGGACGAAGCGCTGAACGAGGTGGATAAATTTTTGGACAGCGGTATGCTGCGCGCCCAGCACACGCTGTATATCATCCACGGCAACGGCACCGGCGCACTGCGCACCGCCATCCAAAAGCATCTGCGCACCCACAAGGCGGTCAAGAGCTTCCGCTCCGGGCGCTACGGCGAGGGGGAGAGCGGCGTCACCGTTGTGGAGCTGAAGTAAAGGCAACACCGCACAATTCCCGCCGTATCGGCACAACTTAGAATTTATGCGGTATTTTTTAAAACAAATCCTGCTTTTTGTATATGGCGATTTTGCGCCGCCCTGTGCTATACTGATTACAAGACCAAAGGAAAGAGAGTGACCGTTTATGGCCGTGGAGTACAGCAGCACACGCAGCTTTACCTTGACCCTTGCCCACCGCGCCGTGGAAGATATCCGCCGCGGGGGATTCCGCCAGCTGCGCAACTATGTGGATATGTGCGCCACCCTGGCAAAAAAACCGCAGCAAAAGGATTTTTTTGCCTGTGCGCAGGCAGCCCTGCAGCGCACCGACAGCTGCTATTATTCAATGATCCACAACCTGCTGGATTCGGTGGAGGATGACCGCATCTGCACCGTGGGTGTCAACCTCGGCTTCAGCGGGCTGATCTACGGCGCCAGCAAGATGAAGGTACAGGCCGATGCCGACCACGCACCGTTTTCCTGGGTGCAGGTCGCCGTCTGCGGCGATGCATCCCTTGCCGAGCAAGTCCCCGCCGCCGCCAAACAGGGCAGCTTTGTCTGGGTGCTGGATGCCACCCGCGGCAACCCCGCCGATGCCGCCGCGCTGGCGCTTGCCAACCCCGAAAGCGTCTTTGGCATTCTGGCAGAGCCGGAAACCCTGACCCCCGCCTGCATTGAGGCGCTTTTGCCCTGTATGAATATCGTGGTGCTGCCCCTGCTGCACACGCCGGAGCTTACGCCCGAGGCTTGCCTTGCCGCCCGCGCCCTGAAAAAGCACCGTATGATGTATATGCTGACCGTACAGGCAGGGGAGGACGAGATCGACAGCATCCTGCAGCCCGACTGGGTCGAGAGCATCGCGCAGGAATCGCTGTTCTGCATGATTTCCCGCCGCGGGGACGTCACGCCCGAAACCTCCAAACGGCTGCGCAGCGGCATTGTGGCAGGTCGTCTGGAAACCGGCTTGCCCGTTCTGATGCTGGACTGGGAAGGGGATATCAATTACCTCAACCGCCACATTTCCGAGTATGCAGTGCTGGGCAACCACCTGCCGGAGGAGTACACCTTCCCGCTAAACCTTGACTTTTAACACCTTACCGCAATAAAAAACCTGCTTCCTGTCTGTCTTTTCGACAAACAGAGAGCAGGTTTTTTGTTATACTCATTTTGCCACACTGCCGCGCAGGTCTTTGACCAGCTTTTCGGGCAGCAGCAGATCCACCCACTGGGGCGAGCGCATAATGCGTGTTTTCATACCGCCCAGCGCCCACGGGATCAGCACACCCATCAGCGCACCCGCATAAAAGCGCCCCACATTCAGGCACTGGTCGGGTGTGGCGGTGGGCATCATCTCCTTGGCGCGCTGGCGGAAAATGGAGCAAAGATACTCAAACACATATTCCTGCAGGCTGTTCTGCCCGTTGTAGGCAAGAGCGTTGCAGTAAAACACCTTGTTTTGCTCTAAGTAATCCACAATGGCGTCCAGCATGGCGTCCCAGCTGCTGTACGCCGAACGCTCGACCAGAAAGCCGGTGATGCCGTTCTGAAAATACCAGTTTACCAGATCGTACTTATCCTCAAAATGGTAGTAAAAGGTGTTGCGTCCCACGCCGGCGTGATCCACAATATCGTTGACTGAAATTTTTTCCAGCGGGGTCGTGGCCATGATCTCCTGCAGGCTTTGTGCCAGCAGGCGCTTGGTCTGGTTGGATCGGGGCATAGCAGACGTTTCTCCTTCCCAAAAGTCGATTTTTCATCATTATATCACAACTTATGCGCCCTTTGCAAATGATTTTTTGCGCCCCATGTACCTTGGACATTTTTGTCGATTTGTACAGTTTTGCCCGCTCCGCATCGTCAAACTTGAACAAACCCCGCCTTTTGCCTATGTTCTTTTTGCCCCAAACGCTTACAATAAGGCTATTGAAACAATTCCGCCCATCGAACGAAAAAAGGAGCATCCCATTATGCCGATGAATAAAATTGTCCATGCCGCCGAGCGCGCTGCCTTCAGCGCCGCCCTTGACAGTGCCATCAAGTCTGTGCGCGGCAAGGGTCCCGAAAATATGGCAGAGCAGGCCGTCAAGCTGGTCAATATGGCGCAGCCCCTGCTGGCACACCGCTACCCCGATGCCGACTGGGATAAGGTTCGCGCCTTTGTGTCTGACCCCAACGGCAAGTGGATGCAGTACGCCTACAGCGCCATCAACGAGATCGACCCCCATATCCTGAAGATGAACGCCCTCAACCTTGTGTACGAGGGTATGTTTGCCGGCTACAACTACGTTATGGAGCTGCGCAAAAAGTACGACTGCAATATGCCCTGGATCTTGCTGTTTGACCCCACCTCCGCCTGCAACCTGCACTGCAAGGGCTGCTGGGCTGCCGAGTACGGCAACCGCCTGAACCTGAGCTTTGAGGATATGGACCGCATCGTCACCGAGGGCGAGGAGCTGGGCATCCACTGGTATATGTGCACCGGCGGCGAGCCGACCTGCCGCAAGGAGGATCTGTTCAAGCTGGCTGCCAAGCACCAGAATTCCGTGTTCCACCTGTTCACCAACGGCACCCTGATCGATCAGGCGTTCTGCGACCGTGTCAAGGAAGTCGGCAATATGGCGTTCTTTATCTCCATTGAGGGCATCGGTGACGCCACCGACGACCGCCGCGGTCCCGGCGTGTACGCGCGCGTTATGCACGCGATGGATCTGATGAAGCAGAACGGGCTTTTGTTCGGCACCTCCATCTGCTACACCAGCGCCAACTACAAGGCTGTTACCAGCGATGAGTTTATGGATATGCTCATCAGCCACGGTGTGCGCTTCAACTGGTACTTCCACTATATGCCCATCGGTGACGGCGCCAACGTCGACCTGATGCTCAACGCCGAGCAGCGCGAGTATATGGTCAAGCGCGTGCGCGAGATCCGCGGCTTCACCGGCGGCAAGCCCATCTTCTGCATTGACTTCCAGAACGACGGCGAGTACATCGACGGCTGCATTGCCGGCGGTCGCCAGTATGCCCACATCAACCCCGCCGGCGACGTGGAGCCTTGTGTCTTTATCCACTACTCCAACGCCAACATCCACGACAAGAGCCTGCTGGAATGTCTGCAGCAGCCCCTGTTCAAGGAATACCACAAGGGTCAGCCCTTCAACGGCAACCACCTGCGCCCCTGCCCGATGCTGGAAAACCCCGAGCTTCTGGGCGAAATGGTCAAGCGCAGCGGCGCCCACAGCACCGATATGCAGCAGCCGGAATCCACCGATGATGTTTTCCGCCGCTGCAAGCCCTACGCCGACCAGTGGACCCCCACCGCAGACCGCCTGTGGAGCGAAAGCCACGGCTGCGCCGCCTGCGCGGGCTGCACCTCCTGCAGCGACAAATAACGATTTTGCGTTTTTACTCCCTATCATTTTCCCCCTGCCTCGGCAGGGGGATTTTTTGTTTTGCCCGCGCAATGTCTGCGCATTTTCTTTTCGGCGCGGGCATACAATGTGGGTATAGGGCAGGGGGTGGGCAGCATCAAGACCGTCATCTACTTGGATATCCTGCTGCTGGTCAATTTTCTGGCGGCGTATTTTTTGCTGCTGGCGGCAGGGGGCTTGTGCGCCCAGCGTCCCCGGTTCGGGCGGCTGCTGGCGGGCAGCGCGGCGGCGGCGCTCTCGGCGCTGATTTTATTTGCGCCGCCCCTGCCCTTGGCGGTCCAGCTGGGGTACAAGCTGGGCACAGCCGCCGTGGTGACGTGCGCCGCCTTCGGTGTGCGCAGCAAACGGCGGTGGCTGGCGGTCACTGCCGTATACGCCGCGTTGAACATCGCCTTGGGCGGGCTGGCGGTCTTGGGGGCGGCGTACAGCCAAACGCCGACCCTGCAGGCAGGAAATTTAACGCTGTATCTGCGAATTTCACCGCTTTTGCTGCTTGTCCTTGCCGGGGTATTAGCTGCCGGAACGGAGATATACCAGCGGTTTTTCTGCCGCCGCACCCCGCCGACGCAGACCGTGGGCCTGCAGACCGAGCTGTGCGGGCACACCCTGCGGCTACGCGCCGCCGCCGATACCGCCAACCACTTAAAAGACCCCGTGACCTGCCTGCCCGTGCTGGTCGTCAGCTACCCGGACGCCCGCGCTCGCCTGCCCGCCGAGGTCTGCGCGTTTCTGGACGATTGGTTTTCCGGCAGTACCCGCCGTGCGCCGCCCGCAGGGACGCATCTGCGCTTGATTCCCTGTTCCACGGCGGCGGGCAGCGGGCTGCTGCCGGGGTTTGCGGTGTCGGGCATCTCGCTGATTTCCGACACCGGGCTGCTGGGGCTGGGGCGCACAGCGCTGGCTTTTACCCAAGCCTCCTTCGGCAGCAGCGAGTACGAAGCGTTGTACGGTCCGGATTTTTTATAAAAGGGGGTACTTATCTATGGTTGTATCGTGGGAACGCTTTATTTGCGGGCTTTTGGCGCGGCTTTCGGTGCCGCATCCCGTGCATTACATCAACGGCTCGGACACACTGCCCGCCCCGCTGGACCCCGTGCGGGAGCAGCAGGCCGTGGCGGCGCTTGTCAGCGGCAGCGCACAGGCGCGGGATCTTTTGATCACCCACAACCTGCGGCTGGTCGTCTATATCGCCAAAAAGTTCGAAACGCCCTCCGCCGGGCTGGAGGATATGATCTCCCTCGGCACCATCGGGCTGATCAAGGCCATCAATACCTTTGAGCCAAGCAAAAACATCAAGCTGGCAACCTACGCAAGCCGCTGCATCGAAAACGAAATTTTGATGTACCTGCGCAAAAGTTCCAACCGCCGCCAGGACGCCAGCATCGACGAGCCGCTGAACACCGACAGCGACGGCAACGAGCTGCTTTTGATGGACGTACTTACCGCCGACGAGCCGCAGGTCGGCTACCGGTTGGAGCAAAATGCCGAGCGCGCGGCACTGTACCGCGCCGTGGCGGGGCTTTCCCCGCGCGAGCGCCGCATTATGGAACTGCGCTTCGGCCTGGGGCGGGAGAGTGAGCACACCCAAAAAGAGGTCGCGGACGTGCTGGGCATCTCGCAAAGCTATATTTCCCGGTTGGAAAAGCGCATTTTGCGCCGTCTGCGGCGCGAGCTGGAATCGGTATCCTAAAGCAACACCCTTAACCTACCGCTGCTCGGCGCGCACGGTGGAAACAAACGGCACCGCCAGCCCCGCCAGCATATTCATCTCCGGGTCCTCGGCATACAAAAGGCAGTCAAAGCCGTCCCGACTCCACGTCAGCACCCCCATGCGGCCCGCGCTCTGGTAATGGGTCACAGGTACGCCGTCGATCTGGTACTGCTCCACACTTTCAAACGCCTTGGGGTCAAAGCCGTTGGGGCGGCGCATTTTTTCCTGCCTTGCCACCCGCAGCCGTGCGCTGCGCCCCGGCACAATGGTAAAATCCAGCTCCGCGACCTCGTCCTCGATCAGCCAGATACGTTCCTGCAAGATGATGTCGCTTTCGGGGTAGGCGGTCACGGCAAACCCGGCGGCGTCGGCAAAATCGGGATGTTCGTACTCGGCGCGGCGTTCTCTGCTGCGCGGCTGCTCGGCCTCAGGCAGGGCCAGCCAGACAATGACCCCTGCCGTCACCGCCGCCACGACCACCAACGCCGCCGTCACCCAAACGGAAATCATCATAGTGCATCTCCTCCTCGCTTTCACAGTATGCCGTCGGTTGGCATCATGTGCAGAATTTTCCTGTTTGGGGCGGCGCAGCGCGGCCTATACTTCAAACAGCAGGGGAGGGCTGGCACAATGTATGCAGGCAAGGTAGAAATTTGCGGCGTGGACACCACGCGGCTGCCGGTTTTGAGCGAGGCTGAAAAATCCGCGCTGATCCGCAAGATCCGGCAGGGGGACGCCGCCGCACGGCAGGAGATGATACGCGGCAATCTGCGCCTTGTGTTAAGCGTGGTGCAACGGTTTGCGGGGCGCGGCGAAAGCATGGACGATCTGTTTCAGGTCGGGTGCATCGGGCTGATGAAGGCCATCGACGGCTTTGACCCCGTCCACGGGGTGCGGTTTTCGACCTACGGGGTGCCGATGATCTGCGGCGAGCTGCGGCGGTATCTGCGCGACAACAACGCCGTGCGGGTCAGCCGTTCGATGCGCGACATGGCCTACCACGCCATGCAGGCACGGGAGGCACTGCAAAAATCCGGCGGGCGGGAGCCGAAGCTGTCGGAAATTGCCGCCAGGCTCGGCACCAGCCCCGAAAACGTGGCACTGGCGTTGGAGTCGGTGCGTGAGCCGACCAGCCTGTACGAGCCTGTTTTCAGCGAGGATGGGGACAGCTTTTCGATGGTGGACCGCCTGCGCGACAACACCGACGAGGAAAGCTGGATCAGCGATATTATGTTCCGCGACACGGTGCGCGCCCTGTCGCCGCGCGAACGCCGCATCATTGCGCTGCGGTATCTTTCGGGCAAAACGCAGACGCAGGTGGCGCAGATCATCGGCATCAGTCAGGCGCAGGTCAGCCGATTGGAAAAAAGCGCCCTGTCGCATATCAAGGAGCAAATTTCGGGGCAGTAATGCAGGGGCAGGGGCGGCTCACCCGCAGCTTAACAGCATCGCCGCCTATATGGCTTTTTCCCCCCTTGGGGGGAAGGCTTTTGCGGTTGCAACAAACAACGGGTACCGCAGCGAAATCTGCCGCAGTACCCGTTGTTTCGGTAATGCTTTCTTACTTTTCCAGTTCAATGCCGCACACGCCCAGGGCGCGGCGGAAGGACACGGGGTTCTTGTACAAGATACCCGTAATGCCCAGGTTATAGGCCGCCTGGGCGTTTGCCTTGCTGTCGTCCACAAAAATGCTCTCGTCGTAGGCCAGGCCGCACTGCTCAATCAGCGCGTGGAAAATTTCCGGTTCAGGCTTGCACAGGTGCACATCGCAGCTGGCAATGCCCCCGTCAAACAGGGCAAACCAATCCCGCTGCTGCATTTTTTCCCACACATCGGCGGGCATATTGGTCAGGTAATACAGGCGGTAGCCCTGTTCCTTCAGCTCGCGCATGATTTGAATGGTGGAGTCCTTGTCGCGCAGCATCTCCTCCCATTCTTCCAGCACGGTGCGCACCTCAAAGGTACGGTTGACGTGGGCGGCATTCTCCAGCATAATGCGGTTGCCCTCCTCGCGGGACAGGGTGCCGCGATCCAAGTCGTTCCATTCCTGGCTGCCAAAGGTCAGTTCGTAGGTTATCTCCTCGGCGTGCTTGTTCAAAAAACGCTCCATCAAAAATTCCTTGGGGCTGAAATCGATCACCACGCCGCCGAAATCCAAAATGATATTTCTGTACATAGTATACCCTCCTATGGTACTTACCTTTATTATACACGTTTTCGGCACAGGAAACAATTCTTTTTTGCCCGCATACTATAAGGCAACACGAAAGGGGGCTTTGCATGACACTGCACGATCTGGCCGAAAAAGACGTGATTCGGATACAAAACGGCGAAAATCTCGGCCGCATCGACGACATTCTCTTTGATGAGGGCAACGGGCGCATCCAATCGGTGCTGCTGCGCGGGCGGGGGCGTATGCTGGGGCTGCTGGGCTATGACGACGACCTGCTGCTTCCGTGGGAGAGTATCCGCCGCATCGGGGCCGATGTGGTCATCGTGGACGCCGACCCGCTGCCCACACCCCGCAAACGCCGCGTATAATTTGTGTAAAAACCGCGCAAAAGAGATGCATTTCCCCCCGCGTCGTGTTATAATAAGTGTACCATCTGCACAAAGGGGGATTGCTATGCGTTTTCTGCACGGCAAGGCCGTACCCTGGGCGGCCTTTTTGCTGGCGGCGCTGGCCGTTGCGGTCGCCTCGCTTTGGCTGATCGTGCCGATCTGGCTGCCGCAAAAAGCCCCCGCCCCCTATGTATTTTCTGCGCAAAGCGCCCCCGCCGCGGCACCGCTTTTGGATATCAACACCGCCGATGCCGCCGCGCTGACCGCCCTGCCGGGGGTCGGGCAGGCAAAGGCGGAAGCCATTGTGCGCTACCGCGCCGAACACGGATATTTTGCCGCCTTACAGGACGTTGCCGCCGTAAGCGGTATTTCCCAACGCATGGTCGAAAGCTGGGCAGGTCTTGCCTGTGTGCAGCCGCCCGTAAAGGAACAGGAGGAGCATAGCCTTGGATAAGCCGGAAAACATTTTTATCAACCGCGAACTCAGCTGGCTGGACTTTGACAGCCGCGTTTTGGCACTGGCCAAAGAAAAGAACGTACCGCTGTGCGAACGCATCAAGTTTGCCGCCATTTTCGGCAGCAACATGGACGAGTTTTTTATGGTACGCGTCGGCTCCCTGTATGACCAGACGCTGCTCAAAACCAACAAGACCGACAACGTCACCCACATGACCGCCGCCGAACAGATCGCCGCCATCACCCCGCGCGTGGCCGACCTGCAGGCCAAGTGCGACAAATACTTTGCCCACCTGGTGCAGGCCCTGGACGAGCAGGGCTACAAAAAGGTGGATTTCACCAAGCTGGGCAAGCAGCAGGAGCATTTCTGGAAAGAGTATTTTCACCGCGAACTGCTGCCGCTGTTAAGCCCGCAGATCGTCGACCAGCGGCATCCCTTCCCGTTTTTGTACAACAAGCAGATCTACTACATCGCCCAGCTGCACTCCAAAAACGATGGCATCAGCTACGGCATCGTACCCGTAAATCCCCAGTTTGAGCGCGTCCTCTTTATCCGCGACGGAGATGCCACCTGCTACGCCTTTGTGGAGGAGCTTATCGGCCACTTTGCGGCGTCCATCTTTACCGCCAGCACCGTGCAAAAGCAGTGCCTGTTCCGCGTGACCCGCAACGCCGACATCACCGTGGACGAGGGCATGATGGACCACGACATCGACTTTCGCGATGTCATGAGCGAGCTGCTCAAAAAGCGCCGCAAGCTGTCCGCCGTGCGCCTGCAATTCTGGCCGGACGCGCCGCAGGATATTGCCCGTTTCCTGCGCGACAAGCTGGACGTGCCCGCAGCCCGCTGCTACACCCAGACCTCGCCGCTGGACACCGGCTGCCTGTTCAAGCTGGCCGGGCGCATCGGCAGTGACGGCGGCCACACGGATTTATTCTATCCCGCCGCCAAGCCCATGCAGGCGCCCGCCGGGTACGACCTGTACACCGAGGTGCGCAAGCACGACGTGCTGCTGGCCTACCCTTACCAGAGCATCCGTCCCTTTATCCGTATGCTGCTGCGCGCCGCCAACGACCCCGACGTTGTTTCGATAAAAATGACGCTGTACCGTATGGCTGCCGACTCGCAGATCGTCAACGCGCTGATTGCCGCCGCCGAAAACGGCAAGGAAGTCGTCGCCATGGTCGAGCTGCGCGCCCGCTTTGACGAGCAGAACAACATCGACTGGTCCAAGCAGCTGCAGGACGCCGGCTGCACGGTGTTCTACGGCTTTGACGACTACAAGGTACACTCCAAGCTGACGCTGATCACCAGCCGCGTCAACGGTAAGTACCGCTACCTGACCCAGATCGGCACCGGCAACTACAACGAAAAAACCAGCGAGCTGTACACCGACCTTTCCTTCATCACCACGCGGCAGGAAATCGGTGAGGAGGCCAGCGCCGTATTTAACAACATGGCCCTGCAGCGCCTGACCGGTGAAGTAAGCACCATGCTGGTTGCGCCGCTGCACTTCAAGAGTGTGCTTTTGGAGGAGATGGACCGCCAGATCGCATTGGCCATGCAGGGCAAGCCCGCCGGCATCATCTTAAAAAACAACTCCATCAACGACCCCGAAATCATCGAAAAAATCAGCCAGGCCAGCTGCGCCGGTGTGCGGGTGGATATGATCGTGCGCGGTATCTGCTGTGTGCGCGCGGGCGTGCCCGGCCGCACCGAAAACGTGCATATCCGCAGCCTTGTCGGGCGGTATCTGGAACATTCCCGCATTTACTGCTTCGGCAGCGGGGAGGATATGCGCATCTACATTGCCTCCGGCGACTTCCTGACCCGCAATACCGAGCGCCGCGTCGAGGTCGGTGTGCGCATCGATGACGCGAAAATCGCCCAAAAGCTGCGCGGTATCCTGGACCTGCAGCTGCGCGACACCGTCAACGCCCGCGAGATGCAGCCCGACGGCAGCTATGTCAAGGTCAAGCCGCTGCCCGGCCAGCCCCCCATCGACAGCCAGATGGCGATGTTCGGCTATTTCAACAACGGCTTTGAGATGCAGCCCGACCCGACCCCCGCCGCAGCCCGACCCGCTGTGCGCAAGGCTGCCCCCCAACAGATCACCCCGCGCCGCACCACCGGCCTGCGCCCTGCCCGCAGTCTGCTGGATTTCTTCGGGCGCGGTAAAAAGTAAGGAGAATCCCACCATGAAAACCTGTGTTGTCACTGCCAATTTCAGCTGCGACCCAAGCAAGGTCTGGCTGTACCTGACCAAGCCCACCCTGAACCACTGGCGCACCGACGTAAAGGATTACGAGGAAACCCCCGACGGTATGCAGGCCACCGAGCACAATACCGACGGCAAGGACACCCAGCTGACCTTTACCCGCCGGGAGAAAAACCGCTGCATAAGCTGCAACTTCCAAAAAGGCAAGATCCACGGCACCTTTACCGCCATCCTGCTGGGCGGCGGCGATTCCACCAGCCTGGAATGTCTGCTGGACGTCGACGGCCTGGGGCTGTTCACCAAACCCCAAAAGCTGCTGGAAGAACGGTTGGAGATGCTGCGCCGCGCTTTGGGCGCATAACCTGATTGCCATGTCACCCCCGCAAGGGCTGCCCTTGCGGGGGTGTTGCCTTTACGCATAGCGCTCCGCTTTGCCGCATATCCTGCACAAAGGGGGTGTTTGTATGTGGGAGGAATCTGTCCCCAAGCCCGCGCCGACGGGCAAAACCCGCCCCAAGCGGGAGGAAAATCTTGTACTGTACGCACAAATTCTGCTGGCCGCGGCGGCCATCGCGGCGGCGCTGGCACTGCGCAGTGTCGGCGGGGCAGGGTACGAAGCCCTGCGCCGCGGCTTTATACAGGCCCTGCAGCCGGAGCAGTCTACCTTTTTAACGCAAGAGCGCATCTTTTCAAAATTTACCGAGCAAGCGGCCGAGGCTCTGCGCACTTTGGCGGCCGCCCTGCCCGAAAGCCGCCCCGCCCACGGCAAGCCCGCCAAGACCGCCCCCGCCGCCGTGCGGGAGGAAAGCTATCTGCCGGACTTTTCGCTGCAATTTCCGCTGCCGACGGGCAGCTGCACCCGCAGTTCCGGCTACGGCTGGCGCACCGACCCCATGGGCGGGCAGGGGACAGAGTTCCACTACGGCACCGACCTGGCCGCTGCCATGGGCACCCCCGTATATGCCGCCGCGGCGGGCGTGGTGCGCATCGCGGGCAGCCACAAAAGCTACGGCAACTATCTGCGCCTTCTGCACCCCATCGGGGATGAAACACTGTACGCGCACATGCAGTACCTGTTTGTGCGCGCGGGCGAAACGGTGCAGGCCGGGCAGCTTTTGGGCACGGTGGGGCAGACCGGCAACGCCACGGGGCCGCACCTGCATTTTGAGATTTTGCACAAGGGGCTGCGCTATGACCCGACCCAGGCATTACAGGCTGCGGCGTAGGCTGCGCCTGCGTATGCCGTGTCTGACGCTGTTTCTGCTGACGCTGGCCTTGCTTTTTGACAGCACAGGCACGGTGCGCACAGGGCTTTGCTGCGCCGCCCTGCATGAGTGCGGCCACATTGCCGCCTACGCCTTTTTATGGCACCGGCTGCCGCTGTTGGAGCTTTCTCCCTTCGGCATCTGCCTGCGGCTGCGCGGGCAGCCCATGACCCGACGCGAGCAGCTGGTTTTATCTGCCGCCGGGCCGCTGACCAATTTCCTGTGCGCCGCGCTTACCCTTTTTTCTATGGAGAAATTTTCCTGTTGGAGTTTTTACGGCTATCGGTTTGCCGCCTGCCACCTGCTGGTAGGTGCGGTCAATCTGCTGCCGCTGCCGCCCCTGGACGGCGCCAACATTGCAGCCGCCGTGTTGCCGCACAGGTTGCTTTTTCTGCTGCAATCGGGTACAATAGGGGTATCAAACAGTTTAGGAAGGTTATCACTATGGCGGAATTTTCCCCCAAATTCAAAGAGGCGTTAAGCCTTGTGCAAAAACCCGGCCGCTACACCGGCGGTGAACCGGGCTGTACCTATAAAGATAAGTCCAAGGTCGATGTCCGTATGGCGTTCTGCTTTCCGGACACCTACGAGATCGGCATGTCCTTTCTGGGCGAAAAAATCCTGTATGAGCTGCTCAACCGCCACGAAAACTGGTGGTGCGAGCGCGCGTTCATGCCCTGGACGGATATGAAAGAGCAGATGGAGCGCCTGGGGCTGCCCCTGTACTGCCTGGAAAGCAAGGACCCGCTGACCGAGTTTGACATCGTCGGCTTCTCCCTGGAATACGAGCTTTGCTACACCAACATCCTCGCCATGCTGCGTCTGGCGGGCATCCCGCTGCGCGCCGCTGACCGTGACGAGCGCTGGCCGCTGATCATCTCCGGCGGGCCGTGTGTCTGCAACGCCGAGCCGATGGCGGATTTCTTTGACGTGATGCAGCTGGGCGAGGGCGAACAGATGCTGCAGGACATCTGCGCCACCGTGGAAACCGGCAAAAAGCAGCACTGGAGCAAGGAGCAGCTTTTGTTGGAGCTTGCCAAGCTGCCCGGCGTGTATGTGCCGTCTTTTTACGATGTAACGTACAAAGAGGATGGCCGCATCGAGTCCGTCACCCCCAACCGCCCCGGCGTACCCGCCACCGTGACCAAGGCCATCGTGCAGAATATGGACGATTTCGCCCCGCCCACAAACTTTGTGGTGCCTTTGGTGGGCGCTGTGCAGGACCGCGCCTGCGTGGAGGTTCTGCGCGGCTGCGTGCGCGGCTGCCGTTTCTGCCAGGCGGGGCAGCTGTACCGCCCGTTCCGTGAGCGCAGCCCCGAACTCATCAGCGACTGCGCGCGCGAGCTGTGCCGCAACACCGGCTATGACGAGCTGAGCCTGTCCAGCCTTTCCACCTCCGACCATTCCCGGCTGGAGGATATTCTGGACAACCTCAACTCCTGGGCGGAGGACGACCACGTCAGCCTGTCGCTGCCGAGTTTGCGCGTGGACAACTTCTCGCAGTCTCTGGTCGAAAAAACCACCAAGGTACGCAAAAGCGGTCTGACCTTTGCCGCCGAAGCCGGCACCCAGCGCCTGCGCGACGTCATCAACAAAAACGTCACCTGGGAGCAGATCGAGCGCGGCTGCCGCATTGCTTTTTCGGAAGGGTACACCTCGGTCAAGCTGTATTTCATGATGGGTCTGCCCACCGAAACGATGGAGGACATCAAGGGCATTGCCGACACCGCCCAGCAGGTGGTCGATCTGTTCTACCAGATTCCCGACCGCCCGAAGGGCAAGGGCGTGCAGGTCACCATCAGCGTGGCGTGCTTTGTACCCAAGCCCGACACCCCGTTCCAGTTCTGCGCGCAGGATCGGCGGGAATCCTTGCAGGAAAAGCAGAAATATCTGCTTAGCTGCGTACATTCCCGCAAGATCAAGGTCAACTATCACGACAGCGCCACCTCGGTGCTGGAGGGCGTTTTTGCCAAGGGCGACCGCCGTCTGGGCAAGGTCATTGAAACCGCGTTTGAAAACGGCGCCTTCTTTGACACTTGGGAGGAATACTTTAACTACGACCGCTGGATGGACGCCTTTGCCGCCTGCGGCATCGACCCGGATTTCTACAACTACCGCACCATCGCGCTGGACGAAGTCACCCCGTGGGCGCATCTGGACGTCGGCGTCAGCCACGCCCACCTTGTGCGCGAATACCAAAAAGCCCTGCAGGCGCAGACCACCCCGCCCTGCAACCGCCAGTGCAGCGCCTGCGGCGCGAATAAATTGATCGGAGGACCGTGCTTTGACTACCATCAGGATCTTCTTTGAAAAGTGCGGCGAATCCGCCTACATCTCGCTGCTGGATCTGCAGCGGGTGTTCCACCGTGTGCTCAAGCGCAGCGGTCTGCCTGTGTGGTACACGATGGGCTTCAACCCGCACATCTACCTTTCCTTTTCCTGCCCGCTGTCCTTAGGGCAGGAGAGCCTGTGCGAAAGCTGTGAGGTCAAGACCGAGGCCGAGTCCATCGACGCCGCCGCCTGGATCGCCGCCCTGCAGCCGCTGATGCCGCGCGGCATCGTTATCACCAAGGTGGCCCCGGCTGTCGAAAAGGTCGGCGAGATCGAAACCGCCGCCTACGACGTCACAATGCCCGCCGATGCCGCCGACGCCATCGCTTTTTACAACGCCGCCGAACACGCCGAGGTCACCAAAAAGACCAAGCGCGGCCACAAAACGCTGGACCTCAAGGAGCATCTGCCCCGCATCGACTATGAATCGGCAGGGGAGGAGCTGCGCTTTACCGTCAAGCTGCCCTGCGGCTCCGGCGAAGCGCTGAACCTGAACCCCGCGCTGCTGATGGACTTTCTGCACGAAAACGGCGGCGCGCCCGCCTGGCAGTGCCGTGTGCTGCGCACCCACCTGTACACAAAATCCGGTGCCGATTTTGCCTAACGCGGCTCTGTTTGCAAAAATTTGCCACTTTGCCGAAATTTTTCGCACCTTTTTGTGAAAAACCACTTGCCAAACCCTATTGACAGTGGTATAATACTAAAGCGTTAGTGCCGCCGAGCCATCGGCGGGATAATGACACATCATTATACAGGCGGTCCTCTGACGAGCTTTCGTGTATGAACGTCGCAATAAAATGGAGGATTCATAATTATGGACGCAATGAAGCATTTTACCGAGGGTATGATCAAAGAGAACAAGCCCCAGTTCGAAGTCGGCGACACCGTTCGCGTCTCCGTCCGCATCAAGGAAGGCGACAAAGAGCGTGTTCAGGCTTTTGAGGGCACTGTTATCGCCAAGAAGCACGGCGGCATCGCCGAGACTTTCACCGTTCGCCGCACTTCCTACGGCGTTGGTGTTGAGCGCGTTTTCCCCGTCAACAGCCCGTTTGTCGAGAAGGTTGAAGTGATCCGCCGCGGCAAGGTCCGTCGTGCGAAGCTGTTCTACCTGCGCGAGCGCACCGGCAAGGCTGCCAAGGTCAAGGCACGCATCTGAGCATACTATCCAAAAAAGGGGAGGACGGTTGGCGTTCTCCCCTTTTTTGTAATTTTCAGGAGGTGTCCGCCGCTTGAACACAGATTTCAAGACCCGCTATCGGCACAATAAGGATATTTTAGAGTGGCTGGACGCTGTGGTTCTGGCCGTTGTCACCGTAGCACTGCTCTCCACCTTCTGTGCACGTCTGGTGCAGGTAGACGGCAGCTCGATGAATCCCGGCCTTTTGCACGGGCAGCGGCTGCTCATCACGCGTCTGCTCACCCCCGATTACGGCGACATCGTTGTCACCGACAGCCGCATCGACTACGGCAAGCCCCTCATCAAGCGGGTCATCGGCAAGGCGGGGGACACCATCGACATTGACTTTACCGCGGGCATCGTCTACCGCAACGGCGAGGCTCTGGACGAGCCTTATACCGCCGAGCCCACCTATGTGGAGGAGGGCACCGTGTTCCCCCTGACCGTGCCGGAAAACGGCCTGTTCCTGATGGGGGACAACCGCAACCATTCCGGCGACAGCCGCAGCAGCCTGATCGGCTGCGTGGACACCCGCGACATTTTGGGCGTGGCGGTGCTGCGTTTGGCACCGTTCACCCTGTTTACCCGATAAAAGGAGCCTACCCCATGAGCCAGAACGACATCATCAACTCCCGGCAGATCCAGTGGTTTCCCGGCCACATGACCAAGACCCTGCGTCTGATGGAAAAGGAGATCCGCAACGTAGACTGCGTTTTGCAGATCCTCGACGCCCGCATCCCGCTTTCCAGCCTGAACCCGGAAATTGAGCGCATCACCGCCGGTAAGCCCCACCTGTATGTGCTGAACAAGGCCGATTTGGCCGACCCGGACATCACCAAACAGTGGCTGGCGTACTTCCAAAGCGCAGGGGCAGGCTGCATCGCCATGGACTCCAAGCAAAAGGGGCGCGCCGCCGCCGTCAAAGGCCCCATCATCAGGGAGCTTTCCGCCCTGATGGAGCGCCGCCGCAACCGCGGCATGGTGGGTGCCTCGGTGCGCGTCATGGTCGTGGGCATCCCCAACGTGGGCAAGTCCACCTTTATTAACTCCTTCGCGGGCACCACCCGCGCCAAGGCCGCCAACAAGCCCGGCGTCACCCGCGGCAAGCAGTGGATCACCGTGGACAATTTCGATTTGATGGACATGCCCGGCGTGCTGTGGAAAAAATTCGACTCGCTGGAAACGGCGTCCAACCTGGCGTTCATCGGCTCCATCCGCGATGACATTCTGGATATCGAGGAGCTGGCCTGTGGCTTGCTTTCCAGCGTGCGGGGCATTTACCCCGATCAGCTGCTGGCGCGCTACAAGCTGGACGAAGCCGCGCTGGCGCTGCCGCCCTACGACCTGTTGCAGGCCATCGGTGCCAAGCGCGGGATGCTGGTTTCCGGCGGCGAGGTGGACACCGAGCGCGCCGCCAAGATGCTGGTGGGGGAGTTCCGCGCCAGCAAATGGGGCCGCCTTTCGCTGGAACGCCCGCCCCGCCGCGCTGTTGAGGAGGTAGAGGACGATGCCGAGGAAGAATTCTTCGACGACGACGAGCAATAACGAGCTGCTGTTCGCCTTTGACGATGCCAAACGCACCGACCACGGCATTGTCTGCGGCGTGGACGAAGCCGGACGCGGCCCTTTGTGCGGGCCGGTCTGCTGTGCCGCCGTCATTTTGAACCCCGACGACCCCATCGAGGGGGTCAATGATTCCAAAAAGCTGACCGAAAAGCGCCGCGAAGCCCTGTTTGAGCAGATCACCGCCCGCGCTTTGGCCTATAAAATCGTGTTTATCACCCCGCAGGAGATCGACGAGCGCAACATCCTGTGGGCGACGATGGACGGCATGGCGCAGGCGGTGGCAGGGCTTACCCCCGCGCCCGACTATGCGCTGATTGACGGCAACCGCTGCCCGCCGGAGCTTTGCGTTCCGGCCGAGGCCGTTGTCAAGGGGGACGCTACCAGCGCCAGCATTGCCGCCGCCTCCATTCTGGCAAAGGTCAGCCGTGACCGCTATATGCTGGAACTGGACAGGCAGTACCCCCAGTACCAGCTTGCCAAGCACAAGGGCTACCCCACCAAGCTGCACTATGAGCTGATCGCCCAATACGGTATTCAGCCCTTTTACCGCCGCAGCTTTTTGAAAAAGCAGGGCTACTGGCATGACTGATAAAAGCCTTGGCAGCAAGGGGGAGGCCATCGCCGCCAAATACTACCGCCAACGCGGCTATCTGCTGCTGAACCACAACTACCGCACCCGCCTGGGGGAGCTGGACCTGGTTTTATATAAGGACAACACCCTTGTTTTTGCCGAGGTCAAGACCCGCGCGGGGCGTATGCTGGCAGCCCCCGCCGAAGCGGTGACCGCCCAAAAACAGCAGCGGCTCCTTGCCGCCGCTGCCCAGTACCTGCAAGCCAGCCCCTATGCCGATGCCTGCATCCGCTTTGACGTGGTGGAGGTCACCCCCGCAGCGGGCGGCTGGCGGGTGCATTGCATCGAGAATGCGTTTACCTGTTAATACAAAAGCAGGGCGGCCGCGACCGCCCGCAGAAATTTCTATTGTTGACAGTGCCACGGCATTGTATATAAAGGTGTATTTTTTGAGTATGAAAGGGTGTACGTTATGCAGTATGTAAGTACCAGAGATTCTTCGCTCCGCGTTTGTGCCGCCGAGGCGATCGTCCGTGGTCTGGCCCCCAAAAGCGGGCTGTTTGTGCCGCAGACCTTCCCCAAGGCCGATCTTTCCGGCTGGAAGGATCTTTCCTACCCCGAACTGGCAGAAAAGGTGCTGGCCGGTTTTCTGACCGACTATTCGCCTGACTTCCTGCACGATGCCACCGCCGCCACCTACGGTGCGGCCTTCGGCGGCAAGGCAGGGCAGACCGTCAAGGTGCACGACGGATTGTACGCCGTTGAGCTGTGGCACGGCCCGACCTGCGCCTTTAAGGACTACGCTTTGCAGCTGATGCCCAAGCTGCTGGTCGAGGCCAAAAAGATGCTGCACCGCACCGAAACCACCCGCATTCTGGTTGCCACCTCCGGCGATACCGGCAAGGCCGCGCTGGCGGGCTACGCCGATCTGGACGGCATTGAGATCGAGGTCTTTTACCCCAACGACGGCACCAGCGAGATCCAGCGCCTGCAGATGGCGACCCAGACCGGCAAAAATGTGCAGGTCTATGCTGTAAACGGCAACTTTGACGATGCCCAGACCGGCGTCAAGCGCGTCTTTGCCGATGCCTCCGTTGCCGAGGAGCTGGAAAAGCGCGGCATCCGTCTGTCCAGCGCCAACTCCATCAACTGGGGTCGTCTGGTGCCGCAGATCGTCTACTACTTCTACGCCTACTTCCGTCTGGTCGAGCAGGGCGCCGCCGCTTGGGGCAGCCCTGTGGATTTCTGCGTGCCTACGGGTAATTTTGGTGATATTCTTGCCGGCTACTATGCCAAGCAGATGGGTCTGCCCGTCGGCCGCCTGGTTTGCGCGTCCAACAAAAACAACGTACTTACCGACTTTTTGCGCACCGGCACCTACGATGCCCGCCGCACCTTCTACAAGACGACCTCCCCCTCGATGGACATTCTGATCTCCTCCAATCTGGAGCGCCTGCTCTACCACGTCAGCGGCAGCTCCGAGAAGGTCGCCGCCTGGATGCAGCAGCTGGCCGAAACCGGCGTTTACACCGTCGATGCCGACACGCTTGCTAAAATTCAGGAGAGCTTTGCCGCAGGCTGTGCCGACGACGCCGCCGGCTTTACCGAGATCAAAGCCCGCTTTGCCGAGGACAACTACCTCTGCGACACCCACACCGCCGTGGCGTTCCGCGTTGCCAAAGACCTTGGCACCGAAACCCCGATGGCTGTTCTGTCCACCGCCAGCCCCTTCAAGTTCCCGCGCGATGTGCTAACTGCCCTGGGCGAGGAAGCCCCCGCAAGCGACTTTGCCGCCATGGCAGCCCTGACTGCCGCCACCGACGCCCCCGCGCCCGAAAGCCTGCGCGTGCTGGACACGCTGCCCGTGCGCTTTACCGACTCCATCGACCCCGCCGACATCAGCGCCGCCGCGCTGCGCTGACCTGCTTCACTCAAGAAAGGACGATTTATGGCCATTTTTGCAATCGGAGATCTGCACCTCTCCTTAGGCACCGACAAGCCCATGGACGTGTTCCCCGGTTGGGAAGGCTACCTGCCCAAGCTGGAGGCTAACTGGCGCCGCCTGATTTCGCCCGAGGACACCGTACTTCTGGCGGGGGACACCAGCTGGGCGATGAATCTCAACGATACCCGCGCGGACTTTGCGTATATCCAGTCGCTGCCGGGGCAAAAATGGCTCATAAAGGGCAACCATGATTATTGGTGGACGACCACCCGCAAGATGGAAACCTTTTTGGCAGCCAACGGCTTTGACTCGCTGCACATTCTGCACAATAACGCCTGCCTTGTGGGGGATACCGCCCTGTGCGGCACCCGCGGCTGGCCGTTTGACGATGCCGCCGCCCAAGGCGAGAAGCTGATGGCGCGCGAGGCAGGGCGGCTGCGCATGTCGCTGCAGGCGGCAGGGGAGACCCCGCGCAAAATTGCCTTTTTGCATTACCCGCCGGTCTTTCCCGGTGCCTGCGCCGAGGAGCTGGTCGCCGTGCTGCACGAGTTCGGCGTGACCGAGTGCTACTACGGCCATCTGCACGGAAAATCCATCCACTACGCCCGTCAGGGTACGGTTGACGGCATCGCTTACCGTCTGATTTCCGCCGACGGATTGGGCTTTTGCCCCTGCAAAATCGGATAAAAGCCCTTTTTTGCGTAAAAATCGCTGAAAAATCGGGATTTTTTTCGCCGCAGGGCTGGTATTCCGCTTGTAGGTATGGTATAATAACTTGTATTTTTATGTACATCAATTTTTGGAGGAATTTATAAATGAAACTCATTTCCTGTGAAAAGCTCGAAAAGAGCATGGTAGAACTGCAGTTCTCTATTGACGCGGAGACCTTCAAGTCCGCCGTCAACGCCGCTTTCAAGCGCGAGAGCAAGAAGTACGCCGTTCCCGGCTTCCGCAAGGGCAAGGCCCCCAAGGCTATGATCGAGAAAATGTACGGCGCTGACCTGTTCCAGTATGACGCTGTGAACGATCTGTTCCCCGAGAACTACGAGGCCGCCGTCAAGGAGGCCGGTATCGAGGTTGTCGGCCGTCCCGACCCCGAGGTCGTTTCCATGTCCGAGGCCGACGGTGCCGTGCTGAAGGTCAAGGTCGCCGTCAAGCCCGAGGTGGAACTGGGCGAATATGCCGGTTTAACCGTCAACAAAGATGTCCAGACTGTGGATGAGGCCGATGTTGACGCCGAGATCAAGCGTATGCAGGACCGCAACGGCCGTCTGCTGACCCGTGAGGGCGAGGCCCAGAACGGTGACACCGTGGACATCGACTTCGAGGGCTTCGTCGACGGCGTTGCCTTTGAGGGCGGCAAGGCCGAGCATTACTCTCTGGTGCTGGGCAGCGGTTCCTTCATCCCCGGCTTCGAGGAGCAGGTCGTCGGTCACAAGGCCGGTGAGGAATTCGACGTCAACGTCAAGTTCCCCGAGGAGTACCAGGCCGAGGAGCTGGCCGGCAAGGACGCCACCTTCAAGATCAAGCTGCACGAGGTGCAGTACAAAGAGCTGCCCGAGCTGGATGACGACTTCGCCAAGGACGTCAGCGAGTACGACACCCTGGACGAGCTGAAGGATTCCATCCGCAAGAACATCGCCGCCAACCACGAGAAGCAGGCCGACCAGAAGGTCGAGAACGACCTGATCGACCAGATCGTTGCCGGCATGAAGGCTGACATTCCCGACGCCATGATCGACTCCCGCATCGAAGAGCTGGTTCAGGACTTCGGCTACCGCATCTCCCAGCAGGGTCTCAAGCTGGAGCAGTACCTGCAGTACATGGGCATGACCATGGAGAACTTCAAGGAGCAGTTCCGTGAGCAGGCCGACAAGCAGGTCAAGATGCGCCTGGCCATGGAAGCCATCGTTGCCAAGGAGAGCATCGAGGCTACCGAGGATGAGTTCGAGGCCGAGATCAAGCAGATCGCCGACGCTTACCAGATGGAAGCCGACAAGGTCAAGAGCCTGGTCGACGCCGCTGCCGTCAAGAAGGATCTGGCTGTCAACAAGGCCATCGAGTTCGTCAAGAGCAAGGCCAACATCGTTGCCGGCAAGTCCGAGGAAAACAAGGACTGATCCCAAGCAAAACCCCAACGGAAGTATAAAGTAATCAGGCCGATACGGTTCGCCTTTGCGGCCGTATCGGCTGCTTTATCCGCCCGTTTCTTAGGCAATCCCATATTTAAGGAGGGAAACCCACATGAGTCTTGTACCTTATGTAGTCGAACAGACTGCCCGCGGTGAACGCAGCTACGACATTTTCTCCCGTCTGCTCAATGACCGCATCATTGTGCTGAGCGAGGATGTCAACTCTGCCTCCGCCAGTGTGATCGTGGCCCAGCTTCTCTATCTGGAAGGCCAGGATCCCGAAAAGGACATCTACTTTTATATCAACAGCCCCGGCGGCTCCATCTCTGACGGCATGGCCATCCATGACACGATGAACTACATCAAGTGCGATGTATCCACCATCTGCGTCGGCATGGCTGCCTCCATGGGCTCCTTCCTGCTGGCCAGCGGCACCAAGGGCAAGCGCTTTGCACTGCCCAACTCCGAGATCCTGATCCACCAGCCCCTCATCGGCGGCAACGGCATCAGCGGTCAGGCCACGGATATCCAGATCCACGCCAACCACATCATCCACATCCGCGAGAAGATGAACACCCTGCTCAGCCAATACACCGGCCAGCCGCTGGAAACCATCCAGCGCGACACCGAGCGCGACAATTATATGACTGCGCAGCAGGCCAAGGAATACGGCCTGATCGACGACATCCTCTATAAACACTGATTCGGGGGAACAAAATGGCAAATACAACGCCCGGAAAGGGCGGAAAAGGACGCGAAATGGTCTGCAGCTTCTGCGGACGTTCGCAAAATGAGGTCGAGCAGCTTTTGATCGGCCCCGGCGTCAATATCTGCAACGACTGCATCGACATGTGCTATCACACCCTGTACAAGGACGAGCCGCCTATGCCGCGCGCCGGGGCACGCCGCCAGCCGCGGGGTGCCGCACAAGCCACCTACGGCGAAAATCCGCTGCAGGACGTCAATATTCTGACCCCCGCCGAAATCAAGGCCGGGTTGGATCAGTATGTCATCGGGCAGGACGACGCCAAAAAGGTGCTGGCCGTCTCGGTGTACAACCACTATAAGCGCATCCTTTCGGGGCGCGAAACCGGCGTGGAGCTGCAAAAATCCAACGTTCTGCTGCTGGGTCCCTCCGGCACGGGCAAGACCCTGCTGGCGCAGACCCTTGCCAAAATGCTGAACGTGCCCTTCGCCATCGCGGACGCCACCACCCTGACCGAGGCGGGCTATGTCGGCGAGGACGTCGAGAACATCCTGCTCAAGCTGATTCAGGCGGCGGATTTCGACATCCCCAAGGCGGAAATCGGCATCATCTACGTCGACGAGATCGACAAGATCACCCGCAAGAGCGAGAACCCCTCCATCACCCGCGACGTCGGCGGCGAGGGCGTGCAGCAGGCGCTGCTGAAGATCGTCGAAGGCACCGTCAGCAACGTGCCGCCCAACGGCGGGCGCAAGCACCCCCAGCAGGAGTTCATCCAGATCAACACCAAGAACATCCTGTTCATCTGCGGCGGTGCGTTTGACGGGCTGGAAAAGCTCATCCAGCGCCGCACCGACAACGCCTCTCTGGGCTTCGGCAGCCAGCTGCGCACAACGCTGGACAAGGACGAAACGCGCCAGAAGCTGCTGAAAAAGGTCGAGCCGGATGATCTGGTCAAGTTCGGTCTTATCCCTGAGCTGATCGGTCGTCTGCCGGTCGTCACCGTGCTGGACCCCTTGGACGAGGACGCGCTGGTGCGCGTTCTGACCGAGCCGAAAAACAGCCTGGTGCGCCAGTACAAGGAGCTTTTGCATCTGGACAACGCCGAGCTGGTCTTTACCGACGCCGCCCTGCACGCCATCGCCAAAAAGACGGTGCAGCGCAAGAGCGGTGCCCGCGGTCTGCGCAGCGTGGTGGAGGATCTGCTGATTCCCATTATGTACGACATTCCGTCGGATGCGACCATCACCCGCGTAACCATCGACGCTGACACGGTCGAAGGGGGCCAGGCGCATATCGAGCATGGCATCATGCGCCCGCGTTACAAAAATATCGCGATGCAGCAGCAATAATGCACACGGCAGTGCCTTTTGGCACTGCCGATTTTTTGTTCACAAAAATTTTATACACAAAACCCTTGATTTTTCATAAAGAAATGGCTATTATATATTTAGCACTCAGGAATAATGAGTGCTAAATCAGTATCAAAAAGAGAAATCTTTTCATAGGAGGAACTTTCAAATGAAAATCAAACCTCTTGCAGACCGTGTTGTCATCAAACTGGTCGAAGAAGAAGAAACCACCAAGGGCGGTCTGATCCTGTCCGGCTCCGCCAAGGAAAAGCCGCAGGTCGCCGAAGTTCTGGCTGTCGGTCCCGGCGGCAACGTGGACGGCAAGGAAGTCGAGATGATCGTCAAGGTCGGCGACAAAGTCCTGACCAGCAAGTATGCCGGCACCGAGGTCAAGGTTGACGGCGAAGAATGCACCATCGTGCGCCAGAGCGACATCCTCGCTGTGGTTGAGTAATCGGATTTCTACTTTTCTTTCTTTATAAAAGGAGCGATGCTTTATGGCAAAACAGATCAAACAGGGCGAGGACGCCCGTAAAGCCCTTTGCGCCGGTATCGACCAGCTGGCCGACACCGTTAAGGTCACCCTGGGCCCCAAGGGCCGCAACGTTGTGCTGAGCAAAAAGTTCGGCAGCCCCCTCATCACCAATGACGGTGTCACCATCGCCAAGGAGATCGAGCTGAAGGACGAGTTCGAGAACATGGGCGCCCAGCTCGTGCGCGAAGTCGCCACCAAGACCAACGACGCCGCCGGCGACGGCACCACCACCGCCACCGTTCTGGCACAGGCTCTGGTCACCGAGGGCATGAAGAACGTCACCGCCGGCGCCAACCCCATGGACATCAAGCGCGGTATGCAGAAGGCTGTTGCCGCCGCTGTCGAGGCCGTCAAGGCCCACAGCCAGAAGGTCAACGGTGCCAAGGACATTGCCCGTGTCGGCACTGTTTCTGCCGGTGATGCCGAGATCGGTCAGCTGATCGCCGACGCTATGGAGAAGGTCACCGCCGACGGCGTTATCACCATCGAGGAAAACAAGACCACCGCCGAGACCTACACCGAGGTCGTCGAGGGTATGCAGTTTGACCGCGGCTATGTGACCCCCTACATGGTCACCGACACCGAGAAGATGGAAACCGTCTACGACGATTGCAGCGTGCTGATCACCGACAAGAAGATCAGCGTGTTCCAGGATATCGTACCCCTGCTGGAGCAGGTCATCCAGTCCGGCCGCAAGCTGCTGATCATCGCTGAGGATGTCGAGGGCGACGCCCTGTCCAACCTGATCATCAACCGTCTGCGCGGCGGCTTGAACGTGGTTGCCGTCAAGGCGCCCGGCTTCGGCGACCGCCGCAAGGAGATGCTGCAGGATATCGCCATCCTGACCGGCGGCACCGTCATCAGCAGCGACCTCGGCTATGAGCTGAAGGATGCCACCATGCAGCTGCTCGGCTCTGCCCGTCAGGTCAAGGTCACCAAGGAGAACACCACCATCGTCGGCGGCAACGGCGACAAGCAGGCCATTGCCGACCGCGTTGCCCAGATCCGCAGCCAGATCGTCACCGCGACCTCTGACTTCGACCGCGAGAAGCTGCAGGAGCGCCTTGCCAAGATGGCTGGCGGTGTTGCCGTCATCAAGGTCGGTGCCGCTACCGAAGTCGAGATGAAGGACAAGAAGCTGCGCATCGAGGACGCCCTGAACGCCACCAAGGCTGCCGTGGAGGAAGGCATCGTTGCCGGCGGCGGCACGGCCACCATCAACGCCATCCCCGCTGTGGACAAGGTCGTTGCCGAGCTGGAGGGTGACGAGCGCACCGGCGCCAAGATCGTCCGCAAGGCTCTGGAAGCACCTCTGCGCCAGATCGCTGCCAACGCCGGTCTGGAGGGCAGCGTTGTCATCGACAACATCCTGAAGGCCAACAAGGCCAACTATGGCTTTGACGCCCAGAAGGAAGAGTATGTCGAGGATATGATCGAGGCGGGCATCGTTGACCCGACCAAGGTCACCCGCTCTGCTCTGGAGAACGCTGCCAGCGTTGCCGCTATGGTCCTGACCACCGAGAGCCTGGTTGCCGACCTGCCGGAACCCCCGGCACCCGTGGCACCTGCCGGCGGTGACATGGGCGGTATGTACTAATTTTCCAAATTCGCACCCACAGGGCGCGGAGCCGAAAGGCTCCGCGCCTTTTTTGTATAGATGCCCGCCCGGCGCACATACTGAATACAAAAGGGGGCGGCGGTATGTCTTTTCGGCGGCTGCGGGCGTTGGTGGTTTGTCTTGCGGGGTGCATCGGTCTTGTGCTGTGCCGGGTGTATTGGGTGGGGCAAAATATCGGGTACGCCCAAAGCGCCCTGCAGCAGACCGAGCGTGAGGCGGCGCTGCCGCCCGACCGCGGCAACTTTTATGACCGCACGGGGCGGCTGCTGACCGGGGCTGCCGACGGCTGGTACGCCCTGTGTGTGCCGGGCAGCGACGGCTACGCCGAGCTGTTGCCTTATGTTTCCTACGCCGAGCAGACCGAGCTGTACCGCCGCCGCAACGATACTTCGTTGTTTTTTGTGTCGGTAGATCGGGATGTATCCGCGCTGGGCATCCCGTGCCGCCGCATCGCACAGCGGTATCTGCCGCTGCCCATTGCGGTGCATCTTCTGGGCTACCGCAACGGCGAGGGACTGGGCGTCGCGGGGCTGGAGCGCGCCTACGATGCGCTGCTCTCGGCATCCGGGGACGAGGTCGTTGCCGCCTGCGCCGCCAGCGCGCAGGGGCTGCCGCTGACCGGCAGCGAGCCGGTGTTCGTCACCCGGCATACCGGCACGGGGCAGGGGGTAGCGCTGACCTTGGACGCCGACATCCAGCGCCTGTGCGAGGGGGTGGCCGACCTGACTATGACCCGCGGCTGCATCGTAGTGCTGCAGCCCGATACCGGTGAAATTTTGGCCGCCGTCAGTGTGCCCCGCTACGACCCCAACGATGTTGCCAAAAGCATTGCGGCGGACGATACCTCGCTGATCGACCGCCTGCTGACCCCCTTTTGCGTGGGGTCGGTGTTTAAGATAGTGGCGGCAGCCGCCGCCTACGACGCCGGGCTGGACTGGTTCACCGCGGACTGCACGGGCAGCGTCACGGTAAACGGGCAGACCTACCGCTGCGCCCAAAGCCGCGCCCACGGCGAGGTCAACCTGCGCGCGGCGCTGGCACAGAGCTGCAACTGCTACTTTATAGAACTGGGGCAAAAACTGGGTGCGCAGCGCCTGATAAAGGCCGCACAAGATTTCGGCTTGGGGCAAAGCATCACGCTCGCATCGGGGCTGCAGAGCGATGCCGCCTCGCTGCCCAGCGCCGCGCAGCTGCAAAACGCGGGCGACCTTGCGCTGTTCAGCTTCGGGCAGGGGGCACTGACCGCAACGCCGCTGCAAATTGCCGCCATGACCAATGTCATAGCGGGCGGCGGGGTCTACCATACGCCCGCCGCCGTGCAGGGGGTGCGCCGCGCTGACGGCAGCATCACCCCCAACGAGGTTCCCGCGCCCCGCCGGGTGTGCAGCGCCGCCACCGCCAGAATCCTGCGCAGTATGCTGCACACCGTGGTGGAGCAGGGCATCGGAAGCGATGCCATGACAGGGGCGGGGGAGTGCGCGGGCAAGACCGGCACCGCCCAGACCGGGCAGTTTGACGCCGACGGCAGGGAGCTGCTGAACTACTGGTTTACCGGCTTTTACCCCGCCGATGCCCCGCGCTATACCATCACCGTTTTGCAGGATGCCCGGCAAGCGCCCGAAACCTCCAGCGCCGCCGTTTTTGCCGACGTGGTGCAGGGGCTGCACGTTCTGGACGCAGCTTGACGCTACCATCGCAAAAAACAGTTGACACCGCGCGAAAAGCGGCATATAATAGATTTGTTAAAAAGAAAATGGCGATGAAAGGGCAAATGCCGCACAAAACAGGTCATAAGAGAGAGCGCCGCATGGTGAAAGGCGCTTGGCTGACGTTTTCGGCAAAGCCACCCCGGAGCTTTCGGTGCAAAAGCCGAACGTACCTGCGGCGTTAACGCGGACAAAGCGGTGGCATATTTTTTTCGATATGCCGCAAACCGGGTGGTACCACGGAAGCTGTCAGCCTTCGTCCCTGTCAAGGGGCGAGGGCTATATTTTTTTGGTACCTTTTATCGCAACAATACAAACCACGGATGGGAGAACACCAACTATGCAATGGACCGGACTGAACGAACTGCGCGAAAAATACCTGCACTTTTTTGAAACCAAGGATCACCTGCGTCTGGGCAGCTTTCCTCTGGTGCCGAAGGACGACCCCAGCCTGCTGCTGATCAACAGCGGTATGGCACCCATGAAAAAATGGTTCCTCGGCCAGGAGGAGCCGCCGCGTCACCGCGTGACCACCTGCCAGAAGTGCATCCGCACCCCCGACATCGATCGCGTGGGCATCACCGCCCGCCACGGCTGCTTCTTTGAAATGCTGGGCAACTTCAGCTTTCAGGATTACTTCAAAAAAGAGGTCATTCCCTGGGCTTGGGAATTTTTGACCCAGGAACTGGAGATCCCCGCTGACCGCCTGTACATCTCGGTCTATCAGGAGGACGACGAGGCTTACGACATCTGGACCAAAGTCATCGGCATCCCCGAAAGCCACATGGTGCGCCTCGGCAAAGAGGACAACTTCTGGGAGCATGGCTCCGGCCCCTGCGGTCCCTGCAGCGAAATTTACTTTGACCGCGGCGAGGAGTACGGCTGCCACAAGCCCACCTGCGGCGTCGGCTGCGACTGCGACCGCTATATGGAGATCTGGAACCTCGTGTTCAGCCAGTTCGATTCCGACGGCAAGGGTCACTATGAGCTGCTGGCCAAACCCAACATCGACACCGGTATGGGCTTGGAGCGTCTGGCCTGCGTTATGCAGGGCGTTGGCAACCTGTTTGAGGTCGACACCGTCGCCGCCGTTCTGCACCATGTTGAGCGCATCGCCGGCAAAAAGTACGGCGAGAACGACAAGGACGATATCTCCATCCGCGTCATCACCGACCACATCCGCGCCACCGTGTTTATGGCATCCGACGGCGTTCTGCCTTCCAACGAGGGTCGCGGCTACGTTATGCGCCGCCTGCTGCGCCGCGCCGCCCGCCACGGTCGTATGCTGGGCATCGACCGCCCCTTCCTGACCGAGCTGGTCGATACCGTCATCGAGTCCAGCGAGGCCGGTTACCCCGAACTGCGCGAGCATGAAAGCTATATCAAGAAGGTCATCGGCACCGAGGAGCTGCGCTTTGGCCGCACCATCGACGCCGGCCTGAACATCCTGAACGGTATGATGAGCCGCCTCAAGGACGTGCACGAGAAGGTTCTGTCCGGCGCTGAGGTGTTCAAGCTGAACGATACCTTCGGCTTCCCCCTCGACCTGACCCGCGAGATCGCCGCCGAGGCCGGCGTGCGCGTGGACGAGGCAGCCTTCCACATGGAAATGACCAAGCAGCGTGAGCGCGCCCGCGCCGAGCGCCTGGCCAAGGACATTTCCGGCTGGAGCGCCGACCTGTTCGGCGAGCTGACCACCGAGCCGACCCAGTTTGACGGCTACGAGACTCTGACCGAGTCCGCCAAGGTCGTTGCCCTGTCTGACGGCGAGGAGCTGAACGACGCCATTGCCACCGACGAAGCCGGTGAGAGCAAGGAGGGTGTGCTGGTCGTGCTGGACCGCACCCCGTTCTATGCCGAGATGGGCGGCCAGGTCGCTGACCACGGCTACATCAGCTGCGGCAATGCCAAGCTGAAGGTCACGCAGGTCAAAAAGACCCCCAAGGGCTACTTTGTCCACACCTGCGAGCTGCTGGACGGCACCCTGCACGTTGGCGATGACGTCACCGCCGCCGTGGATGCCCAGCGCCGCATGGCCATTTGCCGCAACCACACCGCCACCCACCTGATGCAGAAGGCTCTGCGTGAGGTTCTGGGCGACCATGTGCATCAGGCAGGCAGCTATCAGGACGACCACATCACCCGCTTTGACTTCACCCATTTCAGCGCCGTCACCGCCGAGGAGCTGGTCGAGGTCGAAAAGAAGGTCAACGAGAAGATTTTCGAGAGCCTGAACGTCGAGATCAAGAACCTGCCCATCGAGGAAGCCAAGAAGATGGGCGCTATGGCACTGTTCGGCGAGAAGTACGGCAGCGTTGTCCGCGTTGTGGACGCCGGCGGCTGGAGCACCGAGTTCTGCGGCGGCACCCACGTCAAGAACACCGCGCAGATCGGCTGCTTTAAGATTTTGGGCGAATCCAGCGTTGCCGCCGGTATCCGCCGTATCGAGGCAACCACCGGTTTCGGCGTGCTGGACCTGCTGGACGAGCGCACCGAGCTGCTGGCGCAGACCGCCGTTGCCCTGAAGGCCAACAACATGAAGGATGCCCCCGCCCGCGCCGAGGCCCTGACCGCCGAATTGAAGGAAACCAACAAACAGCTGGATATCCTCAAGGCGGAGATGGCTTCCTCCAAGATCGACGGTTTGTTCCAGGACGCCGCCAACATTGACGGTGTACGCATTGTTTCCGCCTACCTGACCGGCACCGGTGCCGACACCCTGCGCGATATGATCGACAAGATCCGCGACAAGGCACCCGATACCGTCGCCGTTCTCATCGGCAATGACGGCAGCAAGACGATGATGGCTGTCGGCGTCTGCAAGAACGCCCTTGCCCGCGGTCTGAAAGCCGGCGCGCTGGTCAAGCAGATCGCTGCCATCGCAGGCGGCAACGGCGGCGGCAAGCCCGACTTCGCTATGGCGGGCATCCGTGACTGCTCCAAGATCGACGACGCGCTGAACGCCGTACCCGAAATCGTCAAGAACGAACTGAGCAAGTAAGTTTCTATCATTTTTTCGGCAAAGGAGGGATATTGTATGGCTGATTGCCTGTTCTGCAAAATCGCAGCGGGGGACATCCCCTCCAACAAGCTGTTTGAGGATGACCAACTGCTGGCATTTTATGACATTGACCCGCAGGCGCCCGTCCATTTTCTGGTCATTCCCAAAAAGCACATCGACTCTGCCGCGGTGCTGACCGAGGACGATGCCGCCCTGCTGGGGCACATCTACGCCGTTATCGCGCAGCTGGCTGCCCAGCTCGGCATTGCCGAAAACGGCTACCGCGTGGTCACCAACGTCGGTGCCGACGGCGGTCAGAGCGTGAAGCATCTGCATTTCCACGTTCTGGCGGGACGCAGCCTTGCGTGGCCTCCGGGCTGATGCCCGCACCGCCTGATTTTTACAACGAAATGAGGTACTTGTTATGGCTGATACCTATACTTTGCACGTTGCGGGTCTGACCCGTGAACTGCCCATCTGCAAGGTCAACGACCATATGGACATCGCCGCCTTTATTATGTTCAGCGATGTCGAGCTGACCGTGGCCTGCGCCGCCGAGCTGCTGAAAAAAGCGCCCGAATTTGACGTTATCCTGACCGCCGAGGCCAAGGGCATCCCCCTTGCCTACGAAATGGCACGTCAGAGCGGCAAATATTGGATCCCCGCCCGCAAGGGTGCCAAGCTCTATATGCGTGAGCCTGTCGTCATCGAGGACCAGTCCATCACCACCGCCGGCAAGCAGACCCTTGTCATCGACAAGAAGGACATCGAGTATATGAACGGCAAGCGCATTCTGATCGTGGACGATGTCATCTCCACCGGCGGTTCGCTGCACGCGCTGGACGCCCTGGCTGCCAAGAGCACCGGCACCGTTGTGGGCCGCTGCGCCGCCTTGGCCGAGGGTGATGCCGCCGAGCGCAAGGACATCATCTTCCTGGAGCCGCTGCCCCTGTTCTTCCACTAAGCAATGAAACGCAATCTCGCGTGGTTCGCCCTGGGCTTTGCCCTGGCCGAACTTGCCGCGGCAAATCTGCCGCCGCTGGTCTGTGTGCCTGCGGCGGCACTTTTTGCTTTTGCGGTCCTTGGGCTTCGCAAGCGCAGCCTGCACATCCCGGCTTTGGGTGCCGTGTGCGGGTTTGTTTACTTTGCCGTTTTTGCTGTCTTGTTCGTGCGCCCCGTGCAGGCGCAGGCAGGGCAGACTGTCACCGCCGCCGTGACCGTGCAGACCGATGCAGAGGCCGCGTATGAGGCCTACCATATGCGGGGCACCCTGCTGATCACCGAACTGGACGGCAAGCCCGCCCACATTCGGGTGCAGTGCTCGGACTTTCCCGCCACCGAAGCAGGGGAGCGCTTCACCGCCAAATTTTCCCTGCGCACGCTGAAAAACGACCGCTACCGCCTGGCGAGCCAAAGCAAGGGCGTCTATCTGCGGGCCGATTATGTCGGCAGCTACGCGCCCTTGCCCGCCAGCCGTCACCCTGTTTTTGGGCTGTTCCGTCTGCGGCAGCGGGGCAGCACCGCCTTAAAGCACTGGATTCCCGCCGATTCGGCAGCGCTCATCAGCGCCATGCTGCTGGGGGACACCACACGTTTATCAGACGCCGACCGCGACGCCTTTGCCGCCGCCGGGGTGTCCCATCTGCTGGCGGTATCGGGGCTGCATGTTGCCTTGCTGGCAGGGCTTTTGTTCCCGCACAGACGCCGGTTCGCCCATGCGGCGCTCGCCGTACAGGCGGGCGTCATCGTTGGTTACATGCTGGTGACAGGGCTGCCGGTCTCGGTGCTGCGCGCAGGGCTTGTGTTTCTGCTGGCTATTTTGGGACATTGGTTCTTGCAGCCCGTCGATCTGCTGACCTCCACCGGCGCGGCGGCTTTGCTGCTGGGGCTGCAAAATGCCTACATGCCCTGCGATCTGGGGTTTCAGCTTTCCTTCTGCGCGGTTTTGGGCGTACAGTGCGCGGCGGCACTGGCCAACCCGCTGAAATCCCGCCTGCCTAAGCGGATTTTCAAGCTCATATCCGCCGCCATGACCGCTGCTTTGGCATCACTTTTCACACTGCCGATCCTGGTGGCACACGGTATGACCATCAGCGCCGTGGGCATTTTGGGTAACCTGCTGACCCTGCCGCTGATGCGGTATCTGCTGCTGTTGGGGCTGGCGGTGCTGGGGCTTTCCTGCCTGCCGTTTTTGGCACCGCTTTGCCATATGGTCAGCTTTCTGCTGGCGCTGCTATTAAAACTTTTGCGCGGCATCGTGCTTTTCTGTGCCTCGCTGCCCGGGGCGCGGCTGCTGCTGCCCGCGCGCTACACGCTGTTTGTCCTGGGTGTGCTGGCAGTTCTTGCCATCGTTTACTATCTTGCGGGCAGGCTGCGGTTCTACCTGCCTGCGGCACTTTGCTGCGCGGCGCTTGCCGTCTTTATGGGTGTGCGGATGCAGCAGGGCATCGTCACCGTCGCGCTGGTCGGTACGGCGGGCAACCCGTGCGCCGTCATCACCCAAGACGGACAGGCCGCTGTGGTGTTCCGCGGCGGCGCTGCCAACCGCCGGGCGGTCAAAAATTATCTGGCGCGCCACGGCGAACCTGTCTGCACACTGGCAGTCGATTTGCGCGCAACGCCGGGTGATATCGGCCTTACCGCCGACCGCACCGTAAATGCCGCCGCACAAACCGCGCCCGCCCGATACGAGGTACTTGACGGACTGACGCTGGACCTGTATCATAAAGGCAGCAGCAGTCTGGCCGTGCTGGAAGTGGGGGATCGCCACATTGCGCTGATGTCCGGCAGCATCAAGCTGGACACCCCCGTGCAGGTCGATGTTCTGTGCGCCGCCGGGGCCTTGTCCGACTCGGTACAGGCCGAGACGATCCTGTTTACATCGGAATCCCCCAGGTGGCTGGCCGACGCGGACGCCGCGCAGCTGTATTATGGTTCCGACACCCCCGCCGTGGTTTTGCGGCCGGGTGCCGCCATGATTTTTGAGGAGGCGAAGCCCTATGCTGTACAGTGAAAAAGAGTTGGAGAAAAAACTGCGCGCCGGCTGCGCCGTATACTATTTTTATGCCGCCGATGAGGCACTGGTACACAGCGCCGCGCAAAAGGCGCTGAAATTTTTGCAGCAGGACGACCCCGAAGTCACCGTGCTGGACGGCCCCACTCCCCGTGTGGAGGATATCGTCCTGGCAGCGGGCACCATCTCGTTTTTCGGCGGCAAGCGCCTTGTGCTGATGCCGATGGTTCGCCCGTCAACCTACTCGGACAAGGATCTGCAGGAGCTTTGCGACACCCTTGCCGACACCGAAAACGCCATCTTTGTGCTGACGGGCGTCGTGGAGGAGTATTACGGCAAGCTGCGCCCCGGCAAGCGGGAGAAAAAACTCATTGCCGCCTGCGAAAAGCTCGGCTATTGTGTGCAGATCAACAAGCCCACCCGCGCCGCCTTGCAGACACTGGCACGGCAATGGGCAGGGGAGCTGGGCACGACCTTTGCCCGCGGGGCAGAGGGTGCCTTGCTGGACCGCTGCGGCGAGGACCAGTTCCTTCTGCGCAACGAGATTGACAAGCTGGCGGCGCTTTCGGGCTACGGCACCATCACGGCGGCCATGGTGCAGCAGCTGGGCACCGTCACGCTGGATGCCGACACCTTTGACATGGTCAAGCTGGTGGCGGCCGGGCAGCTTACGGCGGCACAGCAAAAGCTGCGCACCCTGCTGGCACTGCAAAATGAGCCGATTCTCATCACAGGGGCACTCAGCAGCAATTATCTGACGCTGTACCGTGTTTCTTTGGCAAAGCGCAGCCGCCGCGCCCTGGCAGACGTCGCCAAGGATTTCGGCTATACCGGCAACTGGAACTACCGCCTTTCGGAGGCCGAGAGCACCGCCGCCCGCTACAAGACCGCCCAGCTGGAGCAGTGTCTGCGGGTGTTGCGCAAGCTGGATATCGACCTGAAAAGCAGCAAGCTGGGCAGCGATCTTTTGCTGCAAAAGGCACTGTGCGAGCTTGCTTTGACTCGGAGTAAATCATGCTGAAACTGACCCGCGCCCTTTTGGTGGAGGGCAAATACGACGCCGCCCGGCTGCACAACCTTGTGGACGGCACGGTGCTGACGACCGACGGCTTCCGCGTTTTTAAGGACGCCGCGCTGCAAAATCTGCTCAAAAAAGTAGCCGCCGCGCAGGGGCTGATCATTCTGACCGACTCCGACGCTGCGGGGTTTAAAATTCGCCATTTTGTCACGGGGCTGGTCGGGGCGCAAAACGTTCTGCAAGCTTATGTACCCGCTGTTCCCGGCAAGGAATCCCGCAAGGCCCAGCCCGGCAAGGAGGGGCTTTTGGGGGTCGAGGGCGTGGACGATGCCCTGATTTTGCAGGGGCTGCAAACCGCCCTTGCCAGTGCGGCCGACACGGCCGCCGCAGACCGCAGCATCACCTACACCGATTTGTATGAGTGGGGCATTTCCGGCACCGCCAACAGCGCCGACAACCGCCGCAAGCTGCTGCACCGCCTGGGGCTGCCCCCGCGTCTGAGCAAAAAAGAACTGCTGGACGTACTTAATATTCTCTACACCTACGAAAGCCTTGACGCTGAGATTCGGCACGGATAAACAAAATCGGCAGCAGACCCGGCGGTCTGCTGCCGATTTTTTACTTTAATGTCCCGTCCTCGACCTGCTTGCAGTACCACGGCTTTTCGGCGTGGAATACCCGCCCTGCCAGGTGCGCAAAACGCTCGTCCTTAATCGTATCGGGGAAGCGCAGCTCCCACGCGCAGAGCGCCTGATACTTGAACCGCAGCTCACGGTTGGCGGCGTTGTTGCCGTACTTGCTGTCGCCCAGGATCGGGCAGCCGATGTGCGCCAGATGCGCGCGGATCTGGTGGGTGCGCCCCGTGACCAGCTCGACCTTCAATTCCGCCAGCCGCCCGCTGACCGCCAGCGTTTCGTACCCGGTAATGACTTCCTTCGCGCCGCCCGCCGTGCCGTCGGTAATATAGACGATGCCGCGCTCGGCGTCCTTCAAAAGGTAATCCCGCAGCAGCGCCGCCGGGGGGTTGGGGCGCCCAAAGGTGACACACAGATAGTGCTTGGTAATGCTGCGCGCCTTGATCTGCGCGGTCAAAAAGGACTCTGCGGCGTTATTTTTGGCAAGCAGAATCAGCCCGCTGGTGCCGGTGTCCAGGCGGTGGCACAAAACCGCGCGCTCGCCCTTGCCCGCCGCCTTTAATTTTTCCTGCACGCGCTTGAGCAGCGTGTCGTTGTCAGCGCCGTCCACCGCGATGCCCGCCGGCTTGGAGGCGATGATGATGTCCTCGTCCTCATACACAAAGACCGCCGGGGGCAGCCCGCGCTGCTGTTCCAGCTGGTCATCGGTCAAAAACAGCTTGATGACATCGCCGTTTTGCACCCGCGTGGAAAGCGGCTGCTTTTTGCCGTTGAGCTTGATTTTGTTTTCGCGCAGGGCTTTGTTCAGCCGCCCCGTCCCCAGGGCAGGGTAGAGGTCCATCAGATATTTGTCCATCCGCACAGGCAGAAGGCATTTTACACGCAGTTCTTTCATCACAGCACCCTCATAAGATTGATTTCCTGCGTATATTTTACCACAAACCGCGCGGTTTCGCAACGTGTTTGCCATTGACAATTTGCGGCGGTTGCGCTACAATATATTTGTTATGCCGCCGTGGCGGAACTGGCAGACGCAAGGGACTTAAAATCCCTCGGTGGAGACATCGTACCGGTTCGATCCCGGTCGGCGGCATACAGCCCGCTCTTTCCTTTGGGAAAGGGCGGTTTTTTGTGTTTCCTTGGCAAAATACGGCAAAAAGCGCTTGTTTATTTTCCGCATATCGTATATAATGTAGTGTATGCCTTTGTATGCGTCTGAATAGAGGGGACGCATAACGGCAAAAAAACAAACAGGGGGAAATGGAAAATGGCTGATTATTTTGCAATGAATGTCGATGAGCTTACCGCCGAAAAGGCCGCGCTGGAATCTGAGTACAAAAAGTATCAGGCGATGGGTCTTAACCTGAATATGGCGCGCGGCAAGCCCGGTCCTCACCAGATGGATCTGGCAATGGACCTTTTGAAGATGGATGATTACACCACCGATGAGGGCACCGACGCCCGCAACTACGGCAATCTGGAGGGTCTGGACGAGGCCCGCAAGCTGTTTGCCGACGTGATGGGCACGACCGCCAGCGAAATTTTTGTGGGCGGCAACTCCAGCCTGCAGCTGATGTACAACCTTGTGACCATCGGCTATATCTTCGGTTTTCAGGATTCGCCCTGCCCGTGGTCGCAGGTCGAAAAGCGCAAGTTCCTTTGCCCTGTGCCCGGCTATGACCGCCACTTTGCCATCACCGAGGATCTCGGCTTTGAGATGATCAACATCCCCATGTCCGAGTCCGGCCCCGATATGGATATGATCGAAAAGCTCGTGGCCGAGGACGATACCATCAAGGGCATCTGGTGCGTGCCGCAGTATTCCAACCCCGACGGCTACACCTACAGCGACGAAACCGTCCGCCGCTTTGCCGCTATGAAAACCGCCGCGCCCGATTTCAAGATCTTCTGGGACGAGGCGTACATCGTCCACCACCTGACCGAGCAGATCATCGAAACGCCCGTGCTGCTGAATGAAGCCAAAAAGTACGGCACCGAGGATCGCGTGTTTATGTTCACCTCCACCAGCAAGATCACCTTCCCCGGTGCCGGTGTGTCCGCGATCGCCTGCAGCGAAAACTCCATGAAGTACATCTGCCGCCGTTTCTCGACGATGATCATCAGCTACGACAAGATGAACCAGCTGCGCCACGTCCGCTTTTTGAAGGACAAGCAGGGTGTTCTGGCCCACATGGCCAAGCATCGCCGCCGTCTGGTGCCCTGCTTTGACGCCGTCAAGACCGCGTTTGCCACCGAGCTGACCCCCTGCGGCGACATCGCCCACTGGACCAACCCCAAGGGCGGTTACTTTATCAGCCTGTATGTGCTGCCCGGCTGCGCCAAGCGCGTTGCCACCCTGTGCAAGGAATGTGGCCTGACCCTGACCGGCGCAGGCTCCGCCTACCCCTACCACAAGGACCCGGACGATTCCCACCTGCGCATTGCGCCCACCTATCCGAGCCTGGATGAGGTCGAAACCGCCTCGGCGCTGCTGTGTGTCTGCGTGCGTCTGGCCGTTGTGGAAAAGCTGCTGGCAGACAAGCAGTGACCCCTTGCTTTAAGCAGCACCGCGGTTCTTGCTGCGGCGCTGCCTAAAGGCAATACCGCATAATTCTAAGTGCCGATACGGCGAGCGAGGTGCGGCAGCTGCTAAGCCAAAAGTGCAGATAATACTGGATGTCTTATCGAGCATTTTGGCAACGCAGATGCCGTGCCGCAGCCGCCGAAGCGGTGCTTAAGCCGTAAGGCGGGAATTGTGCGGCGTTGCCTATAATATAATCCCGCCCGCAGGCGCGGGCAAGTTTTTTGGAGGTTTCTATGAACAAAAAAGGGAAGTCATGGCCGCTATTCGTCGTGGCAATTCTGATCGTGGTATTTTCCCTGACTGCGATTCTCGGTGTCAGCTATCAGTACGGCGACACCAAAAACACCTACGTCAAGGGTGCATCCGACATCCGTTTCGGCATTGATATCCGCGGCGGCGTGGATGTCACCTTTATGCCCGCGAATGACGTGGACGCCACCGATGAGCAGCTTTCTGCCGCCAAAACGGTCATCGAGGATCGTCTGGTGGGTCTTGGCATCACCGATTACGAAAGCTACATCGACACCAACAAAGACCGTATCATCGTTCGTTTTCCCTGGAAAACCGGCGAGTCTGACTTCAACCCCCAGACCGCTATCGATGAGATCGGCACCACCGCCAAGATGGTGTTCCGCAAGGGTTCTTCCGCCGACGGCGAGGAGATCCTCAGCGGCGACGACGTGACTTCCGCCACCGTCGGCTACAACGAGACCGAGGGCTGGGTCGTTCAGCTGCGCTTCAGCACGCAGGGTTCCGCCGCTTTTGCGGATGCCACCACCGAGCTGGCGGGCGGCAGCACCCCCATCTCCATCTGGCTCGATGACGAAAGCATCTCCGTTGCCACCGTCAACGAGGCCATCACCAACGGCGAGGCCATCATCAAGGGCAACTTCACCCAGGAGAGTGCCTCCTCGCTGGCCAACCAGATCAACTCCGGCTCGCTGCCGTTTGCCCTGTCTGCCGAGAGCTACTCCACCATCAGCCCCACCTTGGGCGCCAAGAGCCTTGAGGTCATGGTACTGGCGGGTATCATCGCCTTTATCATCGTCGCTGTGCTGATGATCGCCCGCTACCGTCTGCCCGGCACCATCGCCGTCATCTCTCTGGCCGGTCAGGTCGCCGCCACGCTGGCTGTGGTTTCCGGTTATTTCCCGGTATTCAACGGTTCCACCCTGACCCTGCCCGGCATCGCCGGTATCATCTTAGGCATCGGCATGGGCGTTGACGCCAACGTCATCACCGCTGAGCGCATCAAGGAAGAGCTGTCCAAGAACAAGACGCTGGACGGCGCTGTCAACAGCGGCTTCAAGATGGGTCTTACCCCCATCATCGACGGCAACGTCACCATCGTCATCGTTGCCGCCCTGCTGATGGGCGCTTTCGGCCCCACCGACGGCTTCTGGGCCAAGGTCTTTAACCCCATCTTCTGGTGGTTCGGACCCTCCACCGCCGGCACCATCTACTCCTTCGGCTTCACCTTGCTGACCAGCGTTTTGCTGAACTTCGTGTTCGGCGTGGGTGCCACCCGCGTGATGATCCGCGGTGCCATCCACTGCAAGGCGCTGCGCAGCCCCGCCCTGTACGGCGGCAAAAAGCAGGGCGGTGCTGACTACAAGACCCCCGCGATCCGCTTTATCCCCAACCGCAAGAAGTTCTACGGTTTCTCCTGCGCGCTGATTGCCGTGGTGCTGGTGTTCTGCGGCGTGTTCGGTGTGCACATGGACGTCGAATTCAAAGGCGGCTCCATGGTCACCTTGGCGTATCAGGGCGAGGCCGACCTCAGCGCCCTCAAGTCCACCATCAGCGGGGAGCTGAACCAGTCCAACCTGACTTTGCAGACCGGCTCCGACATTTCCGGCAGCCAGACCCTGACCGTCACCCTGCCCGGCAGCCAGACCCTGACCACCGAGCAGCTGGACAACCTGCTGAGCACCCTGAACGAGCAGTATCCCGACAATGCCTTCACCCAGAATGAGGTCAGCAACGTCGATGCCACCATCGGCAAGGAATTCCTGCTCAAGAGCGTTGTCGCGCTGGTCGCCGCCTGCGTGCTGATCATGCTGTACGTCGCCTACCGTTTCCGCCGCATCGGCGGTTTCAAGGCCGGTGCCACCGCTGTTGTGGCGCTGCTGCATGACCTGTTTGTGGTGTTCGGCGTGTTTGTCATCCTGCGCATCCCCCTGAACGGCAACTTTATCGCCGCCATGCTGACCATTCTGGGCTACTCCATCAACGATACCGTCGTTATCTACGACCGTATCCGCGAGAACAGCGCCCTGTACAGCAAAAAGCAGCTCAGCCTGCCGGAGCTGGTCAACCTGTCCATCAACCAGAGCTTCTCCCGCTCTTTGATGACCACCATCACCACCTGCTGCGCCCTGGGTGTCGTCTGCGTGGTGTCCATCATCTACCGTCTGGACAGCATCTACACCTTCGCATTCCCGCTGCTGTTCGGTATGATCAGCGGTGTGTACAGCACCATCTGCATTGCCACCCCGCTGTGGGTCGACTGGAAACAGCGCAAGAAGGCTGCCCCCAAGAAGGATTGATTTTTCGGCAAGGAGGTTTCCGTTTATGAAATGCCCCTACTGCGGCGAGGTCGACTCCAAGGTCATTGACTCGCGCCCCACGGAGGACGGTGAGCGTATCCGCCGCCGCCGCGAGTGCCTGAACTGCAAAAAGCGCTTTACCACCTATGAAGTCGTGGAAACGGTGCCCCTGATGGTGATCAAGAAGGATAAATCCCGCGAGGTCTTTGACCGGCAAAAGCTGCTGAACGGTATGCTGCGCGCCTGCCAGAAACGCCCCGTGAGCTACCAGCAGTTGGACGAAGCCGTAGAGCGCATTGAGCAGCAGCTGCTCAACTCCTATGACCGTGAAGTTCTCTCGATGAAGATCGGTGATCTTGCCATGCAGGAGCTGAAAAAGATGGACGACGTCGCCTATGTGCGCTTTGCCTCCGTCTACCGCCAGTTCAGCGATGTCAACACCTTTATGGAAGAGCTGAAGGACATGCTGGACAACCGCTCAAAAGCTGCCGAAAAATGATGCGGTAAGCTGCCGCAGCTGGCACCTTGCACGGGCGGTCTCCACCCAAAGGTCGGCTAAATTGTCCTGCTGCGCATAGCCCGGCAGACACGCCAACGTCTGCTGCAGGGCCTCCAACGTGTTGCGCCGCACCAGCAGTCTCCACAACCGCATAGCATGTTCCGCCTCCGCCGCCGCTTCTCTGTAAGCGGCGGCGGAGGTTTTGTATTGCCCGCTTTGCGCCAGGGTGCAGGCAGCCTGCAGCGCCGTATCCACCCGCGCCGTGCTTTGCCGCAGATATATCCCTGCCGCGCTCAGCGCGGCTACCAGCGCCGCCAACATCAGCAGGGCCGACAAGCTGCGTTTCATCTCTTAGCCTCCTTTTTGGGCACCAGCAGCGTATCCTGCCCGTTATAATACAGCATCAGCACGCGGCTTTTCGCGGTGCCCTGCGCCTGCAGCAACGTCGCCAGCCATACCTCGTCCCTGCCAAACGCCCGCAGACAGTCACCGTACACAACGCCGTCCAGCAGCAGCGGCAGGTAGGGCGGCGGCTCGCCGCCCTGCGCATAGGGCACCGCATTCAGCCGCCCGCCCGGCTCCATAACCGCCCACAGCACCCGCGCGGGGGTGTCGATTTTCTGCCCGCGCAGCGCCTCGGCCAGGTCGCGTCCGCTGATGCGCAGCCTTTGCAGGCTGTCCTGCTGCACCTCGCCCCGCAGAATGACCGTGACGGGTTTGCCGAACAATACCCGCGTGTAGCGCGGCCACCGCCAGGAGGCCGCCGCGTGTAATATTTCCAGCGCCGCCAACAGAAAAATCGGCACCAGCCCCGCCAAAAGCGGCAGGTCCGGCTCATCAATGCAGAGGGTCGCCACGTTGGAGACCAAAAGGGTCGTCACCAGCTCACCGGGCTGCAGCTCGCCCAGCTGGCGCTTACCCATGCACCGCATCGCCGCCACCACCGCCGCATACAGTACGACCGTCCGAAACAGCAAAGAAAACACCGTAAGCCCCCTCATAATTTGCGCCCGCCGGGCCACACTATGGCCGGGAGGGTTTGCCATGTCACAAAAAATCAGCGTGTCCCTGCAAGAGAATCTTGCCTATCTGAAAAACAATTTTGCCGTCTCGGATGACTTTTATACAAAGCCGCTGCAAATCAGCGGCATCTGCTGCGCCGTGGCCATGTACACGGGGGTGTCCAGCGCCGAGCGCCTGTGCCGCCTGGCCCTGGATATGCTGGACCGTGACCCCGTCGTCCTGCAGGGCGGGGCAGGCCTGTGCCGCTTCCTTTTGCAGCAAAGCCGCATCCCCACCGAGCCGCAGCCCGTCACGGACTGGCAATCGGCCGCCGAGTTCTTGTCCGGCGGCATGACGCTTCTGTTCATTGAGGGCTTTGGCGGGGCGGTCGTGCTTTCGACCCAGGATATGCCGGGCCGCAGCGTGGGCACCCCGCAGGGGGAGGGCAACCTGCGCGGGGCACAGGACGCCTTTACCGAGCATCTGCGCAGCAATCTTTCGCTGCTGCGGCGGCAGTTCCGCAGCGGCACACTGGTGGCGGAGATCGCCACCGCCCACAGCCGCGCCAAGACCGAATACTGCCTTTGTTACGACCGTGCGCTGGCCCCGCCCGACCTCGTGGACGCGCTGCGCAAAAAGCTGGCGGACGTTGAGATACCCGTTCTGCTGGACAGCGCCTACTTTGCGTCCTTCCTGAAGCAGGACAAGCTGAATCTTTTCCCGGCAGCCGCCTACACCGAGCGCCCGGCCACCGTCTGCGCCCGCCTGTGCGAAGGCAAGGCCGCCGTGCTGGTGGCGGGCAGCCCCTATGCGCTGGTGGTGCCCGGCTTTTTTGCCGAGCATTTTGAATGTCTGGACGACTATTCCTCCGGTGCGGTGTTTGCGGGGCTGATACGGCTGCTGAAATATCTGGCCTTTCTGTTGGCGGTATTCGGGCCGGGGCTGTATGTCATGGCCGTGGCGTTCACGCCGGAAATCATCCCCCTGCAGCTTTTGGCCAAGCTGGCCCGCGGCGAACAGGCAACCCCCTTGCCGCCCATGCCGGAAATGCTGGGCGTGACCCTGCTGCTGGAGATCGTGCGCGAGGCAGGTCTGCGCGCGCCGCAGTCCATCAGCCACACGGTCAGCCTGGTGGGGGCGCTGATCCTGGGCGAGACTGCCGTTTCGGCGGGCATCCTCAGTGTGCCTATCCTGACGACCGCTGCCGCCGCCACCGTGGCCACGCTGGCGGTTCCTTCCCTGTATGAGCAGACCATTCTGTTCCGCTTTGCGGTCATTCTGCTGGCGGGCTGCTTTGGCGTGCCGGGGCTGGCCGCCGCCGCGCTGACCGTCCTGGCGATGGCCTGCGGCAGTGAACCCTTCGGCTATGACTATCTCTACCCGCTGATGCCGCCGGGGCCTGCCGCCTGGCGGGACGGCTTTGTGCGCAGCATCTGGTCCAGGCTGGCCAAGGCAGGGGAGGTGCTCGGCCGCGATGAAACGTGAATCCCCAAACCTGTTTGCCGCCTTGCTGGTGGGGCTTTTGTCCAACGTGCTGCTGCGCAGCCAAACGGCCTACCTGCCGCGCGCGGGCTTTTTTGCGGCGCTGCTCTGTGCGCCGATTCTGGCGGCCGTGTGCCTGCTGTTTTCCTATGGCTTTTCGGTGGCAGGGGTCGGGCGGGCCGTCGCATGGCCCTTTGCCGCCCTGCTGGTTTTCTCCTGCGTGTTGGAAATTTTGCGCCTGGCCGCGCTGATACAGCGCATCTACCCCGGCAGCATCCGGCTGTCTGCCGTCTGCCTTTTGCTGCTTTTGCCCGTTTTGTACCTGCGTCGGGTGTCGGCTTTATCCCAAAGCGCCTACGCCGTTTTGTGCCTTTTGGCGGGGGCGGGGGTGCTGCTGCTTTTGTCCGCCGCGCCGTTTCTGCGCCTGCCCAACCTGTCGGTACGTCCGCTGACGCCGGCACAGCTGGGCACGGCAGCCGCCGACCAGCTGACGCTTTTCCCCGAATACCTGCTGCCCGCGCTTTGGCCCGCACCGCAAAAGCAGGACCGCCGCACGGCGGGCAGGCTGGCGGCGCTTGCCCTGGGGGCGGACGTGGGCGCACATTTTTTGCTGGCCTTGTTTTACGGCGATGCCATGTTTCGGCAGGCAGACCCGCTGCATGCCGCCGCCCGCAGCGGCGGTGTTTCGGTGTTTCATCGGCTGGACTGGCTGCAGCTGACCCTGTGGGTGATGGCCGTCACACTCAAAATCGCGCTCTATCTGTACGCCGTCACCCGTCTGTCCGGCGGGGAGAATCGCAAAAATGCAACGTCCTTGCGTGATTTTCCTCTGTTCATCGGCGGCGTTTGGTTTTTATGCGTTGTGCTTGGCAAGCTGGATCTGGATGCCGCCTTTCGGCTGCGCAGCACACTGTGCCTGCTGTTGGCGGGTACCGTCATTGCGGGAGGGGGGTTGGTATCGCTATGCAAAAAAGGTTCGTCCCGCTGATCGCCGCGCTGCTGCTCTGCGGCTGCGCGGGCACATCACTCTCGCAGCGCACCATCGTGCGGGCGGTGTTCTGGCAAAGGCAGGGCAGCGGCTACACCGCCACCCTGCTTGCCGCCGACCCGAAAAGCGACACGGCCGAAGCCTGTACCGTAACCACGGCATCCGCCGCAACGCCCGCACAGGCGCTCTCCGCCGCCGAGGAGGCCCTGCCCGGCGAGGTCTTTTACGGGCAGCTGGAGTTGGCCGCCTTTCCCGACAGCTCCACTTGGCAGCAGGCGCGGCAGCTGGGGGAACTATTGTACGAGCGTGCCGCCCCCGCGCCTGAGATCTCCCTTTTTCTTGTGCAGACCCTCGGCAGTGACCCCGCCGCACTTTTGCCCGCCATGCAGCAGACGCTGCGGCAAAATCGGCTGCATTTCGGTTTACAGCAGCTTTTCAGCAGTGATGCGGGGTTTGTTATCCCTGTGTTTCGCCCCGAATGCTACGCCATGCGGCTGCTGACACCCGACGCCTCCGTGTTGTACGAGCAGCCCCTGCAAGCCCAACTGGCTGCGGTTCTGGCAGGCCACGCCGGGGCGCTGCGCTGCCGCTTCGGCACCTGTAGCGTAAACGCCAAGACCAACCTTGTCTGCGACGGAGAAACGCTGTACCTCTATCTGCGCGATACGCAGCTGCAGAAGCCGTCGGATGCCCCCGTCAGGCAGGATGTCTCTGCCACATTGGAAACCGCCCTGTGCGCCGCCTACGGGGCGCTGTGCGGCGATGCGGCCGCCGCAGGGGCGGACCTCTACCATTTTGCATTCTGGCGGCAGTGCGCCAACAAAACAGGGGCTGCGGACAAACCGCAGCCCCCAAGGCTGATTATTGTATCGTAGTGGGTCGTGTGATATAGATCAGGTTGGCATCGCTGATAAAGGTCTGGAAGTTGTACAAGATCAGCACCTCATCGTAGCCCTCTTTTTCTATCGTGGAATCCAGGCCGTACTTGAAATTGCGGAAATCCACCACGCCGATCTTCTTGTAGTTGGCGGTCAGGTAGGGCACAAAGCTGTTGGCGTAGCTGTCCTTGACCACCAGAATGCTGCCCTTGCCGTCGCCCTCGATTTCGGAGTAGCCGTTGTTGCCGTCCAAAAAGGCGGCGTACTTATCCCGCGCGGCAAATTTTTCGGTGTTGATCAGGGTTTCGGTGGTCTGCGGCTCGTACTGCGCCTCGCCCACAATGCTGAAAATCGTCATCCGGTTGGGCAGGGGATAGTAGACGATCTCGTCATTTTCCACGTTCCACAGCCGCGTGGCGGAGTAGTGCGTGCCCTGAAAATCCGGCACAGTCACAGCCTCGTGCGCGGCGGTGTCAAAGGGGGTCAGCCCCTTTTGGCGGCAGAACTGCTCATACGCGCGGTAGGCGCCGTGGGTCGTCCAGTGGTGGTCGGTCTTAAAATACAGGTACTCCTGCTTGTCGGCGGTAAAGGTTTCGCGCAGGTCGATGACATCGGCCGTCTTGGATACCTCGGCAAAAATACCGTCCAGCAGGGCATTCTCGTCCGCCATCGGCGCACCTACGGGCAGCATTTCGGGGTAGATGACGCTGGCCGAGGGGGCCAGCAGAAACGTCACCTTGCCGGGGTGGGCGGCGGCAAACGCGCTGACCGCCTGTACATTTTTGTCCAGCTGTTTTTGGGCGGCCTCGTTCACGGTAAACAGCTTTGTGAACATCCAATGCTCTTTGCCCAGCAAGATGCCGTTTTCCTCCGCCTTGGCAAACAGTGTCTCGTCCACGGCGCGCTGGGTGTTCACCCAGACATCGCGCAAGGCAATTCGGTCCTGCATCCAGCGGCCCAGCCCCGCCTGCCAGCTGCCGTCCAGCACATCCTGCACGCGGAACGCCGGCAGTGCCGCCGCCTTGCGGTTTTCCAGCTCCAGCACATCACGCTTGGGCCACACCAGGTTGACCGCCGCAAAACCGAACAGCAGCACGGCCGAGAGCGTCAGCAGGGGATAGCCCCGTTTCTTGCCCGCATTTTTGCGGTAAATGACCTTGTCCATACAGGGTATCCTCCTTTCAGAAATTGGCGTACAGCGCCGTGGCATTGGTGGCAGCCACCACATAGGCCACACTCAGCACCGCAACAGCGGCAAACAGCGCCAGCCGCACAGGGGTGCAGCGCTCCAGCTTTTGCCAGAGCTTGCGCGGCAGCGCCGAGGAAAACACACCGCCCAGCAGCAAAAATACCCCGTAGTTGCGCAGGTAATACATCGCCGAGATGCCCCCCTGCGGCACAAACAGCTTTTGCAGCAAAAGCCCCAGCGGCGCACCGGGCTGGTTGGCGGTAAAGATGCCCCAGCCCACCACCACAAAGAACAGGGTGTACAGGTGCGGCCAGACACGCCCTTTTTTGAGGTACGGCAGCAAAAATTGCTTTTCCACCGCCAGCAGCACAAAGTAGTACAGCCCCCACACAATAAAGTTCCAGCTTGCGCCGTGCCAGATGCCGGTGGCCGCCCACACGGCGAACATATTCAGCATCTGGCGGGCAGCGCCCCTGCGGTTGCCGCCCAGCGGGATATAAATGTACTCGCGGAACCAGCCCGACAGCGAGATATGCCACCGGCGCCAGAACTCCGTGATGCTGCCGGAAATATACGGCAAATCAAAGTTGGCGGCACATTCAAAGCCCAGCATGGCGGCCAGGCCGTTGCTCATGGCGCTGAAGCCTGCAAAATCCAGGTACAGCTGCAGGGAATACGCCAGAATGCCCAGCCACGCCAGCGGGGTGGAGACATTGGCCAGCCCCACGCCGCCCGTGCCGATGATGTCGCTCCATAAGGCGCCGATGGAATCCGCCAGAATGACCTTTTGCGCCAGACCGAAAACAAACAGCTCGCAGCCCGTCTGCGCCAGCGCGGCGGTGCAGCGGTCGCGGGTGTTGTGCAGCTGCGGGGCCATGTCGCGGTATTTGATGATGGGGCCTACGATCAGCTGCGGGAAAAACAGCACATAGACGGCAAAGGTCACGGGGTCTTTTTCCGCCTTGATCTTTTCGGTGCAGATATCGGCCTGATAGCTGATGATCTTAAAAATATAGTAGCTGATGCCGAGCGGCAGCACGGCGCCGACGTCCAGGCGGGCAATGCCCAGCTGCGTCAGGCTGTTCAGGCTGTCGATCAGGAAATTCGCATACTTAAAATACACGAGTGCCGCCAGGTTGACCAGCACCGATACCGTCAGCAGCAGGGGACGCCGACGGGTAAAAAACTCCTCCAGCAGGCCCCAGATGTAGTTGAATACCACCAGAAACACGATCAGCGGCAGGTACTGCACCCCGGTCCAGCAGTAAAAGGCAAGGCTTTCCAGCAGCAGAACGGCGTTTTTCAGCTTGCCGGGCACCAGATAATACAAAAGCAGCGCCAACGGCAAAAAGCCGAACAGAAACACAACACTGTTAAAAACCATGCTAGGCTCTCCTCTTTTGAAAGTGGTAAAAAACAAGGCCGCTGCCGTAGGGCAGCGGCCTTGTTACGGCTCAGGTTCAGTTCAGGGCAGCGGCAATGGCGGTGTCGATGTCCGCGTAGTCGGGGCCGCCCACACCGGCGATCACCAGCACCACGCAGTCGCCTTTGCTGACAATGCGGGCGTCCTTGGCCTGGGCGACCTTGTCGGCAAACTCGGCATACAGGTCGTTGGCGGCCAGGCTGTCCTTGTAGGCGTTCAGCTCGGCCTCCACGTCAGCGGCCTTGCCGGGCTTGGCCTGCACGGCAAATACCAGGCCGCAGTCTGCCTGATCGTTGGTCACATCGCCCTTGTAGGCCTCGATGTTGTCCATCGTCAGCAGCAGCTCATTCTGCACCGAGAAATCGTCCAGCGCGCGGGGGTTGGCGATGGGGTTGACGGCCTCCAGCGCCGAAACAATGCCGTCCAGATCGACGGTTTCGGCAGCCGGGGTGCTGTCCTGCGCAGTGTCGGAGGAAGCCGCCTCACTGCTCACGGCAGAGGAAGCGGGGGTGGATTCGGCACTGCCGGAGGAAGCGGCGGCACCGCCGCAGCCGGTCAAAAGCAAAGCGCACAAGGCAACAGAAAGCAGTTTTTTCATAAAAGAGAATTCTCCTTTTGTGTTTAGTAACGGCAGCGCCGCACGGGCGGGGCATCGCTGCATACTATTAGAATACACTATTTTGAGTGGTATTTCAAGACGTTTCGGTCGAATGGCGGGCCGCAGAGATTGTAAATTTTTTGTGCTTTGCGCCGCGCGCTTGACTTTGCGCGGCAACTGCCGTAAACTCAAGATAGAAGGTAAAATCCACAAGGAAAGGTCACTTTGCATGAGAAACCGCACCGCCCGCACCGTGGCCCGCAACGGAATGCTGTTTGCGCTGGCCATCGCGCTTTCTTATCTGGAAAGCATGGTCACGCCGCTTTTGGGGCTGATGCCCGCCATGAAGTTAGGGCTTGCCAATCTGGTGGTCATGTATGCGCTGCTGTTTGTGCGCCGCCGCGATGCCGCCGCACTGGTCCTGTTGAAGGCGCTGTTCGCCCTGCTGACGCGCGGGGCCACCGCGGGGTTTTTGTCGCTGTGCGGCGGCGGACTGTCACTGGCCGTGCTGCTGGCGCTGAGTTTTCTGCCCTGTGTCGGCGGGTACATTTTTTGCGTCAGCGGCGCACTGGCACACAACATCGGCCAGCTTTGCGGCGCGGCGCTGCTGCTTTCGGATGCCGTGGCGCTGGGCTACGCGCCCGTGCTGCTGGTGGCGGGGCTGGTTGTGGGCAGCCTGAGTTATATGGTAAGCAAGGCACTGTTCAGGGCACTGCCCGCAGCAGGGGAGAGCCGTGTTCATTTTTAAGATTTATTCCTAATTTATTTTGCAAACCTATTGACAACGCAGATTATGTGCGGTATAATACAGGCAGAAAGACAAGAATTTGTCTTATAAATGTGATAACAATCAACAGGAGGCACCACTATGACTAAATATGTTTGCACCGTTTGCGGCTACATCGCCGAGGGTTCTGTTCCTGATTTCTGCCCGGTCTGCAAAGCACCGGCCTCTAAGTTCATCGAAAAGAAAGAGAACACCTACGTCACCGAGCACGTCGTCGGTCTGGGCAAGGACGCCCCCGAGGAGATCGTGCAGGGCCTGCGCGAGAACTTCCAGGGCGAGTGCAGCGAGGTCGGTATGTACCTGGCCATGAGCCGCGTTGCCGACCGCGAGGGCTACCCCGAGATCGCCGAGGCCTGGAAGCGCTACGCCTTTGAGGAGGCAGAGCACGCCGCCAAGTTTGCCGAGCTGCTGGGTGAGGTCGTGACCGACAGCACCAAGAAGAACCTGCAGATGCGCGTTGACGCCGAGTGCGGCGCCTGCGCCGGCAAGATGGACCTGGCCAAGAAGGCCAAGGAGCTGAACCTCGACGCTATTCATGACACCGTGCATGAAATGGCCAAGGACGAGGCCCGCCACGGCCGCGGTATGCAGGGCCTGCTGGACCGCTATTTCAAATAATCGACACCGAAATACAGGTAAAGGGGGGGAGCGCCCGTTGGGCGCTCCCCCTTAGTTTGTCAATAAACGAATGGGACGATTGCGAACCTTCGGCAGGTTTGTAGGGACGCATAGTTGCGTCCCGTGGGGTTTACCCGGTAGGAAATAACGGTATGATTGCAGCGGGCGGCATATATGCCGCCCCTACAAGCCAACCCATTCTATTCATTATAGTATATGGTCGCGGGCGGGGCATGCCCCGCCCCTACGCCGTAACATATTTTTTTGCCCCGTAGGGCGGGGTGACAGCCCGGAGCAGGGGAGACCCCCAAAACAAAAACCGCTTTCAAGCTTGCACTTGAAAGCGGTTTGTGGAGGTGACGACCAGATTTGAACTGGTGAATGAAGGTTTTGCAGACCTTTGCCTTACCACTTGGCCACGTCACCATATTAGTGAAAAACCGGCATAGGAGCCGGTTTCACTGTTTTTTGGAGCGGCCGACGAGGCTCGAACTCGCTACCTCCACCTTGGCAAGGTGGCGCTCTACCAGATGAGCTACGGCCGCATAAAAAGTACGTTCTTTATAAGAGAACGTACAAGAACTTGGTGCCTCCGATCGGAATCGAACCAATGACACGGGGATTTTCAGTCCCCTGCTCTACCGACTGAGCTACAGAGGCAAATGGCGACCCGAATCAGGCTCGAACTGACGACCTCTAGCGTGACAGGCTAGCGTTCTAACCAACTGAACTACCGGGCCACACATGGTGGAAGTTAACGGGCTCGAACCGCTGACCCTCTGCTTGTAAGGCAGATGCTCTCCCAGCTGAGCTAAACT
>NZ_CAKTFU010000005.1 GCF_934561205.1 uncultured Gemmiger sp. | reverse complement strand
ACTTGTGCCGAAGATAGTTGGCTGGAGACGGCCTGTGAAAATAGGTAGATGCCGGCTTCTCGAAACGCCTTATCCCGCAGGGGATAGGGCGTTTTTTATACCAAAACAAAAGCCAACAGTCCGTTGCCAGACTGTTGGCTGAATTTTTATAGAGGAACCTCAGGGCATAACTCTCGCAAAAGAGCCTGACAACCTAACAAAATATCATTCCATGTTGCGGTAAAGTCCCCCGTATACCAAGGGTCAGCAACATCGCCGGGGCGCGAAGTGTGAGACAGCAAAAGTGAAACTTTTCCCTGCGGATCGTTGCCGACAAAGCGTTGCATGTTGCGCAGGTTGTTACGATCCATGGCAATCAAATAATCAAAGGTATCATAGTCCTGCCGTGTCATTTGGCGGGCAGTCTTGCCGTCACAGCATATGCCGTGTTTGGCAAGTTCCCGCCGCGCCGGGGGATAGACCGGGTTGCCGATCTCCTCGGTGCTGGTTGCAGCCGATGCAACATAAACGCGGTCTGCCATGCCCGCTTTTTGGAGCAGGTCTTTCATGATAAATTCAGCCATTGGACTTCGGCAAATATTGCCGTGGCAGATAAAAAGCAGGTTTATCATATTAATTCCCTTCTTATTAGGTACGGCTTTTTGTGTTGATCAAAAAGTCACCGCAAAAGTTGTGCCGCCCGAGGGGTTGCTCGTAACAGTGATGCTGCCGCCATGTACGCTTGCGATTTCGCGAACCAAAGCCAGACCGAGACCTACGCCTCCCAGTGCGCGGCTTCTGGATTTATCCAGGCGGAAAAACGGTTCAAATATGCGTTCTTTCATTTCGTCCGGTATGCCGGAGCCTGTATCGGAAATCGTCAGGCAGATGTGTTCGTCCTTACGGGTCGCAGCAACGGTGACTGTGCCGTCTGCATTGTTATATTTTATGGCGTTCTCCACAAGGTTATATACCAGTCGATATAGCAAAATGTCGCTGCCCGTCATGGTAATCTTCTCGCAATTTTCGATAAGCTGTATATTCTTTTCCTGCGCAAGGGGTTCAAGGTCGGCCAGCACCTCCTCCACAAGAGCATCTAACTCAATCTTGTCATCGCGGGCCACAGTCTGCAGTTCACTCATATCCAACAGGGTTTTGACCATCTTGGTCAAGCGCTCGTTCTGCTCAGTTACCATGCGGATGGTTTGCTGCGCACAAGCGTCGTTGGTTGGATGCTCGGTAGAATTGTACAGATCCAGTTGCAGCTGCATTACGGCCAAGGGGGTGCGGAATTCGTGAGCTGCGTTCGCTGTGAATTGCCGCTGTACCTTAAAAGCCTCTGACAACCTTGCCAACATTTGGTTGTAGGAGACGCTCAACCGATTCAGTTCGGTTACGCTGCTTTCCTCAATTTGGGAATCTGACAGGTTCTGCGCCTGCACAGCCTCAATGGTGTCGGAAAACTCGTTCAGCGGTTTGAGGGCGCGGCCGCTGATATAATAGGTGGCGACCCCGCCGACAACGGCCATCAGTGCCGAAAAGAGCAGACTTTTTTTCTTGTAGTCGGCCTTGTTGTTGTAGACCTGAACGGAAAAGTCATTCGCAAAATCATCCCAGGCGTCATCGGGGATACCGATGTAAATTTCCGCGGAGGTGGAATCGCTGCCGTCGCCCAGTTGGGTGTCGACAGCATGCTGCAGGGAGTCAATGTAGTAGACACCGCTGCCGTAAACAAACAGGGTAAGGCATCCGCAGATTACGGCAATGCACAGGGTGGTTATCAGGGTCAAGCGCCACTGTAAGGACATTTTTGCTTTCATACACCCTCCGTGATTTTGTAGCCCTCACCGACCTTGTTGATGATGGGGTCATAACCAAGCACAGATTTCAGCTTTTTTCGCAGGGACGACACATGCACGCGAACCGAGCCGCTGAAACTGTCGACTGAGGCGTCCCAGACGTGTTCAATCAGTTCTTCCTGGCTTACGGGTCTGCCCTGATTCAGCAGCAGGTATTCCAAAATGCCGCTTTCCTTGCGCGTCAGCGATAGGAGAGCATCCTTAGCGTAGGCCTCGCGTTTTTTTGTATCAAACCGAATGGCTCCGCACCGCACGCAGACATCTTCCTGTACAAATTTGCGTCGCGTCAGGCTGCGGATGCGTGCCTCCAGTTCCTGCAGGTGAAACGGCTTTTCCATATAATCGTTGGCACCGGCATCAAGACCCTCGACCTTGTCGGCAATCTGACTTCGAGCGGATAAAATAATGACCTTGGTTTCGTCGTTATCTTGCCGCAGCTCCCGTAGAATGTCCATGCCATCCCGTCCGGGCAGGTTAAGATCCAGCACGATGAGGTCGTATTCCTCGGTCAAAGCATAATCCAGCGCTTCATCGCCGTCGTAGCAGGTGTCGACCTCGTAGCCCGCTGCATACAGGCTTTTGGCGATGGTATCGCACAGTTCCTTTTCATCTTCCACAATGAGCAGTCTCAAAACGTTTTCTCCTAATCTTAACAAGGATTTTACACCCCCTATTGTATAATAAGTAAGTCGACAGGTCAATAAGAGAAAAATGAAAGGAGCAGCAGCGATTTTGAAAGCAAAAAGGATTTTGCGGCTCGCATTGCTCACCGTGGGGGGCTGTATGGTGGCTTACGGTGCCGGCAGGGGAGAGGCTGCGGTCGTACTTGGCAAGGCCGTAAAACTGTGTCTGGAGTGTGTGGGAATTGGATAAAATAAAACGATCAATATCAAAAAAACTGGCACAGTTTCGTGGATGGATCCAGGCGGCAGCCACACTGCTTACCAATATCCATATTCCGAATCTGTTTCAGGGGAAAATCTACCAAGGCAACGCAAAAACCGTGTGCGTGCCGGGGCTGAACTGCTACTCCTGTCCGGCTGCGACGGGGGCCTGCCCCATCGGTGCATTTCAGGCGGTGGTCGGTTCGTCCAAGTTCAAGTTCACCTATTATATTACCGGCATACTGATTTTGCTGGGGGTAACATTGGGACGGTTTATCTGCGGGTTTCTGTGCCCGTTTGGCTGGCTGCAGGATCTTTTGCATAAGATTCCGAGTAAAAAGTTCTCGACCCAAAAGCTGAAACCGCTGCGGTACCTAAAATATGTCATCCTGGTCGTGTTTGTGATTTTGCTGCCGATGCTGGCGACAAACTCCATCGGTATGGGAGACCCGTTCTTCTGCAAGTACATCTGCCCGCAGGGTGTTCTGGAGGGGGCTATCCCGTTGTCGCTCAGCAATGCAGCCATCCGTTCGGCTTTGGGCAAGCTGTTTTCCTTCAAGAGCGTGATCTTGGCTGCCGTTGTGGTGCTGAGCGTCCTGTTCTACCGCCCATTCTGCAAGTGGATCTGCCCGCTGGGGGCCATCTACTCGCTCTTCAACAAGGTATCCTTGCTGGGAATTGAAGTCGACAAGAATGCCTGCGTCGGCTGTAAGCGCTGTGTTGCAGCCTGCAAGATGGACGTGAACGTGCTGAAAACACCGAACCACCCCGAGTGTATCCGCTGCGGTGCCTGCATGAAAGCGTGCCCCAAAGATGCAATTCACTATCAGTTTATGAATATAGACTGCCGCAAGAAACCCGACATTAACGAATCACTGAAAAGGAGCTAATTATCTATGAAACTCAAGAAGCATTGCATTGCCGCACTGGCCGTTTGCGCCGCCTTGACCTTTACCGCTTGTGCCGGAAGCAACTCCGCAGGCAGTGCCCCTGCCGCAAGCAGCACCACCGCAGTTTCCGATGCCGCAGGGGATGCGAACGCAACAATCGACGACCTGTTCCAGCAGGAAAACCAACTGTTTGCCGACCACGCCGACGTCTGGAACAAGCTGTTTGGCATGATGGGCAAGAGTGAGGGAGATGCCGATGCAGACTATGCCGACTTCCTGGCCGGCACGCTGGAGGCCAATAAGGACTCCTTCACCGAGGAGGAGATCGCTACGCTGACCGCCGACATTGAGACTATTCGCGGCATTGAGGCGCAGATCGCCGAGCTGCAGAGTCAGGCCGATTCTGCCGACAGCGCTGCAGGCGCTGACAGTGCACAGCAGGCATCTCCGTTTAAGAATTTCTCCGCTACCGACTTCGACGGAAACAAGGTCGATGACACGCTGTTCTCCAACAATGCCGTGACCGTCGTGAACTTCTGGTTCACCGGCTGCAAGCCCTGCGTCGGGGAGTTGAGCAAGCTGAATGAACTCAACGAGACCCTGAAGGCTATGGGTGGCGAGGTTGTCGGCATCAACACAGAAACCTTTGACGGCAACGAGACGGCTATTGCAGATGCCAAGAAAGTGCTGGAAAGCCAGAACGCCGCCTACCGCAACCTGTCCCTGACCTCTGATTCCGAGGCCGGCAAATATGCCTCCGGCATTATGGCGTTCCCCACGACCATTCTGGTTGACCGCAACGGCAACATTGTGGGCGAGCCCCTGCTGGGCGGCATCGACATCCAGGAAAACTATGATGCTCTGATGCAGCAGATCCAGAGCGTTGTGGATGCCGACAGCGCCAATTCGTAAGCGATCCCATGACGAGGACGGGAGAATTCCCGTCCTTTTTGGTTTATAGAATTGACACCGAATCCCAAAAATGCTATACTGTTTACAACGTTTGGTTGTAAAATTTGCGGGGCAAGGGGGCAGAAAAGCATGTCGGAAAAAACCTATCTGGCCATTGACCTGAAGTCCTTTTTTGCCTCGGTGGAATGTGTGGAGCGCGGCCTGGACCCGCTTACCACCAATCTGGTGGTGGCAGATGCCGCCCGCACACAAAAGACCATCTGCCTGGCGGTTTCACCCTCGCTGAAGGCCTACGGCATACCGGGGCGCGCTCGGTTGTTCGAGGTCGTGCAAAAGGTTGGGCAGGCCAATGCCTGGCGGCGCACCAAGGCCCCCGGCCGGCAGTTTACCGGAAAAAGCGTCAATGCCCCCGAATTAGCCGAACACCCGGAATACGAACTGGATTATATCATCGCGCCGCCCCAGATGAGCCATTATGTGGCCCGCAGCACCCAGATTTACGGCATCTATCTGCAATTTGTGGCACCGGAGGATATCCACAGCTATTCCATTGACGAAGTATTTATTGATGCAACGTCTTATTTGAAGCTGTACAACCTGACAGCCCGTGACTTTGCCATGAAGCTGATCCTTGAGATCCTGCGGGTGACAGGCATTACGGCCACGGCGGGAATCGGCAGCAATCTGTACCTGGCCAAGGTGGCCATGGACGTGCAGGCCAAGCATATCCCGCCGGACAAGAACGGTGTGCGCATTGCCTGTTTGGACGAGCAGAGTTACCGTCGTTTGCTGTGGGAGCACAGACCGCTGACGGATTTTTGGCGTGTGGGGCGCGGCTACGCCAAAAAGCTGGAGGCGCACGGCTTGTACACTATGGGCGATGTGGCGCGCTGTTCCCTTGGCAAGGAAAGCGATTTTTATAATGAGGAACTGCTCTACCGCCTGTTTGGCGTCGGCGCTGAGCTGTTGATCGACCACGCCTGGGGGTGGGAACCCTGCACCCTGGCAGATATCAAGGCCTACAAGCCGGCGGCTACCAGTATCGGCGGCGGTCAGGTGCTGCACTGTGCCACCGAATTTGACCAGGCTCGGCTTATCGTGCGGGAAATGGCAGATGGGCTGGTGCTGGATCTGGTGGACAAGGGCCTGATGACCAAGCAGATGGTGTTGACGGTCGGCTATGACATCGAAAACCTGACCGACCCGCAGCGCCGCAAGAACTACCACGGCCCTGTTACCACCGACATGTACGGCCGCAAGGTGCCCAAACACGCCCACGGCACAGCCAACCTGGAGCGATATACATCCTCCACCAAACAAATTATGGAGGCTGTTACCGAACTGTATGACCGCATTGTTGACGAGAATCTGCTGATACGCCGACTGAATCTGGTGGCCAACAACGTTTTGACGGAGCAGGCCGCCCGCGAGACGGAGTCCTGTGAACAGCTTGACTTTTTTACCGTGACACAAAAGGCGCAGCAACAGCATGCCGAGCAGCAAAAGGAGTTGGAGCGGGAGCGTCGACGTCAACAGGCGATGCTTTGCATCAAAAAGAAATTCGGCAAAAACGCCATTGTAAAAGGTATGGACCTGCAGGAGGGCGCGACCGCCATGCAGCGCAATGCACAGATCGGGGGACATAAGGCATAATGGGCCGCTATGATGATATCATACATCTGCCGCATCCCACGTCGGAACGACATCCGCGCATGTCCCGACAGGACAGGGCTGCGCAGTTTTCGCCCTTTGCGGCGTTGACGGGACTGGGCGCTGCCCTGCAGGAAAGCGCCCGCCTGACCGAGAAACGGATGATTCCCGACGAGTACGAGCAGGCAGAGCTGGACAAAAAATTGCAGTATCTGCGTGAAAACCTGGAAAAAACGCCCCGCGCAGCCATCACGCATTTTGTGCCTGATGACCGCAAGGAGGGCGGCAGCTACCGCCGAACCGAGGGCTGCGTTAAGAAATTGCAGGAATTTGAAAAAACCTTGGTGCTGACCGACGGCACGGTCATCGCCATAGAAGATATTCTGGAATTGGAGTTATTAGGCTAAGGCAATACTGCGATTGCAACAGAGTGAAAAGAAAAATCGAGGAGTATTTACATGACAAATCGGACCACCAACGAGCTGACCCCGAAACACTTCGACCTCAGCGCTGCGGCGCTGCATATCCTTGCCATGGTCTTTATGCTGATGGATCACATGTGGGCAACGGTCTTTCCTGCACAGGATTGGCTGACCTGCGTGGGACGCGTGGCGTTCCCCATATTTGCCTTTATGGCTGTCGAAGGGTATTTTCATTCCCGCAGCTTCAAAAAATATGCGCTGCGCATGCTGCTGTTTGCGGTATTGTCGGAAATTCCCTTCGACCTGATGTATGGCGGTACCTGGTTCTATCCTGTGCACCAGAACGTTATCTGGACCCTGCTGACGGGCCTTATGGGCATCCGCCTGATGGAGGCTGTGCGCCAAAAACAAAAGCCGTGGCTGTTCGCCGTGACTACTGTTTTGGTGGTTTTGCTGGGCGGTGTGCTGGGTACACTCGGCATGGTGGATTACTACGGCGTCGGTGTGCTGACGGTGTTTGTTTTTTACTTCTTCCGTGGGCGCCAATGGTGGTGCCTGCTGGGGCAGATCGCGGCCTTGTATTGGCTCAATGTTGAGTTGCTGGGCGGTTTGATGTACCCCGTACAGTTGTTCGGCAGGGAGTTTGAGTTTTGCCAGCAGGGCCTGGCGCTGTTGGCGCTGATCCCCATCTGGCTGTACCGCGGGCGGCAGGGCTACCACAGCAAGCCGTTCCAGTATCTGTGCTATGCATTTTACCCCGTACACATGCTGATTTTGGCACTGACGCTGAATTTCATCAACCGATAAACAGGAAACACCGCACGATGCCGTGCGGTGTTTTTGTGTACCTTATATTAAGATGCCGTTGCAGTGATCGACCTCATGCTGGATGATCTGCGCGGTCCAGCCGTTGAAATTTTTGGTGTGCGTCTGCATCTCACGGTCCTGCCACTGTACCTTTATGGTGCGGTGGCGTTTTGCTTTGCGCTGCCCCTGCAGGGAAAGGCAGCCCTCCTCGGCAAGGTACAGCCCCTTGCGGTAGACAATGACGGGATTGAACATTTCCCGCAGGGTGCCCTCGTCGTCAAAGGCAATGATGGCCTTGTTGACGCCGATCATGTTGGCGGCCATACCCACACAGCCGTCGGCGTGGGCCTTTAGGGTGTCCAGCAGGTCATCGGCAATGCCGATATCCTGCGTCGTGGCGGGCTGTGCTTTCTGTGCTAAAAAGACGGTGTCGGTCATAAGAGGGCGTACCATAGAAAACCTCCGCATGAAGTGGATTTTCGTCAGTATAGCATCTTTGCGGAATTTTTGCAAGCGAAGATTTCCGTGATAGTGCACAAAAAACAAGCACGAAATTTGGTGACTGAATTTGGCTGAAAATGCTTGAAAATGACAGATGATATGCTATAATACAAGTAAAGAAACCAAATACAACCACAAACAGCCAAAATCAGCCAGACTGAGTACAAGGGGGATGAACGATGTTAGCGGAGAAGCGATTTGCCAAAATTCTCGATATGTTGGAAGAAAAGCGGTCGGCAACCGTGCAGGAGCTATGCGAGGAGCTGAATGCCAGCGAATCGACCATACGGCGGGATTTGACCGAACTTGACCGTTTGGGAAAACTCAACAAGGTGCACGGCGGAGCAACCCTGCCGGACAGTCAGTTCCTTGCAGAGGAACCGACCATGGACGCCAAGCAGGCGCTGGCCATTGCCGAAAAGCGAGACATCGCCAGGGCGGCGGCGACGCTGATTCAGCCGCAGGATTTTGTCTATATCGATGCCGGAACAACCACACTGGCGCTGGTGCAGGCGCTGTCGGGTCCGGCGCTGGAGGCGCACTACGTCACCAACGGCATCGCCCATGCACGGTTGTTGGCACAAAAGGGCTGCAAGGTCTTTGTGCCGGGCGGTATGCTGCGCCCTAACACCGAGGCCATTGTGGGGGCAGCTGCCGTGGCGTCCTTGCAGGCGTACAATTTCACCAAGGCGTTTCTGGGTGCCAACGGCGTGGATCTGCAGGCTGGCTTTACTACCCCCGACCCTGAGGAGGCTGCCGTCAAGGCCGTGGCGGTACGGCGTGCGCGCGAAAGCTGGTTCCTGGTGGACAGCACCAAGTTTGCCTGCGTGTACCCGGCTGTTATCACCGAATTGCAGGGGGGTGCAATTTTGACGGACCGCTGCCCCGCCCCGCAATATGCCAAAGTTACACTGGTAAAGGAGACAAAGCTATGATCTATACCGTAACATTTAACCCGGCTATTGACTATGTTGTGCGCATCGACCACCCGATGGTGGTGGGCGCCGTAAACCGTGCGGCAGGGGAGGACTGTGTGCTCGGCGGCAAGGGCATCAACGTGTCCGGCGTATTGCAGCAGCTTGGCTGCCCCAGCGTGGCGCTGGGCTTTGTGGCGGGGGAAACCGGCAAATGGCTGGAACGCGGCCTTGCCGCACAGGGCTTGCAGACGGACTTTGTACAGCTGAAAGAGGGCATGACCCGCATCAACGTAAAAATCAAGGCGGATCAGGAGACTGAGCTGAACGGTGCAGGACCCAATATCCCGGAAACTGCCCAAAATGAGTTTGCAGCAAAAATTGACAAGCTGACCGAGGGGGATATCCTGGTGCTGGCGGGAAGTATTCCGTCCAGCCTGTCCCAGGATACCTACGAAAAGATCTTGCGGCGTCTGCAGGGGCGCGGTGTCCAGACCGTTGTCGATGCTACCCGCGACCTGTTGGCGCGTGTGCTGCCATACCACCCGTTTCTGATCAAGCCCAACAATCATGAACTGGAGGAGTTGGTCGGCATCAAGCTGAATACCGACGAGGAAATCGCCCGTGCGGCCGGGTATTTGCAAGAGCGCGGCGCGCGCAATGTGCTGGTCAGCATGGCGGGGGACGGTGCTCTGCTGCGCGATGAAAACGGGGTGATCCACCGCATCGGCTGCCCCAAAGGCAAGGTCATAAACAGCGTCGGCGCGGGGGACAGCATGGTGGCCGGCTTTGTGGCCGGTTACCAAAAGACCCGCGACTACGCCTACGCGCTGCGCCTTGGTACGGCGTGCGGCAGTGCCACGGCGTTCAGCCTGGGACTTGCAAAAAAAGAGGATATCGAAGCACTGCTGGAAACAATATAAACGATAAGAAGGAGAATTGCTATGCGTATTACGGAACTGTTCACAGCCCGATCCATTGCGTTGGATGCAGCGGTCTCTACCCGCGACGAAATCCTGGATAAGCTGGTAGCCCTGCAGGCCACCCACGGCAACATCACCGACACAGCCGAATACAAAAAGGCACTGTTGGCGCGCGAGGCCGAGGCATCGACCTATGTGGACAACGGCATCACGGTGCCGCACGCCCGCACAGCCTGTGTGACCCGCCCCAGCCTGGCGGCACTGCGTCTGGCTGTGCCCGTGCAGTACAATGCCGAGGACGACGGCAAGACAGATTTGCTGTTTGCCATTGCCGCACCCGAAAACGGCAGCCTGCACATGGATATGCTGGCCCGCCTGATGCAGATGCTGATGAATGAGGATTTTGTTGAGACGCTGCGCAAGGCCAAGACCCCCGCCGAGTTCCTGCAGGCCATCGACGACCGCGAGGATGCGCAGTTCGGTGAGGAGAGCTTTACCCAGCAGGAGATCCCCCAGACCGGCTACCGCATTTTGGCGGTAACAGCCTGCCCCAACGGCATTGCCCACACCTACATGGCAGCCGAGGCGCTGACCAAGACCGGTGAAAAGCTGGGCCTTGCAACCAAGGTGGAAACAAACGGCTCGGACGGTGCCAAAAATGTGCTGACCGCCGAGGAGATCGCTGCATGCGACGGCATTATCATTGCGGCGGACAAAAATGTGCAGACCGCCCGCTTTGACGGCAAGCCGGTGTTGTTTGCCCGCGTAGATGACGGCATCCACAAGCCGGAGGAGCTTATCAAAAAGGTTGCCCACGGCGAGGTGGCAGTGTTCCACGCCGATGCCGATGCCAAGGCGGCACAGGCCGCAGGTGCGGGGGATACCGTCGGGCACAGCCTGTACAAGCACCTGATGAACGGTGTTTCCCACATGCTGCCCTTTGTGGTGGGCGGCGGCATTATGATCGCGCTGGCATTCCTGCTGGACGATTACACCATCGACCCGTCCAACTTTGGCATGAACACCCCCGTGGCGGCGTTCTTTAAGACGGTGGGCGGCGCAGCGTTTGGTTACATGCTGCCCATTCTGGCAGGCTTTATCGCCATGTCGATTGCCGACCGTCCCGGCCTGGCGGTAGGCTTTGCGGGCGGTGTGCTGGCCATGAACGGCACCAACTTTGCGGGGCTTGTATCGGGGCAGACTACCGGCGTTTCCGGCGGTTTCCTTGCTGCGCTGCTGGCGGGCTTTGTGGCCGGTTATGTGGTGCAGTTCCTGAAAAAGATCACCGACAAGCTGCCCGCCAGCCTGAACGGCATCCGCCCCATGCTGATTTATCCCCTGGGCGGCATCCTGATCGTGGGCGCCGTGATGTGCGGCATCAACCCTGCTATGGGCATTATCAACACGGCCGTTGCCGACTGGCTGAACGCTTTGGGCGGCAGCTCCCGCGTACTGCTGGGTGCCATCGTGGCCGGCATGATGAGCGTCGATATGGGCGGCCCCATCAACAAGGCGGCTTATGTGTTTGGTACCGCAGCCCTGGCCTCCGGCAATTATGAGGTTATGGCTGCCGTTATGGTCGGCGGCATGGTGCCGCCCATCGCGATTGCCCTGTCCACGACCTTCTGCCCCAAAAAGTGGACGCCCGATGAGCGCCGCAACGGTATCGTCAACTATGTCATGGGTCTCTGCTTTGTGTCCGAGGGTGCGATTCCCTACGCGGCGGCCGACCCGCTGCGTGTGCTGCCCAGCTGCATTGTAGGCTCTGCGGTTTCCGGTGCGCTGTCCATGCTGTTCGGCTGTGCCCTGCGCGCGCCTCACGGCGGTATCTTCGTGTTCCCCGTAGTCGACCATGCCGTGCTGTATGTAGCAGCCCTGGCAGTGGGCAGTGTTGTGGGTGCTGTGATTTTGAGCCTGCTCAAAAAGGACGCTCCGCAGCAATAAGATCGTCATTCTCTCCAATATTTCCATACAACGCCAAACCGGCAGCTCCGCAAGGGGCTGCCGGTTTGGCGTTTCACGTTTCTTTAACGGGTCTGTCACATTTCAATCACAGGTTCATCAAACGTTTTTCAGAATTGCGTGCTATTGTTAAATGGAAATTTTAGGAGGTGCGTATATGATCACAGTGGAGCACTTGAGCAAAAAATACGGGGATTTCACTGCGGTGGACGATATATCCTTCACGCTGGAAAACGGACATATCTACGGCTTTTTGGGGCCGAACGGTGCGGGAAAATCCACCACAATGAACATCATGACCGGCTGCCTTGCCGCAACGGCAGGCACTGTCACCATCGATGGCTGCGATATCTTTGAGGATGCCAGGGACGCCAAAAAGCTGGTGGGCTACCTGCCGGAAATCCCGCCCCTGTATACTGAGCAGACGCCTGCGGAGTACCTGAGCTTTGTGGCGGAGGCTAAGGGCGTGCCGACCAAGCAGATCCCGCAGGAGGTGGCACGCGTGATCGAGGAGACCCGCCTGACCGATATGACCCATCGGCTGATTCGCAACCTCTCCAAGGGATATCGCCAGCGTGTCGGCATTGCACAGGCATTGCTGGGTAACCCGCAGTATATCATTTTGGACGAGCCGACCGTCGGACTTGACCCGCTGCAGATCATAGAGATTCGCGACCTGATCCGTGAGCTGGGTCAAAAGCACACCGTAATTTTAAGCTCCCACATTTTAAGCGAAGTACAGGCCATCTGCGAGAGCGTTCTGATCATCGCCCACGGCAAACTGGTGGCCTTTGACACACCGCAAAACCTTGAAAAAACGCTTGCCAACAGCAATAAGCTGAGCCTGTGCGCCCCCTGTACACAGGAAAAGATGGCGGAAATTTTGGCATCGGTGCCCGTCGTGGCGCAGACAAAATTTTCCAAGGGCGAAAACGATACCTGCCGCGCTGAACTGACGGTGAACGGCGAACTGAACCATGCTGCCGCTGAGATCTTCTTTGCCTTTGCCAAGGCCGAAATCCCGCTTTTGCAGATGACGCCGCAGAAGGCGGACCTGGAGAATATCTTTATCGAGCTTACCGAGAGTGAGCCGACCCTGCCGGAAAAGGAGGACGTCGAGCATGAAAGCGGTATTTAAGCATGAACTTTCGCTGTATTATCACGGGCTGATGGCCTATGTGTTTGCAGCGTTTTTGCTGGAATTTATCGGCATCGGCGCGATGCTGTATAACATCAACAGCGCCATGGCAAACTTTGAGTATGCGTTGGGCACCTTCAGCATTGCCTTTGTGGGGCTGGTGCCGGTGCTGACGATGCGTGTTGTGGCAGAGGAGAAAAAGCAAAAGACCGACCAGCTGCTTTCGCTGCTGCCCATCACCTCCACCGATATTGTATTGGGTAAATATTTCGCTATGGCGATTGTTTTTGTGCTGCCTATGCTGGTGGCGTGTGTTTACCCCTTTATCTTTTCGTTTTATGGCGATGTGTATCTGCCCACTTCCTACGGAGCGTTGTTTGCTTTTATCTGTCTGGGGCTGGCGCTGATCGCCATCGGTATGTTTATCTCCTCGTTGACGGAATCCCAGGGGATGGCGGCGGGCATCGGCGTGGTGGTCATGCTGTTTTTGTATTACAGTGCCTCGCTGGCCAACTACATTTCCTCCAAGGCGTTCAACATAGTTGTGCTGGTCGTTCTGGCCGCGCTGCTGGGGCTTTTGGTGCGCAAACTGACCAACTCCGATATTGTCGGGCTGGGGGTCTTTGCGGCAGGTGCGGCAGCGCTGGCAGCGGCATGGTTTGTCAAACCGGAGGCACTGACAAGCCTTTTGCCTGACCTGATGCAAAAGCTGTCCCCCTTTGAACGATTGTACACCTTTGTGAACGGTGTGTTTGACGTCACCGGCATTGTGTACTATGTCAGCATTGCTGTGTTTTTCCTGTTCCTCTGCGTGCAGGTGTGGGAGAAAAAGAGGTATAACGGATGAAAGACAAGTTTACACAAAAATGGCGGCAGATGACCGCCCGAAATAAACAGGCACTGAGCACCCGCACCGCTAAGGTCGGCGGATACAGCTTTGTGCTGGGTGTGGTCGTGCTGGCGATTCTGGTAGCGGTCAACGTGCTGGCAGGGGTGCTGCCCACCCGGTATACCCAGCTGGACATCTCTGCGGCGCAGCTGTACTCTCTGACGGCGGACACCAAGGTGGTGGCTACCAATCTGACCAAGGATGTCAACATCTACTGGATCGTACAGGCAGGTAAGGAGAACACCGTGCTGGACAAGCTGCTGGATCGGTATCAGGATCTTTCCGACCATATTACCGTCACCAAGAAGGATCCCGATGTCTACCCGACTTTTGCCCAACAGTACACCGACGAAACCGTCACCAACAACTCCCTTGTGGTAGAATGCGGAGACAAGAGCCGTTACATTCCGTATACCGATATATATAAGGTAGACAGCAGCACCTACTACACCACCGGCTCGGTATCCCAGAGCTTTGACGGGGAGGGGCAGATCACATCGGCCATCGACTATGTTGTCAGCGAGGATCTGCCGCAGGTGTATCTGCTCAGCGGTCACGGCGAGCAGCCGCTGTCGGACAATTTCCGCAGCCAGCTTACTCGCAGCAACTATGAACTGACAGAGGATTTCTCTCTGCTGAATGTGGATTCCATCCCTGAGGAGTGCGACACGTTGCTCATCAACGCCCCCACCGGCGATATTTCCGAGGAGGAGCTGAGCATTTTGCGGGACTACCTGCAAAGCGGCGGCAAGCTGATGGTGTTTTCGGGCCCGCAGAAAGAAACGGAGCTGACCAACCTGAAAACGCTCTTGCAGGATTACGGCGTGACTGTCGCCGAGGGCGTGGTCGTTGACAACGACCGCGAGCACTATGCCTTCAGTGCGCCCTATGTGCTGATGCCGGATATTGCCTCCTCTGAAATTACCGACCCCTTGGCCGAGGGTGCCTACCATGTAATCGTGCCGATTGCACAGGGGCTGACCGTCAGCGGGAGTCAGGCTACGGCGCTGCTGACGACCTCGGCGGAATCCTTTGCCAAAAAGGCAGGCTACGCAATGACGACCTACGAAAAAGAAGATGGCGATACCGACGGGCCCTACACACTGGCGGTTTCGGTACAAAATGAGGCCGACGGCAAGATGGTGTGGGTGGCCAGCGACTATCTGCTGGAGGACACCTACAATTCTTACTCATCGGGTGCCAATATGGATCTTGTTATGAACAGCCTGTCCTGGATGATCGGCAAAAACGATGCCGTATCCATCCGCAGCAAATCCCTGAACAATACCTACCTGACCATCAGTTCGGGGGCGGCCGCCTGGCTGAAGGTCTGCCTGATCGGCATTATCCCGCTGGGAGTTCTGCTGCTGGGCATTGACGAGGTCCTGCGCAGGAGGAAAACGACATGAAACGACAAAAAAATCTTCTGATTCTGCTGGCCGTGCTGCTCGGCCTTTGCCTGGCAATTTTGCTGGCGGCCGGGGTACAGAAACACATCGACAAAATAGCGACGATCGATAAGGATATTGTGGACCTGAACGCCGACAGCGTGACCAAAATCAGCTGGACATCCGGCGGAAAAACGCTGACCTATGAAAAAACCGACGATACCTGGCAGCAGAGCGATGACGCAGCGTTTCCCGTGGATCAGGAAAAGCTGCAGGAGCTTTTGCAGCGGTTCGCCCCCTTAAACGCCGGGTTTGAAATCAGCGATGTTCAGGATTACAGCCAGTACGGGCTGGATGCGCCGGAGGTCACTGTTACGTTGACAACAACCGAGGGTGACACGGTGGTGAAATTCGGCAACTTCTCGACGATGGACAGCAAGCGGTATGTGACCTTGGGGGATGGTACGGTCTACCTGATTGCGGACGATGTGGCAGGGGCTCTTTCCACCGACCGTGATGCGTACCTGTGCGCTGACAGTGTGCCGGCGTATGATACCATCACCGGCATCACGGCAACCGGGGAAACAACATTCACCGCGCAGTATCTGCCGGACGCAGCCCCGCTGTACACCGACACCTACGATTATTACGCGGTAGACGGCGAAAACTATACAGCGCTGTCGACCCAGAAAATCGAAGGTTTTCTCAGCGACTTGGCAGCGCTGCCTTACAGTGATTACGCCACCTACCAAGCCTCGCAGGAAAACCTTGCCGATTACGGGCTCGACACCCCGACTGTGACCTACACCGTGCAGTACACGCAGGATAAGACCGACGGCAGCTTTGCGCTGGCCTTAGGGAAAAAGGGTGATACCTGCTATGCCCGCATGAACGACAGCAAAATTATTTTTAAGCTGACCGAGGATGCGTACAACGACCTGACCGCTACCGACGCCAACGCGCTGCGCCCCGACGAGGCACTGTCTCTAGATTGGGACACGGTCAAGAGCATGACATTCACGGTGGACGATACTGACTACACGGTCGAGCATAAGGGAAATACCTTTACCATTAACGGTGACGAGGTGGATTTCGATGCCGTGAAACAGGCGGTGGATGGGCTGAAGATCACCGAATACAACAGCGAAACAACCGACAAAAAACAGGAACTGGCTTTCACCGTAACGCTGGATAATAAAGAACATCCGGAGCTGGCCGTGACAATTCAACAGTATGACGGAGAAAATTGCCTTGTCACACTAAACGGCGTTACCCTTGGCTTTGAGGCCCGCAGCAATGTAGTGACCCTGACCGAGGCGGTCAAGGCCATCACACTGGGGCTGGAATAAGAAAAAAGAAAGTCACCTTCTGTGGTATCCGAAAACGGATTTCACAGGAGGTGACTTTGTTGTGCAATAAAAGTTATATCGGTTCAGAGTTATCGGGGTCGTGGTTCCATCGGTCATACGGCAGGGCAAAAATGACGCCGGTAAGAAGCAGATCGGCGGGGGCGGAGGTCAGGTGCAATACCTGGTTTTCCATAAAGCCGTAGGCAACCAAAACCAACAGACAACTCAAAGCCACCCAGTTTCCCATGCGCGCATAGCGGTACAGGGCGTAGGTGGCCAACGCGCACACCAGAAGGAACATGATGGGGCCGACCGAGTAGAAAAGAAACACATAAAGGTTGTCAATGTAGGGGAAATCGCCGGTCAGAAGATAGCCGGCAATTTTTACGGGGTAGGTTTGCATAGCCATAAAAGCAAGCCAAAGACGCCCGGTGAACAGACTATCCAGCCTGCCTACAAAGGTAAGAATACTCTGCGGGAAATCGGGGTCGTCCATATAATTAAAAAGAAAGGAAAGTCCGAAACTGAGGAAAACAGTAAGCGGCAGTGTGGCAGCCGACAGCGCGGAAACGATCCTGCTGCCGCGCAGGCAGTTGCGGGAGAAAAGCAACACGGAAATCAGCACAAAGACAGCCAGAAGGAGAATAGAAATACCGGCAGAACGAGAGCGAATGTAGAATAAAACAAAGGATCCGAGAACGCCAAGACTCAATGCATCATAATACCGCAGACGCTTGCCGCGCATGATGACCCAGGCTAGGGCGAGGCCCAGAAGAATACCGCCGAAGGTGTTGTGTTGGCCGTAGCAGAAGGGGTGGCAGCCGCGGTTGCTGAGATCAGGTGTAATCGGAATGATCCCGGCGAAAGATAAAACAGCGGTGCAGAGGACGCAGGAAATACCCACCAGTAAAAAAGGCTTCATGCTGTGACAGATGTCCACATCCTTTGCTGCCAAAAGCGCTGCACAAAGCCAGATCCACCAGATGTTCTGGCCGTTAAAAAACACCCAGCGGGCAATGAAATACAGTAAACCTGCAAACAGTAAGCTTTTTCCGCTGTATTTTGTGCCCAGAAGGATCTTGACGGAAAAGCAGAGGGCTATGACCGCATACAGAATATTCGCCAGGGCAGGGTTCAGTGACGGCCAGGTCAAATAGGCATTGCTGTAACAGAAGGTGACGATAAATTCGTAAATGGCAAGGCCCAGAAAAAAGGAACAACGACCGATTTTTTGGCGCTGTGCCGAAAAGTGGGAACAAAACAGGAAAAACTCCTGCTCCCACCAGTCATGCAGCGTGAGCCGCCTGCGCAGAACCGGCAGCAGGCTGCATACACCGCCGGCAAACAAGGCCAGCAGCAAAAGATTGGCAAAAAGGAACATTGTCAAAACCTCCCGAATCCCTTTGTATACTGTCAATTATAACGGGCCGAGGGCAATTTGGCAAGTGACGGCGGGCAATAAACTGTAACAAAATCTTAACTTGAAAAAAAGGCGGAATTGTGATAGAATCATAGAATCCATTAATACATTGGGGTATTGTGTACAGACCTTGTACACAAGGTGAGGAATATGAACAATAAGAGAGAAAAAATCCAATATATCGGCGTTTTCTTTGCGGATCTCATTGCGCTGATTTTCAGTATCGGTATTGCCTGGGTCATCATTGACGGTATGCTGAGAAAAATGCCACAGTATGAGTACAATGATTTTCTGTGGGCGATGCTGCTGCTGACGCTGGCCTATATCTGCACCTTTCTTCTGTTTGACCAGCGGGAGGACATTGTCAAACGCAACAAGAGACACGAGTTTGCCAGAGCCGTAAAGTTCAACCTTTTGCTGGGATTGATCAACTCTGCGGGGCTTGCCCTGACCAAGGCAGCCATGCTGGAATCCCGTTACTTTTTGCTTTTGGTGCCGATCATCAACGTCTTTTTGATGACAGCCAGCCATATTGCGCTGAAAGAGATTCTGAAAAACACCTACAAAATGCGTGGACTGCAAAGTCTGGTGGGGGTCATTACAACCGCCGACCATGCGGAGAATATGATTCGGGATTTGTATCAGGATTGGTCCAACCGCATTGTGGGGCTGGCGATTCCTGAGGCGACCGACGACGAAGTCGGGCAGAAAATCGCAGGGGTTCCCATCGCTGCCAACTATGTAGGTTTTATGGATTGGCTACGCCGCACGGCGTTGGATGAGGTGTATGTGGATATCCCGATGGACAGCGGAAGTTCCTTTGTTCCGTTCCTCGAGGAGATGGAGAGCATGGGCCTGACGGTGCATTTCAGCCTGCCTACGTTGAACCGCTTGGAAAAAGACTGCTGCAGTGAGACCAGTGCCGCCCGCCTGAGCAGCACGTTGGGGCGGTGTGCCGGGCACAATATGGTGACCATCGGAACCGTGGAACTGAGCATGACCGATCAGATACTGAAGCGGGCACTGGATATTGTGGGCAGTATAATAGGCTGCATCATCAGTATCCCCATTATTGCAATTGTGGCTATTCCGCTGAAGATCGAAAGCCCGGGACCTCTATTCTTCAAGCAGCGGCGCGTGGGCTTAAACGGCCGCGAATTCTACATCCACAAGCTGCGCAGCATGTATATGGACGCAGAGGAACGCAAAAAAGAGCTGATGGCCCAAAATGAGATGACGGGCCTTATGTTCAAAATGCAGGATGATCCGCGCATCACCAAGGTGGGGAAGTTTATCCGCAAGACAAGTATTGACGAATTGCCGCAGTTTTTTGATGTTCTGCGCGGCCCGATGAGCTTGGTGGGTACCCGCCCGCCGACGTTGGACGAGTACAAACAGTATGAGAGCCACCACAAGCGCCGACTGAGCATGAAACCCGGTATTACCGGCTTGTGGCAGGTCAGCGGCCGCAGCAGCATTGAGGACTTTGAGGAGGTCGTAAAACTCGATACGACCTATATTGACAACTGGACCTTCTGGGGCGACATCAGGATCCTGTTCAAGACGGTCTGGGTCGTTTTTGCGCGGCGCGGTGCCGAATAAACACTGCGAAAAAAACGCATGGCTTGACATTTGCCGAGCCGTGCGTTTTTGACGATTCACGTTATAGAGGGGAAAAGTCATGACGGAACGCTTATTGCGTATTTTGATAAATTCTTTCGGAACAATCTTGCTGCCGGGCTTGACGGTGACCATTCCGCTGACGATTTTATCCTTTGGATTTGCGCTTGTCATTGCCGTCACGGTGGCGCTTGTGCAGTTTGCCCATGTACCCGTGTTGGAAAAACTCGCTCGGCTGTATATCTGGATCATCCGCGGCACACCGGTTCTGGTCCAGTTATTTGTGGTGTTCTATGGCTTGCCCGGAGTGGGGATTTTGATCGAGCCGTTCCCGGCCGCAGTGCTGGTGTTTTCTGTCAATGAAGGTGCCTACTGTGCGGAGACGATTCGCGCCGCGCTGGAATCGGTGCCGCAGGGACAGCTGGAGGCCGGGCAGTGCGTGGGCATGAGTTACCTGCAAATCATTCGGCGCATTATCCTGCCGCAGGCACTGCGCACGGCGTTTCCCACGTTGGCCAGTTCGTTGATTGCGATGGTCAAGGATACGTCGCTGGCGGCCAACATTACCGTGACCGAAATGTTTATGACCACCCAGCGCATCGTAGCCCGTACCTATGAGCCGCTGGCACTGTATATAGAAGTCGGTCTGATTTACCTGCTGTTCTGTACAGTGCTGACCCGACTGCAGGCGTGGGGCGAGAAGAAACTGAACCAACGCGGTGCACAAAGGAGTTGATAAAATGCTGCAGGTTCGCAATTTGAAAAAATCCTTTGGGCCGCTGGAAGTCTTAAAGGGCGTTGATTTGGATGTAAATCAGGGTGATGTTGTGGCAATACTTGGCTCCAGCGGAAGCGGAAAAACCACGATGCTACGCTGCCTGAATTTTTTGGAACGTGCGGATGCAGGCACGATGCTCTTTGACGAAACGCGGTTGGATCTGCACAGCGCCAACCATGCGGATATAAATGCTCTGCGCCGTCGCACCGGGTTTGTGTTCCAAAATTACAATTTATTCGCCAACAAGACAGCCCTGCAAAATGTCACCGAGGGGTTGATCGTGGCCCGCAAGATGCCCCGCGCTAAGGCAGAGGAAATCGGCAGGGCAGCGCTTGTGGAAGTCGGCATGGAGGATCGTGCCGACCATTATCCCAGCCAGCTTTCGGGCGGACAACAGCAGCGTGTGGCGATTGCCCGCGCCATTGCCACAAACCCGGAAATCATCTATTTTGACGAGCCGACCTCGGCCCTTGACCCTGAATTGACGGGAGAGGTGCTGGAGGTTATGCGCAAGCTGGCGCAGGAGGGACGCACCATGTTGGTGGTTACCCACGAGATGGACTTTGCCCGCCATGCCGCCAACCGAGTTGTTTTTATGGATCGAGGCGTCATTGTAGAACAAAATGACGCAGAATCGTTCTTCGCAAATCCGGTTCAAACCCGGACGCGCGAGTTTTTGCAAAATTACAAACAGAGGAGTTTATTGTGAGAGTTTTTACTAAGAAATTGTCCGCTTTGCTGCTTGCTGTCGGTTTGACGGCTGCCTTGACAGGCTGTGGCGGCAAGACCGAAAGCGCCGCCGATACGAAGGATCAACTTGCCCGCATCCAAGAAAGCGGTACCATCGTTATTGCAATGGAGGGCACCTGGGCCCCCTGGACGTACCATGACGAAAATGACAAGCTGGTCGGGTACGATGTAGAGGTCGGCAGCAAAATTGCCGAAAAGCTGGGCGTCACCCCCACCTTTGTTGAGGGCGAATGGGACGGACTGTTGGCGGGTCTTGATGCAGGCCGCTATGATATTATGGTCAATGGTGTGGATATTACCGAGGAACGCAGCGAAAAATATGATTTTTCGACCCCGTATGCCTACAACCGTACCGCAGTGATTGTGAGCAGCGATAATGATACTATCCATACGCTGGAGGATCTCAAGGGGAAACATACGGCCAACACCATCAGCAGCACTTATGCCCAGCTGGCCGAACAATACGGTGCAGAAGTGACCGGCGTGGATGACTTGAACCAGACCTTTGAGCTGCTGCTCAGCGGGCGTATCGATGCCACACTGAATGCTGAGATGACCTATTACGATTATATGAAGGAACATCCCGATGCACAGGTGAAAATTGCTGTGTTGACAGATGATGCCAACAAGGTGGCTATCCCCTTCCGTAAGGGGGACGACTCAGCGACCCTGCGTGAAGCTGTGAACAAGGCCATTGATGAACTGCGCGAATCCGGAGAACTGAAGGAACTGAGCGAGAAATATTTTGGCACAGACATCTCTACCATGGAACAGTAACAGCGCATAAGGAGAACGTTTGACATGGAAAAAACCGAAAAACTCACGCTGAGAGAGTGTATTTTCGGCAATAAACATTTTTACCGTCATGTCCTGGCGGTGGTTTTGCCCATTATTGTTCAGAACACGCTGACCAACATCGTCAGCCTGCTGGATAACGTTATGGTCGGGCAGGTGGGCACCCTGCCTATGAGTGGCGTTGCCATTGTGGGACAGCTGATTTTTGTCTACAATCTTGCTATTTGGGGCAGTACATCCGGCGCAGGGCTGTTTGGCGCGCAGTACTTTGGAAGCGGTGATATGGAAGGTGTACGGCATACCTTCCGCTTTAAGCTGTTGGTGGCCGCTGCCATCACAGCCGGCGGCATCCTGTTGTTCAGCCTGGCGGGCAAAACCCTGATCAGTGCCTACATAGCGGCAGACACAGCGCCAGCCGATGCGGCAGCTACGCTGGGCTATGCGTGGCAATATCTGTGTATTATGCTGGTGGGGCTGGTGCCCTTTGCCCTGACGCAGTGCTATGCGGGAACCCTGCGCGAAAGCGGTCAGACCGTTCTGCCTATGAAGGCCAGTATGATTGCCATGGTGGTCAACTTTATCTTTAATGCACTGCTGATTTTCGGTCTGTTTGGATTCCCTTGCATGGGTGTGGCCGGTGCCGCGGTGGCTACGGTGCTCTCCCGCTTTGTGGAACTGGCCATTGTGGCTGTGGGGGCACACAGCAGTGTGGAACGTTATCCTTTTTTTGCGGGTGTTTACGAAAACATGCACATTCCCGCAGCACTTGCCAAGAACATTCTGCTGCGCTCTGCGCCGCTGCTGCTTAACGAGCTGATGTGGGGCATGGGGCAGGCGATTTTGCTGCAATGCTACTCGGTGCGCGGCATACAGGTTGTCGCGGCATTGAATATCTGTAATACGATTTCACAAATTTTTAATGAGGTTTTCCTTTCTCTGGGCAACGCGACAGCCATTGTGGTCGGGCAGGAGTTGGGGGCGGATCGTCTGACGGGCGCGCGCCGTACAGCCTGGCGTATGCTGAGCCTGAGTGTGATGAGCTGTGTGGTCATGGGCTTGTTGCTGAGTCTGTGCGCTCCGCTGATACCGCAAATATACAACACCGAGGAATCCATTCGTCTGCTGTCTACCGAGCTGATTCGTGCGGTAGCGTTGTGCATGCCGCTTTTCGGCTTTGCCAACTGTGCCTATTTTACCTTGCGCAGCGGCGGAAAGACGTTTATCACATTCCTGTTTGACAGCTGCTTTACCTGCGGCATCACAGTGCCGGTTGCTTATGTGCTGGCGCACTATACAGCCATGCCGATTGTGCTGATATTTCTGGTGGCCAACGGCCTGGATCTGATCAAGTGTGTTATCGGGTTTGTATTGCTGAAGAAGGGTATCTGGGTCAAGAATATCGTAAAATGATTTCTGCCGTAACCGGCAGCAGGAGGTGTGATTTTGATACGAAAGGCAAAATCGGACGAATTGCCGCGTATTTTGGAAATTTACGCCTATGCACGGCAGTTCATGCGGGAAACCGGAAACCCGACCCAGTGGAAGGACGGAACGCCTGCTGAGAGCACCCTGTGCCGTGACATTGCGGAGGGGCAGCTGTATGTGCTGGAACAAAATGGTCTGCATGCGGTGTTCGCGCTGATTCCCGGCAATGACCCGACCTATGCCGAAATAGATGGTGCGTGGTTATCGCAGGAACCCTATGCTACCCTGCACCGCGTAGCGTCAGATGGTACGCAGCACGGGATAATGGACTGTGTGGTGGCATTTTCTAAAGAGCAGAATCCGCACCTGCGGATCGATACGCATCGGGATAATAAAATCATGCAGCATCTTATTGTCAAGAACGGGTTTGTTTATTGCGGTGTTATCCAGACAGATGACGGAACCCCGCGTTTGGCCTATGAACTGATATAAATAGAAAAGCTCCGCATCGCATTGCGATGCGGAGCTTTTTGCAGGAATCAATTATTCCTTTTCTTTCGTATCGGTTTTTACGGCGGCCTCATGGGTCTTGTAGGCAAGAACCATCTCGCGAATAACTACGACAACCAAGGCAAGTGCCAGGAAAATACCTGCCATGTTAATGGCACCGGTCAAAGCGCGCTCGCCTTTTTCCTTGCGGGCTTCGGTGGCTGCGGAAATGACCTTGATGGTAGCGTAATCGGTAACGGAATCCAGGCTGGAAATGCCGGCTTCCACTACGCTCTCACAGATTTCCTGAGCGTGATCCGCCTCACCGTTGGGAACCTTAACGGCGACCGAAACGCGGATGATCTGGGTGCCACTGGGTGTCCAGACATTGATGCTTTTGCGAAGGTCGTCAATCTTTTTGAGAAGGGCATCCTCATCCTGGAGATTCACCTTTGCATCTTCCATGGCGTACTGTCTTGCGATGGGGGTAATGATGGCATCGCTGCGCACAATTTCGGAGAAGGAGCTTGCCAGCATGCTGATTTTACCAGCCTCGTTGGTGTCGTTTTCACTTTCCAACATGTCGCGGTTCAGGTCAATAAACAGCACGGCATCGGAGGTGTAGGTCATTTCGGCAGACTTCTTTGCCTTGACGTAGCCGACAACACCGCCAATGATAAAAAGTGCAAGCAAGAAGGCAATGTAGCGCTTTAAAGTGAGCAGGATTTTTCTGCCCCAGACATCACATATCCGCATGATGTCATAAAAGCCGAGTTCCTCCTCGTCTTCGTCCTCGTAACGAACATAGACAAGCTGACGGTCATCTACGTTGGCAGGAAGGGACTTTTTGTTTTCAAGTTCTTGTGCCATTATATATCCTCCATAGCAGTTGAAATCAACACAAATATATCTTATTATAGCACATATCAAGAAAAAATCAAGACTGCATGTCGGAAAAATCCGAAGGAATTATGCACAAAGCCTCCTGCGTGATGCAGGGGGCTTGTAAAAACTGTTATTCGCCGACGGCCTTGTTGGTCAGCATGGTCCAGGCCAATTTGGCCATAGAGGCCTTGCCCATGTGTGTCGGCTGCTCACCCAAACGCAGAACCTTTGTATGGGAGGCATCCAGAGGTGCCCAGGCGGGCATACCTCCGCCGTTGGGGTTGCCGGTCTTGGCAAAGTTTGTCAGATAGGTGACCATCTGGGCACTCAAGACCTTGTCCGTGGCGGTAAAGGGACGCCAGCAGTGATCCAGCGTGCCGAACCAGTACCACAAGTCACTGCTGTGCCAAGCACCGTTTTTGTCACCGGGCAGCTGACGGTCAAAGAACCAGCCATAGCAGGCCGGGCCGCCTTGTTCGGCTTGGGTTTTGCACCAACCCTTGACCATCGTGTAGAGGATAGGAGGCATAATGTCCTCACTGGTCATACCGATCAGATAGGGGATGTGCCGCTGTTCTTTGGCGGCCACGACCTCGGTGCCGGGTTTGCAGATGAACACACCGTCCTGCGCAGGGCCTGCGGCAGCCATGGGGTTCTTACATTCTTTTTTGGCCTCCTGCCAGGCGGCAAACAACTTGTCGGGAGCCAATGCGCGAAATTCCGTCAAGTCCGAACAATCAGCCTTGGCCATAACGCTTTCCCAAAAAGGATAGGCATCTTCCACGGGTTTGGTCGTCAGCATCTTGCTGACGCCGCCGCCACTGCTCATCACAGCTTTGGCAAACAGCCCGTCGGCCAGCGGTGTCAGGCAAAGCTGCTGTACGCTCATAGCACCGGCGCTCTGCCCCATCAGAGTGATGTTTTCGGCGTCGCCGCCAAAGGCGGCAATGTTGGCGCGAACCCACTGCAGGGCGCATAGCTGGTCAAACAGGCCATAGTTGCCGGTATGCCCGGCCTCCTTTGCCAGTGCGTCCAGACAGGCGAAGGCCAACGGTCCCAAACGATAGTTGATGGTCACCGCGATGCAGCCCTTGGTGGGCCATTCGGGACCGTCAAAGTGCTTTTCGTGGCCGCAGCCGCCGGTAAAACCGCCGCCATGAATGTAGAAGATGACAGGCAGTTTGCTGTCGGACGTAGAGTCGACAGGGGTCCAGATATTCAGAAACAGGCAGTCCTCACTGTAACGGTAGCTTTCACCGCGGCGGAATTCATTGTAGTAAAACGCCTTTTCCACAACCTGAGATTCGTTGTAAAAGGCGCGGGGCTGGTAGCAGCAGGCACCGTATTCAGTGGCCTCATATACGCCGTCCCAGTGGGTGACCTGTTCGGGGTAGCACCAGCGTTCGGCGGTGGCGTAGCGAATGCCCTTGTAGGCGGCCACGCCTGGCCACTGGCAGTCAGTGCCGGCAATGTCACCGCAAGGGGTGTGACGCAGATATTTCAGCTCGCTCATGGGTCAGGACTCCTTCTTGTTATAGGCGCTGGGCATCCAGGGGTGGGTGCTTTCGACCTCGTGGTTATAAAGCTCCAGCTTGCGCATCTGGTCAGTTACATGGAGCATATCCATGGCGGTTACAGCCTTTTCGATGATGGACTGGCCCTCATCGGCCAGCTTTTGGCGGGTTTCCTCGTCGGGAATGGCGGTTGTGGGCATGTGGTCACTTTGCTTGGCGAAGCAATAGCCGATGGCAGCACTTTGGTAAGCCAGGCCGAAGATATCATTGAAGGGCGCGCAGCTCTGCTGTGCAGGCTCGGAAAATTCGGTCGTCAGCGGGATATCCTGTAAGCGACCCATAATTTGGTAGGCACCCACGGTGATGGCATGGAAACAATCCAGAGAGGTAAACAGGTCCTTGGCCAGCTTGCCCAGCTGCATGCTGAGATCCATATACAGGATGGGTACGCCGGTCTCGTCAAAGAAATCGCGCACCATGGGGCTGCAGGTCATGTGGGCGGGGCCGTGGAAACTGACATACACCTGCCGCTTGAAACCTTGGCGCAGTAGGCTATGTGCCACGGCGGACAGATAGTCAATGCCTTGACGCACACTGACCTGCACAGTGCCGCGCCCGGAGGCAGTCGCCCCGGCGTAGAAGTAGGGAAGCCCTGTCAGTACCAAACCGTCGCAGGCCTCTGCCATACGCAGCGCGTAGGCCTCGCTGATCACGGTTTCACTGTCCAGCGGAAAGCCGCCGTGCATTTCTACGGTGCCCACGGGCACAATGATGATGTCGTTGCGCTGCAGATATTCCTCAACCTCACTGTTGAGCATTTTGGGCAGGATACGGGTCCTCATAATGTGTTCCTCCTTAAAAACAGGGGACTGTGCGGTCATTTTGCCGCACAGTCCCAAGGATAGTATGTATTATTCGGCGGCAGAATTCTGTTTGCCGGTCTTGAAGGCGGCCATCTTGGCGCGAACCTCAGGAGTGATGTTCCACACAAAGCGGAAGGCGATCCAGCTGCCCAGAATGAAGATAGCGGGGGTCAGGACGACCAATGCCTTGATGCCGTTCAGGGTGGCAACGGTCTGGGTGGCGGCACCGGCCTGGTAGCCAATCCAGCCCAGAGCCAGAACAGCGGCGGAGTTGCCGACGGTCTGGCCGATGCGGCGGGTCAGGTTGAAGGTGCCATAGATGGAACCCTCGGTGCGCTTGCCGGTGACCATCTCGTTGTAGTCGATAGCCTCACCGACCAGGCCCCACTGCATGTAGATGGAGACGCTGGCCAGGCCCATGGCGACGGAGCTGACAAGCATGTAGACGATGGCGGGCACGGGCAGAACCATCAGGGAACCGAACAGCAGGAAATACAGGGCAGAGGAGATCAGCAGGCAGTAGCGGATCAGGCGCTCCAGGCCGACCTTGTCGGCAATCTTGGGGGTGATGATCAGCGCTACGATGCCCAAAGGCATGCTGACGGCGCTGGCAAGGCTCATCATACCGATGTTGCCCAGAACGTCGCCGTACATGTAGGTGCCCAAAGTGCTGCCGACGTACTGCATGGTGCAGATGCAGATGCCGTGGATGCACAGCGCCAGGAACGGACGGTTGACACGGAAAACATTCAGAATATCGCTGATTTTAACAGGCTCGGTGTTTTCACTGGGGGCATCGCTGACGTGGCGCTCCTCGGTCCAAGCGTAGTGCAGCATACAGAACACAAAGCCGATGGCCGCGCAGATGGTGGCACCAATGCCGAAAGCAGTGCTGGTGTCGCCGTACTTTGCCAGCAGCTGGGGCATGATGATCATGGGGATGATGTTGCCGATCATACCGCCGAAGCCGCGGGCGCTGGACAGGGCAGCGCGCTCGCCGTCGGTGTCAGCCATGGCGGACAGCAGGGAACCCATGGGAATGTTGAACATGGTGTAGAAGCCTTCGTACAGAATTTTGCAGAAGAACAGCACGACCAGCATGGTGGTGCCCTTAAAGAAAGTGGGCACAGTCCAGAACACGATAGCGCAGATGGCTACCATGGGGGCGGAGCGCAGCAGCCAGGGGCGGAACTTGCCTTTTTTGTTGTGCTTCTTTGCAAAAACCTTGTCCATCAGGGCGCCCATCAGCGGGTCGTTGACGGCGTCCCAGACGTTCCAGACCAGCAGCAGGGTGGCCAGCACGACGGTGTTGACCTGCAGGACGTTGGTGTAGTAGCGGGTGACGATGGAACCCATCAGGGCGAAGGTCATGCAGCCGCCCATGTCGCCGAAGGCATAACCGATCTTGTGTTTCATGGACAGGCCGCCGGCATTCTTTGTTTTAGCCATAATTTCCTCCTTTGTGTAAGACACACATGGGATACCGCCACAGGGTATCCACCTTTGATGCTTCTATTATACAATGCTGCATAGGAAATAAAAATTGTTAATGCAGGAAAATACATTGCAAATTCAGCATAAATATGGTATACTGTGTCTAAAATGCACAAACAAAAGGAGTGACTTTTGTGAAACTGCACGAAATGGCTCGACAGGTTCAAGCGTTGGGACTGGCCGTAGGGACTAGTGCGACAAAGGAGCAGCAGCGGGCTGTGCTGGAACGTCTGAACATAGATTTGGACAGCTTTTATCAGGAAATCGAGATGGACTATCCGCTGGTGCAGACCCAGCAGGACATCAGCGATACGGGCGACGTGGTGGCCCTGCACAGCCACGCGTACTATGAAATGATCTTCATCCGCAGCGGTAATCTGCAATACCTCATCGGTACGCGCCGCTACCGTGTGCAGCGGGGCGATATCCTGCTGCTGCGGCCCGGCGTCAGCCATCGACCGTTGTTTCCCGAAAAGCTGACCGAGAAATACGACCGTGTGGTCGTCTGGCTCAGTGCCGCCTGTAACGACATGCTGCGGGCAAACTGGCCCTTTCTGGCAGAGCTGGACAGGCTGCCCTGTGTTTTGCGTACCTCGGATATTTCAGCAGAAAGTTTGGCGTGGTTTGAAAAGACATTTCGCCGCGGAGTCAAGGAATCCGAAAAGGCAGCGCCCGGCTGGCAGGCGGTCGTGTTTGCCAACACACTGGAGTTGGTTACGGCGATGTACAGTTCATTTTTCGGCGGGAACGTGCCTGAGCCTGTGGAGGAAAAACCGGAATTGCTCGATGAGCTGATGTCTTATGTAGAAAGACGTCTGGCCGAGCACATCAATCTGGAGGACACAGCGCGATATTTCCATGTCAGCGAAAGCACGATCAGTCAGCTGTTTCGCAAGCGCATGGGGGTCAGCTACTATCGTTATGTGACCCAGCGCCGCCTGATTGCCGCCAAAACGATGATTGCGGAGGGAAAAAATCTGGAACGGGTTGCCGAGGCCGTAGGTTTTACCGACTATTCCGGCTTTTATCGTGCCTTCAAGCAGGAGTACGGCATCTCCCCCACAAAATTCCGCAGTCTGTAAGGAGAAGTACCGTATGAGAAACGCAGAGATCGGCCGAGTGTATCGGCATTTTAAGGGCGACTATTACCTGGTGGAGAACCTGGCCCACGACTCGGAAACCGGCGAGGAGGTTGTCATCTACCGTAAGCTGTATGGAGACGGCGGGTTATGGGTGCGCCCATTGGCCATGTTTTTAGAAAAGGTGGATACCGAAAAGTATCCCAACGCCGACCAGACCTACCGCTTTGAATTGCAGGAGATCGTCAGCCGCGCAGAACATTGAACCCAAATAAAACCAACCTCGGCAGATGATGCCGAGGTTGGTTTTTCTATCAAACAGATTTTCGCGGTTTCCTGGCGGAGAACTGCAATACCAGCAGTACGGCGGCCGCCACGGCAAAGACGGCGGCAAAAATGCCCAGCTGCCCAAAGATGCCGCGCAGATAGCACAGAACCAGCGAGCGCAGAGATTCGGGCCGCAGGGTGAGATTGTCCAGCCCCAGCAGGGGATAGAGCGCTGTGGCACACAGCAGGCAGACCAGCGCGCCGGAAATAAAGGAGTAGGTCACGCAGCGCAGACCCAGTCGGGCATTGCCTGCCAGACGTACCGTTAAAACCAGCGAGGCGATACAGAACAGCAGCGAAACCAAGACGCAGGGCAGCAGGATACGGTTGATTTTGGTAATGATGCCAAACAACTGCCCGGCCAAGGGGATAGCCACATAGTTGGTGTAATCCAAGCGGCAGGCGTCGGCGACAATATCGACGCCGTCCTCAATTTCCTCGGTGACCTCAATGCCGCGCTCAGCCAGGTTTGTTAGCAGAATATTGTTGACCTGAGCCTTAAAATCATCACGCGGATCCGCTTGGGTGTTGCCTGCGTACAAATCATCAACAGCCGTTTCCATATCGGTGTTGATCTGTTCCACAGACAAAGCCGAGCAAATTACGTCGGAATCAAAACCGGTGGCAGCGCCGTAGCTGGAAAAATCCTCCGAGAGGAAATCATAGGCCAGGCCCGCAAAGTTGCTGCGGCGAACCTGGGACTTCATGTAATCGGGACGGCTTACGGTGGTTATCAGGGCCAGAAAAAATGCTAAAGCGACAAGCAGCACCGAGGACAGCAGGGAAAGTGCCAAGGCCCAGGCCACGCTGCCGCGGCGGTTCGTATGGTTAGTATCTGTCAAAACAAGCGACCTCCTTAGCAGGTGCGGTCAATGACCGGGCCGGAAATGTACTTCGCATAAACAAAGAAGCGGTTGGGGGTAAAGCCCAGGGCGTCAAAGGGATAGCAGGTGTACAGAACCAGGTTTTCGTCCTGACGGGTGAAATCATAGGCAGTGGAATCCTGGTAATCCAGAATTTTGGTGTCGGTGACTTCATAGGTGTACACGCCGTAGTGCGTGGTGACGGTTACGGTCGCACCTGCCGCCACATGCTGAAGATCATTGAAGAAGGTGTTGTTATGCCCTGCCATGAGAATGGTCTTACCCTGACCGGGAATACCCGTGCCGACGCTGCCCACATAGGTGCCGACGCCCTGGTTCAGGATCTTCATGCTGTCACCGTAGTAAACGGGGGCATCTACGGTGGTGCCGGAGATGGTGATATCGGCGTAGCGGTCACCCAGAATGGGGAAGGTGATGGAGCTCATGGGGATCGTTTCCTGCACATCGGAATCCCCCGTGGCTCCGCTTATGGCACTGTTGGCCTGCTCCAGAAGGTCTTTCGGCTCGGCTATGGTGGTGTTGGCTACAAACCAACGCAGCATCGGCAGATACGGTGATGCCAGCGAATAGACAAAGGCAAAAAGGATAGCTGCCGTTGCAGCAGAAAGCGCCAAGGGAATTGCGACAAAAGCCAGGGGACTGTTGCCGACAAAGGATTTTTTGGCACGGGGCAAGGTGTATTCCTCCCTTAATCATCTTATCTATCTAAGGCAACACCGCACAATTCCCGCCTGACGGCTTAAGCACCGCTCCGGCGGCTGCGGCGCGGCATCTGCGTTGCCAAAATGCTCGCCAATACACAAAGTATTGCCTGCGCTTTTGGCTTAGCATCTGCCGCACCTCGCTCGCCGTATCGGCACTTAGAATTATGCGGTATTGCCTAAAGCGGAATTACAAAACAATAATTCCGCATAGAAACAACAAAACGGACAGAGCCAAAAGCTCTGCCCGTTAAATCCGACACATTGCGTATCGGCTGCGTCAGAACTCACAGAGTCTGAGCGTTCTCCTTGCGGACAGCCATGCCGAGCACAGCGGAAACACCCAGGACTGCGGCAACCAGGGCCACAGCGCTGTTGTCACCGGTGGGCTTGATGACACTGCCGGAAGAAGCAGCAATGGGGTTGGCAGCAGTACCGGTAGAGCCGGTAGTGCCGTTGCTGCCGAAGGCGCTGCTGCCCTTCTTGTCAAGGGGAACAACAGCCTGGGTGGTGCCGACAACACCTTTATCGGATGCGGCGGCGGGGGTCACGACGACCTCCGTGGCAGATGCCTCGACGGTGGCAACGGCGGTAACGCCGGCCTTGTTCAGGACACCCTGCACATTGTCCAGAGCGTTGTTGACAGCGGTCTGGACCTCGGTCTTGGAGGTGGCGCTCTCCAAAGCAGCCTTGGCGGCGGAGACATTGCTGGTCAGGGTACCTGCATTGTCGCGCAGGGTGGCCAGCTGCTCACCGTCCAGGCTGTTGACGACAGCGTCCATACCGGTAATGCCATTCTCAGCCAGATAAGCATTGATCTTGCTGCGGGCGCTTTCCACGTCCTGAACGGGAGCGGCGAAAGCGCAGGTGGCAAAGGCGCAAGCCATAGCAACACTGCCCAGCACAGCAACGATCTTCTGAATCTTGTTCATGATTTTCTCCTCCTTTCTTCAAGGATGTACGAGATACCGTACACTTATACAGTACATACTATACCTTATAAGTGTCTATAGTATAGCACAGCCCCAAAAGAAACGCAATAGATTTGATTGGAAAATCCCAAAAACAGTAAATACGAAATAAATTAAACGAAAACAAGAACCGGAATTGTTTATTTCCACAAGCCGAAGATCTTTTTAGGCTCGATCGGCTCCGGTATTATGGGCTCTTTGTCAAAGAAGACCGCCTCGCCGTTGCGCATGAAGTAGGCGGACACATCCTGCGGCAGCATGGCGTGGACGTCCTTCAGGTTGGGGGGACGCCGTTTGATGTTGTGCGCATCGGAGGCCAGCAGATGGATCAGATTCCAGTGGAGATACCGCTGCATCAGCTTGGCCGTTTCGCCGCCGCGCAAAAAGCCGCTGGCATTGACCTGCGCCAGGCAGCCCATTGTGACCCAGTTGTAAAGCAGTGTCGGGTTTTCGCTGACATAGGGGAAACGCTCCACATGCGCCAGAATCGGTGTGTAACCGCGCTGCAGGATGGCGTACAGCGTTTCTTCAATGCCCGCAGCGTGCACAGCGGTGGGAAATTCCACAAGAATATAGCGTGTTCCGCTAAAACATAGTTTGCTCAGGTCTAAAAAAGGAAGAGCCGGGGTGAAATGCACCTCGGCCCCGAGCTTTCCGGCTACGCGGACCCCTTCGCGCCGGCAGGCATTTGCGGTCAGGGTATAGGCAGCCTTGCGGTTGGCAACAAAGCTGTCCAGGCCCATGCGCTCATAATAAAAATGGGGGGTAAACATGACGGCATGTACGCCGTCCGCCTCCTCCTTGCGCATCAGGTCAACGGCGGCGTTTTCGTTGGCGGCACCGTCGTCAATGCCGGGGAGCAGGTGGCAATGCAGGTCAACCAGAATTGGCTCAGACATTATTGGATTTATCCTTTTTTCTTGCTGTCGGAGGAATCGTCCCCGTAGTAACTGTAATAGTTATACGAGTAATAGTAGCCGTCCTTCTTGCTGTTCTTCTTGGTGTCGTAGCCGTTGATGACAACGCCCAAAATGTGTGCGTCAACAGCCTCCAAATTCTTTTTGGAGAGCTGTGCCCCCTGAATGGTGGTGACATCGGGGCGCACCACCAACAGTACACCATCCACATAACGGCTCAGGATGGCGGCATCGGTGACAAGAGAAACCGGCGGTGTATCGACGATCAGTATATCGCAGTGGGACTTCAGATCCTCAAAGAGGGACTCCATCTGGCTGCTGGACAAAAGTTCCGAAGGGTTTGGCGGCAGCGGGCCGGTGGGAATGACCGTCAGGTTGTCTACGCGGGGGATAGAATAGCAGATATCTTTCCAATCGGCGGCACCGGACACCTTGCTGGACAGGCCGGGGGTGTTGCGACGCATATGCAGGTAATGACCCAACATGCCCTTGCGCAGGTCACAGTCCAGCAGAATGACCTTTTTGCCGGCGGCGGCCATGGTGTAAGCCAGGTTGACGGCCACGTTGGTTTTGCCCTCGGTGGGAATGGAGGAAGTCACCAAAATGCTTTTGCAGTCGGAGGTGGCGGCCAGAAATTCCAGATTTGTACGCAGAGATTTATAAGCCTCGTTGAACTGGAAGGAGGCGTTGTCGCCCACCAGCAGCAGTTCACGGCTTGCATTTTTCTTCTTAGCCACTTACTTTTTCCCTCCGTTCGTTTTGGGAATAACGCCGAGAACCGGCAGACCCAGATATTTTTCAACATCATCCTCGGTGTTGATCTTATTGTTGAGCAGTACACGCAGAACGATAACGCCCACGCAAACCACCAAGGCCAGCATCATGCCCAGCGCGGTGGTGCGCATTGTGCGGGGAGAAACCGGGTTGGTGGGCATGGTTGCAGACTCGATGACTTTGACAGAGCCGGCCTCGACCTTGTCCATAATAATAGCGGGCGCGACGGCGGTGATTTGGTCACAGATGATCTGCGCGGCCTGCGGGTTGGGGTCCTGCACGGAAATTTTGATGACCTGCGTGGTATCCACATCGCTTACCGTTACGCGATCATACAATGTCTTGTAGTCAATGACCAGATCCAGATCATCTACGACCTGCTGCAGTACGGTGCGGCTCTTGATAATAATGCTGTAGGTGTCCACCAGCTTGACAGCGGAGTTGATTTGGTCGCTGGTGACGTTGACGGTGGCATCCTGACGGGTGTTGACGATCATCAACGCGCTGGACTCATACTGTGGGGTGACAAAGGTTTTTACATAGAAAAAGGTCGCTGCACCGGTAACAAGGGTCACAGCGAGTATGACCCAGATATGGCGCAGAATCTCATAGAACAATTCCAGTAAATCGATTGTTTCCACATTGTTGAGATTCGGATTGTTTTGGTTCGGCATCACGTTACATCCCTTCCAGCGGTTCCGCCATGAGCTGTTATTTCGACATATACAGACAATTCTTATAAGAGTATACCATATAAACCGGAAGGATTCAATAACAGAATGAAAGAAATGCGAGACTAAAAAATCCAAAGAAATCAGATGTTTTTTGTGCGTCTGTAACAAACAGGGAAAAGGCCCGCAAAGGCACATCACTCGCGATATTTTTCCATCATGGCCTTGAACAGCTCGGCCGGGCTGGGTGGGGTATAGGTGATGGCATTGGCCCCTGCAGCCACAGTCGCAGCGATGGATTCCTCGGTTCGGCCGCCGGTGGCAATGATGGGCACGTCCGGGAAATCGGCGCGTATTTTGGCTACGATGCGGGGCGTTTGCAGGGCACAGGCAACATTTAATATCGAGGCACCGTTTGCAAGGCGTGCGGCAATGTCGGTGTCCTCCTTGGTGACCGTGATGATGACAGGAATATCCACCGCCATGGCCACGGCGCGCAGATTTAGGTTGGTGATGGGGGCGTTGAGCACAACACCCATGGCACCCTGACTTTCAACATCCTTGGCCAGACTGACCGTGCGCATGCCGCGTGTTGTGCCGCCGCCCACGCCGCAAAATACAGGTATGTAGGACGCCTTGATGATGGCATCGCTGATGGCTTGCTGGGGCGTAAACGGGTAAACGGCAAATACGGCGTCCGCATCGCAGTTGCGGATAATGGCAAGGTCGGTGGTAAACACAAAGCTCTTGATGCGCCGCCCGTTGACCACAATGCCGGTGGCTTTGTACACGGATTGGGGGATTCGTAAAATGTGACGCAGCTGCCCCTCAACCTGGGGCGAGGATTTCTTTTCCTGTGGCATCGGCAGCACTCCCTTAACAGTTCATTATCTTTGATTATAGCATGACAAAGCGGGACTTTGGTGTACAAAAAGTAAACAATTCGCACGGTATGGCCGTTTCGCCGCAAAGTAGCGGCGGTCGGTCACGGCGCAAAATAAATACCGCACAGTCTTGCCAAAAAAGGCGCAACTATGCGGTGTTTGATGTGTGGTTTATCGGGGCAGTCGATCGTAAAGCTCGGCAGCCTGATACAGCCTGGCGGCAAGGCGGTCATTGAACACGCCGCGCTTGGCGCGCCAGCACCAGTTGCTGCCCACGGTCGAGGGGGTGTTCATGCGGGCTTCATGGCCAAGACCCAAAATGTCCTGCGCCTGCACGATAGCCAACTCGGACGCACTGGCCCAGATGCCGCGCATCATGCCCCAGTGGTAGCCCTCCTGCTTGGTCAGGTTCAGGTACTGCACGGCGCGGGCAATATCCTCGGGCGCGGCGGTTTCCACCCAACCGTTGACAGGCTCGTTGTCGTGGGTGCCCACATAGGCAATGCTGTTTACAGGATAGCTGTGGGGACGGTACTCGCCGCCGTCGCGGCTGTCAAAGCCGAACTCCAGCACCTTCATGCCGGGGTAGCCGCACTTGCGCAGCAGGGCGTTGACGTCCTCAGTCAAAAAGCCCAAGTCCTCGGCAATAATGCGCGGCGCACCGAGCTTTTTCTTGATGGCGGCAAACAGCGCGTAGCCGGGGCCGGTGCGCCAGCGCCCGCAGGCAGCCGTTTCACTGCCGTAGGGGATAGCGTAATACCCGGCAAACCCACGGAAATGGTCAATGCGCACAACGTCATAGATACTGCACATGTGTTTGATGCGCCGTACCCACCACGCAAAGCCGTCCTTTGCCATGGCGTCCCAGTCATACAGCGGGTTGCCCCACAGCTGCCCCGTGGCGGAAAATCCGTCCGGCGGACAGCCCGCCACTTCGGTCGGGTTCAGGTGCTCGTCCAGCTGGAACTGGTGCGGGTCGCTCCATACATCGACGCTGTCCAGCGCAATGTAGATGGGAAGATCGCCGATGATTTGAATATTCCGCGCATTTGCGTAATCCTTCAGTGCTTGCCACTGACGGAAAAACAGGTATTGCACAGCCTGCCAAAAGGCGATCTCCTTGGCGTAACGCTTGCGGGCGGCCTTTACGGCATCTGCCTCGCGGCGGCGCAGGGGTTCCGCCCACTGCTGCCAGCAAGCACCGCCGTGGGCGTCCTTCAGCGCCATAAATAGGGCATAGTCGGGCAGCCAGAAACGATTTTGCTTGACAAAATCACGGTATTCGGCAGGGGGTGCGGCCAGCAGCCGTTCACAGGCAAGGTGCAGCACGGCGTAGCGCTCTTGATACAGAACGCCATAGTTGATGCACTCCGGCGAACATTGCCAGTCGATGTGCTTGTACTCCTTGGGGCGCAGCAGTCCCTGCGCGGCCAGCTCGTCCAAATCGATAAAATAGGGATTGCCCGCATAGGTAGAAAAGGACTGGTAGGGGCTGTCACCATAGCTGGTCGGACAGATGGGCAAAATCTGCCAGTAGGACTGCCCGGCCTTGTGCAAAAAATCTACAAACTGCCGCGCCTGCTGCCCCATGGTGCCGATACCGTAGGGGGAAGGCAGTGCGGAAATGGGCATTAAGATGCCGCTTGCTCTCATCCGGGAAAACCTCTTTCTCATTACGGGGTCAGCGTACACACGCTTTCGCCCTCAATCAATTCAAAGGGAACCACCTCATGCACGGCGGTGCCGGGTTCCTTGATGTTGTGCAAAAGTATCTTGGCGCTGCGCACGGCGAGCTGCTCCATGCCCTGGCGAATCGTCGCAAGGCGGGGGATGCTGTACTGCCCCAGGGCGATGCCGTCATATCCGGTCACCGAAATATCCTGCGGTACGCGCAGCCCGTGGTCCTGCAGGGCACGGATGGCACCCAGCGCCATTAAGTCGGACATGGCAAACACGGCGGTGATATCGGGCGCGGTCTTGAGCAGACGCTCCATCGCCTTGTAACCGTCGGCAAGCGAAAATCGTGCGTAGGCATATTGCTTTTCAACGGAAAACGGCAGACCCAGCCGCACCATGGCGCTCTGGACGCCAGCCAAACGGGATAAGCTGGGGCGGGATAAGTCAGGGCGGCCGCCGATCACGCCGATGCGGCGGTGCCCGTGATCATACAGATACTCGATCATTCGGTCTGCGGCGGCCATGTCGTCAACCGTTACGCTGGACAAGTTGGAAATCTGCAGGCTGGAGGCACTGTTGGTAAGCAGTACGCAGGGTACACCCAAGGTTTCCAGTTCGGGGGTGAAATAGTCCAGGTTGGAGCCGAGAAACATAATGCCGTAGGGCTTGCGCTCGGCACAGATGCGCTTGGCCTGCGTTACCTCGTTGGCTTCCTCGTCAATGTAATAGACAAAGGATATGTAACCGCTGGCGGCGATCTCGCTTTGCAGATGTTCCAGAATATCCGCAAACAGCATATTCTGGGTGCCTTTTACGATCAGGGCAATGCCGTCGTTTGCCTGCTGCTTCAGGTGCTTGGCATTGGCGTTAGGCTCATAGTTGTGGCGGTTGACCACCTCCAGAATCCGGCGGCGGGTCTCGGCACTGATGCCGGGGGCGTTGTTCAGCGCCCGCGATACGGTGCCGACTGCGTAGCCGGATTCCCGCGCAATGTCTTTGATCGTCATGGGCAAAGCCTTCTTTCGGTTAAAATCAGCCCTTCACAGCACCGGCGACAACGCCATCGATGATGTACTTCTGGCAGAGAAGGTACAGCACGATGACCGGCAGAACCGTGATCATAATGCAGGCCATCATGGGGGCCATCTCCACCTTGCCGTAGCTGCCGCGGAAATACTGGATGGCCATCGGGATGGTACGATACACCTTGATATCCAGCACCAGCGTGGGCAGCAGGTAGTCGTTCCACACCCACATGGTCTCCAGAATAGCGGTGGAGATCATCGTGGGCTTCAGGATCGGGCAGACCACCAGGAAGAAAATCTGCAGGGGGTTGCAGCCGTCGATCATGGCGGCCTCCTCAATGGCGATGGGCATACTCTTGACAAAGCCGGTGAACATAAACACGGCCAGACCTGCGCCGAATCCCAGGTAGATGATGCAGATGTTGTAGGGGTTGTTGAGCTTCAGGGTGTCAGCGGTCTTGGCAAGGGTGAACATAACCATCTGGAACGGAACGATCATGCTGAATACGCACAGATAGTACATTCCCTTGGACAGCACGCCCTGCACGCGGGTGATGTACCAGGCGCACATCGAGCAGCAGAGCAGGATCAGCACCACGGAGCTGATGGTAATGACAAAACTATACCAGAAGGAGGACAAAAAGTCCATCTCCTGAATGCCGTAAATGTAATTTTTTAAGCCCACAAAGGTGTCGACGCTGGGCAGCTCGAAGGCGCGGGTGGTCGTTATGGCTCGCTCGGTCTTTAAGGAGTTCATCAGAATCATGAACACCGGGTACATCCATGCTACGCACAGGATACCCAGAACGACCGACAATACCGCGTTGATGCGGCGGTCTTTTTTGGTAGCACCCATTATTGCTGTACCTCCTTAGAACGTGTTGCCTGCAGCTGAATCAGGGAAATGACCACCACAAACAGGAAGAATACCACGGCCTTGGCCTGGCCGATGCCCTTCCACTGGGGTCCCGAACGGGCGTAGAAGGTGTCGTAAATGTTGTACGCCAGCATCATGGACTGCTTGGCAGGCTCGCCGGCAGTCAGGGACAGGTTCTGGTCGAACAGCTTGAAGGAGTTGGTCAGGGTCAGGAAGGTGCAGATGGTAACACTGGGCATGACCATGGGGATCTTGATCTTGAACAGAATCTGGCGGGAGGTTGCGCCGTCGATGCGTGCAGCCTCGATCAGGTCGGTGGGAACATTCTGCAAGCCGGCAATGTAGATGATCATCATATAACCGATCTGCTGCCAGCACATCAGGATGATCAGGCCCCAGAAACCGTAGGTGGCGTTCAGCGCCAGCAGCGGCTTGCCCCATGCGGTCAAAAGGCCGTTGAGCAGGATCTGCCAGATGTAGCCCAGAACGATGCCGCCGATCAGGTTCGGCAGGAAGAACACGGTGCGGAACACGTTGGTGCCGCGCATACCGCGGGTCAACAGCAGGGCAATGCCAAAGGCAAGCACGTTGATGAGCACGGTGGACACCACGGTAAAGGCAGCGGTGAACCAGAACGCATGCATAAACGTGGCGTCGGACCAAATCATTTTATAGTTGCTGAGTCCCACAAAGGACACATTTTTTACGGTCGTGAATTTGCAGAAGGACAACCCGGCGCCCCAGATAAACGGCCATACAAAGCCGATGATAAAGGCAATCAGGGTCGGCAGCACAAACACGGGCCAGTAGCGTTTTATGGCTTTTTCCATGGAAAAGCTCCCCCATTTTTTCAAATAAAAGCGGGGCGGGCGAATCTCGCCCGCCCCGTTGATCGGTGATTCTATGCAGGAATTGTTTAACCGATTAGGCGGCGTTCAGAGCAGCCTCGGTAGCCCAGCCATCGACGAAAGCGGTGACAACAGCGTCCCAAGTGCCGGTACCGGCAGCGTAAGCGGTCAGGGCAGAACCCACACCGTTCTTCCAGTTCTCGGAAGGCATGGTGGAGAAGTTCCAGGCCACAGGGGTCTTGCCGGCGGCGGTCATAGCGTTGTCAACCTTGACGAACAGGTTGGGGGACTCGACAGCCTTCTTGAAGGGGATAACAAAGCCCATGTCGTTTGCCATGGCAGTGGTGCCTTCCTCAGAGGTGACGCACCAGTACATGAAGTCCAGCGTAGCCTGAATGTCGTCGGCGCTGGCTTCCTTGTTGACGCACCAGTAGTTCTCGGTGCCGGTGCACAGGCCCTGGTTGGCTTCGTCGCCGACGCCAATGTAGATGGGCAGCATGGTCAGGTCGTCATCGGTGAAGGGCTTGTCCTCGCCGACGAGGTTGTTGTACTCCCAAGAACCGTTCTGGAAGAAGACGGCCTCTTTGTTCAGGAACTCGTTGCGGCTGTCATCGCCGGTCTTGCCTGCCAACTCGGCGGGATCGCAGGTGGAGTTGTTGATGTACAGATCAAAGATGTTCTTGTAGTTGTCGAGGTAGGTGCCCTTGATGGCATCGGTAGAGGAGATGCCGTCTGCCTGATACTCAAAGTAGATGGGCAGGTTGGCAAGGTGGGTCTTGAAGCGCCAGTCAGAGGAACCGTCCATACCGGCGGAGGTGAAGGCAGCAAAGCCCAGCTCGTCCTTGCGGGCGGTGATGTCCTCGGCAACCTTCTTCAGGTCGTCAAAGCTCTTGATGTCCTCGGCCTTGTAGCCGGCCTGCTCGAGCAGGGTCTTGTTGGTGATCAGGCCGTAGCTCTCGATAACGTAACCGATGCCCAGGGTGGCGTCGCCGTCCTTCAGGGAGTAGGTGTCGCTGGTCAGCTCACCGGCAAAGGGAGTGCCGGACAGGTCGTAGCAGTAGTCTTTCCAGCTGGCCAGACCGACAGGGCCGTTGACCTGGAACAGGGTGGGGGCGTCACTCTTGGCCATCTCGCTCATCAGGGTGGTTTCGTACTGGCCGGAGGCGGCGGTAACGACGGTTACGGGAACGCCGGTCTCCTCGGTGTAGGTGGCGGCCAGCTTCTGCCAGGCTTCATCCTGTTCGGGCTTGAAGTTCAGGTAGTAGACCTTGCCGGCGGCTGCGGGGGCAGCGGGGGCAGCGGTGCTGGAAGCAGGGGCGTCACTGGAAGCAGCGGGGGTGCTGGAGCTGGCAGCGCCACCGCCGCAGCCGACCAGCAGACCGGCGGTCATGGCGGCCGCGAGGGTCAGGGACAAAGTTTTCTTGGTTTTCATGGTTTTTCCTCCTTCTAAAGAAAAACATTGGATACATGAACTTGGAATTGCATCGGAAACGTTTCCGCTTCGGATTGACATTATAATACACCTATTCCACTGAAAAATCAAGGGAAAAATGTTTATTTTAACCAATTTTGTGGCTTTGCACGAATGGCAATGTCTGAATTTGGCTATATCTTCCAAAAAAGGTTACAATTTAGATGGAAACGGTTCCGTTTTGCGGTATGCGGCAGAGGAAAAGGATTATCTTGTCGATGGATCGTGGTTTGGTTGTAATTCTTTTGTAAGAATTTTACTGCAATATCCGTCAAATGAAAAAACGCCTTTCCGCAGGAGAAAGACGTTTGGCATGTGTATTTTTCCGGGTTTCTCTTACGAAACGATCGTAAACTGGCAGGCCTGCATGGCATCCAATGCGGTTTGATGGGTTTGCGGTGTTACACCGGCGCAGCAATCAGCCTGAATCTCGATTTCAGTTTCGGGGAAGGCGGCGCGCAGAACCATGGCATTGCTGATGACGCAGATATCGGTGCAGTAGCCGTAGACAACAAATTTTTCAATGTCCTCCACGCTCTTGTTGTGAGCCATCAGTTCGTCCAGAATATCGCCGGGCAGCATATAGCTGCCAAAGGTCGGCTTGTCGATAATGCGGCAGACGACAGGCTCAGTGTCGGCCATCGCGGATTCCAGCTCCGCGGCCAGGTTCCAGCCGTCCTCACCCTCAATGCAGTGCGCAACGGGCAGGTGGCGGCCTTCACGGGTGGTCAGATAATTGTCGTGGTGGGTGTCGCGCGTAAAGAACATCCAGTGCCCCTCGCGGGCGTGGTCTTGGGCAGTTTGTGCCAGATGCGACACGTTGGCCTGTGCCTGTTCGTTGGCCAAGGCCCCTGTGATAAAGTCCTTTTGCACATCGACCACAATGTCGATGATGATTTTGCTATCGCTCATGATTGTATGCTCCTTTATATAATAAAGTAGATTACTACCAGTATAGCGCAAGACAGCAGCTGTGTAAATGGCAGGGGCTAAATTTGCTGTGTGGGTCGATGCTTATTGTGCATCCTCGACATAGAACAGGATCTTTGTGATATATTCGGTCTCATCTCCGGTGGATAAATAGTCGGTCAGGGCAAATTCGTAGGAATCGGAGATGATGCGCAGCTGATGCTCACGGCAATATGCCAAAATGCGCTCATACGCAATGCCGATGGATGGATAATCCCCCGTGTGGTAGGTGACTACACACGGCCCGGCAGGCAGCTCGACAACACCGGCGGCAGGGCAGTTTTCAATGGGCAAAAACGCATGGGAGGCCAGGGTATACTGTCCCTGTCGGATGCGCGACAGCGGCACGATGGCTCCGCTTTGAAAGAAAACCGGCAACCGTTCCCTGAAAGAGCGCACAAAGCATTGTTTTGTCGCCACGCTGACCATCTCCAGGGTGTAGGGGGCGGCAACTTCCTGAAGCAGGATGGTTTGCTGTTTGGCGGTTTGGACTGATACATCGGCAATTTTGTCACGGATGGAGGCCGATTGTTCCAGCTGCAGGCAGCGGTGTTCGACACGGCTTTTTATGACCTGCAGATCCTGAATTTGGCGTTCAATGATGGTCAGCTGCCTGCGCAGGGCGACAAGGGAGGTGTCCAGCGTGTATTCTTTCAGGTATGTCTTGATCTCATCCAGTGAAAAGCCGATTTTCTTCATGATGCAGATGGTATCCAAAGAATCCAGCTGGGCGGCACTGTAATAGCGGTAACCGTTTTGCGGGTCCACATAGGCCGGGCGAAAAAGCCCGATTTTGTCGTAAAAAATTAAAGTCTGGCGGGAAATGTTCTGCAAGTTTGACAGCTCACCGACAGAAAACAGGTTTTTCATGAAAACTCCTTGACTTTATAGTTACTATATAGTTTATAATTATAGCATATAAGTGGTCATTGAACAAGGAGGACACACAGATTGAAATCCCGCGTTTCCGAGCTTTGGGCTAAGCTGACAGAAGGGCTTACCCTGAAAAAGATTTTGCTTATTATGCTGGGTGCCATGATATGCACCTTTGGCATCCACAATATCCACCAGCGCACCCATATTACCGAGGGCGGCGTGATCGGCCTGATGCTTTTTGTCGAGCACTGGTGCAAATTTTCACCTGCCTACATTACGCCGGTGCTGGACATTGCCTGCTATCTTTTGGCTTATAAGTATCTGGGCGGCGGCTTTATCAAGATATCCATCATCTCTACGCTGTTTGTATCCGGTTTTTATAAGGTATGGGAGCAGTTCCCGCCGATGCTGCCCGATTTGTCGGAGTACCCGCTGGCGGCGGTTGTGCTGGGCGGGTTGTTTGTCGGTATCGGCGTGGGGTTGATCATTCGTCAGGGCGGCTCCAGCGGCGGTGACGATGCGCTGGCGCTGTCGATTTCCCATATCACAAAATGTCGGCTGTCGCGCTCGTATCTGTTTACCGACTTGGTCGTTTTGCTGCTCTCGTTGAGTTATATCCCCGTGATGCGCATTGCGTTTTCGCTGGTCACCGTCACAATTTCCTCCTACCTGATCGACTGGGTGAAGGAATTTGAGTTTCCTGCATCCAATAAATCTAAGATGGCGCAACAGCAATCCGAGTTCTGATGCCGCCAAACTATCGACAGGGCTTTGCGCCCTGCCGATTTTCTTTTTTGTGTGCAGCAGGAAAACACTATCGCACAATCAGGAAATCTGTGATATAATACTGCCAATGCGCAGGGAAGTCTTGCCGTTTGTTGTTCCTCACATTGTAGTCTTAGTTAAGGGAGAGTATACAAAATGATCCATCTGCTCCTGGCAGTAATTTATCTTTCTTTTATCAGTCTGGGCCTGCCGGACTCCCTGCTGGGGGCAGTCTGGCCGTCCGTGTATCAGGGATTTGGCGTGCCGATTTCCTATTCGGGGGTGATTTTCTGCATCATCTCGGTGGGAACGGTGATTTCCAGTCTGCAAAGCGACCGCCTGACCCGCCGTTTCGGCGCGGGGGCTGTGACAGCAGCCAGTGTAGGCTTGACGGCACTGGCACTGTTTGGATTTTCCGTCAGCAACTCCTTTTGGGCACTTTGCCTGTGGGCGGTGCCGTATGGTCTGGGCGCCGGCAGTGTGGACGCGGCACTCAATAACTATGTGGCGCTCCACTTCGCCAGCCGCCACATGAGCTGGCTGCATTGCATGTGGGGCGTGGGGGCCTCGGTGGGGCCGTACATCATGGGGGCGGCACTGTCCCGCAACTGGGGCTGGCATGCCGGATACCGCATTATCAGCGTCATCCAGCTTGTGCTGACGGTCATCATTTTCCTGAGCCTGCCGCTTTGGAAACCGCACGCCGCTGCAGACACCGACGAGCCGGAAACTCCGTCCCGTGCGCTGACGCTGCCGCAAATTTTGCGCGTGCCGGGGGTAAGGCAGGTGCTGGTCATGTTCTTCTGTTACTGTGCTTTGGAACAGACAGCCGGTTTGTGGGCCGGCAGTTATCTGGTTCTATACAAAGGCATCGCACCCGAAACCGCTGCGGGCTTTGCCGGTCTGTTTTATGTCGGAATCACGGTGGGACGGGCGCTCTGCGGATTTTTGACCTTAAAGCTGAATGATTCGCAGATGATCCGCATGGGTGTGGCCATTATTACCATCGGCTTGGCGGTGCTTTTGCTGCCGCTTGGGGAAAATGTGACGCTGGCTGGTCTGATCGTGGTCGGTCTTGGCTGTGCGCCGATTTACCCCAGCGTGATACATGCCACGCCGCATTACTTTGGGGCCGACAAATCTCAGGCGATTATCGGCGTGCAGATGGCAAGCGCCTACATCGGCAACTGCCTGATGGCACCGCTGTTCGGCGTGATTGCCAACCATACGACCATTGCCCTGTATCCGTTCTACCTGTTGGGGCTGCTGCTGCTCATGGGCACGATGCACGAAAGGCTGCTGAAAACGATTTCAAGGAAGGAGATATCCGAATGAATACACAGCAAGCGATACTTACCCGACGCAGCTGTCGGAAATTTATCGACAAACCGATCGAATCGGAAAAGCTGCACCAACTCTTGCAGGCTGCCATGAGTGGGCCAAGCTGTGTCAATGCAAGAGACTGGTCGTTCGTGGTCGTGACGGACCGCGGCAGGTTGACACAGATGGCAGATGCCAACGGCCGCCCGGCCGAGCCGTTGCGGGGGGCCGCCGCCGCGATCCTGGTTTGCGGCGATTTGCAGCGTGCATTTCCGCCCGCACAGGATTACTGGGTCATCGACGGCGCGATTGCTGCACAAAATATCTGCCTGGCGGCGCAGGAACTGGGACTTGGCGCGGTCTGGCTGGGAACCTGGCCGCAGATGGATAGGGTTCAGGCGCAACAAAAGCTGTTCGCCCTGCCGGAGCATATTGTGCCCCATTCTGTCCTGGCACTGGGCTACCCCGCCATCGACCTGACATCCCCGCGCGAAGATCGCTATGAGGAAAACCGCGTGCATTTTGAGCAGTGGTAGGTTACAGAGTTTGCGGCGCTGCCGTTTCCGGTTGTGGGAGATTGTTGTTGCACAGGAGTTCGCTGCCGTTCAGTTTGACCTTGCAGACAACGGCATTTTCCAGTACATACACGACCTTGGCGGTTGCTTTCCGCCCAATTTTGTCATATAATCTGCCGGCGCTGAGGCAGTCACCCAACACGGTGTAGGGGCTGTTCGCTACATATCCAGCGCAGCCAAGCCCCGGCAACTCGGCACGGATGGCCTCTGAGAAGTTCTTCGATACTTCTATTATAGGCCATGTTATGTGCCATAAAAGGTACTGCGAACAAAACCCGCAAAGATGTACAAATATAAAACAGGAACAGAAAAAGCCGTCGGTCAAACCGGCGGCTTTGCTGTTTAGTCGGTAATACTCTTGGGCTGGTAGCGCATATCCGAGACGGTGTAGACCGTGATGAACGCATGCGGATCCTCGCGGTTCATAAAATTCATCAGCTTTTGGTATTCGGACTTGTCCACAATGGTAATGATCTCGCGGCGCCTTTCCATATTGTAGGCTCCGAAGGATTCGTACACCGTTGCCCCGCTGTGCAGATCGTGCAGGATAAAATGGCGCAGCTCCTCCTCCTTTTTGGTGATAATGCAGACGCGGCGCTTGATGTTGTGGTCAAAAATGAAGTGATCCAGCACGATACCGTTAAAATAGGTGCCCAGTACGCTGAGCACGACGGTCTTTTTGTCGTAGACCAGCGCGGCCGACAGCGCCACACACATGCCGGAAAGCGACATCGCCCGACCTAAATCCATGTGCAGATACTTGTTCATGATTTTGGCCACGATATCCAGCCCGCCCGATGAGGCGTTGCGGTTGAACAGGATGCTCAATCCGACGCTGACCACAAGGATATAGCACAGCACGTCCAACTCCTGGCTGTCGGTCAGCGAGCCAATGTCGGGAAACAGCCGCTCCAATATGCCGATCAGCAGCGGCAGCATGATGCTGGTGTAGACTGTTTTGGCGCCAAACTCCCGCCCACAGGTCAAAAAGCCGATAATCAGCAGCACAACGTTCAAAATCATCGTGATGGCCGAGAGGGGCAGCGGCACAAAGTTGGACAGCACAATGCCCAGACCGGAAATGCTGCTGACCGAGGCATGGCTCGGCACCAGAAAAAAATATACCGCTGCGGCAATAACTGCCACGCCCGCCGTCAGAATGCAGACCTCCTGCACGGCGGCCGACAGACGGTGTTCTTTGTTTTTCGCCATAGTTCTTTCTCCTTGCTGCTACCTTGGATTCCTTTGCTATTATAGTCGATATCGCGGAAAAAGTAAACGACGGTTTTTGCGGTATGATGTATGCGGCAAAAAATCGGCCGCCCCGAAGGGCGACCGATTGTCTTTACATGCCGGTCACGGAATCCACCGGCAGGGAGATAAAAATACCTTGCGCGTCGCTGTGCATACCGCAGCTTTCGCCCATGCTTTGCATCAGGGCTACCTTGTTGGCAGACTCAGTCAGGATCAGAACGATTTCCTTTTCATCCTGCACGCTCAGGCCCCAGAAGCCGGTTGTCTCCGCATTGCCGATGCGGCGGCTGCGGATGACGGTGCCGCCCTTGGCGCCTGCCGTGCGAACGGCCTTCATAACATCGTCGCTGAAGCCGCTGTTTACGATGGCAGCAACCAGAGAATGTTTCGTTTCAGACATAGTGTTTTCATCCTTTCCGGCAGTATTCGTGACATCTTTTCCTGCATCGTGGGCCAAAATGCGTAAAATCATATTGTTGGCACCGTTCAGGGGCATGGTAAAGGCGATGCCGCTGTTTGCTTTGTGCATCTGCAGGTCGGTGTAAAGTTTCTCCATCAGCACAGGCGAAAGGTGCTTGGGCACCATGCTGATCAGTACGCTCTTATCAATGCTGCCAAGGCCCAGCATATCCATGATCTCACTGGAGGCCGTGCCCTCGGCATTAAAGCGGTATTGCAGCGGCAGAGAGCCTTTTTTGAACATCTCCGCCGCGCGCTCGGCCAGCTTTGGCGTGGTGATGACCACCAACAGCTGGAAAGCAACCTTCTTTTCGTGCTCCATATTACTCGCCCTCCTCAAGATCGACGATCATATCGCAGTCGTCGGCAATGGCGGCCGGTACGGTCTGCGTTTTCTTAGCGGTCTTTGCCTTGTAAACCAACCCCATAAGTTGAATGGCAATCAGCGGTGTCAGTGCGACCAGAGCCACCACACCGAAGGCATCGGTCATCAGGTTGCCGCCCAGTGCCTCGCAGACGCCGATGCTCAGCGGCAGCAGAAGGGTCGAGGTCATCGGGCCGCTGGCTACACCGCCGGAGTCAAAGGCGATGCCGATAAAGATATCCGGCACCATGCGGGACAACACCAAGGCAATGATGTAACCGGGGATGACAAACCACTGGATGGATATCCCTGTCAATACGCGCAGCATGGCCAGACCGACACTGGCGGCAACACCGATTTGCATACAACGGTTCATCATTTTTACCGATATGGCGCCGTTTGTTACCGCCTCGACCTGGTGATTCAGCACCTGAATGGCCGGCTCGGCTTTTACGATATAATAGCCGATCAGCGCACCGATCGGTACTAAGATCCAACGGAACGATACGGCGGCCAGTTCCTTGCCCAGGTAGGCACCGACGGGCGCAAAGCCAACATTGGCGCCGCAGAGAAACAGCACCAGGCCGATGTAGGTATACCCAAAACCGATGACAATACGCTTAATTTGCACGCCGTGATACCGATGGGTCATCCACTGGAAAATCAAAAACACCCAAAGGATCGGCACAAGAGAGATGAGAACCTCCTTGGCATACAGCGGCAGACCCTGCGCAAATACGCGGGCAACGTCCTGTGTGGTCACGACCGTTGCCACGTCGGTCAGGGAGTAGGCAGCCTCGGTCGGCTTAAAGAAACAGCCAAGAATCAGTACCGCCAGAATCGGCCCTACGCTGGAGAGTGCCACAAGACCGAAACTGTCATTTGCGGCATTTTTATCACTGCGCATGGAGGCCAGACCGACGCCCATCGCCATGATAAACGGTACGGTCATGGGGCCGGTTGTGACGCCGCCGGAGTCAAAGGCTACAGCCAAAAACTCCTTGGGCACAAACATGGACACCAAAATGAGCACGAGATAGCAAACGATCAGCAGCATGGAAAGGCTGATTTTATAGCGAATACGCACAATGGCCAGCGCCAGAAAAAAACCCACGCCGAGTGCGACGGTCAGGATCAGTACTTCGTTGGGTACCGACGGCACCTGCCCGGCCAGCACCTGCAGATCCGGTTCGGAAACTGTGATAATAACACCCATCAAAAACCCCGTCAACAGGACAGTGAGCAGCTTTTGCATTTTGGATATCTGCACGCCGACCCCCTCCCCGATGGGGGTCATGGCCATCTCGGCTCCGAGCTGGAAGAACCCCATGCCGATGATCAGCATAAGTGCCCCTGTCAGGAACATGACGACACTTCCCAACTCCATCGGTATCAAAAATACACTGAGCATCAAGACAATTCCGGTAATTGGAAGCACGGCCGAGAGTGACTCGCTGATTTTTTCCTTCAGTTTTACATTCAATGATACGCCCACCTTTCAACAGAGAGTTGTTCTTGCATGGTGCTCGCAAATATCCCCAAAACAGTAAGATCCGAACCCTTGCTTTTGTATTACTATAACATTATATTGCGCGAAAAAAGTTAAGGTTTTTTGAATATTTACAAAATTTGGGCATACGCTGAGATCTGTTTGTTTAGGGACGGAAAAACTATATCCATTGGCGGTTTGTGTGACAAAAAACAGTCCGCCTGCACACACGGTGCGGGCGGACTGTAATGCAATTCTGTAAAAAGTAAGCAGGTCAGGCAAGCTGTGCCACGATATCTTTCAGGCTTTGCAGGTCCTGCGTGTCGGGGTGGGTGGCAGCGCGGTCAAAATTTTCAATCAGCATGTCCACGTTGGGAACAGGAACGGGGGAGGCTTTCATCTTAACATAACGGTCGCGCACAGACTGGGGCATCTTGCCCTGGCACATGTAGCTGCCAATCAGTGTATTGCTGCGGTCGAGATGCTTTTTGACAGACGAAAGAACCTTGTCGAAATAGGCTGCATCTCCACCGAAACCGGCTGTGCCGAACAGGAAAACCTGCTTGCCCCGCACGGTTTTGAGGAAGTCTGCAATCTCGCTGTTGCAGCTGCCCTTGTCCGTCCAAAAGCCGATATAGATTCGGTCGGCGGCCAGCGCGGCATCGCTCGGCGTGCCGTTGTAGAGGATGTCGCTTTCCGGCAGGACGGCGGCGATGGCATCGGCCAGTTGACGGGTGTTACCGGTTTTGCTGCTGTACACGATGGAAGTTTTCATGATTACCCCTTCTCGTAAATGCAATGCGTGCCTTGATGCAGCTGCAAACCGCCGAGGCACTTCTTATTGCAGCGGACGCAACGGTGGATCTCTTTGCATTGGTCGGCGGCGACCTTATTGGGCCATTCGGGGTCAGCCAACAGCTGACGGCTCATGGCGGCACAGGTGATGCGGCCGGAAGCCAGCTGTTCCTCTACAAAGGCGGGGTCGCTCAGGCCGCCCACGCCGGTGATGGGCTTGTCGGTAAACTTACGCACCTCATCGCAGAATTTCAGGAAGCAGCCCTGTCCCTTGAAGTACGGGTGGTTGGCAGGGGGAATGGTGTCCTCCAGGCTGGAATGGTTGGCCAGTGTCACATGAAAACTGGTAACACCGGCGTCCACCAGCAGGGGAACAAAGATGCCCAACTCGGCCTCCAGCACACCGGCGTTGCCGTAGTGCGGTTCTTCCTGGCGGACCGCCAGCTTGTAGTCGATGGGCAGCTCCGGCAGACGGCTGCGGATGGCCTTGACAGCCTCGACGGCAAAGCGGGCGCGATTCTCGGCGCTGCCGCCGTACTCGTCGGTACGCTTGTTGAACACGGTGGAGCTAAAGCTGCCGCACATGCGGTCGCCGTGTACCTGCACCATATCGAAGCCTGCCTTGACAGCCAGAACGGCAGCCCTGCCGAAACCGTCGGTGATTTTCTTGATCTTCTTTACGGACAGCTTGGAGATGTAAGGTGCGACCTCGTTGTTCAGCAAGGGACGCAGCTCCTGCATGGAAATTCTCTTGGTCAGCACACCCGGCACATACTTGAGCATGGCCAGCATGTTGGAATCCGACTGATGCAGCTGTGCGCAGATGCGGCAGTCATAGCTGTGTGCGATTTCCGTCAGCTTTTGGTAGTAGGCAAAGCCCTTTTTGTCAAACAGGGACTTCTCAAAAGCGCTTTTGCCTACGGGCACATCGCCTACAATGATCATGGCGCAGCCGCCTGCCGCGATACGGCGCATCTTTTCAAAATACTCCTCGTCCGAAAGGCCGAAGGTTGTCGGCGCAAAGATGATGCGGTTTTTAAGCTGTAAACCACCGTAATTAACAGGACTCTGAATCGTTTCGTACATGATGCGGTACCCCCTGTGCTGCTTTTTGCAATAACGCAAGCAGCTGTTCTTTTTCCTTGTCGTTGAGATTCGTCATAAAGGTGCTGTCCCAATCAAAGAACACACGGTGGGAGGCCTCAAAGGCCTCTTGCCCGCGCTCGGTCAGATGCAGCAGATAATGGCGCCCGGATTTTTCCTTGGTGATAAAACCGTCCGCTACCAGTCGGTTTACACATCGCTGGCTGTGCCCCCAGTCGAGCGACAACTCCTTGGTAAGCTCTGACGGGGTGCAGTTTGGCCGTTTACCGATATACACGATGAAAAACAGAAGGCCGAAATTCAGGCCTACTTTTTGCAGGCGCTCCCCGGTAAAGGTGGAAAAACTGCGGTACAGCATGGCGACATAGTAGGAAAGTGTTTTCTGAAACATGGCAGGTGGACGTTCATCTCCTTTCAATTTCATAGTATAGTCGCATTACTTGATTTTGTCAAGTAAAAATCTGCAAAATTTTGTAATTTTTTTGATAAAGCAAAAAAACGGCCCAACACCCGCAGGGCAGCAGGCGTTGGGTCACTGAATGCCGTCATTCCGTTGTATTTTCAGATAGGGGAATGACCGTGTTGTTTTTTTCGGTGTAGCGGCCGCCGCCCATGTGGGGTCGAACAAAGGGAACACCTTCGCGGACATAGAAGGTGTTGTCCGCTATCAGGGCATCCGGATTTTCGGAAGGGCTGATGGTGCCGCCCAGGTCGTCATAGCTGACGTTGCAGCGGAAGGTGTTGTGGATAGCCTCCTGCAGGCAGAACATCACACAGCCGCCCTCATTCATGCGGCTGGTATTGTACTCGTACACGGTGCCGTCGCCGGAGTCGGCGTCATAGGCCATACCGTCCTGGTTAAGGCGGGTGTCCACAGCCTCGTTATGGCGGAACAGTGCGTCCTTGCATTTCCACGGCCAGATGGCTGCTGCGACCTTGCCCAGACGGTTGCCCGGCTCGCTGTATACGCGGTCGTTCATCTCACAGGCAACGGAATCCGCCGTGTTGTGCTCGACCAACGGGCGCAGGGCATACATCACGGTAATGCCATCGCCGCCGGCTGCCTTGACATAGTTGTCGCGGATGACGATGTTCTCATGGCCGTATGCGGCAAAGGACTTCTCGTCCAGCTCGGCGCCTTGGAACTGCGCATGGGCGTAGGTGTAGCCCACGGCAATGCCCCAGCGGCTGACGTTGGCAACATAGCAGCCTTCCACCAAAATGTCCGCAAAGCGGGCGGGGCCGGTGGCGGTTTCATCGGTGGGGCGCAGGGCGGTCATATAAATGCCGCCGTTGTTCATGTGCTTATCGTACACGTTGCCGTTTACGTCATGAATCATCAGATTTGTCAGCGTGATGCCGCGGCGAACACCCTTGTCTTTGGCCACAACGGCCACGCCGGTGCGCTGCATCTTGTCGGGCTGGGAGTAACGCTCCCCGATCACAGCCTCGGCGCGGTTGGTAAGCTCCAAATCGCGCACCGTGACATAGGCGGCATCATACAGCAGCACGGCGGAGGAAACATAGCCGTGATACACATGGGTGGGGGAGTCCAGCTCACACCCGTAATCCTGATACCAGATACCCTGTCCGTCGGTGTCGATGGCGGGAGCGCTGCCTTCACCATAAGCACCGATGGTGATGGGGCAGTCTTTTGTGCCGCTGCATGGCAGCTGCAAAAACTGTTTTTCAAAGCGGCAGCCGCGCATCAGCAGCACACTGTCGCCGGGGGCAAGAGCCAGGCGGTTGACCGCAAACAGCGTGGCGAGGGGACGATCCTTGTGCAGACCGTCGTTGGCGTCATTGCCGATCAGCGGATTCACATAATATGTCTTGCACAAGGTTGTCGTACACCTCCTCCCGCATACGCTTTTCAATGATAAGGCGCGATTCCTCGTAGGAGAAGCTGTCCCCGAAATAGCGGGTAAACAAATCGGGGTTGGCATCGTACCATGCACGGGTTTGCTCATCGGTAAACGTCGGGCAGACACCCAGCGCGCGAATTTTCTCGCACGGCTCGACAAAGTCCAGCTTAAAGCGGGTCAGCTCAAATTGCAGGTAGGCGGGGGCGGAAAAGAACCGTGTGCCGTATACCGGCGCACCCTCTGCCTCGCTGCGGGATATCGCGGCATTTTTGGCGGTACGTCGCTTTTCCAGTGCGGCGGGGCTGTCGTCATCGATCAACCCCAAGCGTTTGGCAAGCGTCAGGCAGCCCTGCGCATAGCGCCATTCCCGCGGGGTTAAGCAGTATGTACGTTTCATCACTTGACCGCACCCGTGATGCCGTTGGCAAAGCTCTTTTGCAGGCAGAGGAAGATGATGGCGGTGGGCAGTGTGCAGATCAGAACGCCCAGCATCAGCATGCCGTAGTCCACGCTGTAGCCACTCTTGAGGTTGGCAACCAGCATAGGCATCGTGATGGAGCTGTTGTTTTGGAATACGATCTTCGGCCACAGGTAGCTGTTCCATGCGTTCATGAAGGTGACTGTCATGGCGGCGCCGTAGGTGGAGCGCATGATGGGAATGAACATGCGGAAGAAGATACCGATCTCGCTCAGTCCCTCCAGACGTGCGGCCTCGATGATGTCGCTGGGGAAGCTGCGCGCCGCCTGGCGGAACAGCATGATCATAAACGGCGTCGAGATGGACGGCAGAACAAAGGCCGCCCAGCTGTTGACAAGGCCCCAAGCGGAAATCATCTTGAACAGGGGGATCATGATGGCGACAAACGGCAGCATCATGGCCAGCAGCAGAACGCTCATGAGGATGTCCTTTGCCTTGTCGTGGTAAATTTCAAAGCCGTATCCGGCAATGGAACAGACCAGCAGCGTGATCAGCGTCATCAGGATGGCGTTGCGGAAGGAGTTGGACATGGCCAGCGCCAGGTTCTGGTTGGCGACCAGCGCCTTGAAGTTTTCGACCAGATAGGTGCCGGGAATCAGCTTGCCGCGGATAACGTCAATGCTGGGATTGGTTGCGCCGCACAGCATGTAGTATAGCGGGAACACCGACAGGAAGCTTGCAAAAATTAAGATGGCGTGGGTCAGAATTTTTTTGCCCTTAGTCACGCTTGTCACCTACTTTCATCTGAATGGCAGACAGAACAGCCACTACGACCAGAATAAACACAGACAAAGCTGCCGCATAGTTGAACTTGGGGGTCTCGACAAAGGAGATATTGTAGATGTAATGCGTCAGCGTCATGGTTGCCTTGCCGGGGCCGCCTGCGGTCAGGTTGACGGATTCGTCAAATAACTGCAGCGTGCCGGAGGTGGACATGATGGCGGTCAGCAGGATGGTGGGTTTCAGCAGGGGAATGGTCAGGTGGAAGAACTGCTGAATAGGAGAAGCGCCGTCGATGCGGGCGGCCTCGTAGATGGAGTAGTCGATATTCTGCAGACCGGCCAGATAGAACACCATGTTGTAGCCGGTCCAGCGCCAGACCAGCGCAATAACGATGACCCAGCGTGCTGCCCATGCGTTCTGGAACCAATCCACTGTGGGGATGCCCACGGTGGACAGCACCCGGTTGATCAGGCCGTCGTTGGCAAACAGTGACTTGAAAATCATGGAGTAAGAAACCAGAGAGGTGGCGCAGGGCAGGAAAATCATGGTGCGGTAGATGCCCTTGCCCTTCAGGTCGGGGCTGTTGAGCAGCTGAGCCAGAATCAACGCCAGGATCAGCATGATGGGTACCTGGATCACGAAATAGAAAACCGTGTTGAACAGGCACTGCTGGAAGGTGGCGTCCTTCAAAATACGCGCATAGTTGGAAAAACCTGCCGGCTGAACATTGCTGCCCATGCCCTTCTGGAACGAGAGCATCAGCGCCTGCACCATGGGGTAAAAGCAGAATACAAATATCAGGATCGTAGCAGGCAGCAAAAACGCCCAACCGATCAGGTTGCGCTTTTGCTCCATATCAAGTCCTTTTTTCTTCATGTTGATATCTCCTAACAGGACGAACGGAATCATAAAGCAAGGGCACGGCTTGCAGAAACACTATCGGATGCAAACCATGCCCTTGGCAGATTGTTAGTTGTTATCGGATGGGGGTCAAAGTCAGGCTTAGCCGGCGATGTTGAACTCGACGGTGTCCTGAGCAGTCTTCATCTCGGCCTCAACGTCGGCGTTGTTCTGCACAACATTGGTGATGGCGTCGGTCAGAGCGCTGCGAACGTCAGAGTAGTAAGCGCCGCAATCGAAAGCGGGAACCTGGCTGGCGAACTCAACGATGTCCTTGTAAACGGTCTGGCCGCCGTAGAACTCGGAGGGCTGGTTGTAGATGTCGGACTTGGAAGCGGGCAGGTAGCTGGCGATGGCACCGGCATTGGGCAGCAGGTCGTCATACAGCTCGACGCTGGCGCCGAAGGTGCTCTTCAGGAAGTCGTAAGCCAGATCGACATTCTTGCAGTTGGAGGAAACGGCCCAGCTTGCGCCGCCGCAGTTGGCGTAGTTGGTGGCACCCTCAACGGTCTCCAGCTTGGGCATGTTGACGATGGCCCACTTGCCGGCCTGATCCTCAGCAGCCTGGATGCTGGACATGATCCAGCAGCCCTGGATGACACCGGCGGCCTTGCCGTCGTTCATGGAGGCAATGTACTGATCCCAGTCGGTGTACTCGGCCAGGATGCCCTTGTCGACCATTTCCTTGTAGACGGTCATGGACTCCTTCAGGGCGGCGTTATCGGCGATGTTGACCGTGCCGTCAACAACGGGGGAAGCACCGGCAGACTGCAGCATCTCGATGATCAGCTCGGAACCGCCGCTGGAGGTCAGCATGGGAACACCGTTGGCGTCAACGACCTTCTGAGCCTTTTCCATGAACTCGGTCCAGGTCAGATCCTTGAAGTCGGCAACGGTCAGGCCGGCCTTCTCGACCATGTCGGAACGGATGGCCATGATGGAAGCACCGTTGTCAAAGGGGATGCCGTAGTGGTGGCCGTCCACAGTAGAGTCAGCCAGCTTGCCGCCGGAGAAGTCGTCCCAGTTGAAGCCGCCGTTGTCCAGCTCGGTGTAGATGCCGGGGAAGTTGGCGACCATCTTGTGGTAGGAGTAGTCCTGCATCAGGAAGATGTCGGGCAGGGTGCTGTAGTCCTCGCTGGTGGCAGCGGTGATCAGCTTGGTCTCGATGTCGTTGTAAACGTTTTCTTCAATGTTCAGCTTGAAGTTGGGGTGATCCTTCTGGTAGATGGCCTCAGCCTGCTTCAGAGCGTAGATGTTGAAGTTGGGGTCCCAGGCCCAGACGGTCAGGGTCTCATCAGCCTCGGTGGCGGCGCTGCTGGTCGCGACGGACTCGGCAGGTTTGCTGTCGGGGGTGGTGGAGCTGCTGGCTGCACCGCCGCAGCCGGCCAGCATAGAAGCGGCCATGGCGGCGGCCAGAAGGGCTGCTGCATTCTTCTTTTTCATAGTGGTTTCCTCCTTGGAATTTCTCCATTCTTTCTATAATGTATGCCGCGCACGGTGCGAAGCATAATTATCGGTGATTATTGGGCGTCGCTGACCCAGCGCATCTCACGCGGGGCCAAGGTCAGCTGGTCGATCAGCTTGCCTTTGATGTAGAGGTCGGTCTTTTGCTCCTGCTCGGAGTTGTTGATGACCGCGATGCGCTTCGTTTCGGGGAATACCGTGACCTCGGTGTCCACGTTGGTTACATAGTAGTGCTTCATCTCCTCCGGCATACCGGCGGCGTAGTAGATGGCGCGCAGCAAAATGCGGCAGTTCTGCGGGGAGTAGGGCAGCCCGGCAAAGTAGACGCTGTGACCCTTGCCGTACTCGTTCACAACAAGCTGGCTGTATTCGCCGTCCTGTGCAAGGATCTGGTAATGCTTGCCCTGCGCGTAGATGCGGGTCGTACCCTCGCCAAAGTCGATCTTGCCGGTGAAGGATTCATCTTCGAGAATGAAGTGGTGCGGGTCGCAGGTGTTGTATTTGTCGGTGCTTAACGAGAAACCCATCTCGCGGTCCACACCCATCACATCGCTGAGCTGGAAGAACCGCCCCTGATGCTGGCAGGCGGTAGGCTCGCCCACGCCGATGAAGCCGCCGCCCTCGTCCACAAATTTGCGGATGGCGGTCACGACCTGCTCATCGATCCAGTTCTCGGCACCGCTGAAGGCCGTGTAGGCATCGCCCACATTGATGATGACACCGATGTCCTTGGGGATGCCGTTGCGGATGTCATCGAAGTCGATGAACTCCACGTCGAACGGCATACCACTCAGACATTCGAGCACCCCCTCGGCGGAGTAGGTCTCGCGGTGGTAGATCGAGTGGTGAACCTGATTGCTCATCCACTTGCGCAAACCGCCCCAGCAGTTGAGGATGGCGACCTTGAACGGGGCAACGTAGGACTTTGTGCCCTGCATGTTTTCGTGGATCTGGCGGAACTCGCTGACCACATTCTGGATCTCGTCGATAAAGCCGGGCCAGTTATTGGCGAGCTTGAGGTAGCCGCCGTAGCCGATGCGGTCCAGCGGGCTGCGCAGGATGGCACGGCGTGCCTTCATCCAGTTGGTGCGGGCCTCGCCGATGGGGTCGCCGCCCTCGGTGAACACATCGGGGAAGAAGTAGGGCAGCAGACGGCCTTCGGTGTATTTGACACCCTTGATGTCGGAAATCATTCGCAGCGTAACGCCGCTGCCGACCGAGCCGACCACGGCGTCCAGCCCGATGGAGGCAAAATACTTGCCGTAAGGCTCGGTGCCGATCCAGTGGTCGCCGAGGAACATCATCGCCTCTTTGCCGTAGGAGTGGACGATATCCACCATCTCTTTGGCGAGTGCGCAGACTTCCTGCTGCTGGAACTCGATAAAGTCGCGAAACTCCTTGCTGGGCACGCGGAACATTGTGTTGTGGTAGCCCTGGTCCACGATGAACTCGGGGCGGAACTTGTACCCTGCCCACTTCTCGAACTTTTCGAGGATGTAGGGGCTGACGCTGGCGCTGTAGCCGAACCACTCGACGAATTTCTCACGCTTCTGGTCGTCGAACGTCAGCGTGAACTGGTGGAAGAAGGTCGTGAACCGCACCACATCAATGTGGGGGTTGGCCTCGCACCAGCGGCGCAGCTTTTCTTTTACATACGCCTGCGTCTTGGGCTGGCGCACATCGTAGGTCAGTTGGTGGGGCGTGTCCTTCCAGTCGTTAGTCAGGAAGTTGTACATGTGTACGGGGTCCCAGATCAAAAACGCCAGAAAGCTGACAGTGTACTCGTGATAGGGGATCGTCTCAATTTCGACCTCGCCGGTCGGCTCATCGAAGAACCATTTGTCGGTGGGTACGACCTCACCGGTCGTGCGGTCGATGACCTCCCACCAACGTTTGGGGTCGTCCAGCGTGTTGACTTTCAGCTGCTGGGTGTGGAAGCCGTCCATCAGGTGGATGCGCAGCTTCGTGCCGCGCGCGGTGTGGCGGTCGCTGATAAGGTACTCCTGCTGGACCTCATCGGGGTTTGCCTCAGCCCAGGCGTTGTCCTTGCGGGTCGTATAATAAGTAGCGTATTTCTTTGCAGGATCCTGCAAAAGCTCTGCGGGCATTTCGGTGCCGTCGCAGTCGCGCAGGGCGTCAGCTCCCAGCAGATTTTTCAGACGCAGGGTTTCGTCAACGACGTCTGCATCCGTGGGAAGCGTCAGTCTTCCGAGCTGCTCCATGTTTGTGTCCCTTTCCGATCCATGACGCGGCGAGCGATGCCGGGCGCGTCGGACTTACTTTCTTTACCTACATGATACCTGTTTAAGAAGGCTTTGAACAGCCCGTTTCTTGTTATACGTTTGTACTATCTTGCTGTTTTGCCTTGACTTGCGGTCAAAAACGACGAATAAGCAAAAAACTGCACAAAAAGTGCAGGAAATTCTTGTGCAGCCTGCTGCGTTTGGGAATGACGCTGCATCGTATATGAAAAAACATAGAAGGAACGTTGTATTTTATAAAGGCCGGCATTGCAATGTGCGGCGGAATACGCTATAATAGAAACGGTATCGGATCTTGCATGAACTACTGCTTGCTATATGTTGCTTTTGATTTTACATATCTTGCGTAACAGATTTTAACCATTTTGTCATAATTCTAAAAATGAGGCGGTATATCGTCATGAATACACGGTATGAGTTTGATATGGATGTTCCCCCGCGGGAGGCCATCCGACTGATGTATGTCAGCAAGAGTCGTTTTGGCGGGGACTGGAATTCGGTGCCGCATACACACTCCTGCACGGAGGTGTTTTACTGTGTGAACGGGCGCGGTCAGTTTAATGTGGAGGGTAAAATGCTGGATGTTGCGCCCGATGATATGGTCATTGTAAATCCCCGCACCCAACACACCGAGTTAAGCTATAAGGCAAACCCACTGGAGTATATCGTGCTGGGCATTGAGGGGATAGAGGTACTTTTTAACCAAAGGGATCAGGGCTACACGATGGTAAAATGTGCGGCCATGCGCGAGGACCTGCTGGGCCTTACCAAGATGCTGCTGCGTGAGATCGATGCGCGCGAGGACGGCTGCGAGATGGTATGCCAGGATCTGACCGAGGTGCTGCTGGTTAAAATCGTGCGCAGTGCTGCACTGTCGCTGCGGGTGACGGCACCGCCCTCCGAAAGCAAGGAGTGTGCCGCAGCAAAACGGTACATCGACGAAAATTACGGAAGCGCCATCACGCTGGATAAGTTGGCAGAGGTGGCGCACGTCAACAAATATTATCTTTCCCACTCGTTTAAGAAAGAGTACGGAACCTCACCCATCGACTACCTGATGAAACGCCGCATTACCGAGGCCAAGGCTCTGCTGACCAGTACGGATTTCAGTTTGACCCAAATTGCCGCGCAAATCGGGTTCGGGTCGCTGGCGTATTTTTCCAAGTGTTTTCATAAAATCGAGGCCATCAGCCCCAACGAGTACCGCAAGACCGCCAAGAGGAAAAATGCCTAAGACAAAACCCGCCCGGATGCAGCATCCGGGCGGGTTTGTGATTCGATGGGGCGTTATTCTGCCGGAGTACCCCATGTCTCCAGCTGGGTCAAGGCGGGGAAGGGGGAGGGGTCATCGGCTTTTTTCAGTTCGTACAGCTTCAGGCTTTTTACGGTGCGCGGAGCAATGGCAAAGGTCTGCGGGGCGGCTGTCTTTTGCAGCTGCAAAACCTCGCGGCTGCCATCGTCAAAAGCAACGGTAGCTTGCGTCCACCAGCTGTCGTGCGGGAAATCCGCGCGCAGGGTCAGGCGCACTTCGTCCAGTGTGACGGCGCGGCCGAAATCCAGCGTCAGGGCAGCGTTGGGGTCGCGGTTTATGCCCCAGCTCTGGTACGGCCATGTGCCGTGGGCATCGTTTTCGTAGATGCCGTCCACAGCGTTGCGGGCGGCAAATACAGCCTCGCCGCGGGTTTCCACGTTGGCGGATGCGTGGGGATAAAACCCTGTGTCGCCGTGCTCGTCATAGGGGTTAAAGGCCAGATTGCGGCGTTCGGCAATTTCCTGCGCAGTGGCAAAACGGGCGCGGATAATGTGGCAGCTGCCCGCAAAGCTCTTGGGGCTGTATGTGATAGCCTGCTCGCCGAAGGGAATGTGGAAGTTGATCTCCCGCTTGACGACATACACCAAGGCAGGGGGCATTGTGTCCTCAAATTGAATGACGATATACTGCCCGGGCGTGCCGATTTCCAATGCCACGCGGTCACCGGGCTTGTAGGCGTTCATATACACAAGGCTGACCTGCTCTGCGCCGGGGGCGGTGAGCAAGGTGTTGCCGTCGGTATCCAGAATTTTCAGCTTCAAGAGTTCCATGTGTATCGTCCTTTCAAGAAATGGTAAGGCGGAGCTGCCCGGTAAAATACACCCGTGTGCGGTACAAGGTATCGGGCCAAGCCTGACGCAGGCGGGCGTCCGTGATGGGCGCAGGCTCAACAAGAATTTTCGATGCACCGTCCAGAATGGCTTCTGCCAAGGTACCGAACTGTACGCAGCGGCCATCGCTGACGGGCTTTTCGACACTCATCAGGGTAAGCGCCACGGTACCTGTGTAGTCGGTTTTGTCCTGCAAATGCAAGGCGCTTTCGGTTAAGGTCACTGTGCGGCGGTAGGTGGTCAGGCCGGGCACATTGCCGTAGGCGGGGGCGATATCCATCGTGATGTCGTCCAAAGTATCTGCCACTGTCACGGCGGCAGCGGCAAATTCCGCGCCCGCCTGCTGTTGATACGCTGCGCCGTCGGGGTCAAATTCCGGCAAGTTGTGCCAACTTGACTGCATGGTCCAAATCTCATACCGCTGCGGGCTGAAGGTCTTTTTGCTGTACGTTTCGACGCCTACATCGATCAGCAGAGGTAAGCCGTTTTTGTACAGCGTCACACTGCCGACGTCGTTGTGGTTGTGGCTGTCGGCGTTGCAGCCGGCCTTGGCTCCCAGGGAAAAGGCGCCGCGTCGGCTGACGAGAATGCCCACGCTGGGGTACCAGACATCGGGCGGCGGTACGGGGGCGGCGTTTTGGGCAAAAGCCAGCACCTCCTTTTCCGCCAGAGCGGTCTGGATGTGGTAATACAGGTTGATGCCCTCGCTGTCATCAGGGTGATGCAAGCGGTCGGGATCAGGTGCGGCCACGGCGGCAGCCCAATCGCGGGCGGCCAATGTCATCAGCGGCAGGCTGCCGACTTTTTTGCCGAACAGATACTCCCGCACACCGCGCGCGCCCGCCTGCGGGCTGCAATCGGCAAAGTTGAAGTAATACGGCCCGCCGACGTGCATATTGACGATGTACACGGCCATGTTGCGGATTTTCTGCTCCTGCCATACGTCATCGAACACGCCGGGGGCTATGCCGCACAGCAGCGACAATGCGCTGAACATCGTCAACGCAGCGTGGCGGTAATACTGTGCGCCCTCGCTGCAGCAGCCGTCCTCGCCGTAGTCCTTCAAAAAACAGTCCAGGCTGTATGCCGCCTGCCGCACAAAGTCAGGAAGGCGGGCGGCATCGGCGCACTGTACGGCGGCCAGCAGTACATTTTGGGTACACCACGGCGTCCAGTTGCACATCGGTTCATCACCGTGGCCCATCCACCAGAAATGCGACGTGAGGTAGGGCGTCAGAATGCGGAACTCAACCTCCCCGCGCAGACGTTCGGCAAGGCCGGGCGCGTAGGCGTCCAGCGACTTGCCCAGCAAGCCGTAAACCGTTGCAAGCAGGGCACCGGTCTCGGCAGCAAACAAATCGACGATGGGACGTTCGATATTGGGCGTGGGCAGTTGCGGTGCATCGCGCAGATAGCTGTTGTGGGCGGGCAGCTGCCAGGCGGATTCCTCACAGATGGCCCACGCCACATCGGTAATGGCGGGCAGATAGCTGCCGTCCCCCGTGACGGCTTCGGCCATGGTCAGGGCGCACAGCGTGCGGCGGCGGGCAAAATAGGCGTGTTCCCAATGTGAGCGGTCACCGTTTTGGGTAAATTGCAGCCACAGTGAAAGCGGCAGTGCAGGCAGCGCGGCAGCCTCCCGCAGGGCGTCTTGCCCGGCAGCCTGCCAGCGCGCCGCACACGGCAGACTTTGCCAGGCAGCACGGTCGGTGTAAGGCGGGTACAAAACGGGGCGCACCGTATCAAAGCTCAGCGTCATCTTTTGCGTCAACATACGATCCCTTCATTCTTTGAATATACTCGCGAGGGCTGCTGCCCTCCAGCTTTTTGAAAACCTTACTGAAATAGAACGCGCTGTCAAACCCCACCAGCATACTGATCTCGTAGATTTTCTTGTCGGTAGAGGCCATCAGCTCCTTGGCGGCGGCGATGCGGGTGGCGGTGACAAATTCCACAAAACCACTCTCACTGTTTTGGGCAAAAAGCTGGCTGAGGTAGTTGGGGCTGAAATTGAACATCGCGGCCACATCGTTTAAGGTCAGCTTTTCGGCCAGGTGATCACGGATATAATGCTGCACCTGCCCCACGACCTGGGCACGGTGATCCAGCGGGGTGTTGGGGCGCTCGTGCCAAAAGACGATGGACGCATCGCTGCGCAGCAGCTGCAAGGCGGCAAAGGCGTCCCGCTGACTTTGGGAGATTTGCAGAATATCGTCCACAGGGCGGCCGACGGCCCAGTAAATCTCCGAACTGAAATAGTTATATAAAATCTGGCCTGTGCTGCACAGGGCAGGGGAGAGGGCGGTTTCGGGATCCTCGCCTTGCTGCAGGGGCAGCAGCACCGAAAAATGCCGCAGATCCATGCCGATGACACGGCAGGGACGGTATTTGGGCAGGGTCTCGGCGGCCATACGGGTGACGCCGGTGCTTAAAGTCAACAGCTGCTCGGTGGTAAGGCCGGGGGTTTGGATGCTGCCCAGCGCCAGGACGTACAGCGGGTCATGAAAGTCAAGTCCCAGCTCGGCGCATTGGCGGTCAAACCGTTCGCGGTCGGTCAAAAGGCCGCCGTACAGCTGCATAAACAGGCGGTCGCGGTAGCTGTCCACGCTGACGGCGGGCGCAGCGGGGGCTTGCAGGCGCTTTTCTTTTTCGGCAGCGGCGCGAGCCTTTTCCAGTGCAGCGGTCAGGCTTTCGGCGGTCAGGTCAATTTTGACAAGGTAATCCACCACACCCAGGCGCATACTGCGCTTGACGTAGTCGAATTCCTCATAGCTGGTCAGCATGATGAATACAGGCAGAGAGGAACCGTCCTTATGGCAGTTTTCTGCCAGCGCAAAGCCGTCCATAACCGGCATACGGATGTCGGAAACCACGATGTCGGGCCGCTTTTCCTCAATGGCCTTGAGCGCCTCGGCGCCGTTGCGGGCTGTGCCCACGACCTCATAGCCAAGCTCGGCCCAGTTCAGCATACCTTGCATACCGATGAGGACCAGAGGTTCGTCGTCAACAAGAAAGATGCGTGTCAAGGGATCACCTCGGTTTTATAGATAAGAGATAAAAGATAATAAATAAGGTGGTGTTTTCGCCAACGGCGAAAACGGAGAGGGAAACCGTTATCAGGCTTCCTGCCCCGGCAGGCGGATGGTCACCGTGGTGCCTATGCCGGGTTCGCTTTCTATGCTCAGCCCGTAGGCGTCGCCAAAGCTGTATTGCAGACGACGGTGGACATTCCACATGCCCACATGGCGGTATTTGGCGGCAGCCTCCTCGGGGCCGGGTTCACGCAGGGCCTTGGCGGCCTGCTCAGGCGTCATGCCGATGCCGTCGTCCGTTAGGTGGATCAACACATCGCCGTCGGCAGCACGCTCTACGCGCAGGGTGACCTCGCCCGCGCTGCCCTTCGGCTCAATGCCGTGGAAAATCGCATTTTCCACCAGCGGTTGCAGCGTAAAGCGGGGAATCAGGCAGGTGTGGGTAAGGTTTTCGTCCTCGATATAGCTGACATCCAGTGTGATGGTGCCGCCGTAGCGGTATTGCTGGATGGTAAAATAATCGTTCAGCAGTGCAAATTCCTGGTACAAAGGCACCAGTCTTTCGTTGCCCTTGGACACACTTTTCAGCAGACGGGACAACGCTGTGACCATCTCGGCAATGCCGGGGGCGTGCTGGATAGTCGCCATCCACTTGATGCTGTTCAGCGTGTTGTAGATAAAATGCGGGTTGATCTGGTTTTGCAGCATACGGTATTCCAGGTCCTGCTTTTGCTTTTCGTCCTCAAGGCGGCGGTCCATCAGGGTGGTAATATTGCCCGCCATGCGGTTGATGCCGCGCCCGATGTCGCCCAGCTCGTTGTCCCATTCAATGGCAGGGTCGGCAGAAAAATCACCGCTGCCGATTTTTTCGATCCGGCTTTGCAGTGCTGTGATGGGGTGGGCTATCATGCGATACAGCAGAATTTCCAGCGCCGCGCCCAGCGCCGCAATGGCCGCCAGCGTAAATATCAGGGAAACCGACAGGTAGGGGATTTGCCGCTGCATCGGCCCGGTGGGCAAAATTTCAATCAGGTACAGATCGTGCATCCCGATGGGATACCGCACCACAAACCGGCTGTTGACGCCGCTGCCGTCGGTGTAGACCTCGGTCAGGCTGTCGCGCATATCGGCCGCAAAGGGCTTGGCGTTTTTATAATAGGAACGGTCATTGGCCAACTCGGTCAGCGTACCGCCGTCCAGTGCGTAGACGTGGGCACCCATCTCCCACAAAAGCTGCCCGCCCTCCGGCAGGGTAAAGCTGCGCAGCGGCACGGTGACAAGATTGGGGGAGACAAACACGCAGACATGTGCCGTGCGGTCGGTGCCGGGCAGCGTTAGCGTGCGGGTGATAGGGATGGTTTCGGCTGCCTGCGACGTGAGCGCCAGCGGGTCGCGCACGATGGACTGCCAGCCGTAGCTTGGTTCACAGTAGCCGGGTATGGCTTGCAGCAGATCCGGCGTGAGGGACAGAACGTTGGCAGTGGCCGTGCCGAACATCATGGGCCGCCCGGTGGCGTTGATGAGCATAAACCGCTGGACAAACGGCAGTGTACGCAGGGAGTTATATTTAGCCGAAATGCTGGGATACATCGAGAGCGCCTGGTTGTTGCCGGCAACATCGGTCAAGAGATAGGTGCGCATGGAGGGATTGTAGGTACACCACCCGGCCAGGTCGTCAATTTCCTCAATGTCGCGGGCGATGGCATTGGCGGCAGTTTGCAGGGCGTATTCGGCGTTGAGCAGCGTGGTGCGTTCCCACTCGGCGTTGAGTTGGAGCAGGTTGCTTACGGCGATGACCGCCGACACGCAAAAGGTAAACAGCATGGTAAGCACCAGCAGCCGCACCTGCAAGCTGCCCCTGCGCAGGGTGAATTTTGCCATAGCAGGCTCCTTGTTATATACAATATAAACGGGTAATGATGGATAGGATCGGCGGAGTTTTTGCAAGGGCGAAAACAAATGCAGAGACGCATTTCCCTGCAAACCGAATGACTTCTTTATAAAAAGATACCGTATCTGATTCGCCCTGTCAAGCATAAAACTATACAAATATTACAAAATGATGGCTGATATATCGTTTAGAACTGTCAAAAAGATAAATATTGCAGGTTTCTTGAAATATTACATCTTTTTGCGGTCCCATTTGGGGAACTACCGTAAATTTTGCAAATTCATCTCCAAAAATACCATCGCTTTCGACAGGCAGATAGTGTATCATTAAGGCATCGAAAGGGACAGGCCCTCTACGGAACGCCTTCCCAAAAAGACATTTAGGAGGAGAAACATTATGAGCAAACTGCAAAAAATCGCAGCCCTTGGCCTGGCCGGTACCATGGCAATGAGCCTGGCAGCCTGCGGCGGCGCCGCTTCCACGGAAAGCACTTCTTCCGCTGCTGCGTCTGCCGACAGCACCGCATCGGCCTCCGACAGTGAGACCGTCACCCTGACTTGGGCACTGTGGGATAAGGATTCTACTTCCCAGTGGAGCGCACTGGCTGATACTTACACGGCTAGCCATCCCAATGTCAAGTTCGACATGGTTGACCTCGGCTCTACCGATTACATGACCCAGCTGGCCACCCAGTTGGCCGGTGCCAATGGTGAGTTGGATATTGTTTCTATCAAGGATATCCCCGGTTATGCAAACCTTATCAATTTGGGCGTTCTGGAGCCACTGAACACCACGCTGGATGTTGATACATCTAAGTTCAACGGCGTTATCGAGCAGCTGACTGCGGATGACGGCAATTATTACGCTGTCCCGTTTATCTCTTCTTTCTGGGTCGTCTACTACAACAAGGATATCTTTGATGCCAATAACATCGAGTATCCTACCAATGATATGACCATGGAACAGTGGGACGCCAAGATTCGCGAGGTAAATGAGAAAACAGGTGTTTATGGCAACATCTATCATACATGGCGCTCCACCGTTTCCCTGTTCGGCATTCTGGATGGCAAGAACACCATCATCGATGGTAATTACGACTTCCTGAAGCCCTACTACGAAATGATCCTGAAAGAACAGCAGGATGGAGTTGTTCCCAACTACGGTGAACAGAAGACCTCCGGACTGCACTACTCCGGCGCTTTCCAGAACGGTCAGGCTGCCATGTGCAACATGGGTTCCTGGTTCTTGGCTACTATGCAGAAGTATAACGCTGAGGCTTCTGCCAACGGCGTCCAGCCCGTCAACTTCGGCATCGTCAAGTATCCTCATCCTGATGATGCACCTGCCGGCTCCACTCTGGGCACTGTGACCAGCCTGGCTATCAACGCCAACTCCACAAAGAAAGCAGCTGCTGCCGACTTCCTGAATTGGTGCGCTTCCGAAGAAGCCGCCGAGGCACTGGCAGCTACCGGCAACTTCCCCGCAGTTTCCAGCGATAAGACCAGCGAGATCATCGCTTCTACCGATGGTTTCCCCAATGATGAGAACTCCAAGGAGGCTTTGAAGACTACTGCCGTTTACCTCGAAATGCCCCTGTCCGACAAGGCCAGCGAGATCGAGACCATCCTGAACACCGAGCATGACGCCATCATGACCGAGAGCGAGACCATCGACGAGGGCATCGCCAACATGAACGAGCAGGTTGCTGCGCTGCTGGGCTGATACTTACATCCCTGATTTCTTCTGATTTTCTCCAAGTTTTCCTTCTTTTTCGTAAAGGGGCGGGCGGGCGCGCCTGCCCCTTATCTTATGCAAGTCAACACTCCGAGGAGGTATGATCCATGGCCGAAACCACGCAGGCCATTCAGGCAGCCCCAAAACGCGGAATGAAAAAATCCACGCGGGACAGCCTTGTTGCCTACAGCTTTATTGCCCCCAACTTCATCGGTTTCTGCGTTTTTACGCTGGTACCCATGATTTTTGCCATTGCACTTTCCTTCTGCAACTGGGACGGCGTTCACCCCGTTGAGTTCACCGGCATCAGCAACTTTGTGGCGCTGCTCAGCGATAAGACCTTCAAGGCCGCCTTTGTTAACACGCTGGTCTATGCCGTCGGCACCGTACCCCTTACATTGGTGTGCAGTCTGGGTTTGGCGATGCTGCTGAACCAGAAGGTCAAGTGCCGCAACTTCTTCCGCACGGTATCGTTTTTCCCGTATGTTGCCTCACTGGTTGCCGTGGCAGCCGTCTGGAACATGATCTTCAGCCCCTCGATGGGTCCTGTCAACCAGATCCTGGCGGGGCTGGGTGTCGAAAACCTGCCCAAGTGGGCAGCCGGCAAGGACACCGCTATGCTGACGGTCATTCTGTTCAGCGTCTGGAAGAACATGGGCTACTACATGGTTATCTACCTGGCCGGTCTGCAGGGCACCAACCCCGAACTGGAGGAAGCCGCCGAGCTGGACGGTGCCAACAAGTGGCAGATTTTCTGGAACGTCACGCTGCCGCAGCTGAAACCCACGACCTTCTTTGTCGTTATCATGCTGACGATCGCCTCCTTCAAGGTATATGACCAGATGTATATGATCACCCAGGGCGGCCCCGGCAATGCCACCATGACGCTTGTCTACTACATTTACAACGTTGCCTTTGTCAACACACCCAAGTACGGCTACGCCAGTGCCGTGTCGATGGTGCTGTTTGTGCTGGTGCTGTTTGTCACGGTTATCCAGTTCAAAGGCTCCACCAACAACGATTAAGGAAAGGAGGATACACCATGGCTACTACCGCTGTAAAAGAAAAAACCGGTTCCATGAAGGTCCAGCACATCGTCAGCCGCGTGCTGATCTACGCACTGCTGATCCTTGTGGCGGCGCTGATGCTCATCCCGTTTTTGTGGATGCTTTCGGCGTCCTTTAAGATGAACAAGGACGTTTTCACCTTCCCCATTGAGTGGATCCCCTCCAACCCGCGCCCGCAGAACTATCTGGATATCTGGACAAAGATCCCCTTGCTAACCTTTATCAAGAACACGGCGTTTTTGACCATCGTGGTCACGATCTTGCAGGTGCTGACCTCCTCCTTTGCCGCCTATGCGTTCGCCAAGCTGAACTTCAAGGGCAAGAACGTGCTGTTCCTCGGCTACATTGCAACCATCGCTGTGCCCTGGCAGGCCTACATGGTGCCGCAGTTTATGATGATGCGCTCCTGGCATCTGAACAACACCCATCTGGCCATCATCTGTTTGCAGGCGTTCAGCGCGTTCGGCGTCTTTATGATGAAGCAGTTCTACGAGGGCGTTCCCACCGAGCTGTGTGAGGCTGCGCGTATCGACGGCTTGTCCGAGTACGGCATCTACGCCCGCATCATGCTGCCGTTGTCGCTGCCGGCGGTGTCCACGCTGGTGATCTTCACCTTTGTGAACACCTGGAATGACTTCCTCGGCCCCCTGATCTACCTGACCAAAACGGAACTGAAAACCATCCAGATCGGTCTGCGCATGTTCATCAGCCAGTATTCTGCCGAGTACGGGTTGATCATGGCGGCGTCGGTCATTGCACTGATCCCGGTTCTGATCGTATTTTTGTCCCTGCAGAAATACTTTGTGCAGGGCGTTGCATCCAGCGGCCTGAAGGGCTGATAGCATTACCCATGGAAACGGGGCGCAGGCGGTAAGCCCTGCGCCCCGTTTTTTAAGATAAAAGATAAAAATTATGGTGGCGCGTTCCGCTGCGCTCCACACAAAAAACAAGACCGCAATCCCTCGCCTTTGTTTTCGCCAAAGGCAAAAACTCCCCCTTATTTATTTTCTGTTATCTTTTATCTTTTCTCTGAGAACAACGAGGTTTCTTATGTTAAAACAATTCAAATCCCCCGTTCTGACCAAGGACAAGGCCGCGGCGGCGCTGAATACCGCCGTGGGGCTGGTGCAGCAAAATCTGCCGCTGTTTACCGACAACTGCCAGAATCATTCCAGTGTTCACGATATCTACCCGCCTTGCGAAAACAACCAGTGGACCTGCGGGTTCTGGCCGGGTGAGGTCTGGCTGAGCTATGAGCGCACCGGCGACGAAGCGTTCAAAAATACCGCCCTGACACTGGTGGACAGCTTTTTGCACCGCATTGAAAACAAGATCGAGGTGGACCACCACGACATGGGTTTTCTGTACAGCCCGTCCTGCGTGGCGGCCTACAAGCTGACCGGCAGCGAAAAAGGACGCCGCGCCGCGCTTTTGGCAGCCGACCAGCTCTGCACGCGGTTTCAGGAAAAAGGTGGGTTCTTTCAGGCCTGGGGCCCGCTGGGCGCCAAGGACAACTACCGCTACATTATTGATTGTCTGCTGAACGTGCCGCTGCTGTACTGGGCAACCGAAACCACGGGCGACACCCACTACGCCGAGCTTGCGCACCGCCATGTGGCGACCTGCCTGGCCAACTCCATCCGCCCCGACGGCTCGACCTACCACACTTTTTTTATGGCCCCCGTGACAGGCGCCCCCGTGCGCGGCGCGACCTGCCAGGGCTACAAGGACGACAGCTGCTGGGCGCGCGGGCAGGCGTGGGGCGTGTACGGCACCGCCATCAGCTACCGCTACACCAAGCGCCCCGAATATCTGGATGCCTTCCGCAAGGTGCTGGCCTATTACCTTGACCGCCTGCCCGACGATATGGTGCCCTATTGGGATATGACCTTTACCGACGGCGATGACGAGCCGCGGGATTCCTCCTCGGCGTCCATTGTGGCGTGCGGTCTGTTGGAGGCTGCCAAATATGCCGACGATGACACCGCCGCCGAATACACTATGCTGGCGGCGCAGATGCTGGGCAGTCTGGCAGAGCATTACGCCGTCAGGCAGTGGCAGCCGGGCATCGGTCTTGTGCGCCACGGCACATACAGCAAAAAAAGCCCGTACAATACCTGCACGCCTGAGGGCGTGGACGAGTGCGTGAGTTGGGGCGATTATTTCTATATGGAAGCCTTGACCCGCCTGACCAAAGATTGGGAGCTGTATTGGTGATGAACTTACATACAAAATCTGATTTCACATCGCTGGCACGTCGCTTTTTGAATCCGCTGCTGCCGCTGTATTCTGCGGGCGGGGCACTGGTGCATCCGGGCGATACCGGCGCCACCTACCCTGAGCGCACCATCGGCATGGAGGCGTTCTCCCGCCCGCTGTGGGCGCTGGCACCGCTTTGGGCAGGCGGCGGAAAGGCCGAGGAGTTTTTATCCTTGTACCAAAGGGGACTGGCCAACGGCAGCGACCCCCAAAGCCCCGAATACTGGGGCGACCCCCATGATTATGACCAGCTGTTTGTCGAGATGGCGGCGATTGCCTGTGCCATTCTGGAAACGCCCGAAAATGTCTGGCACCCGCTGACCGAGCCGCAAAAGACAAACCTTGCCCGCTGGCTGGACACCATCAACCACCACGAGTTGCCCGGCTGCAACTGGCTGCTGTTTCGTGTGCTGGTCGATCTGGCACTGGATTCCGTCGGCAGACCCTGCGATATGGTACTGGCGGCCGCCGACATGGCCGAGGTAGACAAGTGGTACGTCGGGGACGGCTGGTACTCTGACGGGCCGGCGGAAATCAAGCCGCAAAAGGACTACTACAACCCATGGGCCATTCAATATTACACGGTTCTGTACAGCGTGTTTGCCGCCAAGCGCGACCCCGCCCGCGCCGCGCTGTACCGTGAGCGCGCGGTGCTGTTCGGCCGTCAGTTTGCCCAATGGTTTGACGAAAACGGCGCTGCGCTGCCCTTTGGACGCAGCCTTGGCTACCGCATCGGCCAAAGCGCGTTTTACGCCGCCTGCATTTGGGCGGGGCTGGAACCGCTGCCCCTGCCTGTGATGAAGGGCATCATCGTGCGCAACCTGCAATGGTGGCTGGCAAGACCCATCTTTGACCGCGACGGCGTGTTGACCATCGGCTACGGCTACCCGCAGATGTACATGGCCGAGCAGTACAACGCCCCCGGCAGCCCCTATTGGGGATTGAAGGTCTTTTTGCTGCTGGCCTTGCCCGACGACCACCCCTTTTGGTCGTGTGAGGCCGCGCCCTTGCCGAGGGAATTGACGCGCCCCGGCGTGACCCCGCAGTCCAGCGCCGATTTGCTGCTGCAGCGTCTGCCCGACGGCCAGCTGAATGCGTACTCGCCCGCCAGCTACGAAAAAGGCGACCACGGCCAGTTTGCCGAAAAATACGGCAAGTTCGTCTACAACACGCGCTTCGGGTTTTCGGCCAGCCGCAGTTATATCCAGTTGGAACAGACCGCGCCTGACAGTATGCTGGCCTTTGTGATTGACGGTTGGACATTTGTTCGTCGCCACAGCGATAAATTTGTGCTGCTGGGCGACCGTTTGCTGAGCGAGTGGCGGCCCTTCCCCGGCATACGGGTCACGACCGAGCTGATTCCCACGCCGTGGGGGCACACCCGCACCCACACAGTGGAAAGCAGCATCGCCTGCACTGCCTACGACTGCGGATTTGCCGTTCCGAAATTCGCCGCCGGCTTTGCCGCCGCAGCGGACGGCAACCAGGCCGAGGCGCACAACGACGCCGCGCGCTGTGTGGTACGGGGCACGGCGGGGCAGGGGGTCATCATCAACGCAGCGCCCAATACGAACCTGTACGACCCCAACACCGTCATACCCGCTGTTCGGTATGAGATACCTGTCGGCATGGCCGTGCTGAACACCCAAGTGGAAAGTTGGTATAAGTAATCCATATTCGCATAATAGAGGAGAGGTAATTCTTATGTATCCGCAAACCAATGCTGCCCGCAGCGTCCGCGATTTGTCCGGCGTGTGGGATTTCCGTTTCAACGCCAATGAGCCGTGGCAGCCCATCGCGGTGCCTGCGTCCTACAACGACCAAAGCCCCGACCCGGAGTTCCGCCGCCACTACGGTATGGCGTACTACCGCACCGAGTTTACCGTGCCGGAGGGTGCGCGCCGTGTGCTGCGCTTTGACGCCGTGACCCACAACGCCGCCGTGCGGCTGAACGGGCAGGAGATCGTGACCCACCGCGGCGGATTTCTGCCCTTTGAGGTTGACATCACGGCGCTGGCCAACCCCGGCGACACTGTGTCGCTGGAGGTCGAGGTGGACAACCGCATCGGACACAGCACACTGCCCGTCGGCAACGAGGGCGGCACCGCCTTCTTCGGCTCCGACAACGCGGGGATTCCCGCCGTGGAGGCCGGCAAGGCGCGCCAGCAGGCGCAGGGCGTCAACCTGCCCAACTTCGACTTTTTCAACTACGCGGGCATCACCCGCCCCGTGCGCCTGTACACCACCCCTGCCGCCTACATCCGCGACATCACGCTGGTGGCCGAGGCCGACGGTACGCTGCGTTACAGCGTGGCCACGGAAGGGGAGGAAAGCGTACATCTGACGGTTCTGGATGCGGATGGCCGCGCTGTGGCCGAGGCTGACGGCGCAGAGGGCACCCTGCATGTAGAAAACACACACCTGTGGCAGCCCCGCCCCGGTACGCCCTACCTGTACACGGCGCTGGTGCGGTTCGGCACGGACGAGTACCGCCAGAAGTTCGGTTTCCGCAGCGTGGAGGTGCGCGGGCACAAGTTCCTTATCAACGGCGTGCCGTTCTATTTCAAAGGCCCCTGCAAGCACGAGGATTCGGCGTTCCGCGGGCGCGGCTACGATGCGTGTGTGACTGTGACCGACCTGAAATTGTACGAGTGGCTCAACGCCAACTGCCTGCGCATGAGCCACTACCCCTACGCCGAGGAGGTCTACGACCTGTGTGACCGATTGGGCATTGTCGTCATTGACGAAACCCCCGCCGTGGGCATCGGCGCGGGCGCGGCGTGCGACCCGTACAAGACCTTCCCGCTGAAAAACTACCACAGCGCCGTGCTGAAAGCCATGATCGACCGCGACAAAAACCACCCCTGCATTGCCCTGTGGAGCCTTGGCAACGAGCCGGACACCGAGCATTTCCCCGAAACTGCCCGCGACTACTGGCGCCCGCTGTACGAGCAGGCCCACGCGCAAGACCCGCAGAACCGCCCCGTCACGATGGTCTGCTGCCAGAACGACTACACCAAGGATATCACCACCCGCACCATGGACGTGGTGTGCATCAACCGCTACTACGGCTGGTACAATTTGAGCGGCGATCTGCAAAACGCCGCCTACGCCTTTGCACAGGAACTGGACTTCTGGAAAACCATCGACAAGCCCCTGATTTTGTCCGAGTACGGCGCCGACACCGTGGCCGGGCTGCACGGCACCGCCCCCGAGATGTTTACCGAGGAATTTCAGGTCGAATACTACAAAACCATCAACGCCTGCCTTGACAACTGCCCCTTTGTTGTGGGAGAATGGCCTTGGAACTATGCCGATTTTTCGACCCAGCAAGGCCCCATGCGCGTGGGCAGCTGCAACCGCAAGGGTCTGTTCACGCGGGAGCGCACCCCCAAGCTGGCCGCGCACTACTTTAAGCAGCGCTGGGCGGAAAAGCAACCCAACGACTGAAAAGTGAGGTATCAGAACTATGACTCCGGATATGAACTGGCTGACCGACCCGACCGTCTTTGCCGTCAACCGACTGGATGCACATTCGGACCACATTTGCTACCGCGATGAGGCAGAGATCCGGCAGGGAGACAGCTCGCTGCGTCAAAGCCTGGACGGTGCATGGCGCTTTGCGTACAGTGCCTGCCCGGCTGCCCGCCCTGCGGATTTTTACCGTGAGGACGCCGATCTTTCGGGCTTTGGCACTATCCGTGTGCCGGGGCATATCGAGCTGCAGGGTTACGGGCAGATCCAGTACACCAACACCCTCTACCCGTGGGACGGCCGCAGTTATCTGCGCCCGCCGCAGATCGACTGGGACAATACCCCCGTCGGCAGCTATGTGCGGGAGTTTGACCTGGACGAGGGGCTGCGCGGGCAGCGCGTCTGCGTGAGCTTTCAGGGTGCCGAGCAGGCTCTGTTTGTCTGGTGCAACGGCCATTTTGTCGGCTATGCCGAGGACAGCTTTACGCCGTCGGAGTTTGATCTGACCCCTTATATAAAGGAAACCGGCAACCGCCTGTGCGCTGAGGTGTACAAGCACAGCAGTGCCTCCTGGCTGGAGGATCAGGACTTTTTCCGTTTTTCGGGGCTGTTCCGTTCGGTTTACCTGTACGCCAAGCCCAAAGTACACATCAACGACATCTGGCTCAAGGCCGAGTTGGCCGAGGGCAATACCACCGGCCTGCTGACCCCCGTCATCAAGCTGGACGGCGAGGTCGGTGGCGCGCGGGTACACCTGCGCCTGACCGACAGCGAGGAGTTCGCTCTGTTTGATGAGGATATTGACGGCAGCACCATCGAGCTGGGCGCCATCCACCCGTGGAGCCATGAAACACCGACGCTTTATCACGCTGTGCTGACCCTGTACGACGCGGACGGCGTTTTGCAGGAGATCGTGCCCTACGATATCGGTTTCCGCCGTTTTGAGATGAAGAACGGTGTCATGTGCCTGAACGGCAGCCGCATCATTTTCAACGGCGTCAACCGCCACGAGTGGAATGCAGAAAATGGCCGTGCCATCGACGAAAACGATATGCATGCCGCCATGGCCGTATTTAAGCGCAACAATATCAATGCCGTGCGCACCTGCCACTACCCCAACCAAAGCCTGTGGTATGACCTGTGCGATAAAAACGGCATCTACATGATAGACGAAACCAACCTCGAAAGTCACGGCAGCTGGCAGAAGCTGGGTGCCGTGGAGCCGAGCTGGAATGTACCCGGCAGCCTGCCCGAATGGCGCGACTGCGTGGTGGACCGCGCGCGCAATATGTTTGAGCGCGACAAAAACCACGCCGCCGTTCTGATCTGGTCCTGCGGCAACGAGAGCTACGCGGGCGAGGATATCCGCGCTATGGCGCAGTTTTTCCGCGACAACGACCCCGGACGCCTTGTGCATTACGAGGGCGTGTTCCACTGCCGCGCGTTTGACGATATCAGCGACATGGAAAGCCGCATGTACGCCAAACCCGCCGACATTGCCGCCTATCTGGACAACGACCCGCAAAAGCCGTTCATCCTGTGCGAGTATATGCACGATATGGGCAACTCCTTGGGTGGGATGCAAAGCTACATCAAGCTGCTGGACAAATACGAAACCTATCAGGGCGGCTTTATCTGGGACTACATGGATCAGGCGCTGTGGCACACCGACGCAAAAGGGCGCCGCGTTCTGGGCTACGGCGGAGATTTCAACGAAAGAACGACAGATTATAACTTCAGCGGCAACGGCATCGTCTACGCCGACGGCACCGAAAAGCCCGCCATGCAGGAGGTGCGCTACTGGTACGACACCCCCGAACGCCGCGCTGTGCACGATGCGCGCAACAAGCTGGCAGCCGAGCGCAGTGCCGCCGCACTGGCCGCCGCATGGCAAAAACGCCCGACTCATCCCCTGACCGTCACCGAGGGCGACGGCAACCTGGGCGTAAAGGGCAGAGATTTTGAGATTTTGTTCTCCATTGCGGAGCAGGGGCCCATTTCGCTGCGCAAAAACGGCACCGAGTGGTTGTGGCGCGCCCCGCGCCCGGCCTTCTGGCGAGCCTCCACCGACAATGACCGCGGCTGCAGCTTCCCGCAGCGCGCCGCTGTCTGGATGGGCGCCGACGTCTTTGTGCAGAGAATGGGCTTTACCGTGCAGGAAAAATCCGCGCAGTGTGTGCGGGTGCAGTACCGTTTCGGTGTGCCCGGCGTACAGGGCGCGTTGGTCGAGATGACCTATACGGTCGAAGCACAGGGCGCACTGCGGCTGGATGCCGTTTACCACGGCGTACCCGGCGCACCCGAGCTGCCCTGCTTCGGCATCAAGTTTGAAACCGCTGCACCCATTGTGCGCACCCGCTGGACGGGGCTTTCGGGCGAGACCTATCCCGACCGCTGCAAGGGCGGCGTGTTCGGCTGCCACGAGGAGACCCCGCACATTGAACCGGCACTGGTGCCGCAGGATTGCGGTTTGCACATGGATACCCAACAGGTAAACCTGCAGTTGGCTGACGGCAAGACCCTGACGCTGGAATCGACAGGGGAGACGTTCGCCTTCAGCGCGCTGCCCAACACGGCGCAGCAAATCGAGGCCGCGCAGCATCCCTGTGAGCTGCCCGAAACGGGGCGCACCTGCGTTACCGTGCTGGGTGCTGCACGCGGCGTCGGCGGTATTGACAGCTGGGGTACCGACGTGGAGGAGCCTTACCGCCTAAGCGGCGAACAGGATCACAGCGTCAGCTTCCGCATTTTGTTATAACCAATAGCGTATTCCCGGACGGTTTTAGACAACCGTCCGGGAATTTTTGCTATACTGTCAAAAATCGAAAAAATGTCTGTGCATCCCAATACTTGATTTTATAATGGCAAAGACGTACAATATTTTATATGTACAGGAATTACCGCATGTTTGCGGCATATTCTGTAAAATTTGACGATACATAGTAAAAAACAAGAAAGTGACGGAGAAGCCATGCAGACCTACACCTATGTCGCCCAAGGCAAATTTGAACTGATGCAAAAGCCCAAACCTGTGATTCAGCACGAGAGGGACGCCATTGTCAAGGTGACACTTGCCAGCATTTGTTCCAGCGATCTGCACATTAAACACGGCAGTGTACCGCGCGCTGTGCCGGGCATCACCGTTGGCCATGAGATGGTCGGCGTGGTGGAATCCGTAGGCAGTGGCGTGACCCATGTCAAGCCCGGCGACCGTGTGACCGTGAACGTTGAAACCTATTGCGGGGAATGCTTTTTCTGCAAAAAAGGCTTTGTGAACAACTGCACCGACAAAAACGGCGGATGGGCGCTCGGCTGCCGCATCGACGGCGGCCAGGCGGAGTATGTACGCGTTCCGTTTGCCGACACCAGCCTGAATAAAATTCCCGACAACGTCACCGACCGCCAGGCCTTGCTGGTAGGGGACGTACTGGCCACCGGGTACTGGGCGGCGCGCATCTCCGAAATTACCGAGGATGACACCGTTCTTATCATCGGCGCGGGGCCGACCGGCATCTGCACGTTGCTTTGCGTCATGCTGCACACCCCAAAACGCATAATTGTTTGTGAAAAAGACGAAGGCCGCCTGCAGTTTGTCCGCGAGCATTATCCTGAGGTGCTCACGGTCAGCCCTGAACAATGTGAAGAATTTGTCAAAGAAAAGAGCGAGCATGGCGGTGCCGATGTTGTGCTGGAGGTTGCCGGTGCGGCGTCAACCTTCCGCTTGGCGTGGCAGTGTGCCCGCCCCAATGCCATTGTTACAGTGGTTGCTTTGTACGATGCACCGCAGATCTTGCCGCTGCCCGATATGTACGGCAAGAATCTGACCTTTAAGACCGGCGGCGTGGACGGCTGCAACTGTGAGGAAACGCTGCGCCTGATTGCCGAAGGCAAGCTCAATACCGAACCGTTGATTACGCATACCTATCCGCTTAGCCGCATTGCAGAGGGCTACGAACTGTTTGAAAACAAGCGTGACGGCGTTATTAAGGTAGCCGTGGAGTGCTGAGGCTTTTGCCGTATGGCGTAAGTGGGTTGTGCATTAGGCATTTAGGCAAGAGGCAGCGATATTTCCATACAGCAAAGAAACGCATTTCGCTAAAGACAAATTTAGCGAAACACGGAGTGATGACAGCATCAATTTTCTCATGTGGTGTTGTCTGTGTGGTTTCCGGCAACTTTTTTCAGGATTGTTGCTGTCGATGCATGGCAGGGCTGCCATGTAAACACTTGTTGCGCTGATGTAAAGCAAACGTGGTGGACGTTTCCGCGCGCACTTTGTACAATAAAAACACAAAATATGCACAAAATGCAGGAGTTCACCCATGAATTTGTCAGAAAAAATCGTAATGCACCGAAAATCCGCAGGACTCTCCCAAGAAGAACTTGCCGAAAAACTGAACCTGTCGCGGCAGGCTGTCTCGCGCTGGGAATCCGGCACGGCCATGCCGGATGCGGGTAATATCCTGCAGCTCAGCAAACTATTCGATGTCACAGCAGATTATTTGCTGAACGATGCGTACCAAAGCGATGCAGACACGCCAAAGGTCAGAGCCTTGCAGGGAAACCGTCTTACGCAGATCGCGCTGTGCCTGATTGCGGTGGAGACCATGGCGCTTCTGCTGCTGTTTGTGACAACCTTCCTGCTGCAGAATATGGTTTTGGCGTGGGTTTGTTTTCTGCCGTTTATTGCAGTCCAGGCCGCATTTGCCTGTGCCTGCCGCAGGAATCCCTCTACCGACGGGGGAAAATCAGCGATTGTGCGCAGAAGATTTTACAAAATCTCCGCATGGCTGGGATTGTATTTCCCGATTCGATTTGCCGTGTCAGCATTGGCACAGCTTTATCCGCGCCCGTATTCTACCCTTATCATGGAGTGCATCGTGCTCATACTGTACGTTGCAACTTCGGTACTTGTCTGCCTTATGCTGGACAAGAAATTGTAAAATCACAACAGGCCGTTTCGGAGCGCAACCGCAGCTCGGCAGCTTTATCCCTATAATGCATTTGACAAGAAAACGGGCACCGAGGTGCCCGTTTTCCTGTCATTGTTTTTTGGCGCGGATTTTGGATGTGGTGGCAAAGAAACTCATATCCAGCAGTGCCTTGAGTTTGTCGTCGGGAACACTGCCGTCCAGCGCAACGGTGATCCAAGTGTCCTTGTTCATGTGGTAAGCAGGGAAAAAGCCGTTTTCTGCCCGCAGCGAACCGACAAGAATGGGATCGCACTTTAGGTTTACAACGTCTATCCGCGTCTCACCCGTTAACCCCAGCTTGCTTTTAGGTAAATCCAAAAGCAAGGCAAACCACTTTTGATTGTTGCTGTGGCGAAAAACCTCATGGTTGGGTGTCCTTGGCCACGGATGGTCGGCATCGGCGTTGTAGGTTTCCAGAATATAGCGTTTTAATTCTGTGCGGTTCATTAGTTCCCCCAAAGCATCACTCAATCTCCGGTCGGATTTTGCATTACAAGGTAAAGTATAGCGCAAAAAATCCGCGATGTAAAGGAACTATTTCAGCGTTGCGTATCGGCCGGGTTTGTACTGCATAAAAAGCTGATTCACAGCACCATAAACAAGGTGCCGGCGGTGATAAGCGCACAGCCGATCAGGCTTTTGGCCGTGAACGGTTCGCGCAGAACAATAAACGCCAGTACCAGCGTGATAACCACGCTCAGCTTGTCAATGGGCACTACCTTGCAGGCCTCACCGATTTGCAAGGCCCGATAGTAACACAGCCAGCTGGCCCCCGTGGCCAGACCCGACAAGAGCAGAAAAAGCCAGCTGCGGCGGGAAATATCGGGCAGGCCGTTCTGCGCCCCGATAAGAAATACCATGCCCCAGCTCATTACCAGAACCACCGCGGTGCGAATCGCCGTCGCCAGCGTGGAGTTTACGCCCTCAATGCCGATTTTAGCCAGGATAGAAGTCAGCGCGGCAAATAGCGCAGACCCCAATGCAAAAACAAACCACATGGAAAAGCCTCCTTTTCCTTTACTGTAACACGCGGTCGTCTGCTTTGCAACAGACGTTTTGGACGAAGTGTCTTGTTTTGCCGCGGTGCCGCCGAAATGCTCGGCGCTGCCTTTAAGCTGACTGCCAACGGCGCCAAAGTGCTGTAACGGCGCCGAAACCGCCTGCCCGAACCTGAACAAAAGCATTGACGCCGCAACAAGAACGTGCTATAGTAAAGACACAGTACACTTTAGCACTGCAAAGCGGTGCTGTGCGTACTGCGGATGTTTTGCAAACACAAACGCATAGACAAAGGGAGGTTTCGGAAATGTATAAGGATTTGATCGATACGATCGGCTTTGTGGAGAAGGCCGATCCCGAACTGGGCGCCGCCATGGGCCGCGAATTGACCCGCCAGCGCCAAAACATTGAGCTGATCGCCAGCGAAAATATTGTTTCCCCCGCCGTTATGGCCGCTATGGGCAGCGTACTGACCAACAAATATGCCGAGGGTTATCCCGGTCACCGCTATTACGGCGGCTGCCAGTTTGTGGATGAGGTCGAGCAGATTGCCATTGACCGTGCCTGCAAGCTGTTTGGTGCCAAGTATGCAAACGTGCAGCCCCACTCCGGCGCACAGGCCAACCTGGCCGTCTATTTTGCGCTGCTGGATTTGGGCGATACCGTCATGGGCATGGATCTTTCCCAGGGCGGGCACCTGACCCACGGTTCCCCTGTCAATATGAGCGGCAAAAACTATAATTTCGTTTCCTATGGCGTCTCGGCCGAAGATGGCCGCATTGACTACGCCGGCCTTGCCAAGCAGGTTGCCAAGGTGCGCCCCAAGATGCTTGTGGCCGGTGCCTCCGCCTATCCCCGTGCTATCGATTTTGAAAAGCTGGCCGAAATTGCTCATGGCTACGGCGCTATGCTGATGGTCGATATGGCGCACATTGCAGGTCTTGTCGCAGGCGGGCAGCACCAAAGCCCTGTTCCGTATGCCGATGTTGTCACCACGACGACCCACAAAACGCTGCGCGGCCCGCGCGGCGGCCTGATTTTGACCAACAACGAGTACATCATCAAGCGCATCAATTCGGCCATCTTCCCGGGCACACAGGGCGGCCCGCTGGAACACGTCATTGCCGGCAAGGCCGTCTGCTTTGGCGAGGCATTGCAGCCGGAATTCCGTGATTATGCGCGTAAAATCGTTGAAAACAGCAAAGCTCTGGAGGCTGAACTGACCGCGCGCGGCGTCAAGCTGGTTTCGGGCGGCACCGATAACCATCTGCTGCTGATCGACCTGACCGACGAGGAATGTACCGGCAAGGAACTGGAGCACAACCTTGACGAGGTACACATTACGGCCAACAAGAACACCGTTCCCGGTGAAAAGCGCAGCCCCTTTGTGACCAGCGGTGTTCGCATCGGCACCCCTGCCGTGACGACGCGCGGCATGGGCCCTGACGAGATGAAAATCATTGCGGACTGCATTGCCGACTGTATCTTTGATTTTGAAAACAAGAAGGCCGACGTTGCCGCCCGCGTGGCGGAACTGACCGCACGTTTCCCCTTGTACGAATAAGCTGCAGTTAAAAAGCTCGCAGCAGTAGGATTTATCCTGCTGCTGCGAGCTTTTCTTGTTCAAGAGGTCAAATTACAGACCAAATCCGTATTCATAATAATGTCCGGCTGCGTCGCGGTACGCGTAAGCCTTGCCGTTTTCGTCCTTGAGGGAATCCGGCATATAGCGGTCCTTGGCAAAACCGGGTACATCGTTGGGGCTGATGCATACGCCCTGCGCATTGACTGCCAGCACTTCGTCGCCCTTCGGCAGCGTCAGGGGCAGCTTGCCCGTGGGAACAAAGCGCCCGAAGATGACGTCCAGCGTGGCATCGCGATAGGTGTCAAAGCCCGCCAGCAGAACATCGCTGATGCGCTCGACATTGCCCACCTGCCAGGCCATCGTGAAGTTGATATTGGAAATGACCTTGCCGCCGTGGGCGTGTACTGCTGCGGCAATTTCCGCCAGTCGGCCTGCACCGGCCAACGTCGTCTCGGTGTGGGTGTCGGCGGTGGGGCGGCCTTCGGTGTCCACGTTGTGCACGGTCTTGTTTTCGCAGATATCCAGCTCCAGATAGCCGGGGGTGGCGTTGAAATACTCACCCGAGGACGGCGACACAAACAGCAGTGCGATATCCGCTTTGGCGGCATCCTCCACCAGGGTACAGCCCTTCAGCTCGCTGCGCAGCGCCTGCGTGGCGGCTTGTGCCTGCTCAGGGTTTTTCAGGAACGCCTCGGCGTAGATTTTCTTGCCCTCAGAAATCGGCAGCGTACCGTCGTTTTTCAGCAGTACCACACTGCGGCGGTGTGCCTCGGCAGCAGCGGCACGGTCGGCGGGGTCGGCAACCACGCGCTCGGCTTCTTCAGGGTCACGGTAGGGGTCGTCAAACATGCCCAGCGCAAACAACTCGGTCAGCGTGCGGGTCACGGCGCGATCCAGCGCTTCGTCGGTCAGCACAAGCTGCTCCTTGGTAAAGCCCTGCGGCACGGGGTGGGTGTCATAGTAGTCGCTGCGGGCGCGGTCATACGCTTCCTGCCCGGCTTCGTTGTCGAACAGGCCGCTGATGATATCCACACCCGCGTGGTTCACGGCAAAACCGATACGTTCGGGGACATCCAGCATTTCGACGCCCCATGCCATATTGTGGGCAATGCCGGTGTCAGAGTTGATGTAGCCGGTAAAGCCCATCTGTCCGCGCAGCATTGTGTCGATAAAGTAGTGGTTGTACGCAAAACCGTAGGGCTGCATGTCAATCACATTGCCCTGCAAATCGCGCTGCGGTGCGCTTTTTTCGGCCGCCGGTTTGGAGTAGTACGGCATGATCGAGGCTGTGCCCGCCTTGACAGCAGCGGCAAACGGCGGCAGATGGTAGGTTTCCAGACTGCCGGGGGTGGCATAGACGTTCCACTGCCCTGCCGCATAGTGCGGGTCAAAGCCGTTTTCCCGCGCGCCGCCGCCAGGGAAATGCTTGGTGGTCACGGCGACGCCGTCGGTGGTAACACCCTTGTCGCTGCCCTGGATGACGGGAATAATATGGGTCATAATCTCGCTGATCAGCGCCGAATCCTCGCCAAAAGTACCGTAGGTACGCTGCCAGCGCGGGTCAGTCATGGTGTCTGCCATGTACATATAGCCCTTGCGCAGGCCGCAGGCGTTCCACTCTCTGCGCACGGTGGCGGCAAATTTGTCGACCAAATCGATGCGATAGCCCTTGACAGCGGCGGCAATGCCCAGGGTGCCCGGCCAGGTGGCCATGACACCGCCGGCGTCGTTCATGCCAAAGACCAGCTCGCCGTTTTCATTGCGGGAGTTGGACGCCGCAGCCACGGGGATAAAATGCTCGCACTGCTCACAGACAGCGTGAGCCTCGTTCATCCAGTCCGCCATATCGGCGGGGGTGGCGTTGGCGCGCAAAATCACATGGCGGTTGAACCAATCTTTTAGCAGGGTCGTGGTGCTGGGCAGATGCTGCTCACCGAAAATGGTTTTGCCGCGGAATTCGCCCTCATCCAGAATACCATACTCGTCGGATTTGTGCTCCATATCCTTGTACATGGCAGCCATGGGACCGGTCATGGGGTATTTGGCCATGCGCCAGTCAGAAATAAACAGCTGGGCGATTTTTTCCTTGACGGTAAGCTGCTGCACATAGGCGGCGGCACGCACGGCGGGAGCGTTGCGCCAGTCATTGACGGCGGACAGGCTGCCGCTGCCGTCGATATCCTTAAAGGTCAGGCCGTCCTGCGTAAATACGCGGCGGTCAACCGTGGACACCTGTTGTCCGTTGGGGTTTTGGTAGGTTTTGATGCGCTGTGATGCCTTGGGCATAGGTAAATTCCCTCCTGTTGCAAATACAAAGTGCGGGTACGCACAAAGGCAGTACCCGCCAGGTGTTTACGGTTTACTTATCGGCCTTAAAGTCCAACGGCAGGGTGGTCCAGCGGGCGCGGAAATGGAATGCGGCATCCTTGGGCTGACGCTGGCGGGTGAAGATGCCCTTCTTGTTTCCGTTGACACGCATAATGCCCTCAGTGGTCTGGAAGTCGGCAAAGTTCCAGACCAGCTCGCCCTTGACAAACTCGTAGCTGTCAAACACGGCGTGGTTCATATCCAGATACTCGTTCTGGTATTCCTGGCTCCACATCACGCTGGGCAGCTTATGCTCACTGGGCATCGTGTCGGCGCCGTACTCGGTAAAGATCATCGGGCGACCGTGCAGTGCCATACGCCAGCCGTCCATCTCCTTGCGGAAGGCTGCCTCGGCGTCCACAATGCTCATGCCGCCCATGACATACCAGCCATAGTAGCGGTTCAGGCTGATAAAGTCGGCAAACTGCTGGCCCTTGCTGTTGTGAGGCAGGCTCATCATAACGATAGCGTAGGTGCGCGGGCGCTTCTGGGGGTCGATCTCGTGCGCAAGGTCAAACAGCGTCTTGAAGTACGCCTCAGTGCCTTCACTGGTGCACTGGGGCTCGTTCAGGATGCTCCATGCAATAACGCTGGCGTGGTTTTTGTCACGGTTGATCATGTCGATCAGCGCAGCCTTGTGGTTTTCCAGCAGCTGGGGCGTGGTTTCCTTCTCGAACCAGCCAACCTTCTTGCCGTTGCCTTGGTTGGCAGCCAGGAAGTTCATGGCACTCTCCATAAAGCCTACGGCGGGGACTTCATCAATGATGAGGAAGCCCTCCTCGTCGGCCATCTGGTACAGCTCCTCGGCATAAGGGTAGTGGCTGGTGCGGAAGCAGTTGGCGCCGATCCACTTCATCAGCTCGTAATCGCGCTTGACGGTGGCAAGGTCCAGGCCGCGTCCGCGCAGGTCGGCGTCCTCGTGCTTGCCGAAGCCGCGCAGGTAGACGGGCTTGCCGTTCAGCAGGAAGTTGCCATCCTTGATCTCAAAGGTGCGGATACCGATTTTCTCGGCATACTCGTCCACCACGGTCTCGCCGTCGGTGATGCGAATGACAAAGTTGTACAGGTACGCGGCATGGACGTTCCACAGCTTGACATTGTCAATGTGCAGGGTGCCGGTCTTGCCGTCGGCGTGGGCGACCTTTTCGCAGCCGTCAAATACATCGATGCAGACATTATGCTCGCCGTTGGTGGTCACGGTATAGGCAACATCAGCGGCGGTGCCGTTCAGGCTATGTACCACACTGAAGTCCAGCACACGCTCCTTGGGCAGAGCGGTCAGCTTGACCGGGCGGTGGATGCCGGCGTAGTTGTAAAAGTCAAAATACGGGGTGGCAAACTTTTTGCCGTTGGACAGCGTAGTGGTGCGTCCGGCGGGCAGCATCGTTTCGTTCAGTTCATTGTTGGCCAGCACGGCCAGGTGGTTGAACTGGTTGTAGCGCACAATATCGGTAACGGCAGCGTCAAACGGCAGGAAACCGCCCTCGTGGGCTGTCACCTCCACACCGTTGACAAAGATGCGGGCACGGTGAGTCACAGAGCCGAAACGCACGGCAATATCCTTGCCCTCCCACTCGCCGGGGACAAAGAAATCTGTCTCGTACCAGAAATCGCCGCAATACTCGCGGGATTCCTTATCGGTAAAGAAATCGCAGAAAGAAGCAGGCACCGGCATGGTGATGCTTTCGGGCAGGTGCAGCGCCCAGCCGCCGTCGACGCCCTTGCTTTCGGGGTCAAAGGCAAAGCGCCACATACCGTCCAGGCTTACCACACGGCGGGAGCCGGAATCGCAGGGATACAGCAAAGATTTGTTTTCCATGATCAGTTTCTCCTTTAGGCATAAGGGTTCTTGGCGCAGTTCTGCCCGGCAGCGCCTTACATTGCGGCTGCCACTGCTTTCGTCAGCTTTATTATGCCACAAGCCGATTATTTTCGTGAGTAGGATTTTTTACCAAAATCGTAAGATTTTACAGATTCTCTCCAAAAAAGAGGATTCTGTACATTATATAATAGGCCGCCCGTTTTTTGTATACTGTGCACAAAAGTTTTTACCAATAAGGAAAAATCGAAGAATTATACGCTAAAATCGAAAGAATTTACTAACACTTTTGTAAAAATCTGTTCATAATAAAGACATAAAGTTGCTCGCCCTGCCTGCGGCAAGCCGCATCGGACTCTGCCCCCGATACCGCATCCGCGCCACAGACTCCGGACGAAACACGAAAAAAGGAGAAAAAACTATGGCTACAATCAGAACCTTGCCCGACAAGTATTACGACAAGGACTACGAAACCAACGGCATTCACCGCGTTCCCCTTTGGCGTATTGCGGGCTTTGCCATGAACAACACCGCCACGAACGTCTACCTGATGTTCATGAACTACTGCACCTTCTACCTGCTGGGCTTTGTCGGCGTCAGCATGGTGGTTGCCTCCAGTTTCCTGATGATGATGCGTCTGTGGGACGGCGTCACCGACCCGTTCATCGGCTTTATGGTTGACAAAACCAACGGCAAATTCGGAAAGAACCGTCCGTTCATCGTGGTCGGTCAGGCCATCCTGTTCGTGACCAGCTTCATTATGTTCCACGTCACCCACAAGCTGCCCGAAGGCCCCATCCGCTTTGTTTTCTTCATCGTGATGTGCTGCCTGTTCTACCTTGGCTACACCTGCCAGTGCGTCGTTACCAAGAGCGCCCAGAGCTGCATGACCAACGACCCCAAGCAGCGCCCCATGTTCGCCTCCTTCGACGGCGTGTTCAACACCGTTCTGTTCACCGCGCTGGCCATCGTCGTTTCCAACATTGCCGACAAGTACGCCGACGTTGGCAACTACACCTCTGTTGAGTTCTTCCATGAGTTCTGGATGCTGTCCGCCTTCATGTCCCTGGCGTTCACCATCGTGGCTATTATCGCCATCACCCCCAAGGATCGCCCCGAATTCTTCGGCACCGGTAAGGCTGTCAAGATCGGTCTGAAGGACTACTGGGATACCCTCAAGAACAACCGCGCCATCCAGATGCTGATCCTGTCTGCCTCTACGGACAAGCTCGGTGCCCAGGCCAAGTCCAGCGCCGTCGGCGTTGCTATGTTCGCCTGCATGGCCGGCTCCATCAAGCTGCAGGGTACTGTTACCGCCCTGACCATGGTTCCCGGCGTTATCCTGACTTTCCTCTCTGTTTCCCTGCTGGCCACCCGTCTGGGTCAGAAGAAAGCCATGGTCATCGGCTCCATCGGCGGCTTGATCATCAACATTCTGCTGGGCTGCCTGTGGTTCTTCGGTGATCCCTCCACCATGACCTCTGACCCTGCCACCGGCGCATTGAACTGGGGCTTCTTCACGATCGCCCACATTGGTCTGTCCGTCCTGCTGGCCGGCTGCCAGGGCATCTCCGGCAACATCGTTATCCCCATGACCGCTGACTGCGCCGACTACGAAGTCTACCGTTCCGGTCGTTATGTTCCCGGTCTGATGGGCACCCTGTTCAGCTTCGTTGACAAGCTGGTTTCCTCTTTTGCCCCCATGATCGCCGGTGTTGTCTTTGCCGCCTGCGGCTTCGTTGACCACAACCCCAGCCTGGGCGACGTTGTCACCCCGCAGCTGCGCGCCGGCATCGTATTCCTCGCCTTCGGTATGATCTCCCTCGGCCTGGTCTGCAACCTGATCGCCATGAAGTTCTACCCCCTGAGCAAGGAAAAGATGGCTGAAATTCAGGACGAGATCATCAAGATCAAGACCGCTGCCATGAGCGAGCAGGCTTAATTGACAAATCTGCCCTGAATACTGTATACTTAAAGCAGCTTACACAGGAAGCCGCCCGCCTCGGCGGTGCGGCTTCCTTCTTTTGTTAGGAGAGATTCAAACTTGAACGATCAGAACCAAACATCCGAAAAGAACGAAAAGCCGACCGCTGTTGATATCGCGATTGCGCAGGATCAGCTCAACTCCCTGCGGGAGGAAAACGGCATTACGGATACCGCCAAGCATGGCCCCATCTGGCACGCGATCGATGCATTTTTCAATGTGCGCGCCAACCGCGTAAAGCAAAAGGTCAGCCGCAAAACCTACCTGCGTTTGTGCATTTTGGGTATTTTCGGCGCCCACCGCTTTTATGCCAGGCAATGGATCACGGGCATTTTCTATCTTGCCACCTGCTGGACGGGAATTTCCATCGCCATGACCATTATTGATGCTATAACGGTCATTCCGATGCTGCCGGATGAAAACGGTATGATCGAACTGTAACCCTTATAACAAAGAAAGGCTGCTTACTATGGATATTATGCAACTGCTGTTCAACCCCAACCACGAAGCCCCCAGCGGCTGGGTGCTGGTCGTATTGATTCTGCTGGCCATTGTACTGCCGGCCATCATGCGCTATGTAGCTGAACACCGCCACCGCAAATAATACTATGTCTGAAATGAACCGACCGCCGTATGCAAAAATACGCTGCGGTCGGTTTTTGTTATATCTTGCAAGTGCTCGCTGCATCGGGTATAATAGAAGCGGAATCTTAAGATGTGAGGTGCCTGTTATGCAGTTGGATCCGTTGCTTGTCTTAAAAAAGCTGGCGTCCAGTTACGATATCAAATGCCTGCGGGTTGCCGCCCCTTTTACCGGGCTGGAGGACTTTGACTACGGTCTGCGCAAAGCACTTGACCCTCAATTTGAATGGCAGGAGTTCGGCAAGCTGCTGATACAAAGCACCGCTGAAAACGTGCTGACCGTCACCGAGGATATGTTTGAGCTGCAATATGCACTGTTCCGTATCCCTGACGAGCCGGAATCCGTATTCCTGATGGGACCGTGGACGAGTGGCACCCGCACAAAGGAAACCAGCGAATGGATCCGCAAGCACATCGGCAAGGAAGCCTGTGAGGTCGTACAGAATTATTACAGCAGCGTGCGCGTAGTACAGGACAACCGCTTTATCTCGACCATCAGCACCATTGTGGGGCTGATGATGCCGCCCGACGAATACCGCGTGGTGGAAAAGCATGAGTTTCTGCCGCTGAATTTTGCGCTGGACACCCGGTTTTTCCAGGAACCGAGTTTTGAGCAGGAGCTGCCGCAAACTATGCTGGAGGAGCGCTACGCCACCGAAAACAAGCTGATCGACGCGGTCAGCCGCGGCGATGTGGACGCCGCCATCAACGTCTGCCACCAGATGGGGCGCTACACCTACAACGGGCGATTCTGCGGCACGCTCTACCAAATCAAAACCAAGATGACCATCATGAACACCCTGATGCGCAAGGCCATCGAGCGCGGCAAGGTACATCCGTATTACATCGACAAGATATCCTCCCGCTATGCCACACAGATTGAGGCAATCACCGATTTGAACGACCCCTCGATGATTTGGGATATGGTGCGCGAGTATTGTGCCTATGTGCAGCGCTACTCCGTCAAGAATTACACCCCGCTGGTGCAAAAGGTAATCAACCATATCAACCTGAATCTGGCCGAGCAAATGTCGCTGAAAAGTCTTGCTGCTATGTGCTTTATCAGCCCGTCGTATCTGTCCAGCCTGTTCAAGCAGGACACCGGCACCACCATTGTGGACTACATCAACTCCCAGCGCGTCGACCGCGCCGCTGTGCTGTTGGCCTCCACGGACCGCAGCATTGCTGCCGTAGCTGCCGAGGTCGGCATTTTGGATGTGAACTATTTCACCAAGATTTTCAAAAAGCAGATCGGCACAACCCCGACACAGTATCGCCGCGAAAAGAAAGCCATGATGAACCGTTGATTTGTGTTTCTGCGCAACTACTGATCAGCAATCATAGCAAGAAAATACGAATGGAACATAAAAATGTTCTACCCTGCCCCGCCGCTTTCATGGTACACTGATTACAGAGTAAAACAAGAATGAAGCCCCTAAGGCACCCACCGAAAGGAGATTTTTTCATGAGAAACCTGTATTCCCTCAACAAAGGCTGGACCCTCACCTTCCCCAAGGGCGAGCGTGAGACTGAGACCGTCAACCTGCCCCATACCTGGAACGCTGTGGACGGCATGGACGGCAACGGCAGTTATCTGCGCACCACCGCCGTCTACACCCGCACCTTTAAGGCTCCCACCCAGCCCCTGGCCGGCGGCCGCCTGTATGTTGAGATCCCCGCCGCTGCCCTGAAGGCTACCGTGCGCATCAACGGCAAGGACGCCGTTACCCACGAGGGCGGTTACTCCTGCTTCCGCGCCGATATTACCGACCTGTGCGTTGCCGGTGACAACGAAATCAGCATCGAGGTCAGCAACGAGGACACCCCCACCATGTACCCCGCCTCTGCCGACTTTACCTTCTACGGCGGCCTGTACCGCGGCGTCAACCTGATCAGCGTACCCGAGACCCACTTTGATCTGGACTACTACGGCGGCCCCGGTATCATGGTCACCCCCACCCCGACCGAGGACGGCGGTGCAGACTTTACTATGCAGGCTTTTGTCACCAACCCCGGCGACGACTTTACCGTCCAGTACATTCTGGAGGATCCCTACGGCTGGGAGATTGCCGGTGCTGTGCGCCCCTCTGACAACACAGCCGTCACCCTGCACATTCCCGATGCCGTCCTGTGGAGCATGGACGACCCCAACCTGTACATGGTTACCGTCCGCCTGAACCGCCGCAACGAGACCTATGATGAGATTACCGTCAACGCCGGTGTGCGCAGCTTTGCTGTCACCCCCGACGGCGGCTTCTCCATCAATGGCGTGCCCACTCCCCTGCGCGGTGTTTCCCGCCACCAGGATCGCCTGTACAAGGGCAACGCCCTCACTGCCGATGATCACTACGAGGATGCACAGATCATCAAGGAGCTGGGTGCCAACACCATCCGTCTGGCACATTATCAGCACAGCCAGGACTTCTACAACGCCTGCGACCAGTTGGGCTTTGCCGTTTGGGCCGAGATTCCCTTTATCAGCGTTTTCAAGCCCGGTGATGATGCCCACGAGCATTGCCGCCAGGAAATGAAGGAACTGGTCATTCAGAACTATAACCACCCCTCCATCATGTTCTGGGGTATCTCCAACGAAATCCTTATCGGCGGCATCAGCCAGGAGCTGGTCGACCGTCACCACGACCTGCAGAAGCTGGTCAAGGAGCTGGACCCGACCCGTCTGACCACCATTGCCCACGTCTCCCACACCCCGACCGATGGTCCCATGCACCACATCACCGATCTGGAAAGCTACAACCACTACTTCGGCTGGTACGGCGGCAAAATCGAGGACAATGGTCCGTGGCTGGATAAGTTCCACGCAGAGCATCCCGACATCTGCCTCGGCGTGTCCGAGTACGGCTGTGAGGGCATCGTGAACTGGCACAGCAGCAACCCGCAGCGCAAGGATTACAGCGAGGAATACCAGACCCTGTACCACGAGCATATGGCACAGGTCTTTGAGGATCGTCCTTGGGTATGGTCCACCCACGTCTGGAATATGTTCGACTTCGGCTGCGCAGCCCGTAACGAGGGCGGCGTCGGCGGACGCAACAACAAGGGCTTGGTCACCATCGACCGCAAGACCCGCAAGGAGAGCTTCTACCTCTATCAGGCTTACTGGTCCAAGGAGCCGATGGTTCACATCGTAGGTCGCCGCTATGCCCAGCGCGCAGGCGAAACCATCGAGGTCAAGGTCTATTCCAATCAGGATGAGGTCACCCTGTTCCTGAACGGCAAGGAAGTCGGCAAGCAGCAGGCGCACCGCATCTTCCGCTTTGAGGTTGCCCTGCAGCCCGGCTTCAACACCCTGATGGCTGTCACCGAGGATGCCCGCGACTGCATCACGCTGGAAAAGGTCGATAAAGAACCCGCCAGCTACGTTCTGCCCGAATTCACCGAGCACGTCGAGGGTGTTGCCAACTGGTTCCAGCAGGTAGGCAGCCTGGATCTGGATGCCCCGATGGAATTCCCTGAGGGCTACTACAATGTCAACGACAGCCTTGACGAGCTTGCCAAGAACGAGGAAGCCTTTGCCATCGTGACAAAAGCCGTCAAGCTGACCACCAACTTCTCCATCGAGCCGGGTGTCGGTATGTGGGATATGCTCAAGAAGATGAGCCCCAAAGTTATGTGCGAGATGATGCCCGATTCCTCCTTGGGCGACAAGTTCCTGAACAGCATCAACGCCCAGTTGATCCAAATCAAGAAATAAACTTCCTTTCCATCATAAAAGCAGAAGCCCCGCACCGGTCAAGGATACCGCAGTATCCCGCCGGTGCGGGCCTTTTTATTTGCCAAAATTACAGATTCCCATTGACGCAAACAGCCTACAGTACAGCGTTTTTAACGCTGTGCCGCTTCTATTTTAATAATATAAACTTTTTATGAAATCCTCTTGACAAAGTGGGAGTAGGGAGTATAATCAATAGTGAACATTGTTCATATTGAAGGTGGCCACATGAATACAATCGTAACCTCCAAGGAAGATATCTTAAAAACCAGCCGCGAACTCATCCGCGAAAAAGGCTGGGCGGCAGTCAGTATCCGTTCCGTCGCCTCGGCATGCGGGGTCTCGGTCGGCTCTATCTACAACTATTATGACTCCAAGGCTGAGCTTATCAGCGCCACGGTCGAAAGCGTTTGGTGCGAAATTTTCCACCGCCCGCAGGACGAGGCCGTATTTCAGGACGTGCAGGCCTGTGTCAAATGGATGTACGAGCGCATGGCCTACGGCTATGAGCAGTACCCCGGTTTCTTCACGCTGCACTCTCTCGGCTTTATGCGGGAGGACAAGGCCGACGGCAAACGGCACATGCAGCAAACCTGGCACCATATCCTAAATGGGCTGTGCACGGTGCTGCAACAGGATGCCAAAATCCGCCCTGACGCCTTTAATGCGCAGTTCACCGTTGAAAAATTTGCCGACGTTCTGTTTTCGCTTATGCTGTCAGCCTTGCTGCGGCAGGACTACGACCCTTCCGCCGTGCTGGAAATCGTGCGCAGAACCTTATATTGACCACATTTTCTTCCCACATCCGTGTGGGAATTTTATAACGTCCAAATTGAACAGTGTTCATTAAAATGAGACCTTCTATGAAAGTTCATCGCAATACCCTGTTGCTGCTCGCCTGCCTTGTGTGGGGCGCCGCCGGTTTCAACATCCTGCGCATCGGCGTCCTTGCCTATGCCGGCTGTCTTTCAGCCGGAAACATTCTCTTGTCTGCACTGGTTTTTACTGTATTTCAGCTTTTTATTTTCGGCAAGCCCTTAACGCCCATAAAAGCTAAGGCAACCCTGCGCAAAAATGCAGTGTTACGATAAATTCAATCTGTCAACAAGGAGTAATCAACTATGCAAGCAATCGTAGAAACCGTTTTTGATGCCGTATATCTGGTATCCGTTATCACCAGCGGTATCCTGATGATCCGTGGTTGCAAGGGAAACCACCAGTTCAAGCTGTTCGGCCTGATGGCTGTTGTTCTGGGTGCCGGCGACTCGTTCCATCTGATTCCCCGTGCCCTGGCTCTGTGCACCACGGGCCTTGAAAACTTCACCGTTCCCCTGGGTCTGGGCAAATGGATCACCTCTGTGACCATGACTGTCTTTTATGTGCTGCTGTACTATGTCTGGCGTGAGCGCTACCAGGTCAAGGGCAACAACGGCCTGACTGCCGCTGTCTACGGCCTGGCTGCCGTGCGTGTTATCCTGTGCATGATGCCGCAGAACCGTTGGCTGAGCGCCGAATCCCCGCTGTCCTGGGGCATTTACCGCAACATTCCCTTTGCACTGATGGGCCTGCTCATCATCGTGCTGTTCTACCGCAGTGCCAAGGAGCATAACGACTCGACTTTCCGCTGGATGTGGCTGACCATTGTGCTGAGCTTCGGTTTCTACATTCCCGTTGTTCTGTGGGCCGATGTCATCCCCATGATCGGTATGCTGATGATCCCCAAGACCTGCGCCTATGTGTGGACCGTTCTCATCGGCTATTCTGCCATGAAGAAAGAATGCAAGTAATCTGTACGCCATATCAATAAAAAGCAGGGCTGTCGCCATGACAGCCCTGCTTTTTGCTTTACAGGTAGGAAACCGTTTCAGCCAGCGCCTTGCGGGAAAAATGATTCGGCAAGGGCTTCGCGTCTGCGGCGGCATAGCCCAGATCGAGAATCATCAGAACCTCCTCATTCTGCGGCAGGTTCATCTCCTTGGCCAGTTTATCCGGGTCAAAACAGTTCAGCCAGCAACTGTCCACCCCCGCGTTGGCCGCCGCCAACAGCATATGCGTTGCCACAATGGCGGCATCTTCCACACCGGAGGTGCGCTTTTCCCCGGGGTAGGTATACATATTTTGGGTGTCAAAGGCTACGACCATGCAGGTTGGTGCGCCGTAGCGGCAGGGTGTGATGCGGTCGATCATTTCCAATCCCGCTTGGCTCTGCACTACATAGATACGCTGTTCCTGCAGGTTTTTGGCAGTGGGCGCGGCACGTCCGGCCTCCAGGATTTCCTCCAGCTTGGCGAGTTCTACCGCACGGTCGCTGAACTTCTTGCAGGAATACCGATTTTTAACAACTTCGGTAAATTCCATCTCCGATTCCTCCGTTTCGTGGTATAGTTTACTTTTTTTATTATAGCAATCTTCCCTGCGTTTGCCAAGGGCTGCACACAAAAATTCCCCTCTGCCGTTATGGCAAAGGGGGTATTAGTTTAATAATGCAAAAACACCATGCCCGCTATCACACCGCCCACAGCCAGTGCGGCGGCCAGCAGGTCTGCCGGTTGCACCTTGGGCACCGTGTAGTAGGTTCGCGGTGCCGTACCGCAAAAGCCCTTGGACTCCATGGCCATTGCCACGGATTCCGACCAGCGGACACTGTTTACCAGCATCGTAAATACCGGCTTCATCGAGAATACGCCGATTTTCAACCCGCGCACCGCGAACGCCGTGCGCACCTGATCGTATTCCCGCACCATACCGGGCATCAGGTGAAACGCCGCCAAAATGCCGTAGGCGAACTTCGGCGGCAGCTTGCACTGGTGCAGAAGGCTTGCGATAAAGAAATCACTGTCGGTTGTCAGGGCAAACAGGATGCCCAGCCCCGCAAATGCCAGCAGCCGCGTTGCCAATTGCAGCGCTGTGTACAGGTTCTGCGACATGGCGGCACGCACAGCATAAGGCATGGCAGAAAGTGCCTGCATATCCACCGTTTGTCCGCTGCCGCTTTTGGCATAATACAGTCCCATAACAAACAGACCGAAAGCAGCCACAAACGCGGGCAGCAGCAAAGCACCCAACTTTTTGATGCTGACGCGGGAGCCAAAAATCACCAGCAGCAGGCAGCAGCCCAGCACCAACAAATTCAGGCTGACAAGATATTCAAACGAAAGCAAGATCACGCAGACGAGCACAGTAGCCGCCTTGACCGTGGGGTTCCAACGTTCCAGCATTTACGGTTCCTCGCTTTCTGTCAGGGCGGCGTTTTCGAGGTGATAGATTTTATCTGCCCACTGTTTGGCCAAGGCCTTGTCGTGGGTGATAAAAATCACTGTCAATCCCTCCTGCTCCACCTTTTGGCGCAGGTGTCCCATAATGGCATCCACCGATTTTGCGTCCTGTCCATAGGTCGGCTCGTCCAAGAGCAGCAGCTTTTGCCCGCCTGCCAGCACCGAAAGCACCGCCAGCCGACGCTGCTGCCCCTGACTGAGCATATATGGCGAATATTTCCGCTGCCGTTTCAAACCGTAGAGTTCCAGCAGCTCCTCCGCTTTGCTGCGGCAGACATTCTCCGGCAGGTCAGGCTGCCAGAGCCGCAGCCCGACGCAGACCTCGTCCTCGACATTTTGGGTCACAAATTGGTTGGCAGGGTTCTGGAACACAATACCGATTTGGCGGTACAGCTCACGCGGCTTGCTTTGGGCGATATCCTGCCCCTGCAGCAGAATTTGTCCGCTATACGGGTGCTGCTTTAACACCGACAAAAAAGTCGTTGTCTTGCCGATGCCGCTGGCACCCAGCACCGCGGTCATGGCGCCGGCGGGAAAATCTGCGTCAGCATTTTGAAAAAGGAACGGTGTATCGTAAATTTCCCGCTTCCACTTGCGCTTTTGGGGCAGTCCCTTGCGGATGCTGACACCGCGAAACTGCAAAATGGGCGCGTTGTCTGCCTTGCCTTTTGTGTGGCAGGGCGCGGAAGCCAATGGGTAAAACAACCCCAGTGCATCAAAATCCGCACGATGCTGCGCTATGTTTTGTTTATTTATTCCGCGCGCTGCCACATGGCAGCCTTCCTGCAGCAGGATAAACTCATCGGCATAGTCCAGCCACAGATCCGCTTTATGGTCAATGGCGATCAGGGTGCGCCCCTGCGACTTCATCTTGACGAGCATCGGCAGCAGCCGTTTTGCTTCGGCTTCATCCAGATTGGCAAAGCACTCATCCAGCAGGATGCAGCGGCTTTCCAAAAGATACAGGCACGCCAGCGCAGCCTTCTGCTTTTCGCCGCCCGACAAGGTTGACAGCGTTCGGTCAAGCAGGCCGGCAATTTGCAGCTCTGCGGCAGCCGTTTCGATCCGTTTGTCCATCTCACAGGCGGGTACGCAGATATTTTCCAGGCAAAAACGCATTTCTGCCCGCAGGGTGTCCATGCAAAATTGCAGGTCGGGGTTTTGGAACAGCACCGTCAGATACGCAGCGCGCTTTTGTGGGTCCAGTTCCTTCAGGTCATGACCAAACAGCCGGATGTCGCCGCCCTGCAAAAAACCGCCGTTTTCGGGGTACAGCCCTGCCGCCACCGCTGCCAAGGTGCTTTTGCCGCAGCCGCTGCCGCCCATAATCACCGTCAGCGTACCGGCGGCGATATCGAGGTCGGTGTGGTCCAGAATGTTGCGCTTGCCGTTTTCAAGGTATCGGAACACTACGTCCCGTAGCTGCAGGGCCGTTTCGGCAGGCATGGGGTCAGTCCTCCAGATCGGCAGTCTGGTTCTGAGCGACTGCGTAGCCCTTCAGCACACCGGCCTTGACCAGACCGTCCGCCAAAAGCGGGGTGACGATGCCGTCAAAAATCACAGCGCTGATGATGCGAACGACCAGCATGAGCGCCAGAACAGGCAGAGCGATCTTGCTGTAACCGCTGATGATCAGGTTGTAGCCCATCGTCAGCACAGAGCAGATAACGGCGCCCTGCATCATGGTCATGCGGTCAAACTTCTTGTAGCGCTTCAGGGCGATGATCAGCTCAAAGCCCAGACCCTGTACCAGACCGGACAGAATGATAATGGGTCCGAAGTAGTTGCCGTACAGACATTCCAACACAGCGGCAAGCAGCTCGGCAATCAGACCGGTGCCGGGCTTGCGCATAACGTAAATGCCGAAAGCACCTGCCATAAAGTAGATGCCGTAGAACGGCTCATACCCCAAAGACGCCATGCCCATGGGGGTCAGTACGCCGTACAGAATGCCGCCCACATAGGTGCAGCCCAGATAAACCACGCCGAACAAAACGGCGCAGATAGCAATCAGCAGAACATCTTTCAGTTTCCAGTTTTTCGTATTCATCGTTAATTTTCCTCCGTCGGGCTATTGCAGTTCATTGTAAAATGCAAGACATAGTGGTGTACGTTGGGGGCATTTTCCATTAGCTCGCACACGCGCACAAGATACGCAAAAACATCCTGCACATCCCCGTCAATGCGGGTGGCGTAGTGGATGGTTTTGGGGTCCAGCCCCTCGTCCTGTGCCATGTACCAGACCTTGGCAATTTCGTCGATGTAATCGGCATCGCCCAAGGGGTACAGCGCCAGCTTGCAGTGTACCGGGAAGTGGATGTCCTTCACCAGCGCCGCGTTGGGGGCATCGCCCTCACGGCTCAGTACGCTGTCGCCGGAAACATCGCCGGGGCAGCCCTTGGAGAACTGACCCTCCAACGCCATATGCACACCGGGGCGGTAGGCGTTTAAGAACAACGCCTGCACCGCGTCCGCAACATACGCCAGCTTGCCGCGATACACGGTGGACAGTGCATCTGTTTCGCTCCATACAGCCGAGGTGTCGGTCTTTTTCAGCGAACCCAAGATGATGTCGATGAAGTTGTCGCACATCGGGTACAGCGTGAAACGGCAGCCGGAAATCGGCAGCTGCGTGCCACGCCCCGCCCAAGGCAGGTCCGGACGATTGCAGCCGGAGCAGCAGGTTTCTTTTTCCATAATCAAACCCTCTTTCAAGTTATTACAAAAACAAAAAGGATGCCTTTCGTCGGAAAAGCATCCCTGTACACCGGGCACAATGTCCCCGGTACTTTCGGTTATACAATGCTTTCCCTACGTCGGTATTACCCGCATCAGGTGCAAGGAGTCGGGTGTGAACCCTCTCAGCGCTAGGCCCCTCCAGCATTTTTTCTTTTTGCTATCGCTTATGATACCGCAGTTTTGCGGAATTGTCAATTTCTTTTTGCACGCGACAGAGATGCGCCGGCAGGCCAATTGACAATCGATGAAAACGGCACCGTTTCTGAGGAACGGCCGGATCGGAGCGTTGTCAAAATTTTGCGGCACAAGGCCGTTTTTTAACAGCCGTCATGACGAAGCCTCTTTGCTTTGTAAATAATTTCTGAATACCCATCGCACCCCTTGTAATTTTCTGCAAGGGGGAGTATTATTATCGCATGATAATATTTAACAGTTGATAACTATTTTTGAGGTGTATTATGGCAACCAACCGCAACAACGAGCTGGCGGGTCTGGTGCAGTTCCTCGCCCATGTCAACCTACTGGGCAAGCGCGGTATGCGCGCTGCACTGGCCGGCCAGCCAAAATGCCGTCTGGGCATGCTGGAACATCTGCACACGATGATTGAACAGCACGGCCACAACGACAGCATCTATGTGTCCGAACTGGCCAAAAACCTGCAGCAATCCATGCCCGCCGTTTCGCGCGGGCTGCGGTATCTTGAGCAGGACGGCCACATTCGGCGCGAGGCTGACCCCAACGACCGCCGCAAAACGCTGGTGTACATCACGCCGGAAGGTGAGGCTGCCCGCCTTGCGGGCGAGCAAGCTCTGAATGACTATATTTCACGTATTATCGAGCGTATTTCCCCCGATGATCTGACCCGCATGTTGGCCATGAAGGATGTTTTTCTCGCTGCCATCGAGGCGGAGAACAACGCACTGGAACAAAACCTGAAAACAGGAGGGACCCCCTATGATACAGATTTTTAAGCAGCTGGGGCGGCACTGGGCAGCGTGTATTGCCGTGGTAGCACTGCTGTTCGCACAGGCCTACTGCGATTTGAGCCTGCCCGATTATACCAGCAAAATCGTGGATACCGGCATCCAGCAGGGCGGCATTGAAAGCCCTGTGCCCGATACCGTTCGCGACACGACCCTGCAGGCACTGAAGCTGCTTATGTCCGAGCAGGACGCCGCACTGGCCGAGCAGTGGTACAGTGCCCCCGATGCCGACGGCGTGCGTACCCTCTCCCCCGATGCCGCCGCTGCCATGTCGGAACTGGAAACCGCTTTTACCACCCCCGATGTCGTGCTGTATATGGCTGCCGCCCAAAACACGGCCGCAAACGGTGAGGCTGCAACCCCCGCCGTCAGCGATTTGGACGCCGCCGCCGCACAGATGGCCGCCATGGCCAACGTACCCGGTGCGCGTGAGATGCTGCAAGCCCGCCTGCAAGAGGAAATGTCCGCACTGGATGATTCGATGGCGGATACTCTTTCCCAGCAGGCCACCCTGCTTGTCGCCTTGGAATACGAGGCCCAGGGCATTGCCCATGATGTACAGCTTGCCTACCTGCTGCGCACCGGCGGGCGAATGCTGGCTCTGACGCTGCTGATGGTCGCCGTCTCCATTGCGGTAGGCTTTCTTGCGTCGCGCGTGTCGGCTGCCATCGGGCGCGACTTGCGGCGCGATGTGTTTGGCACCGTGGTCGGCTATTCCAACGCCGAAATCGAAAAATTCTCCACTGCATCGCTGATCACCCGCACCACCAACGACATTCAGCAGGTGCAGTTTGTCTGCGTTATCCTGCTGCGTATGGTCGCCTACGCCCCCATTTTGGGCATCGGCGGTATCCTGCACGTTGCCGAGGGTGATACCGGCCTGGAATGGATCATCTTTGTGGCCGTGGCGGCGCTGCTGTTGCTGATTATCTTTTTGATGAGCGTTGCAATGCCCAAGTTCAAGCTGATGCAGACCCTTGTGGACCGTCTGAACCTTGTCAGCCGCGAAATTTTGACCGGCATTATGCCCATCCGTGCCTTCAGCCGTGAAACGTTTGAGGAGCAGCGCTTTGACAAGGCCAACACCGACTTGATGAAAACCCAGCTGTTCACCAACCGCACCATGGTTGCCATGATGCCCTTTATGACCCTGATCATGAACGGCACCAGCCTGCTGATCGTCTGGTTCGGCGGTAAGGCGATGGATCTGGGCACTATGCAGGTGGGCGAGATGATTGCCTTTATCACCTACACGATGCAGATCGTTATGTCCTTCCTGATGCTGTCGATGGTTGCCGTCATGCTGCCCCGCGCTGGTGTCGCTGCCGACCGCATCCACGAGGTCATCTCCACGCCCGCTTCCATCCGCGACCCCGATACCCCCAAGGCTCTGCCCGAGGGCGGCGTCCACGGTGTGGTGGAATTCCGCGATGTCAGCTTCCGCTATCCCGGCTCGGACGAGGACGCACTGGAGCATATCAGCTTTACCGCCAACCCCGGTGAGACCACCGCCATCATCGGCTCAACGGGCTGCGGCAAATCCACCCTGCTGAACCTGATTCCCCGTTTTTACGATGCCACGCAGGGCAGCGTGACGATTGACGGCGTAGATGTGCGGGATATGAGCCAGGCACAGCTGCATGCACAGCTTGGCTATGTGCCGCAAAAGGGCATTCTGTTCAGCGGCACCATCGGCTCCAACCTGAAGTTCGGCGGCGACAGCATCACCGATGCCGATGCCCGCGAGGCTGCCGAGATTGCCCAGGCAACCGAGTTTATCGCCGCCAAGCCGGAAGGCTATGCCAGCCCCATTGCACAGGGCGGCAGCAATGTGTCCGGCGGGCAGAAGCAGCGTCTTTCGATTGCCCGCGCCATTGCCCGCAAGCCGCAAATTTATCTGTTTGACGACAGTTTTTCGGCGCTGGACTACAAGACGGACATTGCCCTGCGCCGCGCGCTGAAAGCCAAGACCCGCAGCGCCACCGTCATTATTGTGGCACAGCGCATTTCTACCGTCTTGCATGCCAACCAGATTCTCGTTCTGGACGAGGGACGCATTGTCGGCAAGGGCACCCACGCCCAACTGCTGGAATCCTGCCCCGAATACCGCGAGATTGCCCGCAGCCAGCTGAGCCAGAAAGAGCTGAATTTGCAGAAGGAGGATGCGTGATATGGCAGGACACGGACGTATGACGACGGAGCGCGCCAAGGATTTTAAGGGTACGCTGCGCCAGCTGCTTTCCGCTTTGGGCAAATACAAGTTCTCTTTGGGCATCGCCTGCGTATTTGCCATACTTTCGACCATTTTTAACATTGCAGGCCCCAAGGTGCTGGCCAAGGCCACCACGGCGCTGGCCACCGGCTGGATCGCCAAACTGCGCGGCACAGGCGGCATCGACTTTGCCTACATTGGCAAGGTGCTGCTGTTCTTGCTGGGGATGTACCTGTTCAGCGCCGCGTTCAGTTTTATCCAGGGCTGGCTGATGACCGGGCTTTCGCAAAAAGTCTGCTATGACTTCCGTGACCGCATCAGCAAAAAAATCAACCGTCTGCCGCTTTCCTATTTTGAAAAGCGCACGGTGGGCGAGGTGCTTTCCCGCATTACCAACGACGTGGACACCTTGGGGCAAAGCCTGAACCAGAGCATCACCCAGCTGATCACAAGCATCACCACCATGGTCGGTGTGCTGATCATGATGCTATCCATCAGTCCCAAAATGACGCTGATTGCACTGCTGATTTTGCCGGTTTCGCTGGCGTTGGTGCTGGTTGTAGTCAAGTTCAGCCAGAAATATTTTAAGGCGCAGCAGGCGACCTTGGGTGTTGTCAACGGTCAGGTCGAGGAAGTCTACGCCGGGCACAACGTCATCAAGGCGTTCAACCGCGAGGCTGCCGTATTGGCGGACTTTAACGCCGCCAACGAAAAACTGTACGAATCTGCGTGGAAATCCCAGTTTTTGTCCGGCATGATGATGCCCATCATGAACTTTGTCGGAAACCTTGGGTATGTGGCAGTCGCCATTGTGGGCAGTATCTTTGCTGCCGGCGGCATCATTACTATCGGTGATATTCAGGCGTTTATCCAGTACGTCAAAAACTTTACCCAGCCCATCCAGCAGCTTTCGCAGGTATCCAACATGCTGCAAAGCATGGCAGCCGCCGCCGAGCGCGTCTTCGAGTTCCTGGGCGAGGAGGAGGAAGACCAGACCGCCGACCCTGCGCGCCGCGCAGACCCCGCCTGCATTGACGGACAAGTCACCTTTGACCATGTCCGGTTCGGCTACACGCCCGAAAAGACGGTCATCCGCGATTTCAGCTGCCAGATTCAACCCGGACAAAAGGTGGCCATTGTCGGCCCCACAGGTGCCGGTAAGACCACCATGGTCAAGCTGCTGATGCGGTTCTACGATGTAAATTCCGGCGCTATCACGCTGAACGGTCACAATGTTCGCGACTTCGACCGCAGCGCCCTGCGCGAGGGCTTCGGCATGGTCTTGCAGGACACCTGGCTGTTCAAGGGTACCATTATGGAAAACATCCGCTACGGGCGGTTGGACGCCACCGATGAGGAGGTCATTGCCGCCGCCAAGGCTGCCAACGCCGACCACTTTATCCGCACGCTGCCGGGCGGCTACCAGATGGAACTGAACGAGGAAGCCTCCAACGTCAGCCAGGGTCAAAAGCAGCTTTTGACGATTGCCCGCACGATTTTGGCCGACAACCGCATCCTGATTCTGGACGAAGCCACCTCCAGCGTGGACACCCGCACCGAGCAGCGCATCCAGACGGCGATGGATCGCCTGATGGAAGGCCGCACCAGCTTTGTCATTGCACACCGCCTGTCCACCATCCGCGACGCCGACCTGATTTTGGTCATGCGCGACGGTGATATTGTCGAGCAGGGCACTCACGACGAGCTGATTGACGCAGGTGGGTTCTATGCCGACCTGTACAACAGCCAGTTCGAGGGCGTAACCGCCTGATTCCTGTACAAATCCCGCCAATCGTCCATTGAAAACCACCCCATCTCTGCTACAATAGGTTTGTTCCTGCTATAAAGGGTACAAGGGGAGGTTTGTATGGCAAAAATCGGTCTGATCGTAGAGGGCGGCGGCATGAAATGCGCGTACAGCGCGGGCGTTCTGGACGCCTTTCTGGACGAGCATATCACCTTTGACTACGCCATCGGCGTGTCGGCAGGCTCTGCCAATGCAGCCTCCTATCTGGCCGGGCAGCACGGACGCAACCTGCGCTTTTACACCGATTGGACGCATGACCCCGCGTATTTCGGGCTGAAAAGCTATCTGAAAACAGGGAATCTGTTCGGGCTGCATTATATCTATGCCGATTTGACCAACAGCAACGGCAAAGATCCGCTGGATTATCCCGCCCTGATGGCCAACCCCACCGAATATTGGATGGTCGCCACCGATGCTGCCACCGGCACGCCGGTCTATTTCCCGAAAAGCGCGCTGCATCAGGACGATTACCGCTGCATTATGGCGTCCTGCGCCCTGCCCGCTGCCTGTAAGCCGATAGAGATCGACGGCAGTTTCTACTATGACGGCGGTGTTTCTGACGCCATCCCCGTGCAGCGCGCACTGGCGGACGGCTGTGACAAGGTGGTGGCTATTTTGTCGAAGCCGCGCGGCTTTGTGAAAAAGCCGGAGGGTATGCGGCTGTTTTACAGCACGATGTGCCGCAAATTTCCGAACACCGTCAGGGCCTTGAACGAGCGCCATATCATGTACGCGAAAAGCCAAAAACGCCTGTATGATTTGGAAAAGGACGGCAAAGCATTTATTTTTGCCCCCAGCGCGCCGCCCAAGATGAGCACCTACACGATGGATCGCGCGGTGGAACAGCAGCTGTATGATCTCGGCCTGCGGGATTTCAACACCGCCAGGCAGCAATTCAAGAGCTTTTTACAAAAAGAATAGCGATGCAAATCGAAAGCAGGGCAGCCGCGGCTGCCCTGCTTTCGGTTTTTTATTGGGTGAAGGCAAGCGGGGTGTAATCCACACTGCCGTTCAAAAGTTCCGACAGTGGTATCACGCCATATATTCTCCAGTTCACATGCTGTGTCACCGCTGCGCCCGATTTATCTATTGTCTGCACATTTCTGCTTTTTCCGTCGTAGGCCACCAATACGTTACCATTGCGGATATTTTCTATCGCTATTTTTTCAATATCTTTGCCCGGAATATAACACTCTTGGCTTATTTCTGTCATCTTATCGCCCTTGCAAAAGTATTGATGTCGGGAATATTCCCCCGTGCCATTTCCCTTTGCATCGCGGCCAAATTCGTACACATTCAAAAGCCAGCCGTCCCTATACCCCACCACCGAGTAGCCCGTTTCGCGCCCCTCGCACGAGGTTGGCAGTCCAGTCGCCAACTCTGTTTTTTGCCCGGTTATAGGGTCAATCACAGACACCGTTCCCTCCTGGCTGTTGTACTCGGCAATGGCGCATGCACGGTCGTTATAGTACCATCTGTATTCATGTGCAAAGCTTGCATACCCGCGGTTTTCTTCATTGGGCGGCACAATTACCGTTCCGCCATCACGTTCATAACATTGAAGTTCTGTATAAGCACCTGTTTCCAAATCCAACGCACCGACAACTACCTGAGCCTTTCCATATTGACTCCACATTTCCCTGATAAAGTACAGTTGTCTTTCTGCAGCCCCTGCCATGTAAACGATCTCAGGGCTGCCCCACTCATCGGCCGGAGAAAGTTCGTCCCAACGGTAAATTTCCTTGAAATCAAAAGTGTTCCTATTTACAGCATACAAAAACTCCTGCATACCGTTCTCGTACATATCACGATATGCTATAAAGTACAGATTTTCCTCGTCCTGTGCAAGCGCAGTCGAAACCAGCCCCATGTCATTCGGAAGTTCAAGCACGATCTGTCGCTCTGTGCGGTCTGCATTGATTTTTTCCAGAGTGTAAGAATTTCGGTCATCTGCATAGTGAAAAACAGCGGCGTACAACTCCTTTTCATCGGAAAACGTCTCCACATATGTCGCTACACCGTAAAATGCCGGACAGCTGTCCGTATCGTGGGAGCATCCTGCTTTCCGACAGACAGGGTGCGCCTCACCGGTTTTCATATCTATGCTGTAAATAATCGCGCTGTTGCTTGCGGAGTCCTTGCCGATTTCCCAATCTTGAAAAGCGTGATAGTAGGTATCTCCGTCGCCTTTGTCCAGCATACAGACGGTTCCTTTTCCGATCGCCTGTTGCGGTTGCATTTCGGTTTGCTGTTTAGCCAACGTCGTTTCCGGTTCCGTTTCAGACGTTTTGCTCGGTGCATTGCCGCAGGACGTCAGGGCAAGCGCCAACAGCGCCGTCCATACAATAGCAGATTTTTTCACGGTTCATCCTCCTTTTTTTATTGGGTGAAGGCAAGCGGGGTGTAATCCACACTGCCGTTCAAGAAGTTTTCCATGGAGAGAACGCCAAGTATGCCGCGGCTTACCTGCTCACTGCCGATGGTTCCGTTCTCGTGTGTGTTTTGCACCGTATACATCACGGCATCGCACACAGCCAGGACGCGGCCGTCGCGAATATCTGCCACCGTGATAGGTTCCATTTCTTCGCCCTGCAGGTAGTATTTCTGCTTGATTTCTGTCATCATTCCGTTCTTGCAGTAGAATTGCTTTTCGGTATTTACACCATTGGCCGCCCCAGACGCATCGCGTCCTTCTTCTTGGATTTCCAACATATAGCCATCCGCATACCTGCGTGCGGTGTATTCTGTTTTATTGGCCGTATCTGTAATCGGCAGATCTTCTGCCAAAACGGTACGCTGACCTGTCACAGTATCTATGACTGTTACCGTTCCGTTTTGATTGTCATACTCAACAATATCGGTTTTTCCGCCGCTGTTGGTATATCCATACTCACGCCCTGACGAGTAGCCGAAATTATCCAGGCTAAAGGGAACCACGGTCTGTTTGTCCTCCTCATAGTGCTGTAACTCGGTATATTCACAGGTGTCCAAATTCAGCGCTCCTACGATTATAGTGTCCCCTTCATCGTTCTCCATTTCCTTTGCAAAGTAAAGGCAGTTGTTTTCAGCGTCCATGAAACGATAGGGTTCTTGTTCTGTGTTCTCCGTGCCGTCAGGCCATGTATCCCAGCAGTAGATTTCATCCAGTTTTCCCGTTTGCTTGTTCAATCGGCAGACCGTCTGTGAGACCGAGTTTGCAGAACGATCCTCCTTACACAACGTAAAATACAGGTTTTCGGCATCACCTGCCATGCCGTCCATAAGCCGTGTAGATGGCGAGAATTTTTGCATAACAGTTCGTTCTGTGTGGTCGGCGTTGATTTTTTCCAGACTGTCATACGAACCCGCCCCATCTGCCGAATCTACATAGTTGTAGATTTTGGCGTAGACTGCATCGTCTGCCACATAGCACTGTATGCTATTTTGCAGATAAGCCGGACACGATTTGTCCGTATGTGCGCAGTCAGGCACCGCGCAGACCGGGCGCGCCGTAGCCGTGGTTTCGTCAATCGCATAGAGCAATCTGCGTTCCGAGTAGTCAGACAAGCCGATTTCCCCATCGGAGAAATCCTCATACACAACATCGCCTTGTTCCATACCCAGCATATGCAGGGTTTCGACCGTCGTTTCCGGTTCCGTTTCAGGCGTTTTGCTCGGTGCATTGCCGCAGGACGTCAGGGCAAGCGCCAACAACGCCGCCCATACAATAGCAGATTTTTTCACGTTCCATTCTCCTTTGAAAAGACACGGTTAAATTCGGCAAAACTTTTCGGGGTCATACTCACGGCAGACAACGTAATGCCGTCGTCGTAGTTCACCACCAGGTAGACCTGCGCCGTCTCGCTGTACGCCGCCGCGCCGCAGCTTTGTGCACTGTGCGGCCAGTTCAGCACCTGCCAATCCGCAAAGCTGTCCAGCCCCAGGGCGGCACAGTAACTTTGCAGATTTTGCTGTGCGGCGGCATCTACCCAACTTTCTTCTCGGTTTTGATAGTTCAAAAACAGCGGCATATCGTCATAGGACAGCGTAATATCCAGGTATATCGGACAGCTGCGGTATGTGTCCTCCGCCTCGGTTTCCTCGTGCGCCGCATAGGTATCTGAAAGTGAAAACTGCGTCAGCCCACCGGGGGCCGTCGTTATGCGCCAGCCGTAATGCTCTGTGTCCTGCATGGCAGCCAGCGCATTTTCGTAGCTTTCGCTGCGCATCAGCCCGGCCTTGTGCAGCGTTTGCAAAACATTCTGTACGCGGGCCAGTTGGGTTTCGTCCGCGTCGATCGGTGTCCAGCCGTCGTCCTGCCAGATGTCCATGCCCAAATGCAGGTTCAGTACATGGTCGCAGGTATACAACAGGCAGGCGGTCGGGTTGGCGCGCCCCTCGGCAGAAAAATCCTCGTTTGCCGCCTGGCGGTGCGGCTCCTTAAGCAACACGCTGTCCCCTGCATCAAACACGAAAAACGGCAGCGCCAGGCTGCCCAGCACGACCGCCGCACACAGCAGCAGGGGCAGCAGCCCATCAGCCTTGCGTTTCATCGGCGGCCTCCTTTTCTGCGGGCAGCGTGATCGTTACGATCGTGCCGCAATTCACGGTACTGTCGATCTGCATCTGCGCCCCATGCGCGTGCGCAATTTTGGCACACAGCGCCAACCCTATGCCGCTGCCGCCCTCGGCACGGCTGCGGGATTTATCCACCATGTAAAAGGCCTCTGTCACGCGGGGGAGATCGGCTGCAGGGATACCGCAGCCGGTGTCGGCCACGGTAAACACAGCTTGCTGCCCCACCTGCTTACATTGCAGCGTGATGGATGCCCCCGCGATATCCTTGCAGGCGCGCTGCGCATTGATAACCAGATTGCGCAAAAGGTCGACCCACAAACTGCGATCAACGCACACTGTAATGCCTGCTGCTATCGTGCGCGGCACGGGGGTACTGCCCTGCGGCAGACTGCGCACCACCTGGTAGAACAAGGTACCGTCCTGTATTGGCTCCGGCTGCAGGGCGTTTGCCTTGTCCAGCCCCATCAGGGCCAGCAAACTGCGGCTCAGCGTTTCCAGGCGCTGGGTTTCGTGATAAATATAATTGGCGGATTCGCGCTGCAAATCCACATCATCAGGCTTAGCCCGCATCAGGTCGGCATAGCCCAGCATCGATGTCATGGGGGTCTTGACCTCATGGGTAAAAGCTGCGATAAAATCCTGCTGGCTCTGCATGACGGCGCCCATCTCGTCGATCTTTCCTTCCACAGCAGCCGCCATCCTGTCAAAGCTGCGGCTCAGTGTACCGATCTCATCATTGGTCTGTATCTGTGTGCGCCGGGCGTATTCGCCGTCGGCGATCTTTTCGCTGGCTGTGCGCAGTTCCGTCAAGGGGCGCGTCACCCTGCGGCTGAGCAGTACTGCCGCCGCACCGCCCAAAGCCAACAGCAGCACCGAGGCCGTCAACCAGGCTTGCAGCTGTTCGTCCCGCGTCGTAAACACAGCGGTGACATCATAGCTGCACAAAATATCTGCCTGTACACCGGGAATGTCCAGCGGCTGCGCCAGCAGCAAATACCAACGTCCGTCCGTCTTGGCCAGCTGCCAGCTTTCGGCGCCGCCTGCCACCGCCTGTATCTGCACATTGCGCGGCAGGGTCGCAGGCAGGGCAGAGTACAACGCATACTGTCCGTCCAGCCAAAGGGACAATCCGCTGTTTTCGTTGGCGGTCTGCTCCGCATATTGTTGGGCCGATGAGGCCAGGATATAGTTTTCAAACTGCGGCGTACCGTAGGCATCGGCTTTTCGGTTGCCGTTTGTCATGATACTGCGTTCCAGCGCGTATTTTTCCTTTTTCTGTTGGATGCGCATCGCCTCCCGCGTGGAGGCCATGCTGCCGGAAAAGCTCTTTCCCGTCAGTATCAGCCCCGCCGCGCAAAGCGCACAGGATAAAAGCGTAATGCAGCCCACGGATAATTTGGTTGCAAATTTCATGGCGGATTCTCCCTTTTGCCTTTATTGCCACTCCCCCGTCAGGGGTTTAGCAGGGGTGCGGTTTTGTTTGCCCCGAAAGGCAATACCCGTATGGCAGATCAAAAATCCTGCAGTCGGTTTCATACAATATCCTTCCCCAGCAGGGTTATGGGCGTCCATTCCTGACTGCCTGCCAGATAATCCTCAAACGAGATCAAACCATATTCGCCGCGGCAATGGTTTACGGTATCCACCACGCCGTTGGGCAGGGTATTTTTCTCGGTATAGGGCTGTTCATTGTACATCAGCAGAACGGTGCTATCGTCCGCCGTGATGACCACCGGACTGCGGGGAACCGACTGGTCCTTGAACCAGCTTACCGGCATCGTGCGGTATTCGCCGGTATCAGGATTCAGGCGGCATTCCCCCACACCGTCAATTTCGGCTCTCAGCCAGCCGTGCAGCGCTTCCGGGATAAGGCAGCTTACCTTGCCGGGCAGTTCAAAGTCTGTGGTTTCGGTCACGCCCGTGAGCAGGTTCAGCTTGGTTACTACGCCGTCCTCCCGCAGAAGGTAGGCAGTGTCATTTTGCACCAGCTTAATCGTGCCTTCTTCCGCCTTCCAATGCAGCCCCATATCTGTCAGGTTGCCCGCTGTGTCCACCGCCCAAAGGGAGCAGGTTTGTTCCTTGGCGGCGGCTTCGTCTGCCGCAAGATATGCCTTCAATTCCTCTTGCGGGTCGCCGCCCTCCTCGCGAACAAGAGTCGGCTCCTCATAACCGCCGTATTTCTGCAGCAGGATCTTGTCCTGCCAGCAGCCTGCCGGCCAGCAGGATTCCTGCGCGGCCAGTTCCTCATGCAAAAAGCTGCTGATGCCGTCACGGTTGATTTTATACCCATCCACGACATTGGTCACAGGCACATTGGCAGCTGTGTAAAGCGGTTTGTTGTTGTCTGCATAGTACAGGCTGCTGCCGTCGGTATACCAGCCGCCCAGGGTGTCCTCAAATTCGGGCACAGCATCGCCCTGTGCTATCCTGCATCTGTTTGCACCATTCAAATCGGAAATATCCACATAGGTGTTGTTTCTCTCATCACCGCGCTCATCGGCGATCCAGTACAGTGTATCTCCGGCCGGAATCAAAATCGTTGTCGGAACAAGGTTTTGCTTGATCTCTGTCATATAGGCCGGGCAGGTGTCATCGGCGTGGGCACAACCCGATTTACCGCAAAGCACCTGCTGCTGACCTGTGATCGGGTCTACGGTAGTGGCAAAGTATTTGCCGCTGTCCCCTACATCCATAGGGATATACGCAACGCCGTCCTGCATCGTGCAGCCGTAGGCCATCAAGATGGGGGTAAGCTCGGCTGTTTCCTGCGCGGCAGTCGTTTCATTTTGGGCCGAGCTTACAGGTTTATTGCGTGTGCTCTCCTGGGTTTCGGGTTGTGCCTGCACTCCGCAGGCAGTCAGTGCCAATGCCAACAGGCAGGTCAGAAATTTTGCAGACGTTTTCATAAAATATCCCCTTTCGCCTTGGTGTGGCACCAGTATACGGTGGGTTTGTTTCCCGCGTGTCACAGCTGTGTTACAGGCAGGATACTTTTTCGGTTTATTCTTTTTCCAGCATATACCCGACCTGACGCACACTGTGCAGTCGGTCGCCCAGGTTCAGCTTGCGGCGCAGGCGGGTAATGTGGGTGTCCAGGGTGCGAGTGGTATCGCCCACCTCGTCATCACCCCAGATGGTTTCGTATAAATAATCCCGATACAACGCACTGCCGCGGTTGCGCAAAAACAGCAACAGCAGCTCGTACTCCTTGCGGGTCAGGTGCATTTCTTCGTCCCCGCGCATCACGCGGCAGGCCGCCGTGTCCACCGTGTATTCCCACATGGTATAGGTCACCATGCCGCGCCCCGCACGGCGCAAAACACTTTCCACCCGTGCTACCAGCTCGGTGGGGGCAAAGGGCTTGATTATGTAATCGTCCGCGCCGCTGTTCAGCCCGCGCACACGCTCGGCCACGGCATCCTTGGCCGTAATAAAAATGCAGGGCGTTCCGGTCGGGCGCAGATAGGCCAGCAGGTCGTAGCCGTCTATATGGGGCATCATCACATCCAGCAGCACAAGGTCGTACCGATTTTTCTCCAAAAGGTCGGCAGCCACGCGGCTGTCGGTCACTGCCTCGCAGCGGTAGCCGGTATCGGTCAAAATACGCCGTATCAGCATGGCAATAGCCGGTTCATCGTCCACAATCAAAATCGGTTTCATTTGTTTCACTTCCTGTCAATCGATATGCCACTGCGCCGTCTTAATGGGCCTTGTGGCGACGGTTTCGTTCAGCAAGGCCTCACGGCTTGCCAGTGCGTAATGTTTCTCGATTCCCTCAAAGGTACTTGTTGTTCCCGCAAAATAGGCCGTGCGGGTAACGGGGCTTTCGCCGTCCTGGATAAGATACCCGCCCGGCACCGTCTGGCACAGAACCCACGGGCAGCATTTTTCATTTTTGCGGGCGCAATGCAGCGGGCTGGCAGATAGGGTATCGCCCTCGCGGTTGTAAATATACAGCGTCGTTCCGCCGGCGCCGCACAGCATCACGTCCTCATCATACGCACCGATCAGAGACATCTGCTCCGGCAGTACAACGGCGACTTCGTCCCCGCCGTCAACTGCCTGACGCATAAGTCTGCCCGCCGCATCGATGTGCCACCAAAAACCGTCACGCATGGTGACAGGATGGTAGCTTCCCATCGGTGCGCCGCTTTGCAGCAGACTTTCCTGCCCGGTGAGCGGGTCAAGCGCGCAGAGATCCACCGTCATATAAGGCAGCAGCTCTGCGTAGTTTTCAAAATTGTAGTGGTCGACGACCGGCTGCACCGGACAGCCCTCGTCAAGATGGATGCGGGTAAACAGCAGGGTGTCCTGCCACACACCGGCGAGCCCGCCGCCAAAATCATCCCACTGTGCCAGCGTCTCAACACTGCCGTCAGAAAAGTCTGCTCGAATCAGCAATTTTTCATCGCGGACGGTGGGTGTATCGGAAATTTTCCCCGCCTGCAGGTAGACAGCGTCGCCGTCGCAGGCCATGCCTTCCCATGCATTGAGATACCAATTTTGCGGCAGCGGTACGCTCTCCCCGTTTTGCCCGTTCAGATCGGTGCGCATAAGCACCGGTGTCGTGCCAAAATCGGAGGTTGCGAGCCAATACAGATACGCATCATCTGCCAAAACCTGTGTATGATACGCTGCCCTGTTTACGGCTTCGGGCGCATCCACGCGGTGTTCCTCTGCCTCAGCAAAGGCAAGGCAGCTTGCCCAGGCGCCGTCCTGCCCGTACTCGCTGTACATTATCTCATAGTAGCCCGTTTGGTTGACGTTATCCACCCAGTAAAGTGGGCGCAGCGTCTCCTCTGCCGCAGTCGGCGTCGGCATGGTATTTTGTTCGGCATCCTGCGCGGGCTGTGCCGCGCACCCTGCCAATACGAGCATTGCAAGACAAACCATTTGCTTTTTCATGGGACAAGCCCCCTTTCTTTCTTGTATTTTACATAAGGATTGTTTCCTGTTTGCAAACTTTTGACCCCTTGCGGCAAATTATTTTGTGTGCCGTCAATATTCCTTCGCTCTTGCCCCCTGGCGTGTAGCCTTGTAATACTGCTTGGGTGTCATGCCGTACTGCTTTTTGAATGCGCGGAAAAAGTTGTTGTACCCGCCGAAGCCCGCCTTGCGGTACACCTCCACAATGGGGTAGCCCTGCTCGATCAGTTTGCAGCAGCGATTCAGCTTAGCCTTGCGGATAAACTCCGCTACCGTCTGCCCTGTCTGGCGCTTGAACTCCCGCGAGATATGTTCATACGACACAAAAAAGTGTTCCTCCAGCTGCTTTAAGGTGATTTCCTCGTCCAAATGTGTCTGGATATACAAAAACACCTCGTCCAGCATCAGGTGCCGCCGATTGATGGGTGATTTGTGGTTTTCCGCGCCGATGCAGGCACGCAGCACCAGCACCACGAACATCTGCAGCATTCCTCTTTCATAGACGGACGCCCCAAAATTATCGATGCCCTGCGGAGTTTGCGTCAGCTTGCGCGCCAGATTTTTCAGCAGCATAAAAATTTCAATATCGGGACGCACGGCAATTTGGCGGAAGGGCACCACCTCGAACGCTGCCGCCAGGTCGGTTTCCTCATCCGAAAGCTCGTGCAAAAGCGCGGCGGGCAGCTGTACCCGCAGCCATTCCAGCGGGCCGTGCACCCCCGGAAACACCAGCGTTCCTTCTTCCCCCGGCTTGAAGATGACCAACGTTTCCTGGTCAACCGGCCAGTTTTGTGCCCCGCAGCGGAACACCGCCGTGCCGCGCAAAAAAATATACAGGTCATAGTTTGCCCCCGAGGAAAATTCCCGCTGGGCAGAGCTTTGCCAGATGTCCTGCGTTATTGTGTAGTTCAACAAAACACACCCGCCTTTTTTGTGCATTTAGTCTATAAATAAATTGTATGCAGAAATTTTCTTATCTTACTTGTATATTACATCAATTTTTAATAGTTTTCAATCATAAAATGGCTATGTTTTGACAAAAAAACACCTTATAATGCAATTGTAAGGTACAATCCACCCACCAAAAAGGAGCAGCTTATGCAGATCATTCAGGCGAATTTTCAAAATCGCGCCGGGCATACTCTGCGCGGCATCGTGACCCTGCCGGATGGCGGCGGGGCGTTTCCCATGCTGGTCATGCTGCACGGTTTCGGCGGCAACCTCGGCGGCTACAAGGCCATGTCCACGCAGATGGCCCGCGCCTTGGCCGCGCAGGGCATCGGCAGCGCACGGTTTGACTATTACGGCAACGGCGAAAGTGACGGCAGCTTCGCCGACATGACCTTTGATGGTCTGCACACCGACATTGCCGATATCTTTGCCTGGGTCAAGGCCCAGCCCTTTACGGACAATGACCGCGTCTTTTTGTGCGGCCACAGCATGGGCGGCTATCTGGCAGCTTCCACCGCCCCCAAGCTGAACCCGCGCGGTCTGGTGCTTTTGTGTCCGGGCGCTGCCATGTGGTACGGCTGCGCCGAGCGCGCCGACGCTGTAACCAAAACCGGGCAGGACTACGCCGACATTGAAGGCCTTTGCTACAAGATGGACTTCAACTACCAGATGGCCAAGCATCCCGACCCCTACACGGAGGCCGCCGGCTACAACGGGCCTGTATTTATTGCCCGCGCCGCCGATGACAAGCTGGTGGACGATGCCTGCTGCCAAAACTACAAAAAGGTATATGAGCGCGCCGAGGTCATGACCTTAGAGCGCGGCGGGCATAATTTTGCCGCTATCCCCACGCGGGAGGCACTGAATCACGCTCTTGCGCAATTTATAAAAAATAACATATAAACGGAGGATTTTACCATGGAAAACATTCTTTTGCAGCCCATTGAAGTGGGCGGCCGCACCTTCAAAAACCGTATCATGTTTCCCCCGCTGACCACCGGTTATGAGGACAAGGGCATGATTTCCGACCAGGATATGGGCTTTTACACCCGTCTGGCCAAGGGCGGCGTAGGCTACATCGTGCTGGGCGACGTTGCCCCCATCAACAGCTTTTCCCCCACGCCCAAGCTGTTTGATGACAGCCAGATTCCCGCCTTCAAGGCCCTGGCTGACAGCGTCCACGCCTACGGCACCAAGCTGGGCGTTCAGATTTTCCACCCGGAATATGACGTAGATGCGATCAACGCCCTGTTCATGCAGCGCAAGATGAACGAAATGCGCGAGCGTCTGCACCATGACATGCTGTACTTCACCGACGAAGTCTCCGAGGAGATGCTGCTGCAAATCATCGACAAAATGTGCGCCTGCGCCGTTCGCGCACAAAAGGCCGGTTTGGATGTCATTCAGGTTCACGGCGACCGCCTGGTCGGCTGCCTGTGCAGCACCCGCATGAACCACCGCACCGATAAGTTCGGCGGCAGCCTGGAAAACCGTGCCCGCTTTGCCCGCATGGTCGTGCGCGCCCTGCGCAAGGCCGTTCCCGATATGGTCATCGACTACAAGCTCAGCATCGTGACGCCGGAGCGCGGCAAGGGCGGCATTGATGAGGCCGACGCCGTGCAGTTTGCCCTATGGCTGGAGGAGGACGGCGTGGACATGTTCCATGTTGCCCAGGCCAACCATACCGGCAATATGGCCGACACCATCCCCCCGATGGGTGTGCAGCCCTATGGCTTCTTTGTGGATATTGCCGCCAAAATCAAGGCCAACGTCCATGTACCCGTCAGCACCGTGGGCCGCATCATTGACCCCGCCATGGCCGAGCGCATCGTAGCCTGCGGCAAGGCAGACATTGTCGGCTTGGGCCGCCCCCTGCTGGCTGACCCCGACTGGGGCACCAAAATCGAAGCGGGCCGCGCCTGCGATATCCGCCGCTGCATCAGCTGCAACAAGGGCTGCACCGATGCCATTCAGGAGCGCCGCTTTATCTCCTGCGTTCTCAACGCCGAAAATGGCTGCGAGAATGTGCGCAGCATTACCCCCGCCGACGTCAAGAAAAAGGTTGCCGTCATCGGCGGCGGCCCTGCCGGTCTGGAGGCTGCCCGTGTGGCTGCCCTGCGCGGGCACAGCGTCACCCTGTTTGAGCGCGAGACCGAGTTGGGCGGCCAGTTGAACCTGGCTTGTCTGCCCCCGCGCAAGAGCGAAATGCGCCGTGCAACGCAGGATCTTATCCACGCCTTGCAGCGCGCCGGTGTCCGCCTGTGCCTGGGCTGCATGGTGACCGAGCAGCAACTGCTGGACGAAAAGTTTGACGCCGTCATCGTGGCCGTGGGTGCCCACAACGCTGCCCCTGCCATCCCCGGCAAGGAGAACATCAACGTAGCCGATGCCTGGAGTGTCCTCGCCGGACGTGAGCAGGTCTACGGCAAGGTGGCTGTCATCGGCGGCGGTCTGGTCGGCAGCGAAACCGCCGAGCTGCTGGCTGAGCAAGGCTGCCATGTCAGCGTGATCGAAATGATGGACAAGATCGCCGCTTCCGAAAGCACCACCATTCTGCCCACCCTGATGGAATCCTTTAAGGCGCACGGCGTACAGCAGTTCCCCGGCCACAAGGTCAAGCAGTTCACCACCGACGCCGTCATCTGTGAAAACAAGGACGGTGCCGAGGTGACCATCCCCTGCGATTACATTGTGCTGGCCATGGGTGCCCGCCCCAACGCATGGGATACCGCCGCCCTGGAGGCTGCCGGTGTACAGGTCGAGCGCATCGGTGACTGCGCCGAGAAGGCTGCGGATATCAGCAACGCCATCCGCACCGGTTACGACACCGCCTGCAAAATCTGATTTAACTGCAAAAAAGGATTCGGAGTGAGTTGCTCCGAATCCTTTTTTAATAGTTGTGGCTGTTTGTCGTAAAATGTGGTAAAATCTATGTAAAGTCCGTCATTTTCTTTCCAGAAATCAGGTGTTCCTATGTATCTGCAAAAATATTCCTGCCCCATGGGGCAGCTGCTGTTGGCAGCCGACGACTCTGCCTTGGTTCAGCTCCGTTTTGATGCGGAAAAGCAGCTCGGTTCCCTGCCCAAGGACATTGCTTTTGTTGAAACCCCTGTTTTGCAGGCGACAAAGCGCTGGCTGAACATCTATTTTTCGGGGCAGGAGCCTGACTTTATGCCGCCGCTGCGGCCGACAGGCACAGACTTTCAGCAAAAAGTCTGGCAGCTTTTGCGGCAGATTCCTTACGGGGAGACCACGACCTATGGCGAAATCGCCCGTACCCTGGCGGCGCAGCAAGGTCAAAGCCGCATGTCTGCCCAGGCGGTCGGCGGTGCCGTGGGGCGCAATCCCATTGCCATTTTGATTCCATGCCACCGCGTTATCGGTGCCTCCGGCAAGCTGACGGGGTATGCGGGCGGGCTGGACAAAAAACGCTTCCTTCTCAGCAACGAACACATAGATTTGCACGCCTTTTTCGGCTAACGCACAAACGCCTTTCTGATTGCCGCCATTTCTCACGATTTGGCGGTATTTTTTCGTTCCCCAAAGTACTCGTCGGCCAGCTTTACCACCGTTCCGCTCAGCAAGAACAGTGCGATCAGGTTGGGGATGCTCATTAAACCGTTAAAGGTCTCGGCAATACTCCACAAAACCCCCAGGTCCATCGTTGCGCCCAAGATGGCCACAAAGGAATACACCACAAAAAATGGCTTTACGATTTTGTCGGTCTTAAACAAAAACGATGCAAAGCGGGACCCGTACAGTCCCCAGCCGATTATCGTCGAAAACGCAAAGCAGCACAGCGCCACCGCCGTAAACAGCGAGGCCCAGCCACCGTAGGTGGACGTAAACCCGGATATGGTCAGCTCGGCACCTGCATCCGTGCCGTAGTTTACGGGGACGCCGCTGCACAGGATGACCATGGCGGTCAGTGTGCAGATGACGATGGTATCGGCAAACACCTCAAAGATACCGAACATGCCCTGCTTGACAGGCTTCCGGGTATCGGCGCAGGCATGGGCGATCGAGCCGGTGCCAAGACCCGCCTCATTGGAAAAAATGCCGCGGGACACACCCTTTTTCATGCTCAGGAACAAACTGCCGATCGCACCGCCCGTAAAGGCAGCCGGGTTGAAGGCACCCGCAAAAATTTCCTCAATGACAAAAGGCAGGCGCGGCAAATTCAGCACAACCACACCGATGGCAAGAACAATATAGAACAGCGCCATAAAAGGTACCAGCTTCTCGCTGACGCTGCCGATGCGTTGGATGCCGCCCAACAACACCATGGCTACCAACATGGCACAGAGAATACCGATAACAAGGTTCAAGGTAGGCAGAATATTTTCTGCAACAACATGAAATTGCAGCAGGGCTGTATCAATCGCAGTAGTGATCGTATTTACCTGCGTTGCATTGCCCGTGCCAAACACCGTCAACACACCAAATAACGAATACAGCACTGCCAAAAGCTGCCACTTCTTGCCCAGTCCGTTTTTCATGTAGTACATAGGGCCGCCGACCCACTCGCCCGCATCGCTGCGCTCGCGGTAATACACCGCCAACGTGACCTCGGCAAACTTGGTGCACATGCCCAGCAACGCCGAGCACCACATCCAAAACACCGCCCCGGGGCCGCCGATGGCAATTGCGCCTGCCACCCCGGCTATGTTGCCGGTGCCCACCGTGCCCGCCAACGCAGTGCAAACCGCCTGAAACGGCGTCATGGTACCGTCCGAAGCGTCCTTGCGCTTAAAAATTCGTCCCAGCGTTGTTTTAATGGCGTAAGGAAATTTTCGAATCTGCAAAAAGTTTGTGCGCACACTCAGCAGCAGACCCACGCCCAAGATACAGACCATGGCCGGCAAGCCCCAGATAAAGTCATTCACAACCTGATTGATTTGTGTGATCATTTCAATCATACACTCACATCCCTCAATGGAAATTTTTTACAATACTTTATAAGTATACTGGAATCCGGCAGGCGGGTCAAGTACAGCAACCGGATTTACCGCCGCAAGTTTGTGGCAGAATTTACATCTTTTCTGCAATGCGCAGACAAACTCGCTCGTTTTTATGGACAAAGCGATTCAAAAAGGAGCGAACTATGAAAATCCTGCTTACCTCCGATACATGGACCCCTACTGTGAATGGTGTTGTCACCTCCGCCACCACCTTGAAGCGGGAATTGGAATCCCGCGGGCATGAGGTTCGGGTGCTTACGCTTTCGCAGAACTCCCACACCTATACGGAACGCGATGTTACCTACTTAGGCTCCCTCGATGCAGGGCGCGTTTACCCCGGCGCCCGTCTGCGCAGCCCTGCTCTGCACGGGGCGCTGCACGAGCTTGCGCGGTGGTCACCGGATGTTGTTCATTCCCAATGCGAATTCAGCACCTTCTCCCCTGCCCGGTATCTGGCAAAGGCAGCCGGGGCGCCGCTGATCCACACCTACCACACGGTGTATGAGGATTACACCCATTACTTTTCCCCCAGCCGCTGCATGGGACGCAGGGTGGCGGCGCTTTTTACCCGCAGCATCTGCAACCGTTGCGACGCCGTAATTGCCCCCACGCCCAAAATACGCAGCCTGCTTTTGGGGTACGGCGTGCAATGCCCTGTGCAAATTCTTCCCACCGGGCTGGAGCTGACACGCTTTGCCGTGCCGCGTGATGATGCCCTGCGGCACAGGCTGCACCTGCCCGACGACAAAAAGGTTTTGCTGTATCTGGGCAGACTCGCCAAAGAAAAAGACATATCTACGCTTATATCGGCTATGCCCGATTTGCCGGATGCGGTGCTTTTGGTGGTGGGGGACGGTCCCGAACGCGCAGCACTGGCACAGCTGGCACAGCATTTGCAGCTGGCAGACCGCGTCTTTTTTACGGGGATGGTTTCCCCCGCCGATGTACCCCGCTATTATGCCTTGGCGGATGCTTTTGTCAGTGCCTCCGCCAGTGAAGCGCAGGGGTTGACCTATCTGGAGGCACTGGCCGCAGGGCTTCCGCTGCTCTGCCGCGACGACCCATGCCTGAAAAATCTGGTGCAGCAGGGGCAAAACGGCTATGTCTGGCAGAATCCCGCACAGCTTGTCCGGCTCAGTCATACGCTTTTGTACCGCGACGATCCCGATGTGATGCGAAAAAATGCGGCAGCTTCGGTTCGTCCGTATTCTGCCGCCGCCTTTGCTGCGGCAGCAGAGCAACTTTACCGACATGAGATCCTGCGAAAGGCGCAGCAGTGCCGAATTTTGCAGCGGGAGGTTGTGTTATGGTAAAAAAATGGTATCAAGCGGCATCACTTGCCGGGCTTTTTCTGTGCGCTGTGTTGGCATTGCTTTTTTGGCACGCCGGGGTTTTTGCTTCACGCGAGGCGCTGACCGATTATCTGGCACAGTTCGGCTGGGGCGCACCGCTCGTTTTTGTGGTATTTCAAGCCGTGCAGGTCGTACTGCCCATCTTGCCGGGCGGGCTGGGATGTCTTGCGGGTGTGATTTTCTTTGGCGCGTGGCGGGGATTCTGGTTCAATTATGTCGGGATCTGCCTGGGTTCGCTGGCAGCCTTTGCCATTGCCCGTTCCTGCGGACGTCCGCTCTTGGAGAGCCTGTTTCCCCCAAGGCTGATTGAAAAATACGACAGCAAGCTCGGTTCCGGCAGCCGCTTTGCACGTTGGTTCGCATTTTTTATATTCATTCCGGTGGCACCGGACGATTATCTCTGCTTTTTGGCGGGTACTACCTCCATGCGTTGGCAGCTGTATACCGCCATCATTTTGCTGTGCAAGCCGGCTTCCATCGCCCTATACAGCATGGGGTTGACTGCCGTGGCACAAAACATTTTTGGGCTATGGAGGTAACTATGCGGGTACATATTTATACGGGTTCCCTGCGCCTGGTCAACAAAAGCGGCGTCGGGCAGGCAGCCAACCACCAACACGCCGCCCTGCAAAGCGCCGGGGTAGAGGTGGTTTCCTGCTGGAAGCCCCGTGCCGATGCCGTACATATCAACACCGTTTTGCCCTGCTCCGTCCTGGCAGCCCTGCGCGCCCGGGCAAGGGGCGAAAAAGTCGTTTGGTATGGACACTCGACCGAGCTGGATTTCCGGCATTCCTTTGTCGGCTCTGATGTACTGGCACCGCTGTTTCGCCGCTGGCTTTGCTTTTGCTACAATCTGGCAGATTTGGTTGTAACGCCTACGCCCTACTCTGCCGAAATTTTGCGAAGCTACGGTCTGCATCCGCCGGTAAAGGTTTTGTCGAACGGCGTTGACACACAGTTTTTTGCGCCCAGCCCTGCACGGCGCGCGGCATTTCGGCAGCGCTATGCCATCGCTGACGCCGACAAGGTGGTGATCAGTGTGGGACACTTTATGCAGCGCAAGGGAATCCTGGATTTTCTGGCGCTAGCACGCAAATTCCCGCAGGTGCAATTTTTATGGTTCGGGTATACCGATCCCCTGCTCGTGCCGCGTCATATCCGCAGAGCGATGCAAAAAGCACCTGCCAACGTTCGGTTTCCCGGCTTTCTGACACAAGCGCAGCTGCGCGATGCCTACTGCGGCGCGGATGCTTTTCTGTTTTGCAGCCACGAGGAAACGGAGGGCATAGTCGTTTTGGAAGCGCTTGCCTGCGGCACCCCCACTTTGGTGCGGGACATCCCCGTGTATCGCGGCTGGCTGCAGGACGGTGTGAACGTGCATAAGGCCGCTGACACCGCCGCCCTTGGCTGCAAGCTGGCGGCACTGCTGCAAAATCGTCTGCCCGACACGGTGGAGGCCGGGCGCAAAACCGCACTGCAAAGGGATTTGACCGTCATCGGCAGTGAGTTGGTAAAACTATACGCCCTATAAAAAGCAAACCCCGGCTCGGACATCCGAGCCGGGGTTGCTTTTTATCCTTCGTAGAAACCGCAGTTGTTGCGGCCGCTGTTTTTTACCTTATACAAGGCTTTATCGGCGTCCTTGAAAATACTGTCGCCGGGATTCTCTCGGTCAGAGAAAGCTACGCCGACACTTAAAGAAACCGCCGGCAGCCCGTCTGTAGGGTTAGACAGGCTCTCGTTTACCTGTGCGATTTTTTCCCGCACGACCTCCTTCAAATCACTGCCGACATCCACCATGACGATGGCAAATTCATCACCGCCGATGCGGCAGATATAGTCGATGCTGCGAAATTCCCTTTGCAGATTATCGGCGACCTTGACCAAGATTTTATCGCCGACGCTGTGCCCATAGGTATCATTCACCTGCTTAAATACATCGACGTCCACCATGATCATGGCAAAGGAAGTATCTCCCTGCTCATAAATGCTCAGAATTTTATCAAACGCACCGCGGTTCAGTGCATCTGTCAGGGCATCGTGCTCAGCCTCATGGCGTATCAGCTTTTGCGCCACCAGATTTTCCTGATACACCTTATTATAGGTAGTGGCCAGCTCCTGCAGTTCCCTGGCGCCCACCACGGGGAAGATTTCCCCCTTGACGATGCTTTTTCCATACATTTTCAGCGGTGCTATGACCAATTTCCAAAGAATTATGCAGATCAAAAGCACCAGCACGATTAGCACGGCTACGCCGGTTTCAAATTTAAGATACACATCCCGAAACACTGTCTGTGCGTGGTTCTGGTTGTTGCGGGTCTGCTGGCCCAGCGCCTGCTTGGCACCGACAATATAATTGTCCTCGTTCGTGCGCAGAATTTTGTATGCATGTCCGCTCAAAATTTCCAGGGCACGCTCCTGCTTTTGTTCCTGCTCCAGTGCCGCATCCTCGGCCGTAAGTGCAATACCGCGGATTTCTTCCGGCCAAAGGGCCTCGTCCGCAAAGCTGACCTCTGCCATCAGGCGCATGATGTAAAATTCCTGTTCGCGCAGCTTTTCCTCGTAGGCAACAGCGGACTCTAACGGTTTTATGGCTGTTGTACCGCCAAATTCCTGCTGCAGGTAATCGCAGGCTTTTTCATAGCGCTGCGTTTCACGGATTTCCTTCAAATAGAAATCCATGTGGATATACTGCCCCGTCTGCACATACTGGGACACCTGCTTTTCCAGATAGTCAGAGCCTGCCTGCATCTGCTGTAAGGCGCTTTCGCACTGGATAAACCGTTCCATTTCGTTCTGCAGGTTCTGAAACTGCCGTGTGCACTCCGAGGATATAAGGGCCAGCATACCTCCGATTCCCACGGTTATCAGAAAAATCACTATGCTGACGGTGCGGATGCTGATTTTCTTCAAAACGTCCTCCCGTTATTGCCAAAAGATTTTATTTCTCAGCAAAACTTTTGTTTGTTATGTATAATATTATAGATTCACCCGCAGAAAAAAGCAAGGAAAACTCCTGTTTATTTTCCTTATTTCACAATAGTCTCGATGCTGCGACATTCTTTTTTGTCGCAAAAAAGCAGGGCCTCCGCAAAAACGGAGACCCTGCATAAAATCAGCCCTTTACAGCTCGGCCACAGCCTCAATTTCACACAAAACGCCCTTGGGCAGGTCCTTTACGGCACAGCAGCTGCGCGCCGGTTTGCTGACAAAATATCCGGCGTATACTTGGTTGAACGCTGCAAAGTCAGCGATGTCGGCCAAAAAGCAGGTGGTCTTTACGACCTTATCGATCCCGGTTCCCCCGGCCACCAACACAGCGGCCACATTTTTGCAGCTTTGATGCGCCTGCGCCTCAATGCCCTGCGGGATCGAACCGTCAGCCGGGTTGATCGGAATCTGGCCGGAGCAGTAGACAAAATCTCCGCAAATCATACCCTGAGAATACGGCCCGATAGCCGCCGGAGCGTTGGGTGTAGCAATAACCTTCATGGTAAAACCTCTTTTTTGTTAGTGTGTAGCTTTATCATACCGTATCTGAAAATGAATTTCAATACCAGATCGACTGAATTCTATCCCGCCTATCAAAGCTTTTATTCGGTACGAAATTTCCGTCCTTTGGCCGATAAGCCAAAATCAGATACTTAAGCGAGATGTCACGGCATCGCCGCAATCGTCCAGCAGGTTTTTGCCTGCCACAACGCAAACAGCGTTATCGGCAGCGATTTCATCCAGCACGCCGCACAGTTCCAGCAGATCCTTATGGGTCGTGTGTACCAGTTGGCTGTAATAGCGGCAGACATCTGCGTGGGTTGTGCCCTTAAAATAGCGGGTTTCCGCCACCAGCATCGCCATGCGGGTGTTCAGCAGCGGGTCCAGTGTGGAAACACTTCCCAAAATATAGCCGGTCAAATCGCCGCCCGCCGCGCAGAAGTCACGGATATACTGCGCTGCACCGTTCATAATTTTCAGCGAGCGCCCGGGCTGCGGGTCGCGGTAGGTATAGAAGGCAACATCACCGTCGTTGCGGGCGATCAGGCCGCAGCCGTAGGCTCCGCCCTGCACGCGGATCTCGCCCCACAGGTAAGTAAAGGTCAAAATGTTGACCAGAACCGGGTAACAACCGCTGAACTTCCCGCCGCTTCGCTTGAAATTGGTACCCTTGACGGCAAAGCTGACCGACGCCGGAATGGTCAGCCCCTCCTGCCTTGCACCCCACGGCGCATAGACCGCCCATTTCGGCGCAGGGCAGCCCTGCGGCAGCGCCAGGATATCCAACCACTCATTTTTCACATTGTCCGAGCAGGAAACCGTCATACGGCTTTCCGCAAAAATGCGCGCTGCCAGCATCTGCATCGTTTGCAGCACGGTGTCCAGCGCTGTATCCTCGGCAGCGGCTTGCTCCTTCAGCCAAACGGCCATCTCTCGTCCGCAGAGATACTCTTTTGCCGCACCCCGCGCAGAATTGTACGCTCCTACACGAATCTCGGCGTACTCCTCGCCGTTGTCGGCCAGGCTCATCTGGGCGTTCAGCGCCGCTTGGCTCAAGCGGTCACGCAGCAGCTTGCGGTCAGAAAACTCTGTATCCCGCAAAATTTCTGCCAGCAGTTCATTCGCTTGCTCACCTTGCTCCGGCAGACACGCCATGCGCGCCACCAGCTGCACACGGCAGTGTTCGACATCCTCACCGGACAGGGTGTTGACCTGAAAGTTGATTCTGCCGATTTTTTGCTTGATCAGCATCTGCAGCTCCTCGCTGCCGTGCTGTTTTGTCCCGGCAATACCCAGCAGCATACTCATGGCGGTCAGCACCGACAGTTCCTTTTCGGACAGATCGTTTGCCTCAAAGTAGACATTCTGATACACAAGGCTGTCACCCGTTTTATGGCGCAGCACCGTTACATCACCATGCTTTGTCACGGCAATGGGCAAATCCTGCGGTTCCGGTTTCAGGTCGGAAAGCTGCAGCATCGGTATAGTCCTGACTGCCTCCTCGCTGTCGGGAGTCTGCTGCCAGCGGGCCAGTTCCTCCGCCTGTTTCTGCAGTTCGGCGCGCTTTTCGGGCGTCCATGCGGCGGTTTCTGCTGTCAAACGGTCTGCCTCGGCCTTGGCCTTTTCGGCCCCCACCGTATGCGAGGGCACCAACACAGCGGTCACGCTGTGGCTCTCGTCCAGGAACAGTTCACGGATGAGGTCTGCAAACAGATCCGTATTCAGATCGGCCGCCAGTTTTTCCAGCGGCTTGTCCACCAGCAGCGGCCGGGCGGGGTCGCCGCCGTACAGCCAGCTGTCCAGCATGGTCAGCGCCTCAATTAAGCTGCGCGGCATTCCGCTGCCATCGCGGTCACGCTGAGAAAACGCAAAGTGGTTGTAGCAGGCTTCCAGACGGTTAGCATCCAGCCCTTCGTCGGCAATCTTTTGCAGAGCAGCGCGGATCGTACTGCGAATTTCCGGCAGCTTCTCGGCGTCGGTGTTGCAAACCTCCCACGACACCCACGACTGCTGTATGTCACTGCGCACGTTGACGTTGACATCCTGCCCCAACCCCGCGTCGAGAATCGCGCGTTTCAAGGGGGCCTCGTTGTCCCCGGTCAGGTAGTCCGCCAGCACTGACGCCGCAAAATAGCGGTCGGTGTCGGCATAGCTGCCCAAAAGTGTGGCGCAGCATACCATCGTGCGCCCCTCCAGCGGTTCATCCTCGCCCACCTCATAGGGCACCTCCCGCTGCACTGCCGCAACAGGCTGCTGCATGGGGATGGTAAAATCCGCCGTAATGCGGTCATACTCTTTCAGGAAGCTGTCGATTTTGGAAAGTGCCGCGTCCATATCCACGCTGCCCACCAGCGAGATGCGCGCGTTGGACGGGTGGTAAAACTTTTTGTGATTTGCCAGAAATTGCTCGTAGGTCAAATCGGGGATACACGACGGGTCGCCGCCGGATTCGTACCGATAGCAGGTATTCGGGAACAACAGTTCATTGACGGCGCTTTCCATCACGGTATCGGGCGAGCTGTACGCGCCCTTCATCTCGTTAAATACGACGCCCTGATAAATCGGGGTCTCCCCCAACTCATAGCGCCAGCCCTCCTGCCGGAAAATTTCCGGCTTATGGTAAATGGCAGGGTGCAGTACGGCATCCAGATAGACATCCATCAGGTTCAAGAAATCGCGGTCGTTGCGGCTGGAAACAGGGTAGACCGTCTTGTCGGGGTAGGTCATGGCGTTCAGGAAGGTCTGCACCGAGGATTTCAGCAGATTGACAAACGGCTCCTTGACAGGATATTTATCCGACCCGCACAACACGGAATGTTCCAGGATATGAAATACGCCCGTGGAGTCCTGCGGGATCGTCTTAAACGCAATGGAAAAGGTTTTGTTTTCATCGGCGCGATCCAGCCAGCAGAGCTGCGCACCGCTTTTTTCGTGTTCCAGTTCCCAGAGCTTTGCTGCCAGTTCCGGCAGCTCGCGAACGCGTTTCACGGCAAAGCCGTGCAGGTTTGCACATGGTTGCATAGTGTTCTCCTATCATACTTCCATCATCAGATGGATGATTTCCTTATCGGTCTGCTCCATGCCGATGCGGGCCAGGCGGCCGACGGTGTCAATGGTTTTTTCCACGCCCTTTTTGACGATGCCGTCCCCGCCAAAAAACTCGTTTCCGTTTTCGTACATGGTCAGCCCCAAAATGCCCGCGTCCACGGCAGCGGCAATTTTGGCGGCACAGCTGGCCTTGGCACCGTCGCAGATGATGCCGGAGGTCACAGCCACAGCGTTGACCACCGTGTGGGCGATCTGTTCAAACCCGCCGCCTTTTAAGTAGGCGATGCCTGCCCCCGCACCCACACCGGCACTGACAGCGCCGCAATAGGCGGAAAGCCGCCCGATGCCCGTTTTCAGATGGATGGTCACCAGGTTGGACACACAGAGCGCCCGCAGCAGTTCTTCATGGGAGTTTTCGTTTTCACGCGCATAGACGATGACCGGCACACTGGCGGTAATGCCCTGGTTTCCGCTGCCGGAGTTGATGACCACGGGCAGTTCGCAGCCGTTCATGCGGGCGTCGCTGCCCGCTGCCGCCCAGGCGCGCATCTTGTAGTCGATGCTGTCCTCGTGGTTTTTCAGCAGCGTCTTTCCGATGTTTGCGCCGTAATTGCCGCGCAGCCCCTCGGCTGCTATGGCCATATTACATTCAATCTGCCGTTCCAGCGTCGGTTTTACGGCATCCAGCTCTACATGGTCAGCGAATTCCACAATGCCCTCAACGGACAGGCAGCGGCGGTCGGTCAAGCCGTTCTCCTGCGTTTCGGCGGTTTTTTCCAGCAGGGTCTCCCCGTTGCGATGTATGCTGACAATGTTTGTGTGGTAGTCGGCAATGCGCACATAGGCATTGTTCTCCCCTTGCCACGCCGTGACGGCAATGTCAAAAATATGGCCGTTTTCAGCGCAGTGCACATCGATCGGCGTCTTTTGCAGGTATTGCGCCGTCTCCGCGACTTCTTTCGGGGTCACTTGGGAGATGACCGCCAGCTCGGCGGCAGCATCGCCCGCCACAGCGCCCACGGCGGCAGCCGCGGCGATGCCGCGCAGTCCGCCGGTGTGAGGAATGATTACGCTTTTCACGTTTTTAATAATATTTCCGCTGACCTCCACCAGCATACGGTCGGGCAGACAGCCCAAAACATCCCGTGCCTTAGCGGCCGCGTAGGCAATGGCAATCGGTTCGGTGCAGCCCATCGCAGGGCGCAGCTCCTCCTGCAAAATTTGAATATAGCGCGCAAAACAGTCCTGATTGCTTTCCATTTCCCGTTCCTCCGCCATTATTTGTTGTGTGCCAGATACTCTACCATGCTGTACGCCGCCACGTTGCCCTCGCCCGCCGCCTTGACATACTGGTAGGGCCGCCCCGTGCAGTCCCCTGCTGCGAAACAGCCGGGCAGGTTGGTCGCCATGCGACGATCCGTTTCTATGTGTCCGTTGGCGATAGCCAGCCCCGGCAAAAGTGTCGCGGGGGAGATGCTCTCCCGCAGACAGAACAGCCCGTCCACCGCAAGTTCGTCACCGTTTTTCAGAACGATTCCGCACAGGCGGTCGTTTTCGGCTTTCAGGTTCACAATGCGCTCCTGCAAGACTTCCACGTTGGCAGCGTCAATGCCGGCCCCCTTATATAAAGGTAGGCAGTAGACCTTTTCTGCCAGTTCCGCCAGATAGGCGACCTCATGCTCAAAGCGCTTGGCACCGCACAGGACAGCAATGGTCTTGCCGCGGTACAACGCCCCGTCGCAGGTGGCACAGTAGCTTACGCCCTTGCCCAGCAGATCAGCTTCCCCCGGCAGGGTGCCCACGGCAACCACACCGGTCGCCAGCAGCACAGTCTTTGCCTCGTAAAAATCCGCGCCCGCCATCAGCGCATAGCTGCCGTCCATCGGGATGACGGAGTTGACCATACGGTCAGTGACGGCAATGCCCAGTTCACCGCACTGGCGGCGAAATATCTCGTTCATCTGCGCACCGGTGACCATCGGCAAGCCGGGGTAGTTGGCGATACGCTCGGCTTTTTGTACCTTATCGCTGAGCTGCTCGCTGCCGATCCAGATAAAATTCTTGCCGTTGGCGTGCAGAGTCAGCGCGGCAGACACACCTGCCGGCCCCGTTCCGATAATGGCTGCATCATACATTCTGAGTATCCTCCTGCAAATCGTATCTTATGGTATAATAATGCCACACTTTGGCGGGAAAGTCCACCTTATTTTAGGAAAATCGCCCATCAAAAAGCCGTCTCTTGCAGAAATTCTCGTTTTCCTGTATAATAGAAACCAGCAAAGGAGGTCTTATCATGTCCGAAATCACAAAGCGCGCTTTGGAGGCATCACTCAAAAATCTGCTGCTGCAAAAGCCGCTGAATAAGATCACCATCAACGATATTGCCGAGGACTGCGGCATCAACCGTATGACCTTCTACTACCATTTCAAGGACATCTACGACCTTGTCGAATGGTCGTGTGAGGAGGACGCCGCCCGCGCCCTGGCAGGCAAAAAGACCTACGAAACATGGCAGCAGGGTCTTTTGCAGATTTTTGAAGCCGTGCAAAATAACAAGCCCTTTATCCTGAACGTCTACCGCTGTGTCAGCCGTGAGCAGGTAGAAAATTATCTGTACCGCCTGACCTATGACCTGCTGGAGGGTGTGGTCGAGGAACAGGCACAGGGCATGTCCGTGCGCCCTGAGGACAAGGCCTATATTGCCACGCTGTACAAGTATATGTTTGTGGGGCTGATGCTGGACTGGATCAAATCCGACATGAAGGAATCCCCGCAAAAGATGGTAAATCAGCTCGAGCAGGTCATCCACGGCAGCATCAACGCCGCCTTGCAGCGCCTGCGCACCGATAAGCCGTAAACTGTTTTTATCAAACAGCCCCCAATGATAAAATTTTATACAACTCAACGCCCCGTGATAAGGATTTTATCACGGGGCGTTTTCTGCTGATTGTGACCGGGCATACTATATGGTATCCTTTAGACATCGAAAGAAACACAAGGCCACACCGCACAATTCTAAGTGCCGATACGGCGAGCGAGGTGCGGCAGATGCTAAGCCAAAAGCGCAGGCAATACTTTGTGTATTGGCGAGCATTTTGGCAACGCAGATGCCGTGCCGCAGCCGCCGGAGTGGTGCTTAAGCCGTAAGGCGGGAATTGTAAGGTGTTGCCTAAGGCAACACTTGAAAGGAGAACCATTATGTATTATTCCAGCGGTAACTATGAAGCCTTTGCCCGTCCCAAAAAGCCCGAAGGCGTGGACAATAAATCAGCTTACATCGTCGGCAGTGGTCTGGCTGCCCTGACCGCCGCCTGCTATCTGGTGCGCGACGGCCAGATGAAGGGCGAGCACGTCCACATTCTGGAAAAGGGGTCCCTGCCGGGCGGTGCCTGTGACGGCTACAAGTTTGAAAACCTCGGCTACGTTATGCGCGGCGGTCGTGAGATGGACAACCATTTCGAGGTTATGTGGGATTTGTTCCGCTCCATCCCTTCCATTGAGACCGAGGGCGTAAGCGTTCTGGATGAGTATTACTGGCTCAACAAGGAGGACCCCAACTACTCCCTCTGCCGTGCCACGGTCAACCGCGGCGAGGACGCCCACACCGATGGCAAGTTTGACATTTCCGACAAGGGCGCCATGGAGATCATGAAACTGTTCTTCACCCCCAACGAGGAGCTGCAGGACAAGCGCATCACCGACTTTTTTGACGATGAAGTGCTGAAATCCAACTTCTGGATGTACTGGCGCACGATGTTTGCCTTTGAGAACTGGCACAGCGCCCTGGAAATGAAGCTGTATATCCAGCGCTATATCCACCACATCGGCGGTCTGCCTGACTTCACCGCGCTGCGCTTTACCAAATACAACCAGTACGAGTCGATGATCCTGCCCATGGTCAAGTATCTGGAAAGCCACAACGTCCAGTTCCACTACGGCGTGCAGGTCACGAATGTCGAATTCGACTGCACCGACCCCCAGCACAAGCTGGCGCACCGCATTGACGTCGTCGCCGACGGCAAGAAGGACTGCATCGACCTGACCGAGAACGACCTTGTCTTTATCACCAACGGCGGCTGTGTCGAAAACTCCTCCATGGGCAGCCAGAACACCCCTGCCGCGTACAACACCGAGCTGAAAGAAGGCGGCGGCTGGGATATGTGGCGCAAGATTGCCGCACAGGACCCTTCCTTCGGTCACCCGGACAAGTTCTGCCACGACCCTGAGCAGACCAACTGGATGAGCGCCACCGTCGAAACGCTGGATCAGCGCATCATCCCCTATATCAAGAACATCTGCAAGCGCGACCCGTTCACCGGTCACGTTGTCACCGGCGGCATTGTCACCGTCAAGGATTCCAGCTGGCTGATGAGCTGGACCATCAACCGCCAGCCGCAGTTCCGCGACCAGCCCAAGGATCACTGCCTGGTGTGGGTGTACTCTCTGTTCACCGACAAGCCCGGCGACTTCATCAAGAAGCCCATGCGCGAATGCACCGGCAAGGAAATCTGCATGGAGTGGCTGTACCACATCGGCGTACCCGTTGACCAGATCGAGGATATGGCGGAGCACAGCGCCAACACCGTGCCCGTTATGATGCCGTATATCGACGCCTTCTTTATGCCGCGCGCCTACGGCGACCGCCCCGATGTTGTGCCTGCCGGCAGTGTGAACTTTGCCTTCCTCGGTCAGTTTGCCGAGACCCCGCGCGACACGATCTTCACCACCGAGTATTCCATGCGCACCGGCATGGAGGCCGTCTACACCCTGCTGAACGTTGACCGCGGCGTACCCGAGGTCTGGGGCAGCGTGTTTGATGTGCGCGACCTGCTGAACGCCACCGTTAAGCTGCGCGACGGCAAAAAAGCTACCGATATGGAAATGAATATGGTGGAACGCCTTGCCGTTAAGAAAGCCCTTAGCAAAATCAAGGATACCGATATTGAAAAGCTGCTGAAAGCCTATAAGGTTATCTAAAAGTCGTTTTTCTGCTGTACGGGAGCTGCCCTTTGGGGCGGCTCCCGTTTTTTGTCTTGCAACAAATCGGCAACAATTCGTGTTATAATAAGAAAAAGGAGGGATCTTTTCATGAAAAGCATTTTTCGCAAATTTGTATGTATCGGGGTGTCTCTGCTGCTTTTGGCGGGCTGTACCCCTGCGGCAAGTTCATCGCCGTCCGCATCAGGGGCAGCCCAGGCGCCGCCTGTGACAGAATCTGCCGCACCCGCGCCCACACAATCTCCAACTGTAACGGAAACACCCGTTCCCTCCCCCAGCAGCGACGACTTGACCGCCGACAGCGAACCTGTGGAAGATTTTGCTCTGCGCTTTGCCACGTTTTTTCAGCAGCCCGCAGAGGACAGCACCCATCTGCCCACCGCGTACTATCTGCCCTATTACCTCCTGCTGCAAACCTATCTCTCCCATCCGGAAGGCACTTACGCCGAGAAGGATTACTTTCTCCAAATTCCCGAGGCGGATCTTCGGAAAACCGCACAGGATGTCTTGGGGCTGGAAAATCTTGATCTATCGCAGCTTACCGAATGGCCGTTTGGAGAGCCTTCGGACGGCTGCTACCCCTTTTCGCTGGAAACCGAACTACCTTATCTGGACGCCAAACCGGCAGGTGTAACGTACACTGACGGGGGAACCTGCGTTCAGGTGGATTTTACTATGAACGACAACCGGTACGAGGATTCCTCCCACGAGGTACGCACGATGCATTACTGTTTCCGCGTCATAGACGGCGGAAACAGCTACCAATTTATTTGTTCCTATTAAACAAAACCGCCTCCGAATTTTTCCGGAGGCGGTTTTGTAATATACGATTCTCTTTAGGCAATCAGATTAAAGCCCATAATAACCAGCCCCAGCACGACCAGCACCACGCCCGTTGCGCGGTTCAGCGTGGCAGGCTTTGCCTTGTTGGCAAATACGGCGGCGATGCGTGCCCACAGCAGCGTGAACACGACGCACAGCACAAAAACCGGCCAATCCGGCGCACCGCCTATGGCAAAGTGCGAGGCTGCGCCCGTCAATGCCGTAAAGGTCATAATAAATACGCTGGTACCCACGGCGGTTTTCAGCTCATAGCCCAGAACACCGGTCAGGATCAGCAGCATCATCATACCGCCGCCCGCGCCCACAAAGCCGCAGATAAAGCCGATAAGCATGCCGCAAAAAAACGACTGTACGGCGCGCTTTTTGGCAGAAACATTTTGCATAGCCTCCTTGGTGGTCATGACAGGGCGCACAATAAACTTGACGCCCAGCAGGAAGGTCATAAACACCGAAAAGCTGCCCATGGTTGCCGACGGCAGCAGGCTGGCAATGTAGCTGCCCACTACGGTAAAGGTCAGCACACTGGCCATCATGATCAAGCCGTTTCTGATGTCCAGGTTTTTATTTTTATGGTAGGTGTAGGCAGAAACTGCGCTGGCCAGCACGTCGGAGGAAAGCGCAATGCCCACCGCCATATACGGGTCCATATGCAAAAAGGTGATAAGCATCGGGCTGATGACCGCCGCCGCACTCATGCCCGCAAAGCCTGTGCCGAGGCCGGCCCCCATACCGGCAAAAAAGGTGACCAACAGGGTAATGATAAACTGCATTTAACCGTTCTCCTTCATGATTTCGTCAAGATTTCTTTCGATGCTGCGCAGTGTTTCAGAAAATGCCTCACGGCTTTGCGCATCGATGCCGCCAAACAATGCAGCCTGAAAATCCGCCTGCCTTTGCCGCCCGCGAGCGATAACAGCTTGCGCCTTTTCGGTACAGGCAAGCTCTGTCTTACGGCGGTCGCCCTGCACAGGCAGACGAACAAGATATCCTTCATCGACCAGACGGTTCACATTGACCGACACAAGGTTTGCCTTGATATGCCGCACCTCCACCACATCGCGGGCTGTCTTATAGCGGGGGTTGTTGGCCAGAAACAGCAGGATATCCAGCGCTGTCTGCGGCAAACCCAATTCGCTGCACAACGGCTTGCAAAAGGCGTTGTAGGCAAGAGATGTTTTCTGCAGGACTTCTATACCGGCGTACATCTGCATTCTTCCTTTCATTTTTAGACAGTTCAATTTTGAAGTATATAGTAACACGTTTTCCCGCTCCTGTCAAGCGCGGGACAAAAAAAAGGTGCTCTGTGCCGAAATCGGCAGGAGCACCCTTTTCATCACATTATTTTTTGAATACGCCTTCCACCCTGCTGCGCAGTGCCACGACCCGCGCCCGCGGCAAAAAGTAGTTTACCGCAAACGCCGCGATCACACCGATACCCGTATCAAAAATACGGTTCAGCGCATAACTGACATAGGTGTCAATGGGGGTGCTGAACAGCACAATACACAGCACCACGCCGCCCGGCTGCACCCCGCCCGGCCAAAAATACTGGCACAGCAAAATCAGCACCACAATGGCCCCGCCCAGCAGCATGGCCAGGTACACCGTATGTCCGCCCTGTGGGAACCATTGCAGATACAACCAAAATACCGCAATGGACAGCAGTCCGCCGATCATCGTACCCCACAGGCGGTTGCCGCCGTTTTGGATGGACTCCTGCTTATCAGCCCCCATACCAAAGATAACGCCGATGCAGGCAAAGGCCGGATTACGATCCAGCAGGCAGTACACCATGGCCACCAGCATGGCGGTAACGGCGGTTTTTATCGTGCGCCACCCCACATGAAGTCGAAAATTCGGATGCTGTAACGGATGCATGGTACCGTTCCCCTCTCTTACAAGATGCTTTTAGTATAGCAAAGGGTGGCGGCCCTGCACAAGGGCTTTTGCGTAAGTAGATAAATTAACGAGACGATTCTGCGTCACTTCTTTTTCCTGTAAAAATATACACAGGCCGCAGCTACGGCGGCAAGCGGCAGCAAAAGCCATGGTTCCCATTTTGTTGTGACAAAAATTGCCGTCGGGCCGTCAGCCCCGCCGATAACTCCCACCGTGTTAGCCTGTGTGAAGCAAAACGCCATGACCGCGGCAATCGCAATGGCGGCAAGTAAAACGACGGTAAACAGTTTTGTCTTTTTCATAGCCGTATTCTCCGTTTGTTTTGTACCACTATACCGCATTTGCAGGCGGCTGTCAATTTCACTGCCAGCCGCGCGCCTTGGGGTCCAGCATTTCGGCGGCAGAGTAAAGCAGCGCATTGCATATCGCCGCCGCCACATTGCTGCCGCCCTTGCGCCCCATGGCTGCAATGGCAGGCACACCGTATCGGGTACAGGCGGCAAACAGACGCTGCTTACTTTCCACCACATTTACAAATCCCACCGGCACCGCAATAACCAAGGCCGGGCGCAGTCCGGCCTCAATTTCCTCGGCAATGGTCAAAAGCGCTGTGGGCGCATTGCCCACCGCCAGCACCGCGCCGGGGTATTCCCGCGCTGCCTTGTGCATGGCAGCTACCGCTCGTGTGGTGCCTGCGGCTGCGGCCGCCTCAGCCACGGCGGGGTCTGCCATAAAGCAGAGTGCCCGCCCGCCCAGCTTGGCAAGCCCCGCCTTGCTGATGCCCGCCAGCGCCATGTTGGTATCCGTGATAATGGTCCCGCCGCGCACAGCCTTCCCGCCGATCGTCACGGCATCGGGCGTAAATCGCAAGTTTTCGGCGTAGTCGAAATCTGCCGTCGTGTGGATAACACGCTTGACTACCGCCGCATTTTCTGGTGCGATAGCCAGCCCGCGCGCAGCCAACTCGGCTGTGATAATGGCCATGCTGGTTCGCTCAATATCGGCGGGCAGATGATGCTGCGGTGTCATACATGTTCCTCCCGTTCTATTCCCATAGCGGCATAAACAGCGCGCATATCCAGCGCCGCCCGTACACTGTCAGCCAGCAAATCAAACTGCTGCCGGCGGTATTTTTCCATGGATATCGGTTCAGCGGTTTCGGGGGCAAGGCCCTTTCTTTCACAGAGGAATCCTGCCAGTTTTTCGGTCAGCTCGCCGCTGTCAAACAAACCGTGCAGGTAGGTGCCAAAAACGTTTCCCTGCACACAACCCTCCGGCGTACCGTCCGCCAGCGTGCAGAACGGTGCCCCCCGCACATTCGTGCGGCCCGTGTGTATTTCATATCCCGTCAGTGCCGCCCCCGCCAAGGGGTCGCACGTCACGGCCGTAACCTGTGCACGGCGCTTTTCAGCGGTAAAGACCGTGTCCGTCGGCAGCAGTCCCAGCCCACGCAGCGTCTGCGGATGTCCGCCCTCACGGCCCCGCGTATCGTCGAGCGTACATCCCAGCATCTGATACCCGCCGCAGACACCTAAAATCGGCGTGCCGCGCTTTGCCAGCTTTTGCACCGCCGTTTCCAGCCCACTCTGCCGCAGCCACAGAAGGTCATCGACGGTATTTTTGGTTCCGGGCAGAACTACAAGATCCGGCGTTCCCTGTTCCCGCACGTTCTGCACATAGCGCACCCCTAAAAGCGGATGCTGCTCCAACGGCATAAAATCTGTAAAATTGGAGATATGCGGCAGACGCACAACGGCAATATCCAGCGGCTTGACTGCCTTGCTGCTCTGCAGCCGTTCGGATAACGAGTCCTCGTCCTCGATATCCGCGCGGGTGTACGGCACGACACCCAGCACAGGCAGGTTTGTCTTTTGCTCCAGCATGGCAAGAGCCGGCCGCAAAATTTCCACATCCCCGCGAAATTTATTGATGACCAGCCCGCAGATACGCGCCCGTTCGTCCTCATCCAGCAGAGCTACCGTACCGTACAACTGGGCAAACACTCCGCCGCGGTCAATATCCCCGACCAGCAGTACGGGCGCATCGACCAGCTTTGCCAGCCCCATATTAACGATGTCATCAGCCTTCAGGTTGATTTCTGCCGGGCTGCCTGCCCCCTCAATAACCAGAATGTCATTTTCCTGCGCAAGGCTTTCGTAGGCACGCAAAATATCGGGAATCAGCTCTTTCTTATGGCGGAAATATTCCCGCGCGGGCATGTCACCGCGCACCTCACCGTTGACAATGACCTGGCTGCCCACATCACTGCTGGGTTTCAGCAAAATGGGGTTCATCCGCACATCCGGCTCAACACCGGCAGCCTGGGCCTGTACCACCTGGGCACGTCCCATTTCCAGCCCATCACGCGTCACAAAGCTGTTCAGCGCCATGTTCTGGCTCTTGAAAGGGGCGACCCTGTAGCCGTCCTGCGCAAAAATACGGCAAAGCGCCGTACACAACAGGCTTTTGCCCGCACCGCTCATCGTGCCCTGCACCATGATACATTTTGCCTTGCTCATGCCAGTACCTCTTTCATCAGGCGCAGCAGCTGCCGATTTTCCCTCTCGGTGCGCACCGCCGTGCGATACCAGGTATCGTCAAGCCCCGCGTAATTGCCGCAGCTGCGCACAACTGCCCCCTTTTTCCGCAGCTTTTGCCCGAAATCGGCAGGTGCACGGAACAGCAAAAAATTGGCACTGCCCTCTATGACGCGCAGCCCCAAGGCGCGCAGCCCGGCAGCCAGCATCGGCCGCTGCTCGGCAACCAGGGCGCGAACCGCATCAGCGTAAGCTGTCTCGTTCAGGGCGGCCACGCCCGCCGCCTGGGCCAGGCTCGACACAGCCCACGGCTGCCCCGCCGCACGCATTTTGTCAAGAAGTTCCGTGTCGGAACACAGCGCATATCCCAGCCGCACCCCTGCCATGGCATACAGCTTGGTGAATGCTTTCAGGATGATAAGATTCGGGTATTCCCGCAAAAATGCCTTAGCTGTCAGCGCCGCACGCCCTGCCGAAAAGTCCAAAAAACATTCGTCCACCACCAGCACGGCACCGTTTTCCGCACAGCGTTGCAGCAGCCTTTTCACGACCAAGGGCGGGGTGATGCGCCCCGTGGGGTTATTGGGCTGACAGAGAAAAACCACATCCGTGTCCCGCGTCACAGCGTCTATAAAGGCATCCGTCAGGGCAAAATCGTCTGCTTCGTACAATATATAGTACGTTATATCGCAGTTTACCGTATGCAAAGCAGCCGCATACTCGGCAAAGGTCGGTGTCGGAATCAGGGCACGGCGGGGTCGAAGTGCCGCTGCCAGCCGAAAAATCAGATCTGCCGCGCCGTTGCCGCACAAAATATGCTCCCCTGCAACGCCCTCGGCCTCGGCCAGCCTGGCACACAGTGCGCGGCACAGCGGGTCGGGGTAGCGATCCGCCGTGGAAAGCGCCGCCGTGATGGCCGCCGCCACCCCGGCAGGAAGTCCCAGCGGACTGACGTTGGCAGAAAAATCCAGTGCGTCCCGCCCGAATTCCGCGCGGTAGCCCGCCCAATCCCCACCGTGTACTAACTCCATTTTACCTTCCTCACAAAACAAGAATCGCCCGCACAGCAAGACCCAGCGCCAGTGCCAACAGGCTATCGGCATACATCATGCGGTTTGCCCGCAGGATATCCTCAGGTTCCACGGCCCGCTGCGCATCGCCGATGGTCGGCTTGTCGTAATACTCTCCAAAATAGTAGGCCGGCCCCGCCAGCTGCACACCCAGTGCGCCCGCACAGGCGCTTTCGGTCTGGGCACTGTTGGGGCTTGCATGGTTGCGGCGGTCACGCCGCCAAATGCGCCACGCACCCTTGGCATCGCCGCCCGTAAGCGCCGCAGCCGCCACCCACAAAAGTGCAGCCACACGGCTGGGCAGCCAGTTGGCGACGTCGTCCAATTTAGCGGCACAACGTCCAAAATACAAATATTTGCTGTTTTTATACCCCAGCATACTGTCCATGGTATTGATGGCCTTGTAGGTCAGCGCCAGCGGTGCCCCGCCAACCAGCATGTACAAGAGCGGTGCGATCACGCCGTCGCTTGCATTCTCGGCAACCGTTTCGATGGCAGCCTTGGTCACGCCCTCGGCCGTTAAGTTTTCCGTATCACGCCCCACAATGCGCGCCACAGCCTGCCGCGCGGCAGGCAGATCCTTTTTGATCAGCTCACGGTAGACTCTGCCGCTTTCCTGCGCAAGCCCCCTGGCAGCCAGCGCCTGGGCACACCAGAACACCTGCAGACCCAGCCCCAGCATCGGGTGCAGCCGTGCGGCCGCCGCGCAGGCCAATGATGTCAGCATAAAGGTGCCCAGCGGCAGAACCGCTGCCACAATGCATCCTCCTGCCCATTCGCCGCGCGGTGTTTTGGGCAGAACGGCGCGCAGGGCTTTTTCCAGACGAGAGATGCAGCGCCCCATAAATACCACCGGGTGGGGCAGCCATGTCGGGTCTCCAAACAGGGTATCCAGCAAAAAGGCGGCGGGCACCGCCATAAGAATCAACATTCTGCCCCCTTGGTGTACTGCACCGTTTTGACCAGGTGCAAAACACGCTTTTCTGCCCAGTCCCGTGCGTCCAACACAAAACCCCCGGCATTGGGGCCGCACCAGTCGTAGTAATCCCGATGCGGCAGGGCAAAGCGCTCCATCGCTGCCATTTGTGTACCGCCATGCGCCAAAATGACCAGCATCGGTTCACCGTCGGCCAAGGCCTTGTCCACCAGTGCGGCAAACGTCGCGCAGATGCGCTGCGAAAATTCATCCTTGCGCTCCCCGTCGGGGCATTGGCTTTCACAGTTGGCGGCCACCCAGGCCAGATAATCAGGGTCATGTTCCATCTCTATGTAGTTGCGACCCTCAAAGCTGCCGAAGTTCATCTCCTTCAGCCCGTCCACCGCCACGAGCTTTGCACAGGGAAACAGCACGCGTGCGGTTTGCTGTGTGCGCTGCAATGTGGAAACATAAACAACCTGGGGTTCAATATCGGCGCGGCGCAGTTGGGCGCGCCCTTGCGCCGACAGCGGGATATCCCGCTGCCCCTGGTAGCGTTTTTCGGCGTTATATTCGGTCAGGCCGTGGCGCAAAAGATACACTAGCATGTAGGCAAATCTCCTTTCAAAACAGTGGGCAGGCCACAAAACATCTGTACAACGCAGTCGGCACGTTCTGCCAGCAGGCAGGCAAGCCGCCCTGCCTTTTCCCGTGCAGCGCGCTGTGCGGCCTCCACAGGCACAACACCGCCGCCCACCTCGGCAGCGGTCACAACATCATAGGCGGCCAGTTCCTCGGCCAGGGCTTGCAAATCCACCGCATCAGCCGCCAATTCCTGCACCTCGAACCGCTTTGTACCGTTAAATTTTTGCGCAAAGGTGCGCTTTCCGCTGTACAGCGGCCCCGTGATAAACAGCATTTACAGCACCCCCAGCCACAGACAGGCGGCCAGCGCCGCCAGCATCCAGATCTCGCATTTTTGCAAAAACCACCCTGCCAAATCCCCTGTGATGCCGCCGAACTGCCGCTTTGCCACAAAGGAATACCGCGCAAACACACATCCGGCCGCCAACACCAGCGCCCCGCCGTGCATGGCAAAAAGTGCCGCCGATACAGCTACGCACAGCACCGTCAGAATTTTTCGCACGCGGGCACGATCCGCCGCCGTGGCAAAGGTGTGCGCAAGGCCGGTGTTCTTTGCCATCGGGAACGCCGCAATCGCCAACGCCGACAATGCCCGTTCCCCCACCAGAGCCAATGTCCACACCGCACCGACCCGCAGGGTAAACGGCACACAGGCGCACAGCGCCGCATAGGCCACAAAATAACTGCACAGCCGTATAACAGCAAACGCCCCGCAGTGGGGGTCCTTCAGGATCTCCAGCTTTTTGGCGGGTTCTCCGTAACTGGCGAGTGCATCGCAGGTGTCGGCATAGCCGTCCAGGTGGATGCCGCCGGTTACCCACACAGGCAAAAGACACAGCCCCGCCGCCTTGACCGCCGCAGGCAGCGGCAGCGATCCGCAAAGACAGCAAAGCGCCCCGCAAACCACCCCCACCAGCGGGAAAGCACACAGCGCATAGCGCATGTTTTTTTCGTTCCAATCAAATTGCGGCATCGGCAATGCCGAAAACATGGCAAACGCCACCGCGACAGTCTGTAAAACAATCAAAATGATTCCCTCTTACCTTTATAATAGCAGGGTATACCGCACACTACGCGTATCACCCTGTCCGCGCGGGCGGCTGCCGCATTGTTGATTGCAGCCAGCACCCGCAGGTAATGCAAGGTGTCCCCCGCGTAATCTGCCCCGCCGCTGAACACCTCATTTGTAACCAAAATCAAGTCGTCGCACTGTGCGTACACAGTGTCAATTCCCTGCAAAATGGCAGCTGCCGCCAGTTCCCCCGCGCCGTTTGGGTCGTACAGTTCATTGGCAGTCAGGTTTCCCAAATCCTCCAACAGCACCGTACCGCGCACAGGAAGATGCAGTTTTTCGAGATGCAGCGGACATTCCACGGTCTCAAATCCCTTTTCCGCGCGCATGGCACGGTGCTTTGCCACGCGGGCCGCGCACTCGGCATCCCAAATTTGCATTGTGGCCAGGTAGGTGCGGGGGGCGTCGGTTTTCAGGCAGAGGGATTCCGCATAGGCACTTTTTCCGCTGGCCGCCCCGCCGATCACCAGTGTCAGCATTGCGGGGTGTACGGCGCGATGCCGCCCTCCGCAAAGGAATAGCAGCCGTCATAAACGGCCAGGGCCATATCCCAAAGGGGCAGCGAGGCCACGGCTCCCGTGCCCTCCCCCAGATGAAATCCCGCGTTGAGCAGCGGTTTTTTGTGCAATTCTTCCAGCACAAGGCGGGCGGCAGGCTCGCCGGAAACATGGCTGGCAAAGACCGCCTTTTCCGCCTTGGGGCACATCCGCACAGCGCAAAGTGCCGCCACACTGCTGATAAACCCATCCATAAGTATCGGCAAATTCTCCAGCGCACCGCCCAAAAACACACCGCACAATCCGGCAATATCCAACCCGCCCAGCTTGGCCAGCACATCCAACGGATCGGCGGCATCCGGTGTGTTGACCGCAATGCCTGTTTCTATGGCGCGTATTTTCCGCTGCAGCCCGGCGTCGGAAAGCCCTGCTCCGCGTCCGGTCATCTCTGCCACGGGGCGGCCCAGCAGTACGCTTGCCACGGCGCTGGATGTCGTCGTGTTGCCGATGCCCATCTCCCCCGTTGCCAAAATTTGCATACCATCGCGTTTTTGTTCGCGTACCAGCGCTATACCTGCCGCTATGGCCTGCACAGCCTGTGCGCGGGTCATGGCAGGACCGCAGGTAAAGTCCCGCGTACCGTCGGCAATGCGGCGGTCAACGGCACCCGCCACAGGTTTTCCGGCAATGCCCATGTCCACCGCAACGACCTTGCAATGGGCCTTCTCGGCCATGCGGCAGACGCTGGTGCGACAGGCCACCAGGTTTTTCAGCACAGCGCGCGTAACACAGGCATCGGTCTGGCTGACCCCCTGCGCAACCACGCCGTTGTCGGCACACAACACCAACACGGCGCGGCGCTCAAAATGCAGTTCTGCCGTTCCCGTCAGGGCGGCGGCATCCTCCAACATGGTTTCCAACTGTCCCAGCCCTCCCAGGGGCTTTGCCAACGCCGCCCAATGGGCATGGGCAGCGGCACGGGCGGTTTCCCTCGGCGGGGTGATCGTGTTCAGCAGAATTTTCAATTCGGTTTCGGTCATAGCTTTTCCTTTTTATAGCGGCTGGCAGCCGCTGTAAATCGCTGCGACAGCGGCGTACCCGCCCAGTACAAATGCGGAAATCCCGCATACAAATGCGCGTTGGCAAAACCGCACGTCCACTGCCTGCCGTTTGCCTTGGCGGCCGTAAAGGCCGTACCGTTTTGTGTGGAATCCCAGTGGTGGAACTCATGCATCGGCCATGTCTCGCCCGCCGCGAACAGCATACTGTCCGTATGCGCGGTCAGGTTTGCATACCCGAAGCGCACGAGCTTGCCCACCTTGAATCCCTGCCCCGACAAAACACCGGCCATGGGGTACACTTTGCCGTCGGCGGCCTCCAATGTTTGGCCCAGATACAAAAATCCGCCGCACTCGGCCACCGTGGGAAGGCCCGCCGTCACCGCATCCCGCACCGCCCTGCGCACGGCGGTATTGGCCGCAAGGGCTTGCGCATACAACTCCGGGTAGCCGCCCGGCAGGTACAGCCCGCCGATATCCTGCGGCAACTTGTCATCGGCCAGCGGGCTGAAAAAGCACAGCTCTGCGCCATTTTGCCGCAAAGCGTCCAGCGTTTCGGCGTAGGTAAAGCAGAACGCTGCGTCCCGCGCCACCGCAATGCGCACCTGAGCGGGCGGTTCCTGCGGCATGTCTGCCGCCTGTATCGGGCGGTCAAACAGTGTTTGCACAAGCGGCCAGTCTATGGTTTTTTGTGCCGTATCGGACAGGAGACGGATTTTTTCCTGCAGACCGTCAATCTCGGCAGCGGTTTTCAGCCCAAGATGACGGCTCTCCAAGCGGGCCTGCGGTATAGGCGGCAGGTATCCCACCACAGGCAGGCCGGTCTCTTGCTGCAACATCGGTTTCAGCAGGCTATACAAAGATTCACCGCAATCATTGAGCAATATGCCCGTTATATGGTGGGGCGTGCGAAAATCCATCAGTCCGCGCAGCTCTGCCGCCAGGGTCAGGCTTGCCCCTTTGGGCCGCACAACAAGCAGCACAGGCAGGTCAAGCGTGTCCGCCAGATGCCATGCGCTCGCCGTATCGCTTGTGCCGCCCAGGCCGTCGTAGTAACCCATCGCGCCCTCGCAGACAGCGGCACCGTGCCCCGCAGCATACTGCGCATACAGGCAGCGAACCGTTTCGGGCGAGGAGAAAAACAGATCCAGATTGTGGCTTTGCACCCCCAAAACCGAACGGTGGAACATGGGGTCAATGTAGTCAGGCCCTGCCTTAAAGGCGCATGGCGTCAGCCCACGCGCCTTCATGGCCGCAAGTAAGGCACATGTCACCGTTGTTTTTCCGCTGCCGGAGTGCGGCGCAGCCAAAAGCATTTGCAGCATTTTATTCCCTCGTAATCAAAAATACCGGGTTGTTCGCCATCAGCAGATGCAGTTCACCTGCTGTTTTTGTACGGCTGACAGAAATCTGTGTGACCTGCGCTGTCAACCCGCGCACGGTCAGGGCCGCAACCGCCTGCTGCAGGGTTTCCAGCGCAATGGCACTGATGCAAAGCCGCACAGCCGGGTTGGCGGCCAACGCTGCCTCCACGATAGTGTCCAAATTTCCCTTGCTGCCGCCGATGAATACCGCATCGGGGGCGGGCCAGCCTGCCAAGGCTGCAGGGGCAGTGCCTTTTGTCAGGTGCAGATTTTGCACTGCAAATTTTGCGCGGTTTTGGGCTATCAATTCGCAGGCATCGGGGTCACACTCGGCGGCATATACCTGCCCCTCCGATGCAGCCAACGCCATCTCCACGCTGACACTGCCCGTCCCTGCCCCCACGTCCCACAAAATATCATCGGGCTGTATCGCCAGCTTGGCCAGCACGGCAGCGCGCACTTCCTGCTTGGTCATAGGTGTTTTGGCACGGATAAACGCATCATCCGGCAAACCGTGTGTGCGTCGCGGCAGATTGCAGCGTTCCACCAGCAATACGCTGAGAGCCGCAAAGCTTTGCTGTGCTAATTGTTGCACAGTGCCCCGCACAAGACGCTGTGACGCAAGGCCCAGATTTTCCCCTACAACACCCTGCACAGCCCCGCATCCGGCAGCCGCCAGCGCAGCACAAAGTGTGGCAGGGGTCTCGCGGCCGCCGGTCAGGAAAAAGGTCGGCTTTCCTTTTCGGCAGGCCGCCACCGGGTCACAGGCACACCCGTGGGCCGAGACAAGCTCCCAATCCTGCCAGGGTCTGCCAAGCGCTGCCGCCAGCAGCTGCACACTGGAAACACCGGGCAGCACCGTATAGGGCAGCCCCTGCTGTTCCAGCGCCCGCCCCAGCGTCGCCGCGCCGGAGTAAAATCCGCAGTCCCCGCTAAGAACAACCGCTACACGCTTGTTTTTGTGTGCTTGTATCTCTGCAAGAATTTCGTCCGTCTTGTACAGCGCCGAGCGCTGCTGCCCGCAGACCTCAGGCAGGGCCTGCAAAAGGCGCCGTGCGCCGAGGACATGCTCTGCCTCCTCCAACGCTTTTGCGCCTGTCAGCGTCAGCCCGGCATAGTCACCGCAGCCCATACCGACCAGTGTTATTTTCATAGTAGCTCCCTGCATCGCTGCAAAATCATCTCGGCGGTCTCGCCCTGTTCCGCAGGGCGGCGCAGCACCACAAGCTGTACGCCGCACTGCGCGGCAGCCAGGACTTTTTCGGCAAAGCCGCCCGCCGAACCACCGTCCTTTGTGACCATGTATCGAATGTTGTATTGTTGCATCAGCGCCGTGTTCATTGCCGCCGTGAACGGCCCCTGCATCGCTATAATATTGCGGTGCGGAATCCCCGCCGCCTCACATGCGGCAATGCCCGCAAGGGTAGGCAGCACACGCGGATACAACCGCGTCGGGGCAAGGGCGGCAAACGCAGGCAGTTCTTTGGCCCCCGTAGCAAGCAGTACATTGCCGTGTTTTTCGGCCAGATACTGCGCCGCCTGTGCTGCGTTTTGCAGCACGACACTGCCTGTGGGCAAGGTGCTGGCCGGGCGCAGAAGGCGGTGATACTCCACCCCTGCCGCCGCTGCCGCCGCACGGATATTGCACGTTGCCTCAGTCGCATAAGGGTGGGTCGCATCAATACAAAGCGCGGTGTCCTGCAGCAAGGCCGTCATTTCGGCGGCATCAAGCCGCCCCGTGTGCACGGCCACACCCGCTGCCACGCCCTGTTCCTCTGCTCCCAGCTCGGTCGCCACGCAGACCGTCACCTCAGCCCCCAGCGCCACCAGCTTGCGGGAAAGTTCTCGTCCCTCTGTCGTTCCGCTGAAAACCACGATCCTCATACGCCGTGATACCCCCTTGGCGTCACCATGCAGCCGCGCACTCTGCGGGTAGCGCTATTGCCGACAAACACCGTTGTAAACATGTCCGCCTGTGTTTTTTTCAGCTCCGCGAGCGTCATCAGGTGCTTTTCCTGGCCTGTGCGGCCGATATTGCGCACCGTGCCGCACAAGGTTTCGGGGCTTTTACCGTTCGCCAGCAAAATTTCGGCCGCCCTTTGCAGATAGTCCGCTCGCCCCTTGGAGGATGGATTATACAGTGCGACGCAGAAATCGCCCATTGCCGCACAGATCAGCCGCTTTTCAATGACTGCCCAAGGTGTCAAACGGTCTGACAGTGAAATCACGCAAAAATCGTGCCCCAACGGCGCCCCCAGCACGGCCGCACCGCTTACCGCCGCCGTCAGCCCCGGCACAATTTCTATCGTCACATCGTCATATTCACTGCTCAATTCAAGCAGCGGTGCCGCCATGCCATATACACCCGCATCGCCGGAGCACACCAGTGCCACCGTCTTGCCGGTCTGCGCGGTTTGCAGCGCCCAGCGGCAGCGGTCTATCTCCTGTGTCATGCCGGTGGTGTAGATCGGCTTTTCGGGGTACAGCGGGCGTATCAGATCGATATACACCGTGTAGCCGCAGAGCACATCGGCCTTCTGCAAGGCGCTGCACGCCTGCGCCGTCATAAAGCGGGCATCTCCGGGGCCAAGCCCCACCACATAGACAAGCTTATCCATCGGTTTTCCATCTCCAATCAGGGGCAAAGGGGCGCAGCGCCACCGAAAAAGTCACCCCGTTATACACCCACTTGGGTATAAACAGTTTCCCGCCCGCCGCTTTGGCTGCGGCACGTTCGCAGACATTGTCCACCCCTGTAACGTCTTTTACAAATTGCGATGCCGTAAAATGTCCCCGCACGGCGCGCAGCGTATCCGCTGTATAAAACTCCGTCGTCCAGCCGTGGTTTTTTGCAAAGTCCAGCAAGCCCCGCTCGTCCTTTTTCAGGTCTATGCTTGCCGCTGCCGCAACGCTTTGCGGGGCCAGGGTATTGGCCGCACAAAACGCGGAAAACGCCTCCTGCAGACGGCACTCACTTGTGCCGCGCTTGCAGCCGATACCCAGCACGGCAATACGCGGCACGATGTGCAGAGCCTCGCCCGCAGGGGTCAGTGTCAGTACAAAATCCGCCTGTTCGGCGGTCGCGGCGGGTTCCACCCCTGCTGGCGGTTCGCCTTCTATCTGCCAGTCGCTGAAATAGCGCACCCGCCTGCCAGCCAACAGGGCACCGCTGATATATTTGATGCGCTCCGGCTCGGCCACGGCACAGTTCTGGCGCACCGCCCACTCGTCCACGGCAAAGGCACCCCGCCCATCGGTGGCAGTCGTAATAACGGGCACCGCGTGGCAAGCCGCCGCAAGCTGCCGTGTCAAATCGTTTGCCCCGCCCAGATGGCCCGACAAGAGCGAAATCGCAAACCGCCCCTGCTCGTCCAGCACAACCACCGCAGGGTCAACGGCCTTGCCCCTGCAATGGGGTGCAATCGCCCGCACGGCAATACCCACAGCCCCCACAAACACAAGGGCATCGGCATCGGCAAACTGCTTTGCAGTCCAGGCAGCCAAGCTGACACCGTCGGCCCCGCACCGCGTCACTGTACCGGGGCAGGTCTGGGCCAGATGTTGTGCCAACACAAGTCCCTTGGCGGTAAAGGCAAGGTAGGCACATTTCATGGTGTGGCTCCTTTGCGGTACTCGGTGGTAAAGGCGGGGTCATACAGTTTGCTGCGCTCATACTTGGCGGCAAGAAAATCCCCCACCACGATCAACGCGGTCTTGGCAATGCCCGCCGCGCGGGTGCTTTCCGCCAGAGTGCCCACGGTACAGTGCACAATTTTCTGCTGCGGCCAACTGGCCTTGTACACAACGGCAGCAGGGGTATCGGGCTTATAAGCCCCCTGCAGAAGTGCTGCCTGCACCCTGTCGACCATGCCGACGGAAAGGAAAATCACCATCGTCGCCCCATGTGCGGCCAGGGCAGCCAATTTTTCGCGCTCCGGTACGGGGGTGCGACCCTCCATACGGGTGATAATGACCGTCTGGCTGATGCCGGGCAGTGTGTACTCGGCGTTCAGTGCCGCTGCCGCACCGCAAAAGCTGGACACGCCGGGGGTATCATCATAGGCAATGCCCCATGCGTCCAAGGCATCCATCTGTTCGCGGACAGCACCGTACAGGCAGGGATCGCCTGTGTGCAGGCGCACCGTCGTTTTGTTCGCTGCTTCGTTTGTTTTTATCGTTTCCAGCACCTGCTCCAGCGTCATTTCCGCACTGTTGTAAATGGCACAGTCTCCCCTGGCCAGCCCCAGCAGCGCCGGGTTGACAAGGCTGCCCGCGTAGATGATGCAGTCGGCCTTTTGCAGCAGCGCCGCACCGCGCTGTGTAATAAGGTCGGGTGCGCCGGGGCCTGCCCCCACAAAATGTACCATATCAGCTTTCCCTCCAGGTTTTCAACAATACATCGGCAGATTTTGTTGTGCCCAGGCTGCCGTTTCGGTTGGAAAACACCACGGCCCCCACCGCAAAGGCCCCCGCAGCGCGGCGCTGCAAACGCAGCTGCACAGCGTCGAGCAGGCTCTCCAAAACTGGTGCGCGCAGGTTGGCAGCCTGCAGAATTTCGAGGCAGGCGTCCGTTGTGGCGGCATTCATCAGGGCACGGCAGGTAGCCGTGTCGGCCCCGCACAATGCCGCATGGGCGCAAAACAGCTCGGCACGGCAATCTGCCTGCTGTGAGTGGGTATTCATGATGCCGCCCGCCAGCTTGATCAGCTTGCCGACATGCCCCACAAGCAGCACCTCGGTAAAATGCTCGGCAGCCGCCATATCCAGCGCATCCCCGATGAAATTCGAGATCTTAACAGTGGGAATCTGCCGCAGTTCCGCAAGATTTTCGGCCAGATAATCCAACCCGTAGTTGCCCGGTGTCAGAATCAGACGGCTGCCTTTCAGGGCGGCCTGATGAATTTCCAGTTCCAGCGTATCCAGCAGCGCCTGACGGCTCATCGGCTCCACAATGCCGCTTGTGCCAAGCACCGACAACCCGCCCTCGACCCCGATATGCGGGTTAAAGGTACGTTTGGCAGCTTCCTCGCCGCCGTCAATGGAAATGACCACCGCAAAACCGCCGCTGTAGTCTGACGCATCGGCCTCCCTGAGCAGGGCATCGGTAATCATTTGGCGCGGCACACGGTTGATGGCCGCCGCCCCCACAGGCTGATCCAGCCCCGCCTTGGTCACCCGCCCCACACCGGCACCGCCGTCTATCGTCACGGTGCGCGGTGCATCAGGCAGCAGGGTCACCGCAGCCACAACAGACAGACCCGTGGTGGCATCCACATCATCACCGCCATCCTTTACGATAGCACACTCGGCCCCCGTCTCGGTTGCGCGGCAAAACAAAGGGGCAACCTCCACCACAACACCCTTGGGTGTGCGCAGCCCCACGGTTTCGGGGGCGTGCTCGGTCAGCAGCAGACGCGCCGCCCCCGCTGCAGCCAAAGCGGCGCAGGTGCCCGTGGTATAACCGCAGCGCAGCATTTTTTGTCCGCTGCGAATGTAGTGTTCAAACCTCGGTGCCGCGTCGGATTTTCCGAACAGTGTTTCGTATTGTGCATCGTCCAAATCGAACAGGCGGCATACGTTTTCCTTGGCAAAGGCCTCCTTCGGCGTCAAAACGCGGGACACCTTGTGCGGAAACACACAGACCACCGCGTCGGCCAGCTTTTGGGCCAACTCCAACTCATGCAGTGTCACAATGACCGCCACATTTTTTTCAGCCGCCAAACGGCGCAGCACCGCTGTAAGCTCCGCCTTGCCCTTTACGTCCAAAAAAGACGTCGGTTCGTCCAATAGTAAAACTTCCGGCTGCTGGCATACCGCGCGCGCCAGCAATACGCGCTGCCGCTGCCCGTCACTGATTTTTGCAAAATCACGGTCTGCCAAAGCATCGGCCTGTACCAGCCGCAGCGCATCCAGCACCTGCTGCTTATCCTCCTGCGACAAAATCCCCAGTCGTCCCGTGTAGGGGTAGCGCCCTGCCGCCGCCACGTCAAAACAGGTGGTCAGCTCGGTGCGGGCGGCGTGCGGCAGCATCAGCGCCAGCTTGCGGGCGCGCGCGTTGGGGGAGTATTCCGTAAGACTTTGCCCGTCCAGCAAAACGGTGCCTCCCTGCGGAGTCAACTGCCCCGCCAGCGTTTTTAGCAGGGTAGACTTGCCTGCACCGTTGGGGCCGATCAGCGCCAGAATTTTTCCGCGCTCGGCATGCAGCGCAATATCTCGCAAAAGCGGGGCTGTGTAGCCGATTGCCAAATTTTTCGTTTCGCAGTAGCTCATGCCGCGCCCTCCCCGCTGTGGCGGTGCATCAGCAGCCAGATGACCACAGGCGCACCGAAAACCGCCGTGACCGAGCTGATGGACAGTTCGGTCGGCGCAAACAGGCTGCGGGCCAGCAAATCGCACAAAAGGCAGAACGCCGCCCCGCCCAGGGCACACCCCGGCAGAACGTACAGAGGCTTGGCGCTGCCCAGTGCCTGCTTGACAAGATGCGGCACCGCAATACCCACAAAGGAGATCGGCCCCGCAAACGCTGTGACACAGGCTGCCAACAGGCTGGACAACAGTACCAGCACCGCCGAAAACGCCCGCACGGGGACACCGACACTGGCCGCATAGCTTTCGCCCATTTGGTAGGCCGTAATCGGCTTGGAAAGTAAAAATGCCGCCGCCAGACACGGCACGACCAGCACGGCGGCCGCCGCCACATTGCCCCAGGTCATGCCGGAAAAGCTGCCCATGGACCAGTTGTGCAGGTTGACAATGTTGGAGTCCTGGGCAAACGCCACCACAATATCGGTAACGGCCGAGCAGATATAGCCGATCATCACACCACAGATGACCAAAATGCTCATCCGCCGCACACGCCGTGCCACAGCCAGCACAAACAGCATAGCCGCCATGGCACCCGCAAAGGCCGCTAAAATCAGCGTAAGCGAATTTGTCAGCAGGCCGCTGTTCAAAAAGACGACCATTGTCAAGGCTACCGCCAGCTTGGCACCGCCTGAGATGCCCATAACAAAGGGCCCGGCAATGGGGTTGGCAAAAAACGTCTGCAGCAGATACCCCGCCACAGACAGCGCCGCCCCCAAAAGCATGGCCATGACAGCGCGCGGCAGACGAAATTGCAGCAAGATGGTTCGGGCCAGGGGGTCTGCCGCGCGGCCCAGCAAAGCCTCTGCCACCGCGGCGGGCGAAAGTGCTACACTGCCCCAAAACAGGTTGAGTGCCAGCAGCGCCAGCAGCGCACCTGCCATAGCCAGATATGCGATTGTAAGGCGCTTTGTTGTGTGCATAGCCACTCCTTTTATTGCAGCTGCGTTAAAAATGTGAAATCCCCGCCGCCTGAGGCAAAGACCTTGTGCATATCCAGAATCAGTTCAGGCAGCTCCATACTTTGCTGAAAAAGACTTTGCGCCGTGCAGTACACCTGCCCGTTTTGCACGGCCTTGCAATCTGCCAGCGCCGGGCATTTGGCCACAAGCTCGCCCAGCGTGTGCAGTTCCCCCTCGATGGTGCTGTTGTAAAACAGCACGTCGGCATCCTTGGCAGCGGCGTAAAATTCTTCCAGCGAGATATTGACGGTCGCCAGATTGTTGCCGTCATCGGTCAAATCAGAAAAGACGTACTGCCCGCCCGCCAGTTCTATCATTTTGGCAACGTAATCGTTGCCCTTGCGCACGGTGGCGAGGTTGTTGGAGGTGATGGAAAAAAACGCCGCTGTTTTTCCCGTGGATTCCTGCCCGGCCAAGGGTTCGATCTGCTGTACAGCGGCATCAAACAGCTGTTCTGCCTGCTGCTGTCTGTCTAAAAGAATACCGTACAGCTTGACCCACTCCATCCGGGCCAAGGGGTCGCTCTCATAGCTGGAACGCTCAACCAGCACGGGGATACCGCAGCTTTCCAGCTGCTCTTTTACCTTGGGGGTGTGGTAGATCATTGTGTTTTCCAGGGCCAGGTCACAGCCCGCAGACAAAATTGTCTCATAATCGGGTGTGCTGTACCGCCCGGCATAGGCGATCTCACCGTTGTGCATGGCTGCGCGGGCTTCGGGCAGATACCATCCCTCTGCCTGTGTGCCGGACAACGCCACGGCATCCAGCCCGCCGATGCGAATGATGGGATCCATCGCGGAGGTGGAAACCAGATAGATGTTCTGCAGCGGCAGCTGCAAAACCGTTATGTCGGCGTCAAGTCCTTCCGGCACGGCGGCGCCTGCGGGCACCGTCAGATAACGGCTGCCGTCTATGGTAAGTAAATTGTATCCGCCCGCGCACTCGTCCACCGTAAACTCCCGTGCATAGGAAAGCGAGTAGCTGCCCGTCACGGTCAGGACGTTTTGTGCCGCATCCGGGGCTGCGGCGCAGCCCGCCAGCAGGGCGGCAAACAGCAGGGTCAGATATTTTTTCATTGTGCGGCCAGCGTAGCGCTGTCAAAGGTCAGGGTATAGTCAATTTCATGCGGGGTGCTCATGGCGACAGTGTCGGCCGTAACGGCCAGCGCCGTGTCCAGCGCAGCAACGGGAATTTCAAACACCGAGTTGCCCTCGGTGTTCACAGGCAGATATTTTTCGCCATCCACCAGCATGTAGTCGTAGTTGGGGCCGCTCCACACAAGGGTCGCGGTCATGGCACCGTCGTGCACCGTCAGCACGGCAGGGCTTTCCACCGTGGCGCGGCCGCTGCCGCCCTCCAGCGTGACGGCGCAGGTGTAGCTGCCGTCGGCGGGGGCATCGGCTGCGGCAGGTACGGCGTTGGCCACCTGCACGGTATGGTCGTACCAGGTGCCCTTGGTACCGATCAGTGCCAGGGCAAAATCGGTGTCCAACTCCTGCACGGGGATATCGTAGCCATACACCTCCTCGGTAGTTCCGTCGGCGTAGGCCACCGTGTCCACCGTGGGCTGCAGCCAGTCTGCTGCATGGTCGGGAGCATCGGCCGCCGTACCGAGATAGAGGTTGACGATTTTCTGGGATGCCAAACTGACGTGAAACACCATCTTGCCGTTCGCAACCGTCAATGTACCTTTGCCGTTACAGCTCTCGTTGGCGTGCAGCATACTGCTGTCGGTGTTGAAATCGGCGGTGTACACACCGTCCGGCAGGACGTTCTGCATAGTCGGCTCGGCCGTCGATACCGCCGTGCTTGCGCTGTCTGCCTTGCTCTGCGGTGCGGTTGTTCCGCAGCCGACAAGCAGCAGCGCTGCCAGGGTCAGAGCCAAAAACTGATTCTTCATATACATTTCCCTCTCAAACTCAAAAATTGCCCGAAGGTTCTCTCCTCCGGGCGAATCGGTAAAATCAGCCGTTCAGCTGTTCCATGGCAGCCGCGGTGTGGGCGGCATACAGGGCCTGCACCTCCGCAATTCCGCCAAGGCCGGCAATCTGGGTATCCACACTTTCAAAGCAGCCGGCCGCCTTAAATTGGCTCAACCAGGAATCATCATCCTCGCCGGCCATGTCGTTGTTGGCATGGTCACCGGCCACAACCATCAGGGGGCGCAGAATGACCTTGGTATAACCGGCGTCCCGCACCTTTTGAATGACTTCCTCACAGGCGGTATCCTCCGGTTCGCCTTCGACCGTGCCGATAAACACATTGTCGTAGCCCAGTGTCTGCATGGTGGTCTGCATCTGCTGGTAGCTGACCTTGGCCGTGTGGGAGGTTCCGTGGCCCATGAACACAAAAGCAACGCCATCGGCGGCGGCCGCAGCGGTGTCAGCATAGCCGGCCGTCCTGACAGCCTCGGCGGTGATGGCCTCAGCTACCGCCATTTTATCTTCGTTGATGACGGTGGCATCGCTGCCCACCTCGCCCAGCAGCGGTTCAGCGATGGCAACATGCTCAAACTTATCCTTGTAGTTCTCGATGGTCTCGCACATTTCGTCGTACTCGGCACCATGCATCAGATGGGTGGGCTGCACGACCAGATTTTTGACACCGTTGGCAACCGCACGCTCCAGAGCCTGCTCCATATTGTCGATCTTCTCGCCGTCTCGCGCCTGCACATGGTTGATGATGATCTGCGCGGTAAAGGCGCGGCGGACGCTCCAATCGGGGTTGGCAGCCTGCAGGGCATCTTCAATGCCCTTGATATCCTCGGCGCGGCTGTCGTTGAAGGAAGTTCCGAAGCTGACGACCAGCAGCTCATTTTCGCCGATATCATCGGCATTGCGGGGGTCGTCGTTGGCGGCATCGCCGGTGTCGCGGCCAAAGTAATCGGGGTCGGCGTTTTCGCCCTCCACCAGTTCCTTCTGGGCGTCGGTCAGGGCGTCCCATGCTGCCTTGGCGGCCTCACATTGGGCATCGGTGTCGGCCGTGCGGGTCTGCACATAGATGGCGTCGATCAAATCGGCGCAGTTTTGGGCGGCAGCTTCATCGGCGGAGATTTCCTCCACCGGCGCAGCACTGCTCTCGGCAGGGGCACTGCTGACTTGGCTTTCACTTACGGCGGTGCTGCCGCAGCCGGCCAGCAGGGCGGCGCAGAGCGTCAGGGCAACGGCGGATTTTTTCATGCTGTTCTTTCTCATGATTTTTTCCTTTCTTAACGTTAAATCGCACGGGAGAGAACAGCAGCCGACACCTGCCCACCAAAAAAACGAGGTCTTTTTGCGTGCAGAATGGCAACACAAAAAGACCCCGTATTCAGCAGGTTCTTTGCGGTACAACCAATTCCTCGTGATTTGGAGCTGTGCGCCCCCGTACCCGGCAGCGGGCAGGTTTCCTGACTGAAAGATCGTTGCCTGCCGCCGCCTTCCCGAGCAAAGCTCAGTGACTGATGCCGCAGCATCCTGGCGGCAGACTCCCTTATCACAGTGACGAGATCGTGCGGGATTTACACCCGCTTCCCTTTTACCCTTTTCTGTGCGCAAAATGCGGCACAAAAAGGCACCTGCTGTCGTATTCAGTTTTACAGGTTTGAGTATAGCACACCCGTATGGGAAAACGCAAGGGCTGCTCCCTGCTTTTCTGCAAAAATTTGCATGTTTTTACAGCGCCTCATGCAGCTTGACCGCAGCATTGTCTGCGATGCACTGTTTGAGTGCGGCAACCATCTTTTCTTCGTCCAGCGGTTTTGCCAGGTGGACATTGATGCCCGCCAGCCTGCTGTTGATGATATCCTCGGCAAAGGCGTTGGCCGACATGGCAATGATGGGGATATCCCCCGCATCCCGACGATCCATGGCACGGATAGCCCTTGCCGCGTCCAGGCCGTTCATCCTCGGCATCATAATGTCCATGTAGATAACCCCGAAGTAGCCGGGAGCCGACTTGGCAAACAGCTCCACCGCCTCCTGCCCGTCCTCGGCACAGGTCACCTCCATGCCGCTGTTTTCCAGGATGCAGCAGGCAATTTCACGGTTCAGCTCATTGTCCTCTGCAATCAGCGCACGAACGCCCTGAACCGAAATACCTTCATAGCCGTCGGCCTTGTGCCCGATTTCTTCCTGCCCGATCTTAAACGGCAGCCTGACCGTGACAGTCGTGCCGACGCCGAGTTCGCTTTGCAGTTCAATGGTGCCGCCCATACGGTCGACCAGCTGCTTTACAATGGAAAGTCCCAGGCCGGTGCCCTGATAGCGGGTGCGGCTGTCCTCTTTCTCCTGTGCAAACATATCAAAGGCATGCTTGGCAAAATCCTCGCTCATGCCGATTCCCTGATCCTTGCAGCGGAAGGTGACCAGCACATGCTCCTTGTCCGGCATTTCCTCTGTTCCCGAAACCGTGATGGTGCTGCCTGCGGGGCTGAACTTGATGGCATTGTCCATAATATTGGAGAGAATGCGCCCCAGATAGACAGGGTTTCCGATAAGGCTTGCATATCGGATATTGGCGTTGTCCCAGTTTACCTTGTAAGTAATGCCCTTTTCGGCTGCCCTTTGTGTGTAAAGTCGATTCAAGTCACGAAGGACATCTGCCAGATTGAAGGCCAGTTCCTGATTTTTCAGCTCGCCGCTTTGGATCTTGTTCATATCCAATACATCGTTGACCAGCGACACCAGATAGTTCAGCGATTCCAGCGCTTTCTCGCGCGTCTTGTGCTGCATTTCAGGGTTATCCGCATACTGCTCGGCCAAGGTGATCATGCCGATAATGCCGTTCAGCGGTGTGCGGATATCGTGGCTCATTGTCGCTAAAAAGCGAGATTTCATGTCGGCCTCCCGCTTGGCGGCCTCGGCCTGATACACCAGGTTCAGCTCCCGCTGCTTGGCATCACTGGTGCTGCGCAGCGTGCACAGCACATGGGTCACATTGCCTGCCTCATCCCGCTTTTTGACGATAAAGCGCAGTCTGTGCCAGTTTCCGTCATTCATACGGTATTCGGTGGTAATAAACTCCTCGTTTTTCAGGCGTTCGGTCAGCGTAGTCACGTCCAAAAACGGCAGCACCAGCGCACGGTATTCCGGTGCCACGTTCTTATTGCACGCCTCTTTAAATTTTACCGATGCGCAGCCTTGGTTGCCGGTCAGGCGATGGAGTTCATCACCGCTGGAAATTTCCTCATAAAAGTCCTTTTGCAGGTCGATGCGGTAGATGGCCTGGTAGCTCTTGCCGATGGCGGAGATGATCTCGTTTTTCAGCTCCGCCTCATCCAATGCCCGCTGCAGCTTTTCCTGCTCAGCCTTTTCTTTTTCTATAATATCATCAATATAGCGGAAGCCCAGCAGCGCGTAAAAGCCGCCATGCTCGGTGTCCACTCGGATGGCCTGCCCGTCAAAGAATTTATGCCCGTCGCTGTTCGGTACGCTGGTGTAGTGGAAATTCGTTCGCTCTTTCTCCTGCAGGCGGGCTTTCATACGGGCGCAGGTGAACTTTTGGACAAATTCTTCCCGTTTGTCCTCAGGCAGGTAGGCCTGACCATATATTCTTGTAAACTCGTCAAATGTCTTGCTTTTTTCCTGCTGTTTGCTCAACAAGCCCTTCGCGTTGGATTTTTCGGCAACCTTCAAGACCTCATACTCGCCGGTATCCAGGTTGATATAATACACCGCCGTATAATCGCCGCACAGCTTGTCAAGGATCTGCTTATCGCGGCGGATCTTGTCCAGGTTGCCGTTCAGCTGGCGGTTCTGCGCGCGGATAACAAAGGTCAGCACGGCAAACAGCACCAAAAGCAAGAGCACCACCACAAGCATGACCAAAGCGACTATCGGATGCAGCTGCACCAGCATTTTCAGCGTCATGTCGGACACCTTGTAGCTGGTATAGTCGGAGGCAATGTTTTCAACCGTGCGGTCGGGCAGTGCGTAGATGGCCTTCGTCAGGATGCCCGCCAGGGCATGGTTCATGTGCGGCGCTGTCAGGATGCGATATTCAAACGACGGCTGATCCAGCAGGCTGTACACAAGGCTGCCGCTGGGGTCGTTGTTGACAAACTCCTGTGCCATATAGTAATAGACAAAGGCCGCGTCCGCTTTTCCGCTTTTGACTGCCTGCATAGCCTCCTGCCGGCTGGCGCACAGCAGCTTTTCGGCATGGGGTACATAGGCATCTTCTATGTTGCCGGACGCCCGCTGATCCACGGTGGCCACCGTCTTGATCTCACCGTCAAAATCGCGGCGCACGACCTTGGCCGACTTGACGGTGATATACGGTGCCGTGACGCCGAAACTCTTGCTTTCGACGATGGCATCGCTGTTCAGGCGCGCGTCCAAAACCAAATCAAAATTTTCCGCGTCAATTTGGGACCCTGCCGCGACGTACTCCTCTCTTGTACTGCAATGGACAAACTGGTACGGCAGGCCGGTGATTTCAGCCAGTTTCCGAAAATAATCCGGCAGGATGCCCTTCATTTCGCCATTTTCCAGATAGGAGTAAGGCTTGCGGGTCGGGTCACACAGGACGCGCAGCGGTTGGTTCGTAGCACGGTACTGCGCAAGAAGTGCCTTTTCCTCCTCGGTAAACTCGAGATTTTTCTTTCCCAGAGAGGTGTAATAGCGATTGAACAGTTCGGTTTTCCAGTCCCCTTCTGCAGCGTTCATCTGATCGATGGCATAGTTGATTTTATCAAGAAGTTCCCGATTCCCCTTTTTTACAATGACATAGATCTCCTCATTATTAAATCTTTCCACCACGCGCTCGTTTTTCGTTGCACGCATGGAACTGGACACAATGGCATCCACCTGCCCGGTCTGCAGGGCATTCTCCATATCAGAGACAAGGTTGAAATACACGGGAACATAGTTAAAGTGTTTTTCTGCCGCAAATTCCTCAAAATCGGTATTGCGGGTGTTACCGTTCAGCATGGCAACCCGCAGCCCGTTGTAGGTGGCATAGTTCTGCACAACAACCTCTTCGTTGTCGCCGCGCACGGTCATCATGCACTCGTTGTTGCCTATGGGGCGCGAAAAATCGAACTTTTCCTCCCGTTCCGGCGTTTTGCGGGCGGAGGTACCCATATCGATTTCGCCGTCCTCGAGCATTTTCTGGGTTTCGCTCCAGCCCTTGTCGTAGCCCACATACTCATAATCAACATCCCAGTATCGGGCCATCAGGCGCAGAACATCGTAGCCGTAGCCGCTTTTGTTGCCGGCTTCATCCATCATATGATAGCCGTCCATGGCAAAAAAGCCCACGCGCACCTTGTCGCGCCCGTCGGCATCATATTCCGCAAAGGCAGCAAACGGCAGCACAAGCACTGCCATGCAAAGCACAAGCAAAAGAGCCAGCCCCCTGCACAGGGCAAACCGATGATGCGGTTTTTTATTGCCGAACGCATAATATCCTCTGCCCGAGTTTCCCATTTTGCACCTCTCAAAATGCTATACCGTGTAACACGCACAGACAGGGCGGTGCTGCTCATCCCTCGCCGCCCTCTATTTTCGGTATGATCTTCTAGAATAATAATAGCATTCTTTTCGGCAGTTTTCAAGCATTTTTGACAGTTTTTGCAGCAAGTATTTTGCATGAAATGGTTAAATTGTATAAATTTGCAGCAAAAAAGACAACGCCGTCCGAAATCGAACGGCGTTGTTTCTTTTTATTCGCGATTTTCCGTGATATTTTCCAGGCAGGCCATGGCAATCTGCTCCGGTGTGATGGGCAGTTCGTAGAAGCGGCGGCCCGTGGCGTTGGCCACCGCATCCGCAATGGCGGGCAGCGGGGTGTTGATAACGACCTCGCCGATGGATTTTGCACCGAACGGACCGGTTGCCTCGTAGCTGCTCTCAAACTCGACGCGGATATGGCCTATGTCGGCGCGGGTGGGGATCTTGTACTGCATCAGCGAGCTTTCGATCGGCTCGCCCTTGGCATTGTAGGTAACGTTTTCGGTCAATGCCATACCGATGCCCTGCAAAATGCCGCCCTCGGCCTGCACGCGGGCCAGATTTGGGTTGACGGGGGTGCCGCAGTCGACGGCAGACACAAAGTCCACGACCTGTGCCTCGCCGGTTTCGGGGTCGATTTCCAACTCGGCAGCACCGACCATGAACGGCGGGGGCGAAAGCTCCGAGCTGTGGGTCACAGCCGCCTCCAGTGCCGTGTTGGCACCGCACTGGCCGGCAACAGCGATATCGACCAGCGATACCGACTTCTGCCCGTCGGCGGTTTCTACCCTGTCCCCCGCAAACTGCAGGGTGTCGGCGGGAACCTCCAGCATCTGCGCTGCCTGCTCGCAGAGCTTTTCGATCAGCTGCTTGGCACACAGTTCCACGGCCTTGCCGGTGACATAGGTCGTGCTGGACGCATAGGAGCCGGAATCGTAGGGCGAGGAATCGGTATCCGCCGCCAGCACGGTAATATTTTCCAGCGGACATTCCAGCACCTCGGCGGCGATCTGCGCCAGAATGGTGTCGCAGCCGGTGCCCATATCGGCCGCACCGATGCGCAGCGTGTAGAAGCCGTCATCGTTGATTTTCAGCGCGGCACTGCCCACATCCACCGACGTAATGCCGGAACCCTGCATCGCCATGCCCATACCCACCGAACGGATCTTGCCGTTGGGCAGCACACGCATGGGATATTTGTTGTCCCAATCAATACGGCGCTTGACGTTTTCAATGCAGCGATCCAGCGCGCAGCTGGTGTTCAGCTGGTTGTAGTAGGCGGGCATGACCTCGCCCTCTTTTACGATGTTGCGCAGACGCAGTTCGATGGGGTCGATGTGCAGCTTGGCAGCCAGCTCGTTGACGGCGGATTCCACCGCAAACAGGCCCTGCGTGGCACCATAGCCGCGGTAAGCACCCGCCGACATGTGGTTGGTATACACCACGTCATAGGTAAAGCGGAAGGCCTCCGCCTTGCCGTACAGCGGGATGGACTTATGGCCGGACAGCCCCACCGTCGTAGGACCATGCTCACCGTAGGCTCCCGTGTTGGACAGGGTGTACAGGTCGATGGCCTTGACGATGCCGTTTTTGTCCGCGCCCAGACGGACATGCATTTCCATCTCATGGCGCGGGGTCGAGGCGGTCATACTTTCGCGGCGGGTAAAAATCAGCTTGCTGGGCTTTTTGGTCATCCAGGTGACAAATGCAGGGTAGACCTCGCACACCGAGGTCTGTTTGGCGCCAAAGCCGCCGCCGATGCGGGGTTTGCTGACGCGGATCATACTCTTGGGGATGTGCAGGGCGTTTGCCAGAATGCGGCGGCAGTGGAAAACGATCTGCGTCGAACTGAGTACGTTCAGCCGCCCGTAGGCATCGATGCTGCAATAGGTGCGGAAGGTTTCCATCATCGCCTGCTGGCACGCCTTGGTGTGATACACATGGTCAATTACGACGTCGCAGCCCTGCAGCACAGCGTCCACATCGCCGCTGCCGGTTTCCTCATGCGCGCAGAGATTCCGCTTGTTGTCGGCACCTACGGGGCACAGGCTCTCCCAGTTATCTTCGGGGTGAACAAGCACGGGGTTATCCTTCGCCGTGTGGAAATCCAGCACCGGCTCCAGTACCTCGTACTCGACCTTGATGAGTTTCATCGCCTTTTCGACGGTTTTTTCGTCCTTGCCCGCCAGAATGGCGACAACGTCGCCCACAAAACGCACATGGCGGTCCAGCACCAGACGGTCATAGGGGCTGGGTTCGGGGTAGGTCTGGCCGGCCTGGGTGTAGCGGCGTCCGTTCTGGTCAACGTCCTGCCAGGTAAACACCGCCTCCATACCCGGCACCAGCATGGCGCGGGAGGTGTCGATGCTCTTGATGTAAGCGTTCGCATGGGGTGAGCGCAGCAGCTTGACGGTCAGGCAGTCCTTGGGGGCAATATCGTCCAGATACACCGGCTGCCCGGTCACCAGCTGCATGGCGTCCTTTTTGCGGACGGATTGGTTTACGGTTTTCATTGGGCGGCCTCCTTCTGCTTTTTCCACGCAAGGAAGTTCTGTATGCCGCGCAGCTGCCCCTCATAGCCGGAGCAGCGGCAGAGGTTGCCGGCCAGATATTCCTTGATTTCGTCCTCGCCGGGGTCGGGGTTCTGGCGGAAAAGCGCCAGCGCGTTCATAATAAAGCCGGGGTTGCAGAAACCGCACTGCTCGGCGCCCTGGTCGGCAATAAAGGCGCCGAACTCGGCAGCCTCCTGCTGCAAGCCCTCCAAGGTCGTTACGCTGCGTCCGTCCACGCGTGCTGCCAGAACAGAGCAGGACAGTACCGGCACATCGTCCAGAAACACCGTGCACAGCCCGCAGTTGGAGGTTTCGCACCCGCACTTGACGCTGGCACAGCCAAGGCTGCGCACCAGATCATACAAAACGGTGTCGGGGCTGATCTCGGCGGAAACTTTTTTATGGTTCAGGGTAAATTGGATCGTCATCTGTCTTTCTCCTTACTGCTCCAGCTGTTCGATGCAGCGCTTGACCAACACGCCGGTCAGATGGCGGCGGTACGCGGCACTGCCGCGGATGTTGCTGCCGGTGGTCACCGCCTGCTGCACTGCGGCGGGCATATCCTGCACGGGGCAGGTCGGACACACCAGCATGGCGGGCAGAGGTCTGGCACCCACGGCAAAGCGGTACTGCCCGCCCTCGGTGCGCGCCGCACAGCAGGTCAGTGTCGGGAAGTCCGTCTTAGTCGGGCGCACCGAGCGATAGCAGAAGGCTGCTTTTTCCTTATGTACAATGATGCGCACCAGAATATCACGGTCGTAGGGCATCTTTACAAACTCTGCCAGCGGCACGATGCCGCCCTTGTACAGCTCGACATCGGTCTGCATCGCCAGCAGCAGCGTCAGCACGTCAGAAAAGCCGAACCGCCCGTACACGCTGCCGCCCACGGTGGCCAGGTTGCGGAACTGCACGCCCACGATATGGCGCACTGCCTCACGCGCCGCACCGTTTGTGTAGGCATCAAAGCCGGGATGCTGCTCCAGCATACGCAGGGTGGCCATCGCGCCGATGCAAAATGTCTGCTCGGTCTCCTCGATGGTGTCCAGCCCCAGACCCGACAGGTCAATGGCGGTACCCACATTGATTTTTTCCATTTTCAGCCACAGCATACCGCCGATGATGCGGTTTGCTTTTTTCTGGTTGAGCTGATAGGCTTCCTCCAGACTTTCGGCTTTTTTGTATTCTCGTATCGTCATCATAAAAAGTTGCTCCCTTTTCGGTGTAAAAAATGGACAGTTTTCCCATTTTTACGGTCTACTCTTTTATTTTACCACAAAATCTGCTATAATTCCGTTGTTGTTTTAAAAATACAACGTATTTTTTTGAAGATTCTGAAAATCGAGAGGAAATTCGCATGAAACTGACCAAGATCACTTCCCTGCTGCTGGCCGCCGCCCTCAGCCTGTCCCTGGCTGCCTGCGGTGCCGCCCCCGCTTCTTCCGAGAGCGCCGCCGAAAGCGTCTCTGTTTCTGAGAGCGTTGCCGAAAGCGATACATCTTCTACTGCGGAGACTGCCGCCGACGCTGCCGTCACCTATCCCCTGACCGTAACCGACCAGCTGGGTCGCGAGGTCACCATCGAGTCCGAGCCTAAGACCCTGGCCAGCGGCTACTACATCTCCACCAGCCTGCTGATCGCCCTCGGTGTCAAGGATGAGCTGGTCGGCGTCGAGGCCAAGGCCGACAAGCGCAGCCTGTACACCCTGTCCGCGCCCGAAATTCAGGAGCTGCCCAGCATCGGCACCGCCAAGGAATTTGATCTGGAGGGCTGCGCCGCCCTGCAGCCGGACCTTGTCATCGTTCCCGCCAAGCTGAAGGACTCTATCCCCGCCATGGAGGAACTGGGTCTGACCGTTCTGGCCGTCAAGCCTGAGGATCAGGCCAAGCTGTTTGACGCCGTTGACCTGCTGGCCAAAGCCACCAACACCGTCGCCGCCGGTGAGACCCTGAAGAACCACATCACCGACTCTCTGGCCGCGCTGTCCGAGGCTGTTTCCGGCACTGAGGCACCCTCCGTCTATCTTGCCGGCAACAGCAGCGTGCTGGAAACCGCCGGTCCCGCCATGTACCAGAACACCCTGATCGAAAACGCCAACGGCACCAACGTGGCCGCCGATGTCACCGACACCTACTGGAGCGAGGTTTCCTACGAGCAGATGCTGGCCTGGAACCCCGACTACATCGTGCTGGCATCCGATGCCTCCTACACGGTGGAGGACGTCCTGCAGGATGCCGCCCTGGCCGACTGCAAGGCTGTACAGGACGGTCACGTCTATCAGCTGCCCCACGCCGTTGAGGCTGTGGACTCCCCCGTTCCCGGCAGCTTTTTGGGCAGCTGGTATCTCGCCGCCGTTTTGCACCCCGAAACCGTCACCGAGCAGGACTATGTAACTGCCGCCGATACCTTCTATTCCGACTTCTACGGTTTCACACCCGCCGATCATGACTAAGCACAATGACCGCCGCCGCCTCGCCCTTACCCTTTTGGCCGTGGCGGCGGCCTTTTTGGTTTCCCTGTCGCTTGGGCGCTATCCCATAACGCTTTCCGCGCTGCTTGCCGGAGAGGAGATGACCGTTCGCACCTTTACCCTGCTGCGTCTGCCGCGCGCCGTTATGGCGCTGCTGGGCGGCTTTGGGCTGGGTATTGCCGGGTTTGTCTACCAGACGGTATTCCGCAACCCTTTGGCAAGCCCCGATATCATCGGCGTGTCCTCGGGTGCCAGTGTGGGCGCGGCGTTTGCCATTTTGTTTATCTCCTCCGGTGCTGCCGCCACCACCGCCTGCGCCTTTGCGGGCGGGCTTATGGCGGTCTTTCTGGCGCTGGGGCTGGCGGCCGCCGTGCCGGGGCAAAGCAAGGTCTCGCTGGTATTGGCTGGCATTGCCGTACACTCTCTGGCACAAACGCTGCTGATGCTGCTGAAACTGACCGCCGACCCTGAAAAAGAGCTGGCAAGCATCGAATATTGGATCATGGGCAGTCTGGCCGGCATCACCGCCGGACGCATCGGGTTTTCCTGCGCCGTCATCGCATTGGGCTGCTGTGCGCTGCCGGTCTTGCACCGACAACTGCTGCTGCTTTCCCTGCAGGAGGACGAAGCGCGCCTTCTGGGAGTTTCCGTCGCTGTCATGCGCTTTTTTGTACTTACGATTGCCACCTTGGTCGTAGCGTCCGTTGTCAGCGTGACAGGACTTATCAGCTTTGTCGGCCTTTTGGCGCCCCATATTGCCCGTCTTTGGCTGCGGCACAACCGCCGTACCGCCTGCCTGATGAGTGGCCTTTTGGGCAGCCTGCTGCTGCTTTGCGCCGACACGCTGGCCAAGACGGCTGCCGCCACCGAACTGCCCGTCAGCATTTTTACGTCGCTTGTCGGCGTACCGTTTTTGCTGTATATCCTGCTTGCACAAAGGGGGTGCGCCGAATGAGCGACCTGCTTACCGTCACCGACCTTTCGGTCACCTTGGGACGCAAACCCGTTCTGCAAAAGGTTTCCTTTTCTGTAAAAAATTCGTCGCCCCTTGTGGGGGTACTGGGTGCCAATGGCAGCGGCAAAACCACGCTGCTGCGATGCATTGTAGGGCTTATCCCCCATAGCGGGCACTGTATGCTGCGCGGCACACCGTTGCAGACTTTGTCTGCCAAGGGCCTTGCCCGTCGTGTCAGCTATATTCCGCAGCAAAGCGGCATCGGCATCTCGCTCTCTGCGCGGGAGGTCGTTCTTATGGGCTTTAACCCCCGTCTGAGTGTGCTGCAAGCCCCTACCCCCGCTATGCAAGCCGCCGCCGAGCAGGCGCTGGCGCAGGTCGGGCTTTCGGACTTTGCGGACCGTGATTATCTGACCCTCAGCGGCGGCGAACAGCAGCTTTGCATTTTGGCGCGGACACTGGTGCAGGACACCGAGCTTCTTTTGCTGGACGAGCCGGACAGTGCACTGGATCTGCACAACCGCGTAAAAATGCTGCAAACCGTGTCGGCACTGGTGCACGGCGGCGGCAAGGCGGCTCTGGTCTGTTTGCATGACCCTGCCTTGGCGCTGGAATTTTGCGATACACTGCTGCTTTTGCACGGCGGGCGTCTGATTGCGCAGCTGCATCCCAAGACTGATCCCCTGCCCGAAACCGAGCAGCAGCTGGCAAAGGTGTTCGGCCCTGTACAGCTTATCCGCCTGACCGATGCAGCCGGGCAGCCCCGCATGGTTTTGCTGCCCCAAATGAACTGAGGTGTTTTTATGAAACCCGCCCTGCATGCTTATCTGTGTGACGATGACGGTCATCGTTTTTTCGGCAACGGCCCGATGCGTCTTTTGCAGCTGATCGGTGAGACCGGCTCCCTGCGCTGTGCTGCGCAGCAAATGGGGCTTTCCTACTCCAAGGCGCTGGCCATCGTCAAGCGCGCCGAGGCCGAGCTGGGTTTTGCCCTGACCGAGAAAACCATCGGCGGCAAGGGCGGCGGCGGCAGCCGTCTGACCCCCGAGGCCGAAACATTTTTGCACAAATATGAGGTGTACCGTGATGCCTGCAACCAAGCCAACCGCGAGATCTATCATTCGGTCTTTGGAGGCCAGCCGTAAAAAGCACCTGTTTATCACCGGCAGCCGCGGCGTAGGCAAAAGCAGGCTGGTACAGCAGCTGCTGCCCCTGTTGGCAAACGGCCCTGTGCCCGGCATTGCGACCCATGTTACGCCGCTGGTCTGTGTCACCCTGCAGGATCTTTCCACAGGCCGCAGCGGGATCATCGGCCAAGCCACCCAAAGCCCTCTGCCCGGTCTGGGTATGCAGTGCGCGCAGGACGGATTCTTGTCCGTCGGCATTCCCGCCCTGCAAGCCGCCGCAGAGGCCCCCTGCGCGTGGGCAGTGCTGGACGAGCTGGGATATCTCGAAGGCGGCTGCGCGCCGTTCTGCGCGTCCGCAGAGGCGCTTTTGGAGGCAAAGCGAGTGCTGGCGGTTCTTCGCAAACAAGACACCCCTTTTTTGAACCGCCTGCGCAGCCGCGATGACGTTTTCTTGCTGGATCTGGACGTCCCCTGCTCTGCCGTCGGCTGTGTGGTCATGGCATCGGGGCTGGGGCGGCGTTTCGGCGGCAACAAACTGCTGGCGGATTTCGGCGGGCAGCCCCTGATACACCGCGCCCTCACCTTGGCGGGTTCAGGTCTTTTTGCAGCGGACATTACGGTGACCCGTCACGCCGCTGTACAGGCGCTCTGCAACGCCCTCGACCGTCCTGTGCTGCTGCACAGGGAACCAAACCGCAGCGACACCGTGCGCCTGGGATTGACCGCGCTGTTGCAGCAATTCCCGCAGCTGCAGGCTTGCCTGTTTTTGCCGGGTGACCAACCGCTTTTCAGCGCCGAAAGTCTTTCTTCTCTGCTGCTTTTGGCCGACCCACATGCCATCTGGCGGGCAAGCGGAAACCACGGAGCCGGAAGCCCTGTGCTGTTCGGGCGGGATTCTTTTGATGAGCTTCTGCATCTCACCAAGGGCGGCGGCAGCGAGGTGCTGCAGCGCCATCCTGACGCGGTGCATCTTCTCCCCTGCCCCGACGTTGAGCTGCTCGATGCAGATACCCCTGCCGCACTGGCGGAGCTGGAAAAATCTTTGAGCCTTTTCTGACATAAAACCGTATGAATCGGCGGACAAGCAGTTGTCCGCCGATTCTTGTTGCATTTTCCCCGCAATTTGCTATAATTATGACAAAAGGGGGAATTGTTTATGCAGATGCTGTTTCGTCAACGGATGTTTTCCTGGTTTGACTCTTACGATATCTACGCCGAGGACGGCTCCGTTCTGTACACCGTCAAGGGACAGCTTTCCTGGGGGCATTGCCTGAAAATTTTCGATGCCGACGGCTGCGAGGTCGGCACAGTAAAAGAACGTGTGTTCACCTTTTTGCCAAAATTTGAGCTGTTTCTGGGTGAGGATTACATCGGCTGCATCTCCAAGGAATTTACCCTGTTCCGTCCTGTTTTTACCGTGGACTGCAACGGCTGGCAGGTACAAGGCGATTTCTGGGAGTGGGATTACCAAATTCTGACCGCGCAAGGTCTTGTTGCGGCGACAGTCAGTAAACAACTTCTCCGCTGGACTGACACCTATTGCATTGATGTAACTGACCCCCGCGATGCCTTGCCAGCCTTGATGGTGGTGCTGGCGATCGACGCCGAAAAATGCAGCCGCAACAACTAACGCAAACTAAGACAGCCCCTTCCATGGGACGCGCTGCGTCCCATGGAAGGGGCTGTCTTTATTTTGTTTTCAAGTTATGGGGTTTGTCAGTTCAGCAAAAATCGGATCATGCAGCAGCATACCGGGTATCACATACCTGTATGTCGTGCGGCGCTTTCCATTCACGATTCGGATGCCGTTGCTTCCGGGGCGCTGTGTGAGCTGCTGCAATGTCTCCATATCCTCATCTGACAAAAATATGGAGATTTGATTCCCCGCCGTTTTTTCTATCGTGCTGTTGGATGGCACATAGATATCCCGTAAGGGATGCATCTCATAGTTGCTGATTCCCTGTTTTTTTGCTTTTTCTGCCTCTTTGTGCAGGATTTCTGCTGTCAGAGTGCCTACCTTCGTTCCGCGCCACACAGCTTCTCTCTCCAGAATTTCCTGCATATCCAGATGCAGACGCATGACAATTCGTTGTCTCAAGCACTCCCCTCCCCTGCTGTATTATACGGATTCGATCAGATCCACCAACATCTGTGATGCCTCGATCAGTTCCTTCAACTGTACAACCATGGCGGCGCGATCCTCCGGCGTGTACGTTTGAATTTTTTGGCGCATATTTTTGGCCTTGGTAATGCGCACCAGCTTCTTGGTCGTCATAGGCACTTTGCCGGCGATGAAATTGTGATCCTTGTCCGTGCTGGTAATTTTCCCGCCCGTCGGCTTTGCCGCAGCCACCGCATCCTCTGCCTCCTGCAGAGCCTTGGCAAAAGCACGGTCGCGTTCCTGAATGTCCGCTATCGTTACCAGTTCGGTCAATGCCTGCGTCATATTTTTTTTGATTTTTTTTCGTTCCGGCAGCAGCGGGTTCATCTTTTTGATTTTCTCAAAGACATCCGCCGCCTCTTTTTGTTCGTTTCCATCAAGGCGCAGATAATACTCGCACTCGGCACGGCTCAAAAAGCCGACATCCAGAAATTCCCGCAGTCCTTCGTCCAGATATTTTTGGATATCCAACGCTTTATCGATGGTTTTTGCATTCATGGGGCTGATTTCTTTCAGCTGTTTCTTGGCCTCGCTCTCGGTCAGGTCAAATGGCGCTTTCTGCAAATTTTCCACAAAGCGCTGCGATGCCTTGCGGAACACCTTCTCGTTGTTAAAGCCCCCGCGCACCTGCAGGTTGGCGGAATCCAGATACACAACTTTTTCGGTATCCGACAAATTGCGCAGCACCTTGCACTGCACCTTTTGCCAACTGCTCATCACTCTGGGCAGGTTCTTTTTTTCCTGCTCACGGTGTTCCTGCTCTACCAGATACAATAGCGCACGCAAACGGCGTTCACCGCTTAAAAGCACATAGCGGTTCGCTGTACCTGCCTTGGGGCAAACAACCAGGTTGTGCAAAAGACCGCTGCGCTTGATATCATTGGCCAGCAGCACAATTTCTTCTTCCGTATCTGCCTCGCGGTAAATATCATTATCAGGGTTTGTTTCAATATCATCAATATTCAATTCCATGTACTCGCCGCCCGGCTCCCGGTCGCCTCGCACAATGCTTTCCAATGGATTTTCTGTGTTTTTGAACCCCTTGTTCTTCAGGCGATCCAACTTGCTGGCCATTTTCTTACGCCTCCTTTTCCCTGATACGGCTTTCCAGTTCTTCGTACGCTTTTACATAATCCTTGGCAGGATTGCTGCTGCGGGCACACAACACGACCGGTGCTCCCAGACGCGTACTGTCCTTGACAGCTTGTCCCTTGCGGATTTCCGACTTAAACAGTTTTTCACCGAATTGGCCGGAGCGCAGTTCCTCGCGGATAACCTCCGTAAGCGCCGTTTTTTCCACCATGGTCAAAAGAATCCCCAAAACATCAATGGGAACGCCTTCGTCCTTTTCCAGATCACGGCACATACCGATGGTTCGATACACACTATCGCGGCTGTAATCATCGCACACACAGGGAATCAGCACAAAATCACTGGCCACCAATGCGTTTGTCACCATTAAATCACGGGAGGGCGGTGTGTCGATCAGCACATAGTCGTAATTTTCTGCAACCTGGGCAAGGCTCAGCGCCAAAAAAGAATTGATGCTCTCATTTTCCGACTGTGCTAAAATCTGCAGCTGTCGGGCCGCCATCGGTGTATTGGCATTGGCTGGGATAATGTCTATGCCCTCAAATTCTGTGTGGGATACATAATTTTTCACGTCGGAAATACCGTAGGCACGCAGCATATCATAAATACCGCAACGGGCAAAACGGCTGTCGGTAACGCGTGCACCTGTCAAGGTATAGGTGCAGTTTCCCTGTGCGTCCATATCTACAACAAGCACCTTCTTGCCGTTTTGGGCCATCAGCGCTGCCATGTTGGTCACAGTGACGGTTTTTCCGACACCGCCTTTTTCAATACACACCGAAATACAGTATCCCATTTGCGGCCTCCGATTCTGTCTGGGTTTTATCTCTTCGTTGCTGCTTGACTTCTTTGCTACTATTATATCAGCATTATCGCCCCTACGCAAGTGTTTTAGGAAATATCTCTCCGTCGCTGTAAAACAATTTTACCATAAGGCGGTTTCTTTTTGTGTCAAAATCCGTCTTATGGTAAAATTCAATACTCTACATGTTTTATCTCTTAGTTGCTGTTATTCTTCAAAAGCATCCGCCCAGCCGCCTCCGGCCCAGCTTTCACCCTTTGTGGAACTCTCTGTTTGCTCGGACTGTTGTTCTCGAATTACCATTTCCGGAAACAGCAGTCCCTTTTCGACAATCGCCTGAAACAACCCCTGCGCATTTTTTATACGATTACTCTTGGCGCATTCTTTCCAGAACACATCGTAATCCAGCTTTTTTGCCAAGGTGACAAACAAAAGCTCTAAACTACCATATTTATCAAGTACGCCATTCAGAGCATTGACAAACTGCATGTTGGCCTTTCCACTCATCATGCCATCGTCCTTGCCCTTTTGGTTGCGTCGACAAAAATAGGCTGCCAACTTAATGATATCCTGGTAGGCATCCTGCTGACCACTGCTTAAAACCGATAGCAGCTTTTCCTCGTTGGCCGCTGTCCGCAGCGCCTGTTCCATCTGTTTTTTTGTCTGCGCATCTGCAGCTTTCAAATGTCCCGCAGTAAAATCCGACTCAGGCTCCGTTTCAACAAATTCAGCTTCATAGATTTGCGGCACTTCCTGCTTCACAACAGCCTGCGCTGCGCCGGCAGCCTTGAAAATATAAATACGGTAATTGTCCATATCCTCCAAAAGAATTTTTGTCAAATAGGGGACAGGAGCCTTTTTTCCTTGTGCTGCCGGGATAATTTCCCTTGCATAACGGGGTGCAACTCCGCGCAGCCACTGCGTAAGGCCGCCGCAATCCAAAATGATTGCATTCATACGGCCAAATACCTCTACATTACCTCCATCCTCGGCCTGATCTCCGGGACGAATCGTACAGCAGGCTGTTGCCAGAATGTCTAATATCAGCATAACTGCGTTATATTCTTCCGGGCTCAATTCTTTTTGAAGTTGTTCCAATCGTGCCTTCACTTCGATTTCCTTTTTTAGCTTGGCTCGATCCTTGCCGAAGGAATAGGGGATAGATGTCTCCGGTGCGCTGACATAATCAAAGGTGATCAGGGTTTGGTCGTCGGTATCCACGTCATCAAGAATCGCCGTCTTTCTCTTCTTCGTTTTTCGTCCGGCTCTCTTGTTAATTTTCTCCAGATTTTCCCGTGCAACCTTTTCATTTTCCGGTTCAATGGTCACTGCCAGAGAAAGCACCTTTTGCCCTTTTTTCTCGAATACATCGTAATCAAATACAATATCCGTGTGGCCGTTGATTTCGCTTTTGGCCTTGTCCAACGCAAAACGACGGAAACCGGACCAACTGTTTGCTGTGTAGGAAAGCTGCTCGTACAGCATATTCAGATCCCAAACCAACGAATCACCGTCAGATTTCTTTCTGAGATAGAGATTCTGATAACTCTTGCACAACTCATAAATGCGGATGCTGTAGGTGCTGCGCATATTCATGGTGTAGGTGATATCCATCGTAGTGTACAGAGTTTTCAGTTGCACCAGATGGGGTTTTAATACGGGATCCAGCGTGATGGTCATTCGCGCTTTTTTTTCATCAATACGCACTTTATTGATCCATCGAAAGGTTTCTACCGTAGTTGTACCGCTGTTCTTTATCCATTGCACGGGTGCATTGGCCAACTCCTCAATATTGCGGCGAACCTGTTTGTACAACGCGCCACTATGGGGGTTCATGCCGCTGAGTTTGATAAAATCATACACCGATAATTCGTAGGAGGGCAGTTCGGTATCTTCCGGCTTAATCATCGAGAAGATATGCAGCATCAACCTCTGCTGGGAAAGCGTCAGGTTGTTGCGTGTCAGCTGTACTAAATCGTTGGATTTACGAACGATTGTCTGATTGCCGCGTTCCTCAAACGTGACAATCAGATTATCCTTTTTTTCTGTTTGCAAATCATTTTCCATTGCCACATCAGAAACTTTTTTATTCGTCATACTGACCCCCTCCGTAAAAGTATTCTTATTGTAGCACATCCTGTGGTATTATGCAAGAATTGCAACTTTACGCAGGTTAGTGTCTGTTTGTCTGTATTTTGCCTGCACAGTTTGCCATATTTTCTGAGAAACTTCGAGAATACACAATATATTGTGGTTATAGGTAATAGCTCCTACTATCCTGCGCAGAATTACAACATGAAAAGAAAAGGATTTTTCCAACATGAGCAGCATAAGTTTGTGATTTATAGATTTAATATTTAGATTATTTAGATATATAGTAGGCCCTGCGTGAAATGACAACACTGTCCTGCGCGAATAGCAACCAATTCCTGCGAAGTTTTACAATGAAATTCTGCGTGCGATAGCAACCTGCGAAAAATGACAACAGCGGGGGAGAGGAAGATACTTTCGCGCAATCCTGCGTAAAGTTGCAACGATATGAGGGTCAATTTGATCTTTATACAAATAATTTGTAGGGATTCAACGGAAAGTAATCCGAAAAGGCGTCGAGTAACCTGCGTAAAATGCAACAGGAAAAATAAATTGAAGTAATATCGATGCATCGATATATATGGACGGTCAAGAGGAAAAGAATCCTGTGTGGAATTGCAACAAAAAATCGAGACATGGACAACATGGTGATAGGTCGGACAGTAAAACTTTGCGTAAGGAGAGTATCCTGCGTAAAATAACAACCTGCTGTGAGTTGCAATAATACGCAGGATGAAAAGAAAGAGGAAAAAATGCGAACGTCACAAAAACAGGCAACCTGCGTAAAATGCAACCCGAAAAGTGAGTATCCTACGTAAAGTTGCAATGTGCGGGGAAGGGTATAGGTTATCACCCTGCACAGAAAGCAGGCAAACCCTCGAAGACACACATACAAAATGTTATATATTCGAGTGAATAAACACTTTGTATTATTTTAACAACGAGTTGCGTCATATTTTAGGCAGTATATCATTTTAATTCCAAAACCTGCGCAATGTGCAACCAAAGATATTTCAGCCTGACTTGGAAAGGTTGGAAAAAGGAATAAACCAGAATCTGTAACATTTAAGAAGAAAATAGGAGAGAAAATAGTCGAAAAGGGGAAGATAGGTATACATTCTGCAATAATAGGAATAGATAATACAATTAGGATAAGGAAATACCCAGGCAATAGAGTGTTATAGCTGCTCGAACGCATTAGTCAAACCTGTGCAGAATTGCAACAAGAAAAACGGGGGATAGCAAACCATAAGTGTACGGTTGCAAGTCTGCGCAGGTTAAAGTTGTAAACTTGCGCAGACTAAAGCTGCATCCTGCGTAAAGTTGCAACTTTATCGCGAAGATGGCAAGGAAGAATAACCACTTAAAGCTAAAAACAGCAACGATGAGATACTTCCGTTTTTACAAGAAACGTCGGTTACCGATCAAGAAAAGGGAGAAGAGACAGAGGCAATGGCAAGCCTGTGCGAAAGGCAACATCACGAATACTGTACTACACTAACGCTTCCGGTTGATTGGTCAATTACTATATTAAATTTATAGCGGGACGGTTCTCGGCTGGGTCGCAAGATACTATAGGAGATGTCCTACCCGGCATGTTGAGCAGTGCGATGGGCGGGGTTGTCATCGTGATGAGATTTGTTGTCTGAGCGTGGGGTCGCAGAACGGTCTGAAGCGTATCGGCGCGAAGCAGGTTTTCGGAAGTTTATGGATTGGCGACATCGCTTGACAGGGGAGACAGCGAGTGTCTGTAGGATGGATCCTTGGTTGCCATTCGCGCAGGATTTATTATTTTTCAGGCATGCTTTTCCGCAGCGTTGACAATATTTGCAAAACCGGTTGTAACTTTGTGTGAGCGAGCAGGCCTGAATCGCCAACGTGTCTATCTTGTGGAAACTGTGCCAATTACATTGCGGGAACTTCTCTGTGCAATCGGGTACTATGTTGAAATACATTGCCATCTCTGGATTCGGGGAATACGGTAATCGATTTTGAAAATTTTCTTGTCAGCAATTTGTTATTGAATATGGGAAGTCACATGTATTTGCTGTTTTGTGTTAGTCGTTGATGAATGGGGATACGATAAATACCTCGCAGAATGCAACACTGGAAAATGACTGAACATACCGCATAGGTTGAAACTATGCGGTCGATATGCTTTGCTGCTGTTCATTACAGTGATTTTGATACGCGGCTTCCCATGAAAACTAGTTGAGGATTCGACGGAATATCTTAGGTATAAGTAACGGATTACAAATTCAAAAAGATGCTGGCAAGAGAATCCACCACAAGTATACCAATGCAGAAATCCATATAAGTTGTAATAGTTAACCTTAGTGTTTGGTACCTTATATAAATATAGGTACGCGCAGGGGCGGGGCATGCCCCGCCCGCGGGCTTTCGTAACCCGCAACCTTACGACTTATATCTTGCCATTCCCACAACCTTCCCCACAAATTGTGCTCATCCGTCAACAAAACCACAATATACACACTGCCCAAAAAATTCGCCCGAAATTTGTCAAAAAATTCAAAAAACCTGTTGACAAAGTACGACTACCTGTGGTAATATAATCAAGCTGTCCCGC
>NZ_CAKTFU010000004.1 GCF_934561205.1 uncultured Gemmiger sp. | reverse complement strand
ATGCGCCCCAACTATCTGGCGACCATCAACGATCTGGACTCTCCTGTGGAAAAAACCGCCGACAAGACGATGAAAATCACCTACACACTGCGCAAGGGGGAATAAGATGCAGCAAGGAATTTTTGCAGGCCGCACGGCCGTGCGCTACCCTTACGGCCGCTACGGCTACACCCGCGGCGGGGGCAAACGCTGGCACGGCGGGCTGGACGTGGTGGGGCTGGACGATGCGACCATCCGTATGCCGTTTTACGGCGGCAAGACGATACGCGGCACGGTGGTGCGCGCCCGCTGCGTGCAGAATAAGCGCGATGCAACGTGGGAATGGGGCTGGTACGTCTGCATAAAGCTGGATGCGAATCAGACGCCCGACGCCGTGAATTACCTGTACTTTTGTCACTGCGAGCGCCTGTTGGTACGGGCGGGGCAGCGTGTGCAAAGCGGCGATGCCCTAGGGATTATGGGCAACACCGGCAACGCGGCGGGCGGCTATAAGCACTGCCATCTGGAGGTGCGCGCCGCCGCCGCGGGCACAGGGCTTGACCCCACGGCCTACGCGGGCGTACCCAACGCCGTGGGCGAGTACGGCAGCATCAAAGAAGACAAGCCTGCCGATGATACGAGCCAAAGCAGGCTGCAAGTCATCACAATCGGCCCGGTCAGCCAGGGGGATGCCGACGCGGTGCTGGCAGTGTGCAGGGAACGCGGCCTGACAGACGCCGGGCTGTACAAGAGCGAGTGGGCTTGATGCCCAGGAGGTAAAACATGAAAGACGACAACATTTTTCTATGGGTAAAAGCGGTCATTGCAGCCGCCTGCGGTGCGTTTACGGCGGCATTCGGCTGGCTTGGCTGGCTGGTGGTGGCCTGGGCCGCCTGCATGGTGCTGGACTGGCTCTCCGGCAGCGCGGCCGCTGCCAGCAGGGGAGAGTGGTCCAGCGCCGTGGCCCGCGCAGGCATCTGGCACAAGGCCGGCATGCTGGTCGTGGTCATCGTAGCTGCGCTGACCGATGCGGTGCTTAGCATTGCGGTTGCCAATCTCCCCGGTCTGGGCATTACGTACCAAAGTCTGATCTTGCCGGTGGTGCTGGCGTGGTATATTTTTACCGAGCTTGGGAGCATTGCCGAGAACGCTGCCCGCATGGGTGCCGATGTCCCCGAGGGGCTGCTGAAACTGCTGGCCGCGGGGAAGAAGGCTGCGGAGCGGCAGGGGAAGGATGACGAGGAATAAGAGATGCGGCGGGCTACCCAATGGGCGGCCCGCCGGTTTTTGTTAATTGCTTTTTCTAAATTGTCCGAAAAGCACATGTCGTAAACGCGTCGTATATTGCCGCATTTTATCGTCACTACGTTGTATTATTCGTGTTCAAGTCCTGTTGGTCGCACCACATAATTCAGCCCCCTTCTGCGCATACTGAGTGCGGGAGGGGGCTTTTGTTATGCTTTGGGCTAAATTTGCACGGCCGATGGCAGTCGGGCTGGCGGCGCTCACCCTGCTGGGCGGGGCGATATTTTGGGGGACAGCTGCCGCCTTGCCGGACACCTTTTATGTATCGGCGGGAGAGAGCCTGACCGTGGCATCCCTGCCGTGGGTAAAGGCAGGGGAGCCCCACGCTGCGGTCGCCCCCGCCGAGGCCGCCCGCGCGGACAAAAGCCGCAACGTTACGCTGACCGTTCTGGGTGTGCCCGTAAAGACCGTGCGCACCGTGACCGCCGAGCCGCGCCGTGTATGCGTATGCGGCACGCCGTTTGGCGTCAAAATGTTTTCGGACGGGGCGTTGGTGGTGGCGTTTTCTGACCGATACAACGGCTTTGGCGGGCAGAACCCTGCCAAACAGGCGGGCCTGCAATTGGGGGACTGGATCGTATCGGTGGGTGGATATACCATACGCAGCAACGAAGACGTATCGTCAGCGCTGCAATCCGGCGGCGGCAAACCTCTGCGCCTTGTCTACCGACGCGGCGGGCAGGAGCACACTTCCAGTTTGACCCCTGTTTTGGACACGGGCTCAGGGCAGTACCGCGCGGGGGTCTGGGTGCGGGATTCCGGTGCAGGCATCGGCACGCTGACCTTTATCGACCCCGAAACCTCCGCATTTGCGGGGCTGGGACATGCGGTCAGCGACACCGACACCGGAGAAAATCTATCGTTCCTTGCCGGTGAGATCGTTCCCGTCACCGTCACAGGCTGCCGCCGCGGCGAAGTCGGCAGCCCCGGCGAGCTGCGCGGCGAATTTATGCCCCGCAGCATCGGCACCATACAAAGCAACTCTGTCTGCGGCGTATATGGCCGTTACACCGACAATTTCAGCTCTTTCAGCATCTTGCCCACGGCGCATATACAGGCCGTGCACACCGGTGCGGCCGAGATTTTGACCACCGTCAGCGGCAGCAGCCCCCAGCGGTATGCCGCTGTTATTGAGCGCATCAACCTGACCTGCGCGGAGCCAAACCGCAACCTTCTGCTGCGCATCACCGATCCGACGCTGCTGGATTCCTGCGGCGGCATTGTACAGGGTATGAGTGGCAGCCCGATTTTGCAGGACGGCGCGTTGGTAGGAGCTGTGACCCACGTTTTTGTGAACGACCCCACGCGTGGCTATGGTATTCTGATTGAAAATATGCTGTCGGAGATGCCCTGAACCACGCAAACGGTCTGTTTTGCCAAGCCATTTTCCAATTTGCGCTCCGTGTCGTCGATACGGGGCGCTTTTTATTATCCGTAAAGGAAGGGGAATTCTTCGATCCTTACATGTGTTTATAACGTTTTATCGTGTTTAATTTTACACAGTAAAAGCATGGCGTCGTTTTTTGTCGAACGAAAATTGCGTAAATGCAGAAAAAGATGAAGAATTTCTATTGCATGTTTTACCATTTTATGGTAATATTCCCATTGTAGACGAAATCAACGGATGCGCACCGTCCGCAGCCACCTGCCCGATGCCCGCCCCGTGATATGTATGGAGGAGTTTTACGATGGAAAAGATCAAGTTTGTTATGACGGATACCGGTGCCCAGGTCTCGGAGCTTTGCCGCCAAGCGCTGGAGGATAAGGGCGTTGCCGTGACCGTGTGCGAGAAAAACGGCACCAAGGCTCTGGAAACTTTGCTGAATGTACATCCCAACGCCGTTTTGCTGGATGCCTTTATGCCCGATTTGGACGCCATCACCGTAAAGCAGCGCTACGAGGCGCAGAACACCAGCAACGTGCACACCTCGTTTTTTGTGACGGGTGCTTTCCAGAGTGAGGAGATTGAGCAGGAACTGCTGGATAACGGTTTCTCTTTCTTTTTTGTCAAGCCCTTTGATGAAAGCGTGCTGGTAAACCGTGTGCTGAAATCTGCCGGCAACACGGCGCGCCCGCAGGCCGTATCGCTGGATTCCGACGAACTGACCGTGACCGAGATTTTGCACCAGATCGGCGTTCCCGCGCACATCAAGGGCTACCAGTTTCTGCGCGATGCCATTTTGCTGACCACCGCCGACCACGGCTATATCAACGCCGTGACCAAGCGCCTGTACCCTGAGATTGCCAAGCGCAACGCGACCACGGCCAGCCGGGTAGAGCGCGCCATCCGCCACGCCATCGAGGTCGCCTGGGATCGCGGCGATGTGGACACCCTGAACAGCTATTTCGGCTACACCATCCACAGCCTGCGCGGCAAGCCCACCAACTCGGAATTTATCGCCATGATCAGCGACAAGATTCGGTTGGATAAAAAAAGGCGAGCCTAAGCAGCAAGCGTGGTGCTGCGCGGTCAGGATATGCGCCCTACATCACTACTCGAAGAAACTTATTCGACAAGCTGAAAGAAATTGTTGTCTTTAATTGTTCACGGGAAGATATCCTTAATGGTAAAACAGAATGATGTAGACATTGATGACATTGATGAGGATCAGGCCGATGAGAAAGATGGGGTTGTCGTCTTTTTTACGCACGAGAATGACCTCCTTAGATAACAATTCTATTTGATTTTCGGAGTGGTGCAAGCGATTTTAGCGGGCGTTGCGCCGGAAATACCCGTCACGCAGCTTGATTTCGGTATCAAGACCACAAAGTTCCATAGCGTACTGCCAGTTGAAGTCGATGCCCATATCCTGAATATCCTGCTTGATGAGTTGATAACAGGCTTCGCACCGCGACACATTGTTTTTGACCTGATACGAGGCGATCTGAACACCACGGCGGTTGTGACCGGTGCGCAGCATATCCAGATAGACATCGTATACTTCCTGCTGTTTTTGAAACTGTATGGGCGTGGGACAGAGCTTGTCCACGGCTTTATCGATCTGCTTTTCGGTAAAAGTCCAGACAGGGTAGGCGGCGGCACCCAGAATGAGATAGATCGGCAAACCGATGAGAAGGACAAGGCCGGTAGCAATTAAAAGATTTGCAAACATAATATTTTTCCTTCCTGTTAAATAGTGGTTTGTGTTCACTTTGTATCTGGGACTAATTTACCTATGAAGCATTTTTACCACCTTCTCGAATGTTTATGTACTGCGTAAGTCTTTGGATTTCTTTTCTGTAATTTCAGTATACACCCTCGCATGTCCTATAATTTGTACTTCCAAATATTTTTTGATTTTTCTGCCGCATACTTCAGCAGTAGTTCATTTATCCGCCTCACCCCACGGTGCGGCGGATTTTTTCTGTTTGCACAAAAAAATCCTGCCAAATTTAGTAGATTTTTTTGTCACAACCCTGTATAATGTTATGTAAACATTAGTAAAAGGGGGTAGTGTACCCTATGACCGCTTCTGTATTTCCGTCCGTCACTGCCGTTATCGTTGCGGCGGGGGCCTCGCGCCGCATGGGGTTTGACAAGCTCAGTTTTCGATTACCCTGCGGCAGCACCGTTTTGCAGGCAAGCTGCGCCGCCTTTGCTGCCCACGACGCCGTTACCGAGCTGGTGCTGGTAGCAGGGCAGAATCTTGCCGACTGCCAGGCTATTGCCGAAAGCTGCCCCAAGCCCTGCACCGTGGTGCAGGGGGGCGCCACCCGCGCTGACAGCGTTAAAAACGGCCTGGCTGCCGCCCACGGCGAACTGGTAGCCATCCACGATGCCGCCCGCCCCTTTGTGAGCGCCGACCTTATCACAAAAGCCCTGCAGACCGCCGCCGAAAGCGGAGCCGCCGCACCGGCTGTGCCCGTCAAAGACACCATTAAAATCGCCAAGGACAGCCGTGTCGTTTCCACGCCCGACCGCAGCACCCTGTTTGCCGTGCAGACACCCCAGTGTTTTCGCACCGCTCTTTACCGGCAGGCATTAGCTTCCGTGGACGCCGCGACGGCAGCGCTTGTCACCGACGATTGCAGCCTGTTTGAACTCGCCGGTCTGCCGGTCACGCTGACCGAGGGCGACTACGCCAACCTGAAAATCACCACCCCTGAAGATTTACAAAAGGAGAAAACCATGCGCATTGGTCACGGATATGATGTTCACCGCTTAGTCGAGGATCGCAAGCTGATTTTGGGCGGTGTGGAGATTCCTTATGAAAAGGGCCTGCTGGGTCATTCCGACGCCGACGTTCTGCTGCACGCCGTCATGGACGCCGTGCTGGGCGCGGCAGCACTGGGCGATATCGGCAAGCATTTCCCTGATACCGACCCCGCCTACAAGGGTGCCGATTCTCTGGCGCTGACACGCGAGGTTGCCGCCATTTTGTCCCGCCACGGCTACAAGCTGGGCAATGTGGACGCCACGCTCATCTGCCAGGCCCCCAAGCTGGCGCCGCATATTCCCGCCATGCGCCAAAACATTGCCGATGCCTTCGGGGTCGATATTTCTGCTGTCAGCGTAAAGGCCACTACCGAGGAGCACCTGGGTTTTACCGGCGAGGGGCTGGGCATTGCCGCCCACGCTGTAGCCTTGATCGAGTGATTTCACAGCAGGGAAGGAGGACTGGGTTCCCATGCTGAAAAACGACATGATAAGCGCGATCCTTAGCAGCTTGCGCGCATTCAACCCTTTTTCTGACACAATAGACATTCTCATTATATCGTTTGTTTTTTACCAGCTTGTCCTGTTTGCACGGCGTTCCCGTGCCGGGCAGCTGGTCAAGGGCATCTTTTTGCTGGTGGTGTTTTACGGCTTAGCTGTCATGCTGCAGCTGCGCACCGTCACCTGGCTGTTGAACAATGTCATCACCATCGGCTTTATGGCCGCCGTGGTTATCTTTCAGCCGGAACTGCGCCGCACGCTGGAGCGCATGGGTCAAAGCGCCAGCTGGTCCAGCAAGCTGTTCGGTAGCTATCGACGCGCCGACCCCACCCTGCGCGGGGCATGGCAGAGCGCCGTCGTGGCTATCTGCGACGCTGCCGAGCAGCTTTCCGACACGCGCACCGGCGCACTTATGGTTTTGGAGCGCCGCAACAATCTGGATGAGATCATCCGCACCGGCACACCGATGCACGCCGATGTCATCCGCGAGATGCTGGGCACCATTTTCTATGAGGGCACACCCCTGCATGACGGCGCGGTAGTCATCCGCGACGGCGAAATTGTTGCCGCAGGCTGCGTGCTGCCGCTGTCCAACAACCTGGAAATGGGCAAGGACATGGGAACCCGCCACCGCGCGGGCCTTGGCATGAGCGAGAATTCCGATGCCATCGTTGTCATTGTCAGCGAGGAGACCGGTATTATCTCCCTGGCCAAGAACGGCGTGTTGATTCGCCGCCTGGACCGCCAGAACCTGTTCAACCTGCTGCAGGAAGAAGTCGTCCCGCCGGAGGAAACCTCCGACGAAAACGTACCGCTGCTGCAGCGCATCCTGCGCAAAGGAGGTATCGCATCCCATGCCGACACCCAATGAACCCCATAGCCGTTCCCTTTGGGACAACCGCTTTTTCTCGATGTTTCTGGCATTGCTTTTCGGCCTGGCGACCTGGATCGTGGTCACTGTCTACATTGACCCCCAGGGCAACGTGACCCGCGCCGACGTGCCCATCAACTATTCGTATTCTGCCTCCACCTACATCAACCAGGGGCTGGATATCGTGGAAAAGCCGGATATTTCCGGCGTGACCGTGCGGGTAGAGGGCAACATGACCACCATCGGCAGCATCACCGCGTCCGATATCATGGTTTACCCCAGCTATGCAAGCGTCAACGGCCCCGGCAAGGTCACCCTGCGTCTGCAGGCCAAGATCACCAATACAAGCGACTTTTCCGGCAACATCAAGTGTACGGTGGAATCTCCCACCAACATAGACGTCGTATTTGATGAGGTCAGCGAAAAGACCGTACCTGTCACGGTGGACACCTCCGGCATTGCCGTGGCAGAAAATTACATGCTCAACCGTACCGCCGCCGTTCCCGCCGAGGTCACACTGCGCGGCCCGACATCCGAGCTGGATCGCATCGCCGCCGTAGTGGCCCCCGTTGACGACGATACCCCGCTGGCCGATACCACCACGCTGCCCGCCAACCTGGAAATGCGGGACGAAAACGGTGCGGTCGTAACGCCTTTGTACACCACGATGGACAACGACTCTGCCAACGTTACCCTTACCATCTACCAGGTGCGCGAGCTGCCGTTGGCGGTCAATTTCATCGGCACACCCACGGGCTTTGACGTAAACAGCCTGAAATATTCCCTGAGCCAGCAGACGCTGCGTGTGGCCGGGTCTGCCCGCACCATCAGCGCACTGGACTCCCTGGCCGTGACCGATTTTGACCTGGCACAGGAATTTGAGATAGGCCGCGATTATCAGCGTCTTATCGAACTTCCTGCGGGTGTGGTTTCGCTGGACGGTGTATCCAACGTTACCCTGAGCTTTGACACCGACCATTTGACCTCCACCAAGCTGAATGTTTCCAACATTCGCGCCATCAACGTACCCAGCAACTACGAGCTGGAGATTTTGTCCAGCCTTGTCAGCGGCGTTGAGCTGTACGGCCCCGCCGAAGATATTGAAAATCTTTCGGCCGACAGCGTGGTGGCACAGATCGACTGCCAGAGCCTGAACCTGACCGCCGGGCAGCAGACTATCCCCGTAACGATCCAGATTCCCGCATCGTCCCGCATCTTTGCCACCGGCAGCTATACGGTGCAGTGCGAGATCACTGTTAAATAAGAGTTGAGGTACCCGAAAAGTATGCTTTTGGTTCGCAATATCCGCTTACCGCTCACCCTGCATGACCCCGATGCCGAGGCCGCCGCCAAGGCGCTGCGCATTTTGCACCTGCGCCCTTCCCAGGCTGCCCATTGCGGCGTAGCGCGGCTTTCGGTGGACGCACGGCGCGGCAAGCCCGTGCTGGTATACACGATCGCCGTGTCCCTGCCCGATGAACGGCAGGAGGCCGCTTTGGCCGATATGCCCGGCGTCAGCTTTGCCGCCGCCCCGCAATACCGCTTTGCCACGGGCAGCGCACCGCTGATGCACCGCCCCGTCGTGGTGGGGCTTGGCCCTGCCGGGCTTTTTGCCGCCCTGCTGCTGGCCCGCCACGGCTACCGCCCGCTGGTATTGGAGCGCGGCCCCGCCCTGGACGAGCGCGTGCGCGCCGTCGAGCATTTTGAGGCCACCGGCGAGCTTGACCCGAACGCCAACATCCAGTTTGGCGAGGGCGGCGCGGGAACGTTTTCGGACGGCAAGCTGACCACCCGCGCAGGGGACCCCCTTTGCGGGTTTGTGACGGAAGCCTTTTTGGCGCACGGCGCCCCCGCCGATATTGCCTGGCGGCAAAAGCCCCATGTAGGTACCGATCTGTTGCGGGGCGTCATCCGCAATATCCGCGCCGAGATCGAGTCCCTGGGCGGGGAGGTGCGCTTCAACACCGCCCTGACCGGGCTTACCGTGCGCGGCGGGCGCTTGGCGGGCATCACAACCACCGATGGGAACATCGCCTGTGAGCAGCTGATTCTGGCTGTGGGGCACAGCGCCCGCGACACCTTTGCCGTTTTGCATCGGCAGGGACTTCCGCTGGAATGTAAGCCCTTCTCGGTGGGCTTTCGCGCCGAACACCTGCAAACCGATATTGACGAAAGCCTGTACCATGGCGCAGCCGGACACCCCGCCCTGCCCAAGGGCGAATATCAGCTCAGCAGCCATGTCGGCGGCGGGCGGTGCGTCTACACCTTTTGTATGTGTCCGGGCGGCGTGGTATGCGCCGCTGCCAGCGAGGCGGGCGGTGTCGTGACCAACGGCATGAGTCTGCACGCCCGCGACGGCAAAAATGCCAATGCCGCCGTCGTCGTCAGTGTGGACGGACGCGACTTTGACAACGACCCCGCCAAGGCCGTGGCCTTTCAGCGCGAGTTAGAGCAGGCAGCGTTCCGCGCGGGCGGCGGGGGATATGCCGCCCCCGCCCAGACCGTGGGCAGCTTTCTTTCGGGCGGCAGTGAACTTGCGCTTGACCGCGTGCAGCCCAGCTACCCCCGCGGCGTGACCCCCTGCGATTTGGGCAGCCTTTTGCCCGGCGAACTCTCTGCCGCTTTGCGGCAGGGCCTGGGTGATTTTGGTCGCAAAATGGCCGCTTACCGCGCACCCGACGCCGTTTTGACGGGTCTGGAAACCCGCACCAGCAGCCCCGTGCGCCTTGTGCGCGGAAAAGATGACCTGCAATGCCTGAGCCTGCCGGGGTTGTACCCCTGCGGCGAGGGCGCCGGTTATGCGGGCGGCATTATGACCGCCGCCGTGGACGGTGTGCGCTGCGCCGCCAAATTGATGGAAAATTATGCACCGCAGAAGTAAGGAACGGATATGCCGCAAAACAACAACGACTTTAAACACAACCTGAAATCCGACTTTAAATACAATCTTGACCACGATCTGGGCGATTTGCTGGACAACGCCGTGCAGTTCGGCACCGGTGTCGGCGCCACGGTGCTGGGCAGCCTTTCGGACGCGCTGGCACAGGCGGGGGATGCCATTTCCGCTGCCCGCGGCGCACCGCCGGACAGCTTTGCCGCATGGAAACGCCGCCTCGATTACAAGCTGAAAAACGGCGGGTATTCTGCCGGCATTGCGCTGACCGCTGTGGGCTGGACCTTTACCGGCATTTTTGGCATTACGGCGCTGGTCATGGGCATTTTGTGGGGCGTAGGTCCCGCGGCGCTGGGCGTATCCGATGCCGCCTTTCGGGTGTTCCCGATCTTGTTTTTTTGTTCGTATCCCGCCATGCTGGGCTTTTTGTATATGGCAGTTGCCGGGATGCGCAAGCTTTTCTATTTCAGCCGTCTGCGCAAGCTGCTGCGCGCCGCGCGGGACTGGCAGTGCGACCTGCCAAGTCTTGCCCGCACCGCCCTGCTGAAACAGGAGCAGGTCTACAAGGACGTACAAAAAGCGGTGGCAGACGGGGATTTCCCTGGGGCTGCGTATAGTGCGGATTTCAGCACCCTGTATTTTGACGATACGCTGTACCACCCGGCCGAAACCCAACCGCCCGCCGAGACCCCTGCGCCCGCCGAGCCTTTGAGCGAGACTGAGCAGTTCCGCTGCGAGTGCGAAGCCTTTTTTGCCTACCTGCAAAGCTGCCGGGGCTGCCTTGGCGGGGACACCGATGCCGAGCTTGCCCAAATGCAAAAAACCTGCCGCGCCATGCTGGACTTTACCGCTGCCCACCCTGAGCAGCTGCCCCAGCTGCGCCGGCTGCGGGACTACTACCTGCCCACCACCCGCAAGCTGCTGGATACCGCGCTGGGGCTGGGGGACGATACCGGCAGTGCCGCCGACATCCGCCGCGATATCACCGCCATTTTGCACACCTTGAACCTTGCCTACACCAAGCTGTACGACACCCTGCTGGAGGACGTCAGCTTAGATGTTTCTACCGAGATCGACACTTTGGAAGCCATGCTGCGTCAGGACGGTCTGACCCACGACTTTGAAAGCGACTTTACTACAAGGAGCCAACCGAAATGATCTATCCTGCATGGCAGATAAAACCCTCCGCTGCGGCGGATGAACAGGCACTTGCCGCCCAAGGATGCGGCGTTCTGCTGCGCAGAGTTCTGGCAGCGCGGGGCTGCGGCCCCGACGAGGCACAGGCGCTTTTGGGCGCAGGGGAGCCGCTGTCCGACCCGTTTCTGATGCGGGATATGGACAAGGCCGTGGCGCGCATTGAACAGGCGGTCGAAAACGAGGAGTTGATCGTCATCTACGGCGACTATGACGTGGACGGCATCTCCGCCACTGCCATTTTGTATGAGTGCCTGAGCAGCATGGGTGCGCATGTGCGCTGCAAGCTGCCCACCCGCGGCAGCGGCTACGGCCTGACCCGCACGGCGCTGGAAAGCCTTGCCCAAAAGGGCTTTAAGCTGGTCGTGACGGTGGACAACGGCATTTCTGCCGTGGAGGAGGCCGCCTGCGCCAAGGCGCTGGGGCTGGATCTTGTGATCACCGACCACCACCTGCCCGGTGACACCCTGCCCGATGCCATAGCTGTTGTTGACCCCAAACGCACCGATGATGAAAGCCCCTTTAAGGATCTGTGCGGCGCGGGTGTTGCCTTTAAGCTGTGCGCCGCACTGGAAGGCTGCGACCCCGGTGAACTGCTGGAAATGTACGGCGAACTGGTCGCCCTTGGCACCGTGGCCGACGTGATGCCCCTTGTGGGAGAAAACCGCACGTTGGTGCGCGAGGGGCTGGCGCTTTTGCAGGACACCATGCGCCCCGGTCTGCACGCGCTGTTGGAGAACGCGGGCTGCCTTGGCCGCCCTGTGACGGCCGACACGGTCAGTTACAGCTTAGCCCCCCGGCTGAACGCCGCCGGGCGCATGGACAACGCAGCCGTTGCCTTAAAGCTGCTGCTTTGCGGCGATGAGGAACAGGCCGTGGGCATTGCCGCCCGCCTGGCGGAGATCAATACAGAACGCCAGCAGACCGAGCAGGCCGTCTTTGCCGAGGCCCTGAAAACGCTGGAGACCGACCCCGCCCGCACCCACGACCGCGTGCTGGTCGTAGCGGGGGAGGACTGGCACCCCGGCGTGATCGGCATTGTGGCTGCGCGCCTGATGGAACGGTACAGCCGCCCGGCCATCGTGATTTCGCTGCACGAAGGGGAGGGTCGCGGCAGCGGACGTGCCCCCGACAGCTTTGATTTGCACAGCGCCCTGTGTGACTGCGCGCAGTATCTGACCCGTTTTGGCGGCCACGCGGCTGCTGCGGGTGTGGAAATTGAGGAATCCAACCTTCCTGCTTTTCGGCAGGCTGTCAACCAATGGGCCGCCCACCACGCCCCGCGCGCGGAGGCTGTCACCCTAAAGCTGGACGCCGAGGCGGCACTGTCCGAGCTGACGCTCGCCAACGTACAGGAGTTGTATCGGCTGGCCCCCTACGGACGGGACAACGCCACCCCCGTGTTTTTCATTCGCAATGCCGTGGTGGACGGGCTTTGGCCGATGGGTGCCGACGGACGCCACACCCGTGTGCGGCTGCGGCAGGGCAGCGATACCCTGTTTGCCTCCACCTTTGGTGTTGCCATGCAGAATTTTGCCTACCAGCCCGGTGCCGTAGTCGAGGCGGCGCTTGAGCTTTCGGTCTTTACGGGGCGCAGCGGTTCGCCTGCCGTGTCGGCGCATCTGCGCGCCATACGTCCCGCCGGGCTCGGCAACACCGCCGGGGAGCAATCCGCTTGGTTTGAAGCGTTCCGGGCGGGCGGCGTGCTGGAAAAAGAACGCGCCGCCGCCATTTTGCCGCAGCGCGCCGACACGGTCGCGCTCTACAAGCGCATCCGCAGTGGGCAGGTCGTCTCCTATGATTTACAGCCGGTCTTTTTTGCCGAAGGTGCACAGAACACCGGGAAAATCCTGACAAGCCTAACGGCTTTACAGGAGCTGGGCCTTGTCCGGGAGGAAAACGGTCGGTGGCTGCCGGCCCCCGTCACCGCAAAGCAGGATCTTGCCTCGGCACCGATTCTGCAGCGGCTGACTGCCCAGGCGCAATAAATCCGTCGAAAAAGGGGAGCTTTGTCTATGGAAAACAACGAAGTGAAAATGCCCATTACCTATGAGGATCTGAAGCATGACCTGGTGGCCAGCGGCCGCCCTTATGATTTTGCTATGATCGACCGCGCCTATGCACTGGCGGAAAAGGCTCACGGTGACCAACGCCGCCGCAGCGGCGAACCGTATATCTGCCACCCGCTGAGCGTCGCGCAGATTCTGGTGGAGCTGGGCATGGACAGCGAAAGCATTGCCGCCGCCCTGATGCACGATGTGGCCGAGGACACCTCGGTGGGCATTACCGAGATCCGCCAGAAGTTCGGGGACGAGGTAGCCCTGCTGGTGGACGGTGTCACCAAGCTGACACAAATCAAATTTTCCAACGTGGAGGACCGCCAGGCCGAAAACCTGCGCAAGATGCTGCTGGCCATGAGTCAGGACGTCCGCGTTATGATCATCAAGCTGTGCGACCGGCTGCACAATATGCGCACCGGCGACGCCTGGCCCGAGCAGAAACGCCGCGATAAAGCCCTGGAAACCATGGAGGTCTACGCCCCCATTGCGCACCGTCTGGGCATCTCCAACATCAAGGAGGAGCTGGAGGATCGCAGCCTGCATTACCTCGACCCCGTCGGCTACGAAACCATTCGCGACCTGCTGAACAAGCACGGCGACGAATTTCTGCACACAGTCTGCCATACCATCTCCAAGCATCTGTCAGAAAACGGCATCGGCAAGGCAACCATCCGCCACCGCGTAAAGAGCATCTACGGTATCTACCGCAAGATGTATATGCAGAATAAGGACTTCGAGGAGATCTACGACATCTACGCCGTGCGCATCATTCTGGGCAGCGTAGCCGAGTGCTACACCGCACTGGGTCTTATCCACGATATGTACCATCCGCTGCCCAACCGCTTTAAGGATTATATTTCCACCCCCAAGCCCAACGGCTACCAGAGCCTGCACACCACCGTCATCGGGCGGGAGGCGATCCCGTTTGAGGTACAGATCCGCACCTGGGATATGGACCGCATGGCGGAGTACGGCATCGCCGCCCACTGGAAATACAAGGCCGGCATCACCGGCGGCAGCAACGACAAGCTGGACGAGCGTCTGGCCTGGGTGCGCCAGCTTTTGGAAAGCCAGCGTTCCAGTGCCGATGCCACCGACCTGCTCAGCGACATCAAGAGCGACCTTCTGCCGGAGGAGGTCTTTGCCTTTACCCCGCGCGGCGATGTCATCAACCTGCCCGCCGGGGCTACCGCCATCGACTTTGCCTATGCCATCCACTCGGCCGTGGGCAACCGCATGATCGGTGCCAAGGTCAACAACCGCATCGTACCCATCGACCACAAGGTGCAGACAGGCGAGATCATCGAGGTCATCACCGGCCCCGAAAACCGCGGCCCCAGCCGCGACTGGCTGAACATCGTAAAGACGAGCGAGGCCAAAAACAAGATCCGCAACTGGTTCAAAAAAGAACGCAGGGAAGAAAATATCCAGGAAGGCCGCGACGCACTGGAACGCGAAATGCGCCGCAACATGATGCCGCTTACCGACGAGCAGCGCCCCGTTTTTATGGAGAATCTTGCCCGCCGCAATCGCTGCAATTCGGTGGATGAGATGTACGCCGCCATCGGCTACGGCGGCCTGCTGATTTCCCGCCTGCTGCCCAAGCTGAAGGAAGAATACGCCAAGCTCAAGGAGAACGAGCCGAAGCCCCTGACCGTGGAGCTGAAGCGGGTGCATTCCTCCGACGGTGTGGTGGTCGAGGGCATCGACAACTGCCCCATCAAGTTTGCCAAGTGCTGCTCTCCGCTGCCCGGGGATGAGATCATCGGCTTTGTCACGCGCGGGTTCGGTGTGTCCATCCACAAACGGGACTGCGCCAACGTGCGCGAGAGCCTGCGCCACAGTGAAAACGCCGACCGCTGGGTGCGCGCCTTCTGGGCGGAGGATTCCCGCGAAAACTATAAGGCCACGCTGGAGCTTTTGTGCATGGACCGCGCAAACCTTGTCTCTGACATTGCGCTGGCACTGGGCGATATGCGCGTGCCCATCTACTCTTTGACGGCGCGCAGCGCCGAGCAGGGCCGCGCCCGCATGAGCGTGACCGTAGGCATTACCAACACCGAGCACCTGAACAGCGTGGTTTCCCGCCTGAAAAAGGTCAAGGACGTTGTGACCGTAACAAGAAACTGATTTCATTTTGGAAAAGGAACTTTATCTATGCGTACCGTAATTCAACGGGTAAGCGGGGCCAGCGTCGTCGTAAACGGCGGTGAGCCGCGCAAAATCGGGCCGGGTCTGGTCATTTTGCTGGGTGTGCGGGAAACCGACACCCCCGATATCATCCCCAAGCTGGCAGAAAAATGCGCGCATCTTCGTATTTTTGAGGACGAGGCCGGCAAGCTGAACCGCAGCGCGGTCGAGCTTGGTTACTCCGCCTTGGTGGTATCCAACTTTACGCTGTACAGCGATACCGCCAAGGGCAAGCGTCCCAGCTTCAGCCACGCCGCCAAGGGCGATTTGGCAGAGCCTTGCTACGAAGCCTTTTTACGGGAAATCGGCAAGCAGGGCTTACGGGAGGTTCAGCACGGGGAATTCGGGGCGGATATGCAGATTTCGCTCGTCAACGACGGGCCTGTGACCATCATCATCGACACCGATGACTGGAAAAAGGGGTGAGTATTGTATGAAGGTTACGCACATTTTAGGCGCAGCACCGCTGTATACCAACACATTTTTGCTTGTGACCGACCAAAAGCACGGCATATTGATCGATGCCGCTGCCGAGCCGGAAACCTACAAGAAGGCACTGGCGGAGCAGGGTGCGACCCTTACGCATATTCTGCTGACGCATGGGCATTATGACCATGTGGGGGCTGTTGCCGCCCTGCGGCGCGAGACCGGCTGCAAGGTCTATCTGGACCCTGCCGATGCGTTGGGCAACGATTTGTATCCGCTGAAAAGAAGTGACATCGACGAGGCATGGCCTGTTTCGGGCAGCCTTGCCATCGATGAACTGACCTTTACCGTTTACCATACCCCTGGCCATACCCCCGGCAGTGTGGTGCTGGCGCTGGGCAAACTGCTGTTCTGCGGCGACACGCTGTTTGCAGGCAGCTGCGGGCGCACCGATATGCCCGGCGGCAGCGGTATCCGGATGCAGCAGAGCCTGTCCAGGCTGGCAGAATCCGACCTGCGCGATGACGCGCAGGTGCTGCCCGGTCACGGGGAATCTTCCACCCTGGGGCTGGAACGCCGTTCCAACCCCTTTATGACCGAAGGAATGTACCCCATGTATTAAGAGGAGGCCCCTGTATGCAGATCCTTTTGTGCGGTCCTGCCGCCGGATATGAAGCTGAGCACACGGCACGGCTGTTTTTCCCCACCGCCGACAAGACCGATTCCATACCGGAAAGCGGAGATTTTGTGGCCGCCTGCTCCCATGAAAAAACCGATTTTGCGCTGCTGCGTCTGGACGGAAGGCTGTACTGGCGCACTGCTCTGCGCGATACTGACACTGACGCGGAGTACGCGCTTTGCCGCGCGCTTTACACACTGTTGTGCGATGCCACAAAAAGAACGCCGCCTTGGGGCATGATGACCGGTGTGCGCCCTGTACGCATTATACATGATTTACGCGCCATGGGCTGGCAGGAGGATGCCATCCGCGACCGCTTTTTGCAGCATTTCGCCTGCACGCCGGAAAAGTTCCGGCTGGCACTTTCCATCGCCGATTTACAGCGCCCCGTTTTGGACGCCGCCGACCCGATGGATTGCAGCGTGTATGCAGGTATCCCGTTTTGTCCCACGCGCTGCAGCTATTGCAGCTTTGTCTCCCGCACCGTGGGGGACAAGGCTACCCGCGCGCTGGTACAGCCCTATGTCGATAAGCTCTGCGAGGAACTTACCGCCATCCGCCGGACCGCAGACCGCTGCGGGCTGCGCATCCGCACCTTTTATATCGGCGGCGGAACGCCCACCAGCCTTTCAGCGGCGCAGCTTGAACAGCTGATGTCCCACATTGCCGCAACGTTTGACCTTGCCGCCCTGGACGAGTACACGGTGGAGGCCGGACGTCCCGACTGCACCGATGCCGAAAAGCTGCGCATCATCAAGCAATACGGGGCCACCCGCATTTCCATAAACCCGCAGACCTTCTCGGACGAGGTGCTGCGCAATATCGGCCGCCGCCACACTGCCGCCGATATCATCGACTGCTTTGCCGCCGCACGCGCCGCCGGGCACGACAACATCAACATGGATCTTATCGCGGGTCTGCCCGGTGACACAGTCGAGGGCTTTGCACAAAGTCTGCAGCAGGCCATTGCGCTGAACCCCGAAAACATCACCGTGCACACGCTGACCTTAAAGCGCGCCTCTGACCTGGTGGTAGAGCACCGCGCCGCCGCATACGATGATGTATCGGCCATGCTTCGCTGCTGCGACACCCTGTATGACGCCGGCTACCGCCCGTATTATATGTACCGCCAGAAGGGCACCCTGCAAAACCTTGAAAATATCGGCTGGGCCAAGCCCGGCAGGGATTGCCTGTACAACATCTATATTATGGAGGAGATACACTCCATCCTGTCCGCCGGGGCCGGCGGTTCCACCAAGCTGGTCATTCCCGGCGCACGCCGCGGCAAGATCGAGCGCGTCTTTAACTTCAAATATCCCACCGAGTACATCGACCGCTTTGACGAGGTTCTTGCCCGCAAGCAGACTGTGGAGGATTTTTATGCACGTTACACACCGCAAGAGATTTGTAGGCCGTGAGCTGATTTCCTTAGCGGCCACGCAGCCGCAGCCCTTTGCCGAGATCAGCGAACGGCAATATCACGACCAACTGGATCTGATCGTGCAGGAAGTACTGCAAAGCAAGCGCCGCATCATCATGCTGACCGGGGCTTCGGCTGCCGGAAAAACAACGTCTGCCCATAAATTGGCCGCCCTGCTGCGCGCCGAAAACTGCCCCGCCGCCGTTTTGAGCCTGGATGACTTTTTTGTCGGCGCAGGGCGCTACCCCAAAAATCCCGACGGCAGCGATGACTATGAACGGCTGGAATCCCTGGATATCCCCGTACTGCAGGACTGCCTGCGGGACTTGTACCAAAAGGGCGTTTGCCAGTCGCCGGTGTTTGATTTTCACATCCAGCAGCCCGCCGGGCTGCAAACGGTGGATTGCCGAGGCGGCGTAGCCATCATTGAGGGGCTGCACGCCTTGAACCCTGCCCTGACCGCCGCCCTGCCGGACAACGCCGTTTTGTACCTGTATGCCGGTCTGCGCGAGGAATACGCCGACACCGACGGCAGCCGCTGCCTGGCCACGCGGGATATCCGCCTTGCGCGCCGCATCGTGCGGGACGCACTGTTCCGCGGGCACGAGGCGTCCTTCACCCTGGGGATGTGGGACCGCGTCTGTGACGGTGAGGACCTGTATATTCGGCCCTTCAAGCCCCGTGCCAACCTGCTGCTGGACACCGCCCACAGCTATGAGGTCTGCCTGTGGAACACCCTGCTGGCCGAGGTGCAGCCCGATGCCGACATGACCCCCGCCCAGCGCCGAAAACTGGAGGCATTGAAATCCCGTTTTGCGCTGTTTCCGGCGCTGCCGGCCGAGTTGGTGCCGCAAGACAGCCTGCTGCGGGAATTTATCGGCACAAAGTGCAGCGAAAACAGCACAATTCACTAAAAATATACAAATTCATCGTTGCATAACCTGCAAAAACAGTCTATAATGTTAGGTAGATACGGTACGGCATCGGCGTTGTGTCTGTGCCAGATGTTTGTAAAAACGTGAAAGAGGTGTTTCCTTATGTTCGAGATCGATATCGAAATGCTGAAAGAGCAGAGCCTTCAATTTGTTGATACCGCCAAAAAGGCCGCCCAGGATCTGGCCGACAAGGGCAAGAACCAGCTGGAACTGCTGAACCAGCAGGCACGTCTGTCCAAGGCACAGCGTCAGCTGGGTGCGCTGGTGTACAGCCTGCACAAGGCCGGCGAGGAGAACCAGCCGCTGGTCGACAAGTATATCGCCGCCGTGGCAGAGGTCGAAAAGGCCATTGAGGACATCAAGGCCAGCATGACCCCCGAGGAGCGCGCCGAGGCGGAGGCCCAGGAGACTGCCGAGACGGAGGAGCCTGTTGTCAGTGAGGAACCTGAGGAGGAGATCGAGGAGGAGCCCGTTAAGCTGCGCGGCGAAACCAAGATCTGCCCCGTCTGCCACGCTGAGGTGGACGCTGATGCGCTGTTCTGCAACCACTGCGGCGCGCAGCTGTAAATTGTAAAACTTTTTCGTCAGGTTTTGTAAAATTACGCGCAGTTGCGTCCGTTTTTTGTGGGTTTTCCCCCGACGCAGCTGCCGTATTTTATGTAACGCTTGACAAATTCCAATTTGAGAGTAAAATGTTGCGTGTTGCTTTTGCCGCGCCTTATCGGTGACTTATGAGTGCTTACCCCGAAAAATCACACTACACGGCCGAGGATCTGGCCGCCATCATCGCGCTGCTGCGCGACCCCGAAAAGGGCTGCCCCTGGGACAAGGTACAAACGCACACCTCCATCCGCATGAATTTTCTGGAGGAGGCCTACGAGGCCGTTGATGCCATTGACCTGAACGACCCCGAACTGATGTGCGAGGAACTGGGCGATGTGCTGATGCAGGTCGTGTTCCACGCCCAGATGGAGAACGAGCAGGGGCATTTCAACTTTGCGCAGGTGTGTGACGGTGTTTGCCGCAAGCTCATCGACCGCCACCCGCATATTTTTCTGGGTGCGCAGAGCATAAAAGACTGGGATACGCTCAAAAATATAGAAAAGGGCCGCGTAACCTTACAGGACGATTTGGAAAGTGTGCCCTTGGCACTGCCCGCTTTGATGCGCGCTGCCAAGCTGCAAAAGCGCGCAGCGCGCGGCGGCGTGACCGTACAGGCCGGGGCTGATACCGTGGCCGCAGCCGCAAAGGCTGCCCAGCTTTGTGACGATGCCGAAAAAGAGGCTGCCGTAGGGCAGATGCTCTTTGCCGCCGTCGCCCTGGCGCGCAGCCTGGGGGTAGACCCCGAACAGGCATTGCAGCGCCGCAATGCGCAGTTTACTGCGCAGCCTACTTCTTGCCAAGAGGCGGAACAGCCGTAAAACCGCTGAACGCCGCTTTTTGTCCATAGGCACACCGCATCGGCAGACACAATGGTGCGGTGCCGCCCATAAATTCATTGGAGGTATAATATTATGACGAAAGTAGAACTGATTTCCGCTGTTGCCGCCGACGCCAATCTGACCAAGAAGGATGCCGAGGCTGCTGTCAACAGCGCCCTGAACGCCATCACCAACGCTTTGAAGTCCGGTGACAAGGTCACGCTGGTCGGCTTTGGTACTTTTGAAGTCCGCGAGCGTCCCGCCCGCAACGGCCGCAACCCCCAGACCGGTGCCGAGATCACCATCCCTGCATCCAAGCTGCCCGCTTTCAAGGCCGGCAAGGCTCTGAAGGACAGCGTTCAGTAATCACTTCATAAAGGCTGTACCGCCCCGCCGCACCCTTGCGACGGGGCGGCTTTGTGATATCACACAGAAAGGTTATATTGTATGCGCCTGGATAAATACTTAAAAGTCAGCCGCCTGATCAAGCGGCGCACTCTTGCCAACGAGGTTGCCGACGCCGGCCGTGTGCTGGTAAACGACAAGCCCGCCAAGGCCAGCTATGCCGTTAAGGTGGGCGACATCATCGAAGTCACCTTCGGCAACCGCCCCATCAAGGTACGCGTTCTGTCCGTTGAGGAGCCCAAGGGCAAGGACGTGGCGCGTGAGCTGTTTGAGGTTCTTTGATTTTTGTTGCGGCACTGTCATAACCGCCGTGCCCCTTGCATATAGTAACGGTAGATTGCCAGTGAAAAGGGGAGTACAACGCCATGCCGGAAACTGCCGATACCGCTATTCATGAAAACAGACACCCCGCGCCGCAGGGCCACAGCCTGGCCTTAAAGGACCGCCGCCAGTTGGCTGTAACGGGAGTCGGACGCATCGTAAGCTGCGATGAGAACGGTGCCGTGCTGGAAACGGCCCTGGGCACCCTGACCGTGGGCGGGCAGGAGCTGCAGGTCAGCGAGCTTTCGCTGCAAAGCGGGCAGGTGCAGATCAGCGGCACGATCGAATTTCTGCAATATGCCGAAAACCGCCAATCCTCCGGCGGGCTGCTGGCACGGCTGTTTCGCTGATGACAGCCTCTGCGTCGGTTTGCGCCGTTCTCGGCGATGTTTTATGGTGTCTGGGTATCGGCTGTCTTTTGGGGGCCGGTCGCGATGGGCTTTCCCTGGCCCTGGGTCGGGGAAAACTGCGGGATCTTGCGGGGGATATGCTGGCCTTTGCCGCGGCAGCTGTTTTGGTGGCCGGGTTCTCGGCAGGCAGCAGCGCCACCGGCTCGACCCGCTGGTACATGAGCCTGGCGGTTCTTTTGGGAGCGGTGTGCTGGTACATTGCCGCTGTGCCCGTTGTGCACAGCGTGGTAAGCCGCCTGGCTCAGCTTACCTTGCAGCCGCTGCAGCTGCTGCATCGGCTGCTTTTTGCCCCGATTTCGGCTGAAATGAAATTGCAGCAGCAGAAAATTTTCCATTTTCTTTCAAAAAAGTGCCGAAAACCGCAAAAAACCGGAAAAAAGCAGTTGCAAAATCCGACTAAGATATTATATAATTAGAACATCTGAACAGATTTTTATTTTTCGGGAAAAGGGGGCTGTCTGTTATGTATAAGAAACGTCACGGGCCGCTTCCGGTTCGGCTGCTCCCGCTGGCCTTTGTGGTCTTGTGCGGGTATCTGTTTATGACGCTGATCAACTGTCAGGTCGCCATCGGCTCCAAACAGCAGGAGCTGGCCGGCGTTCAGACCCAGTTGACCACCCAGCTGACCGAAAACGCCGAGTTGTCCAGCACGCTGGAGCAGGGCGAGGACGCCATTATTGAGCGCTACGCCCGCGAGCAGGGCTATGCCAAGCCCAACGAGCGCGTGTTTATTGATATCAGCGGCAAATAATTTCGGGTTTTGCCTCTGCGCTGTTGCGGCAGCAGGGCTGAACATATATCGAAACATCTATTACAAAAGAAAAAGGGGTATCTGAGTTTGGCATTACAAGTTGGGGATATTGTAGAGGGTAAAGTAACCGGCATCAAGCCTTTTGGCGCATTCGTCGCCTTGCCGGAAGGCAAGAACGGTCTGGTGCACATTTCCGAGGTTTCCTACGAATTTGTGCAGGATCTTTCCACCGTGTTGAGCGAGGGCCAGACGGTCTCCGTCAAGGTACTTACCATCGCACCGGACGGCAAGATCGCACTGTCCATTAAGCGCACGCAGCCCGCGCCGGAGCGCGCACCCCGTCCGCAGGGCGGCAGCCGCCCTGCACAGGCACCGCGCCCCAAGCGCGAAGAAAAGCCCCGCGTATGGCAGCCCAAGCCTGCTGCCCCGCAGGGTGATATGAGCTTTGAGGATATGATGGCCCGCTACAAGTCCCGCAGCGAGGAAAAAATTGCCGACCTCAAGCGCGTTACCGAAAACCATCGGGGCGGGTATTCCCGCCGCCGCGGCTAAAGAAATGGCTATACCAAACCGTGTCTGTAACCGTTTTGGGCGGGCGCTGTGCGGTATTGCCCCAGCATTGTTCTTACGGCTCTATCCCTGACGGCAGCGCAATGTTCCGCCCGGGTTAGAGCTTTTTTGCAAAAACGAAAGGATCACTATGTCCACACTGTACACTATGGTTGCCCCGTGCTTTTTCGGCACGGAATCCACTTTGAATTTTGAGGTCAAGCGTCTGGGTGCCGAAAACATTCAGGTCACCGACGGCCGCGTGGCATTTCAGGGCGGGGCCGAGATGATCGCCGCCGCCAACCTGAACCTGCGCACGGCCGAGCGCGTATTGCTGCTGCTTGCCACCTACAAAGCCACCACCTTTGACGAATTGTTTGACGGCTGCTACCGCATCGCCTGGGAGGAGCTGCTGCCCGCCGATGCTGCTTTCCCCGTGAAGGGCTCCAGCCTGTCCAGCCAGCTTTCCAGCGTGCCTGCCTGCCAGAGCATCGTCAAAAAGGCCATCGTCAAGCGCCTGATGGCCGGGCACAAAACCTCCACGCTGCCTGAGACCGGCAGTGTTTACAAGATTCGCTTTGCCCTGCGCAAGGATACGGTCGAAATTTATCTGGACACCTCCGGCGACGGTCTGCACAAGCGCGGCTACCGCCGCAACGCCACGCTGGCGCCCATCAAGGAGACGCTGGCTGCCGCCATTGCCGACCTGGGCCGCGTGCGCCGCGACACCCTGGTACAGGATCCCTTCTGCGGTTCCGGCACGCTGGTCATTGAGGCTGCCCAAAAGGCGCTGAATCTGGCCCCCGGCCTGCGCCGCCGTTTTGCCGCCGAGCACTTTGCCTTTATCCCCGCCGACATCTGGACGCAGCAGCGCCAGAAAGCCCTGGCCGAGGTGCGCACAGACGCCGCCTTTGAGGGCATCGGCTACGATATCGACCCCGCCGCCGTAGCGCTGGCCAACGCCAACGCCAAGTTGGCCGGCGTAGGGGAGCGCTGCCGCTTTGAGGTGGCCGACGTCAAGGATTTTTCTCCGCTGCAAAATGCCACCGTACTGACCAACCCGCCTTACGGTGAGCGCCTGGGCGATGCGTCCGAGGCTGCCGCCCTCGCCAAGACGCTGGGTCAGGTTTGGCAGCGCCACCCCGCACAGGGTCTGTACGCCATCACCGCCGATGCCGCCTTTGAGGATCATTTCGGCAAAAAGGCCGCCCGCCGCCGCAAAATCTACAACGGCATGATTCCCTGCCAGCTGTATATGTATTATGATACCCCCAAGCGCGAAAAGAGGTAACGGCATGGAGGATCTCAAACTCGCGATTTTGATAGACGCGGACAATATTTCGCCCAAATATGTCAAGGTCATTCTGGATGTAGCCGCCAGCTTCGGCGTGGCTGCCTGCAAAAGAATTTACGGCGACTGGTCCGATGCGCGTCTGAAAAGCTGGAAGGACGCGCTGCTGAACAACTCCATCATTCCCATCCAGCAGTACAGCTACACCACCGGCAAAAATGCTACCGATTCGGCCATGATCATCGATGCGATGGATCTTTTGTACAGCGGCAACCTGGACGGCTTCTGCATCGTATCCTCTGACAGTGATTTTACCCGTTTGGCCGCACGCCTTCGTGAGGGCGGCAAGCTGGTCATCGGTATGGGGGAGAGCAAGGCGCTGGGCCCCTTTGTCAAAGCCTGCGACCAGTTCAAGTATCTGGATCTGATCCTTGACCACGGCGAGGCTGCCGATACCGCCGCTCCCGATGCGCAGCAGCAGACAACCGCCGGCGACGATACTGCCATCAACCGCGACTCCATCGGACGCATCATTCTGGGACTTATCGAGGAAATGGACGACGGCACCGGCTGGGTGCGCACCTCCCGCGTGGGGGACCAACTGATCAAGCGCTACCCGGACTTTGACGTGCGCAACTTCGGCGCCAAAAGTCTGAACAAGTTTTTGGCATCGGTGCCTGAGTTGGAGCTGGAGGAACGCATCCTGGCCAACGGCAATCCCATTCAGTTTGTGCGCGCTGTGTCTGCCCCCAAAGCTGCCCCCAAAAAGCAGAAGTCCGCTGCCCGCAAATCGCCCCGCCGCACCGCGACCCAAAACAAAAAACGCAAGGCATAAAAAAATCCCGCAGATTGCTCTGCGGGATTTTTTATTGCTGTACCGTCACATTTTCCAGTTCCGGCAGGTTATCCATACCGGCGTAGTCCTCGGTTTTCAGGGCACCGCTGCGCAGTTCATCGTACAAAGTCTCGTAGCCGGACTTTGTAAACTTGGTCAGCCGCCAGGTATCTGCGCTCAGGGCTACCGCATTTTCGGTCACGCCCACGGTATCGGTGTGGCCGAGGGATTCCGCGTTCTGGGGCCATTGCCCGCCCGCCGCAAAGAAGTTATACAATTCCTGCTGCACCATGGTGTTGTAGCAGTGCAGGGCGCTGAACAAAACAGCCTCATCCTGTGCGTCGTGATCCCACTTGAGCGCAATGATCTTGCCGTCGGTTTCGGTTTGTTCCTTGCCCGCCAGGGCTGCCTGCAGCGTCGCCTCGTCCGCTGCAAAAATCACCTGGGTGCCGTTGTTGTACCAGCTTGCCAGGCGCTCGGCCACGGCGTCGCTGTACTCCTTGGAGCCGCTGTACCAGACTTGCAGCGTGATTTCATCGCCTTGCTGCTCGGCCGCCTTCTCGGCTCCCTGCATAAAGCCTGTGCAGTAGCGTACCGTTGCGGGCATTTCCTCGGCACCGGCAAAGCCCAGTTCCTCATAGCCCTCGCTCACGGCGGCGTATCCGGCCAGATAGCCGGCCTGCGTCTCACTGAACAGCACACAGCGCACAGTGTCCTTAACGGTGTAGTCGCTGTAATCGGCATTGTGTGCCTCGGCATCGACCACCATAAAATAGGTGTCGGGGTATTCGCCCTGCAATCCATACACGGCCTGTGCCATGGCATCGCCGCGGCAGATCACGACCTTGGAGCCGGATTCCGCCGCTTGCTTCAGGGTGCTTTGCAAATCTTCTGCCGACGTCGATGCGGCTGCCTCGTTTTTGGGCACATAGCCAAAGTTATACGCAAAGGCGGAAATTCCCTGCCACAGGGCAGCATCCGCGCCCTCCTCAACACCCTCCGGGCCGGTAATCAGGGTAATGGCCGCACCGCCGGGCAGCGGCTCGGCATCCTCGGCCGCCTGAAAGGTATATTCGGTGTCGTTTGTGGGAATGGCCGTCTTTTGCTCATCCTCCCCCTGTTTTTGGGTCGGCTTGCAGCCGCACAGACTCGCCAGCAGGGCCGCTGTGCCCAACCATGCCAAGAACTTTTTCATAAACTGTGGTAAGACTCCTTATTTTTCTAAGTTTGCGGGGCCGAAACCGTAGGGCAGCAATTCACCGAGGGTCGTCACGATATAATCGTCCTCGGTCTTTGCCATGATGACCGTCAGCGAATCGCCGCCGAATTCATACAGTGCCTGTCGGCAGACGCCGCACGGTCCGGTGACCAGCGTGTTGACCTCGCCCTGTCGGCTGCCCACGATGGCAATGGCGTCAAATTCGCGCACGCCCTCGCTGACAGCCTTGAACAAGGCTGTGCGCTCGGCACAGTTGGTGGGGGTGTAGCCGGCGTTTTCGATGTTGCAGCCGGTGTAGACCCTGCCGTCCTTGGCGCGCAGCGCAGCCCCCACACGAAAGTGAGAGTAGGGGGTATAGGCAAACTGCTGCCCTTCAAAGGCTTTGCGGATCAAAGCCTGAATCTCCGCTTTTTCCATGCTTATTTCTCCAGATGCTCCTCAACAGCCAGTGCGATCTTCATCATCTCGGTAAAGCTGGTCTGGCGTTGCTCGGCCGTGGTGATCTCCGGCGCAACAAAGCTGTCGGAAATGGTCAGCAGGCAGGCCGCGCGCTTACCCAGCACCCGCGCGTTGTGGAACAGGGCAAAGCTTTCCATCTCGACCGCCAGGCAGCCCTTTTCGTCGCGCAGCTTTTCCCAGTAGGTGGGCTTGGCGTCGGTCGCCTCGCGGTAGAAAACATCGGAGGAATGGATGACACCCTCGATCATCGTGATGCCCTGGGCCTCGGCGCTGGCCTTCAGGGCGGCGTTCAGCTCGGCGCTGGGCTTCTGGATGTCGTCGGTGTCGCCGCTTTGGGTCACGGCATAGTTGCTCTCGGAGTAGGCGCCGGTGGCCAGCACCACATCAAACAGCTTGGCCTTATCGGTGTAGGAACCGGCGGAGCCGATGCGAATGATATTCTCGACCCCGTACTGGCTGTAAAGCTCGTAGGAGTAGATGCCGATGGACGGCATACCCATGCCGCTGCCCATAACGCTGATGGGGCGGCCCCGATAGGTGCCGGTATAGCCCAACATACCGCGCACATCGGTGACAAGGCGCGGATTCTCCAAAAAGGTTTCGGCAATAAATTTGGCGCGCAGGGGATCGCCCGGCATCAATACGGTTTTGGCAAAATCGCCCATTTCGGCGCGGTTGTGAGGGGTAGACATTTCGCAGCTCTCTCCTTTTAAAAAAGTTTGTTCTACATAGTATAACATATTTTATGGATTTATGGTATAATTAAATCTGAATTTTTTGTGTAAAGGTGGATTTTGTATGCAGCTGCCGCAGCACTGTACTTTATGCCCCCGCGCCTGCGGGGCAAACCGCGCCGCCGGTGCCGTTGGCGTGTGCGGGGCAGGGAACACCCTGCGCGTGGCGCGCGCCGCCCTACACCACTGGGAGGAGCCGTGCCTGAGCGGCGACCCTGAGGCTGCTACCGGCAGCGGCACGGTGTTTTTTTCGGGCTGCACGCTGCGCTGCTGCTACTGCCAGAATTTCCCCATCAGCCAGCAGGGGGTAGGCAAGGAGATTTCCGCCGCGCGGCTTTCGGAAATTTTTCTGGAATTGCAGCAGGGCGGCGCCAAAAACATCAACCTTGTCACCGCCACCCAGTTTCTGCCGTGGGTCATCGAGGCGCTGGACACAGCCCGCGCACAGGGGCTGCATCTGCCCATCGTTTACAACACCGGCGGCTATGAAACCGTGGAAACGGTAAAAGCACTGCAGGGATATGTGGATATCTGGCTGGCGGACTTCAAATACGCGTCCCGCGAGGTCAGCGCCGAGCTTTCGGCGGCTGCGGATTACCCTGCCGTGGCCGAGGCAGCTTTACGCCAGATGCTTTTGCAGACCGGTGCGCCCGTATATGATGCCGACGGCTATCTGCAGCGCGGCGTTATTGTGCGGCATTTAGCCCTGCCCGGACACACGCAGGACAGCCTTGCCGTGCTGCAAACCCTGGCACGGCTGCGTGACGAAACAGCCACCCCCTTTGTGCCCAGCCTGATGAGCCAGTTCACCCCCTTTTACAAGGCTGCCGAACACGGTCTGGGGCGGCGCATCACCAGCTACGAATACCGCAAGGTCATCGACGAAGCTGTGCGCCTTGGGCTGACGGACGGTTACATGCAGGAAAAGAGCAGCGCACAGGAGGAATACACCCCACCCTTTGACCTGCAAGGGGTCTGAATGCTGCATTTTGGGGCGATGCGGCGGCAAATCTTCGTTTCGTTATCGTTTTGTAATGTTTTATTCCCGCCAAAATGTTGCAAAACATCGTAAAACAAGGTATACTAAAGACAGCGTGGAGGGATTCGCCCTCCACAACAATGTACGGGTCTTACATACAAGTACGGCCCCCGAAATAGGAGAACAAAGCTATGAAAAAGTTCCTTGCAATGGTTATGGCCGCTGCTATGGCATTTTCTCTGGTTGCCTGCGGTGGCGCTGCTTCCTCCGCTGCTTCTCAGGGTTCCGCTTCCGGCAGCAAGACTGACGTTGCCTTCGTTACCGACGTCGGCAACATCGATGACCAGTCCTTCAACCAGTACACCTGGCAGGGCGTCAAAGATTTCTGCGCCGCCAACAACCTGAACGCCAACTACTACCGTCCCACCGAGGACTCCGACTCTGCCCGTCTGGAGCAGATGGACAACGCCGTAAACGACGGTGCCAAGGCTATCGTTGTCGCCGGTTATCTGTTCGGTTCCTCCATCGCTGAGGCTCAGGCCAAGTACCCCGATGTTGAGTTCCTGGCGCTGGACGTTTCCGCTTTTGATCTGGGCGATTCCACTGCCGCCGCCAACACTGCTTTGATCACCTACCGTGAGGAGCAGGCCGGTTACCTGGCAGGCTACGCCGCTGTTTATGATGGCTACAAGAAGCTGGGCTTCCTGGGCGGCATGGCCGTTCCTGCCGTTATCCGCTACGGCTACGGCTTTGTGCAGGGTGCCGAGGCTGCTGCCAAGGAGATCGGCGCCACTGACGTCAGCATCAACTACTGGTACTCCGGCGACTTTAAAGCCACCGACGAGGTCAAGACCAAGATGGACAGCTGGTATTCTGCCGGCACCGAGGTCGTCTTTGCCTGCGGCGGTCCCGTCTGCACGAGCTGCGACGCTGCTGCTAAGGCCAACGGCGGCAAAATGATCGGCGTTGACGTTGACCAGTCCGGTCAGTTCGACACCGTTGTTACCTCTGCCATGAAGGCTCTCGCCAACTCTGTCAATCTGGCTCTGACCGACTCCATGAACAACGGCTGGAAGTTCACCGAAACCTACGCCGGCAAGGAGACCACCCTGGGCGCTGCTGAGGATTGCGTCGGTCTGCCCATGGAGACCAGCAAGTTCAGCAAGTTCACCAAGGAGCAGTACGACACTCTGTACAAGAGCATCGTTGACGGCTCTCTGGTTATCGACGCCAGCTTTGACGCCGATGTTCACCCCGAAGTTTCCGCCATCACCGTGGATTACCAGGGCTGATAAACTGTAACTCGTTTGCCCCGCGCAGAAATGCGCGGGGCATTTTGTTTTTTGCGGGGCATTTTAGATTGAACGTCCAAAAAAGCCCTGTTTTTTTGCTGTTTTTGCGCAAATTCTCTTGTGTAAAAGTTGTTTTTTCTGTATACTATATGGTAGTAATCTGTGTTTTACAGGAAAGGGGCGTATAACGATTGGCAGAGAATTATGTCATCGAGATGCTGCACATCACCAAGGAATTTCCGGGCATCAAGGCTAACGACGATGTCACCCTGCAGCTGCGAAAGGGTGAGATCCATGCATTGCTGGGCGAAAACGGTGCCGGTAAATCCACCCTGATGAGCGTATTGTTCGGCATGTACCAGCCCGAACAGGGCATCATCAAAAAGAACGGCAAAGAGGTAAAAATCACCGACCCTAACGAGGCCACCGCGCTGGGCATCGGCATGGTGCATCAGCACTTCAAGCTGGTGGAATGTTTTACCGTTCTGGACAACATCATTCTGGGTGTCGAGGATACCAAGCTCGGTTTCCTCAAAAAAGATGCTGCGCGCAAAAAGGTCATGGCCCTGAGCGAAAAGTACGGTCTGCGCGTAGATCCCGACGCACTGGTCAGCGACATTTCCGTCGGTATGCAGCAGCGTGTCGAAATCCTTAAAATGCTGTACCGCGACAATGAGATTTTGATTTTTGATGAGCCGACCGCCGTCCTTACGCCGCAGGAAATCGACGAATTGATGGAGATCATGCGCGGTTTCAAGGCCGAGGGCAAGAGCATCTTGTTCATCACCCACAAGCTGAACGAAATCATGGCCGTTGCCGACCGCTGCACCGTTCTGCAAAAGGGCCGCTATATCGGCACCGTAGATATTGCCGATTCCTCCAAGGAGGAGCTGTCCCGTATGATGGTCGGGCGCGATGTCGATTTTGCCGTTGAGAAAAAGCCCTGCGAGCCGGGCGAGGTCATTCTGGACGTCAAGGGTCTTGTGGTGCCCAGCAAGGCACACAAGAACAACGCCGTCAAGGGCGTGGATTTTCAGGTGCGCGCCGGGGAGATCGTCTGCGTTGCCGGCATCGAGGGGAACGGCCAGACCGAGCTGATTTATGGTTTGTCCGGTCTTGAAAAAGCCACCGCCGGTACCATCACCCTGAAAGGGCAGGATATCACAAGCGCCCCCATTCGTGAGCGCTCCAAGCTGGGCATGAGCCACATTCCTGAGGATCGCCACAAGCACGGCCTGGTGCTGGACTTTACGCTGGCAGACAACCTTGTTTTGCAGCGTTATTGGCAGCCGGAATTTCAGCAGAACGGTTTTATCAAAAGCGCCGCCGTGCAGGCCTATGCCACCCGACTGATTGAGCAGTATGACGTGCGCAGCGGCCAAGGCCCCGCAACGATTGCCCGCAGCATGTCCGGCGGCAACCAACAGAAAGCCATCATTGCGCGCGAGGTCGATAAAGACCCCGAGTTGCTGATCGCCGTCCAGCCCACCCGCGGCCTGGACGTAGGCGCTATCGAGTATATCCACAAGCAGATCGTGGCTGAGCGCGACAAGGGCAAGGCCGTTTTGCTGGTCAGCCTGGAGCTGGACGAGGTCATGAACCTGTCCGACCGTATTCTCGTTATGTACGAGGGTGAGCTGGTCGGCGAGTTTGACCCCAAAAAGACTACCGTTGAGGAACTGGGCCTGTACATGGCCGGTGCCAAAAAGCAAAAGGAGATGCAGCAATGAAAAACCAAAACAAAACCCTGCTGCTGCAGCGTCCCGCCGCCGTAAGCGTGCTGGCCAGCCTGCTGTCCATCGTCATCGGTCTGGTGCTGGGCTTTGTGCTGCTCGTCATCCTGAATCCCGGTGCCTCTTTGGGCGGTATGGCCGCCATGCTGACCACCGGTTTCAGCAGCCTGGACAAGTTTGCCAAGGTGCTGTACCAAGCCGCGCCCCTGATGATGTGCGGTCTTTCGGTGGGCTTTGCCTTCAAGACGGGCCTGTTTAACATCGGTGCCTCCGGCCAGTACACCATGGGTGCCTTTTTTGCCCTGCTGTGTGCCATTCAGTTTCAGCTGCCGTGGTTTGTCTGCCTGCTGGCGGGCGCTGTGGGCGGTGCCATCTGGGGCGTATTTCCGGGTCTGTTCAAGGCATATTTCAACGTAAACGAAGTCATTACCGCCATCATGTTCAACTGGATCGGCATGTATCTGGTCAACCTGATTTTGGCCAATGATTCCATCATGCTGGCCTCGGCGTGGGGTGCCTCCAACTCGGACCGCACCGCCGCACTGGCCTCCGCCAACCCCGATGCCATCATTCCCAAAGGCTTTTTGACTGCCCTGTTCGGTGGTTCCAGCTGGATCAACATCTCGGTCCTGCTGACCATTGCTTTCTCCGTTTTGATGTGGGTCGTGCTGCAAAAGACCACCTTCGGCTACGAATTGAAGGCCTGCGGTCTCAGCCGTGACGCCGCACAGTATGCGGGCATCAACGCCAAGCGCAACATTGTGCTTTCCATGGTCATTTCCGGTGCGCTGTCCGGCATCGGCGGCGGCATCTACTACCTGGCCGGCACGGGTCAGTTCGTGCTGCAAAAGGCCATTCTGGGTATGGGCTTCAACGGCATCCCCGTTGCGCTGCTGGCAAGTTCCAACCCCATCGGCACCATCTTCTCGGCGCTGTTCATCAGCTACATCCAAGTTGGCGGCGCCGCCATGCAGCCCGCCTATTCCTCGGAGACGATCGACATTGTCATCGCCGTTATCATCTATCTGGCGGCTTTCGCCCTGCTGATGCGCAGTGTCGTTGCCAAGGCAGCCGTCGGCCGCAAACAGAAAGGGGGCACCGACAAATGAATATCGTTGCCAACCTGATCAGCCTGACCATTTTGTTTGCCGTGCCGCTGCTGCTGGTAGCGCTGGGCGGCATGTTCAGCGAGCACTCCGGTGTTATCAACATTGCCCTTGAGGGCATGATGATCATCGGCGCGCTGTTTGCCTGCCTGACCTTGCAGGCCTTTGACCAAAACGGCTTCGGCGCCCTGCACCCGCAGCTTTCCATGTTCGCGGCCATTCTGGTGGCGGGCCTTACCGGCATGATCTTCTCAGTTTTTCTGGGCTTTGCCGCCATCAACCTCAAAGCCGACCAGACCATCGGCGGTACTGCGCTGAACCAGTTTGCCCCGGCGTTTGCCGTTGTCATGACCTGGGCCTTGCAGGGTCAGGGCCTGACCACCATTTTTATTCCCAACTGGGCGCGCATCACGCAGGAAACCCTGGGTCTGCCCGTGCCCGAAAATCCCGGTTTTTGGGACAACCTGTTCTTCAAGTATTTCTACCTGACCACCCCTGTGGCCGTTGTATTGTTCATCGTATCCTATGTGCTGCTGTACAAGACCCGTTTCGGTCTGCGTCTGCGCGCCTGCGGCGAGCATCCCCAGGCGGCGGACTCGGTGGGCATCAACGTGTACAAGATGCGTTATGCAGGTGTGCTGATTTCCGGCTTTTTGGGCGGCATCGGCGGCCTGGCGTACACGCTGGCAGCCGGTTCCGGCTTCAACTCCAGCGTCGGCGGCTACGGCTTCCTTGCCTTGGCGGTTATGATCTTCGGCAACTGGAAACCGCTGCCGATTCTGGCTTCGTCGCTGTTCTTTGCACTGTTCAAGGTCATTGCGGCATACAGCGCCTCGCTGCCGTTCCTTCCCAAGTTCGACGGCGTCAAGGATATTTCCAACTTCTACCAGATGCTGCCGTACATCGTCACGATGATCATTCTGATTTTCACCTCCAAAAACTCGCAGGCCCCCAAGGCCGAGGGTATTCCTTACGATAAGGGCAGCCGCTGATTTTTACCCACCTTGCCGCCCGGCCGCGCAAATGCCGGGCGGCTTTTGTATTAGGAGAATTGCTTATGCGTATGTATGATATCATCGCCAAAAAGCGGGACGGCGGTACGCTGAACCGTGAGGAACTGGCGTTTGCCGTAAACGGTTATGTGGCGGGCGACGTGCCCGATTACCAGATGTCCGCACTGCTGATGGCCATCTATCTGCGCGGCATGACCGACGCCGAGACTGCCGAGTTGACCGATGTCATGGCACATTCCGGCGATATGGTAGATCTTTCCGCCATTGCGGGCATCAAGGCGGACAAACATTCCACCGGCGGTGTGGGCGACAAGACCACCCTGGTCATCACCCCCATCGTGGCCGCTTGCGGCGTAAAAATCGCCAAGATGAGCGGACGCGGGCTGGGCCATACCGGCGGCACCATTGACAAGATGGAGGCGGTTCCCGGCACCCGCACCAGCCTGAGCCAGGAGGAATTTTTCAGGCAGGTCAATGACATCGGTATTTCCGTCATCGGCCAGAGTGGGCAAATCGCTGTGGCCGACAAAAAAATCTACGCCCTGCGTGATGTTACCGCCACCGTCGGCTGCATTCCGCTGATTGCCTCCTCCATCATGTCCAAAAAGCTGGCTGCCGGTTCGGACGCCATTTTGCTGGACGTCACAATGGGCGACGGCGCTTTTATGAAGGATCTGGACAGCGCCCTGGAGCTGGCACGGCTGATGGTCTCCATCGGCACCGCCCATGGGCGCAAGGTAGCTGCGCTTATCACCGACATGGACAAGCCCCTGGGCCAAAACATCGGCAACTCTCTGGAGGTCGCCGAAAGTATGGCTGTCCTGCAGGGCCATGGCCCCGCTGACCTGACCGAGGTCTGCCTGCAGCTTGCAAGCAACATGCTGGTTTTGGCCGGCAAGGGTGACATGGCCGCCTGCCGTGCCACGGCGGAAAGCGTTATTGCGGACGGTTCCGCCTTTGAAAAATGCTGCCAAATGTTTGCCGCGCAGGGCGGCGATGTCAGCGTACTGCGCGACGCTGACAAATTTCAAAAGGCCAAATACAGCTTTGCACTGACCGCCCCCAAGGACGGCTATATCTACAAAAACGATGTCGAGAAAATCGGCAATGCCAGCGTGCTGCTGGGTGCCGGGCGCATCAAAAAAGAGGATACCATCGACTTTGCCGCCGGCATCACGATGCGCAAAAAGCTGGGCGATTTCGTAAAAGCAGGGGAGAGCATCTGCACCTTTTACGCCGATGACGAATCCCTGTTTGCCCCAGCCGAGGAAATGTACCGCAGCGGGCTTATCATCCGCGACGAAAAGCCTGCCGTGCCGCCGCTGGTCTACGCCCGCGTGACCGCTGACGGCGTGGAGACCTTCTGAAAAACCGCGTAAAATGAAGCAGCCCCTGACCGAAAACGGTCAGGGGCTGGTTTATTATGCCGTCAGCACTGGCGCATCAGGCGGATATAAAACTCTACGGCGCGGCCGATCGTTTCTACGCGGATGCGCTCGTTGTTGCCGTGGATGGTAGCGCGTTCCTCCGCGGAAAGATCCATCGCCGAGAAGCGGTAGACATGGTTGCTGATACGTCCGTAATGGCGGCTGTCAGAGCACTGCACCATCAGATAGGGCGACACCAGGCAGCCTTTCCAGGTTGCGGCCACCGCGCCCGCCACCTTGTCCCATGCGGGGCAGTTGGTTTCGCTGATGGGGCTGGGGTTCATGCCTTCCAGATTGACCATCTCAACGGACGCGTCGTTGACCGTCTGCTTTAAGTAGTCCAGGGCAGTTTCCATCGTATCCTGCGGGTTCAGGCGAAGGTTGCTGATCATCTTTGCCTCGGAGGGGATAACATTGCGTCCGGCGCTGCCCTTAGCCTGGGTAAAGGCCACCGTGGTGCGCATCAGGGCGTTCAGCTCGCCGCCGCTTTTGCGGCAGATGGAATCCAGCACACCGCCAAACAGCCAAAGGTTGGCAAAGATCATGCGGTAGGTAAAGTTGGAGTAGCGGCCCAGCGTGTCAAACATTTCCGCCACGGGCTTGGTCAGATGTGCCGCAAAAGGATTCGACTCGATCTTGGTGCAGGCCTCACTCAACGCCACCAGCGGGCTGTGCGGCTTGGGGGCGCTGGCATGACCGCCGCCGGATTTGACCGTGTACTCGACGTTCATCATGCCCTTTTCGGCAATGCCGATCAGGCCGCAGGGCTGCTTGACGCCGGGGAACACATCCTGCACAACGGCGCCGCCCTCGTCCACGACCAGCGCGGGGGTGATGCCGTGGGCTTCAAACCAATCCACAATATGCACCGCACCTAGGCCGTTGACCTCCTCGCCGCCGCTGAACGCGAAATAAATGTCCTGTTCGGGTTGGTAGCCCTGCGCCAGCAGGTGATCGGCTGCCGTCAGCACACCGTTAAAGGTGACTTTGGTATCCAGCGCGCCGCGTCCCCAGACCACGCCGTCCTCCAGAATTGCCTCAAAGGGGGGCTTGCTCCAACCGGCCTCGTCCACGGGCACCACATCGTAGTGCGCCATCAGCACGCTCGGCTCGCTGTGCTGTTTGCCCTCCCAGGTAAACAGCAGCCCGCGGTCGGGCAGACGCTCGAACTTGCAGGTTTCAAAGACGTGCGGGTATAGCTCTGGCAGCTTGTCGATGAGCTTTTGGAACTCCGCGTCATCTTCCAGCTGCGGGTCGGTGTTGGACACCGTCTTGAAGCGAATCAGGGTGCGCAGGTTTTCCACCGCCTTGTCGCGGTCAAAGACCTCCTCGCCCTCGGGAATTTGCGGGGCCGGGCCGGGCTTGAAACGCGCCGTACGCACCAGCACCTCAGCCACCAGCACGACCGGAATCAACAAAAGCAACCACAGATATGACATTGTATAGTACCTCCTTGGCTTACAGCAAGCCTTTTTTATACAGTACACGCGCCACGCCCAGGCTGAACAAGACGCCTACCGGCACCATGACACCCACAGTGGAGGCGTTCAACGCCGGGACAAAGATGAACAACACCAGCATCAGCAGCAGGGGAGCCAGCGCCAGCTTAAAGTTCTTGGACACAAACACCACCGCCAAACCGCCGAACAACGCGGGTAAAATCTGGGTGAAGGCAGGCTCCAGCACAGGGCTGGACAGCAGCGGTGTCAGGGGAATGATCAGCACAACGCCCGCCAGGATGATCAGTGTCGTCACAATGCTGGACACCGCAATGGCAATGGTGGAGATGATCTCGCCCTCCTCGCTGTTGGCCTTGACCCCGGCGCGCTCCATGGCGTCCAGGGCGCAGGGCAGTTTCAGGTTGGAGATGTTGCCCGTAACAAACGAAAGATAGGTGCCGCCCGCGCCCAGCATAGGCACATAGGTAAAAATTTCCACAATGCCCACCGCCCAATACATCGGGCCGATGGCCAAAAAGCCCTTGGCAAACGCCGCCCAGTCCGGCGTGGTGTGGAAAATCACCGATACGACAACAGGGTACGCCACAATCAGCGCCAGCAGCGTAAGCCCCCAGATGCGCCCCCAGCGGTGAACACTCTCGATATAGGTTTCTTTCTTTTGCAGTTCTGTCTTTTCCATTTTGCGCACCCCTTTCAGCTCAGCCAGCTCGTCAGCGGGATGGATGCCGCCATACCGCACAGCATACTGATGGGCAGGGCGTAGTCCTGAATCCAGCGTTTTTTGGTGCGCATAGCCGCCACACCGCAGATAACCATGACCACCGCCGAGGTCAGCATGACAAATACAGGGATAAGCCCCGTGTAATCGCCGTGCACTGCGCCCAGCACATCGCTGAACACATACCCCAGAAACGCGCTGATCATGCCCAGGAACATTGCATTGTTGAAAATATCGGCCCATTTGCGATCCTTGGCCCCGATTTTCGTCAGGCCTCCCTGGATGCGCTTGGTCGTCAGCGGCACCAGCAGCAAGCCAATCATAATACCAACCGTCATGACCGCCGCCACCGTGACATACGCCGTCGCCGTGGGAATGGGGGTATTGGTGTCCAGCCCCAGCTCGGTCAGGGAGGTTCCGGCAGCCACCGTCTCATACGTCAGCGAACCAACCACCGAGAGCCGCAGCCACGGCAGCGCAATGCCAAGGCTCTTGCTCAGCGAGATAACCCCCACCAGAATCGCCACAGCCGGTGCTACGGTAAACACCGCTGCCGCCGAAATGGTCTTGCGAATCGTCTGCTTGGGCATCCCCAGCTCCTTGGCGCGCGCCACGGCCCGCCACAGGAAAAACACCGACTGCGCCAGCACAAACAAAATTATGATGGCAACCAGCACAAACAAAATCGGCGCATTTACATCAAACGCCATACATACCCCACCTTTTTCTTTTGGAATCAACGCTTTGCATTTTCAAAGCCTTAGTGCCAGTTTAACACTTTGTTCAAACAAATGCAAGGAAAAGTTTTTATACGGTGAACATTTGTTTCTAGGCTGTGTGCAGTCTGCGGACACGGAAACCGCAACTTCCCGCAAGAAATCCCTGAGTTTTGCTTGCCCGATGCTGTGTTTTGAGATATAATAGATGTAAGTAATCTTTTATAGGAGGCATGTATGCCCAAGGACAAGCTAAAAACCGTTTATGTCTGCAACCAGTGCGGCGAGACCAGCCCCCGCTGGCTGGGGCGCTGTCCGTCGTGCGGGGCATGGAACACCATGACCGAGGATGTCGTAGCCGAGCCTGCCAAAACCGCCGGCGGCAAGTCGGCCGCCGCAGTGCGTGTGCCCGGTCAGACAAGCCTTGTGCCTCAAACGCTGCGCAGCATCAGCACCACCGAGGAAAAAAGCCGCATCGTCACCGGCATCGGAGAGCTGGATCGTGTACTGGGCGGCGGCATCGTCATCGGCAGTGTGATTTTGATCGGCGGCGAGCCGGGTATCGGCAAGTCTACGATTCTTTTGCAGCTTTGCGGCGAGGTAAGCCGCACCAAAAAGGTCTTGTACGTCACCGGCGAAGAATCTGCCCGCCAAATCAAGCTGCGGGCCGTGCGGCTGGATGTACCGCAGGACAACATTTCTCTTGTGGCCGAAAGCGACGTGGACGAGATCTGCGGCCTGATCGAAAGCATGAAGCCCGACCTTGTGGTCATCGACTCCATTCAAACCATGCGCTGCACCGATATTTCTTCTTCCTCCGGTACGGTCAGCCAAGTTAAGGAGAGCACGGCCCGCTTTTTAAACGTCGCCAAAACATTGGAGATCCCCACCTTCATTGTAGGGCATGTCAACAAGGACGGTGCCATTGCCGGCCCCAAGGTCATGGAGCATATTGTGGACACCGTGCTGTATTTTGAGGGTGACAAAACCCTGCCGTACCGCGTGTTGCGCGCCGTTAAAAACCGTTACGGCTCCACCAATGAAATCGGCATGTTTGACATGACCGGACGCGGACTTGCCCAAATTGAAAACCCCAGCCAGGTCATGCTGGAGGGACGCCCCCTGGGCATCAGCGGCACCTGCGTTGCCTGCGTGATGGAGGGCACCCGCCCCGTGTTAAGCGAAGTGCAGGCGCTGGCCACCAAGACGAGCTTTCCCAGCCCCAAGCGCACGGCCAGCGGGTTTGACTACAACCGCATGTTCCTGCTGCTGGCTGTGTTGGAAAAGCGCGCCGGGTATGCCTTTTACACCCAGGACGTCTATGTCAACATCATCGGCGGCCTGAAATTGGACGAGACGGCCTGCGATCTGCCGGTCTGCCTTGCCATGGCCTCCAGCCTGCTGGACCTGCCCATCGGCGAAAAGACGCTGGCTATCGGAGAGGTCGGCCTTGGCGGCGAGGTGCGCAGCGTTACGCACTTGGAGACCCGCCTGCGCGAGGCACAGCGCGTAGGCTTTGACACCGCCATCGTGCCCAAGCACAACCTGAAAATGATCGACCCTGCGCAATTTCCCGGCTTAAAGCTGGTGGGGGTATCCTACCTGCGCGAAGCTGTGAACGCCATAAAATTAAAGTGAATCGAGGAATTTACACCATGCCCGAACTGAACGAACAAAAGAACCCCACCTTCAATCCCAAGGTAAAGGAAGCCATTGCCGCCCTGAAGGCTGAGAACACCCCCCAGAACCTGAATGTTGTTATCAACGAATTGGTTCGCTCGCCCTTGCTGGCCCCCGCCGTATTTGATTTGCAGGGTCAGCCCGCCCCCAAGCCCGGTCCCGATGGCCGCGTGCAGCTGCCCAAGAACACCAAGGTCAGCCTGGTCATGATCAACAGCCCCGAGGGCAAGCATTACTACCTTGCCTTCAGTGACTGGGAGGCCGTCCGCGCCTGGAAAGCCAAGCCCGGCCAGCAAATCATCGCCCTGTCCTTTGATGACTTCACCAACATGGCCGAAAAGAACAAGGACGCCGCAGGTCTTGTCATCAATCCGGGCGAATACAGCCTGCGCCTGGAAAGCCCGCTGCTGGTCTCTGTCAAGCAGCAGCGCGACGCCATGAAGGCACAGGCCAACGCGGCCCGGCAGGGTATGGCCGTAAAGCCGGGCGATAAAATCACGCTGGTTGAGCCGACTGTCTACCCGGACGCTCTGGTCGACCCCATCTGCGAAGTCCTGGCAGCGGCGCCCGGCGTCGGCTCTGCCTATCTGCAAATTATGATCGTCAACGAGTCCGCCCGCAGCTACCTGCTGGTTCTGGACGGCCCCAAGGACAACGACCTGTTTACCGCCGTGGCCAAGGCCGCACACCCGTACCTGATTGGGCGCGAGAAAAAGATGGACCTGCAGATCACCACCTCGGTCTCCGCACTGGGGCAGCAGGGTATGCGCGACAGCGAACCGTTCTACCGCAAGGGCATCGGCCGCGTTATTGAGGAGGATGATGACGAATGAAGCGCCTTTTGGACTGCACACCGTCCGATTTACAGCACTGCACCAAGCCCGAACTGCTGACCTCCATTGCCGCGTGTGAGGGCCGCGTGCTGGCTTGCGAGACCATTGGCATCACGCCGCCGCTGCTGGTCGATGTGACCAACGCCGAATACGCCGCCGCCTTGAGCGCCGATATCCTGCTGCTGAACATGTTTGACGTGCAGCACCCGGTCATCAACGCACTGCCCGCCGTGGACGAGGGGGAGACTGTGCGCGAAATCAAGCGCCTGACCGGGCGTGTTGTCGGCATCAATCTGGAGCCGGTAAACCCGCAGGCTGCCCAGTCCAACGACGGCACCCTCTGGCAGATGAGCCACGGCCGCCTTGCCACCGCAGAAAACGCCGTCCGCGCCGCAGAAATGGGCGTAGATATGGTTGTTTTGACAGGGAATCCCGGCAACGGCGTCAGCAATGACGCTATCACAGAATCCCTGCGCAGCATCCGAGCCGCCGTGGGTGACAAGCTGATTCTGGCCGCCGGCAAAATGCACGCCTCCGGCGTGATAGGGGAGGGCGGCGAAAATATTCTGACCCCCGATGACGTCAAGGCGTTTATCGACGCAGGGGCTGACATCGTTTTGCTGCCCGCCCCCGGCACCGTGCCCGGCATCACACAGGAATATGCACGGCGGCTGATTACCCAAATCCACGCTGCGGGCAAGCTGGCGCTGACCGCCATCGGCACCTCGCAGGAAGGCGCAGACACAGCAACGATCCGACAAATCGCACTGATGTGCAAGATGGCAGGCGCAGATATCCACCACATCGGCGACACCGGTGTGCCCGGCATGGCCCTGCCGCAGAACATTTTGGCGTACTCCATCGCCATTCGCGGCGAGCGCCACACCTACCACAAGATGGCGCAGTCTGTCAACCGCTGAAAAGAGGGTTCCTATGCCGTTTGACTATAAAAAGGAATACAAGGAATTTTATCTGCCCAAGGCTGTACCGCAGCTTGTAACGCTGCCGCCTATGCGGTACCTGGCTGTGCGCGGCAAGGGCGACCCCAATGAGGAGGGCGGAGCGTACCAGCGGGCAATCGGCCTTTTGTACGGTGTTGCCTACACCTTAAAGATGTGCCGCAAGGCAGGACATGAAATCGACGGTTATTTCGACTATGTCGTGCCGCCGTTGGAGGGTTTCTGGTATCAAGAGGGGGCAGACAACGTAGATTTTGCACACAAGGACGCATTTTGTTGGATCTCCGTCATCCGCGTGCCGGATTTTGTGACCCGCGCCGACTTTGACTGGGCCGTAGCGGAAGCCACCCGCAAGAAAAAGCTGGATTTTTCTGCCGTTGAATTTTTGACCGTGGACGAGGGGCTTTGCGTACAGATGCTGCATGTAGGCGCTTACGATGACGAACCGGCCAGTATAGCGCATATGGACGAGTTTCTTGCGCAAAACAACTGCGTCAATGATTTTTCTGCCGAGCGTATGCACCACGAAATTTATCTGAGCGACCCACGAAAAACATCGCCGGAAAAACGCAAGACCGTATTGCGGCATCCCGTCAAACGGGTGTAAGTTTTCCTGCGGCAGACTGTACGCGGTATTGGGCGCAAATTGCGTGGGGAAGCCCTGAAAATTCTCTATATGCTATTTCGCTAAATGAAAGTTTAGCGAAATGTAGGGATGTGTCTTGGGTGATTTCTTCCGACAAGGCTGTCACCTTGAAATAGTAAAACTGTGATACGGTGAAAAAACGATGAACAAAGATATGTGCGCAGCCTGTGACGATGGAATTTTGAATATTCGTGAAGGAGTTTTAACATAATGGCAAGAACCGAAACGGTTGAATTTACAAATATGTGCATGATCTGTGATGGCAGCCGAGTTGTTGTGATCGACCGGAAAAAACGGGACTGGCCGGGCATCACATTCCCCGGAGGTCATATAGAGCCGGGAGAATCCTTTACGGATGCCGTGATTCGTGAGGTGCTGGAGGAAACTGGACTGCATATCTGTTCTCCCCAGCTCTGCGGTATCAAAGACTGGTGTGAAAATCAGTGCAGGTTTGTTGTGCTGCTTTATAAGACAACTTGTTTTGATGGCGAATTACATTCCAGCTCCGAAGGTCGGGTTTGGTGGGAAGATATTGCCAATCTGCCTAATCTCAAGTTGTCTTTGGATATGCGTGATATGCTACGGGTTTTCAAAGAAGAAAATCTGAGCGAGTTCTTCTACTATCAAGAAAGCAGTGCATGGAAGTATGTCTTGAAATAGCAAAACGGTGATACGGTGAAAAAACGATGAACAAAGATATGTGCGTAGCCTGTGACGATGGAATTTTGAATATTCGTGTCGGTGCAATCATCATGAAAGATGGTAAGCTTTTGATGGTTGGCAATGACAGAGAGTATCTCTACTCCGTCGGCGGCAGAGTGAAATTCGGTGAAACCGCCGAAGAGGCTGTTATTCGTGAAGTGCTGGAAGAAACAGGTGTTCAGATGGAAATCGACCGCCTTGGCTTTGTGCATGAAAACTATTTCTATGGCGATGCGCCTACCAATCGGGACAAGCTGATTTATGAGATTTCGCTTTTCTTCTATATGAAAGTGCCTGATGCTTTTGCGCCGATCAGTGAATTCTTTATGGATGAAAACAGCAAAGAACACTTGGTGTGGATTTCGCTTGATGAGGGCAAGAAAATATATCCGGAATTTTTCAAGACTGAATTGAAGAATCCAACAGACACAGTAAAGTATTTCACTACAGACAAGCGATAAACCATCAGGGACAGGTTAGCATTTACACGAGGTTTACCTATGAGCACTTACATTGACGCCGTTCACCCGGAGCGTCACGCACCGTATCTGGATATTCCCAACGACGTTGTGGAATATCTGCATTATCTCGATTTTGTCAAGCTGCGCTCGCCGCGTACGATCAACGGCTACTATCTTGACCTGCGCGGATTCTTCCGCTTTATGATGATTACCTGGCAGCGTGTGCCCGACACCATTGACCCTGCCGAAATCGACTTGACGGGCATTTCCACCAAGGATATTGCCGAAATTGCCAAGCGGGACATCTTTGCGTACCTGGACCATGTGCGTGACGCCGACAACGGCTCCAAGGCGCGCGCACGCAAGCTGAGTGCGCTCAAAGGGTTTTTCAACTATATGTGTACGCAGGTCGGCAAGCTCAGCACCAACCCCACCGAGAGCATCAGTCTGGGCGCGCCCAAAAAGGCACTGCCCAAGTATCTGACAGCGGACGAAAGTATCAACTTGTTAAAAAATATACAAAGTGATTTTTACGAGCGCGATTTCTGCATAATTACGTTGTTTTTGAACTGCGGGATGCGTCTGACCGAGCTGGTGACCATCAATATGGGCGACTTTCGGGACGATACCATCCGCATCATCGGCAAGGGCAGCAAGGAACGGCTTGTCTACCTGACGCCTGCCTGCCTGGATGCGCTGGAGCATTACACGGCTGCCCGCGCTGCCCTGCCCAACCTGACGGACAAGCAGGCGCTGTTTGTCTCCAAGCGGACCGGCAAGCGGCTGACGGCGCGCCGTGTTGAGCAGATCGTTGCCCGCTGCCTGCAAAGCGCGGGCCTGAGCGGACGCGGGTTTTCGCCCCACAAGCTGCGCCATACTGCCGCCACACTGATGTACCAAGGCGGCGTGGATATGCTGGCTCTCAAGGAAATTCTGGGTCACGAGAGTGTTTCGACCACCCAGATCTACACCCACATCAACCGCCAACAGCTGCGCGCGGCCGTCAACGCCTCGCCGTTGGCACAGCGGGAATTTGAACCGTCACAGCAGGACTCCGGCAACAAAAACAGCGATGCCGCTGCCGACAGCACTGATTCCGACGCCTAACCCCACCGCCGACACAAACCGCAGCGCCAGACGCCGGGCATCTGCCTGCAGACGTCCCCTTGCCACACCGGCATCGAACACGCTCAGGTACAGTCCTGTGCACAAGCTGCCCGCAAACTCTGCCAGCCACAGGCAGACCGCCAGGGAGGCCAACTCCTGAAAGCTCAACAGGGCGCGGTACATCAGCAGCGCTTTCGTTCCCTCCTGCAGGTAGACCGCAGCGGCACAAAAGCCAAGCCAGACCCCCTGCCCTGCAAACAACAGGCAGAGCAGTCCCATGCCCACCGCGCAAAAACCCGCCGCAAAAACACATAGCAACAGCAAAAATGTGCCGGACAGCAGTGCCGCAAAAACGCCTTGCCGGCCGGTATAGCTTTCTGCCGAAAGGATATACCTTACCAGCTGCGCAGCGTACTCTCCCCCTTTGCTGCCCCACCAAATCCCCAGCGGGTAACCTGCCAGAAACGCTGCCGCACACAGCGGCCGGGCAACGCCCTGCTTACGGCGTGGGGCCGCATGTCCCGCTGCAGGGCGAGGCCTAGGTAAGGCAGGGGTAAGCCGACGGCTATTCCTGCTTGCGGTGCGCATCAGCGCCCGCCCTTCAGGGCTGTGGCTGCCCCGCCAAAGCAGCCGCCCAACAGCAATGCCAGCGGCAGCATGGCGTTTGCCCCCTGCCAGTGCACAGCACCGTCCTGCAGCCAGGCTGCCGCCGCCAGGCACAGCGCGTAAAAGATTCCCGCCCCCATGCCGCACAAAAGCGCCCGACGCTTCATTTTTTTGGCCAGCAGATAGCCTGATATTCCGGCCCCTGCTGCTGCCGCCAGACACCCCATAGGTCGTGCCGCTGCCAACGGGATAGGTGTTTTGGCCAGCAGCAGGGCAAACAACGCCAACAGTGCCAGGCAGCCCGCAGACCCGCCTAAAAGGCAGCCCACCAGACCCAGCACTGCCGCCTTGCCGTTTTGGGAAGTGTGCAGCGCTTGCATACGTTTTGTTTTTGCCATAAAAAAGCCTCCTTGCCTAGTCAACACTATGCAAGGAGGCTTTGTATTATGTGGGGTTTGCTTACTTCTTTACAGGGGCGGACTTGCTGTCCTTACCGGCATCCAGCTTTTCTACGCCGGAAATAGCAGAACGGCGGAAGCGAATCTTGGTTCGGTCGCTGCCGGTCTCAATCACCAGCGTATCATCCTTGTCGGAAATGGCGCAGACAATACCGACGATGCCGCCGATGGTAGTGACCTTATCGCCGATTTCGATGGAGTTGCGCATAGCTGCATCCTTTTTATCCTGACGTTTCTGGGGCAGGTAGACCAGAACGATCATAAAGACCAACAGGATGACAATGGGCAGAAAGCTGACGATCATTTCGGCAGTGCTGGCAGTACCGGTAGCAGACAAAAATTGAATCATGACAGATATTCTCCTTATAATTAAACGGTTTCTTCTATTATATCGAATCTTTTGCCGTTGTGCAAGTATTTCCCGCATTTTCTTGCAAAAGTTGAAGAAAATTTGCCGTGTTTTTCTCACACTGCGCAAAAACGCAAAAAACTTGCTGTAAGACAGCCTTTTCCCCGATTCCCCTCTTGCCTGCCCGTATGATTTGTAGTATACTATAAAGTGAGGAAAGTTGGTATTTTTTTGAATACTCAGGAGGTTATTTCTCATGCGTAAAACGAAAATTGTTTGTACTATGGGCCCTTCCACCGATAAGCCCGGCATTTTGCGTCAGCTGCTGGAAAACGGTATGAACGTCGCCCGTTTTAACTTCTCCCACGGTGACTACGAGGAGCACGCGGGCCGTTACCGTATGCTGCGTTCTCTGGCTCAGGAACTGGATCTGCCTGTGGCCGCCATGCTGGACACCAAAGGCCCCGAGATTCGTCTGGGCACCTTTGCCAACGGCACCGAAAAGCTGGTGGCCGGGCAGAAGTTCACCCTGACCTCCCGCGATGTAGAGGGCAGCAATGAAATCTGCTCCATCACCTATAAGGACCTGCCCCGCGACGTGCAGCCCGGTGGCCGCATCATGCTGGACGACGGCCTGATCGAACTGGCCATCGACGCCGTTGAGGGTACCGATATTGTCTGCACCGTCAAAAACGACGGCGTTATCAAAACCAAAAAGGGTGTAAATGTGCCCGGTGTTCACCTGTCCATGCCCTACATGAGCCAGCGTGACCGCAACGATATCCTGTTCGGCATTGAGCAGGGCTTTGATTTGATCTCTGCGAGCTTTACCCGCAATGCCCAGGATATTATGGAAATTCGCCACGTTCTGGACGACCATAATTGCAGCATGCGCATCATCGCCAAGATCGAGAACCAGGAGGGCATCGACAACATTGACGAGATCCTGACCGTTGCCGACGGCATCATGGTTGCCCGCGGCGACATGGGCGTTGAAATCGACTACGCCGAGATCCCCTCTATCCAGAAACATCTGATCGACCGCGCCATGAGCGCCGGCAAGATCTGCATCACCGCCACCCAGATGCTGGACTCCATGATCGTCAACCCCCGCCCCACCCGTGCGGAAATCACCGACGTTGCCAACGCCATCTATGACGGCACCGGCGCGGTTATGCTTTCCGGCGAGACCGCCGCAGGCAAGTACCCCGTTGAGGCCCTGAAGGCCATGGCCGCCATTGCCGAGACCACCGAGGCTGACTCCAACTTTGACAACCTCGTGCATCATGCCCGTTCGGAATCCACCCGTATGACCATCAGCGCCGCTGTGGGTCATGCAGCCTGCACCACTGCCGCCGACGTCGGTGCCTCTGCCATCATCACTGCCTCCAAGAGCGGCGAGACCGCCCGTTTGCTGAGCCGCTTCCGCCCCGACGTGCCCATCATTGCCTGTGTTCTGGACGAAAGCACCCGCCGCCAGATGAACGTCTACCGCGGCGTAGTCCCCCTGATGATCGGCTATGCCCATTCCACCGATGAACTGATCGAAATGTCCGTGGAGGCCGCCGAGAAAGCAGGCCTTGTTTCCTCCGGCGATATGGTAGTAGTCACCGCCGGTGTGCCCGTTGGCGTTTCCGGCACCACCAACATGATTAAGGTTCACATGGTAGGCAACTCCCTGCTGGCCGGTGTAGGCATCGGTCACCACAATGTCAAGGGCGAGGTCTGCGTCTGCCGCAACGCCGCCGAGGCCAACAAAAAATTCAAGCCCGGCCAGATTCTGGTCGTGCCCTTTACCACCAACGATGCCCTGCCCTTTATGAAACAGGCTGCCGGCATCATCACCGAGGAAGCCGGTGCCAACAGCCACTCTGCCATTGTGGGGCTGACCCTGGACAAGGCGGTCATCATCGGTGCCACCAACGCCACCCGCACCCTGCAGGACGGCATGTTGATTTCCATGGACTGCAGCCGCGGCGTTGTGCAGGCCATGGCCAAATAAGGAGCCTTTTTATGGAACGTATCGCCAGTTTCTGCGTGGATCACACTACCCTGCTGCCCGGCATGTATCTTTCGCGTCGGGACGGTGCCAACGGGGAGATCCTGACCTGGGACGTGCGCATGAAGCGCCCTAACCACGGCAGCTATCTCTCCCCTGCCTGCGCCCATACACTGGAGCACCTGTTTGCCACCTACGCCCGCAACAGCCGATTCAGCAAGGGCGTTGTATATGTCGGCCCCATGGGCTGCCTGACCGGGTTTTATCTGGTGACCACCGGGCTGACCCCCGCCGAAGCGCTGGAACTGACCCGCAATGCCTTCGCCTGGATGGCAGAGTATACCGGTGATATTCCCGGCGCCTCGGCTGTCGAGTGCGGCAACTACCTGATGCTGGACCCCATCGCCGCCCGCGCGGAGGCCGCCGCCATGGTTCCCGTGCTGAATGCACTGGACGCCGAGCATCTGCATTACTAATGCTCATATAGCCTGTACCCCGCATGATATGCGGGGTACTTTTTTGTTCCTATGTGCAAAACAGCCCCTGCGCTTTTGGCGCAGGGGCTGTGCTTATACAAATCTTATCAGATCAGGGCAGCGGTAATCAGGGCCATCTTGTAGACCTCCTCGGCGTTGCAGCCGCGGGACAGGTCATTGATGGGGGCATTCAGACCCTGCAGAATGGGGCCGTAAGCCTCATAACCGCCCAGACGCTGAGCGATCTTGTAGCCGATGTTGCCGGCATTGATGTTGGGGAAGATAAAGGTGTTGGCATAGCCGGCCACCTTGGAGCCGGGTGCCTTCAGCTGGCCGACCTCGGGGGCAACGGCAGCGTCAAACTGCAGCTCGCCGTCGACCTTCAGTTCGGGGTGAGCCTCCTGCACACGCAGGGTGGCATTGCGCATCTTGTCCACGGTTTCGCCCTTGCCGGAGCCCTTGGTGGAGTAGGACAGCAGCGCCACGCGGGGATCAATGCCAAACACCTCGGCGGTGTGGGCGGTCTCCACGGTGGACTCGACGATCTCGTCCTCGGTGGGGTCAATGTTGATGGCGCAGTCGCCCATGGCGATGCTCTCATTGCCGCGCATCAGGATAAAGCAGGAGCTGACGGACTTGATGCCGGGCTTGCACTTAATCAGCTGCAGCGCGGGGCGCACAGTGTCGGCGGTGGAGTAGGTTGCACCGCCCAGCAGGCAGTCAGCCTTGCCCATCTTGACCAGCATGGTGCCGAAGTAGTTGCCCTTGGACAGGGCAGCACGGCACTGCTCATCGGTCATCTTGCCCTTGCGCAGTTCTACCATCTTGGCGACCATCTCGTCAAAACCTTCATAGTTGGCAGGGTCCAGGATCTCTGCACCGTCAATGGCAAAGCCGCCCTCGGCAGCTGCCTTCTTGACTTCCTCCACATTGCCCAGCAGAATGACCTTCAGGGTCTTGCCTGCCACAAGGCGGCTGGCAGCGGACAGGATGCGGGCATCGGTGCCCTCGGTAAACACGATGGACTTGGGCTCTGCCTGCAGTTTCTTTTCGAAATTCTCAAAAATGGACATACTTTTTACCTCCATATATTCTGCGCAGAGACCCTGCGCTTCGCTTGCACTTCTATTATAGCACCGATTTTGCCCAATGCAAAGATTATAGAACATTTCAAAAAATTTCAGCAACAAATGTGCAACTTTGTGGCAGACGACAAAATATTTCGCAAAGTTAATAAAATATCAAGCCCTGATTGTTACGAATTTATCAACTTACACAAAGCCTGCCCCGCACTTTGTTTTGCAAAAAATATGCGATAAAGGGTCATTTCCCGGTTTCACACCGCATAGCGGCAGAAAAGCACCAGCTGCAGGGCAAGGATCGCGGGCATGCCCCACACAAAATACCGGTGGCGGGTCTTATGGCGAAAAATTTGCATTCCCAAAATTGCTCCCGCGCTGCCGCCCGCCAAGGCGGCGGCAAACAGGGCCTTTTCGGAGATACGCCAGCGTCCCCTGCGAGCGCGGTGCTTGTCAGCACCCATCATAACAAACGCTGCAGCGTTCATTGCAGCCAAGTAAATCCACAACATTTTATCCATCATTCCGCAAAGCAGTCGGCCTCGGCCCTCTTGAGCAATTCCAGAAAACGTTCAGGGGTGGATGCAGTGCGCAAGGCATCGGTCAGTGTCTTTTTTTGCAGCAGATTGACAAGGCGTGCCAGCACCTGCAGGTGCAGACTCTCGTTATGGGGCGGCATAGCCACCATAAAAATCAAATCCACAGGTTGCTCGTCTGGCGCGCCCCAGTCCACACCGCGGCGCAGCACCACCGCCGACACCCCCGGCGCACAGACACCGGCGTTGGCCGTGTGCGGCAGGGCGATCCCCTGCCCGATGGCGGTAGTCCCGCCCATCGTCTCGCGCTTGCAGGCGGCATTGTAGCAGGCCGTCCCGTTGGTAATGACTCCCAGTCCTTCCTGCAATTCCACCAGGATCCCCACCGTGTCTTGCAGGGTGTTGATATTGGCATGCAGCAGGATTCCCTTAGCATCCATAAAATCCGTAACTCTCATGGCGGCACCTCGCAATTCTCAGATGCGGTTTGCTTTTTCCATCAGGTCGTACAGGAACTCGCCCACCGCACCCTCGGAGCAGGTGCAGGTGGTCACAAAGTCCGCAGCGGCCTTGACTTCAGCCGGGGCGTTCGCCACAGCCACGGCGTAGCCGCCCGCACGCATCAGCTCCAAATCGTTGTAATAATCACCGATGACGATGGTTTTTTTGATGTTTTTGCCCAGCAGCGTACAGAGGTTTTGCAGTCCGCTGGCCTTGCTGACGCCGCCCGGCATGATTTCCAGATAGATGCTGTTGGTGTGGGAAAAGTAGTTTTCCCCGCCGTAATAGTGGTTTTTGGTGTACTGCGACAGCTTGCGGATGCTCTCGGGGTCGGCGGCAAACACCACCTTGACCCAGCCGTCGGGCACATTTTCCAGCGGGCAGGCAACGCTGCCCAGCTGCTCGTCCACCTGATGGGCGTGTGTGGTCTCGTTGGCGCGCACGACATACATTTCGCCGTCGCCCGCCATAACCTCCACACCCATGCGGGGGAAATGCTCCATCACATCAAGAATGGCCGTGGTAGCCTGCTCACGGTTTAGGGTCGAGCGCTGCAGCACCGTGTTGTCGGCAAAATCGTACAGCAGCGCACCGTTGCAGGAGATTGCAGGCGAGGACAGCGTGATGCCCGGCAGCGCCGCACGGATGGACTCCGGCGGGCGTCCGGTAGCCACGGTGAACAGCCCGCCCATCTCGGTAAACAGTTGGATCACCGTGCGGTTGCAGGGGGGCAGCCCCTCCTTGGCCGTAAGCAGCGTATTATCCATATCACATACCACAAGGGTATCGCTGAGCAGAAAACTCATACAGGATTTTCCTTTCTTAGCCGGTTCAGATAGTCGGTAAAATAGGGCGGCAAGGGGGAATCGAACTGCACCCACTCCCCCGTTGCGGGGTGCACAAAGCCCAACTCCTTAGCATGCAGACACTGGCCGTTCAGGCTTTTTATGACGTTGCGCGGGCCGTATACGGCGTCCCCTGCCAGCGGGTGACCCAAGGATGCCATGTGCACACGAATCTGATGGGTGCGGCCGGTTTTGAGCTTGCAGGCAATGTAAGTGAATTTACCGAAACGCTCCAGCACGCGCCAGCTTGTGTAGGCATACTTGGTGCCGGGCGCTCCCTGCGGCAGCACCGCCATCTTTTTGCGATCCCTGGGGTCACGGCCGAGAAACCCTTCCACAAAGCCCTCGTCCTCCTTGAGATTGCCGTACACCACCGCATGGTAAACGCGGTGGATGCTGTGTACGCTCATCTGCTCGGTCAGCGCTTGGTGTGTGGCATCGTTTTTGGCCACCACCAAAAGGCCGCTGGTATCCTTGTCGATACGGTGGACAATGCCGGGGCGTATCGCGCCCCCCACACCGGAAAGCCGCCCCGCGCAGTGGTACAAAAGCGCGTTGACCATGGTTTTATCGGGGTTGCCGGGTGCGGGGTGCACCACCATGCCCTTGGGCTTGTTGACCACCAGCAGGTCATCGTCCTCGTAGACGATTTCCAGCGGAATATCCTGGGGCTGCGCCTCAATGGGCGCGGGGTCAGGCACCTCGACACGATAGACCGCGCCGGGGCGCACCTTATCCTTTTTGTTGACCGGCGCACTGTCAGCGGTCACTGCCCCCTGCTCGATCAGATTCTGCACCGCCGTGCGGGAAAGCTCGCCGCACTGTGCCGCCAGCCAGGCATCCAGACGTCCCGAACTTTGGGAATCAGCTACCAGTTCAATCGGCTTCATGGGCATCGGTTTCCTTTTGTTGGCCGGCTTTTGCGGCTTTTTCGTCTTGGCGGGTTTCCCACAGCGCCGCAAGTATCAGCAGCGCCACACCCACACAGACGCAGATATCCGCAAAATTGAAGATGGCAAAGTTCATAAACAGCACGTTGATGTAATCCACCACCACGCCGTTGAGCACACGGTCGACGAGATTCCCCACGCCGCCGCCCAGCACAAGCGTCCAGGCTATGCGCTCTGCCGGGGGCATTTTGCGCACAAACAGCATGATGAGCACCGCCAGCAGCATAAGGGAAGTCACCCCGATCAACAGCGCCTGCTTGCCCGCCAGCATGGAAAACGCCATGCCGTCATTCAGGCAAAACCGCAGCTCCACAATGCCGGGCAAAACCGGCATAGCCCCGACCGGCTGCAAATTGGCCGAGGCCCACAGCTTAATAGCCTGGTCAACGGCCACCAAAGCAACCGCCGCCAGAACCGAAACAATACCAAAAATCATAGAACACCTATACTAAAAAATCAGCGGTGCTTACCTATTATAAGCACCGCTGAAGAATAAATTACAGACCCAGGACGCTGGCGCAGCGCGGGCACAGACCGTTTTCGCCAACGGAAGGCTCATACTTCCAGCAGCGCTGGCACTTGTCGCCTGCCGCGTGTTCGGCAGCAGCACCAAGACCCTCGACCAGACCCTTGACGCCGCCCTCGCCCTCGACGAGGTCGACCTTGGACACGATGAACAGGTCCGCCAGTTCATCCATGGGGATGACATTCAGGAAGTCATACAGCTCCTTGGAGCAGTACAGCGTCAGGCGGGCTTCCAGAGCCGAACCGATGACCTTATCGGCACGAGCCTGTTCCAGAACCTTCTTGACATCGTCACGAATAGCCATGATCTTGTCCCACTTGGCGGTAAAGGCCTCATCGGCGCAGGGCTTGACCTCCGGCATCTGCTCAAACACGACATAGTCCTTCATGCCGGGCAGCTTGGGCACATAGCTCCAGATTTCCTGGCTGGTGAAGCACAGGATGGGGCTGAGCAGCTTGGTGAAGTCCACCAAAATCCGGTACAGTGCGCTCTGTGCGCAGCGGCGGGCATGGTCGTCGGCGCAGTACAGGCGATCCTTGATGACGTCCATATAGAAGTTGGACATATCAATGACGCAGAAGTTGTACAGCGCGTGGTAGGCGCGGCTGAAATCGTAATGCTCGTAAGCGTCGCGCAGGTTGGCGGTCAGCTTGTTGCAGGCTTCCAGCGCCCAGCGGTCAATCTCAAACAGCTGGTCGTCCGCCACCATATCCTTGGCGGGGTCAAAATCGTTGATGTTGCCCAGCATAAAGCGCGCTGTGTTGCGCATTTTGCGGTAAGCCTCGCTCAACTGGCGGAAGATTTCCTTGCCGGCGCGGACATCGACGGTATAGTCGCTGGAGGCGACCCACAGGCGGATGATATCGGCGCCGTAATCACGGATGATCTCGGCAGGCTCCATGCCGTTGCCGGCAGATTTGTGCATCTGCTTGCCCTGGGCATCGACGACCCAGCCGTGGCACAGCACCTCACGGTACGGGGCAACGCCCTGCGTGGCAACGCTGGTCAGCAGGCTGGACTGGAACCAGCCGCGGAACTGGTCGGCGCCTTCCATATACATATCGACGGGCCAGCGCAGCTCGGGACGCTCACGGCAGACAGCACTCCAGGTAGAGCCGGAGTCAAACCAGACGTCCATGATGTCGGGATCCTTCTCCCAGTCGGAGGCACCGCACTCGCAGACCTCGCCCTTGGGCATGATCTCGTTGGCATCGTACTTGTACCAGGCATCGCTGCCCTCGCTGCGGAACAGGTCGGACACAGCCTTGATGGAGGCATCGGTGATGTGGTACTTGCCGCACTTCTTGCAGTAGAATACCGGGATGGGCACGCCCCAGACGCGCTGGCGGCTGATGCACCAGTCGCTGCGGTCGCGCACCATGCCCGCCATACGGTCGTGACCCCAAGCGGGCTGCCACTTTACACTGTCGATGGCTTTGTAGACATCCTCCTTGAAGGCGTCAATGGAGCAGAACCACTGCTCGGTCGCGCGGAAAATGATGGGATGATGGCAGCGCCAGCAATGCGGGTACTGGTGGGTGATGTGCTGCACGCCCATCAGGTGGCCGCTTTCCTTGATATGCTCCAGAATGACCTTGTTGGCAGTCCACACCTTCAAGCCGGCAAACTCGGCACCGGCCTCCTCGGTCAGGCGGCCTGCCTCATCGACGGGCACGACAACGGGCAGCTGGGGATAGTGGTTGACGCAGACCTCAAAGTCCTCAACGCCGTGGCCGGGGGCGGTATGGACGCAACCGGTGCCGCCTTCCAGCGTGACGTGGTCACCCAAAATCACCAGACCCGTGCGATCCAGGAAGGGGTGCTTGTACTCCATCAGTTCCAGCTCACTGCCCAGAACGGTTTCGGGCAGGATCTCGTACTCGTCAATATGGCAGCCCTTCATGGTGGCTTCCACCAGACCGGCAGCCATGATATGGTACTCGTCGCCGATCTTGACAAAGGCGTATTCCAGGTTGGGGTTCAGGCAGGTGGCAACGTTGGCGGGCAGGGTCCAGGTGGTGGTGGTCCAGATGACGATCCATGCCTTTTCCAGCGGGATATTGTGCTTGGCCAGCACACCCTTGGCATCGCCGGTCAGCTTAAAGCGGACATAGATGGAATCGCACTCGTCCTCGGCGTACTCGATCTCCGCCTCAGCCAGGGCGGTACGGTCCTCAGGGCACCAGTAAACGGCCTTCATGCCCTTGTAGATGTAGCCCTTCTTGGCCATCTCGCCGAAAATCTCGACCTGGCGGGCCTCAAATTCGGGACGCAGGGTCAGGTAGGGGTTGGCGAAGTCGCCCTGCACACCCAGACGCTGGAACTGCTCGTTCATAACGTCGATATGCTCGGTGGCGAACTCCTTGCAGATCTGGCGCAGCTCCAGCTTGGAAACGCCGGATTTCTTGTCACCCAGAGAGCTGAGAGCTTTCAGCTCAATGGGCAGACCGTGGGTGTCGTAGCCGGGCACATACGGGGCCTGGAAGCCGGACATGTTCTTATAGCGGATGATGATGTCCTTGATGATCTTATTCAGCGCCGTGCCCATGTGAATGTTGCCGTTGGCATACGGAGGGCCGTCGTGCAGAATGTACTGGGGCTTGCCCTCGTTGTTCTTGATCATCTGCTCGTAGACGTGGTTCTTCTGCCAGTCCTCCAGCATTTTGGGTTCTTTCTTGGGCAGACCGGCGCGCATTTCAAACGGGGTCTGCATCTTATGGATGGTGTCGTTGTAGTTCTGCGGCAAAGTTTCCAACTCTCCTCTATTGTAAGTTTGGGTTCGCACCGCGGGGCCTGGGCCGAGACGGGCGGGGTTCTTTATATATGTTTATCTTGCCAGCCGACCCTGGGTCAGCTGTCAAAATCAACGCCTTCAAAATTGTCAAATGCCGGGGAGTTCAATTCCCCCTGCGGCTGGGTAGCGGGCGCGCTGCGGGTCTTACGCGGCGCGCGGCGCGGCGCGGATTTGCGGGGTTTGCGCGCAGGGGCGGCGGGCTGAGGGTCTTCCTCGTCGTACAAGCCCGATACCGCCTGGAAGCGGTTATCTTGCATATCCTCCGTCGGATCCTTCAGGTGGCTGTCAATGGCAAACTCCACCGTGTCTGCCTTCTCGCCGTCGGCGGGGGCAGGCTCCGCCGATTCGACCGGCTCATAATATACCGGGGCCGGCTGCGGCTCAGGTTCGGGTGCGACCTCCGGCTGGGGCACGGGCTGCGGTTGAGTCTGCGGTTCCGGCTCTGCCGGAGCCGTGTAGACAGGCTCCGGGGCGGGTTCGGCAGCAGGCACCGGCGCAACGGCCGGCTCCGGCTGTGCCTCAACGGGGGCGGGCGCCGGGGTTTCCTGCGCAGCGGGGCTGTAATCCGGCAGCTTGCTGATGAGGTTGATATGCTTGCGGTACATATCCATCAAGCCGCGCTTGAAACTGTCCGCCTCGCTTTTTAAGGTGACGACCTCCTGACGCGCCAGCTCGACATCGTCCTTGGCGCGCTGCTCGCGATCCTCGGCCTTGATGTTCGCCTCGCGCAGGATCTCCGCCGCCTTCTGCTTGGCCTCCCGTATCACGTTTTCACCCAAACGCTGTGCGTTGATCATCGTAGTGCGCAGGGTATCCTCCTCGGCGCGGTACTGGTCAATACGCTGAGCCAGCACCAGCAGCTTTTTTTGCAGCTCCTCGTTTTGCGCCGACAACGCATCCATACTCTCCGCTACCTGCTTCAGATAGTCGTCCACATCCTCGCAGCGGTAGCCGCGCATACACTTGTCAAACATGACGCGGCGGACATCCTCAGAAGTGATCATAATTTCCTCCTGTTTACGGGCGCAGCCCTAAATTTACCCGCCTTGGCGCGGGTGCATCAGTATTGGAAATAGGTAATAAATTGACGGTCCTTGCGGCTTTTTCCGCCGATAGCCTGCAGCCGAAAGCGGCCCGCGCCGCGCACGGTGAAGATATCCCCTGTGTAGGCAGTCTCATGGGCGGCGCGCAGCGGCAGGTGGTTGATTTCGACCCGCCCTGCGGCAATGTACTCGGCTGCCTTGGTGCGCGAGGTGTGCATCATGGCGGCCAATACGGCATCTGCCCGCAGGGACGGCACGGTAGCCTCGTGCAGTTCACGCACAACGCCCGCGCTTAAATCGGGCGGCAGGGCATCGCACAGTTCGGTTCTCACCGTGGCGCGCCCGGCACCGGTCAGCTCGGCGGCGATGAATTTCGCCTTGTCCTGCAGGACGATGGCGTAAAACACCGTCGGCTTTTCGGGGTCCTGCAAAAGATCCCCCAGGCAGGCGCGATCCAGCCCCAAGCCCAAAACCGCACCGAGGTAATCCCGATGCGTCGGGGCGGCATCGCCGCAGGCGGTGAATTTCAACACTGCCAGCGGTTCCTCCTGCCAGGAATCAGGCGGTTCTATGCACAGAACCCTGCGCTCGGCATCCGCAAAGCCGCCCCAAAAGCGGGTGCAGGTACATCCCGCGCGGCGGCAGGCGGCGCTTGCCAGAACCTGCTCACGGTCGGAAAGAAACCCCGTATAGCGGGGGATCTCCCGTTCCTGCGCAATGCGGCAAAGCTCCTCAATGCGGCGCATCAGGCGGCGTTCGTCGTCATTTTGCGGCGGGATAAACCCGCGCACCGCTGTCTGCGGATCAGAAGAATACACCATTGTTCTCCAGCTCGTCGATCAGATCCCCCATCAGATCCACGTTATAAGGGGTAATGATGAAGGTGCTGGTAGCCACACGCTTGATTTGACCGTTGTTGGCATACGCCACACCGGACAGAAAGTCGATCAGACGGCGGGACACTTCCTTGCTGGTGGATTCCAGGTTCAGCACGACCGTGTGTTTTGCGTTGAGCTGATCGGCAATGGTAGAAGCATCCTCAAAGCGCTCCGGCTTGACCAGTACGACCTGCAGCTGGGTGGTAGCGTTGATGTTGACCACCTTGTTGCTGTGCTGCTTTGCCTCCCGCTGGTCATATTCCGCTGCGGCAGCGCCCTGTCCGCCGGGGAAGATCTCGTCCTCGGTATCATCTACATAAGAATCGGCTTCCGAGTCAATGCCAAGCTTACTTCTCAAATTGTCGAACATAGACATAGTGGGTTTCTCCTTTGGGGCTACGCGGCACAGCCTTTCGGCAGCCGCGCAGAATTACAGCAATATACATTAAATATTATCTGCTTTTTTTGCAAGAATGTCAAGAGAGACACGGCAAAAAACCAGCGAAAGACGTGCTTTTTGCTGTATAAATCAAATCAGCTTTCCGTCCTGCAGGTTTTTGCCCTGCACGATGATCTCATCATACAGGCGCACCTCGTTGTCGGTGCCCAGCTTTCCGTCCGCCGGGATCAGGATATAATTTTCATCCTCATACAAGATGGTGATTTTCAAGAACTTCTGCAGGTTGCCGTATTTTACATAGACGCCGCGGTTACCCTCCACGATATGCATGGCGGCTTTGTCCAGACGGATGCCCTCATAGGTTTTCAGGTCAATGCGGGCTGTTTCTATGCCCAGCGCCAGAATGTCGACGTTCACGGTCTGACATTCCAGAACGAGCTTGGCCAGGCCGGTCTCTTTATCCAGGGTCAATTCCCTGACGGTGGCGCTCAGCGGGGTGTTCTGCTTGCCCGGAATACTGATGCCCACCGTGCCGACGTTTTCAAACCGGGCCGCAGTCTCGGCATCGCATACGGTATAGAACAGCCAGCCGAAACCCGTGGCGATCTGCCCTGCGCAGTCGGCAGTGTCGGCGGCAGGCAGCCCGTTTGCCAGAATTTCCTGCAGGGCAGCGGCATCGGCCTGTTCCAGCGTTTTTCCGTCCACGGCCACCGTGGGCATAGCGTCCGTGCCTGTAAAGTAACCGTTGGTGGTGGCCTTTACCGTTTGCAGAGTATCGAGCTTTGCCTTGATCTCGTTGTATTCCTCCTGCAATGCCTCGATGGTATTGTCAAAGCCGCTGACCTGGCCCGTACTGACCTGCAGACGGTTCTGCGCCTGCAGGAACTCATCCTCGGCATCGGTGATGCCGCTGTACTGCGCCGTGTCCAGCTTATCCAGCAGGTTGTAAAGGGCCTGATGCGTCTGGTTGGTCAGCACCGACAAATCACTGCCTGTGGAATTCTGGGACTTGGTCAACAGGTTGATGGTGCGGTGCAGACGATCCAGCCTCTCGCGCAGAAGCCCCTGAGAACTTTCGGTGTAACACTCGGCCACAACGGTGCCGTTTGTCACGCGCTCCCCGTCCGACACAAGGTAGCCCAAATCCCCGCTGCCCTGCACCTTTACGGCATCAAAATAGACAACGCCCTGCAGGGAAACGCTGTCCGACATGGTATAGCGAATTGCCATCTCGGTTTTGTAGGACTGATTGAAGATCACATAGAACTGCACGGCAATATACAGCGTAACAACAGCCAGAAGCACCATGCCCACAATTTGCAGCGTCTTTCTGGGAATACTTTTGTTTTGGGGCATAGACACTCCTTTCACGGGCGGCAGCGCCCTTATTTATCTTTGCAGAAATTCCCGCACCAGCTCTGCGGCGCGCGGCAGGGGCGGTTCCTCGTCCACATACAGCCACACACCGTCAGCCTGGTGTTTGAACCAGGTCAATTGGCGTTTTGCATAGTTGCGGGTTGCCTGTTTCAGGCGGTTTGCACAATCGTTCAGGGACATTTCCCCCGCAAAATACGGGAAAAATTCCTTGTAGCCGATGGCCTGTGCCGCCGTGCGGTAGGTTTCGCGGTTATCGTAGACGAGCTTTGCCTCCTCCAGCACGCCGTTTTGCAGCATACTGTCCACACGGCGGTCGATGCGGCGGTATAGCTCCGCGCGGTCGCGGCAGGTCAGGCAGATGCACAGCGCACGGTACGGCGGTTCTGCGGCCAATGCCGCACGCTGCTGCTCGCTCATGCGGCGGCCGGTGGCCTCATACAATTCCAGCGCACGGATAACACGGGGCAGGTTGTTGGGGTGCAGCTTTTCGGCGTAGGCAGGGTCAATCTGCTGCAGACGCGCATACAGGGCGTCACTTCCCTGCTCCTCGGCCTCGGCTTGCAGCCGCGCGCGGATGGCAGGGTCGGTTTTTTCGGGCGCAAAGGACGTACCCTTGATAAGGCTGGTAACGTACAATCCCGTACCGCCCGTTACAATGGGCAGCTTGCCCGCACGGTTCAGTTGTTCGATCAGCGGCGCCGCGGCGGCGGTAAAATCTGCTACGCTGTACGGTGCTTCGGGCGGCAGAAAGTCCATGAGATGGTGGGGTATGCCCTGCCGTTCCTCGGCGGTGGGCTTGGCGGTGCCGACGTCCAGCCCTTGGTAGATCTGCATGGAGTCGGCGTTGACGACCTCGCCGCCGAATTCCTTTGCCAAGGCAACCGACAAGGCCGTCTTGCCTGTGGCGGTCGGTCCGCCGATGGCTACCATACGGGGCAAATTACACAAGTCTGCCAAACTGCTTTTCCAGCTCCTTCCGGGTCAATTTCAACACGCAGGGGCGGCCGTGGGGGCAGAACGGCGGCACCGTTCCGTCCATAATTTTCTGTGCCAGCGCCAGCATTTCGGCGCTGCCGGTGCGGTCGCCCGCCTTGATGGCGGCGCGGCAGGCGATGGAATGAAGCACCCACTCGGTCTTTTCGCGCAGGGCATCGCGCCCGCCCTCGGCCAAATGGGCCGCCAGTTCGGTAAGCATATCCTCAACATCGTCGACCGCCACGTCCGCGGGCACGGCGCGCACCACCACGGTGGCACCGCCGAAATCCTCGACCTCAACACCTGCATCTGCCAAAAGCTCGGTGTTCTGCAAAACCGCCAGCTTTTCGGCCGCCGTCAGGTTGACCTGCACGGGCACCAGCAGCATCTGCGCCGCCACATTGCCGTAGTCCTTGGCGAGCTTTTCAAACAGGATGCGCTCGTGCGCGGCATGCTTGTCGATCAGGCACAGCTCGCTGCCGCGTTCGGTAATGATGTAGGTCTTAAACACCTCGCCTACAAGGCGCAGTTCCTCGCTTGCCGGGGGCGGGGTCAGCGTTGTCTGCTCTGCCTGCGGCAGGGCGCTCAGCGCGGTCTGCTCGGGTTCCGGCTGCGGCACAATTTCCGCCGGGGCAGGCTGCTGCGGGGCGGACGTTTTCTCCGTTTCGGGGATATCGGGCAGGATATCCAGCACCGACTCCTCCCCTGTCATCGATGCCAGCGGTGCCAGGGGCGTGACAGGGCGGGCTTCCACCTGATAGGTCGGCTTTTCGCTTTCGACCGTCAGCGCTGCGGCCGTGTCCGGCAGCTTACGCGCCGGGATATCCCTGACCAGCCCGGCCATGGCGCGGTACTCAGCGGCAGATACCGTCTTGAACCCGTCCGTTTTCGGCGGGGGCACGGGCCGCGCCGTCCGGGCAGGTGCTGCAGATATCGGGGACGGTGCCGCCGCCTTAGGTTCCTCAGGTGCGGTGTGCCCCATCTCAAAGCGGCACTCGCCGCTGCCCGGCGTTGCCAAGGCGCTGCGCACGGCACGATATACCGCGTCGAACACGTCGCTCTCCCTCGCAAAGCGAATTTCCGTCTTGGCAGGATGCACGTTGACGTCCACCAAATCGGCGGGCATCGTAAGCATCAGCACACCGCCGGGGAATTTGCCCTGCATAACGGTACCCTTGTAGGCGTTTTCGAGCGCCGCCATCATCGTGCGGTTTTTGACATAGCGTCCGTTCACGAAAAAGTGCTGTGCGCCGCGGCTGGCACGGCAGGCACGCGGCGGCGTGACAAGCCCCGTCACATGGTACAGCTCGTCCCCGCCGTCCACATCCAGCAGATCGCGGGCAAATTCCCGCCCCAGCACCGCGTACACGGCACTGCGCAGGCTGCCGTCACCGGGGGTGATAAACTGCTGCTTGCCGTCCTTGGTAAAGCGGAAGCTGATTTCCGGGTGGGAAAGCGCCGCGTGCAGCACGGTCTCGGATACAAAGGTACCCTCGCTGGCGTCCTTTTTTAGGAACTTCATGCGGGCAGGGGTGTTGTAAAACAGGTCATTGACCGTGATGGTCGTACCCACGGCGCGCGCGCCCGGCTCTATCCCCTGTTCTTCCCCGCCCGCAATGCGGTAAACACAGGCAAACTCGTCGTTTTCGGTGCGGGTCACGACCTCCACACGCGCCACGCTTGCAATGGAGGCCAATGCCTCGCCGCGAAAGCCCAGCGTGTGGATATGCCCCAGATCGTCTGCCGTAGCAATTTTGCTGGTGGCATGGCGGATAAACGCCTTGTCGATGTACTGCGGCTCGATGCCGCTACCGTTATCCACGATCTGCAGCTGGCGTATGCCGCCGCGTTCTATCGCAAGGCTGATCTGCGTTGCCCCTGCATCGATGGAGTTTTCCAGCAATTCCTTTGCCACCGAAGCCGGGCGCTCTACGACCTCGCCCGCAGCGATCAGCTCTGCGGTATGCTTATCCAGCACACGAATTTCCGCCATGATGTTCACCTGCCTTTAGTCTTTGTCCAATACGGTTTTTAATTCATACAGGAAGTTCAGCGCTTCCAGCGGGGTCAGCGTTTCAATGTCCACGCTGTGGAGCTTGTCCACGACCTCACTGGGCACGCTGGGGTTGTTATAGGCCTCCACCGTTTCAAAATCCAGCTGCATGACGTTGTCACGCCCGGGGGCAGAAGCCTCCAGCTGGCGCAGCACGGCGTGGGCACGGCGGGTCACACTGCCGGGCAAACCGGCCAGCTTGGCGACCTCAATGCCGTAGCTGTCGTCGGCGGGGCCTGCCACGATACGGCGCAAAAAAGTAATGTCCTCGCCGCGCTTTTTGACGGCGATGTTGTAGTTCTTGACGCCGTGCAGGTCTTGATCCATGCTTGTCAGCTCATGGTAATGGGTGGCAAACAGGGTCTTGCAGCCGATGTTCTCGCAGATATACTCTACCACGGCGCGGGCGATACTCATGCCGTCAAAGGTCGAAGTACCGCGCCCGATCTCGTCCAAAATGACAAGGCTGCTCTTGCCCGCGCTGCGCAGAATCTCTGCCACCTCGGTCATCTCGACCATAAAGGTGGACTGCCCCGCCGCTAAATCGTCCGAGGCACCCACGCGGGTAAAGATGGCATCCACCACGCCGATGTGGGCGCTGGCGGCCGGCACAAAGCTGCCGATCTGCGCCATCAGGGCAATCAGGGCGTTTTGCCGCATATAGGTCGATTTGCCCGCCATATTGGGTCCGGTGATGAGCAGCATACGGTTTTCGTCCTCGTCCAGCAGGGTGTCGTTGGGTACGAAAAGCCCGTTTTTGAGCATCTTTTCAATGACCGGGTGGCGGCCCTCCTTGATTTCAAAGACGTCGCCCGTGTCGACCGTCGGCAAAACATAGTTGTTCTGCAAGGCCGCCTCGGCAAAGCCTGCCAGCACGTCCAGCTGGGCAACCGCCGATGCCGTGCGCTGGATGCGCACGATCTGTGCGGAAATCTGGTTGAGCAGATCAGCAAACAGCTGATGCTCCAGCGCCAGCAGCCGTTCGTTGGCGCCGAGAATTTTATTTTCCAGTTCCTTCAGTTCGGGGGTAATGTAGCGCTCGCCGGTGGTCAGCGTCTGCTTGCGGGTAAAGCTGTCGGGAACGGAATCCGCATAGGAACGGCTGACCTCAATATAATAGCCGAACACCTTATTAAAGCCGATTTTCAGCTTCGGGATGCCGGTTTCCTCGCGGTAGCGCGCTTCCAGGTTGGAAAGATACCCCTTGCCGCCGTGCATGATGTCCCGCAGCTCATCCACCTCGGCATTGTAGCCCGCGCGGATCGCGCCGCCGTCCTTGAGGCTGGCGGGCGGGTCGTCGACAATGGCGGTCGTGATGCTTTGCAGGATATCCTCCAGCGGGTCGATCTGCTCTGCCAAGGCGCTCAGCAGCGGTGCGCCGCAGCCTGCCGCCTGTGCCTTGACCTGCGGCAGCATCGCGCAGGTGTCGCCCAGTGCCTTGACCTCGCGCGGGGTGGCGGAGCCGTACAGGATGCGGGTGGTCAGACGCTCGATGTCAAAGACATGGTTCAGCGCTTCCTTCAGCTCAGCGCGCGCCATGGTGGAGGTGTACAGTGCCTGCACCGCGCCAAGGCGGCGGTTGATGGCTTCCGCATCCACCAGCGGCTGCTCGATCCAGGAGCGCAGCAGACGCTTGCCCATGGAGGTTTCGGTCTTGTCCAGCACCCACAGCAGCGTTCCCTTTTTCTCGCGCCCGCGCATGGTTTCGGTCAATTCCAAGTTGGCGCGGGTCACCGGCGACAGCCGCATATACTGCGCATCGGCGTAGTTTTGCACCGTGCGGATACGCTCCACGCCGTGCTTCTGCGTTTCGTGCAGATAGTTGATCATCGCCGCCACGGCATACGGCACCAAGGCGTCGGCTTCGTAGTGCAGCGTTTCGCGCCAGTTTTCGCCGAACTGATCCGCCATCGTGGCCTGCATGACGCTTTCTTTATAGCAGGCATCTTCGCGCAGCTCCACAAGGGCGTTTGTATGCTGCTTGACATAGGCGGTCACGTCCTTGAAGTCCAGCATCGGGGTGCAGATCAAAATCTCGCTGGGCATATAGCGGCACAGCTCGGTGATGATGGCAGCGCCGATTTTTTCGGCATTCAGCTCGGTGGCGTAGGCCTCGCCCGTGGAGATATCGGCAAAGCAGATACCCGCGCGCCAGCGCCCGCGGGTGCGCTTGCAGTACACGCTGCACAGGTAGTTGTTCTTGTCCTCGGACAGCATACTGCTTTCAATGACGGTGCCGGGGGTCACCACGCGGATGATATCCCGCTTGACCAGCCCCTTTGCCTGCGACGGGTCCTCCATCTGCTCGCAGATGGCGACCTTGTAGCCCTTGGCGATCAGCCGCGCCACATAGGTTTCGTAGGAGTGAAAGGGTACGCCGCACATGGGGGCGCGCTCCTCCTTGCCGCAGCTTTTGCCCGTAAGGGTCAGTTCCAACTCGCGGGAGGCTGTCAGGGCATCGTCATAGAACATCTCATAGAAATCCCCCACACGGTAGAAAAGAATTTCGTTGGGATGCTGTTTTTTGATATCAAAATACTGCTGCATCATGGGCGATACGGTTTGCTCGGCCATGTTTCACACTCCTGTACCCTGTAATTGTTTATTGTTGCTTTATCGTAGTTTTTTAGTGGCAGCCGCCGCAGGTGGAGCAGCTGCCCGTGCAGACGCCGTCCGGTGCCTTGACGGTCATCGGGTCGCCGCCGTTCATTGCGGTGTTGATGATGGCGTCGATGTGGCTGACCATTGCCTCGCACTCTTTCTTGGCGGTGTTGTAGCGCACCATACCCTCGCTGGCCATGATCTGGCTGTACAGCGCGTTGACGCGCTGGTTCAGCTCTGCCACGCGGGCGGCATCGGTTTCGGTCTTGGCGCTCTCGTTGTTCAGGTCCAGACGGGCCAGATTAAACTCGCCGATCAGGTTCTGCAGCTCGGCGTCGTTGTCGTTTTCGCGGCGGGCGGCGTCCAGCTCAAGATAACGGGGGTCGGTCTGCAAAGCAGCGGCGGCCTTTTTAAAAAGATCAATGCAATCCATAGATAATTCTCCTTATATCGTCATAAAGTTAAACAAGTTCGCCGGTCAGAAGGGCGGCGCGGGAGCCGGTCAGGTGTACCTGTGCCCACTGGCCGATCAATGTTTCGGGGGCGGTGAATTCCACCACAAGGTTATTGTCCAAACGTCCGTTGACGGTGCCGGGGTTGCGCCCTGCAGCCTCAACGAGTACGCGCACAGTCTGCCCCTTCATGGCGGCGGTGGCGGCAAAGGCAAACTCGTCCTGCGTGCGCAGCAAACGCTCCATACGGGCAGCCTTTTCGGCGTGGGTGGTGGGGTCGGGCATTTTGGCGGCGGGGGTGCCGGTGCGCTTGGAGTAGATAAAGGTGAACAGCTGCATATAGCCGACTTCCCGGACCAGCTCCAGCGTTGCCTCAAAATCCTGCTCGGTTTCGCCGGGGAAGCCCACGATGATATCGCTGGAGAAGGTCACGCCGGGGATCTTTTCCCGCGCGTAGCTGATCAGTTCTTTATACTGCCCGACATTGTAATGGCGGTTCATCTGCTGCAGCATTCGGTCGCTGCCGGACTGCACCGGCAGGTGGATATGCTTGCACAGGTGCGGCTGTGCGGCGATGGTGTCGATCAGCTTATGGCCGGCATCCTTGGGGTGGCTAGTCATAAAGCGAATCTGATAATCGCCGGGCACCGCGCAGAGCATGTTCAGCAGGTCGGAAAAATCGACCTTTTCGTCCAACCCCTTGCCGTAGCTGTTGACATTTTGACCCAGCAGGGTGATCTCCTTATAGCCCTGCGCCACCAGCTGCTTAAACTCCGCCAGAATGGCGGCGGGTTCGCGGCTGCGCTCCCGCCCGCGCACATAGGGCACGATGCAGTAGGTGCAGAAGTTATCGCAGCCGTACATAATGGGCAGCCACGCGCGGAAGCCAGAATCGCGGCGGATGGGCATTTCCTCGACCACGGCGTTGCGCTCGGCCGGGGTTTCCAGATAGCGCTTGCCGCGGCGCACACGCTCCGCCAGCATGGCGGGCAGACGGTCGATGCCGTCCACGCCGAACACCAGATCAACATATGGGTAGCTTTGACGCAGCTTTTCGACAATATGGGGCTGCTGCGCCATACAGCCGCAGATGCCGATCATCAGGCGGGGGTTTTGCTCCTTGAGCTTTTTCAGTGCGCCCACGTTGCCGAAAACGCGCTGCTCGGCGTGTTCGCGCACGGCGCAGGTGTTGAACAAAATCAGGTCGGCGTGCTCGACGTTATCACACAGACCGTAGCCGATATCCTGCAAAACACCGCGGATCTTTTCACCGTCGTTGACGTTCTGCTGGCAGCCGTAGCTGCGCACATACGCCAGCGGCGGCGTTTCGTAGTAGGCAGCCAGCGTCTTGGCGGCGTCCTCGTTGTGGGTATAAGTTAGCTTTTCCAAGTGAATTCTCCTTAGCGGGTAGGCAGATATGGGCACACCTATCCAAATATACCATAGTAGTATAGCAAATTTTTGCCGAAAGTACAAGCGTTTGCCCGCAAAAAAACAGGCACGCCCGGTCGGGTGTGCCTGTTGGGGATCATGATTCCTGCTGCAATTCTTGGGCGCGCTCCAAAACGGGCTTGAGGTATTGCCCGGTAAAAGAGTGCGGGTTTTCCGCCACTTCCTCCGGCGTGCCGGTGGCAACGATGGTGCCGCCGCCGCTGCCGCCTTCGGGGCCCAAGTCAATGATATAATCTGCGCGCTTGATGACGTCCAGATTATGCTCAATGACAATGACCGTGTTGCCGGCCTCGACCAGCTTGTCCAGCACCTTGACCAGACGGTGTACGTCGGCAACGTGCAGACCGGTGGTCGGCTCGTCGAGAATATAGACGGTCTGCCCGGTGTCGCGGCGCGCCAGCTCGTTTGCCAGCTTGACACGCTGGGCTTCGCCGCCCGAAAGCGTCGTGGCAGCCTGCCCCAGCTGGATATAGCCCAGGCCCACCTCCTGCAGGGTTTGCAGCTTGCGGGCGATCTTGGGGATGTTGGCAAAAAAGACGCAGGCCTCCTCCACGGTCATATCCAGCACGTCCGAGATGGTCTTGTCCTTGTATTTGACCTCCAGCGTTTCGCGGTTGTAGCGCTTGCCCTTGCAGACATCGCAGGGTACATAGATATCGGGCAGAAAGTGCATTTCTATCTGCAAAATACCGCCGCCTTCGCACGCCTCGCAGCGCCCGCCCTTGACGTTAAAGCTGAACCGTCCGGGACCGTAGCCGCGCATTTTGGCGTCCTGCGTGTTGGCAAACAGGGTGCGGATATCCCCGAACACGCCCGTGTAGGTGGCGGGGTTGGAGCGCGGTGTGCGCCCGATGGGCGACTGGTCAATGCCGATGACCTTGTCCACCCATTCCATGCCCTCGACCTCCTCGCACTGACCGGGGCGGCTGCGGGCGCCGTTCAGGGCGGCTGCCAGCGTTTTGTACAAAATTTCATTGACCAGCGTGGATTTTCCCGAGCCGGACACACCGGTAACGCAGATCATCCTGCCCAACGGGAAGTCCACCGTGATGTTTTGCAGGTTGTTTTCCCGCGCCTTGACAACGCGCAGTGCCTTGCCGTTGCCCTCCCGTCGGACGGTGGGCACCTCGACAAATTTGCGTCCCGACAGGTACGCGCCCGTGATGCTGCGCTTTGCCTTGCAGATGTCGGCAACGCTGCCCGCTGCCACGATCTCGCCGCCGTGTACGCCCGCGCCGGGACCGACATCGACAATATAGTCCGCCTGACGCATGGTGTCCTCGTCATGCTCGACAACGATCAGCGTGTTGCCGAGGTCGCGCAGGCGCTTCATGGTGGCGATCAGCTTGTCGTTGTCGCGCTGGTGCAGACCGATGCTCGGCTCGTCCAGCACATACAAAACGCCCGTCAGCGCACTGCCGATCTGTGTCGCCAGCCGGATGCGCTGGCTTTCGCCGCCGGACAGTGATGCTGCCCCGCGGGAAAGCGTCAGGTAGCCAAGACCCACGCTCTGCAAAAAGCCCAGGCGCTCCTTGACTTCCTTAAAAATGGGCGCACCGATGCGCTCATCCTTGGCGCTGACCTTGGCGGTCTGGATAAACGCAAGCTCGTCATTGACGCTCTTGTCGCAGAAATCGGCAATGTTGATGCCGCCCACCGTCACCGCCAGGCTGGTGGGCTTTAAGCGGCGTCCGTGGCAGGCGGGGCATTCCTCGCTGGACATGACCAGCGCGATTTCCTCCTTGACCCACTCGCTGCTTGTTTCGCGGAAGCGGCGTTCCAAATTGGGGATAATGCCCTCAAACTGGTTGTAGTAGGTGCCGGAGCCGAACATGCTCTCGCGCTGCATCTCGATGCGTTCTTCGCCCGTGCCGTACAGCAAAGCGTGCAGCGCCTCCTTGCTGAACTCCTTGATAGGGGTGTCCAGCGTAAAGCCGTAGCGCTTGCCCAGCGCCTTGTAGGTCATTTCCGAGATGGAGCCTTCGGCATAGTACCAGCCGCTGGCCTTGATGGCGCTTTCGCGGATGGATTTGCGCTTGTCGGGGATGACGCGCGCCGGGTCGACCTTCATAAAAGTACCCAGACCCGTGCATTTTTCGCACGCACCGAAGGGGTTGTTAAAGCTGAACATCCGGGGGGTCAGTTCCTCGACCGAGATGCCGTGTTCGGGGCAGGCGTAGCTTTGGCTGAACATCATCGACTCGCCGCCGATGACATCAATGACCACCAGACCGTTGGTCTGCGCCAGCGCTGTCTCGATGGAATCTGCCAGACGTCCGCGCACGGTATCGCTGATGACCAGACGATCCACAACGATCTCGACCGTGTGCTTGATATTTTTATCCAGCTCGATGGTCTCGCTCAGGTCGTACATATTGCCGTCCACCCGCACACGGGCAAAGCCCGCCCGCCGGGCGGCGTCCAGCTCCTTGGCCTGGGTGCCCTTGCGCGCGCGCACAACGGGTGCCAGCACCTGAAAGCGGGTGCGTTCCGGCAGCTTGAGGACCTCATCCACCATTTCATCGACGGACTGCTGGTTGATCTCCCGCCCGCAGACCGGGCAGTGCGGCACGCCGATGCGAGCGTACATCAAGCGCAGGTAGTCGTAAATTTCGGTGACGGTACCCACGGTGGAACGCGGGTTATGGCTGGTGGTTTTCTGGTCGATGGAGATAGCCGGGGAAAGCCCGGTAATTTCATCGACATCGGGCTTTTCCATCTGCCCCAGAAACTGGCGGGCATAGCTGGAAAGGCTTTCCATATAGCGGCGCTGCCCGTCGGCATAGATGGTGTCAAACGCAAGGCTCGACTTGCCCGAGCCGGACAGGCCGGTCATGACGATCAGCTTGTCGCGCGGCAGGGTCAGATCGACGTTTTTCAGGTTATGCTCCCGTGCGCCCTTGATGACAATGCGGTTGTTTGCATCAATTTTGATTTTGGAGCTGCGGGGGGCTTTGGTTTGTTTTGCTTCGCTCAATTTTTGTATTTCCTCCTGCCCTTGCGGGTCTTGGCGGCGGCGCGGCGCTCGCTGTTGTCGGCTTCGGTGGGGTCCTCGCCCCGTTCCAAGCGGGCAATTTCGTCGCGCAGCTGGGCTGCCAGTTCAAACTGCAAAAGCCTTGCGGCTTCCTTCATTTCCTTGGTCAGCCGTTCGATGGTCTGCTGGCGCTCGGCACGGCTCATACGGTGCTGGCGCAGGCGCTTGTTTTCGTCGCTCATACTGATTTCCAGCCCGCCGCCGATGGCCTTCACGATGGTTTTGGGGGTGATGCCGTGCGCCTCGTTGTAGGCGTTCTGGATCTCGCGGCGACGCTCGGTTTCCATAATGGCGCGCTCCATGCTGGGGGTCACCTCGTCGGCGTACATCAATACCACGCCGTTGGCATTGCGCGCGGCACGCCCGATGGTCTGAATGAGGCTGGTTTCGCTGCGCAGGAAGCCTTCTTTGTCGGCGTCCAGAATGGCGATCAGCGATACCTCCGGCAGGTCCAGACCCTCGCGCAGCAGGTTGATGCCCACAATAACATCGATGGCACCCACGCGCAAGTCCTTGATGATCTCCATACGCTCAAAGGTATCGACCTCATGGTGCATATACTTGGTTTTTACGCCGTGTTCTTCCAAGTAATCGGTCAGATCCTCCGCCATTTTGACGGTCAATGTGGTGACAAGGGCGCGCTCGCCGCGCTCGATGCGCTGACGGATTTCGCCCAGAAGATCCTCGATCTGCCCCTCGACCGGGCGCACCGAGATCAGCGGGTCCAGCAGTCCCGTGGGGCGGATGACCTGCTCGGCCACGCGGGTGGAGTGTTCACGCTCGTAGGGGCCGGGGGTGGCGGAAACGAAGATTTTCTGGTGAACCTTTGCTTCAAATTCCTCAAACCGCAGCGGGCGGTTGTCAAACGCGGAGGGCAGGCGGAAGCCGTACTCCACCAGCGTCTTTTTGCGGCTGTAATCGCCGCCGAACATCCCGCGTATCTGCGGCAGCATAACGTGGCTTTCGTCCACCATCAGCAGGAAATCGTCGGGGAAATAATCCAGCAGCGTGGTAGGGGTCGAGCCGGGCGCACGCCCCGACAGCACGGCCGAGTAGTTTTCGATGCCCTTGCACATGCCGACTTCCTGCAGCATTTCCATGTCGTAGTTGGTGCGCTGTTGGATGCGCTGTGCTTCCAGCAGCTTGCCCTCACGGGTAAACAGTTCGACCTGCTGCTGCATCTCGGCATCGATCTTGGCAAGGCCTTCTTTCATCTTTTCGGGCCCCACAATATAGTGGCTGGCGGGGAAAACCGCCACATGGCGCACCACATTTTTGTGTTCCCCGGTCAGGGGGTCAAATTCGATGATGCGGTCAATTTCGTCCCCGAAAAACTCCACCCGAATGGCGAATTCGTCGTTGTAGGCAAGGTGGATATCCACCGTGTCCCCTTTTACACGGAACTTGTTGCGGATAAAGTTCATATCATTGCGCTCGTACTGCAATTTGACCAGCTTTGCGCACAATTCGTCGCGTTCCATCTGCATACCGGGGCGCAGGCTGATGACCATACTGCGGTAGTCGATGGGGTCGCCCAGCGAGTAGATGCAGGACACACTTGCCACAATAATGACGTTGCGCCGTTCCGAAAGTGCCGCTGTGGCCGAATGGCGCAGACGGTCGATCTCATCGTTGATGGCGCTGTCCTTTTCTATATAGGTATCGGTGGACGGAATGTAGGCCTCAGGCTGGTAGTAATCGTAGTAGCTTACAAAATATTCCACCGCATCATCGGGGAAAAAGCTGCGCATCTCGGTGCAGATCTGGCTGGCCAGCGTCTTGTTCGGCTCCAGAATCAAGGTCGGGCGGTTGCAGCGGGCAATGATATTTGCCATCGTAAACGTCTTGCCGGAGCCTGTCACGCCCAGCAGCGTCTGCGCCTCGTCCCCTGCGTTGATACCCTGCACCAGCGCTTCGATAGCCTGAGGCTGGTCACCGGTGGGCTGAAACGGTGCCTTTAAGTGGAACACTTCGTCCATAAACGTTCCTTTCCTTCGCCGTGTTTTACAACATTTGGTTGTTATTCGATTATACCACAACCGTTTTTAATAGTAAAGTCCCCTGCCGACATTTTGTGCATCCGCCCGAAAAAAATACACCCGGCACAGGTTGCCGGGTGCAGGGTCATCTGTTTATCCGCGGCTGGCGGCGCTTAACAGGATGCCGCCGCCCTCGTCCTCCGGCATACAGCCGCGCTGCGCCATGGAGCAGGCATCCTCCCCCGCCACAATGATATGATCCAGCACGGGTACCCCCAGCTGGCTCAGTGTGCGCATGACGGCCAGTGTCGTCATGATGTCCTTTTGGCTGGGCAGCGGCAGACCTGTGGGGTGGTTGTGCGCCAGAATCGCACAGGTACCGTTGGTGCGCGCCACATCCCGCAGCAGCTTGCGCATATCGATGGTCACACGGTTGGGCACCCCCTCGGCCATAAACAGATCTTTCAGCGGCTTGCACTGGTCGTCCAGCACGATGATATAAAAACGCTCATTCTGCAAGCCGAAAAACAGCGGTTTCACATACTCGATAGCGTTTTCGGTGCTTTCCAGGCTGATTTGCGGTCTGCGCTTGCGCTGGGCATAGTACCGCCCGAACGCCGCGACCGAAACGATCAGCCGTGCGCTTTTGGGTCCGACACCCTTGACCTTTTGCAGCTCTTCCTCGCCGGCTTCCATCACGGCGCAGAAGCTGCCGAAATGCTTGATCAGCCGATGTGCCAGCTCGTTGGTGTCCTGCCGGGGTATGGACAAAAACAGCAGATACTCCAGCGCCTCGTGCTCTGCCAGGCTGTCCAGCCCGTCGCGCTGCACTCTCTCGTACATGCGGGCGCGATGTTCCTCATGCAGCTGTTCCGACATAGTTTTGCACCATTCCCCTCTTTACGCAGCTTTAATTTTATTATATACTTTATTTATTCTTTTGCAAGAGGGAGAGCATCCATGAAAAGTTTTACCGCCGGCACCAACGAAGAGGGCGTGCGCCTGAGCCGCTTTGTTGAAAGCGTCACCAAAGATATGCCCCGCAGCATGATGTACAAGGCGTTCCGCAACAAGCGCATCAAGGTAAACGGCAAGCGCGCTGAGCCGGACACCCGCCTGCATCAAAACGATTTGATCGAACTGTACATCAACGACGAGTTTTTCCCTGCGGGTGCCGCCGCCCCCGCCAAAAAGCCGCCCCGCCGCCAGCCGCCGGTGACGGTGATCTACGAGGACGAGAACATTGCCGTTCTGTACAAGCCCGCCCACCTTTTGTGCCACAGTGACCGCACGGGCGACGCCAACCTTGTGGACGCCTTTGCCGCTTACCTGCAGGCCAAGGGCGAGTACGACCCCCATGCCGAGCAGCGCTTTGCACCCGCCATCTGCAACCGCCTGGACCGCGGCACCGAGGGGCTTGTCATTGCCGCCAAATCCTACGCCGCCTTGCGGGACATGAACGCCATCATTCGCGATGACATGATGAAAAAAGAGTACCTGACCATCACGGTGGGCACCCCGCCCGCCGGGCGGCATATTGCCTGGCTGCAGCACAGTGAGAAAAACAACAAGGTGCGCATCCATGCCCGCGAGGCCGAGGGCTACAAGCAAATCATCACCGAGGTGACACCCCTTCGCCAGAACGGCCCCTTTACGCTGTGCCGTATCGGGCTGATCACCGGACGCACCCACCAGATCCGCGCCCACCTCGCCTACCTGGGCCGTCCTGTCCTGGGGGACATCAAGTACGGCAACCGCAAGATGAATGAACGCACCGGCCTAAAGACACAGGCCCTGTGCGCCCAGCGGCTGACCTTTGGCCGCATCCCGCAGGAAAACACCCTGCACTACCTTTCCGGCAAGGTCATTAAGCTGGACGACCCCGCCATCGTCAGGCAGTTTGACGCCCTGAGCCGAAACGCCGACAGTGAATAAAACCAACAAAATCCTGTGTGCTTGTGTTGCACACAGGATTTTGTTTGCTTATTATGCCAAAACAAAGCGGTAAATCAGGGATACCGCAAGAATCAGCGCACAGACAACCGTCGTGATGGGCGGTGCCCAGCGAATGATGCGCTCGGCCATTTCATCGTCCTCGCTGATTTCGTCATCATCGGCGTAGCGGCCGCGCTTTGCGGGGGCGTCATTGTAGTCGTCCTCGTCATCGTAGGCGTCCACCTCGTCGGTGTCGTACATTTGGGTGCTGCTCTCGTCGTCCTCGTCCTCAAACAGACGGCCCTTGGGGGCATAACGCTGTACGCGCTCGGCCTCCTCGTCCTTTTCCTCCTCTGCGGGGGCGGCAGGGGCAGACTGTGCCTGGCGGGCGGCAGCAAAGGCCTTCGGATCAAAGGCAGCGGTGGCGCCGCCCTCGTCCTCCTGCACAGGGTCGATCTGCTGGCTGATAGCCGCCTGTGCGGCAGCAGCCATGGCAGCAGGGTCCTTGGCAGGTGCCACATCATTGGCCACAGCCTTCAGTTCCTGCTGCTGGCGTTCGGCTGCCTGGCGGGCCTCCTCCAGAATAGCGGTCAGTTCGGACTTGATGATGGCACGGTTGCCGCCGCACTCCGAGCAGACCTTGGTGTTTTCTTCGTTGGGGTGGAACGCACCGCAGGCGCAGAACCACCCCTGCTCCACATCCTGGGGCACACAAGTCAGCAGCGGGTTGCCGGTGCGCTGCTGCAGGGTGCGGGCAATGGATGCTGGCAGCACGCGGGGTGCGTTCAGGCGCACACGCTTGTAGCCGCGCAGGTCGACCCCGCGGCCGTTCAGGAAGGCGCGATCCTGCTCGACCTCCACGCTGGAAACCGGCGTGTCGCTGACATAGACAGCCTCATCGCTGCCGAACACATCGCCCGGCTGGGCGTCCAGCTGCTCATAGTAAAAATCGTCCTCGCACAAAATCTGCCCGGCGGCATCCTTGCACTTAAAGTGCACCACCAACCCGGTCAGCGGCTCGGTGCCCACGTTCTTAAAGGTCAGGCAAACAGCGACCTCTCCGTTGACATCACCTTTCAGCAGCTCGACCCGCACAAACTGCACAGGGCTGCCCGCCGTGTAGTAATTGGCGCGGGACTGCGCCATAAGGGAATAATTCTGTTCCATTCTTCACACCTACTCTTAGTTTTCTTCGTCATGCTGTGGCTCGTCGGTGTTTTCGGCGGGCGCAGCGGATTCCTGCGGGGCAGGCTCCTGCGCCGAGGCGGCCGGTTCAGTGGTCTTACTGCCCAGATCAAAAGGAGGCAGCGTACCGCCCTGCATCAGGGTATTAAAGTCCGCGCCGCTGATCTTTTCGCGCTCGATCAAAACGCCTGCCACCTTGTGCAATTCGGCCATGTGCTCGGTCAGGATACGGCGGGCGGTTTCATACGCCTCGTCCACAATATCGCGGATCTCATTGTCAATTTCGGAGGCAATGGCCTCGGAATAGCCCTTGCCCTGCCCCAAATCGCGGCCCAGGAAGGTCTCGCCGGGGTCGCCGCCGTAGACAACGGGGCCTAAACGCTCCGAGAAACCGTACCGCGTCACCATCGAACGGGCGGTGTCGGTGGCGCGCTGCAAATCGCTGGACGCACCGGTGGAGATATCCTCCAGCACCAGCTGCTCTGCCACGCGGCCGCCCAGCAGGGTGACGATGTTTTCAAACATCGCGGTCTTGGTGACATAGCTGGGGTCTTTTTCGGGCAGGTACATCGTGTAGCCGCCCGCCGCGCCGCGGGAAATAATGCTGATCTCATGCACCGGGTCATGGTGCTTGCTGAAATAGCCGGTAATGGCGTGGCCGGTCTCGTGGTAGGCAGTCAAACGGCGTTCGGCATCGGTGACGACATGGCTCTTTTTCTCGGGGCCCATCATGACCTTGACCGAAGCCTCCTCGATTTCCTTCTCGCTGATGGCCTTTTTGCCCTGTCGGGCTGCCAGCAGGGCGGCCTCGTTGACAAGGTTTTCCAGATCGGCGCCCGAGAAACCGGCCGTGGAACGGGCAATGGTTTTCAGCTCCACATCGGGGGCCAGGGGCTTATTGCGGGTATGCACACGCAGAATCTGCTCGCGGCCCTTGACATCGGGCAGACCCACATACACCTGACGGTCGAAACGACCCGGACGCAGCAGCGCCTTGTCCAGAATGTCCGCACGGTTGGTGGCTGCCATGACAATCACGCCGTCGTTGGCGTCAAAGCCGTCCATCTCGACCAGCAGCTGGTTCAGCGTCTGCTCGCGCTCGTCGTGTCCGCCGCCGAGACCCGCGCCGCGCTGGCGGCCTACGGCGTCGATCTCGTCGATAAAGACAATGGAAGGCATCGTCTTTTTGGCTTTTTCAAACAGGTCGCGCACGCGGGAGGCACCGACGCCGACGTACATTTCAACAAAGTCGGAGCCGGAGATCGCGTAGAACGGCACGCCTGCCTCCCCGGCGCAGGCACGGGCCAGCAGGGTCTTGCCGGTACCCGGAGGGCCGACCAGCAGAACGCCGTGGGGGATGCGCGCGCCGAGAGAGTTGAACTTGTTCGGCGCTTTCAGGAACTCAACGACCTCCTGCAGCTCGGCCTTTTCCTCGTCCGCACCGGCCACATCGGCAAAGGTTGCCTTGCGCTGGTTTTCCTGCTGATCCTTGACCTTGGCGCGGCCGACGTTCATAATGCTGCCGCCGGCACCGCCGCGGTACATCGACATGAACATCAGCACGACCATGCCCAGCATGGCGGCGTAGATGATGACCTCTGCCCAGGGGAAGCTGGAGCGCTGGGCGATATAATCGTAGACCATGGGCTGGTCGGGATTGGCGGCGTTGTAGGCATCGATATACGCATCAATGACCTCGCCGTTGTTGAAAATGCCGTAGTAAGGCAGCTTATAGGTCATGTGCACGGTGCCGCCGTTTTGGGGCAGGGCGTCGCTTTCGCTGCCGGTCAGCCCTGTCAGCAGCCCGCCGGAGGAGGCAGTCGAGGTGCTTTCCTGCTTGGGAAGCTCGACCTCGCCCTCCTTCAGCCACATTTCCAGGCTGGCGGTGTTGAGATCCAGCCGGAAGGACGTGACCTGGTTGTTGCGGAAATAATCCCGCACGGTGGAATAGTAAATGTGCTGCGAGGCCGACGCCGACATAAGCGGCGACAGCGAGACAAACAGCAGTGTCAGCACCATAAGCACTGCTGCCAGAATAATGCCGTTAAACTTAGGCTTGTGCTGCAAGAGATCAACTCCTAACCGGTATGCACCGGGTTATTTTTGCCGGAAACTCCGGCAGGTTCAGTCTGCATAGACCTGGGATTTCAACACGCCGACATAGGGCAGGTTGCGGTATTTTTCGTCATAGTCAAGGCCGTAGCCCACCACAAACTCGTCCGGCACCTCAAAGCCCAGATAATCCGGCTCAATCTCAGCCTTGCGGCGGCTGGGCTTGGACAGAATGGTGCAAAGGCGCACACTGTTGGGGTTGCGCATCTTGAGCATCGGCATCAGGTTGGAAAGGGTAATGCCCGTGTCCAGAATATCCTCGACGATCAAAACATCCTTGCCCGACAGGTCAGCGTCCAGATCCTTGATGATCTTGACAAGGCCTGTGGACATCGTGTTGGAGCCGCCATAGCTGGAAACCACCATAAAGTCGATGGCGCAGGGAATGGTCACGGCGCGCATCAGGTCAGCCATGAACACAACGCCGCCCTTTAAGATGGAAACCAACAGCAGCTGTTTGCCCGCATAGTCGCGGCTGATTTGCGCACCCAGCTCGGTGACCTTGGCCTTCAGCGCTTCTTCCGATACCAAAATGTGATCAATATCCTGATCCATGGTACACATAGATTTTGCCTCCTATTCTTTTTCGGCTCGTACCGTCAGCACGGTTTGGGTGTGCACGGTGGGGGTATAGCCTTCGGCAAAGCCGCTGCCCCACAGCCAAACGACCTCGCTCCCCTTTGCCAAAAGCGGCAGCAGGGCGCGTTGGGGCTGCGGGACCTTGGTTTCGTTAAAATACTTTTTCAGTGTCTTGCGGCACCGACCCGCCGGTTGAAAGAAATCCCCCGGCTGCCGGGTGCGCAAAACTGTATACGATAGTATTCTATCACAATCTGCGCAACAGTTTAAGTCTTTTTTTGAAAATGTTGGATTATTTAGAAAATTTTCATACTTTACCGCCTCAAAAACGACGGTATAGCCCCCTGCCAGGCGGAATTTGCCCAAATGAAGGGGCTGCGGGGGCATAGGTTCCGGCGTTTCGGGGACATTCGGCTGTAAAAACAGCGTTCCGTTTTCCACCCTCCACAGGGTATCCTCGGTCAGCTGTACCCCGCCGCTGCCCCGCAAAAGTGCCCCGTACAAGAGTTCCAGATACTTTTCCTCGGCATCGCGGGTAGCACTGACGAGTTTATGCAGTGCCGTTTTGGCCACCGGCTCAGGCGCGGCGGCCAGCTTTGCGGCATCATACCCGCCGGGCACGGCAGCCTGCCGCAACAGTTCGGCCGCCATCTCGTCCAGCCAGTTATCCAGGGTGCGCAGCTGCTCGCCCAGACGGGACATTGCCTGCAAGGCAGCGGGGTTGGCATACTCCAGCGCGGGCACGGCATCGTGGCGGATCCGATTGCGCGCGTATACGTCCTCGGCGTTGGTTTCGTCCTGCACATACCGCTGCCCCAGCGCGGCGCAGTAGCTTTCGGTATCGGCGCGGCTCACGCACAAGAACGGGCGGCGGTAGCACCCGCGCTGCGGTGCCATGCCCGTAAGCCCGTGCAGCCCCGTGCCCCGCGCCATGCGGAACAGCATCGTTTCGGCCTGGTCGGACATCGTGTGCGCCGTGGCGATGACGGCGTCATTCTGCTGCGCTAAGCGGTCGAACCAATCGTACCGCAGCCCCCGCGCCCAGTTTTCGCTGGCGTGGGGCGGGATGGAAATCCCCTCCTGGGCTGCGTCAAGCAGGTGCAGCTTTACGCCGTGCTGACGGCAAAAATCCGCCACAAAGGCAGCATCCGCATCGGCGGCAGCGCCGCGCAGCCCGTGGTTGACGTGCGCCGCCTGCACGGTGATTTGCAGGCGGTCGGCGTTTCGCAGCAAAAACAACAGCAAAGCCATGGAGTCTGCCCCGCCGGAGCAGGCCGCAATGACTCTGCTGCCTGAAAGGAACAAGCCCTGCCGGGCTATATAGCCCAGCAAGGTTTGTTCGATACGTTGTACGGTTTTTTCCGTGTCAGAAATCATGCGTCACGTCCAAATTGCTGAATCTTGTGTGGGCACCGTCCCAGCCAAGGCGCACCACGCTGGTTTCGCCGTGACGGTTTTTGGCCACGATGCACTCGGCCTCGTTCTCGTTGGCCTGGCTTTCCTCCCCGTTTTGGGAGTTGTAGTAGGCCGCACGATACAAAAACAGCACGATATCGGCGTCCTGTTCGATAGAGCCGGAGTCACGCAGGTCGGACAGCTGCGGACGATGGTCCGAGCGCCCTGCCGTTTTTTCGGCCGCACGGGACAGCTGCGACAAGGCAATGACCGGCACATTCAGTTCCTTGGCCATAATTTTCAGATTTCGGGTGATGTCACTGATTTCCTGCACACGGCTTTCGGTGCGCTTGGCACTTTGCATCAGCTGCAGGTAGTCGATGATGACCAAGCCGATTTTTTCTTTTTTGGGGTCTTGGTTGATCTGGCGGATCTTGGCTTTCATCTCCGGCACCGAAATACCGGAGCTGTCATCCATATAAATAGGGGCATTGTACAAAAGCGAGGTCGCCTGTGCAAAGTCGTTCCAATCGGAGTTGTTCAGCCGCCCCGTGCGGAACGCCTGACTGTCAATGTTGGCCGTGCTCGAAAGAATACGGTCAGTCAGCTGCTCGCAGGTCATTTCCAGGCTGAAGATGATGGTGGGCACCTTTTGCTGGCGCGCCACGTTGGTGGCGATGTTCAGCGCAAAGGAGGTCTTGCCCATACCGGGGCGGGCGGCCAGAATGATCAGGTCGGAGCGACCCAGACCGGTCAGCACGGTATCCAGATAGGTAAAGCCCGTGGGGATACCCGCGAACTTGTCGCGGTCGGCACCGCTGAGCTTTTGCATGGTGTCGATAACTTCAAGAATGGATTCCCGAATGGTCTTGACGCCCGATTTGTCGCGCCCGCTACGGATATCGTAAATTTTCTGTTCGGCGCTTTCCAGCAACAGATCCGCATCCTCGCCGGAGGCGGTCTCGTTCAAAATACCGCGCGCCGCGTCAATAAGCCGCCGCGCCTGATACTTTTCCTTTACGATTTTAATGTACGAATCTACGTTGGAAATGGCAGGGACCGTCTCGGCAATGCGGGTGATGTACACCTTGGCATCGTCAGCGCCCGCAAAGGTGCCGTTTGTACCCAGCGCATTGACCAGCGTGATAACGTCAACAGCCTCACTGTCGGTAAACAGCGCGCGCATCGTCTCAAAGACGGCGCGGTTCTGCTCCGAGTAGAACATTTCCGGCTCCATCTCGGTGATCAGGCGGTTGAGGATGGTATCCTCCATCAACGCCGCGCCCAGCACGCTCTGCTCGGCCTGCATGTTGTAGGGCATCTGGATGCCAAGGCTGGACAGGCTTAATTCATCGTTTTTCGGCACAAAAGGCACCCCTTTCCCTTCTCTTTTTGCATGTAAAGCCGCCTTGCTTTACAGTTCTTCCACCTTGAGTTTGAAGTCCGCCACAATGCCCGCATACAGGCGCACGGCAGCGTCATAGCTGCCGAACTCCTTGATGGCGGCGGGCAGCTCGACCTTTTTCTTGTCGATCTCGGTGCCGGTCAGCTGGCTGAGCAGCTCGGCGACTTCCTTGCCGGTGACCTTGCCGTACAGCTTGCCGGAGGCACCGCCCTTGACCTTGGCGGTCACGGTCTTGCCCTTGATCTTGTCAGCCACAGCCTGGGCGGCGGCGCGGGCTTCGGCCTCATGGTGGGCCTTTGCCTCGCTCTTGGTGCGGGCCTGGTTCAGTGCCCCCGCGTCGGCGGCAGCAGCCAGACCGCGCGGGAACAGGAAGTTGCGGGCGTACCCGTCGGAAACCTCGTGGATCTCGTCCTTTTTGCCGATGGTCTTGACGTCCTGCTTCAAAATAACTTTCATAAGAGTCCCCTCCCGAAATTCTTAAATGGATTTGTATCAGTTCCTGTCCGCGTCCTTTTGGTTTTCCTGTTCGCGGTACAGGTCGATCTGCTCACGAATGCGTCTTTCGGCGTCCTGCAGCGTGCAGTTTTGCAGCTGCGCACCTGCCATCATCAAATGGCCGCCGCCGCCCAGGGGTTCCAGTATGACCTGCACGTTCAGTGCGCCCATACTGCGGGCGGAGATATTGACCCCGCCGTTTTTGACCACGGCCACAAAGCTGGCGTCTACGCCGTTGATGGTCAGCAGGTCGTTGGCAGCCATGGGCAGAACCACGTTCATGCCGGGATCCAACTCTCCCGAAAGAGCAATGGCGCAGCCCTTATATATGTAGGCCGCCTCCACAATGCGGGCACGGGCCTCATATTCCTCTTTTGAGGTATTGAACAGCAGCTTGGTGTCGGACGTAGATGCCCCGCGGCTGCGCAGCCAGGCGGCAGCCTCAAAGGTGCGCACGCCGACGTGCAGCGCAAAGCTGCGGGTATCCAGCATGATGCCGGCCAGCAGAGCCTCTGCCTCCAAGGGGGTAATGTTTTCCTGCTCCTTGGGCATGAACTGCAAAAGCTCGCAGACCAGCTCGCTGGCGCTGGAGGCGTAGGGTTCATGGTACAGCAGCAGCGGGTTGTCGATATGCCCCACCGCCATGCGGTGGTGGTCGATGACGACGACGCGCTTGCACTTTTCGTAGATCTGTGCGCTTTCCAGTAGGCGCTTTTGGTAGGTGTCCACCACGATCAGCAGCGTCTTGGGGGTAATGACCTCCAGCGTCTGCTCGGGGCGGATAAAGTTATGCTCCTGCCCTGCCTTGCGGAAGGTATCCAGCAAGGCACCGGCAAGCGTGGCCTGGTCGTTGATGGCGATCACCGCCGGGACATCGCACATTTTGCAGATGCGCAGTGCGCCGATGGCAGAACCCACGGCGTCCAGATCGCTCATGCGGTGACCCATAATGATGACCGAATCGCTTTGGCGGATCAAATCGCACAGCGCCCCCGCAATAATGCGGCTGCGCACATGGCTGCGCTTTTCCACACCGTGGGACACGCCGCCGTAAAACTCAAAGCCGTCGGCAGTTTTTACGGCAGCCTGATCGCCGCCGCGCCCCAAGGCGATCTCAATGCTTTCGCGCGCCATGCGGTGACATTCGGCCAGCGTCTTTCCGCCATGGCCGACGCCGATGGACAGCGTCACAAAGTGGCCGGGGTGCAGTGCGCGAATCTCGTCCAGAATGGAAAACCGTTCTGCCAGCATCCACTGCACGTCGCGCTCCTCCACCACCGCGATGTAGCGGCTGTTGGATACGCGGCGCAAAAAGCCGGTGCTGCGGGCGATATATTCCTCCAGCCGCGCATTGATGGCCTCCAGCTCCTTGGCCTGCTCACTGTCCTTCATATCGTCAAACAGCTCATCGTAGCTGTCGATCACGATAACCAGGCAGGCAGGGCGGCTGTCGTTATACTCATCGAGGGTGTTTTTATAAAACGTATCATCGACAAAATACACGATGTTGGCGCTGCTGTTGCCCTTGGCGGCGGTGGTGTAGGCGGTAAAGCGGCTCTCCCCTATGGTCATATCCTGACCGTGGGGTTTTGCACAGACGGCCAGATCCAGCTCCGGGAACGCCTTGCTGACAGGACGCGTCACTGCGTCCCGCCCCTGCAGGATGGAATCCCGGAAGAAAGTATTATACCACAAAATGCGTCCGTCCGCAATCAGCACGACCGGGATGGGCAGCGAGGTCAGGCTGTACTGGATGCGGCTGTTTTCAAAGTCGGTGCTGCAAAGCTGCTTGCCCACAAAGGCGCGCAGACGCCGGCGCTGCATCCAAACCAGCAGCAGTGCCGCTGCCAGCAGCACTGCCGGTACGACCAGCAGCTGCGGGGCTGTCATGGCCACAGGAACGACCATGACGGCCAGCGCCGTGACAAGCAGCAGCAACACTGCCGCGATATCCAAACCATCCTTGTGTTTCATCGCAGATTCCCCGTGGGGCGCTTTGCCCCGGATCATTTGACGTTTTCTATCAGACTTCCAGCAAGATGGGCAAAATCATCGGGCTGCGCTTGGTGCGGCGGTAGATATAGCCGGAAAGTGCCTCCCGCACACGGGCCTTTACGCCGGCCCAGTCGTGCATATTGTCGGCAAGGCTGCGGTCAAGGGCCATTTCCACCTGATGGCGGGCCCCCTCCATCAATTCCTCGCTCTCACGCACATAGACAAAGCCGCGGCTGACCAAATCGGGGCCGGACAGCACCTGCCCGGTCGAGCCGTCGATGGCGGCGGTCACGATGATGATGCCGTCCTCGGACAGATGGTGGCGGTCACGCAGCACCACGTTGCCCACGTCGCCCACACCGTAGCCGTCCACCATGACAGCCCCGGCGGTCACGGTGTTTTCCACCGTCATGCCGTCCTCGGAAATGCGGATATTCTGGCCGTTTTCGGCAATATAGATGTTCTGCTTGGGGATATAGCCCAGATGCTCGGCCGTCTCGGCGTGGCGCTTGAGCTGCTTGAACTCGCCGTGCACAGGCAGGAAATACTGCGGGTGCGCCAGGGTCAGCATCAGCTTTTGCTCCTCCTGGCAGGCATGGCCGGAGACGTGGGTGGCGTACATGTTTTCGTAGATGACCTCGGCACCCAGGCTCAGCAGGCCGTTGACGACCTTGGTAACGGTCTTTTCGTTGCCGGGAATGGGGCGGGCCGAGATGATGATGAAGTCATTGGGGCCGACCTTGACCTGGCGGTGGCTTGCCTGTGCCATGCGGGACAGCGCCGACAGCGGCTCGCCCTGACTGCCGGTGGTGATGAGCACGACCTTTTCCGGCGGGTATTTGTTGATTTCGGAGATGTCGATCAGCACATTATCGGGCGCATGGAGGTAGCCCAGCTCCTTGGCCATCTCGGTGTTGGAGACCATGCTGCGGCCGCTTACGGCCACCTTGCGGCCGGATTCTATCGCCAGATCGATGATCTGCTGCACACGATAGATGTTGGAGGCAAAGGTCGCCACGATGATGCGGCGGTTGCCCGCCTTGACAAACAGGCGGCGCACACCCTCGGCCACGGTCTGCTCGGTCTCGGTAAAGCCGGGACGCTCGGCGTTGGTGGAATCTGCCAGCAGCGCCAGCACGCCCTTGCGGCCGTACTCGGCAATGGTGGGCAGGTCGGTCACGGCGTCGCCGGACAGCGGCGTGTAGTCCACCTTGAAGTCGCCGGTGTGGATGACCACGCCCGCCGGGCAGGCAATGGCAAACGCCAGCGAATCCGGGATGGAGTGGTTGACGTGGATCGGCTCCACGGTAAAGCAGCCGAGGCTGACCTTCTGGCGGGGGCGGATCTCGTGGAAAATGGCACTGGAGGCAAGGCCGTGCTCCTCCAGCTTATTTTTGATAAGGCCGATGGTCAGACGCGCCGCATAGATGGGCACGTTGAATTTTTTGAGCAGATACGGCAGGCTGCCGATGTGATCCTCATGACCGTGGGTGATAAAGAGACCCTTGATGCGGTCCTTGTTTTCCAGCACATAGGTGAAATCGGGGATAACAAGATCGACGCCGAACATATCGGAGTCGGGGAATACCAGGCCGCAGTCGACTAAGATCATGTCGCCCTGGCACTCATACAGGGTGATGTTCTTGCCCACCTCGCCAAGACCGCCCAGCGGGCAGATGTGCATGGGGATGGCGGGGGTCATTTCCAGATGTTCGGGCAGGCGCGGCTTGCGGCGGTTGTGCGGGGCGCGGGGCTGGCCGTTGGCCGGTTGCGCATTGCGGCGCGGGCGGGGTGCCTTGGGCTGCTGCGGGGCAGCGGCGGTTTCGGCAGCCGGGTTCTGGGCCGGGCGCGGAGCGCGGCGGCGGGGCTGCTTGGCGGCGGGGGCGGCAGTGCCCTCAGCGGCGGGGGCGGCAGCGCGGGGATGCGCGGCACGGCGGCGGGGTGCGGTCTCGGCATTGTTCTGACGCGGAGCACTGTTGCGGCGTTTCGGTTTAAGTTCTTCCATATAACCCTCCATATACTGCAAGGGCTGATCTGCACCTTCTGCGCAGATCGGTCTGTCCCTTGGCGAATTTGCGATTTATGTATTTTTGGGAGCACTTGGCTCGGTTGCCGTTGGATTAGGCGCGAAAGCCCGCCTGAAAAGGCGCGGCCGGGCCTGATAAAAACACACATTGCAAGTACCTTTTATTATAAACGCATTGCGGCCACTTGTCAAACACTTGCCACGCGCAAACAAAGCGTATATAATATGTTTTACTACCCGGTTACAGTATAGCCGGAACAACACACGGAGAAACACGATGAAGCATATAGAAATTTATACCGACGGTGCATGCAGCGGCAACCCCGGCCCGGGCGGCTGGGGCGCCATTTTGCACTTTACCACCCGCGACAAGGTGTACGAGAAGGAAATTTCCGGGGGCGACGCCTCCACCACCAACAACCGCATGGAGCTTACCGCCTTTTTGGAGGCGCTGCGCCAGCTGAAGGAGCCGTGCGAGATCGACCTGTACAGCGACAGCCAGTATGTTATCAACGGCCTGGAAAAAGGCTGGGCGAAGGGCTGGCGCGCCCGCGGCTGGAAAAAGGCCGACAAATCCCCTGCCCTGAACCCTGATTTGTGGGCACCCCTGCTGGCGGAAAGTGAAAAGCACAAAATCACCTACCACTGGCTCAAGGGTCACGCAGGGCACCCCGAAAACGAGCGCTGCGACCGCCTGGCCGTAGAGCAGAGCAAAAAATACGGCGGACGCCAGCAATAAAAAGGAGCATACTATGGACGGATTCAACACGTTTGAAAAACAGGACAAGATTCTTTTGGGCGAAAACGGCACCCCCGAAGCCGCTGCGGCCGCGCTGATCCTGCGTCAGCAGGGCTTTGCGGTGCAGACCTTTGTCGCAGACGCGCCTGCCAACACCGCCGCCCTGCTGGCCGCACTGGCCGAAAAGGCCGCCGAGCTGGACTGCGCTTTTATTGCCACCGCCCACTACGCCCGCACCGAAACCGACGCCGACGGCGTTTGCCGCATCCTGCCCGCCGTGGACGCCAACGCTGACCAAAGCGACCTGCTGCGCGGCGTGGACGAAGCACTGCTGGCACGTCTGGTGCTGCCCCTTGGCGAGTTCACGCGCGAGGATGTGCGGGATATCCTGGCCGAGAGCGAGTCCTGACGCCAAACCGCACAATACCGCAAAAAGCTGCCCGGTTCCGTTTGGAACCGGGCAGCTTTTGGTTTTTATTTTTTCTTTTTGTGCTTGGGCCAGGGCCACCATTTGCCCTCTTTTTCGTGCATCCAGTGGCACAGCGGGTACAAAATCAGCGCAAGCCCGCCCACCAGGATCAGGATATACAGCCATGTGGCAAACGTGAAGATCACGTCCAGCGCCGCCAGCGCAGCCAGATAAAAGCCCGCATACATGATGAACTGCCCGTTGCGCAGCACATAGCCGTTCCAGTTTTCGGGGCGAATTTCATCACGCCCCTGATCGCCCCAGGTACGGGGATTTTTCATGACCGTGTAGCCGTAAAAAGCCAGGATCAGACCGATGACAAACAAAAATTCAAACAAGGTGTTCCCCTCCCGGTCTTATTTCTGGAAAAACGGCGAAAAATCAAAGGTGGCGAAATAGTCCTGCGGCGTTTCGGCGCGGCGGATCATCTGATGGGTGCCGTCCTCTTTCAGCAGCACCTCGGCGCTGCGCAGCTTGCCGTTGTAGTTGTAGCCCATCGAGAAGCCGTGGGCGCCCGTATCGTGGATAAACAGGATATCCCCGATTTCTATTTCAGGCAGCATACGGTCGATGGCAAACTTATCGTTATTTTCGCACAGCCCGCCGGTGACATCGTACTTGTGATTGCAGGGGGCGTCCTCCTTGCCCAGCACGGTGATGTGGTGGTAGGCGCCGTACATGGCCGGGCGCATCAGGTTGGCGGCACAGGCGTCCACGCCGATGTACTCTTTATAAATGTGCTTTTCGTGCAAAACGGTGGTGACCAGTGCGCCGTAGGGTGCCAGCATATAGCGCCCCATCTCGGTAAAGATGGCGACGTCTCCCATGTCGGCGGGCACAAGGATCTTTTCATACATTTGGCGCACGCCCTCGCCGATGGCGGCAATGTCGTTGGCGCGCTGGTCGGGGCGGTAGGCAACGCCCACGCCGCCCGACAGGTTGATGAACTTGATCTTAGCACCCGTGCGCTGGTGCAGCCGCACGGCCAGCTCAAACAGGATGCCCGCCAGCTTGGGGTAGTATTCGTCCGTCACGGTGTTGCTGGCCAAAAACGCATGGATGCCGAACTCCTCTGCCCCCAGTGCCATCAGGCGGGTGTAGGCCTCGGCCATCTGATCCTCGCTCATGCCGTATTTGGAGTCACCGGGGTTGTCCATGATGCCGTTGCCCAGCTCAAACACGCCGCCCGGATTGTAGCGGCAGCAGACGGTCTTGGGCACCCCTGCCACGTTTTTGAGGAAGTCCACATGGGTCAGATCGTCCAGGTTGATGTACGCGCCCAACTCATACGCCTTTTGCATATCCTGCGCGGGGGTGTCGTTGGAGGAAAACATGATATCACTGCCCGCGAAGCCGCAAGCCTCGCTCATCAGCAGCTCGGTATAGCTGGAGCAGTCAACGCCGCAGCCCTCCTCCTGCAAGATTTTGAGCAGGTAGGGGTTCGGGGTCGCCTTGACGGCAAAGTATTCTTTATAGCCCTTGTTCCAGCTGAAGGCGGCATTTACGCGGCGGGCGGTTTCCCGAATGGCCTTTTCGTCATACAGGTGAAAGGGCGTGGGGATATCGGCAGCAATCTGCTTTGCCTGTGCAAGGGTGATAAACGGCTTTTTCTGCGGCATATACGGTCATTCCTTTCCCAACAATCTATGGCTCTATTATATGCCTTTTTGCGCCGCGGGGCAAGATATTTTTGGAAACACCTTCACTCCGCGTGGGGGCCTTGCATATGCAGCTTGGCGGCCAGCAGGCGGTTATCCAGCTGGCGGCAGGTCCAGATATAGGCGGGGTACAGGAACAGGCAGGCCGCCACCCACGCGGCGGGGTTTGCCATGATCGCCCCCATGTAGCCCAGAAGCGGCACCAGTGCCAGTGCCACGGCGGTGCGGGCGACCATTTCCGCCACGCCCGCGAGCATGGCCAGGCTGGAAAAGCCCAGCCCCTGAATGGTGTACCGCCAGACGATCAGCCAGCCCAGCGGGATAAAGAACACACTGTTCCAGAACAGATACTGCCGACCCATGGCCACGATCTCGACCTCCTTGGAGGTGTCGAGGAACAGCCCCATGATGGTGATATCGGCGTAGTGCAGGATGATAAGCGACGCCACGGCATAGACGGCCGCGATGATCAGCGCGCTGTTCACGCCCTTGCGCACACGGTCCATGCGGGCTGCACCGAGGTTTTGCCCTGCATAGGTAGCCATAGCAGTGCCGATGCTTTCCAGCGGGACAGTCAAAAGACTCATCGTCTTGCCGGCGGCGGTGACGGCTGCCACGGCAGTGCTGCCCAGCACGTTGACGGCAGACTGCATGATAACGCTGCCGATGGCGGTAATGCTGCACTGCAGCCCCATCGGCACACCGATGCCCATCAGGCGCACGCAGGCGCTTTTGCTGAAAGCGCACTCCTCCCGGTTCATTTTGAGGTCGGTGAATTTACGGCAAAGCACCGCAAGGCTCAGCACACCGGAGACGGCCTGTGCAATGTCGGTGGCAAGCGCTGCGCCCAGCACCCCCATATGAAACGGCACGATCAGCAAAATATCCAGACCGATGTTCAGCGCGCTGGTCAGAATCAAAAAGTACAGCGGGGTCTTGCTGTCGCCCAGGGCGCGCATAATGCCCGCGACCATATTGTACAGAAAAATAAACGGGATGCCCGCAAAGATCCAGCCGATGTACAGCACAGCCCCGTCCAGAATATCGTCCGGGGTCTGCATCAGCTCCAGCATCGGGCGGGTAAGCGCCACCGTAAGCACGGTAAGCACCACCGACAGCGCAATGCACAGCCACGCGGCGTTGGCGACATGGCGGCGCAGATCCGAAAAATCCTTGGCGCCGAACAGCTGCGCAATGGGGATGGCAAAGCCGTTGCAGATGCCGATGACAAAGCCCAGGATCAGATAGTTGACCGAGCCGGTGGAGCCGACGGACGCCAGCGCACTGACGCCGCAGAACCGCCCCACGATGATGGTATCCGCCAGCGAGTAAAACTGCTGAAACAGGTTGCCCAGCACCAGCGGAAACGTGAACAGCAGGATGACCCGCATCGGGCTGCCGTGTGTTAAGTCCTTTGTCATAGTAGTACCTCTATTGTTTTTCCCTCTATATTGCAGCGCCCGCGTTTCGGCACTGCATTTACTGCGAGTGGTATTATAGCACGGCTGGCGGTAAAATCAAGGGTGCAGCGGCGAGAAATTGAGCGCATTTTTTGTCTTTCTTTCGTGAAAAAAGTACAAAAAAGCACCCGCAATGCAAAATGACATTGCGGGTGTTTTGCGCTGGAGCTGCTAAGCAGATTTGAACTGCTGACCTCATCCTTACCAAGGATGCGCTCTACCAGCTGAGCTATAGCAGCAAATGGCGACCCGAATCAGGCTCGAACTGACGACCTCTAGCGTGACAGGCTAGCGTTCTAACCAACTGAACTACCGGGCCATGCTCCAACGAATCGCCCCGTCACGGGGCAACTTTGTTATTATAGCGGATAGTGCCGGAAATGTCAAGCCCCTTTTTTTCTATTTTTCGGCACAAAACAAAAAAGGCACCGAATCATCGATGCCTTTTTGGCAGGGGTAGAAGGATTCGAACCCTCGGCACGCGGTTTTGGAGACCGCTGCTCTACCAACTGAGCTATGCCCCTACGGAAAACGCCCACGATGCAAATTGGCATTGTGGGCGCTTGAGTTGGAGCTGCTAAGCAGATTTGAACTGCTGACCTCATCCTTACCAAGGATGCGCTCTACCAGCTGAGCTATAGCAGCAAATGGCGACCCGAATCAGGCTCGAACTGACGACCTCTAGCGTGACAGGCTAGCGTTCTAACCAACTGAACTACCGGGCCATGCTCCAACTTATTGCGCCGTTGCGGCGGCTGCAACGTTAGTTATTATAGCAGGCAGGTGCCAAAAAGTCAATAGGTTTTTCAAAAAATTTCAAATTTTTCTTTTGCGCCCGCCTGCGCCGTTTGAGGCTGTAATTGCAAACCTGCGGGTTCTATGCTATAATTTCAGCAAAGGCTGTCAGCGGAAGAACCGCGGTTCCCTGCCCTGCCAAACACCCCGCAGCCCCTTGGCGTGGCGACCCACCATAACGGCTGCAGCCACTGCCGTGCCAAGACCCGCCTCTGTACCGTACTGTATTGCCGCAACGGGCACCGCCAGCAGCGGGATCAGCACAGCCCCCACCGGCAGATAGCCCCACAAAATCGTGGCGGCCCCGCCTGCGATGCAGCATAAGATCCCTGTCACGGGCAGGTAGAGAATCAGCCAGGTACAGGTCACAGCCACCCCCTTGCCGCCCCGAAAGCCATGCCACAGCGGCCAATTATGGCCGAGTATCGCCCCAAGCCCTGCGTACAGCACGGCGGTGCGGCCCAGTTCGGGCGCGGCGTACCGCACGCAGAACCAAACAGCCAGCACGGTTTTGGCGGCGTCCCCCGCCAGCACGGCAAAGCCCGCCGGCTTGCCCAGCTGCGCCATGATGTTGGCCATGCCGGGGTTGCCCGTGCCCAGCGCCCGCGCGCTTTGCCCCGTCAGGCTTCGGGCCACTGCCTCAGCGGTCAAAACACCGCCCAGAAGATACCCTGTCAAAAGGCAAATTGCCCGCAAGCAAAAACCGTATTCCCGCATGATCTTTCCCCCTTTGCGGATATTCTGGCCCGTTTTCTGCGGGCACAATCATAAGAGAAGGAGCTTTGTTATGGAACTTTCAGAGCTGCAAAACGAATGTCTTGCCTGCCGCCGCTGCCCTTTGTGCGAGACCCGCACCCATGTGGTGTTCGGGCAGGGCGTACCCAACGCCGAGGTGCTGTTTGTCGGCGAAGGCCCCGGCGCCAGTGAGGACGAGCAGGGTCTGCCCTTTGTGGGGCGCAGCGGCCAGCTGCTGGACCACTATCTGGAGGCTGTCGATTTAAGCCGCGACAAAAACGTGTTTATTGCCAACATTGTCAAATGCCGCCCGCCCCAGAACCGCGACCCCCTGCCGGAGGAAACACAGGCGTGTCTGCCGTGGCTGCGCAGGCAGTTCCAGCTTTTGCAACCCAAAATCGTCGTCTGCTTAGGGCGCGTGGCGGCCCAGCAGCTGATCGACCCCGGCTATTCGGTGACGCATGACCACGGTAAATTTGTGGAAAAAGGCGGCACACTGTTCATGGCAACCTATCATCCCGCCGCCCTGCTGCGCTACCCTGTCAACAAGCCCGCCGTTTTCGGCGATTTTGCAGCCCTGCGCGAAAAAATTTGCGAGCGCTGCACCCACACCTATTAAAAAGGAGATGACCGCCGATGTCGGAGAATTTGACACTGACTCTGTCTATCCGACAGTTGGCGGAGTTTTTGCTGCGCACCGGCAGTATCGACAGCCGATTTTCCGGCTTTGACCGTGCATTGGAGGGTGCCCGCCTGCATCGCAAGCTACAAAAGGCAGCGGTAAAAAGACACCCCGACTACAAAGCCGAGGTCACGCTGCGGGCACAGTATGCGGTAAGCGGCATCGACTACACGCTGGAAGGCCGCGCCGACGGCATTTTTACCGACCCAGACGGCACGGCAGCCATCCACGAGATCAAGACCACCACCCAGCCCCCCGAGCTGATCACCGGTGAGCAGTTCCCCGAACACTGGGCGCAGGCGCAGATCTACGCCGCCATCTACGCGCAGCAAAACGATTTGCCGTGTATGCGCGTTCAGCTGACCTACTACCAGGTAGATGAGGAGCTGGAATTTGATTTTGCCCACGAGTATTCGGCTTCGGCGCTGCAGGATATCGTCACGGATTTGCTGACGCGCTATGCGCCGTGGGCCAAGCGGGCGGCGCTCCGACGGGAGGAAAGCAGGGCTGCTCTGCAGGTGCTGAAGTTTCCTTTTTCCGGGTATCGCCCGGGGCAGCGCGCCATGATGAACGCCGTGTACACCACCTGCCAACAGGGCGGGCAGCTTTTGTGCCAGGCCCCGACAGGCATCGGCAAGACGATGAGCGTTTTGTACCCCGCGCTGAAAGCCGTCGGCGACGGCGGCCCGATTTTCTACTTGACGGCGCGCGGCACGGCCCGCCTGGCGGCGGAGAATGCGCTGCATATTCTGCGCAAAGCCGACCCGGACTTGCCGCTGCACAGCATCAGCCTGACCGCCAAGGATAAAATCTGTATGCTGCCCCGTCGGGACTGCACCCCCGAAGCCTGTCCCTATGCCAACGGCTACTATGACCGCGCCAAGGACGCACTGTGGGACACCCTGGACACGCCGGAGCTGACGGCAGACGCGCTGCGCGCCGCCGCCGAAAAGCACCGCGTCTGCCCCTTTGAATTAGGGCTGGATCTGAGCCTTTGGAGCGATGTCATTATCGGGGATTACAACTACCTGTTTGACCCCGTGGTGCGGCTGGAGCGCTTTTTTGAACTGCGCGGCGACTACCTGTTTTTGCTGGACGAGGCGCACAATCTGCCCGGCCGCGCCCGCGATATGCACAGTGCCGCGCTGTGCAAAAGCGAGTTTATGCAGGCCAAGAAGGTCTTGGGCAAGGGCAAAAGCAGCCTGAAAAACGCACTGAACAAGGTAAATGCGCAGTTCATCGAATGGCGGCATGCCTGTGAAGAAGCGGGCAATCACCGCACGGTGTTCGCCAAGGAACTGCCCGAGGCCTTTGTGCGCGCCCTGACCAAGCTGTGTGACCCGTTGGAGATTTGGCTGGACGAGCATCGTGACCCGAATGAGGCACACGATGCGATGCTGCAGCTGTATTTTAACGTGCGCGGATTTCTGCGCTGCGCCGACACATTTGACGACCACTTTGTGTTTCAGACCTCTGCCCACGGCAGTGAGGTGCGCGCCGCCCTTTTGTGCTTGGACCCCAGTGCTTTTCTTGCGCAGGACTTCGCCAAGGGCCGCGCGGCGGTGCTGTTCAGCGCAACGCTCTCCCCCGCCGGATACTATAAGGATCTTTGCGGTATTCCCGACGCTAAGGCGGTGGCGCTGCGCAGCCCCTTTCCGCGGGAAAATCTGGGGCTGTGGTGCGCCAGCCACATCAGCACCCGCTACAAGGACCGCGACGGCTGCATAACGCAGATCGCCGAGCTGCTGGCCGAAATGGCAAACGCCAAGCCCGGCAACTATCTGGCGTTTTTCCCCAGTTACAACTATATGCAAAAGGTTTTTGAGGCCTTTGTGCAGCTTTGCCCCGACACGGACACGCTGTGCCAGACCTCCGGCATGGAGGAGATGCAGCGCGCCGAGTTCTTGGCAAAGTTTGCCCCACACCCCGACAGCACCCTGCTGGGCTTTGCCGTGATGGGCGGTGTCTTTGGCGAGGGAGTCGACCTGATCGGTGACCGACTGATCGGCGTAGCGGTCATCGGCCCCGGATTGCCGCAGGTAGGACCGCGTCAGGAGCAGCTGCGGGAGTATTTTGATGCAACGCGCGGCGCGGGGTTTGACTATGCGTATCGTTTTCCCGGCATGAACAAGGTGTTACAGGCCGCCGGGCGGGTCATACGCACCCCCGACGACAAGGGCGTGGTGCTTTTGATCGATGACCGCTTTGCCGCGCCCGACACCCGCCGCCTGATGCCCCCGCACTGGGCGGATTTGGGGATCGTGAACAGCTGCGCGGCGCTGCAAAAAGAACTGCAAGCCTTTTGGGGCAAATAAACGAAAACCACCCTCCTGCTCGGGGGGGTGGTTTTTGTTCAGGCTTCGGTTTTTTGCATACGCAGCAGGCTGTAGGGCTGCAGCGGGGTTTCGCTGGGGATGGTGTACTGCATCATCGGGTGGGGCGTGGCGTCCACACGCTGGCCGTCGGCGTTTTCGATCCAGGCGGGGTTCAGCGTGACCACGCTGCCGTCGGGCTGCAAAGCCTCCAGGGTATCCCCCACCGAGAATTTGCCGCGCTGGGTGCAGTGGGCAACGCCGTCCTGCCAGGATTCCACCGTGCCGATAAAATCCCAGCTGCGCACATAGGTGTGGCTGGGGGTCTGCAGCGCCTGCTCCTTGCCGAAGTAGAACCCCGGCGAGTAGTGGCGGTGGCTGGTACGGTTCAGCTCCTCAATGACCGAATCGGGCAGCGTGAAGTCGTCCTGCCACGGGGCCTTGAGGTAGGTGTCCAGCGCGCGGCGGTAGGCGCTTGTGACCGATGCCACATAGTAGAACGTCTTGGCGCGTCCCTCGATTTTCAGCGAGTCGATGCCCGCCTTGCAAATCAGGTCAATAAACGGCGCGGTGCACAGGTCGTTGGCGTTCAGGATATAGCTGCCGTTTTCGTTTTCTCCGATTTCCATGTACTGGCCGGGGCGATGTTCCTCGACCAGATTATACTTCCAGCGGCAGGGCTGGGCGCACTCGCCGCGGTTGCCGCTGCGCCCCGTCATATAGCTGGAAAGCAGGCACCGCCCCGACACGCTCATGCACATGGCGCCGTGGACAAAGGCTTCGAGATCCAGCTCCTTGGGGCAGTTGTCGCGAATCAGGGCGATCTCGGTCAGGGGCAGCTCTCTTGCCAGCACCACGCGCTTGGCGCCCAGCTCATACGCCACGGTCGCCGCCTCGTAGTTGGTGATGCCCGCCTGGGTGGAAACATGGCGTTCCACCTGCGGGGCGTACTTTTTGGCAAGGCGCAGAACGCCCAAGTCGGCAATGATAAAGGCATCCACGCCCGCCTCGGCGGCAGCCTCAATATATTCGGGCAGCTTTTGGAGTTCGGCGTTGGTGGGCAGGGTGTTCAGCGTCAGGTAGACCTTTTTGCCGCGGGCGTGGGCGAAAATGCAGCCCTCGCGCAGCTCGTCCACCGTCAGGTTGACGGGCGCGGCGCGCATACCGAACTCCGGCAGGGCGCAGTAGACGGCATCCGCGCCGTACAGCACCGCGTATTTTAAGGTTTCCAAGCTGCCCGCAGGGGCCAGCAGCTCAGGCTGTTGCAGCATAATATTCCTCCTGTGTGGATCAGCGCCAGCCTGCCTTGACGCAGTTGGCTTCGTGTTCGGCATCGGTGCGGGCATAGAAGAACTGGCCCGGATAATCGCCGCTGGGGTTGCCCGTGACAAAGAAATAATATCCCTCGTCAATAAATTGCTGGTCGGGGTTCAGCGCGGCATTCAGGCAGTCAAAGCCGGGGCTGGAAAGCGGACCCGCCGGCAAACCGCTGACGCGGTAGGTGTCGTACTTGTTCAGCACATCCTCAGGGATGGCACCGGCAGCGGGCCAGCCGTAATACTCCGCCGTGGGCGAGTTCCAGAGGTAGTTGTTCTCGGTGTCGTACATAAAATAGCTGCTGGCGTTGGACTCCAGCCGGTGGCTGCTCCACTGCGGGTCCGTGCTTTCCATACGGTTGTGGAAGCAGGCACTGACCTTGGCGTCCTCGGAGGCAATGCCCGCCTCCTCCTGAATAAAGCTGGCAAGGATGACGACATCGTCCAGCGTGACGCCCTTGCTGGAAAGCTCGGTTGCCAGCTGCGAGGTCTTGCTGGCAAACTCTGCGTACAGGGTGTCAACATAATAGTAGACGTCCTCGTCCGCAAAGACGTTGTAGGTGTCGGGGTAGAGGTAGCCCTCGCACTTCATCAGGCGGCCGTTATCGGGGATATTGTTCCAGAAATCATACTGGCTGAAATCCGAGCCGTCTGTGCCGTTGGCGCAGTTTAAGAAGGTGTCCACATCGGGTACAAGCCCTGCGTTGACAAAAATTTTGGCAACGCCCACGGCGGTCGTGCCTTCGGGGATGGTGATATCCACCGTCTTGCGGCGCTGCACCTCGGATAGCGTAGTGATGATGTCGTTGTAGCTCATGCCGGAGCGCAGGGTAAACTTGCCGTACTGCAGCGCGCCGGCGTTGCCGCTGTACTTGGCATACAGCTTGAACAGCCAGTCATATTCAATGATGCCGTCCTCTTTTAAGGCGGCGGAAACATCGGCCAGCGATGCGCCTTTCTGGATAGAAACGCTCTGCTCCTTGCCCAGGTTGCCGCTGCCGTCCACCTCGCCATAGAACTGGTAGACCTTGTAGCCGCCAAATGCGACCAGCGCCAGCATCAGTAGGACGATCAGGCAGCCGAAGGGAAAGCGGCGGCGGGGGCGTTCATCCTCGTCATCCTCCTCATACGGCTCGGTGTCATCGTAGGTTTCCTGCCGGACAGGGGCAGCCTTGGGTGCGCGGTGCACCGGCGTGGGCTGCTGGGGCAGCGGGTTGGGCTGCTCGGCACCGGAATTTCGATTGATCTTCATAAGCTGTTGCTCCTTTATTTTTCAACGATAGGCCGGGATACTTACAGCAGCACCCGGAAATACATATCGGTCACGGGGAACGGCTTTGCGCAAAAGGCGATCATGCCGTAGGCACAGCGCCGCCCCGCCCCCGTGTACAGGGTCTGGTTTTCGGAAAGCAGTATGCGGGCTTTTTCGGCCCCTGTCTTTTCGCGCACGGCCTGCAAAAGCACATCGGCGCAGTAGTCGTTGTCGGCCTGCAATTCAATGCACTGCACAACGCCGTCCTGCACATAGTATAACCCATATCCCCTGTTTGAGGACACCACCGTAAGCCCGCGGCGGTAAAGCTGGGTCATGACCTCGGTCATGGCAGGCTCCGGCAGGCTGACGCAGCCGGGCTGGTACAGGCTGCGGCGCTGCAGCAGCTTGTGTACGGTCAGGCTGTCAAACACGGCCTGTGCCACCACGTTGCGGGGGATTTCCTTTTGCAGCACGCGCAGCGGCAAAAGCCCCTGAAAGCCCAGCTTCTGCAGCTCGGCGGCCTGTCTGGCATCATACGGGTTGATAACGGCAAATTCTATGCCGGACGCCGCATACGCGCGCAGACACCCCGCCAGCAGCTTGGGCAGAATGGTACTGCCGTCCAGACCCTTTTGGGCGGCAAAGCCGCAGAACCAAAGCCCCTTATGCTGATAGTAATTTACCGGCACCGCCGCCAGCATAACGACGGGGGTGTCATCCTTTTGCAGCACCAGAATATTTTCGATGCCCGCCACCGATTGCAGCCAGGCGGCTGCCTCCTGCGGGGTGGTGTCGGCAGTTTGGCAGCGCAGCGCCGCCAACGCGGGAATATCCTGCACGGTTGCCCTGCGCAGCATAAAACTCGCCTCCCCTTTTTATCTGTTTAGGCAACACCGCACAATTCTAAGTGCCGATACGGCGAGCGAGGTGCGGCAGATGCTAAGCCAAAAGCGCAGATAATACTGGATGCTGCAAAGGTGAGCGCCGCCAGTGGCGGATGCAGCGAACCGAAGCAGGGGCAGCGGTCGCAGAGTGCGAGGGGCTTTTGCCCCCGAAGCACGATGCGGGTACCGCAACCCGACATTATCGAGCATTTTGGCAACGCAGATGCCGTGCCGCAGCCGCCGGAGCGGTGCTTGAGCCGTCAGGCGGAAATTTTGCGGTGTTGCCTTTATTTTACAGCAGCGGCCGAATCTGCGCAAGTATCTCGGCGTTGATATCCTGCACGGTGCGCATGGATTTTACGCCGCTTTCGAGCCTGGTGCACTCAATGCGGTGCCAGCCCAACGTGCGGGCACAGTATTCGGCGGCGGCGCGGCTGCGCGCCATATACTCGCGGTCTTTTTCCTGGATATCCTTTTTGCTCTCGTCGCCGTGGTAGCGCTCGGTCATCAGCTTTTGGGATACTTCGGGGTCGACCGCCAGGTACACAACGGCGTCCGGCGCGGGGATGCCGATTTTCTTATACTCAAAGTCAAACAGCCAGTTCAGAAAGCCGTCCCAGTGCATCGGCGGCAGCTTGGAGCATTGATGCACGGCATTGGAGGTGGTGTATCGGTCGGACAGAATCAAGCCGCCCTCGCGGTAAAAGCAGCCCCAGTCGGTCTTGTAGCTGGCATAGCGATCCACTGCGTAAAAGCTGGACGCCGCATAGGCGTTGACATCGTCGGGCCGCTGGCCGAACTCCCCGCCCAGATACATTTTCACCAGCGAACTGGACGGGCTTTTGTAGTCAGGGAATGTGATCTGGCGCAGATCCTGCCCCTCGGCGCGCAGGTTTTCGGCCGTCAGCTGGGTCTGTGTGCCCTTGCCGGAACCGTCCAGCCCTTCAAAGATAATCAGCTTACCCATTTTTCAGTGCCTCACTTTTCAGCTGCTCGTATTTTTCGCGTACCTCGGCCTGTTTGCCGCAGCACATGTGTGCCTCGGGGCAGGGTCCGGTCAGGCAGCGCGGGCCGGCGTAGGCAAAGACATGCGGAGCCAGCGGCAGAACCAGACGCAGCATTTCGTCCGCCACGGCGCGAATTTCCCACTGGGCGCGGTTGCAGCAGCGCAGGTTAAAGAAGTTTTGCAGGCTGCGGCAGTTCATCGTCATAACCATCTTGGTTTCGCAGGCGTTGGGCAGCACAAAGCGGGCATCCTCATTGGCTTGCTTGCTTGCCTTGGCGCGGGCGGCCTTTTCGGACATACCCTGTGCCATAAGGCGGGCGGTGTGGGCGTTCTCCAGCGTGTGGACCAGCTCCAGATATTTCTGCGCATCGTCGTTCATCGAACGGATGAACTGCGCCTTTGCCTCGGGGATGCACTCGATTTCCGGCGGGATAACGTAGCGGAAATCCTCCAGCCGCACATAGCGCTGGCTCTGCACGCTGAAGCTGGCGATGCGGTGGCGGGTCACCTGCGCCAAAAAGGTACGGGACACCCCCTCGATGCCAAAGGTAAAGCTGGCGTGTTCGATGGGGCTGGCATGGCCCAAATCGCTGAGCTTTTGCAGAAATGCCGTGGTTTTTTCGGGCGTCAGGCCGTCAAGCAGCGTTTCGATGTGCGCATCGGAATAGCACAGCTTGGCGGCGGCGGCAATGGTTTTTTCCGGGTCATTGGTATGGGCGATCAGTTGAACCAGCATGGCGTTCTCCCCTTCTTATTCTTCGTTGAGTTTTTTCAGCGGCGCGTAGTTGGCCATGGTGCGCTTGACGCCCACACGGTCAAATTGGATTTCGACGATACAGTCCCCTGCAATGGGGGTGGCCTTGATGACGGTGCCCTTGCCGAAAACGCGGTGTTCCACCACGTCCCCCGCCTTGTAGCCCGCACTCTTGGCCTTGGGGGCAGCGTCCGCCTTTTGCAGACCTGCCAGTGTAGAGGTTCCTGCCCCGGCGGGCATCACCTTGCGGGAGCTGCCGTAGCCTGCCCCAAAACCGGCCGGCTGCACACCGTGACGGCCGCCCGTGTAGTTGGGGCTTTCATGTCCGCCGCTGGCAAAGCCGGAGCCGTAACCGGAACCAAAGCCGCCGGGGCGGGCGTTGTACTCGCTGTTCAGATAGCCGCGGCTTGCCCCCGAATAGCCGCTGCGCCCGCCGGGCACCGTGGCACCATAGCTGCCGTAGCCCGCCCCAAAACCGCTGCTGTAAGCAAGGTCGGGGCTTTGCGTCTCGTCCAGCAGCGCGGGGTCAATTTCCGACAAAAAGCAGGACGGCGGGTTGCGCTTGGTCTGCCCGAAGATCATACGGCTGCGGGAGGAGGAAAGATACAGCTCTTTTTTGGCGCGGGTGATGGCCACATAGCAAAGGCGGCGTTCTTCCTCCATATCGGCCTCATTGTAGCGGGCCAAATCGCCGGGAAATACCCCGTCCTCCATGCCCACCACAAAGACATACGGAAATTCCAGCCCCTTGGCGGAGTGGATGGTCATCATCGTGACGCTGTCGGCGTCGGTATCGTAGCTATCCAGGTCGGAAATCAGGGCAACTTCCTCCAAAAAGCCGGAAAGCGTCGCGTCCTCGCCGTTCTGGTCGGCGTAGGTCTTGATGCTGCTGACAAGCTGGCCTAAGTTTTCCAGACGCGTCTGCCCTTCCTCGTTCTGGGCTTTGAGCATTGCCTCATACCCCGAACGTCGGATGACCTCGCCCACAAATTCGTCCAGCGGCAGCGTGACCGAAAGGTCGCACAGCTCGCGGTACATCTCGTAAAAGCGCTCCAGCGCGGCGCTTGCGCGCTGCAAGGCGGGGTAATTGCGCGAGTCTGCGACGATTTTCAGCATCGGCACACCCTCGGCTGCAGCCAGCTCGGCCACTTTATCCAGCGTCGTGCCGCCGATTTTTCGGGCAGGCTCGTTGATGATGCGGCGCAGACGCACATCGTCGCGGGGGTTGGCGATCAGCGCCAGATAGGAGTTGATGTCCTTGACCTCCTTGCGGTCAAAGAAGCGCTGCCCGCCCACGATGCGGTACGGGATGCCCGCGCGGGCAAAGTAGGTTTCGATGGGGTTGGACTGCGCGTTCATGCGGTACAGGATGGCGTGGTCGCGCAGATGGGCGCCCTCGCGCAGGTGTTCGCCGATGACGTCGGCGATATGGCTGGCTTCGTCCTGCTCGTTGGAGGAGGTGTAGTGGTGGACTTTTTCGCCGTCCCCGTTCTGCGTCCAGAGGGTCTTGCCCTTGCGGCCGTTGTTGTTTTTGATGACGCTGTTGGCGGCATCCAGTATGTTGGAGGTGGAGCGGTAGTTCTGTTCCAGACGAATGGTCTTGGCGCCGGTGAACACCTGTTCAAAGTTCAGGATATTTTCAATCGTGGCACCGCGGAATTTATAGATGGACTGGTCGTCGTCGCCCACCACGCAGACGTTGTTGGTGCCGCCCGCCAGCAGACGCACCAAATGGAACTGCGCAACGCTGGTGTCCTGGTACTCGTCCACGACGACATAGCGGAATTTCTGCTGGTAGTATTCCCGCGCCTCGGCGTCCTGCTGCAAAAGCCGCACGGTGTAAAAAATCAAGTCGTCAAAGTCCATCGCACCGGCGGACTTCAGGCGGCCCGCGTAGGCCGTGTAAATTTTGGAGACCAGCGCCGCCTTGGTGTTGGCGGGCGGTTCCTTGGCGATATCCTCTGCCGAGAGCAGCTTGTCCTTGAAGGAACTGATCTGCGCGGCGGCAGACTTGACCGGCAGGAACTTTTCGTCGATCATCAGGTCTTTATAGATCAGCTTCATGACGCGCTGCTGGTCGTCGGTGTCGTAGATGGTAAAGCTCTTGGGGAAACCGATGCGCTCGGCATCGCGGCGCAGCATCCGCACACACGCCGAGTGGAAGGTGGAGGCGAACACATCGCCGCCCACGGTGTCCCCCAGCATGGCGCGCAGACGGTCTTTCAGCTCGCCCGCCGCCTTGTTGGTAAAGGTGATGGCCATCACGTTCCAGGGGCGCGCAGGACGCACCGCCAGATACGCCGCCTCGCGCGGCAGGTCACGGCCCATCTGCACCGCCGTGCGCAGGGCGTCCAGATCCTCCTGCGTGACGGGGCGGGTCAGTTCCCTGCTGCCGTGGGCGCTGCCGAAACGGATAATGTTGGCGATGCGGTTGACCAGCACGGTGGTCTTGCCGGAGCCTGCACCTGCCAGGATCAGCAAGGGGCCTTCGGTGGAAAAGACCGCCTTTTGCTGCATGGGATTCAGCTTGGAAAAGCGTGCTTCGATATATTGATCGCGCAGAGCGAGGTATTCCTGATTCAAATCGGACATAGGGGTTCCTTTCGGTTATTCGGCGGTAAAGGTGTCACGGCGAAGCTGTTGGCGGCCCGACCATGCCTTGGGGGTGGCATCGCGGAAGCCCGCGCTTAAATGTTTGCCCTCGCTCAGGCTGATGGCTGTGCCGCGCGCCACACAGTTGAGCGGATCGGGCGCGATGGTAACGTTGATGTGCAGGGTCTGTGCCAGATACCCGGCCAGCCCCCGCAGCAGCGAGCCGCCGCCGGTCAGCAGCACGCCGCCGTCCGCGATGTCGGCCTGCAATTCCGGCGGGGTGGCCTCCAGCACACTTCTGGCGGCCGCCGCAATGCGGGAGGCAAGCTCCTGCACAGGCTCGTATAAGTCGCGGGTGTAGATGACCTTGCGGGCGGGGAGGTTCGTCTCCCACGAATGGCCGCGCACTTCCATGACACCCTCAAACTCGCTTTTGGCGCAGCAGGCGACCTGCTTTTTCAGCGCCTCGGCGGTCAGGGGGCCAATAGCGATCTGGAATTTTTCCTGCACATACTGGGCAATGGCGCGGTCAAAGGCATTGCCCGCTACCGGCACGCTGGCGGCGCGTACCCGCCCGCCCATGCTGATAACGGCAATGTCGGTGGAACCGCCGCCGATATCGATGACCATGCAGCCGCGCGGTTCGCGGATGGGCAGCCCCGCGCCCAGCGCCGCCGCCACAGGCTCGTCAACCAAAAAGACCTGCTTGGCACCCGCCGTGTACACGGCCTCGACGACGGCGTCCGCCTCGATGCCCGTGATGGCCGCCGGCACACAGACTGCCACGCGCGGCTTGAACAGCCGGGAACGGCAGACCTCGTTGACAAAGCGCAAGATCAACTCGTTGGTCATGCGGTGGTCATGGATGACGCCGTCCTGCAAGGGGCGCACCAGATCAATGTTGGCAGGGGCGCGCCCCACCATACGCAGAGCTTCGTCCCCCACGGCAATGACCGAATTTGTGCGGGTGTCTACCGCGCCGATGGTCGGCTGGCAGAACACAACGCCCTGTTGTTCGGTAGCTATAATGACCGAGGTCGTGCCAAGGTCAATGCCGATATCCTGTTGCTTCATGGTTTGTTCTCCGTAGATAACCTTTGTTTGTTCTTGGGTAAGTCCTCATCGGCGGCAACGGCGGCCGCGTGTACTTCAAACGCACCGCCCTGCAAAAGCGCCAGCGCACACGCCGACACCGTGGAGCCGGTCGTGATGATATCATCCACCACAAGCACCCGCATGTCGGTAATGTCCGCATCGGGGCGGCAGACGTAAGCATTGCGCACGTTCATGATGCGCTCGGCGCGGGTCAGTTTCTTTTGCGGGCTCAGGGGGCGGGTGGTCTGCAGCGCATCTATGACCGGGATTTGCAAAATCTCGCCCAGCCGCTTTGCCAAAAGCGCGGGCAGGGACGGTTCCCTGCTTGCCGCGTCCCGTCGGGGCACCGGCACGATGCAGCCGTACAGTGCCATGCCGGGCACACCGACATACTGCGGGCGCTGCCCCGGCTTTTGTGCGGGATCGGCGCCCCAGATGCGCACAGCCATGCGGTCGGCCAGTTCCCTGGCATAGTGCCACTGCCCGCCGCGCTTGCAGCGCAAAATGGCAGTGCGCACATCATCTGCATAATAATAGGCCGCCATCTTGTCATTCAGGGCGTAGAAATCGTGGTCGCCGTCCGGCAGGCGGGGCGGCTGATGCGAAAGGCGTTCTTCCTCGGCAATACACGCGGGGCACACGGCGGCGTCCTTGGCGTCCCGCCCCAAAAGTGTGCCGCAAAAAGGGCACACGCGCGGGTACAAAAGGTTGGCCGCGCGTTGGAAAAGCCCCCTCGCGTCCCGCCGGGTCATGTTTCCTCCACCCGTGAGGACGCAGCCTGCCGCAAAAGATACCGCAGCCCGCTGTATCGCATATTCTGCCGCACGTTCTGCACCATCGTCTGCTCGGTGCGCGCGGTACCTGTCAGCACACACAGCTTGCGCGCGCGGGTCACGCCGGTGTACAAAAGGTTGCGGTAGCAAAGCCTTGCGGGCACGTCCGCCACCGGCAGTATGACCGCCGGGAATTCCGAACCCTGGCTCTTGTGTACCGTCACGGCGTAGGCGGGCTCCAGTTCGTTAAGCTGGTCGGCACCATAGACGTATTTGCGGTCGTCCATCATGACCGTGACGCTCTGCGCCTCGGCGTCCACGGCGGTGATGATGCCCAAATCGCCGTTGTAGGCACCGACGCCCGCCTCGGCCCCGGCGCGCTCAAAGGTGATGTCGTAGTCGTTTTTGATCTGCATGACCTTGTCGCCCAGGCGCAGGATCTTGCCGCTTTTTTCGCTGCCGATCTGCGGCTTGCCGAACGCCGGTGGGTTGAGGATCTCCTGCAGGCGGCGGTTCAGTTCCACGCTGCCGGTGGGTCCGACCTTGGTCGGGCACAGCACCTGAATGTCTTTGACCGCGTCAAAGCCGTAGGCCTTGGGCAAACGCGTGCTGACAAGGTCGCAGACCAGCTTCTGGCAGGCAAGCCCCGCCGATTCTATCATAAAAAAGTCGTCCTGCGCGCTGCCCTTTTGGGGCATCTGCCCCTCGACGATGCGGTGGGCGTTCTGCACGATCAGGCTTTTCTGCGCCTGACGGAAAATCTCGGTCAGCCTTACGGTGGGTACGACCCCCGCGCGCAGAATTTCGCCCAGCACATTGCCCGCACCCACGCTGGGCAGCTGGTCGGCGTCCCCCACCATGATGATGCGGCAGTGGTAGCGCGCCGCGGCAAGCAGCGCCTGAAACAGCTTGGCGTCCACCATACTCATCTCGTCCAGAATGATGACGTCGTATTTCAGCAGGTTCTTTTCGTTGTGGATAAACCGCACATTGCCTGTGGTGTAGTCCACCTCCAGCAGGCGGTGGATGGTGGACGCCGTATGCCCGGTCAGCTCGCTCAGCCGCTTGGCGGCGCGGCCCGTGGGCGCACACAGCGCCACCCGGTCTGCCTGTGCCTCGTACAGGCTCAAAATGGCGTTGACCGTCGTGGTCTTGCCGGTACCGGGACCGCCGGTCAGCACCATCACCCGGCTGGAAAGCGCCAGCCGGATCGCTTCGCGCTGCAAGGGCGCATAGGCAAAGCCCTGCACGATCTCCATCGCCCGGATGTCACTGTCCAGCGTCTTGGGCGCCTCGGTGGGAAAGGTCGAAAGCTCGCCCAGACGCGCGGCGATATCCGCCTCGGCAGAAAGCAGATCCGGCAGATAAATATACGCCGTTCCGTCAAATTGCTGTTCGCGCAGTTCCTCCGTTTTCAGCAGTTCGTCAAGACCGCGGCTGATTTCTTCGGGCGCAACGCGCAAAAACTGTGCCGTGCTTTGCAGCAGCTTTTCGCGCGGCAGGCAGGTGTGGCCGTTGCCCGCATTGTGACGCAGGGCATACAGCAGCCCCGCCGAGATACGCAGACTGCTGCCCTGCTCAAATTGCAGGGCGGCGGCAATGCCGTCCACCTGGGAAAATTTTAATTGCAGCGGTTCGCCGCACAAAAGGTAGGGGTTCTGGGTCAGCGCCTCGACAGTGTGCGGGCCGAACGAACGGTAGGCGGTCACGGCATTTTGCGCCGACAGGCCGTAGCGGGCAAACCACGCCACGACCTCCCGCACGCCGTACATACGGCGAAATTCCTGCGAGATAGCTGCCGCCTTTTTTTCGGTGATGCCGCGCAGCTCACACAGGCGCTGGGGTGTTTCGGCAATGACGGTCAGCGTTTCCTCGCCGAATTTTTCAACGATTTTTTTCGCGGTGGAGGGTCCGATGTACGGCAGCACCCCGCTGGAAAGATAGCTCAGCAGCGCCTGCGTGTCCTGCGGCAGGCTGGCTTCACAGGTTTCGGCCTTGAACTGCTCGCCATAGCTGGGATGATTGACCAGATGCCCGTAGACCGTCACGCTCATGCCGTTGTCGATGCTGCCGACATTTCCCGCCACAACGACATCGGTGCCGCCGGCGTCCACCTCAAACACGGCGTAGCCGGTTTCGGCATTTTCGTAGATGACGCGCTCGACCATGCCCTCCAGCTTTTGCAGCTCTGCTTGCTGATTTTCCACAGGTGTCCCCTCCTTTCTTCAAAAATAATGCGGATTTTGACACACTTACACAGTATTAGTTGTATTATACCCCAAATTGCAGGTTTTGGCAAGGTCGGCGGCATACAAAAAGGGCGCCGCCCTGTACGGTGCAGCGTCCTTTTTAGGAAACTTCTTTCGGATTTTTATTCTGCCACGGCAGCCCTCAGGGCATCGGCGCGGTCGGTGTTCTCCCACTTGACGCCCAGATCCTCACGACCCATATGGCCGTAAGCCGCCAGCTGACGGTAGATGGGCTTGCGCAGGTCCAGATCGCGGATGATGGCGGCGGGGGTCAGGTCAAAGACCTTCTCGACGGCCTTCTCAATGGTTTCGTCCGCCACGGTGCCGGTGCCGAAGGTGTCCACCATGATGGAGACCGGCTGCGCCACGCCGATGGCGTAAGCCAACTCTACCTCGCACTTGGTGGCAAGCCCGGCAGCCACAACGTTCTTGGCGACCCAGCGGGCAGCGTAAGCGGCAGAGCGGTCCACCTTGCTGGGGTCCTTGCCGCTGAAGGCACCGCCGCCGTGGCGGGCATAGCCGCCGTAGGTATCGACGATGATCTTGCGCCCGGTCAAGCCGGAGTCACCCTGCGGACCGCCCACGACAAAGCGACCGGTGGGGTTGATGAAATACTTGGTGTTTTCGTCCAGCAGCTCGGCGGGGATGACCTGCCGAATGACCTCGCGCAGAATGTCGGCGTGCAGCTGCTCCTGCGTGACTTCGGGGCTGTGCTGGCTGGAAATGACCACGGTGTCCACGCGCACGGGCTTGCCGTCCTGATATTCCACGGTGACTTGGCTCTTGCCGTCCGGGCGCAGGTAGCTCAGGGTGCCGTTCTTGCGCACCTCGGTCAGGCGCTTTGCCAGCTTGTGGGCCAGGCTGATGGGCAGGGGCATCAGTTCGGGGGTTTCGTCGCAGGCGTAGCCGAACATCATACCCTGATCGCCGGCACCGGCCACGTCATCGTTGGTGCCCAGCGCAATGTCGGGGCTTTGCCCGTCAATGTTGGTAATGATGCCGCAGGTGTCGCAGTCAAAGCCGTACTTGGCGCGGTCATAGCCGATGGAACGCACGACCTCGCGGGCGATGGCGGGGATATCGACATAGCAGCTGGTGGTGATCTCGCCCATAATGTGGACAAGACCGGTGGAGCAGGTGGTTTCGCAGGCGACACGCGCGCCGGGGTCTTGCTCGAGGATGGCGTCGAGAATGGCATCAGAGATCTGGTCGCAGATCTTGTCGGGATGCCCTTCGGTGACGGACTCGGACGTGAACAGGAACTTGGACATAGTTGGTTGCCTCCCTAAAATAAAAAATATGATGGTCTTGGGCAGAAAGGCAACTGTCAGGAAGAAAAAAGCGCGCAGCCAAAAGACTGCGCGCGTTACGCTTATCTTTCGGTTCCCCGCAGGACTTGGCACCTTGCTGTACAGCAGGTTGTCGGGCTTCATCGGGCCTGTTCCCTCAGCCACTCTTGATAAGTTGCTATTCTGTTGTGACGTGTGTTATTGTAGCAGATATCGGGCAGAAAGTCAACGATGCTGTGTCGGACACATCCCTGTTTTTGCCCAAAAGTCGCACAAATGCGGCGCGGCGTACCGAAATCAGCGGCGTCCGTGCAGCAGCGGAGAGAGCGGTTTGTAAATCAAAAAGCACAAAGCAGCGTCCAAAGCGCCCTTACAGAAGGTAAACGGCAGGTTGAACACCAGCAGGCAGCTCAACAGCCCGTCCACGCCGGGGTTGATGGCCTGATACATCCCGATGATCGCCTCCAGCGGCAGGTGGTAGAAGGTCACATACGCCGGATACACGATAAAATAGTTGTACGGCACCGACACCAGCGCCATAACCAGCGCGCCCACCGCGGCGCCGATGATGGCGCCCTTGCGGCTTTTATTGAACTTGTAGACCAGACCCGCCGTGCCCACAAACACGGCGCCCATCACAAAGTTGAACAGCTCGCCCACCGCGGCGGTGGAGGTGCTGGGCAGCTTGATGAGGTTTTTGATCAGGCAGACGACAATGCCGGACACCGGGCCGTAGGCAAAGCTGGCCAGCAGGGCGGGCAGTTCGGACACGTCCAGCTTGACAAACGCCGGCATAATGGGAATGGGAAATTCCAGATACATCAAAAGGGCTGCCACAGCGCCCAGCATGGCGGTGCCGGTCAGGACACGGGTACGGTTGGTGGATTTTTGCATAAGTATGCCTCCAAATAAAAAGTATTGAAAGCCGGTTTGTGATTTCATACTTCGGGAGGCCGTTTCCGACAGGTCCGTGCCAAACAAAAACGCCCTGCCAAAAACGATGGCAGGGCGCAACAAAAAGCACAGAAAAACAGCTTTCCGTTTCTTTCATCCGGACTATACCGTCGGCCCCGGATTTGCACCGGGTCAGCGGCCGCAAAGCGACCGGTCGCGGGCTTACGGCTTACGCCGCTTACCGCCGGTGGGGAATTTCACCCCGCCCTGAAACAGACTTTCTGTAAAAGATTATACCACAGAATTTACAAATTGCAAGAAAAATGATATAATCTTGCCAAATGGAGGATTTTCTATGCTGATCGAATCTGTTGACTTTTCGCTGGCGGCGCTGCTGCCCGCGCTGATTCTGGGCGCATCCGCCTACCTGCTGCCCGTACTCTACCGCCGCTTTGCCAAGAGCCTGCTCCAAAAATTGCACGCTCTTATGCCGGAGGTCCTGCAAATTCTGACCGAGGCGTATCTGGAACCCACTACCCTTTTGCTGCGCACCTTCTTGGGGTACGCCGCGCTGCACGCCCTGCCCGTTCAGTTTGCCGAAAAATTCCCCGTGTACAGCGTGCTGGCGCTGTTTTTCAGGCTGTGCGTGATCTTCTTTATCGGGTACGGTGCGTGGCAGGCAGCGCCGATGTGCCGCCTGCTTTTGCGCAGCGCCGAAAATCACCTTGACCTTGCCACCAACAAGACGATGGGGCGCTTTTTTGAGAATATTTACAAGGTGCTGGTCGTTGTGTTTGCGGGCATTGCGGCGCTGGATCAGCTGGGCGTTCCCGTTACCGGGCTTTTGACCGGTGCCGGGGTGGCAGGTCTTGCCATTTCGCTGGCGGCGCAGTCCACCCTGTCCAGCCTGATTGCCGGCATCACGCTGGTGTTGGAGCATCCCTTCGGCATCGGGGATTATATCATTTTAAGCAGCGTTGAGGGTACGGTCGAGGATATTTCCTTCCGCTCTACCCGCATCCGCAATGCGGACAATGTCGTTATCACGATAGAAAACTCCAAGGTCTGCGCCGAGTATATCCAAAACGCCAACCAGCGCACCAGCCGCCTGTGGCAGTTCACCTTAGGGCTGACCTACGACACGACGGAGGAACAGATTCAGCGCCTGACGCAGGATTTGACGCAGCTTTTGCAGAGCCAGCCCACCGTGCAGCCCAACGGTGTGACCGTGACGCTGGACAAGTTCAACGATTACAGCCTGGATATTTTGGTGCGCGTCTACCTGACCACCCTGCCCTATGCCGATTATCTGAAGGAGCGCCACCGCCTGAACCTGCTGATTATGCAGGCCGTGAAAAACGCCGGGTGCGAATTTGCCTTCCCGACCACCACCGTGGAGATGGCAAAAGATAAGTGACGGTTTCCGGCGGGGGGAGCCCTGCAATTGCGGTTGGATGATTCTGGAGATTGGGAGGTATTATTATGCACACAGAGAAAAGAAACAAACGATCCGGAAGAGATCCAATCATTGCCTTGACAATGATTTTAGTTCTACTAAAAATAACCGGACTGATTTCGTGGTCTTGGTTGTGGGTGTTAAGCCCAATCTGGCTCACATTCCTGTTCTTTGCCGCTGTATTTTCTGTTATTCTGCTCGGCGGGCGACTTGCTAAAGGGAAATGGTAATTCTCAGGTTCCCGTGTAGGGGCGGTCATTGACCGCCCGTTGCAGCCATCCCGGTAACGCTATATAACGGGTAAGCAGCACGGGACGCATATATGCGTCCCCTACGGAGTACCCGTGATTTTTGCGTTGCCATTTGACCGCGGGCGGGGCTTGCCCCGCCCCTACCGCCGAAACGTTTTTATTGCCCTGTAGGGCGGGGTGACCCCACCCCGCCGGGGAATTTGGTTGCTGCCGGATTTTTTTGATAATAGCGAACCTTCGGTTGGTTTGTAGGGAACGGTCTTGACCGTTCCGTGCAGTACAGCCACTAGTACGATATATCGGGAAATTCCCCCTGCCATGCAAATTGCGGTTGGATGTGGGGATTATCAAAAAACATAAAGGAGATGGCAAATATGCTCTGGTCGATTGGCGGCGGGATTTTCCTCTTTGCCCTTGGGATGTTTCTCTTTCTGAAACCGGACTTGGTGTGGAAACTAACCGAAGAATGGAAATCCTACCGCGCCGATGAACCCTCTGCATTCTACTTGAAGGTCACAAAAATCGGCGGCGTTTTATTTGCCTTGTGCGGAATTTTTATGATCCTGCTGCCGTTGATTTTGGAGTGACACCTTCCGTTTTATAAATTTCCTTGCCTGCAAACAGTGCTGCCTTGCCAAAAGCACGACGTAACGAGAAAACCGCGCGCCATTCGGCGCGATTTTATGCGCTGCGCGCGGCCAGATGTGCGGATGGGTCACTGCGCCCGCAGGCGCGTTTCGGAGCGCAACCGCCGCACAGCGGCGGCTCTTAGCGCGGAGATAGACCCATCCCTACAAATCTTCCGGTAACAGGCTTTTTCTACAAGCTGCGGGACGCAACTATGCGTCCCCTACAAACCTGCCGGAAATCCGAATTCTACCCATCCCTACATTACTGCCCCAAAGGAGAGCAAAATGGAAATAAAAGAATATACAGAATTCAAGCCAAACGAAGTCTTAGACCTCTATACGCAAGTTGGCTGGACTGCATATACCGAGAATATGCCCGCCCTGGAGCAAGGATATAAAAACTCTTTACTTGTATTAGCAGCATACGAAAACGATGAACTTCTCGGCATTGCCAGAGTTGTCGGCGACAAATTCACCATCATCCTTGTTCAGGATATTCTGGTGTATCCAAAATATCAACGGCAAGGAATCGGAACTGCCCTTCTTAAAGCTGTTCTTGATAGGTACTCGGATGTCAGACAGCTTCAACTTGTAACCGATAATACCCCCAAAACCGTAGCCTTTTATAAATCACTCGGATTCTTGAATTTCTCGGAGATGGGATGTTGTGGTTTTATGAGAGCCTGATGCCTTCCCTTTTCAAGTTCCCGTGCCTGCAAACAACAAAGCCCGGCGCTTTTGCGCCGGGCTTTTGTTCGTTACAGCGTAATTTTGTGGTAAACCTTTTTGCCCTTTTTGATGACAACGCCCTCGGTCAATGCTTCGGTGGTCAGAACCGCCTTGGGGTCGGTGATTTTCTCGCCGTCCACCAGCACGCCGCCCTGCTGCACCAGCTGGCGGGCTTCACGGTTGGAGCCGCACAGCCCGGCAGCCACCATCGCTGCCAGCAGACCGACGGCACCGTCCTTGACCAAAGCGGCGTCCAGCTGGGTGCTGGGCATATGCTCGTGGTCGGCGGCACCGCTGAACAGCGTGCGGGCGGTGTTCTGCGCCTTTTCCGCCTCCTGCTCGCCGTGGACCATCTTGGTCAGCTCGTAGGCAAGGATTTCCTTTGCCTTGTTCAGCTGCTCGCCCTGCCAGGTGTCCATCTCGTCGATCTGCTCCAGCGGCAGGAAGGTCAGCATACGGATGCACTTCAGCACATCGGCATCACCGACGTTGCGCCAGTACTGGTAGAACTCAAACGGGCTGGTCTTGTTGGGGTCAAGCCAGACGGCGTTGCCGGCGGTCTTGCCCATCTTCTTGCCCTGAGAGTCGGTCAGCAGCGTGATGGTCATGGCGTAGGCGTCTTTGCCCAGCTTGCGGCGGATCAGCTCGGTGCCGCCCAGCATATTGCTCCACTGGTCGTCGCCGCCGAACTCCATATTGCAGCCGTAATTCTGGAACAGGTGGTAGAAGTCGTAGCTCTGCATGATCATGTAGTTAAATTCCAGGAAGGACAGACCCTTCTCCATACGCTGCTTGTAGCACTCGGCACGCAGCATATTGTTGACGCTGAAGCAGGCGCCCACCTCGCGCAGCAGGTCAACGTAGTTCAGGTTCAACAGCCAGTCGGCGTTGTTCAGCATCATCGCCTTACCCTCGCCGAACTCGATAAAGCGCTCCATCTGGCGCTTAAAGCACTCGGCGTTGTGGTCGATGTCCTCCTTGGTCAGCATCTTGCGCATATCGGTACGCCCGGAGGGGTCGCCGATCATCGTGGTGCCGCCACCCAGCAGGGCAATGGGGCGGTTGCCCGCCTGCTGCAGGCGCTTCATCAGGGTCAGCGCCATAAAATGACCGGCGGTCAGGCTGTCGGCCGTGCAGTCAAAGCCGATGTAAAAGGTAGCCTTACCGTTGTTGATCATTTCCTTGATCTCTTCCTCGTCCGTGACCTGGGCAATCAGACCGCGGGCTTTCAGTTCGTCATAGATCGTCATAATAGACCTCCGTTTTGTTGCGGCAAGGGCAAAAATAAAAGCCCCTGCCAAATGTGAAATTTGGCAGAGGGCGAAATTTCGCGGTACCACCTCTGTTTGCCCGTCCCTCGCGGCGGCGGGCCTTCGCGGGTGCGGCAGCCAAAGGATACGCTGCGACACCCAAACGCTGTAACGTGCGCACACGGCACAGCCTACTGACCCAAACGGCGTTCAGCCTGCTGCTCCGGGCTGTATTCCCCGCTGCCCGCGCCGACCCCTTGCACCAACCGGGGCTTCTCTGAAGCGCTTATGCCGCGGGTACTGATTCCCATCTAAGCATTTGATATGTTTAGTTATACCATAAATTTTGCGTTCCGTCAAGGGGGGGCTTATATCACCGAAAAACGCCGCCCCAACCACAGGGCGGCGTTTCGGATTCAGTTACAGTCCCTTGCGGGCGGCGACGCTGCTGCGCACCAACGCGCGCTTCAGGCGTGCCTGTGCCAGCTCCATTTCGCGGGCGTCGGCCTTTTGCGCCAAAATCGCCTCGGCACGCGCCTTGCTGCGCTCGGCACGATCCTTGTCGATGTCCTCTGCCCACTCAAAGGTGGTGGCAAGCAGACGGCACTCGCCGTCGATCATGCTGACCATACCGCCCATACAGGCGGCACGGCGCTTGGTGCCGTCCTCGCGGGTGATGTGCGCCTCGCCCATACCCAAGGCGGTGGTGTAGTCGATATGGTTCGCCAACAGCTGGATCTGCCCGTCGATCGTGCGGCAGGACACAGCCGTGACCGTGCCGTCATACGCGACACCGTCCGGCGTAAGGATCTTTAACGGAAAGGCTGTCATCGGCGCGCCTCCTTACTGCTGCTTTGCCTTGGCCAGCACGTCATCGATGGTGCCGGCAAACAGGAAGCAGCTTTCGGGGATGGAATCGCACTCGCCGTTCAAAATCATACGGAAGCCACGCAGGGTTTCCTTCAGCGGCACATACTGACCGGGCATACCGGTGAACTGCTCGGCTACATGGAAGGACTGGGACAGGAAACGCTGCACCTTACGGGCGCGGTTGACGGTGATCTTGTCCTCCTCGGACAGCTCGTCCATACCCATAATGGCGATGATATCCTGCAGGTCCTTGTAGCGCTGCAGCACCGCCTGCACGGCGCGCGCCACCTCGTAATGCTCCTGACCCACGACCTCGGGCGAAAGGATGCGGGAGGTGGAATCCAGCGGGTCCACGGCGGGGTAGATACCCTGCGAGGCGATGTCACGGCTCAGAACCGTGGTGGCGTCCAGGTGGGTAAAGGTCGTGGCGGGCGCGGGGTCGGTCAGGTCGTCCGCAGGCACATAGACCGCCTGCACCGAGGTGATGGAACCCTTGCGGGTGGAGGTGATACGCTCCTGCAGGGCGCCCATTTCGGTGGCCAGCGTGGGCTGGTAGCCGACGGCGGAGGGCATACGGCCCAACAGCGCCGAAACCTCGGAGCCTGCCTGCGTGAAGCGGAAGATGTTATCAATAAACAGCAGCACGTCCTGATGCTTGACATCGCGGAAATACTCCGCCATCGTCAGACCGGACAGCGCCACGCGCATACGCGCTCCCGGCGGCTCGTTCATCTGACCGTAGACCAAGGCGGTCTTGTCCAGAACGCCGCTTTCGCGCATTTCACCGTACAGGTCATTGCCCTCACGGGTGCGCTCACCGACACCGGTAAAGACGGAATAGCCGTTGTGCGCGGTGGCGATGTTGTAGATCAGCTCCTGGATCAGAACGGTTTTGCCGACACCGGCGCCGCCGAACAGACCGATCTTGCCACCCTTGGCGTAGGGGCAGATCAGGTCAACGACCTTGATGCCGGTTTCGAGAATTTCGGTGGAGGATTCCTGCTCGTCATAGCTGGGAGCAGGGCGATGGATGGGCCAGCGCTCGGTGTTCTGCGGGGCGGGCTGCTCGTCCACAGGCTCGCCCAGCAGGTTGAAAACGCGACCCAGGCATTCTTCACCCACGGGTACGTTGATGGGTGCGCCGGTATCGACAGCCTCGGTGCCGCGCACCAGACCGTCGGTAGCGGCCATGGCGATGCAGCGCACCACATTGTCGCCAATGTGCTGTGCAACCTCGACCACCAGCTTTTTGCCGTGGTTATCCAATTCAATGGCGTTCAGCAGTGCGGGCAGCTCCCCTTCCGGAAAACGAATGTCCAGAACAGGACCCATGACCTGCACTACCTTACCGGTGTGTTTTTCCGGCATAGCGCACACTCCTTTGTTTTAGGCTTCGGCGTCCGCGCCGGCAACGATCTCGGTAATTTCCTGCGTGATCGCAGCCTGGCGGGCACGGTTATAATACAGATTCAGATGGTCGATCATCTCACCGGCGTTCTTGGTGGCGGCATCCATTGCCGTGCGGCGGGCGCCCTGCTCACTGGCAACGCTCTCGCACAGGGCGCCGTAGACGACACCTGCCAAATATTCCGGGATGATGGCGTCAAAGACCGCTTCGCTGCTCGGCTCGTACAGCATCAGGCTCTTATGCTCGTGTCCCGGTTTGGGACGCGGCGCATCAAAAGGCAGTACCGACAGCACCGACGGCGTCTGGGTCAGCATAGAAACAAACTGCGTGAACGCCAGGCGGATCTCGTCAAACTCCCCTGCCAGAAATTTTGTGCAGACAAGGCGGGAAATTTCAAAGCAGTCGCTCACCGAAAGGCTGCCCGCCTCGGCAAAAGCCGTAGTCAGCAGGGGTACGCCCCGGCGCTCGAAATGCTCAACGGTCTTTTTGCCGATGGGCAGAACACAGTAGTCACTGTCCCCGGCGTCCGCCGCCACAGCCTTTAAGATGTTGGCGTTGTAGCCGCCCGCCAGACCGCGGTCACCGGCGATGACGATATACAGCCGCCGATGTCCCTCGCGCTTGGCAAGATACGGGCTGCTGAATTCAGAATCGGCGTTGGCGATGTCGAACAGCGTGGTATACAGCGTTTCAAAATACGGGCGGCTGTGTTCCACGCGCTCCTTGGCGCGGCGCAGCTTGCTGGACGCCACCAGCTCCATAGCCTTGGTGATCTGCATGGTACTCTGCACACTTTTGATGCGCAGCTTGATTTCCTTCATTGAACCGGCCACCGGCAGCACCCCCTTTGCAGTTTATTTGTTCTTGATGAAGCTTGCGGTAAAATCCGCCAGTACGGCTTTGAGCTGTTCCTCGGTTTCGGGCTTGAGGTCGCCGGTGGTGCGGATGGTTTCCATCACGCCCGCTGCGGTGACGTTCTCGTCCAGATAGGTGTACAGCGTCTGCTCGTACTCGGCAATGTCCGCCACGGCAACATCCTTCAGATAGCCGTGGATGGTGGCGTACAGGATCGCCACCTGCTTTTCGACGGGTACGGGGCTGTTGCGGTCCTGCTTGAGGACCTCCACAATGCGCTCGCCCTGGGCAAGACGCGCCTTGGTATCGGCGTCCAGGTCGGAACCGAACTGGGCAAAGCCCTGCAGCTCACGATACTGGGAGTAGATCAGTTTCAGCGTACCTGCGACCTTTTTCATTGCCTTGATCTGGGCGTTGCCGCCGACACGGGAAACAGAGATACCGGGGTTGACAGCCGGGCGGATACCGCCGTGGAACAACTCGGTTTCCAGGAAGATCTGACCGTCGGTGATGGAAATGACGTTGGTCGGGATATACGCAGCCACGTCGCCCGCCTGCGTTTCGATGATGGGCAGTGCGGTCAAGGAACCGCCGCCCTTGGCATCGCTGAGTTTCGCCGCGCGTTCCAGCAGACGGCTGTGCAAGTAGAAAACGTCGCCGGGGTAGGCTTCACGTCCCGGGGGACGGCGGATCAGCAGAGAAAGCGCACGGTACGCGACAGCGTGCTTGGACAGGTCATCATAAATAATGAGGACGTGCTTGCCCTGATGCATGAAATATTCGCCCATGGCGCAGCCGGCGTAGGGGGCGATATACTGCAGCGGCGACAGCTCGGATGCCGTGGCGCAAACCACAGTTGTGTACGCCATAGCGCCGTTTTTCTCGAGGTTTTCGACCAGAGAGGCAACCGTGGAGCGCTTCTGACCGATGGCAACGTAGATGCACAAAACATCCTTGCCCTTCTGGTTCAGGATCGTATCGGTTGCGATAACAGTCTTACCGGTCTGACGGTCACCGATGATCAGCTCACGCTGACCGCGGCCGATGGGGATCATCGAGTCGATCGCCTTGATGCCGGTCTGCAGGGGCTGCTTGACGGGCTGACGATCCAGAATGCCGGGTGCCGGGGATTCAATGGCACGATACTCGGCGGCGTCAATGGGACCCTTGCCGTCAATGGGCTGACCCAGCGCGTTGACAACGCGGCCGATCATCCCCTCGCCCACCGGCACGGAAACGACCTTGCCGGTGCGCTTGACGACGCTGCCCTCTTTGATGCCGGAATCATCGCCCAGCAGAACGATGGAAACGCTGTTTTCTTCCAGGTTCTGCGCCATACCGTAGGTGCCGCCGTCAAACTGGACCAGCTCACCTGCCATGCAGTTGTCAAGACCGGCGGCGCGGGCAATGCCGTCACCGACCATGGTCACAGTGCCGGTTTCAGTCTGCTCGATGGCATTCTGATAGTATTTAATTTGCGAGCGAATGATTCGGGAAATTTGTTCAGGTTTCAGTTGCACTGTTTGGTTCACCACGCAATCTTTTATTTGCTTTACATCACGACGCCGGCGATCTCATCCCGCATCGTTTCCAGGCGGCGCTGCACGGTGCCGTCCAAGCGCTTGCCATCCATATCCAGCCGCAAACCGCCCAGCACGGACGGATCGACTTTTTCTTTCAGGGTAACGGTCTTGCCGGTCAGCGCCGCCAGCTTGGCCAGCAGCTTTTCGCGGCTGGCATCCTGCAAAGGCACTGCCGAGACCACCGTAACCTCGATTATGCCGTGGTCAGCGTTATACTGCGCACGGTACGCCTGCACACAGCCGAAAAGCTCCGGCAGCAGACCTTCCTCGCACAGCAGCTTCATAAAGTTGATCAGGTACGGATGCGCACCCTCAAACGCCGCGTCCAGCAGATCGCAGCGCTCTTTCTTGGGCAGATTTTCTGCCGTGAGCAAGCGCATATAGTCCGCATTTTCACCAAAGCAGATCACAGCGGTTTCCAATTCGCTGAGCAGCTCGTCGGTCAGCTGTTCTTCTTTGGCAAGCTCATACAGGCTGCCGCCGTACCGTTTGGCTGTTTCGGTCACGACGCATCCCCCACATTCTGAATAAATTCGTCAATGAGTGCCTGATGATCCTGCTGTTTGATCTCGCGCTCAACGACCTTGCCGGCGATCTCAACGGCCATACCGCCGATCTCGTTCTTGAGGTCATTGACTGCTTTTTTGCGTTCCTGCGCAATATCCGCTTCGGCAGCGGCGCGGATGTTCGCGGCCTCGGTCTTGGCCTCGCCCACGATCTCCTCCTCACGCTTCTGCGCGCGGCGGGTCGCTTCCCGCAGCATGGCATCGCGCTCGTCCTTGATGGACTGCAGATGCGCCTGATATTCGCTTTCCAGCGCAGCCGCTTTCTGCTTGGCCGCGTCGGCATCGGCGTACATCGTGTCGATCTCGTTCTGGCGGTCGTCGATCATCTTTTTGACCGGCTCAAACAAAAAATGTTTCAGCACAGAAAAGGTGATCAGCATATTGCAAAAGGTAAACAGCGCTGTCCACGGATTGATGCCTACAAAGCTTTCAAAGCCTGTCACTTGCTGTCCCTCCTTTCGTGATGTTCATTTTCCCGATTAGTGGAAAACGAACAGCAGCAGCAAGGAGATGACCAGCGAGTAAATGCCGGTGGATTCGGTAATGGCGCAGCCAAGGATCATATTGGTACGCAGGTCGCTGACCATTTCGGGCTGGCGTGCCATACCTTCCAGAGCTTTGCCGACGGCGTTGCCTTCACCGATAGCAGGACCGATAGCGCCAAAACCAATGGCAATACCGGCACCGATCGCACAGGCGGCTTTTACGATTGCAGTTTCCATATTGAAATCCTCCCAGTTATAAAATACGTTGTTATGCTTCTTCCGGCGGCGGGCAGGCATTGCCCACATACACCATTGTCAACAGGCTGAAAACAAGGGCTTGAACCCCGCCGGAGAATACATCAAAATACAGGCTCAGGATGCCGGGGATACCGACCTCCAGATAAGGAACGCCTGTCAGCCCCAAAAGAGAGAGTGCGCCGGTGGCGATAAAAACAATGCCGAAAATCTTCTTTGCCAGCTTCTTGTTTTTAACGCCCGCGACCAGCAGCGCCATGCCGATGACCAGCACCGCTGCGCCGATGACGACGCTTTTGCCCACAAGCCCCAGCAGCAAGGCAGAGCAGGTCGCCAGCGCGGTGTAGACAAGGCTTGTCAGCACGCTGCCGCCCGCGATGTTGCCGAAATGACGGAACGCCATCGACAGCGGCTGTGCGATTTCAGAAACCAGGTTCATCGGCGTCATGACCACCACAGGCTCGGTAAAGCCCTTGAGCCAGCCCCCGACGCCGTTGCGCTTGATGGAGCAGCCCCAGCACAGCACGCTTGTCATGATCGCCCACGTTGCCGTGGTGGAAAGGTCTGCCGTGGCAGAGCGGAAAATACCCGTCATACCGATAAAAGACCCGCATACCGAGGACAGGAACAACGCCCCCATATACGGCGCCCAGTACAGGTTGTGCTTGCCCATGGTGTCGCCCACCATGTCATACAGCATCGTTACGCCTTTTTCTACCAGCACCTGCCTGCGACCGGGGCGTTTTTCCAGATTGCGCCCCAACACCACCGCTGCCGTACACAGCAGCACCATGACCACAAAGCTGGCGACCGTGGTCTGGGTGATGGTAATGCCCAGCGGCAGGGTCCAGTAAATTTTCGGTCCGTTCATTTTGCAGCTTCACCGCCTTTTGTGTCCTTGCGGAAAAATTCCAAAATTTTTAAGGAAAGCTGGGCGAACAGCAGCGGCAAGATCGCCGGCACCGGCTCGCACAGATCCATGCGAAAGAGTAGAACATACACCGCCAACAAGATCAGCGGGCGTACCACGCTGGAGCCTTGTATCTCCATCTGGGCTTTTTTGGCGTCACCGGTTTGGGCTGCGCGGTCCATGGCGTTGGACACCGTGATGCTGAGCGCCGCAAAATTGCCCAACGCCAGCACAAAGCCCACCAGCGCACCCGCCAGCGTGCGCAGCGTAAACTGCCCTGCCAGCGCATACACAACCAGCATCAGCCCCTCACACACAGCAAGCGCCGCCGCCACACGGGCAATTTCCTGAAAAACCTCCCGTTGTTTCTGCATAGGCGGCTCCTTTCTGCCTTAGTGGCGGTTGAATGATACCGGGGGCGGGTCGGGTTTCTTGGGGGGCTTCGCCTGCCGGTCGATGGCTTTCAGCGAGCTGCGCAGCCCCCCGACCGCCGCCAGCAGACCCACAATGAAGCCTGCCGCCACGACCCAGCCGCCCAAGGCGAACCGGCGTTGCAGCCACACAGCCCCCCACAGGCTCAGCACCGGCGGCACTGCCACCGACATACCGAACTGGGTCAGCCAGACCAGATGGCGGGCGATGTCATAGAAGGTTTTCATAACAACGCGCACCCCGATCCAGACCCAAGATTTATTACCAGTATACACGAAACCGCCGGACTTTTCAACAGGTATTTGCCGTGCAATTTTTATTTTTTGTGCAACTTAACAGATTATTCACATTTGGAAGCAATGTACAAAAAAAGCGCCCGCGCCAAGGCGCGAACGCTGAAAATTTATTTGCTGCTGTTCTTTTTTTCGCCAAAACGGTACTCGGTGCCGTTTTTCAGGCGCTCGATGTTGGAGCGGTGCAGCCAGATGACCATCGCTGCCATAATGGCGCAGCACACCGTGCTGAAGGCGACCGTTGCGGCATCGGCGCCGTGCGCCAGCAGGTTGATGAGCGTCGCCACCGGGTACAGCGCGGCAATGATAATGCTGCCCAGGGACACGATGCGGGTGATGGCAAATTCTACCAAAAAGATCCCCAGCAGGACGGCGCAGACCAGCGGCTCGGTGGCAAGCGCCGCACCGGCACCCACCAGCACGCCCTTGCCGCCCTTAAAGCCGAAAAACAGCGGGCGGCTGTGTCCGATCATACAGAAAATGGCAGCCAGATAGGCACCGCAGACAGGGTCCAGCGGGTTCTGCCAGGCTGCGCCCGTGCCGGAAAGCAGGGCGTCGAAGATAAAGCGCCCCAGCCGGACGGCGGCAACGCTTTTGCCCACATCGCCCAGCGTGGTCAAGACAGCCGCCAGTTTGCCGTAGGTACGCAAAACGTTGGTCATGCCGGCGTTTCCGCTGCCGTGACTGCGCACATCATCATTGTACAGCACCTTGGAAATCAGGACGCCAAACAGGATGCTGCCCAGCAGGTACCCGCCCAGCGCAGTCAGCAGGCAGGCGGCAAGGATGTGCAGAATGTTCATAACCGTTACACCTTTCCGGCGCGGGCTACGCCGTCGCCATGTTCACGGGTGATCATACGGATAGGGGTACCCGTCAAGCCGAAGGTCTCGCGAATCTGGTTCTCGATATAACGCTGGTACGAGAAATGGAACAAGACCTTCTGGTTGACGAAGCAGACGAACGTCGGCGGGCGGGTGGAGCTTTGGGTGATGTAGAACAGCTTCAGGCGCTTGCCCTTGTCGGAGGGCGGCTGCACCTTGGCGGTGGCGCGGGCGAGCATCTCGTTCAGTGCGCCGGTGGGGATGCGGGTGCCGTTCTGGACATCCACAAAGTGGATGGTTTCAAACAGCTTGTCCACGCGCTGCCCGGTCTTGGCGCTGATAAACAGAATCGGCGCATAGGACATAAAGCTGAAGTCCTCCTGCAGCTTTTTGCGCATGGTGTCCATGGTGTAGCTGTCTTTTTCGACGGCATCCCACTTGTTGACAGCGATGATGCACGCCTTGCCCTGCTCGTGGGCGTAGCCCGCGACCTTGGAGTCCTGCTCGGTAAAGCCGACGGTGGCGTCGATCATAATGACGCAGACGCGGCTGCGCTCCACGGCGGCCAGGCTGCGCAGCACACTGTAACGCTCGACGCCGCTTTCGACCTTGCCCTTTTTGCGCAGACCGGCGGTGTCGGTAAAGATAAACTTGCCGTACTTATTCTCGACCATCGTGTCGATGGCATCGCGGGTGGTGCCTGCCTCGTTGGCAACGATCAGGCGGTTTTCGCCCAGAATGTGGTTGATGAGGCTGGACTTGCCCACGTTGGGGCGGCCGATGACAGCTACCGAGATGCGGTCGTCCTCGTCCTCGTTTTCATCATCAAAGTGCAGATGCTCGCACACGGCGTCCAGCAGATCGCCGGTGCCGTGTCCGTGCACACCGGAAACGGGAATCAGCTCGCCCAGACCCAGCGAGTAGAAATCGTACAATTCCATGGGCGGCTCGCCGACTTTGTCGCACTTATTGACCGCCAGCACCACGGGCTTGCCGCTGCGCATCAGCATACCGGCAATGTCCTGATCCTGCGGGGTGACGCCGTTGGTCAGCTCGGTGACCATGACGATGCAGTCCGCCGAGTCAATGGCGATCTGCGCCTGTTCGCGCATATGCGCCAGCAGACCGTCGTCAATGCGCGGCTCGATACCGCCTGTATCTACCAGCAGAAATTTGTGGCCGCACCATTCGCAATCGCAGAAAATGCGGTCGCGGGTGACACCGGGGGTGTCCTCCACAATGGCAAGACGCTGGCCGGTCAGCTTATTAAAGATGGTGGACTTGCCCACATTGGGGCGGCCCACGATGGCTACGATAGGTTTTGCCATATCAGCTTTCCTCCCTCGTTGGTTTTCGTATCAATCGTTTGCGGCGGGGGGTGGCCAGGACCGCCTTGCAGCAGCCTGCGCCGTCCGTGGGGATGGTGATGACCCGGCAGCCCAGACTTTCGCCCAGACCGGCGGGGGTCACGTCATCCAGAAAGCGGTCTTTTTCGTCCCGTAGCATGACCTCAGGTACCGCCAGCGTACCGCTTTGCAAGGCGCCGCGGCACTGCTCGGCGATGTCGGTGCCGGTCACAAGTCCGGTCACGCTGACGTTGCCGCCGAAATAGCGGTTCTCGATGGCATGTACCGTGACATGCACCTGCGGGTAGCGCTGCATCAGCGCCTGCATACATTCCTTTATTAAAGGGGCAGCCAGCGTGCCGGTAGCAACGTCCAGCGCATGGGGCAGGACCAGGCCGCGGTAGTCCTCCAGCTCCTGCAAAAAGGTGTCATGGTAGAGCCGCCACATTCCCACGCCGTCCTCCAGCTGGGCAAACTCGTCGTAAAATTCGGCGGGCGGCACTTCCCTTTCGGCGGTCAGGTACCACTCATCGCTGGGATACACGATGCTGCGTCCGTACTCGGCGCGGCATTTTTGGGCAAATTCTTCCAGAATATCCAGCGTTTCGGCGGCGGACTGCTGATCGTAGGGGGTCAGCTTGTACAGCCCCTCGCGGTAGTCGGTCACACCGGCGGGCACGGCGGCGATGCTGCCCACCTGCGGGCGCAGCGCCAGCAAGTCGTTCAGCGTGCGGCGCAGCTCGTCACCGTCGTTGATGCCGCGGCACAAAACCAGCTGGCAGTTCAGCTCGATGCCGCCCGCCGCCAATTTGGGCAGATAGTCAAGTACTTCCCCGCCCCGTTTGTTGGCCAGCATCCGCACGCGCAGTGCGGGGTTGGTCGTGTGCACCGAGACGAAAATCGGGCTGATGTGCATCTGAATGATGCGGTCGATCTCATGCTCCGAGAGGTTGGTCAGCGTGATATAGTTGCCGAACAAAAAGGACAAACGCTCGTCGTCATCCTTAAAATACAGCGGTTCACGCATACCGGGGGGCAGCTGGTCGATAAAGCAGAACATGCAGTGGTTGGAACAGCTGTGCTTTTCGTCGCCCAAATAGGTTTTGAAGTTGCAGCCCAGCGGCTCGTACTCGCCCTTTTGCACCTGCAGGGTGCGCTGCTGCCCGTCCGCGCAGATCTCCAGCGAAAAGGCAGGGGGCGTTGTATAAAATTGGTAGTCCAGTGCATCGGCAAGCGGATGGCCGTCGATGGCCAACAGTGCGCAGCCGGGCTGCAGCCCCAGCTTTTGGGCGGGGGAATTTTCGTCCACCGCCGTGACGTATAGCGGCATCGGGCGGCCTCCTTTCGCGTCAGAATGACAATAACTAACAAAAAATGGGGAAGGCTACGCCCTCCCCTGCATGTCTCCTTACACTCCCCGGCTGAATATCAACCGCGCAGGAGTGGAAAAGCCATATCCTTCAAAAAAGAGATCAAGCCTCTTTCTTGATGATTTCCTGGCCCTTGTAGTAGCCACACTTGCCGCAAACCTTATGGGGAACCTTCAGTTCGCCACACTGCGGGCACTTCACCAGCGTAGGCGCCTCCAGTTTCCAGACATTAGAGCGACGTTTGTCGCGGCGGGCTTGAGAATGCTTTCTCTTGGGTACGATAGCCATAATCGGACACCTCCTTGGCGAAATTCAACTGAGCAGTTGTTTTAATATGCTAAGCCGTGCATCCACAGGGGCAGTTTCTTCTGCCGTTTGGCAGGAGCATCCTGCCGACTTTTTCTTTCCGCAGACGGGGCATAGGCCTTGACAATCCGCACTGCAAAGCAGCACCGACGGGACCTCGAACAGCAGTTCCTGAAAAACCAGTTCCTGAAGATCGAGACAACCTTGTTCGTTGCAGGGCAATTCAAAATCCGGGTCATCCAAATCGCGCCGACGCACAAAATACTCTCTCTCGAAGTCATAGCTGCGGGAAAGAGGTTCCAGGCAGCGGGCACATTCGGACTGGATATCCGCCTTTACACAAAGCAGCAACGCCGCGCCATCCTCGGTGGGCGTTGCCGTAAAGGTACATTGTGCGGGGGTATTCAGCGTAAAAGCGCCGAAATCCGCCATAGACAAATCTGCTGCAAATTCTGTTTCATAGGGTTTGCGGGCACCGTCTAAAAAGGAACGCAGATCAAATTGCATAGTACACCTCAAAAGGTTGCTTAAATAGTATACACAAGTTGCGGGGGGTTGTCAACAACTAAAACCCAAAAAGTTGCGATTTTTTATTATTTTACGAAAAAAAGGGCAGGAAAGCCAGCTTTCCTGCCCCAAAATCAGACTTTTTGCGGTCAAAGACCCGATCAGACAACGTACTTCTTCAGTTCTTCGGGCAGGTCGGTCACATTGGCAGACACGGTGACGACGACCTCGATATTTTGGGTGATCTTGTCGATGGCAGCCAGAACCTTGGCAGCAGCGGCCATGTCGTGGTCGATGATGCGCAGGATGCCGTCGATGAACAGCTCGGTGATATCGTAGTTGCCGGCCAGAACGCCTGCAACAAAGCCGTACAGCATATCGGCACCGACAACGCCATACTCGTCCACGTCAACCAGGCGGGCAGCGTGGTTGATCTCGGTGGTGAGCTTCATGCATTTTTCGATGACAACGATGTTGCCGGAAGTGGTCTTGGTGGCCTTATCGATCATCTCGATCATAGTTTTGGTTTTGCCGGAGCCTTTGGTACCAACGATGAGTTTCAACATAGGGGTTACCTCCTTATTTCGTAAGCGCTTGCGCGCCATGGTTCCTTGGGTTTATTCGCTCAGGGCTGCTTCCAGTTCCGCCTTGCGGTCCTCGTAGCCGGGCTTGCCCAGCAGGGCGAACATGTTCTTCTTGTAGCTTTCGACGCCGGGCTGGTCAAACGGGTTGACGGCCAGCAGGTAGCCGGACACGGCGCAGGCCTTCCAGAAGAAGTAGATCAGCTCGCCGACATCGTGGGCGTCCAGGCTGTCCACCTCGATCAAGCCCAGCGGCACGCCGCCGTCGGTGTGGGCAAGAATGGTGCCCTCCATCGCCTTGCGGTTGACGACGCTCATATTCTGGTCAGCCAGGAAGTTCAGGCCGTCAAAGTTGCCCTCCAGCGGCTCAATGTAGAAGTCCTCGCGGGTGTTCTTGACGTCCACGAAGGTCTCAAACATGATGCGGCTGCCGTCCTGCAGGAACTGACCCATCGAGTGCAGATCGGTGGAGAAGATGCAGGAGGTGGGCATCAGACCCTTCTGATCCTTGCCCTCGCTCTCGCCAAACAGCTGCTTGTACCACTCGTTCATCATGGTAAAGTCAGGCTCAAAGCAAGCCAGCGTCTCGACGCTCTTGCCCTTGCGGTACAGGATGTTGCGGGTCATGGCGTAACGGTAGGCATCGTTGTCCATGGTGCACTTGCCGAACTTTTCGCGGCCGTCGGCAGCGCCCTGCATCAGGGCGTCGATGTCGATGCCGGCACAGGCGATGGGCAAAAGACCCACGGCGGTCAGCACGGAATAGCGGCCGCCGACGTCGTCGGGCACCACAAAGGTGGGCCAGCCCTGCTCATCGGCCAGCTGTTTCAGCGTGCCCTTGGCGCGGTCGGTGGTGGCGTAGATGCGCTTGTTGGCCTCCTCGGCACCGACAGAATCTTCCAGGAGCTTGCGCAGCACGCGGAATGCCAGCGCGGTCTCGGTGGTGGTGCCGGACTTGGAGATGACGTTGATGGAGAAGCGCTTGCCCTTGGTCAGCTTGATGATGTCATTGAGGGCAGACGGAGAGATGGTGTTGCCGCAGAAGTAGATCTTGGGGCCATCCTCGGTCTCGTTGTGGAACTGACCCTTGACGGCCTCGACGACGGCACGGGCGCCCAGATAGGAACCGCCGATGCCGGCTACCAGCAGCACGTCGGAGTCGGAGCGGATCTTTTCCGCCGCCTGCTTGATGCGGGCGAACTCCTCGCGGTCATAAGTAACAGGCAGGTCAAGCCAGCCCAGGAAATCATTGCCGGAGCCGGTCTTGGACTCCAGCTGATCGTGTGCCAGCTTGACCTGCGGGAAAATCGATTCATATTCTTCAGGACGGATAAATTTAGTCAGATGCTTGCCGTTAAATGCAACAGCCATGTTCCGTTCCTCCTTTGTCTTTTATATACCACAATGATACTGTTTTATCTGGTCATTGTCAAGCAAAAATGCGGGAATTTTTCCAAGTTTTCATTTATTATGCACAAATCACAGTCCGTTTATCAGTATCCCATGGAGGAGATATTGCAGGCAATATCCAAAACTCAACGCCTGAACGTCCTGTGCGGCGCAGATGGGCAGTTCCTGCAAAACGGTTTCTCCGCGCAAAAGCTGCCAGCTGCCCACGGGGGTCCCCTGCTCTATCGGTGCGGGCACATCGTCGGGCAGCAGGATTTTCGTCTGCAAGCCGCCGCCCTCGCCCTTGGGCACCAGAAGGCGCTCAGGCGCGGCGTAATCCAACGGCACGGTCTCGGCAGTGCCGCGCTGCACCCGCAGCGTTTCGGGCGCATCGTCGGGCAGGGCGACCTCGGCGCTGTCGTAGTGGGCAAAGCCGTAGTCCAGCAGCGCCTTGGCGGCTTCAAAGCGCTCTTTGCCGGAGGCCGCACCCAGCACAACGGCGATCAGCCGCAGACCGTCGCGCTCGGCGCTGGCGGTGATACACACCCCCGCCTTGCCGGTGGTGCCGGTTTTTAACCCCGTAATGCCGGGGTAGCTTTTGAGCAGCTTGTTGGTATTGACAAGCTGGGTCTTGCCACCGCGCAGGGTGTCCATCCAGACCGTGCAGTAGTCCCGCACCTCGGGGTGGTGCAAAAGCATTTCGCGGCTCATCACGGCGACATCCCGCGCACTGGAAAGATGCCCTTCCTCGTCCAGGCCGCAGGCGTTGGCAAAATGGGTGGCGGTCATGCCCAGCTCGGCGGCGCGGGCGTTCATTCTTTCTACAAAAGTCGGCTCGCTGCCTGCCACAAACTCCGCCACCGCCACGGCGGCATCGTTGGCACTGGAAATGCAGACCGCCTTGAGCATCTCCTGCAGGGTCAGCTGCTCCCCCGGTTCCAGCCAGATCTGGCTGCCGCCCATATGGTAGGCGTGCTCACTGACCGGGACAATATCGGTCAAGGAAATTTTTCCTGCCTGCAACGCCTCAAAGGTCAACAGCATCGTCATCACTTTGGTGATGGACGCCACCGGGCGGCGGTCATCGGCGTTTTTCTCGTACAAGACAGTGCCGGAATCCTCGTCGATCAGCACGGCGGCGGCGCAGGGCACATCAAAGTCCTGCACCCCTGCCGGCCGCACATCGGGCACTGCATCGGCATAGCTGCGCAGCACCGCCGTTACCGCCAGCAGCAGGCATAAAACGGCAAGCACGATTTTCTTTTTCATCGCAGGTCACCCCCATGCTATGGCTTTATTTCAGCCTATGCAGCGATGGGTCAGATTAGTATTGCGCTTTTGCGGCGCATTTATTATAATAGAGGTATTAATATAGAGAAAAGGAACGTATTTATGCGGGTAACATTTTATACCTTGGGCTGCAAGGTCAACCAGAACGAAACCGGCGCCATGGAGCAGCTGTTTGAAGCAAACGGCTACACCGTGGTGCCCAATGACGAACCGGCGGACGTGTATGTGGTGAACAGCTGCACCGTGACCAATTTCGGTGACCAGAAAAGCCGCAAATGGCTGCGCCGCGCCAAGCGCGAGAACCCCGGTGCCGTCACGGTGCTGACCGGCTGCTATCCGCAGGCTTTCCCTGAGGAGGCTGCCGCCATCATCGAGGCGGACGTGGTGACCGGCTCCGGCAACCGCCACGCCGTGCTGACCGACGTGCAGAAGGTGCTGAACGGCGATGCCGAGCGCGTGGTGGATATCCGCCCCCACGAAAAGGGCGAGCAGTTCGAGGAACTGCCGATGAATAAGTTTGCCGACCACACCCGCGCCTTTGTCAAGGTCGAGGACGGCTGCAACCGCCGCTGCGCCTACTGCGTTATCCCCCGCGCGCGCGGTCCCGTGCGCAGCCGCGATGAGCAGAGCATTTTGCAGGAGCTGCGCCGCCTGGCGGACGCAGGCTACAAGGAGGTCGTGCTGACTGCCATCAGCCTGCCCAGCTACGGCACCGACACCGGCACCAGCCTTGTCGAGCTGATCGAGAAGGCCGCCGCCGTGCCGGGCATCGAGCGCCTGCGTCTGGGCAGCCTGGACCCCGACATGCTGCACGATGAGGATATCCGCCGTATGGCAGCCGTCAAGAAGCTCTGCCCGCAGTTCCATTTAAGCCTGCAGAGCGGCTGCGACAAGACCCTGCGCGCCATGCGCCGCCCCTACACCACCGCCGTTTTTGCCGATATCGCCGCCAAGCTGCGCGCCGCGTTCGGCGCAGAAAACGTCAGCTTCACCACCGACGTGATCGTGGGTTTTCCCGGCGAGACCGAGGAGGATTTTCAGGCCAGCATGGACTTTGTGCTTTCGCAAAAGTTCCTGAAGGTGCATGTTTTCCCCTATTCCCGCCGCGAGGGTACGCCCGCCTACGACTTTGCCGACCAGCTGCCGGAGCATGAAAAGGAAGCCCGCAGCCGCCGCATGACCGAGGCCGTAGAAGCCATGCGCGCCGAGCAGGCCGCTGCCATGCAGGGGCGCAGCGCCGAGGTGCTTTTGGAAACACCACTGTCCGCCACGCTGTTTACCGGCTACACCAAGCAGTATCTGCCGGTTCTGGTGAACGCCGCCGGGCACGCATCGGGTGATATCGTGCGTGTCGCCTTAGGCGAATGGGACGGAAAACGCTGCCGTGCCGAGCTGATCTAATGCCCTTTTGGCAAAAAGCGTGTAAAATCTTTCGCTTTTTCACAAAAAACGTTGCCGCGCCCCTTGCCAAAGGCGCGGTTTTTTGGTAAAATTTTAACAGGAGCGCCATAGCCTTGTGCCGGCGCTTGATAGAGAGCATTGAGAGTAATCAGAGCAAAAAGGAGCAAAAACAATGAGAGGCATTTACACCCCCGTAACGGATATCCGTCGTAAGGTGTTCACCGAAGTCGCCCGCATGGCCTATGAGGTCAACGAGATGCACGATTTCGAGTATCTGATGCGTGAGCTGCCCTTCAAGATCATTCCCGGTGAGGAAAAATCTTTGCGCAGCAGCATCTTCCTGGAGAGAGCCATCGTGTCCGAGCGCGTTCGCCTGGCCATGGGTATGTCCCTGCGTCCTCTGGACGAGAGCGTGCCTGCCACTGCCGGTCTGAAGGAAACCATCAGCGCCGACAAGTACTACGAGCCGCCACTGATCAACGTCATCAAGTTCGCCTGCAACGCCTGCCCGGAAAAGGTCATCAAGGTCACTGCCATGTGCCAGGGCTGTTTGGCTCACCCCTGCCAGGAGGTCTGCCCCAAGCACGCCATCAGCTTCCGCAACGGCAAGAGCCACATTGACCAGAGCCTGTGCATCAAGTGCGGCCGCTGCGTCAACAGCTGCCCGTACAGCGCCATCGTCAAGACCGAGCGTCCCTGCGCCGCCGCCTGCGGCATGGGTGCCATCCACTCTGACGAGCATGGTCGTGCCGAGATCGATTACGATAAGTGCGTATCCTGCGGTATGTGCCTGGTCAACTGCCCCTTCGGTGCCATCGTGGACAAGGGCCAGATCTTCCAGCTGATCCAGAGCATCAAGCGCGGCGATGATGTCATTGCCATCGTGGCCCCCGCCTTCATCAACCAGTTCCCCGGCATGACCCCCTCCAAGCTGAAGGAAGGCATGCGCCGTCTGGGCTTCAGCGATGTGACCGAGGTTGCCATCGGCGCCGACCTGTGCACCATCGACGAGGCCAAGGACTTTATGGAAGAAGTCCCCGCCAAGATTCCCTTCATGGGTACCTCCTGCTGCCCCGCGTGGAGCGTTATGGCCAAGAAGCTGTTCCCCCAGCAGGCAGAGTGCATCAGCATGGCCATGACCCCCATGGTTCTGACTGCCCGCCTGCTCAAGAAGGAGCACCCCAACGCCCGCATCTGCTTCGTCGGCCCCTGCGCCGCCAAGAAGTTGGAGGCCAGCCGCCGTTCCGTGCGCAGTGAGGTCGACTTCGTGCTGACCTTTGAGGAGCTGATGGGTCTGTTTGAGGCCAAGCAGGTCAACTTTGCCGACCTGCCCGACAACCCCGAGGATGCTTTCCACAGCGCCAGTGCCGACGCCCGCGGCTTTGCCACCTCCGGCGGCGTTGCCCAGGCGGTTGTCAACGCCATCAAGAAGATGGACCCCGACCGCGAGGTCAAGGTTGCCAGTGCCCAGGGTCTGGCCGAGTGCAAAAAGATGATGACCATGGCCAAGGCCGGCAAGTACAACGGTTACCTGCTGGAAGGCATGGCCTGCCCCGGCGGCTGCATTGCCGGTGCCGGTACGCTGGCTGACCCCGCCAAGAGCATTGCCATGCTGAACAAGTACAAGGCAGAGGCTGAGATGAAGGTCGCCACCGAGACCCCGTTCCAGGATTCCTTGGATCTTCTGCACTACTAATACGGTATAAGTAAAGCCCGCGCCTTTGCGTTTGCAAAGGCGCGGGCTTTTTGCTGTTATTTGTGGTATTTCATCCCTGCATTGATGGTGCAGGCGCGGTAAAGCTGCTCGGTCAGCACAAGGCGTGCCAGCTGGTGGGGCAGCGTGATGCGTCCCATGCTGATGCGCGTCTTGGCAGCCTGCTTGACGCGGTCGTCCAACCCGTGAGAGGAACCGATGACAAAGGCGATATCCCCTGCCCCGCTGCCCGCGCGCTGCGCCAGCATTTCGGCCAGCTCCTCACTGGAAATCTGCTTGCCCTCCACACAAAGCGCCACCAGATACGCCCCCTTGCGCACCGAGGCAAGAATGGCGTCCGCCTCCTTTTGCAGGGCTTTGGCGATCTGCTTGTCGCCGGCGTTTTTGTCGGCAATGGCGTACTCCGGCAATTCGATGATACGGAAATTGCAGAACCCGCCCAGCCGCTTGCGGTATTCCTCGACCCCGGCGGCAAAGTAGGCGGCGTTCATCTTGCCGATGCAGATCAGGTCAATGTTCTGCATACACACCCTCCTTAAAACTCAATGTACGGGCTGACCTCGTTGCGCTCCTGCGCCTGGATCAGCACATCGCGCCCCGGCTGGATGCCCGCCGCCAGCAGCACGTTGTAGACGGTGGTCAGCGCCAGTTCGGGGGAATTGTTGGTCTGGCTGAGATGGCACAGCGCAAACTTTTTGCAGCCGTCCTGAATCAGGTCCAGGATCTCGGCAGCGCAGGCCTTGTTGTCCAGATGTCCGCGGTCGCTGGCAATGCGCACCTTTAAGTAGTAGGGATACGGCCCGCCGTGCAGGCTGAATGCGTCGTAGTTAGCCTCCAAGGCCACCAGATCGCAGCCGGAAAGGTTGTCAATGACTACCTTGGTCAGCACCCCAAGGTCGGTGGCAAGCGCCATAACGCGGCCATCCGGCGTGCGGATACGGTAGCCGCAACAGGGCACGTCGTGGCTGGTGGGGAAACAGGTCACGGTAAAGCCGCCGATATCCACCGTCTGCCCGTCAATGGCCGTTGCCTCCACCGCGGGGGGCAGCGTTCCGCGGGAATCCAGCGTATCCAGCGTATCGGCGCAGCCGTAGACCGGCAGCGGATGCTTTTTTAGGAAGGTGTCCAGCCCCGCAACGTGGTCCGAGTGCTCGTGGGTCAGCAGGATACCGGCGCAGTCACTGACGGGAAGTTCCAGTGTTTTCAATGCCGACAGCGTGGTACGGCAGCTTTTGCCCATGTCCACCAGCAGATACTGCTGCCCGGAACGAACCAGGGCACAGTTGCCGGAGGAGCCGGAGTACAGCGTAGTAAATAGTGCCATAGATGGAATCCTCTTTCTTTGACAGGCGCACAAAAAACGGGCCGCCGCAAAGGGTCGGCCCGGAAATATTACGGTTACATGGCGCGGTTGATGGCGCTGGGGGGTGCCTCGACACGGCGGATATCCGCGCCCAGCAGCTGCAATTTTTCGACGATGTTTTCGTAGCCGCGTTCAATGTGGATCGTCTCGTCCACCTCGCTGATGCCATCGGCTGACAGCGCTGCCATGACCATGGCGGCACCGGCGCGCAGGTCAGTAGCACGCAGCGGCGCGGGGCGCAGCTTCTTAACGCCCTCGATCACGGCCACCTGCCCGTCCACCTGGATATTTGCACCCATGCGCAGCAGCTCATCCACATAGCGGAAACGGTTTTCCCAGATGCCCTCGGTCACGATGGAGGTTCCGTCCGCCATCGTCAGCAGTGTGGTCATCAGGGGCTGCATATCGGTGGGGAAACCGGGGTGCGGCATGGTCTTGACCTTCAGCGGGTGCAGATCGCCGGTGCGGCGGATGCGCAGTGCATCGTCATATTCTTCAATATCGCAGCCGGCTGCCCGCAGCTTGGCGGTAATCGGCTCCAGATGCTTCGGGGTAACGTTGCGCAGCGTCACATCACCCTTTGTGATGGCAGCGGCCACCATGTAGCTGCCTGCCTCGATCTGATCGGGGATGATGGAATAGTTGCAGCCGTGCAGCTGCTTGACGCCGTGGATTTTGATGACATCGGTGCCCGCACCGTGGATATCGGCCCCCATCATGTTCAGGAAGTTGGCCAAGTCGACGATATGCGGCTCCCGCGCAACGTTTTCCAGCACGGTGGTGCCCTGTGCCGTGGCGGCGGCCAGCATGGCGTTCATGGTAGCGCCCACCGATACAGTGTCAAAAAACACATGGCTGCCCACCAAACGGTCGGCCTTGACGCGGATCTGGCCGTACTCCACCGAGTCCTCGGCCCCAAAGGCGGTAAAGGCCTTCAGGTGCTGATCGATGGGGCGCGGGCCGAGATTGCAGCCGCCGGGCATGGCCACCTGGCCGGAACCGAACCGTCCCAGCAGTGCACCCAGGAAATAATAGCTGGCGCGCATCTGGCGCGAAAGCTCGTTGGACACCTCGGTGCTGTTGATGTTGGTGGTGTCGATTTCGTAAATATTGCGGGTGACCATGCGGATGCCGGCCCCCAGCTCGCTCAATATCTGCAGCGATGCCATAACATCGCTGATGCAGGGCAGGTTTTCAATCAGGCATTTGCCCCCCGCCAAAATGGTGGCGGGCAAAATGGCGACCGCCGCGTTTTTGGCGCCGCCGATGACGACCTCGCCCGACAGCGGTTTTCCGCCGTGAATAACATATTTTTCCAAGATAGCTCTCCTTTGTGCTGCCGGCTGCCCACAGCCCTGTGCTGCACGGCAAAATCGCTATATCTTACATGATTATACACATTATATTATACACCAATTTCACCGACTTGAAAAGTCCTGCCGGCAGAAAAGCCGCAAAGATTTTGCGGCTTTTCCGAAAACAGCATGCCTTACATACCGGGGAAGAACTGGCGCGCGCTGATCAGCGTACCGCCGCTGGATACCTCAAAGTGGCAGTGGTTACCCGTGGAGTTGCCTGTGGAGCCGACTTTGCCGATCTCCTGCCCCTGCGTTACAGCCTGCCCCTGCGTCACACTGATGCTGGACATGTGCGCATACAGTGTGCGGTAGCCGTTGCCATGGTCGATCTCGACATAGTTGCCGAAGGACCAGTGCCAGCCCGCCGCCACCACAGAACCGGAGTCCGCCGCCAGAATGGGCGTGCCGTAGGGTGCGCAGATATCCGCGCCGCGGTGTCCGCCGGGCAGACTGGCCCAGCGGCTGACATAGCTGTAACCGGGCACCGGCCACATAAAGCTGCCGGAGCCGACCTGCGCCACCATGCCGGTTTTGAGCTTGGTGCCGGTGATGGTGATCTTGTTGACGGGCTGGGTAATGACCGTGTATTCCACAGCCTGACGATCCACAGGCACACCGTCTATGTAGGTCGTTTCGTAGGTGATGTCGGCCGTGCCCTCCACGCCTTCCTGCACAACGACCACCTTGCCGTAGGCGTACTCGGAGGAGGTGGAGTTTTCGGTCTCGTAGGCAACGGGAATGGTCTCGGTATCATAGCGCACGACCTTGACCTTGAGCAGGTCTGCGTTGACGGCCCCCGTTACCAGCGTGGTGCCTTCCGGAATTTCCTGATCCAGCGTGTGCAGTTCGGGGTTGATCTGTGCCAGCGAGTCAAAGCTGACGCCGGTGGCATCCAGCACATCCTGCACGGTGTCGCCCTCGTGGGCGGTATACTTGGTAAGACCTGCGCCCTGGTTCAACGCCTTGATAACGTCCGCGTAGGAGCTGACGGATTTCTGCAGGAACACACCGTCCACCATGCGGATGTCATGGACAAAGGCAGTCGTTACCGATGCATCAAACGCGTCCTCATACGGGGCCTTGATGTTTTCCAGATAGCTGCGCAGATGGTCGCCCTCGGTGGTGACAAACTGCAGCTCATCGTCGATGTACACAGCCGTGGCGTTGACGATCTCGTCACTGGCGGTTTTCAGGATGGCGTTGGCGATCTCGCGCTCGGTCATCGTCTGCCCTGCCACGGCCAGCGTAAAGGTGGGGTTTACCTCCCAGTCGGTCTTTGCGTCGTCGGTACCCTGCAAGAGACGCTCGGCCGTAAGGATACGGCCCTGCACATCGTCGCGGGCCTTTTCAAACACCTGTTCGCTGGCCACATAGCCGACGGATTCGCCGTTGACCTGTACTTCCAGCACAAATTGCAGGCTTAAACCGCGGCGCACCACCATGACCAGCGCGGCTGCCGCCAGCGCGGGGAAAAAGTAGGTGGCCGCCGTCCAGACCGTGGGCAGATAGCGCCTGACGCCGCGGAAAAAATATTCGATTTTGGCAATGCGGATCTCCTGCGGCTGCAGTTCGGTGTCGGATTGTTCCTCCAGCGTCTGCGGCAGCTCCCGAATATGCTTAAAGCCCGATGCCATATGCATAAACGGGCTGAGCAGATCCTCCAGCAGGGTGATAAGCCCCAGCAGAATGGGGCGCAGGATCATGGCCAGCAGGTTGCGCACCGTGACGGCAAAGCCGCGCGCCACCGTATAGACCTTGCGGCCCAGGCAGACCAGCACATATTCAAACAGGAAACCGACGCGGTACAGGAAATCGCCCACCGCATTGTCGACCCAGAAGGCGACCATGCGCTGCTTTATGCCGGGCTTTTGTGTACGGCCTTCAGCCTGATGTTCTGTTTGCGTAGGGTTCAAAACAAGTTGCTCCTTTATCTGTTTCAGGGGGCGCTATACCCCCACAAATGCTGCATTATAGCGCATCCGGCTGCCATTTGTCAAGCAGCCCCTCTTTTTCCAGCAGCGCTGCCATGTCGGGCGGCAGTGCGCTTTGCACCCGCACGGGCACATGGGTATAAGGGTTTTGAAAGCGCATGACGGCGCAGTGCAGCGCCTGACGGGCGATGTCCTGCACAGAGCCGCCGTACAGGCTGTCCCCTGCCAGCGGGTGGCCGATATAGGCCATGTGCACCCGAATCTGGTGGGTGCGGCCGGTGTGCAGCCGACAGGCCGCCAGTGTGCAGCGGTCGTTTTCCGCCAGCACGGTGTATTCTGTCAGGCTGTATTTGCCGTTCGGTGTGACGCATCGGCCGATGATGGAATCCCCCTGCCGGCCGATGGGGGCCTCGATATAGCCGTGGCTTTGCGGCAGCCGACCCGCCACGACCGCCAGATAGGTCTTTTGCGCCGTGGCAGCCAGGGCGGGCGCCGCAAAGGCGTTTTGGGCACACAGCACAAGGCCGCTTGTGTTTTTGTCCAGCCGGTTCACGGGGCGGAACACACCGCTGCGCCCCTGCGTTTGCAGGTAGTGCAGCCAGCCGTTGGCCAAGGTGCCGTCGGGGTAGTTGAGCGTGGGGTGCACGGCAATGCCCGCCGGCTTGTCCAGCACGGCGGCGAAATCATCTTCATAGGCGATGTGCAGCGGGATATCCTGCGGCACAACATCGGTCTGCTGCTCAGGCGGCAACGCAAAGCGGACGGTCTGGCCGGGGTGCACGATATAGTCTGTATGTACCGAGGCACCGCCGCAGAAAAAGCCCCCGCCGTCATATTTGACCGACTTGATCAGCCCGGCGGTCAGACCCTGTGCGCGCAAAAAAAGGTTGAGCCGCTGCGGTGCCGCATCGGGCGGCAGCGTATATTCCAGCTGAGTCATAGATGCTCCCCTTTTTACGTCTAAGCCATTACAGTATACCACAATTTGCGCTAAGATGCAATTATTCCACGCAAAAACGGCACATTTGCCCAAAAATTTCAAGCAAATGTGCCGCAATTTTCCCACAAAAAACGACTGGACCGTAAGCCGGGTTCTGTATCAAACGACGATCTATCTTGGCCTTGCGTTGCCGCAAGGCTCACGCCATCACCGGGACGCGCGAGACTCCGCATAATGTCCCATACGGATGTTGCTTCGAGCAGGGTTTACATAGCCGCAAAGTCGCCAGTGCGCTGGTGAGCTCTTACCTCGCCTTTCCATCCTTACCGCAAAATGCGGCGGTTTCTTTCTGTTGCACTATCCCTGGGGTCACCCCCGGCTGCCGTTAGCAGTTACTCTGTCTCTGTGAAGCCCGGACTTTCCTCAGGCAGCCCTTGCGGGCTGTCCCGCCGCCGTATGTTCCACTCGTTTTCTTGGTTATTATACCATACCGCCTTTTCTTTGGCAAGCGGAAATATTTGGCAGCGCTTACACGCGCAAAATCACCCGCAGTACCAGCACCGCCGCCACGCCCGGCACCCCCAATGCGGCGGCGGCAAAGGCGGTAAAACGGTTCAGGGGCAGGTCGATCCCCGTCACGGGCTGCAAAAGCGCCAGCACCGCCAGCGCCCCCAGCCCGCAGACACTGCCCGCCAAAAAGCACCGCACACCGCGCTTTTGCGCCAGAGCACAGCGCAGCAGCACCAGCAGGATCGCCCCCGCCGCCGCATAGATGCCCCAGCTCATACGTTTTGCCCCTCGCTGCGCAAAAGGCGCAGCAGGGCGCGGCAGCGGCATTGCAGCGCGGCGTGCTGGTAGGTAAGCTGCTCGATATAAAAAGGCTCCTGCGCCTCGTTAAATTCGCTTTCGTTGCGCCGTAACGCCTGCATCGTGCGCGTCAGCTCCGCCTTGGCGGCGCGGCGCTGTTTTTCCTGCCTTGTCATGCGGTGAAACACCCCGCCACCCCCTTACAGCAAAATGCAGATCAGCCCGTCGCAGCCTTCGTTGATGATGCGTTCCAGCGTTTGCTGCAGCCGGTTGCGCGCTGCCTGCGGCATGTGCAGCAGCTTGGCCTGCACCCCCTCGTTGACCAGAACGTCCAGGCTTTTGCCGAAGATATTGGTGTTCCACAGCTTGCCGGGGTCGGTTTCAAAATCCGCCAGCAGATTTTTGATCAGCTCCTCCCCCTGCTGTTCGCTGCCCACCGTGGGCGAAAGCTCGGTGCGGATAGCAGCACGCATGATGTGCAGGCTGGGGGCGCTGGCACTCAGCCTGACACCGTACTGCCCGCCCTGCTTTACGATTTGCGGTTCTTCCAGCGTAAGTTCCTCCAACCCCGGCATCACGATGCCGTAGCCCGTGGCCTCGACCTGATCGAGTGCGGGCTTGATCTTGTCATAGGCGCGCTTGGCCTTGGCCAGGCTTACGATGCAGGGCAAAAGCCCCGCCTCATCCACGATATCCAGCCCCGTCTGCTCACCCAATATCTTATAGAAGATCTCCGGCTGCAATGCAGCCGCGACCCGCACACGGCCGGTGGCGGGTTCCACAGCCAGCAGACGCAGCTCGGTAATATACGGGCAGTCGGGGCGCAGGTTGCTCCCCGTTACGTCCCCCATTTTGCGCAGCCGTTCGGCAAGCTCCCGCATGGTTTCGTACACAGCGGTCTGCAGCCAATGCCCCGACTCCAGCAGGGTGACCCAGCCGGGCATCTGCACGGCGATCTCCTGCAGGGGAAATTCATACAGCAGCGCCTGCAATACGCCGTCCAGATCCTCGGCGGTCATTGTCAGGCAGTTGATGGGCAGCGCTGTGTGGTGGGTCTGCTCGCTCAGCTGTGCCGCCAGTTTACGGGCCTCGTCACTGCTCGGCTCGGTGCAGTTGACTAAGATCACATAGGGCTTGCCGATGTCGTCCAGCTCGGCAAAAATGCGCTGCTCGGCCTCACAGTAGGCTTCGCGCGGCAGATCCGCGATCGAGCCGTCGGTTGTCACAACGACCCCCACGGTGGCATGCTCACGGATGACCCGCCGGGTGCCTGTCTCGGCGGCCAGATCAAAGGGGACCTCCTTGTCAAACCAGGGGCTTTTGACCAGGCGCGGGGCCTCGTTTTCCTCGTTGCCCAAAGCCCCCTGCACCATGTAGCCCACACAATCGATGAGCCGTGCGCGGAACTTTACCCCGCCGGAAAGCTCGACCGACACGGCTTTTTCGGGGATGAATTTCGGCTCGGTCGTCATGATGGTGCGCCCCGCGGCAGACTGGGGCAGTTCATCCTGCGCGCGGGTCCGGCGGGCGTCGTTTTGGATATGCGGCAGCAGCATAAGCTCCGCAAAGCGCTTGATGAAGCTGCTTTTGCCGGTGCGCACCGGGCCGACGACCCCCAGGTAGATATCCCCGCCTGTGCGCTTGGCGATATTTTCGTAGATTTGTTCCTGTGTCACAGGCCGTTCCTCCTTTACAGTGCCGCCGGGATCAGCAAAACGGCGGCTTGGGCCGTCAGCTCCTGCGGGGCGGTGTCGGCGCAGTCCATACCGTTTGCCTGTGCCAGATCCTTGGCGCGGGCATGGTAGCGCTTGGCAATGTCAAAAATGGGTTCGCCCTGCCGCGCGTAGTAAAGATACAGCGCAATGTCGTCGGCGGGGTATTCCTCCCCCGTTTCCACGTCAGTCAGCAGCTGCATCGGTCTTGCCTGCAAAAGGCTGCCCGTGGTCTCGATATCCAGCTCCACCCGCAGCCTTGTGCCCGCCTTGCTGCTCTGGATATGCGCCGCTGCCGCATGCAGACACAGGCAGCAGTCCTCCGGTTTGCCGCCAAAGGCACTGCCCGTCTGCCAGGAAAACGGCTTGTCATAGCAGGCAAGTTCGCCCCGTTCATCGGAACAAAGCACATGCGCCGTGCCCCTGCCCTCAATTTGCAGCCCCTTGTCGGTCGGCACGATACCCGCCGCGCCCAGCGTGACAAAGCAGCCCCGAACCAGCATATCCTCCTGCGGGAGGTCGTCCTCCACGGTGACGGAAACACACCCTGAAAGGTCGGCGGTTTCCTCCAGCATACGGAAAACCGTGCCCACGGTTTGGGTCCGGCAGACGGTCGAGTAGGCGTCTGCCACCACGGTGCGTTTTTGCTGCCGCCACACCTCGGTGTGCAGCCGCCAGGTGACAGCCAGCGAGGTCTCGCCGGCATCGTCGCTGCTGATCGTGCAGGCGGGCACATCGCCCCACAAAAGCACACGATCCTCGTCCTGCACGGCGGCAAGCTCCAGGGTCTGCTGCACGGGCAGCTCCTTGGAAATGGTTGTCAGTGCCTCGCTGTCAGGCGGTTGGCAGCAAAGCTGCACCCGCAGCGTTCCCTGAATATGCAGCTGCCCCGCGCCCGCCACAGCACTGCCGGACACAAACATGCCGTCCACGTCCAGCACGGTCTCGCCGCCCTGCAGGGGTACACCCGTCTGTGCGGTAAAGGTCTTTTCCTCGGCGGCGATGCGCTGCAGCCCCTGCAGTTCGGCGGTGCGCTGCTCTATGCCGCAGTCGGCCAGGGCGGTCAGCACCTCACCCGTGCGGAAAGTAGGCACCGACACCGCAAGAATGTACGCTCCGCGCAGATCCAGACGGTGCTCGCTGACAGCACGGCAGTTGCAATACTCCACCTCGCCGTCCACGGCAGCCGCACCCTCGGCGCAGGTATCGGCGGGCAGCTCGGCCGATTTTTCAAAGGGCAGCTTCTGTTCCATGCGCCACAGGCGGCTGCCCGGTTCATCGCTCTGATAATACACGGTACAGCGCAGATATCCCTGCGCCGTCCAGCGGCCGTCGGCCACGGCATTTTGCAGAATGACCGGTGTTATCAGGCATTTTACAATTTTGAACACGGCGGGCTGATAGTCGGGGATGAGGATCTCGGTCTCCACAGGCAGCTCCAGCCGTGTTTCCCAGCGCCCCGCATAGGCGGTCACGGTGTCCTTGAACACCTTGAGTTCCATAAACGATACCTCCCTTTTTTCCGGCAGCGGAAAACCTCTTGTGTATCTATATGGCCGCAGGGGCAAAAAAATACCCCCGCCGCCCCAAAAGGGCAGCGGAGGTTTTTCCTTTATACCTTGAACGTCACGCGCAGCAGCCAACGCAGCGCCTTGGGGCAGCGGATCACAACAACATTCATGGCGCACACCTCGCTTTCGGGTTTGTGCCATAGTATGCCGCACACGGCGGTTGTGTTACCCGTCGGCACGGGTCAGCACTGCCAGGCCGCAGCCCGCCGTGCAGGAAATCACGGCTGTGTCCTGCACAAATTCATTGCTGACGCCCAGCGGATAATCAGCCGTAAGGGCTGCATTTTGCAGCGGGTAGTAGACGCCCGCAAGCGTCACGCCCTGTAAAGTCCCCTGCAAGGGAAACAGCGAAAGATACTGCCAGTCCCCCTTTTGCAGGGTCAGCGGCGCGTTCGGCAGCAGGTAATGCAGCTCGCTTTTGGCGTCCGCCAGCAGGACCTCGACCCCGTTTTGCGCCAGAAACAGCCCCGTGGCGATGTTGGCCAGGCTGTGTTCCAGCCGTGCCCCGCCCAAAGCCCCCAGCATTGTGATGCGGGTATAGCCCTGCTCCAGCAGGTAACGGGCGGCATAGTGGGTGTCGGTATCGTCCTTGACGTGGGGCAAGACAATGGTCTCGTCGGTGGTTTGCGGCCGCGGGGCAGAGTCGAAATCCCCCACGATCAAATCCGGCCGCACACCCAGACGCTCGGCATTGCGGTAGCCCGCATCACAGGCCACCACAAAGGCGTCCGGCGCAAGGTAGCGCCGCATTTCCGACGCCACCGGCACAGCCGAAAGAATAACGGCGTTTTTTGTTATTTTTCCCATTCTTTCCTCGTTTCGGCCTCGGCGTACATGGCAAGATAGCTCGCATAGCGGCTTTGGCTGATTTTGCCCGCCTCCAGCGCCTGACGCACGGCGCAGCCGGTCTCGCTGCGGTGGGAGCAGCCGGTAAACTTGCACTGCCCGAAATACGGTTCAAATTCCGGGAAGGTGTGCTGCAATTCGTCCTTGGGGATGCGGCAGAGCTTTTGTGCCTCCAGGCTGGCAAAGCCCGGCGTGTCGGCCAGACGCCCGCCGCAAATCTCAAAGATTTCCACCTCGCGGGTGGTGTGGCGGCCGCGGCCCAGCTTGCGGCTGATCTGCCCTGTTTCGCGCTGCAATTCAGGTGCTAAATGATTGAGCAGCGTCGACTTGCCCACGCCGGAGTTTCCGCAGAACGCGCACAGATGATCCTTGATATGCGCGCGTATCTCGTCCAGCCCTTCGCCGGTCTCGTAGTTGAGCATGATCAGCGGAATGCCGCTGTGGGCGTAGGCCTGCTGCAGGGTGTCGGCCGCCGCCAGATCCGCCTTGGTGATGACGAGTATCGGCTGCACATCCTTGTACACGGCCGCTGCGGCCAGCTGATCCAGCACCAGCGTGCTGGGCACCGGCTGCACCGTGCTGGCAACGATAAACAGCACATCCAGGTTGGCAATGGGCGGGCGGATAAAAACATTTTTGCGGGGCAGGATCTCCTCAATGGCCGCGCGGTCTGCCGACAGGCACACCTTATCGCCCGCTACCGGGGTGATGCCCCGCTTGCGGAACACGCCGCGGGCCTTGCATTCCACGATACCGTCGGGCGTTTTTACATAGTAAAAGCCGCCGATGCCCTTTGTGATATAGTCCATGGCATCAACCCCCGGACGTGGTCGGGGCGTTATTGACGTAAGGCTCGTTTGTGCCGTACCAGTACACGGCATAGTCGTGCTCGTACACGGCACGCCACTCGTAGGTGCCGTCGGGGAACCAGTACATTTCGGCCCAGGTCGCACCTTCATTCGGGTCACCCATCGTGCCCTCGGGCAGACCGGGAACAGGCTGGGGTTCAGTCGGCGTTTCCGGGACCACTTCGGGCACACCCGTGGAAACATACACGGTGATGCCGCTGCCGATGCGCACCTTGGTACCGGCCTCCGGGTACTGGTTGATGACCGTGCCGGCCGGCTGCTCGCTGGCCTGCTCGACGACCGACAGCGAAATCAGTCTGTTCTTGATCTCTTCGCGGGCTTCCTCGATGGTGCGTCCGTTCAGGCTGGGCACAACGGCCTCGGTCTGGGCCGCCTCACGGCTGACATACATGATGACGGTGGAGCCGCCCTCCACCGTTTCCCCTGCGGCGGGTTCGGTGTAAGCCACCGCACCGGTGGCGACCGTAGCGTCCACAATGGGCTTTTTGGTCACACGCAGGCCCTTGTCCAGCAGGGTCTGCTTGGCATCGTCGGCGTCCATGTTTTTGGTTTCGGGCACGGTGACATACTCGGTGCCGAGGCTTACGGTCAGGGTCACCTTCTGCTTTTCCTTGACGGTTCGCCCGGCACCGGGCGTCTGGCGGATGATGGTGCCCGCCGCGCTGGAGCTGTCGTAGGTTTCGTCAAATTCGGCTTTCAGCAGCTTGTTGTAGTCGGAGGCCAGGTATTCGTCCTTGGTCATGCCGACAAAGTTGATCAGCGTCACGTCCTCACGGTTGGAGAACAGGAGGTTGTTGGAATTGGTGAAGATCAGGTAGACAAGAATGGCCGCACCGATGACAAACGCCACCGCCATGCCCGCAAAAATCGGGAACATGGCAAAGGGCTTAGGCTCCTTGCGGTTTTTCTTTTTCTTTTTGGTGCCGCTTGCGGCGGCCCCTGCACGGCGGGCGCTGCCTGTGCGCAGGTTGCTGCCGGGCTTGGCGCTGTTCACCACGCGGCTGATTTGCTTTTCGGGATTGTCCTGCATATTTCTGTACTCGTACTCAAAGTGAATGGAGGGGTTTTTCTTGAACGCCTCGATGGCATCCAGCATTTCGGCGGCACTCTGGAACCGTTTGGCGGGGTCCTTTTCCATGGCCTTCTCGGTAATTTGGCGGATGCCCTCCGGCACGTCGGGGGCAACCTCCGCCAGCGGGCGGGCTTTATCGGAAATCTGCATAATGGCGATGGAAACCGCGCCGTCGCCGTCAAACGGCAGCTTGCCGGACAGCATCTCGTACAGCATAACGCCCACCGAGTAGATATCGGTGCGGGCATCGGTGCGCTCGCCCTTGGCCTGTTCGGGGCTGATATAATGCACCGAGCCGATGGCCTTGTCACTGACGGTCTGGCTCTGCGCGCGGGAGAAGCGGGCGATGCCGAAGTCCATCATCTTGATGGAGCCGTCGGCCAGCAGCATGATGTTCTGGGGCTTGACGTCGCGGTGGATGATGCCCTTGGCGTGGGCATGCTGCAAAGCGCTGAGTACCTGGGAGGCAAAGTAGACGGCCTCCTTCCAGGTAAGCGCACCGCCGCGCTGGCGCAGGTATTCCTTTAAGGTGATACCGTCGACGTACTCCATGACGATATACTGCAATTTGTCGGTGACCGAAACATCGTACACCTTGACGATGTTGGGGTGATCCAAAATGGAGATTGCCTTGGACTCGTTCTTGAACCGACGCACCAATTCCTCATTGTCGAGAAATTCTTCCTTGAGCACCTTGACGGCAATCGGGTTGCCGGTTTTCAGGTCGGTGCCGCGGTAGACGTTGGCCATACCGCCGACGCCTACCAGACCCTCTATGGAATAGCGGCCGTCCAGCCGCTTACCGATCATATTATCCATTGTTGACCTCCGTAGTCTCCACACCCATCAGCAGGACGGTGATGTTATCCTGGCCGCCGGCCTGCAAAGCATGATCCACAAGAATTCTTGTGGCATCAAAGAACGTTGCATCGCGCAAAATACGCGCAGTTTCTGTATCCGGTATCATGTTGGTCAGCCCGTCTGTGCACAAAAGCAGGATATCCCCCACCGCCACCTGGCAGCGGCTGTATTCCGGCACGATGTTGGCAGACACCCCCAACGCCCGCGTGATCAGGTTTTTCTGCGGGTGCTGGGCGGCCTGCTCGCGGGTGATCTGGCCGCTGTCCACCAGCTGCTGCACCATCGAGTGGTCGTGGGTGATCTGCGTCAGCTCCCCCGCGTGGTACAGATACGCACGGGAATCCCCGGCATGTGCGATATGCGCCATGCCGTTTGCCCCCACATAGGCACAGACACCCGTGGTACCCATGCCCAGCATTTCGGGGGAGGCCGTTGCCTTGTCGTACACGGCGCGGTTGATAATATCGAATCCGCGCAGCAAAAAGGCTTTTTCTGCACCGGGCTGCAATTCCGGCAGTTCCCTGGCAAAATACTGCTGCATGGTGTCGGTTGCAATGCGGGAGGCCACCCGCCCGCCGTTTACGCCGCCCATGCCGTCGCACACAATGCCCCATGCAGTTCCCCCCGGCAGCTGCTGCGCGCAATAGTTGTCCTGATTTTCCTGGCGGCAGCTGCCGATGTCGGTGATGGCTGCAATCTTCATTGCGTTTCGTCCTTTCCTTGTAAAGTCTCTTGGGCATCCTCGCGGCGCAGCTGCCCGCAGGCGGCACTGATATCGGTGCCCAGACGGCGGCGCACCGTGGCATTGACGCCCAGCGCCTCCAGCTCCTTGCGGAAGCGGTGGACGTTGGCGTCATCTGTGGCGGAATAGGGGCTGCCGTCCACGGGGTTGATGGGGATCAGATTGACATGCGCGCCCATGCCGCGAATCAAGTCCGCCAGTTTCTGCGCCATCTCGGAGGAGTCGTTGACGCCGCGCACCATCGAATACTCAAAGCTGATGCGGCGCCCCGTTTCCTTCTGGTAGCGGCGGCAGGCCGGGATCAACTGCTCCAGCGGGAAGGCATCGTTGACCGGCATCATCGAGGAACGCACCGCGTTGTCGGGCGCGTGCAGCGACACCGACAGCGTCAGCTGCAAATGCCGCTTGGCCAGCTCGTCGATTTTCGGCACCAAACCGCAGGTGGACAGGCTGATGTTGCGCATACCGATGTTGACGCCCTCTGGGCAGGAGATGATCTCCAGAAAGTCCATCACGTTGTCAAAGTTATGCAGCGGCTCGCCGATGCCCATCAGGACGATGTGGGACACCCGCTCCCCCGTATCCTTTTGTGCGGTATAAATTTCGGAGGCGATCTCCCCCGGCGTCAGGTCGCGCACACGCCCCGCCTGGGTGGATGCACAAAAGCGGCAGCCCATCGCACAGCCCACCTGGGTGGACACGCAGACGGTGTTGCCGTATTTGTAGCGCATCAGAACCGTTTCAATGCAGTTGCCGTCCGCCAGCTGCAGCAGATATTTGACCGTGCCGTCCGCCGACTGCTGACGGCGGCGTATGGCGGGCGCGGCGATCGTGCACTGCTGCTCAAGCAGGGCGATGAGCGCTTTGGGCTGGTCGGTCATCTGCGAAAACTCGGTCACCAGCTTTTGGTGCAGCCACTTAAAAATCTGTTTGGCGCGGAATTTCGGCTGACCCAGGCTGACGATATACGCCGTCAGCCTGTCCAGGGTCATATCCGAAAGGCAAATTCCTGCGGCCTGTTCCATGCGGGAGTCCTCCTAAATCGTATAAACGAAAGAATCAATGCTTTTTTTGCAGAACGGCCGCAAAAAAGCCGTCGGTGTGCGTCTTGTGCGGCAAAAACAGCGTACCATAGCCGGTATCCACCGTGCCGGGGTAGGCAAGCGGCGGGGCAGCCAGTGTGAAATCGGGGTTGGCTGCCAGGAATTTTTGCACCTGACGCTCGTTTTCGTCCCGATTGACTGTACAGGTAGAATACACCAAACGCCCGTTTTCAGCAAGGGAATCTGCCCCGTTTTGCAGGATTTTTTGCTGGGTTTGGAGCAAATTCTCCATACCTGCCAAATCTTTGCAGCGAATATCCGGTTTTTTGGCTATGACACCAAGACCCGAACACGGTACATCGCACAAAACACGGTCAAACACACCCCACTGCGGGCGGGGCACGGCGGCATCGTTTTGTACGGCCTCGGCGCAGTGTACGCCGCAGCGGTCAAACGCCTTGCGCAAAAGCGAGACACGCCCTGCCACAAACTCGCCGCTGATCAGCTGCCCTTTGTCCTGCATGCACTGCGCCAGCGTCAGGCTTTTGCCGCCCGGCGCGGCACACAGATCCAGCACCTTTTGCCCCGGCTGTGCCTGCACACAGAGCGCCGCATACTGGCTGGCCAGCCCCTGCACATGGTAAAGACCCTCGGCAAAGGCTTTTGTCGCCGCCGGGGAGCCGCTGAATTTCGTCAGCAGGCAGTGTTCCCACGGCCCGTGCGTGACATCGCAGCCCTCGCTTTGCAGGCGCGCGGTGAGCGCCGCATCGGTGGTTTTTAAGGTATTGACCCGCACGGCGGCGGCAGGCTTTTCAAAAAAGGACGCTGCCATGGCAAATGCTTCGTCGCCGTACTGGCTGTACAAGAGCGCCGCCACGGGCGCGGAAAGACAGTAGTAGATTTGCAGCCGCTGCAGCGGGTCGGCAAAATCGCTCTCGCTGACAGGCTGCGCGGCGGCGCGGCGCAAGACCGCGTTGACCATACCGGCGGCGCTGGTTTTGCCAAACGCCTTGGTCAGCTTGACGCTCTCGTTCACCGCTGCCGAGACCGGCACCTGCATGAACCGCGCCTGCGCCAGCCCTGCGCGCAAGATCGCACGCACCGGTGCATCCAGCTTTGCCAGCGGCTTTTTGAGGAACTGCCCCAGCAGGTAGTCCAGCAGGGGCATACGCTCCACCGCCGTGTAGAAGATGCCCGCCGCAAAGGCGGCATCGCGTGGGGACAGTGGCGGGGTGCATTTTTTCAGCTCGGCGTCCAGCACCAGGTTGGCGTAGCCCGCCTGTTCCTGATGCAAAAGCGCCTGCACCGCCAGACGGCGGGGCGTCACAGGCAGTCCCCCGTTTTCAGGCGGCGGCCTGCCGCCCAGGCGGTACCCGCCATCGGCTTGCCGCCCTCGGGCGTAACGCTGAGCAGGGCCACCGCGCCGTTTTGTGCCGCCACCGTCAGCGGCTTCAACGCCAGCACGGTGCCGGGCGCGGCGTTCTGCGGGTTTTCTGCCAGGCGGCACTCGCTGACCTTGATGCGCTTGCCGTCCTGCTCAAACCAGGCGGTGGGCCACGGGTTCATACCGCGCACCCAGTTGTGGATGTGGGCGGCGTCCTCGGTAAAGGCAAAGCGGGCCGTGTCCTTGGACAGCGGCGGCGCCAGTGTTGCCTTGCTGTGGTCCTGCGGCACGGGGGTAAGCTGCCCTGCCTCGATCTTTGCCAGCGCATCGACCAGCGTCTTAGCACCCACGGCGCTGACACGGTCAAACAATTCGCCGCTGGTTTCCTCGGGGTCGATGGCGACCGGCTCGACCATCAGCACATCGCCGGTGTCAAGCCCCTCGTCCAGCTGCATAATGGAAACACCGGTCTCGGCATCGCCGTTCAGCACCGCCCATTGGATGGGTGCCGAGCCGCGGTACTTGGGCAGCAGCGAAACGTGCAGGTTGATGCAGCCGTACTTGGCGGTATGCAGCAGCTGCGGCGGAATGATGCAGCCATACGCCACCACCACGATGATGTCGGGTGCCAGCTGCTCAATCAGCGCGTCGGACGAACCGTCGCGCAGCGTGCGGGGCTGGTAGACCGGTATGTCGTGCTGCTGCGCCAGCTGCTTGACCGGGGGCGCGGTCAGAATCTGCTTGCGCCCCACGGGCTTGTCGCGGCGGGTAAACACGGCGCACACCTCATGCCCGGCCCCCAGCAGGGCGGCCAGGCTGTCGGCGGCGATATCGGGTGTGCCCATAAAAAGGATGCGCATAGAATCAGTCCTCTTTTTCTTCGGGGTAGTCGTCCTCATAGAAATGCTCTGCCAGATCCATGATGGTGATGCCGTCCAGGTGGTTGTTCTCGTGCTGGATGCAGCGGGCAAGCATATCGTCGGCCTCCATCTCGAACCATTCCCCGTGGCGGTCCTGTGCCTTGACCTTGACGTGCTTGGAGCGGGAAATCGCGCCGTTGTGGCCGGGGAAGGACAGGCAGCCCTCGTACAGCTCGACCTTTTCGTCGCTCAGCTCCAGAATTTCGGGGTTGATGAACTCGATAAACTTGTACTCGTAGTTGGCGGGTACTTCCTCGGGCATGTCGCGGTCATCCAGGCAGATGAACAGGCGGCGCATCATGCCCACCTGCGGGCCTGCCAGACCCAAGCCGTTGGCGTCGATGAGAGTTTCTTTCATATCGTCGAGCAAAATGCCCAGACGGTCGTCAAATTTGGTTACGGGGCGGCAAACCTTCTTCAAAATCGGGTCGCCGTCCTGCACGATAGTACGCAGTGCCATAAATAGTTTCCTCCTGAATTAAATATCTCCGTCAGAGTTGAAGTCCAAAATCACCGATGCCTTGGCGGGGAGCTTTTCCTTGTCGTAGGCATCCAGTGTCTGCCGCATCACGGCGTGGAACTGTGCGTCGTTGCGGCATTTCAGGGTCAGCTTGTAGCGGTATTTGCTGTTGAGCATCACAATGTTCATGGGCGCAGGGCCGAGGATGCGCAGCGGCATTTTGGGGGTCCTAGCGGCGGTTTCGCCCAGCAGTTGGCCAAACCGCACGGCGGCGGCCAATACCTCCTGCTCCTTGTCCCCCACAAAGCCCACCACGCAGAACGCGCAGAACGGCGGGTACAGCCCGAATTTGCGGAAGGTGATCTCCTCGCGGTAGAACGCCTCGTAATCCTGCGCGGCGGCCAGCTGCAAAACGGGGTGGTCGGGTACGGTGGTTTGGATCAGCGCCCGTCCGGGGATATCGGCGCGCCCGCCCCGCCCGATGACCTGCGTGACCAGGCTGAACACGCTTTCATACGCGCGGAACCCCTGCCCGAACAGCAGCGAGTCGATGCCCAGAACACCCACCAGCGAGACCCTTTCAAAGTCCAGCCCTTTGGCGACCATCTGCGTACCCAGTAGGATATCGTAGTCGTGCCGCGCAAACTGTGCCAGCATCGTTTCGTGGGAGTTCTTTTTGGTGGTGGAGTCCTGATCCATCCGCAAAATGCGCGCGGCGGGCAGCAGACGGGCAAGTTCTTCCTCCACCTTTTGGGTGCCGAACCCGCTGTATGCCAGCTTGCCGCCGCAGTCGGGGCAAAGGGTGGGCGCAGGCTGCACGGTGTGCCCGCAATGGTGGCACATCAGCGCCTGTTGGGGCTTATGGTAGACCAGCGGCACGCTGCAATGGGGACATTTCAGCACATGGCCGCAGGCGGTACACATGGCCACCGTGCGGTAGCCGCGCCGGTTCAGCAGCAGGATGCTCTGTTCCCCGTTGTCGAGGTTTTTTTGCAGCTCCTGCGCCAGCCGCCCGCTGACCTCGCGCGGGTTGCCCGCCGCCAGTTCGGCGCGCATATCGACGAAATCCACCTGCGGCAGCGGCTTGCCGCCGTAGCGGTGTTTTAGCTGTACCAGCTGCAGGCGGCCGCTTTGCGCGGCGTGGTAGGTTTCCGTAAGCGGCGTGGCAGACGCGAACAACAGCAGGGAATTTTCCATCGCAGCGCGCTTTTTGGCGATGTCGTGGGCATCGTAGCGCGGGGCGGACTCGCTTTGGTAGGTGTGCTCCTGCTCCTCGTCCATGATGATCAGCCCGACATTTTGCAGCGGCGCAAACACCGCGCTGCGGGTGCCCACCACGATATCGGCGTTCCCCTGCTGGATGCGCCGCCACTGCAGAAGGCGCTCGGTGTTGTTGAGCGCCGAGTGCTGCACAGCCAGCCGACTGCCGAAGGTGGATTTCAAGCGGCGGATCATCTGCGGTGTTAAGCTGATCTCCGGCACAAGCACCAGCGCCTTGCGCCCCAATTCCAGCGTGCGCTCGATGAGCTTCAGGAAAACCACCGTCTTGCCGCTGCCCGTGACCCCGTGCAGCAGCGCCGCATGGGGCTGCGCGTCCTCCAATTTCGGCAGCAGCTCCCAAAAAACGGCCTGCTGCTCCGGCGAAAGGGTGATGGGCTTGGGGTCAAAGGGAATGTCGGCAAACAGGTCGATTTCCTTGTCCTGCTCACTGACGGTAAGCACGCCCTTTTTGCAAAGGGTGTCCAGCGTTGACTTGGAGATGCCCACCTCGTCCAGCCGGCGGGCCGTCAGGGGGCCTTGGCGCAGCGCCTGTACCGCCGCAAGCTGGCGCGGGCCTGGTTTGGGGGCGGCGGGCAGTTCACCGGCCAGGGTGTACAGCCGCTCGGTGGAACGGCTCAGCCTGCTTTGCATGACGGGGCGGCCGTTCTCCGTGGCCGGGCGGTACTGCGCACCGTAGGGTATGACCGCCTTGACCGCCTCAAACCAGGTGCAGAAGGTGCGCTCCTTCAAGAAACGCACCAATTCCATCAGGTCGGGGGTCAGGCGGGCTTCCTCGGGCGCGGCATCCAGCAGAGTTTTCAGCTTGTCGGGCGCGTCCTCGACCTCCTGCACGTCTAAAACGACGGCCATACGCGGTTTATTGCCGCGTCCGAAGGGCACCAGCACCATGCTGCCGGGCCAGATCCTGCCCACCAGACGGGGCGGCACACAGTAGGAATACAGCCTGTCAAAATGGATGTTGGCATCATTTACGGCCGCCTGGGCAACTTGCAGGCTCATTCCTCGGCGCCGTGCTTCAGCTTGAACTGAATGATGGAATACAGGCCGTCGGCACAGGCCTCGACCTGATTGTTGACGATATGCTCGTCATAGTTGACCGAGTTGGCAATTTCGGTCTCGGCGCGCTGCAGGCGGCGGCGGATGGTTTCCTCGCTCTCGGTGCCGCGGCTGCGCAGGCGGCGCTCCAGCTCCTCCATATCGGGGGGCAGCACAAAGATGGTGGTGGCACCGGGGTAGATCTTTTTGATGTTGCCCGCGCCCTCGACCTCGATGACCAAAATCACCGGGATGCCCAGCGCCATACGCCCCTCGATCTCGCTGCGCAGTGTGCCGTAGTAGTTGCCGCAATACTGCGTATGCTCGACAATCTGGTCGTTGGCAAGGTGGTTCTCAAAGTCCGCCGTGGTCATAAAGTGGTAGTTGATGCCGTCCTTCTCACCCTCGCGCGGGGTGCGGGTGGTGGCGGAAACGGTGTGCTGGATCTCCGGGTGCTTTTTCAAAAGACTGGCCACCACGGTGTCCTTGCCGGTGCCGGACGGGCCGGACACGACAAACAGGTATTTTTCGCCTTTCATACGTTCTTTTCCTCTTCTTCCTGGGCAAAACGGCCGGTCAGACTTTCCAGCGCGATGCCCGATAATATCACATGATCCGAGTCCATAATCAGAACAGCCTGGGTGCGCCGCCCGTAAGATGCATCGATGAGTGCGCCCTTTTCGCGGGCGTCCTGCACCAGACGCTTGATGGGGGCTGAATCCGGGCTGACGATGCCGATGACGCGGTCGCCGTTGACCATGTTGCCAAAGCCGATGTTGATGAGTTTCATGGCGGCTCCTTACTCGATGTTCTGGATCTGCTCACGGATCTTTTCGATCTCGGATTTCAGTTCAACGACCAGACGGGTGATGGCAACGTCCTGGCATTTGGAGCCGATGGTGTTGGATTCGCGGTTCAGCTCCTGCGTCAGGAAGTCCAGCTTGCGTCCCACCGGCTCATCCAGCGCCAGAATTTCGCGGTACTGCGCCACATGGCTGTGCAGACGCACGGTTTCCTCATCAATGGCGGTCTTGTCGGCAAAGATGGCGGCCTCGGTCACAAGGCGGCTTTCGTCAATGCTGCGGTCGCCCAGCAGCTCCTGCAGGCGGGCGTACAATTTGTCGCTGTATGCCTGTACGCGGCCCGCACTTCCCTGCTCGATCTTGGCAACCAATTCCTCGATCGTGTCCAGACGCCCTGCCACGTCCGCCTTGAGCTTTTCGCCCTCGACGGCGCGCATCGCCACAAAGGCATCAACTGCCTGCAACGCCACGCTCTGCACGTCCTGCCACAGCTCGTCCTCGTTGGTGGGGGCGGCCGTCTGGGTCAAAACTTCGGGAAAACGGGCGATCATGCCCGCTGTGACGTCGTTTTTCAGGTCCATTTTCTCAATCAGGGAATCCAGCGCGGCGCGGTAGCCCTGCGCCAGCGACCAGTTGACCGACACAACCGTGTCCGCCGCCGTGACCGTCTGGATGGACAGGCTCAATTCCACCTTGCCGCGGCTGACCTTGGCAGCCACCAGTTTTTTGAGCTTGTCCTCCAAAAATGCGCAGGAGCGCGGCAGACGGGAGGAATACTCAAAAAAACGCGCATTGACGCTGCGCAGCTCTACTTTGATATCACGGCCATGCAGCAAAGCCCCTGCGCGGCCGTAACCGGTCATACTTAAAACCATACGCCTTACACCTCGGTATCATATTCGGCAGCTCTGCCGCCGGGCACACATATATATCATATATTTTACTATTTTTCACCGCAAGATGCAAGCAAAAAGGGCGTTCTTTTACAGCTTGGACACAAAAAAGCCGCCCCTGCCCTGCGGCAGAGGCGGCAAATGCTTTTACAGATCAAACGGGGTGGGATTTGTTCTCGTAGTCGGCGTGCAGTGCATCGACACCCTGCAGGCGGGCGTTGCGCTTTTCAAAGAACTTGGGCGCAACCTGCGGGAACATGGCGTAGGTCAGCACGTCCTCCTCCTGGATGGCGTACTTGGCGGCCTCGGCCTTCAGCTTCTCCATCTCAGGCTCCAGCGTGTCGGCAAAGCGGCAGGTGATCGGCTGCTCGCCCTTGAGGATAAAGTCGCTGAATTCCTTCTTGATGGGGGCGGGCGTCTTGCCGTAATCGCCGTGAACCAGACCCTTGAACTCCTTGGTGACCATCTTGTAGCGCTCGCCCATGATCACGTTGAACACGGCCTGCGTACCGACGATCTGGCTGGTCGGGGTGACCAGCGGCGGGTAACCGGCATCCTCGCGAACGCGGGGGATCTCCTCCAGAACGTCCTGGAGCTTGTCCTCCTTGCCGGCGTCCTTCAACTGCTTGAGCATGTTGGAGAACATGCCGCCGGGAACCTGATACAGCAGGGTGTTGGCGTCAACACCCAGGGACTTCTGGTTGATCTGACCGTTGGCGATGTACTTCTCGCGCAGCTTGTTGAAGTAAGCGCGCACGACATTGAGCTGGTTCAGATCCAGACCGGTGTCGTAATCGGTACCCTGCAGGGCAGCGACCAGACTCTCGGTCGGCATGTGGGAGGTGCCCAGAGCCAAGGGGCTCATGGCGGTGTCGACGATGTCGGCACCGGCCTCGATGCCCTTCAGGATGGACATGGAGGCAAGACCGGCGGTGTAGTGGCTGTGGATGTCCACGGGGATGCTGACGGTCTTTTTCAGCTCGCTGACCAGCTCAGAGCAGGTGTAGGGCTTGAGCAGACCGGCCATATCCTTGATGCAGATGGAGTCAGCGCCCATCTCCTCCAGGGTCTTGGCGTACTGGGCAAAGTACTCGTTATTGTGGACAGGGCTTAAGGTGTAGCTGATGCATGCCTGAACATGAGCACCCTCTTTGTTGGCGGACTTGATGGCAGTCTGCAGGTTGCGGGGGTCGTTCAGGGCGTCGAAAATACGGATAACGTCAATGCCGTTGGCGACAGACTTCTTGACAAAGTACTCGACAGCGTCGTCAGCGTAGGGACGGTAGCCCAGCATGTTCTGGCCGCGGAACAGCATCTGCAGCTTCTGGTGGGGCAGCTCCTTGCGCAGGATGCGCAGACGCTCCCACGGGTCTTCGTCCAGGAAACGGATGCAGGAGTCAAACGTTGCGCCGCCCCAGCACTCTACGGAGAAGTAAGGGATCTTGTCCATTTCAGGCAGGATGGGACGCATTTCGTCCATCGTCATACGGGTGGCCAGCAGAGACTGGTGGGCATCGCGCAGAACGACCTCAGTAATCTTGATGGGTTTCTTAGCCAATGTCATTCACCCCGTCTTTCTCAGTTCATGGTGCAGAGCAGGTCGCCGGAGTTGACCACGTCGCCCTTGCGAACGTTGACACTTGCAATGGTGCCATCCTGGGGAGCGCTGATCTCGTTCTCCATCTTCATGGCTTCGAGGATCAGCAGGGTGTCGCCGGCCTTGACGGAGTCGCCCGGCTTGACCTTGACATCCAGAATGTTGCCCGGCATGGGGGCATTGACGGAAACAGCACCGGCAGCACCGGCGGGGGCAGCGGCGGGAGCCGGAGCCGCAGCGGGTGCGGGGGCAGCGGCAGGAGCGGCGGCGGGGGCAGCAGCGGCCACGGGGGCGCCGGTGCCTTCCTCAACGGTGACATTATAAGCAACGCCGTTTACGGTAACGATCAGGTTTTTCATAGGAATATCCTCCTTAAATCAGCGGGTTGATTTTTACAGCGTGATGTTGCCGTGCTTCTTGGCAAGGCGGACGGCGCGCTTGCTGGCCAGCATATCCAGCGCCTGCACAACGGCGGCGCGGGCATCGGCGGCGTTCACAGCCAGATCGGCGGCACCGTTCTTGACGGCGGCGTCGGCGCTGCAAACGTCCTTGGCGTAGGCGGCAGCCTTCGCCTTGGTGGCGTTCACGATATTGTCGGAAGCAAAGATCTCGTCCTTGTACAGAACGGTGACAGCGGCTTCGGGTGCCAGGGGTGCCACGGTGCAGCCATTGACGGCAACGCGCCAGTCAGCGCTGGCGGCAAAAACGGTGTAGGCAGCGCCCACGGCATTGCCCGCCAGCACAGCCACCTTGACGGTGGTAGCCTCGGCGTAGACACCTGCCATACGGGCAGCCTGACGGATGCCGCCGGCCTGATCGTCACCCTCGCTCTTGACAAAGCCTTCGGTGTTGACGACGGTGATTACGGGGATGCTGTATGCATCGCACAGGCGCACAAAGCGGGCAGCCTTGGCGGTGCACTTGTGGCACAGGGCAGCCTTTTCGGTGGCGACGATGCCCACGGTGCTGCCGTTGACGGTAGCCAGCGCGGTGACAATGTTCTTGCCGTAGCCCTCGTACAGGGTGACGGCGGTGCCCTCATCGGCCAGAGCCTTGACGGCATCGGCGGCGGTGTAGGCGGCGGTGTTCAGCGCAGCGGCGGGGGCGGCGAAGTCGAACAGCGCGGGGCCGGCCAGGTTGTTGGCGGGCATCAGGGCGACGATCTCGGCAGCCTTCTTGGCAGCCTCGACGGCGTCGGCGGCGGTGGCGGCAGCCACACCGGCCTTGGCGGCAAAGGCGGCGGAGCCGGCACCTGCGAGCTTATCCTCGGCATTGAAGGGCGCGTTGAGGAACAGCTCGGCGTCCTCGGCCATAATGCACAGGTCAGCGGCGGCGGCGTTGATGGCGTTGGTGCCGGCGCAGGTGCCGGTGACAACGGCGATCTGGGGCACAACGCCGGACACGCGGGCGATCTCGGCGGTCAGGCGGGCGTTGGCGTTGAGCAGCTCCAGACCGCCCTCCAGCTTAGCGCCGACAGAGTCGTAGAAGGTCACGACCGGCGCACCGGTCTGTGCGGCCATTTCCAGCACGCGGATATTTTTTTCGATGTCCTGCACGCCCACAGCGCTGCCATCCTCAAAAACGGCGTAGGTGCTCTGGCCGTTGGCGCTGCCGAAAGCTGCACTTACGGCACCGTCCGTAAACAGCGGAGAGTAGACACCGCCGTCAAAAAATGCTGCAAGGATCTCTGCCTTGCCGGGCTTATTTGCTGCCATACAGTTTCCTCCCTATGGTAAAAGCGGCAGACGCTATAACCTTGTTACAAAAATCTGCCATATACAACGATTATACTACTTTGTGTAAAAATAGACAAGAGAATTTCTTGCATTTTTCAGGTTTTTTGCCAAATTTTTGCCGTCAGTTTTCCTTGGTGGGCAGCGGGCCGGGGCGGCGGGGTGCCGCCTTGGCGCTGCCGCCGGATTTCTGCGCGGCGTTGCGCAGGGCGCTGACCTCGCTCTTTTTCAGCTCGCGGTACTCGCCGGGCTGCAGCATACCGAGCTTGACGGGGCCTTGCGCGGTGCGCTTGAGGCGCACGACCTGCAGCCCCACGGCGCTGCACATACGGCGGATCTGGCGGTTGCGCCCCTCGTGCAGGGTAATTTCCAGCACGGTGCGGCCCGGCTCATCGGTGACAACGTGGATCACGCAGGGCTGGGTCTTGACGCCGTCGTCCAGCACGATGCCGCTGGACATGGCGATGATCTGTTCCTCGGTGGCGCGGGGGTTGACGGTAACGCGGTACAGCTTGCCCACGCCGCCGGACGGGTGGGTCAGCAGGTTGATGAACGCGCCGTCATCGCTGAGCAGCAAAAGACCCTCGCTGTCCTTATCCAGGCGGCCCACCGGGCGCAGCATGGCGGGCACGTCCGCCACAAGATCCATAACGGTCTTGCGGCCGCGGTCGTCGCTGCGGGTGGTCAAAAAGCCGCGGGGCTTGTGCAGCATGATATAGGTGTACTGGCGCTTGCGCACGATGCGCTGGGTCTTGCCGTCGATGGACACCTTGTCAAAATCGGGGTCCATCTTGTCGCCCAGACCCACGGGGTGGCCGTTGACCTTGACCTTGCCGGCGGCGATCAGGCGCTCGGCCTCACGGCGGGAGCAGATGCCCTGATCTGCCAATACTTTTTGGATGCGTTGTTCTGCCATCATTTACTCCTTGTTGTCCTGCGCGGGGGCGGGTTTTTCTTTTTTGATCAGTGCGGTGACCTTGTCCACCAGTTCGGGCAGCGACGCCACGACGTTATCGACGGCCGTAACCTTGTCGATCAGCTGCACGGTGCGCACATTGCCGTCAGAAATGACGAGAAATGCCACCGGCGTTACCGACACACCGGCGCCGCTGCCGCCGCCGAACATCTGCTTGCTCGACTGGGGGCCGACATCCGACCCGCCGGAGGCAAAGCCGAAGGTCACCTTGGAGACGGGAATGATGGTGGTTTTTTCGTCGGGGTGGATAGGCTCACCGATGATGGTGCTTGTGTCCACCATTTCACGAATTTTGTCGATGGTAACGCCCATCATACCCTGAATAGGATGCTCTGCCATAGTAGATTCCTCCTTATATCAACATGTTTCTTGTTTTTGAGGCTGCCAGAGGGGTTCTTTGTATAAACGCCGTGCGAAACGCAGCGCCAGCCACAGCAAAACGGCGGCGCAGGAACGCACCTGCAAAGAGATACAGCGGTTTGCCTTTTGCTGCCCTGTAAAATCGGGTTCCAGGCGCAGGCTGTCCGCCTGTACCCGCACCGATTGCTGCAGCAGCGCCCACGCGGTGTTCAGCGCCCCCAGCAGCGCGCCGTAGCTTACGGCGGTGGCGGCGGCATCCTGCCCCGTGACCGTCCAGAAAACCGTTACATGGTCAAGGCGCAGGCTTTTGGCAAGCCCCCTGCCCAGCCAGCCCAGATGCCCGAAGGCGCATTTTACAAACGCAACCGGGTCCCTTTGCAGCAGCGCAAGGGCGGCGTCAAGACGCGCCCCGATGCCGAACGGCAGCCCCCCAGCTTGGGGTTTCGGCTCCGGCTTTGCCTGTGCCTTGGCGGCAGGTTTCGTCTCCGGCGGCTGCTTTGGGGGCGGCTGGGGCTTGTCCGCCTTTTGCGTATTCTGCGCGGGTTCCGCCTCGGTTGCGGACGGCGGGTTTGGTTTTTCCGCGGCGGGCGGGTTTTCTTTGGGTGTTTCGGGTGCGGGGCTTGGCGTTTGCTGCGGTGCACTTTTGGGCGGGTACAGTGTGAAGTGCAGCATCGCATACCGCGCCTGCACCTGCCAGCGTCCCGCCTTGTATCGGATATCCAGCCCCAGCGGCAGCAGCAGCGCCGCCAGCAGCAAGAGCAGCAAAAGCAACAGCACAGCGCCCAAAATTTTAAGGATCACCAACAGTATCGTCACGGGCTGTCACTTCCATTCCAGCTGTTCTGCCTCGGCGTCGGGGTCAGGGTCGGGTTCGGGGGTGTCCTCCCCCACCTCGCCGTGTAGCGGCGGCAGATCGGCCAGGCTGCCCAGCCCGAATACCCGCAGGAAGGTGTCGGTGACCTGAAATGCCACCGGCTTGCCCGGCAGGTCCAGACGCCCGGCTTCCTCGATCAGACCTTTTTCCAGCAGCTTCGCCACCGTACCGGAGGAATCCACGCCGCGCACCTGCTCAATAAAGCTGCGGGACACCGGCTGGTTGTAGGCGATGACCGCCAGCACCTCCAGCGCGGCGGGCGAAAGCGGGGCATTGCGGCGGGTGTCCAGAATTCGCTTGACCAGTTCGCCGTAGTACGGGCGGGTGGTCATCTGCCAGCGGTCGGGGGCAAAATACAAAAGGGCAAGGCCGCTTTCCTGCTCGTCATAGCGCTGCTGCAAGCGCTGCAAAAGCGCCTCGGTCTGCGCTTTTTCGAGGCGCAGGGCATCGGCCAGGCGGGCGGTTTCCACCGGCTCGGCGTGGGCAAACAGCATGGCTTCCAGTGCGCCCAGATGTTGGTTCTCATTCATGGGTGGGGTTCTCCTTTCTGCGGCGGTGGGTGCGGTCTAAATTCAGCCCGCCGTCGTCGGCCACCTGCACACGCCCTGCGCGGATCAGCTCCAGCAGTGCCAAAAAGGTGGCCACGTTGGTGCTGCGGCTTTCCTCGGCGCTGAATAGCTGCCCCATCTTGTGCAGCGAGCCTTTCAGCAGTCCGCGCAGCATGTGCGATACACGGCTGGCCACCGACACAAACGGCGCGGTGACCAGCGGCTCAAAGCGTTCCTGCGTGGGCTTGCGCTTGCGGGTGCCGCGTCCCATCAGACCGAACCACGCCTGCACCAGCTTGTAGGGGTCGTGCGGGCGGGTGTACTCTGCCGCGCCGACCAGCGGCATCGGCTCGCGCACAAAGGTGGTAATATCCCGCGCACGGCCGCCCAGCTGGGCGGCGACCTCCTTGCAGGCGCTGTACTCAATCAAGCGCCCGGTCAGCTCGGCTTTCATGCGCTCGGCCTCGGGGCTGCGGGGCAGAAGCAGCGCGCTTTTCATCTGGACAAGATGCGCCGCCATATCAATGAACTCGCTGGCGATGTCCATACGGTCCTGCTGCAGGGTGCGGATTGCCTCGGTATATTGGTCGATGAGGGTCATCAGGTTGATGTCGTAGAGGTTCATCTTATTTTTGCCGACCAGATACAGCAGCATATCCAGCGGGCCTTCAAAATCCTCTATCTTAAACGTTAATGCCTCTTGCAAAATAACCCCCGATTGTATCTACAAAGTTGGTTGCGTCTACCAGCCCGCCCCACAAAAAGTTGACCACCGCCGCCAGCGGGCGGTCCAATAGACCTGTAAAGGTCAGAAACAGCATGGCCAGCATGATATAGCGCTCGTACTGCATGACGCGGAAGTACAGCCGCTGCGGCAAAAACAGCAGCACGACCCGGCTGCCGTCAAAGGGCGGCAGCGGCATCAGGTTGAACGCCGCCAGGCTTAAATTCATCACGATCATATAATAAAGGAACATCATCGCCACGGGCAGGGTTTGCTGCCAGCCCGCCCAATAGCCGATGCGGTACAAAACCATACTCAGCCACGCCAGCAGCAGGTTGGACGCGGGACCCGCCGCAGCGGAAACCGCCATGCCCACCTTGGGGTTGCGGAAGTTGGCTGCGTTGATGCCCACAGGCTTGGCCCAGCCGACGCCGCCCACCAACATACACACTGCGCCGACGGGGTCCAGATGATGCAGCGGGTTCAGCGAGATGCGCCCCTGCCGCTTGGCGGTATCGTCCCCCAGCCAGTGGCTGACCAGCGCGTGCGCCGACTCGTGAAACGGCAGCGCGATGAGCACCACCATGGCCCGCAGAAGGTACTGCAAAACCATTGTCGGAGAGAGTAACCCGTTCAGAACAAACACCGCCCCATTAAAATATACTGTTCCTATTATAGCGTAAAAGCGCGTCAAACACAAGTCCCGCAGCGGCAGCAAGCCGCACTTTTTGCCCCTGTGCGCTGCTGCGCCAAAAAATTTTGCAAAAAAGTTGAAATTTTAGGCCAAGGGGGCTTGCAATCCGTCAAATTATCAGGTATAATAGTACAGCTATTGAAAAGGAGGTGCAAGCAATTATGGCCAAATGTTCTTGCTGTGATAAGGGCGTTTCTTTCGGCATTCAGGTTTCTCACTCTCATCGTCGGAGCAACCGTACCTGGAACCCCAACGTCAAGCGTGTGAAGGCAATCGTGGACGGTTCCCCGAAGTATATCTACGCCTGCACCCGCTGCCTGCGCTCTGGTAAAGTTACCCGCGCGGTCTGATTGGAAAGAAAAAATGCCGGTCACATCGTGTGACCGGCTTTTTCTCTTTTATACTGTACTGTTTTTTGAGAGGGGTTATTGTTATGCTGCCGCAGGACCCTGTGATCCTTTTAAGCTATGTAAACACCCAACTGCGGGATCGCTGCCCCGCGCTGGATGCCCTGTGTGAACAGGAAAACGCCGACAAGGCCACCCTGTGCGCCAAATTGGCGGAGATCGGCTACGAGTACGACGCCGAGCATAATCAGTTTGTGTAAGGGAAGTTTCAACCGTTATGAATTTTGTTTTTGTCAGCCCCCATTTTCCCCGTACCTATTGGAATTTTTGCGACCGCCTGCACCGCAACGGCGTAAACGTTCTGGGTATCGGGGATGCTTCTTTTGATGAGATTCCGTGGGAGTTAAAGCACTGCCTGACCGAATATTACCGGGTCAACGATCTGGGCAGCTACGATGAGATGCTGCGCGCGATGGCGTATTTTACCTTCCACTACGGCAAGATCGACTGGGTGGAATCCAACAACGAATACTGGCTGGAAATGGACGCCCAGATGCGCACCGATTTTAACATCAATTCCGGCGCCAAAAACGATTTTATCGAGCGCATCAAGTACAAAAGCCGCATGAAGGAAAGCTACATCGCCGCCGGGGTGCCGGTGGCACGCCACCATATGGTCAGCACGCTTGCGGCGGCACGGGCTTTTATTAAGGAGGTCGGCTACCCTGTCATCGTAAAGCCGGACAACGGCTGCGGGGCAGAGGCGACCTACAAGCTGAAAAACTTTGCCGAGCTGAAAGCATTTTACGCAAAACCCCACGCCGTGCCCTATATTATGGAGGAATTTATCAACGGCACCATCGTCAGCTTTGACGGCGTGGCAGACAGCCACTGTGTGCCGCTGTTTTACACCAGCAACGTATTCCCCACCCCGCTGCTGGATATCGTGAGCAGCAACGGAGACTTGTGCTACTGGACGCAGAAAAAGGTGCCCGCCGCCTTAAAGGACGTGGGCTTTCGCACCATCAAGGCGTTCGGCGCCAAGAGTCGGTTTTTCCACTGCGAGTTTTTCCAGCTGAATGAGGACAAGCCGGGTCTTGGCAAAAAGGGCGATTACGTCGCGCTGGAGGTCAATATGCGCCCCGCCGGCGGCTACACCCCCGATATGATCAACTTTGCCAACTCGGTGGACTGTTACCAGATTTGGGCGGACATGGTATGCTATGACGAGGTGCGCAATCTTGATTTGAACGGACCGAAGTATTTTTGCGTATACGCTGCCCGCCGCGACTGCCACATGTACAAGCACAGCCACCAGCAGATCATGAACCGCTACGGCAGCCGCATCAAAATGTATGAGCGTCTGCCCGAAGCCCTGCGGCTGGACATGGGCGATATGATGTACACCGCCGTGGTCAAATCCACCGCCGAGCGCGATGCGTTTATCCGGTATGTGCAGGAAGTAAAGTAAGAGAAAACGGCTGCGCCCCGCAAAGGGGTGCAGCCGTTTTTGTTTGTAAGTCTAAAATCAGGCATCGCCCAGCGTCATCTGCAGGAAATAGACCCACTGCTTTTCCCACCAGTACCAGTCGTGCGAAACATCGGTACCCCAGATGTCCACAAAGGGGTGGATGTCCTTGCTTTCGAGAATGGCCTGCAATTCCCTGGTGGAGGCAAGCAGATCCTCCTCCCACTGTCCCTGACCGCAGCAGAGAATAAACTTGTCCGCTTTGGCGAACAGCTTTTTGTAGGGGTGATTTTCCGGGAAATTGCGCATGTAATCGCAGGGGGAATTGCGGTAGACGAGGTCATCCATGTAATCGCCGAAGAACATCCCGGAGGAATACAGCCCGCTGAGGGCAATAGTGCCGTTAAATAAATCCGGACGGCGCAGGAAGAAGTTCACGGCATGACCGCCGCCCATGCTGGCGCCGCCCACCAGCACCTGCCCGGTGTGGTCGGGGCCCTGCTCGCGGTTGATCTCCAGCAAGCGGGGGGTCAGCTCCTCGCAGACATAGTTGTACCAGCGCTCCTGCATCTCAATGCGCGGGCGGCAGGGGCCGTGGTTGTCCCAGCTTTCAGGGTCGATGCTGTCCGCCGTGATGATCTGCAGCTTGCCCGCGTCGATCCACGGCGCGGCAAGGTTGCACATATTGCGATCCTCCCAGTCATAAAAGCGCCCGCTCTGGCAGGGGAAAATCAAAATCGGGCGTCCGGCGTGGCCGTAGACCTTAAACTCCATAAAACGGTTCAAAAACCGGCTGTATTCTTTGTAGTAGCGGATCTGCATGGCAGTTCCCTCCTCCGTTTATTTGTAGAAAAAGCGCTTGTTCAGGCTCAGGACCCCCACCATCGCGTGCATAAAGCCGCTTTCGGAGGTTTTGAACACCCAGTAATACAAAACCGCAAAGACCTCGCGCAGGTAGCAGGGCAGCAGACTGCGCGGCGGGGTGCGGGCAGGCAGCGCCGCCGCATGGGTAAAGCCCGCTTTTTCGGCGTAGCGCCCTGCGCGGTAGCAGTGAAACGCATTGCTAACATAGACGATGGGCGTAGTTTCGCTGACGCCGTACCCGCGCAGGATATCCAGCGAAAACTCGAAGTTTTCCTCTGTGGAGGTGGACTTGGTTTCCGCCAGAACGCGGGCGGGGTCTATCCCCTTTTGGATCAGATAGTCCCGCATGGCGGTACCCTCTGCCACAGTCTCGTCGCGCCCTTGCCCGCCGCTGGTGACGATGAGCAGTTCAGGGTGCTGCTCGGCGTAGGCATACGCCGCATCCAGCCGCATCCGCAGAAGGGTGCTGGGCTTATCCTTGCGAAGCCCTGCGCCCAGCACGATCATGACCTGTTCCTGCCCTGTGGGGCGGTCGGCATAACCGCTGATTGCCAGAAAGCCGATGATGCCCGCCTGCACGGCAAGCCCGGCGCACAACAGCACCAGCACGACCCTGCCTGCCCCGTGGGAGAACCAGACGTTCAGCGGCTTGCGGAATACCGCGTACCCCGCCACCGCCGCCGCCAGCAGCCACACCAGCAGGTTGCCCATATTAAAGTTGCTGGTAAATGCCAGCCCCACGGCGTACACAGCCAAGGCGAGCGCCAGAAAATTCAGCAGTACAACGCCCATTTTACTTGGCAATTTCATCGTACACCCCACAGCCTGCGGGGCAATAGTCCACGCCCAGCGCCTTGCAGACGGTGTCGGCAATGGTGGCGAAGCTGTACCGGGTATGCAGGTTGACGCCGGGGCGGACCTCGTCGCCGTAGATCAGCAGCGGCACATACTCGCGGGTGTGGTCGGTGGTCTTGGTGTAGCCGGGGTCGCAGCCGTGGTCGGCGGTGATCATCAGGATATCGCCGGGGCGCATTTTGCCCATAAAGCCGGGCAGCCAGTCGTTGAACTCGGCAGCGGCGGCGGCGTAGCCCGCAATGTCGCGGCGGTGGCCGTACAGCATATCAAAGTCCACCAGATTGACAAAGGCAAGCCCCTCAAAGTCGCGGTCTGCCAGCGCCAGCGTGACCTGCAGCCCCTCGGTATTGCCGGCGGTGCGGATGGTTTCGCCAATGCCTTTGCCCGCAAAAATATCGTAAATTTTGCCCACGCCGATGGTCTGTTTGCCGGCAGCCTGCAAAGCGTCCAGCATGGTGTCATGCGGCGGGACAAGGCTGTAATCGTGGCGGCGGGCGGTGCGGGTAAAGTTGGCGGCGCAGTCCCCCACAAAGGGGCGGGCGATGACGCGCCCCACGCCGTATTTGCCCACCAGCAGCTCGCGGGCGGCGGCGCAAATTTCATACAGCTTTTCCACGGGAACCAGCGCCTCGTTGGCGGCGATCTGGAACACACTGTCGGCGGAGGTGTAGACGATCAGCGCACCGGTTTTCATGTGCTCCTCGCCGTAGTCGCGGATGACGTCCGTGCCGGAATAGGGCTTGTTGCACAGCACCTTGTAGCCGGTCTTGGCGGTAAAGGCGTCCAGCAGCTCCCGGGGGAAGCCGTTCGGGAAGGTGGGCAGCGGCTCGGCGCTGAGCAGCCCCGCAATTTCCCAATGCCCGATGGTGGTGTCCTTGCCGGCGCTGGCTTCGCGCAGGCGGGCAAAGCTGCCCAAGGGTGCGGCGGCGGGGGTGCCGCCCTGTACGCCGTCGATGTTGAATAGTCCCAGCTCGGCAAGGTGTTCGCCCTTGAAGGCGGGGTGGGCGGCGATGCTGCCCAGCGTGTTGGTGCCGGCATCCCCGAACGCGGCGGCGTCCGGCTCGGCGCCGATGCCGAAGCTGTCGAGAACGATCAGGAAAACTCGTTTTGCCATAGTGGTTTCTCCTTACTTCGATGCAGTGGGTATATTTGATTGTATTATACCCGAAACGCAGAAAAAAGTAAAGTATGCACACAAAACACCCCCGCCGGGCGGGCGAACCGTCCTGCGGGGGTGGCGTGTCAGATGCGGGTGTCCAGACGCTTTACATAGGTGTCGTGGAACTGTTGGAAGGTGCCGTTGTCCAGCGCCTCGCGGATGCGCTCCATGAGGTGGTTGTAGAAATACAGGTTGTGCATGACCGCCAGACGCATACCGAGAATTTCGTCCGCCTTTTGCAGGTGGCGGATATAGGCGCGGCTGAAATTGCGGCAGACCGGGCAGTCGCAGTGAGGGTCAATGGGCGACTCGTCGCGCTCATATTTCAGGTTCTTGATGTTGATGATGCCGTCCCAGGTGAACAGGTGGCCGTGGCGGGCATTGCGGCTGGGCATAACGCAGTCGAACAGATCGACGCCGCGGTAGACGCCCTCAATGATATTGCCGGGCGTGCCCACGCCCATCAGGTAGCGGATCTTGTCCTTGGGGGCAAAAGGCTCGACAGCGGAAATGATATCATACATCACCTCGGCAGGCTCGCCCACGGCCAGGCCGCCGATGGCGTAGCCGTCCAGGTCGTACTCGGCGATCTGCTTCATATGCTCCACGCGCAGATCAGCAAAGGTGCAGCCCTGATTGATGCCGAACAAAAGCTGGTCAGGGTTGACCGCCTTTTCCTCATGCTTGAGGCGCGCCATCTCGTCCTTGCAGCGCAGCAGCCAGCGTGCGGTGCGCGCACAGCTGTTTTTGGCGTACTCGTAGGTGGCGGGATTTTCGACGCACTCGTCAAACGCCATGGCGATGGTGGAGCCGAGGTTGGCCTGGATCTGCATACTCTGCTCGGGTCCCATAAAGATGCGGTGACCGTCGAGGTGGGAGTTGAAGGTCACGCCCTCCTCGGTGATCTGGCGCAGCTTGGCCAGGCTGAACACCTGAAACCCGCCGCTGTCGGTCAAAATGGGACCGTCCCACTTGGTGAACTTGTGCAGCCCGCCCATATCGGCCACCAGCTTGTCGCCGGGGCGCAGATGCAGGTGGTAGGTGTTGCACAGCATGACCTGTGCGCGGATGTCCTTTAGATCCAGCGCCGAAAGCCCGCCCTTGATGGCAGCGGCGGTGGCAACGTTCTGGAAGGCGGGGGTCTGCACGGTACCGTGTACCGTAGTAAATTCGCCGCGGCGGGCGGTACCCTCCTGTTTGATAAGGCGGTAAGGCATGGGGCAAACTCCTTTCTGGGTCGTGTCAGCGGATGAACATAGCATCGCCGAAGCTGAAGAAGCGGTATTTTTGCTCCACAGCCACCTTGTAGGCAGCCATGGTCTTGTCGTAGCCGTAGAAGGCGGCAATCAGCATGATCAGCGTGCTTTCGGGCAGGTGGAAGTTGGTGATCAGCCCGTCGATGGCGTGCAGCTCAATGCCGGGGTAGATAAAGATGCTGGTGTTGCCGCTGCAGGGTACGATCTTGCCGTACTTTGCCCAGACGGATTCCAGCGTGCGGCAGCTGGTCGTACCCACGGCAATGACGCGATGCCCGGCGGCGCGGGTCTCGTTGATGAGCTTTGCCGTTTCCTCGCTGACGCTGTACCACTCGCTGTGCATCTGATGCGCCTCGACGGTTTCCTCGCTGACGGGGCGGAAGGTACCCAGCCCGACGTGCAGGGTGACCTCCGCCACTTTTACGCCGCGCGAGCGGATGGTATCCAGCAGCTGCGGGGTAAAATGCAGCCCTGCCGTGGGGGCGGCGGCGCTGCCCAGCTCCTTGGCGTAGACGGTCTGGTACTGGCTTTGATCCTCCAGCTGCTTGGTGATGTAGGGCGGCAGCGGCATTTTGCCGAACTCGTCCAGCTTTTCGTACAGCGTTTCGGTGTCATATTGAAAGGTCACATATTTGTTGCCGTCGGGCAGGGTTTCGTCCACGGTGGCGGTCAGGCTGCCGTCCCCGAATGCCACCCTGGTACCCACCTGCATACGCTTGCCGGGGCGGGCCAGACACTCCCAGGTATCCCCTTTTATCTGCCGCAGCAGCAGCAGCTCGCAAACCGCGCCCGTGGGCACCTTGGTACCCATCAGGCGGGCGGGCAGGACCTTGGAGTTATTGACCACCAGCAGGTCGCCCTTTTCCAGATAATGGGGCAGCTCGTGAAAGACCGAGTGCAGGATCTTGTCGCTCTTGCGGTCCAGCACCATCAGGCGGGCGGCATCGCGCGGCTCGGCGGGTTCCTGCGCAATAAGTTCTTTGGGCAGGTCGTACCAAAAATCTTTTTTTAACATGATTTTCTTTCCTTTAGTCTTTTTGTCAATACCGCATACTTCCCGCCTTACGGCTTAAGCACCGCTCCGGCGGCTGCGGCACGGCATCTGCGTTGCCAAAATGCTCGATAAGACATCCAGTATTATCTGCGCTTTTGGCTTAGCAGCTGCCGCACCTCGCTCGCCGTATCGGCACTTAGAAATATGCGGTATTGCCTTGACATTCCCTTGCGGGGATACTATAATAAACCCAAGCACAGAGGTGCGGGACGCATCAGTAGCCTGTTCTGCAAGCCCTGCCAAGGGCATAGGATAGGCAAAAGGGCGTTTCGCCGAAGGCGGTATGCGGCACATACCGACCTGGGTCCGCGGTCGAACAGACGCGGGACTGTCACGCCCAAAAGGCGTGTTGCGCTGTGTGGTTATGCAATATGATATTATATTGCATTTTGTGCCGGTTTTCAACCGGTTTTTTTATTATCTATGCAAATTTGGTGGCAAAACCGTTGTTTTTGCATAGAGTGGGATGAGAAAGGTAGGTAAAGGAACAATGAAACAGTACAATGTAGGTGTCATCGGCGCAACCGGTATGGTAGGGCAGCGTTTTGTAACCCTGCTGGAAAACCACCCCTGGTTCCGCCTGACCGCTGTGGCAGCCAGCGCCCGCAGCGCCGGCAAGACCTATGAGGAGGCTGTGGGCAGCCGCTGGCTGATGCAGACCCCCATGCCCGAACAGGCGAAAAAGCTGGTGGTGCTGGACGCCGCCAACGTGGCAGAGGTCGCCGCCAAGGTGGACTTTGTCTTTTGCGCCGTCAATATGAAAAAAGAGGAGATCAAAGCGCTGGAGGAAGCCTACGCCAAGGCAGAATGCCCCGTGGTTTCCAACAACAGCGCCCACCGCTTTACCCCCGATGTGCCGATGGTCGTGCCGGAGATCAACGCCGACCACATCGACATCATCCCCGCCCAGCGCCAGCGTCTTGGCACCAAGCGCGGCTTTATTGCCGTAAAGTCCAACTGCAGCCTGCAGAGCTATGTCCCCGCCCTGCACCCGCTGCGCAAGTATGACATCACCGACGTGCTGGTCTGCACCTATCAGGCAATTTCCGGCGCGGGCAAGACCTTTGAAACCTTCCCCGATATTCTGGATAACGTCATCCCCTACATCGGCGGCGAGGAAGAGAAGAGCGAGCAGGAGCCGCTGAAGCTGTGGGGTCACATCGAGGGCGACAAGATCGTCTGCGCCGATGGTCCGCGCTTTACCGCGCAGTGCCTGCGCGTGCCGGTGTCCGACGGGCATATGGGCGCTGTCTTTGTGCGCTTTGCCCATAAGCCCTCCAAGGAGGAAATTCTGGAAGCATGGAAAACCTTCCGCGGTCCTGCCCAGGAGCTGGCACTGCCCAGCGCCCCCAAGCAGTTCCTGCATTATTTTGAGGAAAACGACCGCCCGCAGCCCAAGCTGGACCGTATGCTGGAAAACGGTATGGCGGTCAGCATCGGACGCCTGCGCGAGGATACCCAGTACGATTACAAGTTTGTCTGCCTTTCCCACAATACGCTGCGCGGCGCTGCCGGCGGCGGTGTGCTGCTGGCCGAGCTGCTGGCAGCCAAGGGCTATTTTGACTGATTTTTGAAGGAGTGTTCCCTATGAAGAAGCCCGTTTTTACCGGCGCCGCCGTGGCGATCATCACCCCCATGCGTGCCGACGGCAGCGTGGATTTTGAGGAGCTGGGGCGCATCATTGACGACCAGATCGACAACGGCACCGATGCCATTGTCATCTGCGGCACCACCGGCGAGTCCCCCACCATGACGGATGAGGAGCATACCGCGTGCATCCGCTACGCCGTCAAAAAGACCGCCGGGCGGGTTCCTGTCATTGCGGGCACCGGCTCCAACGATACCAAGTACGCCGTCTGGCTCAGCCGTCAGGCGCAGGCGGACGGCGCCGACGCCCTGCTGCTGGTCACCCCCTACTACAACAAAACCAGCCAGGCCGGTCTGATTGCCCACTACACCGCCATTGCGGATGCCGTGGACCTGCCCTGCATTTTGTACAATGTCCCCAGCCGCACCGGCTGCAACCTGACCGCCGCAAGCCTTAAACAGCTTGCCAAGCACCCCAACATCAACGCGGTGAAGGAGGCCAGCGGCAACATCAGCCAGGTGGCGGAGATCGCCGCAGCCTGCGGGGAGGAGCTGAACATCTACTCCGGCAACGATGACCAGATCGTCCCGCTGCTGGCGCTGGGCGGCAAGGGCGTGATCAGCGTGTTGTCCAACGTGGCGCCGCGCTACACCCATGACATCTGCGCCAAGTGGTTTGCGGGCGATACCGCCGGCAGCCTTGCGATGCAGCTGGCCGCCCTGCCGCTGTGCAAGGCGCTGTTTGCCGATGTAAACCCCATCCCGGTCAAGTGGGCGATGAACCGCCTTGGCTGGCACGCCGGGGCTTGCCGCCTGCCGCTGGTCGACCCGAATGAAGCCGTGCAGGCACAGCTGGACAGCGCCCTGCGTGCGTTCGGTTTGCTGTCATAAACCCTTCAGCCCGCAGGTACGCCGCGGGCTGATTTTGTAAAACACGAAAGGAATTTTCCGATATGACGGACATTATCATTCAGGGCATTTACGGGCGCATGGGTCGCGCCCTTGTGGAAAAAATTGCCGCCCGCACGGACTGCCGCGTTGCCGCCGGTGTGGACCGCGAGGCGGGGCGCGTGGGAGAGATCCCGGTGTACGCAAGCTGGCAGGACGTTGCCTGCAATGGCATTGTGATCGATTTTTCCTCCCCCGCCGGGGCGGCAGCCGCCGCCGCTTGGGGCGCAGAGCACGGTATGCCCTGCGTCATCTGCTCCACGGGTCTGGGCAGTGAGGAGCTGGACATTTTGCAGAAGGCTGCCGAAAAAACGGCGATCTTCCGCAGCGCCAATATGTCGCTGGGCGTCAATGTGCTGATCGAGCTTGCCAAGCAGGCCGCCCGCGTTCTGGGCAGTGAGTACGACATTGAAATCGTTGAAAAGCACCACCGCAACAAGCTGGATGCCCCCAGCGGCACCGCCCTGATGATCGCCGACGCCATCAACGCCGAGGCGGGCGGGCAGTACGAATATGTCTACGACCGCTCGCAGGTGCGGCAAAAGCGCGGCGACAAGGAGCTGGGCATCAGCGCCGTGCGCGGCGGCGGCATTGTGGGCGAGCATGAGGTGCTGTTCTGCGGCGCCGAGGAAGTCCTGACCCTGAGCCACAGCGCCGGGGCGCGCACCGTCTTTGCCGAGGGTGCCATTCAGGCAGCGCTGTTTTTGGACGGGCAGCAGCCCGGTATGTATGCCATGACCGATTTGCTGCGAGGTAAGCTGCCGTGCGAATGAGAAGTAACGAAATTCTGGCCTGCTGCGTGATCGCGCTGGGGGTCTGCGGCGTGGTGGCAGGTTCGCTTTTGACCGAGCCGACCGCGCCGGTTTCCGCCCCTGTTCCGACAGCGACCGTGCAGCCCACCCCCGAACCCACGCCGGAGCCGACGCCCGAACCCACCCCCACGGTGGACACGGTGCGGTTTTCCGCCACGGGGGATGACTTGATCCACGACGGGCTGTATATTCAGGCGCGCCAGCGCGGCACCGACGGGTACTATGATTTTTCCTATGTGTATGAGAATATGCGGGAATTCTACAGCCAGTTTGATGTAAACTGGCTGAATCAGGAAACGCTGGTCAACGACGAATTTGCCCCCAGCGGCTACCCGTGCTTTTCCACCCCCGGCGACATTACCGATGCGCTGTATGATTTGGGGTTCCGTGTGTTCAGCCTGTCCAACAACCACAGCTACGACAAGGGCGCGGCGGGCATTGAGGCTTCGCTGCAGCACTGGGAAGCCATGCCGGAGGACGTGCGCTACATGGGCTTTTACACGCTGGCGGACCCCACCGAGTACGTCTACCAGACCGTGAATGGCATTACCTTCGGCTATCTTTCCTACACCGAGCATACCAACGGCATCCCGACGCCGAGCCAAGCCGAACACGGCGTGATCTACTTAAGCGACCGCGAAACGATTGCCAAGCAGATCGCCGATATGCGCCCCCACTGCGATGTGCTGATCGTCAGCTGCCATATGGGTACCGAGGGCAGCCACACGGTGAATGATTTTCAGAAGGACACCGCCCAGTGGCTGGCGGATCAGGGCGTTGACCTTGTCATCGGCACCCACCCCCATGTGACCCAGAACGCCGAATGGCTGACGGGGGCCAACGGCAACCGGACCTTTGTGGCGTACAGCCTGGGCAACTTTGCCAACGCCCAGTCCAGCGCGGACAATGTCATCGGCGCGGTGCTGGACATCACCTTTGAAAAGACCACCCAGCCCGACGGCAGCAGCGCCGTGGCGATGCTGGACCCCAAGCTGCACTGCGTTGTGACGCAATACGAAGCCGGGTACCAGAATATCCGCGTCTACCCTTACCCCGCCTACACGGACGAGCTGGGCGCGGCGCACGGCTGCTTTACTTTAAGCCGCGACTACATAGAAAACGTGCTGCGGCAAAGCATTGACGAGCAGTATCTTACGTTAGAATAATACGAAAGGACGGCATTTTTATGTACGGTGTCAGCAAAATCAGCAGCGAGCAGGATATCCTGCTTACCACGTTTCCCGGCGCAAAATACAGCGCCCAAAGCCTTGCGGGCTACCTGAAGGTGTTCGCCGATGCGGGCATTGTGGTGGATATGATCTGCCAGAGCGCCCCGCGCGGCGCCGCGGTGGATTTCAGCTTTACCACCGCCAACGACAATTTTGCCGCCGTCATGAAAGCCCTGCCCGCCGCCGCCAAGGTCAATCCCCCGCTGGTTTCGGGCGGGTACTGCAAAATCAACCTGTTCGGCGAGGATATGGTCACCAGCTGCGGCGTTGCCGCCCGCGCCTTGGCGGCGCTGGCGGAGGTCGATATCGAGATCGCGCTGATCACCACCAGCGACCTTGATATTTCGCTGCTGATCCGCCAGCAGGACGAGGACGGTGCCCTGACCGCCCTGCACAAGGCATTTGCCGTTTAACGACAGTCAAAAACAGGTGCAGCCCCATTGAAGGGCTGCACCTGTTTTTTATTTGTTTTTACGGTAGCACTTTGCCGCCAGAAACGGCAGGAATGCAACCCCATACATAATGGCGCTGATTGCAACATCGCCCCATGCGATGACCTGATTGCCGATATCCGCCGTGCCTGTCCAGACGAGGATCATATTGTTGTTCAGGTAATGCAGCAGTACGGGCACCCAGATGTTTTTGCCGCATTTTTCATAAGCAAACGTGAAGAACACGCCCATCGTCACGCAGACAATCAGCTGCGACGCGATGCTCTGCAGGGAGGTTTCCGGGCTGTAAAAGAAAAGGTTCAGCGGCAGATGCCACAGCCCCCACAGCACACCCACCGCCAACGCGCCGCGCCGTGCGCCGAAGCGGCTTTGCAGGGCGGGCGTCAGGTAGTAGCGCCAGCCGTATTCCTCGCCAAAAAACGGCAGAAAGCTCAAAAAGAAGTTCGGTATAAGTGCCACCGCGATGACCCACGGTGCAGCTGTGCGCCAATAAGCCAGATATTCAGCCCAGCTATCGCCGCCCTGCATCGCCATCGAAAGAAAGACCATACCGGTCTTGACCGCAAGGAAATAAACGCAGATGCCCAGCGCTGTTATAAGCTTGCCGTGCAGGCGCAGCCCGTAGGCTTCGCGCTTTTCCTTTTTCTCGGTCAGCAGGAAAATCCAGCCCAGCACCGACGCAATAATAATAACGAAGTTGGCAATCCCCAGCCACGGTGCCTGCGGCATAACGGCGGACAGCACGCTCATAATCAGCATAATAGCTGTAGCCAGCAGGTGCAATATGTAAAACCGCTTCGGGATATCCTGCCGCTTTGCCAGCAAAAACGCCAGCATAACACCCGCCGCCGGGTAGAACATCTGGGCGTTGGCAAAAATCGAGGTGTCCTGCCCGTTCTGCAGGCAGATGTACAAAAGCGGCATCATCAGAAACGGAATTGCGTAAGCACAGAGCGCAAAGACAGTCAGCTCTTTTTTATTCGTTTTCATCGTCGTCCTCCTTCGGGTTTTCCAGTTCCGCGTGGCGTTTTTTGTAAGCCTGCATGCTGAGCTGCAGCAATGCAAAGCACAGCACCCAGGTACACGCCCCCATAAATACCGCCAACAGCACCGCAACACCCACGCCAAACTCCACAAATTTGATAAGCCCCCACACAAACACGGCAGCACCGCCCACAACGGCCACAGCCGCATTGGTTTTCGTGTTCGCCTTCAGGTGACGATCCCAGATACCGGCACGCAGATCACTAATGAGCGTATAGGCGCACCCCAGCATAAAGATAAAGAATTCCGCCGCCATCTCCCGCGGGGTAAAGCCCAGCAGACTTTCGATAATCAGCGCCGCCAGCAGCAGCACCCACAACGCCCCGAAGCCACGGGACTCGATTTTTAAAAGGGTCTGTTTTTGCATTTCGTCCAGATTGTCGTGCTTAAAAAATTCCTTCAGATTCATTGCTTATTCCTCCCAGAACAGCTCGTCCAATGTCTTGCCCAGCACCCTGCAGATGCTGCGGCACAGGTTGATCGTAGGGTTATACTCCCCTTTTTCAATGGCGTTGATGGTCTGCCGCGACACACCCACCGCCGCCGCCAGGTCTGCCTGCGTCATATCCTTTTGGGCGCGGGCGGCCTTCAGCATCAGGTTTTTTGCCATAGTGATATGCTCCTTTTGTTTTGCTGTGGCTATACCGTATCATATTTCTTTCATTATGTCAAGTATATATTACATTTTGTTTGATATAATTTTACTTGCGGTCAGCCGCCCGCTGTGCTATCATAGAATATATATCTGATACAAGGGAGCTTTCCTATGAAGTACAGTTTTTCCGCTTTTGAAAACGGTTTTGTCCGCGCAGCCGCTGCCAGCCCTGCCCTGCGCGTGGCGGACTGCGCCTACAATGCACAGCAAATTATCGACACCATGCGCACCCACGCCGCCAACGGCGTGCAGCTGCTCTGCCTGCCGGAGTTCTGCCTGACCGGCTACACCTGCAGCGACCTGTTTTTGCAGGCTACCCTTTTGCAGGGTGCCGAAAAAGGTCTGGCTGATATTCTGAGCGCCAGCGTGGATTTGGACATCCTCACGCTGGTGGGGCTGCCTGTGCGCCACAACGCCAAGCTTTACAACTGCGCGGCGGTCGTCTGCCACGGCGAGCTGCTGGGGCTTGTACCCAAGACTTATCTGCCCAACTACGGCGAATTTTACGAAAAGCGGCACTTTGTGCCCGCCATGCGCGAGGCTGAGTGCATCGAGTTTGCCGGGCAGGAAACGCTGATCGGCACCGACTTGCTGTTTGCCTGCAAGCAGCTGCCGGATTTTGTGCTGGGCGTTGAAGTGTGCGAGGATCTGTGGGCGCCCGTGCCGCCCAGCTGCCGCCACGCGCTGGCGGGCGCAACGGTGATCGCCAATCTTTCCGCCAGCGACGAAACCGTCGGCAAGGCGGACTATCGCCGTGCATTGGTCTGCGGGCAGAGCGCGCGTCTGTTGGCCGCCTACCTGTATGCCGACGCCGGACACGGCGAAAGCACCACCGATATGACCTTTGCCGCCCACAACCTGATTGCCGAAAACGGCAGCCTGCTGAGCGAAGCCCGCCCGTTTGCGGGCGGTGCCGCCGTGACCGAGCTGGACGTGAGCCGCCTGCAGCAGGAGCGTATGCGCAATACAAGCTTCTGCCCCGAAACCTCCGGCTACACCACCGTGGAATTTGAATTGCGTGACGCGGAAATCAGCCTGACGCGCCCGGTTTCCCCCACGCCGTTTGTGCCGCAGGACACCGCCGCCCGCGCCGAGCGCTGCGAGCTGATCTTGCGCATCCAGGCCGAGGGGCTTGCCAAGCGGATGGAGCATACCCACGCCAAGTGCGCAGTGGTGGGCATTTCCGGCGGGCTGGACAGCTGCCTTGCCCTGCTGGTGGCGGTGCGCGCCTGCAAGGTGCTGGGACGCGACGCCAAGGACATTGTCGCCCTGACGATGCCCTGCTTCGGCACGACCCGGCGCACACGCTCCAACGCCGAAATCCTGTGCGAGGCCTTGGGCGTGAGCTTTGGGGAAATCAATATTACAAAGACCGTACAAAGCCACTTTGCCGATATCGGTCAGAACCCCGAAAGCTATGACGTCACCTTTGAAAACTGCCAGGCCCGCGTGCGCACGCTGGAGTTGATGGACTACGCCAACAAAAACGGCGGCTTTGTCATCGGCACCGGCGATTTGAGCGAGCTGGCCCTGGGCTGGGCGACCTACAACGGCGACCATATGAGCATGTACGGCGTCAACGCGGGCGTACCCAAAACGCTGGTGCGCCACATTGTGCAGTATGTCGCCGACACCTGCGGGCAGGAAACCCTGCGCAGCGTGCTGCTGGATATTCTGGACACGCCGGTCAGCCCCGAATTGCTGCCCACCGCCGCCGACGGCACCATTGCCCAGCAGACCGAAAAGCTGGTCGGCCCGTATGAGCTGCACGATTTCTACCTGTACTATGTGCTGCGGTTCGGCTTCCCGCCTGCCAAAATTTACCGCCTTGCCCGCACCGCCTTTGCGGACAAATACGAGCCGGAGGTACTGCTGGCGTGGCTGAAAAACTTCTACCGCCGTTTCTTTGCGCAGCAATTTAAGCGCAGCTGCCTGCCGGACGGTCCCAAGGTCGGCTCGGTGACTTTGTCGCCCCGCGGCGACTGGCGTATGCCGAGCGATGCCTGCAACACCCTGTGGATGGCAGAGCTGGAAACCCTGCAAGCGGATTAAATAAAGTAAAAATCCCTGTAAAGCGAAGTTGCTTTACAGGGATTTTTTAGTACTCTATGCCTTCTCTGGCGGGGATGCCTTTTTCATACGGGTGGCGGCGGGCGGTGAACTCGGTGATGTAATCGGCGCTTTGCAGCATCCAGTCTGCCGGGTCGCGCCCCGTCAAAACGGCTTCATAGGGTGCGTTCAGAACCGCCTTTTGCAAAAGTGTTTCGGGCAAAAGCCCTGCGCGCAGCGCGGCGCACGCCTCGTCCAGAATCAGCAGGTCGCAGGGCATTTGCAGGGCGACTTCCAGCGTTTTTGTGTTGTGGGCAAGCGCCGCCGCCTTTTCCTGCGGCGTCATCAACCAGGTGAATTTTGCGTTGGGGCAGGCAAAAACGGCTGCGCCCAAACGGCGCAGGGGTTCGATCTCGCCGCTGGTGCCGTCCTTCAAAAATTGCACGATGACGACCTTTTTTTCGTGTCCCAGCGCGCGCAGCGCAAGCCCTGCCGCCGCTGTGGTCTTGCCCTTGCCGCTACCAAAATACAGATGCAGCATGACAGCCCCCTTTTATCGGGATTTTTCAATCAGCTCCCGCGCGCTGGCAAGGCTCAGGTCACTGACTTTATCGCCGGAAATCATCCGCGCCAATACCTGCACACGGCCGTCCATATCCAGGGTGTGAATTTCGGTGTAGGTGCGCTCGCCGCTGACGTTTTTCTGGATCAGCAGCTGGTTATCGGCAAAGGCCGCCACCTGCGGCGTGTGGGTGATGCACAGCACCTGATGCCCTGCCGCCGTCTGATGCAGCAGCTGGCCGATGCGCCCCGCCGCCAGACCCGATACGCCGGTATCGATTTCATCGTAAATGACGGTGGGCAGCGCGTCGCGGTCGGCCAGGGCGCTTTTGAACGCCAGCATAATGCGGGAAAGCTCGCCGCCGGAGGCAATTTTTGCCAGCGGCTTGGGGTCCTCGCCGGGGTTGGTGGAGATGAGAAATTCCACCGTGTCCTGCCCGTGGGAGCCAAGCGCCCCCCTGCTGTGTTTAAGGGCAAAGCGGATACCCGGCATGTTCAGAAATTCCAGTGCGGCGCGCATTTCGCGGTTCATGGCGGCAAAGCCCTGCAGGCGGCTTTGGGTCAACGCCTCGGCGCTTTTTTTGGCGTCGGCGTACAGCGCCTGCATTTTGGCCTTCAACTCGGCGATTTTTTCGCCGGAGGTCTGGAAGGTTTCCAACTCGCGGGCGGCTGCCTCCCGCCGTTCCAGCAGCTCCTCGACCTCCATGCCGAATTTCTGCTTGATGCGGTAGATGACATCCAGCCGGCTTTCGATCTGATCCAGCTCGCCGGGGTCAAAGCCGTAGGCGTCCAGCCTGTCGGCCAGTTCGGTGGCCAGGTCGCGGGCGTTATAGTACAGCTCGTTCAAGCGCTCGGATAAGGGTACCAGCGATTCATCCAGGCGGGCGCTGTTCTGCATCCCGTCCACGGCACCACCCAAAAGGTCGGCGGCACCGCTTTGTTCGCCGTCCTCGTCCCCTGCCAGCGCCATATGCGCGGCGGTGATGCCCTGCAAAATGCTTTGGGCGTGGGTGATCACATTTTTGCGTTCCTGCAAGGTTTTTTCCTCGCCCGGCTGCAGGGCGGCGGCGTCAATGGCGTCGATTTCCGCCGTCAGGGCTTCGATGCGGCGCTGCTTGTCTGCCTCGCCTGCGTTCAGCGCGTCCAGCTGCCGCTTGATGCCGATCAGCTCGCGGTACTGCGCGTAGTAGGGTGCAAACAGCTCCTGGTTGCGGGCGTACTGATCCAGCAGCCCCAGGTGCAAGGCGGGGTTGGTCAGGCTTTGGCTGTCGTGCTGACCGTGGATGGAAAGCAGCCCTGCCGAGATATCGCGCACCACCGACGCCGTCGCGGGCATACCGTTGACACGGCAGCTGCCCTTGCCTTCGGCGTTGATCTCACGGTACAAAAGCAGGTCGTCGGCAGCCTCATAGCCGCATTTTTCCAGCTGCTTTTTTACCGACTGCGGGATATCCTCAAACGTCGCCCAAATACACGCCTTTTGCGCACCGCTGCGCACCAGCTCGCGGGAGGTGCGGTTGCCCAAAATGGCGTTGATGGAGTCGATCAGGATGGACTTGCCCGCGCCCGTCTCACCCGTAAGCACGTTAAAGCCGGGGGTAAAATGCACCTCGGCTTTTTCGATGACGGCTACATTTTCAATTTTCAGGTTTGACAGCATCGGTCAGTCCCCCAGTTTACGGTATCAGACTTTGCGCAGATAGCGCTGCAGCTCTTTGGAGATGGCTGCGGCGTCCTCCTCGCTGCGCATCAGAATAAAGAACGTGTCATCGCCGGAAAGTGTGCCGACAACGTTGTCCCACTGCTTGGCGTCAAATACCTCGCAGGCGGCGTTGGCCATACCGGAAAAGCATTTGACCAGCACCATATGCCCCGCGTAGTCGATTTTCAGCACCGACTCGCGGAAAATCATCTCAAACCGGCTGGGGGAATGTGCCACCTTGCCGGATGCGGCGGCGGGCATGTAGCGGTAGCTTCCGTCGGGCATGGCGGTCTTGACCAGCTGCAGCTCGCGGATATCGCGGGACACGGTGGCCTGGGTAACGTCATAGCCTTCCTCGCGCAGGTGGGCGATCAGCTCCTCCTGGCGGTCGATCGGATGCTGGGTGATCAGATCCAAAATTGCTTGATGGCGCGCGCTTTTCATCAAGGTCATCTCCTCATCAATTTATTGGCAAGTGCGTCGAATTGTTCAGCTTTGGCAAAGCTGACAAGATTCAATGTATTTTCGGCTGCGGTGATACGCAGCGTTTCGCCGGGGTGCAGATCGCATCGGGCGTCGCTGTCGGCGCAGGCATAACAAAGGTCGCGGTTGTCGGCATCCGCCGTGACCTCCAGCGTTCGGCCGCGGCCGAACACGATGGGCGCAGCCCCTGCATCGTGGCTGCAAACGGGGGTCAGCACCAGTACGGGGGCATCGGCGTCCAGCACCGGCCCCCCCGCCGAAAACGAATACGCCGTGCTGCCGGTGGGCGTGGCAAAAATCAGCCCGTCACTGCGGTAGCGCCCCACGGGGGTGCCGTCGCACAGGACGCGGTAGTCCATGGGGTGCAGACGGCTGTGCCCGAAAATGACCACGTCATTGACTGCCTCTGCCTGCCAGCCCTCGGTTTCGGCTTTTAACATAAGGCGGGGGCTGACGGAAAATTCTTCGGCAGCCAGCCGCTGCAGCTTATCCTCCAGCTCGGCGACCTCGCAGGTTGCCAGAAAGCCGGTTCGTCCCAGGTTTACCCCCAAGACCGGCAGCCCCAGCCGCGCGCAGGTCTTGCCCGCCCGCAGCAGTGTGCCGTCCCCGCCGACTGTTACCACACGGTCGGCTTTGGCGTAGGCGTCGGCTTCCGGCAGATAGACAACACCCGGCAGCGGCTGCCCGCTTTGCAGGGTATCGGGCATAAGTACCGTCTGTCCGCCCTGCTGCAAAATTTGCGCGGCACAGCGGGTGACGGTCAGCCCCTCGTCCTTGGTGGGGTTTGGGATCAACAGAACCGACATTTGCCCGGCTCCCCTTTCGTCTTTAGTGCAGGTTGGGGGTCTTGTCCAGCGCCGCATGGGCGGCTGCCACGACCTGTTCGATCACGCCGTCGGGCAGCGGCTGCGGGGTTTCGCAGTGCTGCACAAACAACAAAAATTCAATGTTGCCCTCAGGGCCCTTGATGGGCGAAAAATCCAGGCCTGCCGGGGCAAAGTGGTTGGCAAGGGCGTAGCCCTGCGCCATCTCCAACACCTCGCGGTGGGTGGCAGCTTCGCGCACAACGCCCTTTTTGCCGACCTTTTCGCGCCCGGCTTCAAACTGGGGCTTGACCAGGCATACGCCCACAGCGCCCGGCGTGCAGATGGCATCCGCCACCGGGAAAATATGCTTGAGCGAAATAAAAGACACATCTACGCTGAAAAATTCAACGGGTTCCTGCAGATCCTCCGGCGTGACATTGCGGATATTCGTGCGCTCCATATTGATGACGCGCTCGTCGGTGCGCAGGCTCCACGCAAGCTGCCCGTAGCCCACGTCCACGGCGTACACCTTGACGGCGCCGTTTTGCAGCATACAGTCGGTAAAGCCGCCGGTGGAGGCACCAATGTCCATACAGACCTTGCCGTCCGGGCGCATCGGGAACACCTGCATGGCCTTTTCCAGCTTGAGCCCGCCGCGGCTGACATAGCCGATGTCGTGCCCGCGCACCTCGACCTTGGCATCGGGGGCGATCATCTCGCCCGCCTTGTCTGCCTTTTGCTCGTTGACAAAGACGATGCCGGACATGATCAGCGCCTTGGCGCGTTCGCGGCTTTGCACCAGCCCGTTCTGGCACAGGTATTGATCCAGGCGTATCTTACTCATTGCGGATTCTCCTCAGTTTGCAGCAGGGCGCGGCAGAGTGCGGCGGCGTCCAGCTTCTGGTCGGCGCGCAGCTCCGGCACCTTGGCGTGCAAAAGATGTGCGTTATCTACGGCGTGCAGCAGGTAACGTCCCTGCCAGCCCGCCTGCTGCAGGGCAAAGCCCAGCTGCTGGCCGATGCCGCCGGTGCGGATGGTATCCTCGGCAAACAGGATGGTGTCATACCCGCAAAGGGCCTGCACCAGCCCTTCGGGCAGCGGGTACAGCTGCACCAGCTTGACGGCGTCGGCGCGGCAGCCCTTGTCTGCCAGCTCCTGACACGCCGACAGGACTTCCTCGGTTTCGGCGCCGTAGCTGATGATGGCCGTTTTGGCGGGCGCTGCCCCCTTGTAAATATCGAACGGCTGCTCGCTGCAGCCGAGTGCTGCCAGTGCGGTGCTTTCGCCGCCGCGCGGGTAACGGATGGCGCGCGGGCCGCGGCATTCCCTGACCAGCACGCCCAGCCAGTAGCGCAGCTCCGCATAGTTGGCGGGCGCGTACACAGGGATGCCGACGCCGGAGAAAAATGCCGGGTCATAGATGCCCTGATGCGTTTCGCCGTCGCCGGGCACAAGCCCCGCGCGATCCACGGAAAACAGTACATCCAGCTGCATCAGGTTGACGTCGTGGATAATTTGGTCGTAGGCACGTTGGAAAAACGTTGAATAAATGGCCACGGTCGGCAGCAGCCCCTGGCTTGCCAGGCCGCCCGCGAAGGTGACGGCGTGTTCTTCGGCCATGCCGACGTCAAAAAAGCGTTCCTTGTGCGCCTGCTTGAAGAAGTTCAGCCCCGTGCCGTATTTCATGGCGGCCGTGATGGCGCACAGGCGCGGTTCCTCGCTGCCCAGCTCTGCCAGCGTCTGGCCAAAGGTGGACGAGAAGGAGTCCGACGGCGAAAGTTCGGGGTCGGTCAGGTGGCTTAGGTCCAGCTTGCCCACGGCGTGAAACTCGCCGGGGTTTTCCTCGGCCGGTTTCAGACCTTTGCCCTTCTGGGTGACGACATGCAGAAACAGCGGGGCATACTGCTCCCGCAAATTGGAAAGCATACGGCTGAGCAGCTCGACGTCATGACCGTCCACAGGGCCGATGTACTGAAAGCCCATCTCCTCAAACAGGGTGGCCTGCTTGTAGATGCCGCGGCGGATAAACTGCTTGCCGTCCTGCAGCACCCTGACCATGGCATCACCGACTACGGGAATGCGCTCGAGCGCGGTTTCCATATGCGCCTTAACGTGGAAATATTTGGGGTCGGTGCGCAGGCGGGTCAGATAGTTGGCCATCTGCCCGACGTTTTTGGAGATAGACATCTTGTTGTCGTTCAAAATCACGACCAGATTGTCCAGCTTGCTGACATTGTTCATGCCCTCATAGACCATACCGCCGGTGAATGCGCCGTCGCCTATAATGACGACCACCTTGCCGCGCTCGCCCTTGATTTTTTTGGCCTGCGCCATGCCGATGGCAGCCGAAAGCGCCGCACTGCCGTGCCCGGCAATGAAGCTGTCACAGTTGCTTTCCTTGGGGTTGGGAAAACCCGATATCCCGTCTTTTCCGCGCAGCTGCGAGAAGCCTGCGCGGCGGCCTGTGAGCAACTTGTGGGTGTAGCACTGGTGACCCACGTCAAACAGGAGTTTATCCTGCGGGAAGTTCATGACGCGGTGCAGCGCCACGGTAAGCTCGACCACACCCAGGTTGGAGGACAGATGCCCCCCTGTGGCGGTGACGCTGCGAATCAGGAAATTTCGGATTTCTTCACACAAAGCCGGCATATCCTCTGCCGGCAGGTTTTTTATGTCACCCGGTGCTTGGATCTTGTCCAGAAGATCAGTCTGCATACAGATAGACACCTCTTTTTTTGTATTTACTGCCTGTTACGGCATCGGCATCGCAAAGCCGATCAATATGCCCAGCACGGCGCCGGTAAGCACCTCGATGGGGGTATGTCCCACCATCTCCTTGAGCTTTTTTCCGTTTTTCAAAAAGGGCAGGGCTTCGCTTTCCTGGTCCATCCACTCGGCAAACATACGGTTCAGCAGCTTGGCCTGTTCGCCGGTTTCGTAGCGCACACCCATAGCATCGTACATAACGATGATGGAAAGCACTGCCGCCACGGCAAACACGGCGGAGTTTACGCCGCAGTAGCGCCCCGTCGCCACGACCATGGCGCAGACCGTTGCCGAGTGGGAGCTGGGCATACCGCCCGCGCCCCACATGCGCTCGGCAATAAAGCGGTGAAAAATAAAAAGATTGAGTAGAACTTTGATAAACTGCGCCGTAAGCGAAGCGGAAATGGCCGTTACCAGCACATAGTTCCAGTTCAGCGCAGTGGTCAGCAGATGCATCAAGATCGCTCACGTCCTCACGGTATAGTAGTTATTTTTTTCGGGTCAAAAGCTCCTGTGCGAGGATCCGCAGAAACTCCGCGTTTTCGCCCAAGGGTTCCAGGGCGGCCAGCGCCGCAGCGTTGCGGGTGCGGGCCTTTTCCCCTGCGCCCTGCAGACCGTACAGGGTAATAAAGGTCGTTTTATCGTTTTCGGCATCGCTGCCTACCGGCTTGCCCAGCTCCTGCGTGGTGGAGGTCACGTCCAGCATATCGTCCACGATCTGGAACACAAGGCCGATCTCCGCCGCATAACGGCGCAGGGCCTCGCGCTTGGCACCGGTTTCCCCGGCGGCCGTGCAGCCAAGCTCGACAGCGGCGACGATCAGCGCGCCGGTCTTGTGGGCGTGCAGCTGCAAAAGCTCGCTCTCGCTCGCCTTGACGGTCTCAAAATGCTTGTCCAGTTCCTGGCCGTACAGCATCCCGCGCGCACCGCCCGCCTTGGCCAGCACGGCGGCAGCCTCGGCACGGCTTGCGGGGGAAAGTTCCGCGTTCGCCACCACCTCAAAGGCGGCGGTCACCAGGGCGTCTGCCGCCAAAAGTGCCGTAGCTTCGTCATATTGCTTGTGGCAGCTGGGGCGGCCGCGGCGGAAGTCGTCGTTGTCCATGCAGGGCAGGTCGTCGTGGATCAGCGAGTAGCAGTGCAGCATTTCCAGCGCACAGGCATAGTCCAGCGCCGGTTCTGCGCTGCCCGTGCAAAGCTCGCACGCTGCCAAAGTCAGCACGGCGCGGATGCGCTTGCCGCCGCCCAACAGGCTGTAGCGGGCGGCATCGCAGATGGCGCGCCCCGCAGGCAGGTAAGCGTCGCACAGCGTTACAAGGCGCTGCTCGGTTTCGGCCAGATAGCGGCTGAATGTTGCTTTGTATTCCTGTTCGGTCATTGCGGCTCCTCCTGTGCGGCCAGCAGCGAGGCGTCGATCTCCTCGATCTTCAGCTTGGCGGTCTCCAGCGTTTTGTTGCAATACTGTATCAGCGACGCCGCCTCGGCGTACAGCTTTACGGCGTCGGCCAAGGGGGTCGTATCATCCTGCATCTGGGTCAGCAGGTCGTTCAGGCGCTGCATGCCCTCCTCAAAGGATTTCGGCTGTTTCATAGCGTTGCGTTCCTTTCCGGCTTGCGCACGGTCTGCACCGTGCAGTCTGCCTCGGCCTTATCGCCGCGCAGTGTCACGGTTTGCCCCGGCATCAGGTGGTCTACCGCAGTCACGGTGCCGCCGACGCTGGCCACCGTGTAGCCGCGCGCCAACACCCCATAGGGGTTCAGCGATGCCGCCAGGGCTGCCGCGCTTTGCAGCTGCGCCTGCGCCGCACTTATGCGGCGGTCACTTTGCGCCTGCACGGCCTCGCTGACGGCGGCCAGATTCTGCGCGCGGCGCTGCACAGCCTGCCGTGTGCGCTGCATCGCCTGACCGGTCGAAAGACTTTCTACCTTATTATAGCATATCCGGCAGCGATTCTGTATATTATTTTGAATATTTTGCTGTAAAATGAATATTTTCCGCTGCATTTCGCGGCGATCCGGCACACACAGCTCGGCGGCGGCCGAGGGCGTGGGCGCGCGCAGGTCAGCGACATAGTCCAAAATCGTTGTGTCGATCTCATGCCCCACGGCCGAAACCAGCGGTTTGCGGCAGGCTGCGGCGGCGCGGGCAATGCGCTCACTGTTGAAGATCCACAGATCCTCCTTGCTGCCGCCGCCGCGTGTGACCAAAATCAAATCCGGGCGGGGGTCGTTGTCCAGCGCGCGGATGCCCGCCACAATGCTGCGCTCGGCTTCCAGCCCCTGCACATTGACGGGTGCCAGCAGCAGCTGCACCCCAGGCCAGCGGCGGGCAATGACGTTCTGCACATCCTGCCAGGCCGCGCCGGTCTTGCTGGTGACCACACCGATGCACCTTGGCACGGCGGGCAGCGGGCGCTTGCGCTCGGGCGCAAAAAGTCCCTCGGTTTCCAGTTTTTTGTACAGCGCGTCAAACGCCATCTGTGCCGCACCTGCGCCGAAGGGGCGCATATAGTCGGCATACAGCTGAAAGCTGCCGTCGCGCTCATAGATGGTGGCGTGGCCGTAGACCAGCACCTGCATCCCGTTTTGCGGTTCAAACGGCAAAAGCCGCGCCTGGCTGCGAAACATTACCGCCTTGACCCCGGCGTTTTCGTCCTTGAGGGTAAAGTAGATATGCCCGCTTTTGTAGTGCCGGACAAAGCCGGAAATTTCGCCGCAGACGATGACATCGTTCAGCGGGTCGCACTGCGCCAGCACCTGCTTGGCCAGACGGTTGAGGTCGGTTACCTTTATAAAGTCGGCCATGCGCCACACTCCTTGGCGGCCAGCACCGCAATGCCGATGGCATTGTCGCTGGCAAATTTTGCCGGCACAAAGCGGGCATCGGGCAGACGGGCCGTGATATAGCTGCGGATCAGGTCGCTGCTCATCACGCCGCCCGCAAACACGACCGGCAGATTCGGATGCTCCTGCAGGGCATTCTGCGCCATACGCAGCAGCGTTTCGGCAACGCAGAGCAGGCAGTATTTGCAGACGTAGGGCGCGGTCTTGCCCTGCTCCAGCAGCTTGGCGCACTGGTTTTCCAGCCCGGAAAGGCTGCACGCGGTGCCGCGCACACTGACCTTGGGCTTGATACGTTCCTCGCACAGGGCGGCCTGCTCGCTGACATACACGCCCGCCGGGAAGGCAAAACCCAGCTTTACGCCCAGGCGGTCGACCGCCTGCCCGGCGTACAGATCGCTGCTGGTGCCCAGCGGGGTGATGGACTGCGCCCCGCGGCACAGAAGCAGGTCGGTGGTGCCGCCCGAAACGTGGAACACAAGGCTCTCTCTTTCAAACAGGGTCTTATCCCCTGCCGCGTACAGGGCGGCGGCAATATGCCCCTGCTGGTGGGTCAGCCTGTGCAGCGGCACACCGCCCGCCAAAGAAAACGCCGTTGCTGCGTTGACCCCTGCCAAAAAGCAGGGCATATAGGACCCCTGCACAGGGCGGGGCTTTTCGGACACTGCCACCGCCTGAATTTCAGAAAGCGGCACGGCATCGTTGATTTTTTGCATAAGCTCCGGCAAGGCGGCGGTATGGTGGAACAGCGCATCGCTCTGGCGCAGCCCCAGCTGCCCCGCCTTGACAGGCAAAAACTTTTTGCAATCGCAAACAACCTCTCCGGCATCCGCGTCAAACACGGCCAGAGAGGTTGCGTAATTACTGGTATCTATGCCCAGGGTCAGCATGATGCTTCGGGCTCGGTGCCCTGCTCGCGCGCTACCGCACCCAGCAAGCCGTTGACAAACTGGTAGTCGGTATCAGCGCCGTATTTTTTGACCAGCTCGACCGCCTCATTGATGGCAACGCCGGGCTTTTGCTCTTTGCCGTACAGCATTTCGGCCAGGGCAAGGCGCAGTGCCACCAGGCTGACGCGCGGCACACGGCTCAGCGTCCAGCCCTTGAGGTGGTCGGTGATGATGCTGTCCAGCTCGTCGCTGTGTTCGTTCATCGCCGCCAGCAGTTCAGCGGCAAAGGCATCGGGCTGCACTTCCAGCTCCTCGGCGGGCAGGGTGGGCATTTCCGGCTCAAAGGTCGAGGCAAAGGCGGTTAAAAAGGCGGCTTCGCGGGATTCGCGGCGGGTAGGCTTTTTGTCCATAAGTTACGTTCCTGTCTTTCTTAGTTGGTTTCCTTGTCTTGCTGTGCCAGGCCGACCACCTGCACGTCCACGCGCGCCACGGTAATGCCGGACATGTTCTGGATCGCCTGCTTGACATTCTCCTGCACTTTTTCGCACAGGGGCATAATTTTGGTGCCATAGCGGACGGCCAGATGCACCGTAACGGTGGCAATGCCGTCCTCCATAACGACCTCGACCGGCTTTTGCAGACCGGTACGGCTCAAAAGTCCGCGTACATTTTTTTGCGGGTCGCCGGCGGTGACATCAGCCACGCCGTCCACTTCCAAAGCTGCCAGACGTGCGATCTTGGCCAGCACTTCGGTCGAGATCTGCAAGCTGCCGCCGATGGTATTGCGTACATCCATTTTGTGTACCCTCCCATTGCATACGGCCTATTGTGCGCGACATTTCAATTCACGCACCTTTTCCAGCCATAGTCTTTGATGATATACAGTAGTGTACCACAAAATGAATGTTTTTGCAACCACAGCGCGATTTTATTTTACTTCCACGATGGTAAGCTGCTGCGCCGAGAGCTGCGGGCATTTGGTAAGCACGGCGTCCCGTATGCGCGCCACCTGGTCGCCGTTCAAAGTCCCCGTTTCGGTCATGACAGTTACGCTCGCGCCGTTTTCGTCCAAAGCCACCAGACAGTCCGCAAAGCCCTTGGCTTTGATCAGGCTTTCCAGCTCGGCGGCGGTGGTGATGCTGCTGACCTGGGCGGAGAGTTTTTCGGTCAGTGATGTCTTTTCCTCGTCCGAGAGTTTGGCGTTTTTCAGCGCCTTTTTCAGGGTTTCCAGCGCCTCGTCGCGGGCCTTGTCGCGCGATAAGCGCGCCGACTCAAAAAAAGACGTGCCCGCGTCCTTTACAACGCTGACCAGCTGCGCCTCGCCGTAGTTTTTGGCAGCACCCTCGGCATCGGCGTCGGCAGCGGCGGGCAAAAGCGGGTCGGTCACGGCGGCGGTTTCCCCTGCCGCAGCGCCCACGGTCTGTGCCGCAGCAGGCAGGGCGCGGGCGTAGCTCCAGTTCAGATAGACCGCCCCGCCCATCGCCAGGGTCAAAAAGGCCGCCGTGACACCGGTGCTTTTGAATTTACGGATAACAGGCTGTTTCATCGTGCTTCCTCCTTGTCGGCTGCCATCTTGGCAACGGTGATATGATGTGTGCCCACGTCGGTCAGCGCCTGCACCAGCGCCGTGATGTTTGCCTGCACCGCTGGGTCGTCACCGCCGGTGCAGACCACCGCCACGCCCAACACCTCCGGCGCGTAGACGGTCTCGATAAGCCCCGCCGTATTGCCGTTTACCAGCACCGGCGTGCTGGCGGCGCTGCCGTCGGCGCGGGATTCGGTGTCGGCGGCATAGACGGTTTTTTCGCGGTGAGATACCGTGACCATGACCCGCACGCTGCCCGCCCCCTCGACCGTGGTCAAAAGCTCTGCCATCTGCTGTTCGAGCTGTGCGGCGTAGTCGGTATCCTGTATTTCGGCGGTATTGGGCGGCTCGGCGGTGGTTTCGGCGGGCAGCCACTCGGACACAGCCAACAGCAAAAGCCCCGCCATGCCCACGGCGGCCAACAGCTGCACCCGGCGTTTTTCATCGTCCCACAGCGGTTTCAGCCGCTGCCACAGCGCCGTCACGGGGCATCACCCCCGCTTTGCACCGCGTAGGGCAGGCTGCCGCAGTTCTCCTCCAACAGCTGCCGCACGCGGGGGGCATCCGCCGGGCGGGCGGGGGTCACATACAGTGTGCCGTCCCGCAGGCTGACGGCGGCCTCGATGCCGTTTTGCTGCAAAATTTCCCGCACCGCCTGTGCGCTGACCTGCTCTGCCAGCGATTGGGCATACGGCTCGTAGTCGGTCTCGGCCGCCGCGCTTAAATTCTGCAGCTGCCCCGCCAGACCGTGCCAGTCCGCCGTGCGGGCAAACTGCCACACCGCCGTTATAATATACAGCATCAGCACCGCATTTATGACGGGTTTGTAGCCGTTGTCCGGCCAGAACACCCGCAAAAGTCCCGCCGCCGTGGATACCACGCAGCAGCCCAGCGCCAGATGACGGATACTTTCCAATTCGGTCAACCTCCGTTTCCTGTCAACAGCAGCAGCGCCGTGGACAGCAGCACCATAAACAGGTACAAAACCAGCACCGACGCGCACAGCTTGGCACCCTCGCCATACAGGGCGCACAGCCGCCCACACTGCTTTTGCCCGCCGAAGGACGCCAACGCCCCCGCCGCGCCGAACGCCGCCGCATACAAAAAGCACTGCAAAAGCCCCGGCGCAAACAGCGCGGTCAACGCCGCCATGCCCGCCAGGGCGAGCGAGCCTTTTAACAGATGCACAGCAGCAGCAGCCCCCGTCAGCGCCGCAGCGGCGGCGTCCCCTACCACCGGCAAAAGCCCCTGCAAAACGCTGCGTCCGGTTTTCAGGGCGGCGCTGTCCACCGCGCCGGTCAAAATATTTTGCAGCCCCAGCACAAACCCGAACACCGCCCCGCAGCCCTTGAGCAGCCAGACAAGGCAGCGCGAAAACAGCCGCGCCGCCTCCTCAATACCCGCATCGCCCCAGATGCAGGCGCACGCCGCAAAACAGAAATACACCTGCATCACGGGCAGCAGCACCTGCCCGATGACGCCGCCCACCAGCCCCGATACCGCGTAAAACAGCCCGCTGTATGCTGCCGCGCCGGCGCTTTGCCCGCCCAGTGCCACCGCACCGCTGTACACGGGGATAAATGCCGCCAGATAGTTGCGGCAATCCAGCGCCGTGGCCGACACCCTTTGCACCAGCTGCATCATGGCCGACAAACTCACACCGCCGAAGCCCAGCACCGCCAGGCAGTCCAGACAGGCGCGCCAGCCCGTTTTGCCGCACAAAAGCCCCAGCACCCCGCACAGCAAAAGATACCCACACAGCTGCACAAAAAAGCGCAGCGGTGCGGCGGCAGGCTGTGCCAAGACCCGCAGTGCCGCCGCCCACAGCCCGTCCAGCGTCCAGCCCGACACCTGCGCAATGTCGGGTGCCGTGCGCAAAATTTCCTGCGTTTGTTCGGGCAGCTGCGCCGCAAAGGCGGCAGTCGGCAGCAGAAGCGTTACTGCAAGTACCCCGCAAAGGCATCCAGCAGCTGCTGCAACAGGGGCAGCGCCTGCAAAAGCGCCAGCGCCCGCCCGCAAAGATCCACCGCCGAGGCGGCCGCCGTCAGCCCGGCTTCCCGACAAAGGTCGGCGGCGAACTGCGCCACCAGCGCAATGCCCAGCACCCGCACAAGGCAGCCCAAGCCCTCGCCCGGAAAATACGCCTCCAGCCCCTGCAGCCAGACAAGGATGGGGCGCACCTGCCCCGCCACGGCACCCAGCAGCCCCGCCGCCGCACACACCGACACCAAAAAGGCAAACGCAGGCTGGTCTTTTTTTAAGGTAAGCTGCAGCACCGCCGCCGCAAATGCCAGCACTGCCCACTGAAATATCACCATATAGCGTCATAATTCAAACAATGCCTTGATCAGCACAAACAAATCACTGATTTGGCGCACCAGCATCGTCAGCACCACCACCAGCCCCGCGAGGGTGGTCATCATGGCCTGATCCTCCCGCCCGGAGCGGATCAAAAGCTGGTTCAGCACCGCCACAATGATGCCTGTCGCCGCAATTTTGAACACAAGGTCGATTTCCACGCTGCGCCCCCTATCCCCACAAAACCGCCGCCAGCAGTCCGCCGCAAACGCCCAGCCTGGGCCACAGACTGCGCACCTGCCGCAGTGTCGGGGCTTTCTCGGCGGCAGATTCCTCGCACAGGGCTGCCGCTGCCGTAAGCATTTCACACGCCCCCGTGCGGTCACTTTCCCCCGCTGCGCACAACAGGCTTTGCACCTCGTCCCGTTTCGGGGCGGGCAGGGCAGCGGGCGGCGGCAGCGCAGCCAAGGCGGTACAGTCCGCCAGACCGATTGCGGCAAACTCCGGGTAAGCGGCGGCGCGCGCCAGCAATTCATCGGCCGGCAGCGGCAGATACCGCAGCGTCTGCCCCATGTACGAAAGCAGCCGTGCAAAGGTATGTACCTGCCGCCATCGGCGTTCCTGCTTTTGGGCTGCCGCCAGCCCCAGCCCGCCGCCCGCCGCGCACAGCAGCAGGGTCGATACCAAGCGCAGAGCCGCGTTCAGCACAGTGTTTTCCACTCGGCCACCTCGCCGGGACGATGCCCGCCCGCCAGAAGCACCGCCCGCGCAAAGGCACCCGTCTGCAGCAGCCGCGCCAGCTGGGGGCGTTTTTGCAGCGACCGCAAACTTTCGCAATGCACCGATGCCGCAAACACCACGCCGGACGCAACGCCCCATTCCAGCGCGGCGGCGTCCTCCGCCGTGCCTAACTCGTCGCACAAAATAAAGCGCGGGTTCATGCACCGCAGGGCCATTTCCACCGCCGCCGCCTTGCTGCAGCGGGTGTAGACATCGCACCCTTCCCTGACAAGCATTTTACCTTTACAGTCTATACCTGTCAGCTCGCCGCGCTCGTCCGCTACTGCAACGATCTGACGCTGCTCGATGAGATACTGCAAAATCGAGCGCAGGAAGGTTGTTTTCCCGCTGCCGGGCGCGCCAACGACCAGCACGCCGCCTGTCGGCGCCGCCAAAAAATCCGTCAGTTCTTTGGGCAGGCTGCACAAAATCGGGCGGGCAATGCGCAGATTCAACGAAGTCACCCTGCCAAAGCCCCGCCCGCCGCGGCAGCCCGCCACCCCTACGCGGCTGCCGCCGGGCAGGGTAAAATACCCCCGCGAAAGCTCATCTTCATAGGCGTAAACCGAGTGGCGGCACAGATGCAAAAAGCAGGTTTTCAGCATTTCTTCGCTGATTTCCCCTGCCAAACTCGGCAGATACTTCCTCGCCGCGGTCAATTTTCCCTGCATGGTAAACTGCACACTTTGCCCTACCCGCAGCCGTATCTCCTGCACGGCAGGGGCGATGCGCGGGCTTAATGACGCCAGCGCCCCCGCAAAGGGCGGCGGTAAAGCCGCCGCTGCCTGATAATACTCGTCCATTTTCTCTGTCACCTCCCCATTGCCACTGTATGACGCCGCGCGGGGGGATAGAACCGCAAAACAAAAAAGAGGGCCGAAGCCCTCTTTCCTGAATTTTACCTCTGGCGGCATTGTTCGGCGCATTCTCGAAATGCCTGTACCGTGTCGGCAAACACCACGCCGCCGCGCTGTGCCTTGGCGGTGTCCATGGCAAGGCAGCGCTGCCAATCCTGACGCATAAGTTTCGGTGCAATGTCCAAAATTTTGCAAAATTCCTGTACTGTCTGCCACATATCCAGCGAGTTCTCACAGCCGAAATTGTACACGCCGCCCGGCAGCCGCATCGCCGCGGGCAGGTTTCGCACGGCATCGCGCACCCACGTTATACCGCGAAAGTCATTCGCAGAAAATCCCAGTGTCTCCCCTGTTTGCGCGGCGCGCAGCAGGTTCAGCGGCAAATTGCCCCGCAGCGGCAGACCGTCCCCGGCAAAATCGTACATCCAGGTTGCCCGCAGCAGCACGGCGTCGGGGTCAGCATCCAGCACACGCTGCTCCATCTCCCGCTTATGCTGCCCGTAGACGTTGGTCGGCTGCAGGGGTACGTCCTCGGCAAACGGTGTGCAGCCGCCCAGCCCCGTGTACACCTGATCCGAGCTGAACGCCACCAGTTTTATGCCGGTTTTTGCCAACGCCAGCGGCAAAACCACGTTGGAACGGTAAGATTCCTCCGGGTGCTGCTGGCAATATCCTGTATCGGAGATGGCCGCCGTGTGCAAAATGATATCCGGCTGCACGCGGGCGACCTCACGCAAAACGGCATCGGGGTTCCCTGCCGCCATCCCCTTGGGCAGCGGGTGCAGCTCGTACTGCCCTGCCAACATCCGCATAACGCGGCTGCCCACAAAGCCGCCTGCCCCCGTCACCAGAACGCGCATTACTCGTTCCCTCCGTTTGCCATCGCAAGCAGCGCCGCCTCGTCCAGCACGGTGATGCCCAACTCCTGCGCCTTGGTCAGCTTGGAGCCTGCCGCCTCGCCAGCGACCAGATAGTCGGTCTTTTTGCTGACGCTGCCTGTGCATTTGCCGCCGTTATTCAGGATCAGCTCCTGCGCCTCCTTGCGCCCAAGTGTGGGCAGCGTGCCGGTGATCACAAAGGTTTTCCCGCCAAGTTTCTGCGTAGCATCGCCGTTTTGCGGCATCTGCATATTTACGCCGTCCGCCGTCAGCTCCTGCAAGATCTTCTCGTTGCTCTCGTGGCGGAAGAACTCGTAAATGCAGGCTGCCGTCGTTTCGCCGATGTCTTGGATCGCGGTCAACTCCTCGATGGAAGCTGCCGCCAACGCCTGCACGCTGGCAAACCGTGCCATCAGCGCCCGCGCCGTGGACACCCCCACATTGCGGATGCCCAGCGCCGCCACCAGCCGCACCGGCGAGTTGTTCTTGGAATTTTCAATCGCCTTCAACACCTTGTCGGTGTTTTTCTCCTTGCCGATGATACCCGCCTCGACCAGCTGGTCGCGGTGGTTTTTCAGCTTGTAGATGTCGGCGTAGCTGGTCAGGTAGCCCTGCTCCACCAGCGCGTCCACCAGCGTTTCGCCTAAACCCACAATGTTCATACAGTTGACCGACGCAAAGTAGGAGATAGTGCGCGAAAGCTGTGCGCGGCAGGCGGGGTTGACACAGCGGATATCGGCGGTGTCCTCCTCACGGATCAGCGCCTCGCCGCAGACCGGGCAGGTTGTCGGCGCTGTAAAAATATGCTCCGGCTCCTTGACGCAGCCGTTCAGCTTGGGGATGATTTCGCCGCTTTTGTACAGCCGATACTGCCCGCCGATGCCGACCTTGTACTCGTTGATATAGTCCTGATTGTGCAGCGTGGCGCGGGACACACTGGTGCCGCACAGCCGCGCGGGCTTTCCGGTTTCACTGTCGTGGAAAATGCCCGTAAAGGTCAGCTTGCCCGTGCGCCCGACTGCCACCTCGATTTCGTCCATCGTCACGGTGCGCTCCTCGGGCGGGTACTTGTAGGCGATGTGTCCGGCGCTGTATTTTGCCCCTGCCGGGAAATCCTTTCGGTAGGCGATCTGGTCAATTTTTACCACAGCACCGTCAATATCGTAGGGCAGCTCGGCGCGCAGTTCGCCGATTTCGCGGATCGTCTGCAAAATTTCCGCGTCCGTTTCGCAGCGCTTGTGGTACACGCAGGTCACACCGGCGGCTTCCAGTGCGTCCAGCGCGGCACAGTGGCTTTGCATCAGCTCCTGCGGACCGTCCTGTACATTAAAAACAAACATACTCAACCCGCGCTCGCGCGTCAGGGCAGGATTCAAAAGGCGCAGCGTGCCGGCCGCCAGATTGCGGGGGTTGGCGGAAATCGGTTTGCCCGCCGCCTCCTGCGCCGCATTGTAGGCATCAAACGCCGCATGGGTCATATAGACCTCGCCGCGCAGCTCCAGATATTTGTACGGCAGATCGAGTTCTTTTTGGATATCAGGAATTTCCTGCGCATTGGCAAGCACGTCATCGCCCTGAAACCCGGTGCCGCGGGTTTCCGCCATATACAGCTGCATTTTGCCGTTTTCGCCGCCGCGCATACGCAGTGTCAGGCTCAGTCCGTCCACCTTGGTTTCCACCGAAAACACCGCGTCGGGATGCACGGCGCGCACCTTGTCCGTCCACGCGGTGACATCCTCCAGCGTAAAAACGTCCTCAATGGACAGCATCGGTACATTGTGCTTGATTTTCCCCTCTGCCGCACCGGTTGCCCGACCGCCCACCTTCTGGCTGGGGGAATCGGGCGTCACCCATTCGGGATGCTCCTTCTCGGCACTCTTAAGCTGGCGCATCAGCGCATCATATTCAAAGTCGGAAATTTCCGGCGCATCTTCGTTATAATACAGTTCCATATGGTGGTCGATGGTCTTAACAAGCTGTGTATATTCTGCAAAGGTCATGGCAAGGCTCCCCTGTAATTTTTATATAGTTCAGTATACCACATTTTTGCCGCTGACGCAATTTCTCCATAATTTTTCCCCCTTGTCACGACAAAAAAAATATGCTATATTGATAAAAAAGGAGGGATTTCCCATGAACGAAAAAACCTGTAAGGGCATTGCCCTGCTGCTGTTCGCCATTCTTCTCAGCACCGCCGGACCGGAATTGAACACAACCCTGCTTTACAGTGCGGTGGATCTTCCGTTTTCTTTTGTGGGGCTTATTGTGGGCTGCTTGGGTCTTGCCATGGTCTTTGATATCCCTAAGTCCCGCTGATTTTGGAAAGGAGTTTGCCATGAGCTGCACCGCAATCAAAATGAACCGTCCCTCGCGTCAGGATTTCCGGGAACTGCCCGTAAATATTCTTGCCTCGTTCGAGGGAAAAACCTTTGCGCCGGAGCTTGTCTACCAAGAGCTTTCGGACGTCAACGGTGTCCCCGTCTTTCTTATGGTTTTTGAAAAATTTTACCTGAGAAACAGCAGTGCGACGGCAGCCACCGTACAAATTCTGGACTCCGGCACCGAGCAAACCGCCACGATCATCGGCACAGGCGGTGGCAGCGGTGTTCTGAATACGAACTACGGGTCCCACGCGGACCTTACTGCTGCCCTTGCCGCCGCCCTTGCAAAGTACGGCTTTACAAAGGTCGATGTCTGATACACGCAAAAACAGCTTTACCACGCGCGATTTCTCAAAAATGCAACCCCCCGTCTTGGCGATGCTCGTCAGGGCGGGGGTTCTCTTGTATTTCCTGCATTTTGCGCATAAAACAAAAATCGCCCTATCCCTTACGGGATAAGGCGTTTCGAGAAGCCGGCATCTACCTATTTTCACAGGCCGTCTCCAGCCAACTATCTTCGGCACAAGT
>NZ_CAKTFU010000003.1 GCF_934561205.1 uncultured Gemmiger sp. | reverse complement strand
CGCCATAGTGCCGCTCTAAATGCGTAGAATTTACCAGCAGAAAATCGCCGGTTTCTCTGGCTCCATACTCCCAGATAGGGTGTAGTCCCAATCCTCCGGCAAGGACAGCATTTGCGACAGCAGGCCCTTGGCTTTCAGGGACAGGGCCTTGTTCCGCAGGTGGTGATTTGACATCACCGTGTAGCCTCGATTCTTTTCTACGCGGAATGCTGCCATATCAAAATCAGCTCCTTTCACAGTGAATTTGGCCCCGCTGCAAGACCGGTGAGCTTGCCCGGCTGATAGGGACACTCTGCATAGACGCAGAATTGATATTTCCAATCCGGGCGATAAAAGCGGCAGGTGCCGCAATCCTCCGGCGCGTCCGCCCCGCCGCCGTCGTAGTGATCGAAACCAGGCTTTTCCTGCATCAGCCGTTCAAAGGCCCGATTCTGGCCGGAAGTAAGTACATAGTGTCACCTCCTTTCCTTGGGCAAAAAGAAATGCCTTTTTCGTCGCAGACTTACGAAAAAGGCATTTCAGGTGTGATTATAGAGATGTTTAATTGTCTTTAGATTTTTGAAAAGTCCCGGTTTTATGCGGGTTTGCGCTGGTTGTGCTAATCGGAACGAAGCTACTGCCTTAACTGAGGTGCCCGATTCGTGCGAGGGACGCTTTGATACATTAGCCGGGGCGATTGCTCATATCGACCACAAGGTAATTGATATTTCTTTTTGCCTGTCTTGTCCCTTCGGAACGAACCGACAAGAATTTCTTGTAAGTAGATTCAGCCCAGTTCCCCGTTTTTGTATCTTCCATCGATATGCTGGCTTATATTTTGCTGGGTCGTGTCATAAAGCTTAGCAATTTGGTTCTGTGCAAGCCATATATGTGGGCAGCACTGGTGACAGCACCGGCAACCACCTGCATTTTGAGGTAATGCAGGGTGGGGTCAGGGTAAATCCATTGGATATGCTGTCCCCTACAAACACAAGGGAATGTCGTCACCCAAAATATTGCGTTTGCCGTTACAGCCGCCGTTACCGCAGAGCTCGCAGCCATACTGGTGCCCATGGTACAATGCTGTCATTATTTTCGGCTTGTATTGCAAACCAGGTACACAACCTGATGATCCTCGGCGATTTTGTCGAGCATTTCCAGCGCGCGTTTCGTATGCTCATCATCCAGATTTACAAAGGGGTCATCCAGGATCAAAAACGGTTTCTCATCGCCAAAGAGGGCATCCACAAGCGACAGACGCATACACAGCATAATGCAATCTATAGTTCCTGCACTGAAGCTGCCGACTTCACGGGCAGCGCCTTTCTCGTCGATATACAGATGCAAATCCCTGTCGACCATAACATCGCCCAGTTGATTCCCCATCAGCGTGTTGGCGTAGCTCTCGAACCCGCGCTCTACCCTTCCAACATAGCTATTGGCAAGGTTATCCTTGGCCTGACTCAGCAGGGCAAGCGTTTGATCGGCGAGTGCGCACTTCCTTTCATCCTCTTCCTGTTCATTTTGAAGGCGAGCCATACGATCCTCCCAAGCAGGGATGTTTTCGACAGACCGGCGAATACGGTCACGCTCTTGACGCAAATTTCGCAGTTCCGCTTCAATACCATCAATCACATTTTGAAGTTGCTTTTCAGATTCCTGCAAAACTTCCGGGTCAGCAAGATCATTGTCTACATCAATGACATCGGCTTCAACGCCGGGATTCTCTTCCATGAATGTGTTCAGCTTGTGCTGTGCTTCGTCAAGCGCCTCCTTAGTGGCATCTCTACTCCGAATATCATCATCGGCATAATCGATAAGATTCGCGGGGGTATCGTCCGAAAGCTGATACTTTTGCAGGAATTTCTGAACCTCAGCATTTGCCTGATTTTTCCGCGAAGTTGAATTTTCAAGTTCCTGTGTGTAGTGGGCAACGCGTTCCGATGCCTCTTTATAACGGTCAAAGCGTTTCCGGAGATTCTGGAGACAGGTATCATACGGCAAGGCTTGATCCAAGGCTTTGTAGGTGAGCAGAATCTTGCAAATCGAGGCTTTCAGCGCATCTGCGCGTTCCTGATATTTTGCATTTCCCTCCTGCATAGATTGCTTTTTCTTCATGAGATCGTTATACGCCGTGACCTCGCCGCTTAATGTGCGGATTCCCTGACGCAGATCCCTCGGCAGTTCAATCGGGTAATACCTATGCAGAACAGGAATAATTTTGGAACGGTCGTCCTCAATCCTTGCTTTCAAATCATCACGCTTTGCGGATACCGTCCGGGCTTCTTCTGTCAACCGCTGGTATTTGCTAAGGCTATCACGCAGTCCTTTTACGAAATCATCCCGGTATGTATCGTGGGGATAGTACCGTTCAAACATCGATTGAATTTCTTCATTTTTTGCCTGAATCTTTGCATCGATCTCTCGAAGCTCGTCCTCTGCTGCAAGCTTTTTTTCGTGTAAATCGGCGTAAGCTTTACTGTCAATGCGCAGCTGCACCAGCTTGTTATCAGGGTCGGCAGCGTCATCATAAAAACGTAACAGGAAATCATTAAGAGCGTGCTGCAGAGTGTACAACTCTTGATTTTCTTCATCCGAAATAGCACTGGCGGTAATAACAGAGGCGCTGCTCCGCGTCTGGTTGTTGACGATGGACTTGGTGTGCAGCCAAAATGCTGTGAGCAATGCTACAAACCCGGCAACCAGAAGAATGATTCCGGGGATCGAGAGCTGCATCACAAAGCAGATAATGCCGAAAACCAGCAGTGCTACACCGACTCCTCCACAAATGAGGGGTGCTTTAGAAGGCGCAGGAAGTTCTTGTGGAAGATCCTGCTGTATAATCGTGGTCTGCGTGTTTTTCTTGGCCGTCAGTTCTGCAATTCGGCGGCTGTCCGTTTGCTTGCTCTGGATTTCTTCCTCAGCAGGGACACCCGCAGCAAAGGTACGTTTCAACGCATCATATTGCTTTTGCTCATTGTCAGGGAAAATGTGCGCAGATCGGCTTTGGATCAGCACATCGCGATCATGGAGAGTCTGTTCACAATCGCTTAGTGCGCTGTCATCCGGAATGCCGCTTCTGAACAGTTCCTGAAGCTGTGCAAGACATTTTTGATTTTCCGCTGGTACGGATAGGTCCGCATATTGACGTTGTGCATCGCTGAGGTCATCGGCAGCTGTCATACAGGTTTGCAGCTCTGCTTCTGTTGGAATTCCAGCGGCAAACTGCTTGGACAATGCATCCAACCGTTCAAGCTCCTCCGGCAGCATCTGGGCGGTCATCTTGGCAGAAACCTTTCCAAGTTCCTTGCAATCTCGGTCGCATTGTTCAATATCTGCGGCAACCTGTTCGGTGTTTGCAAACCAGCGCTGTTCGCCTTCGGTGATTTCCTTGTCGGCGTCGCTGAGCTTCAGTGCCTGAAGTCGATGACCCTCCTGTTGTATAATGCTCAGGTTCTCCCGCTGTTCCTTGATTTCCTCGGCAGTAGGGTAACCGACCGGATAACCTTCGTCCATCTCCAGAAGATACTGCTGCTTCTTCTCAACTTCCGAGCGCAGGCTATTCAGCTGCTTCTGATTGGCTATACGGACCTTCTGATCCGACGCCAAACGAATCTTTTCCCGCAGATTATTTACAGCATCCGTTTTAATTGCTTTTTCGCCATTCAAGCGATCAATGCCTTCCACAACCTCCTGCAATTTTGGACGCTGCTGTTCTGCTATGTATTTATCACTTTCAAGATTAAGACGTTTCCGTACTATTTCGTTGATAGCGCCGCCCTCGCCTCGATAAGCACGAAATTTTGTGCGATAATCGCGCAACATTTTTTCTGCTGTGTCGTAGTTGCGGAGGTCATTGGTGTCATCGACCAGATTACTCAGCTTTGTCCGGATAGAAGTAGTTGCCTGCATATCGTTGGCAGACAGCTGCGGAACATAGGTGCTGCGCGCAAAGGAGTCCGCATCCAGCTGAAACAATTCCTCGCCGAGCTTTTCTGAAAAACGAGTGCTTGGACGCCGATTGGTCAAATCCAACAGCGAGAATGTGTCTTTAGCGGCGGTCTTACCAAAGTAACGCCTAACACGGTAACTGACATCCTGCGCTTCAAACTCCAGATAGCCGCCGTATTTTCCGCCCTGCCAGGGGTCGTACCGTTTGCGTTCATTTTCTACGATATTACGGGCACCCGTGCGGGGAAAGCCATAGAACATCGCTTTAATAAAGGCGGCAAAGGTACTTTTGCCGAATCCGTTACTTTGACAAATGGTGGTCAGCCCCTCGGCAAAGCTGAAGTCGAAGTCGGAGAGTACGCCAAAGTTTTCAATATGGCATCGAATCAGTTTCATAGCGTGATCTCCTCCCCCATCAGTGCCTGCATACCGGTGCGGATGATTGCCGCTTTGTCTTCCTCGCTGGCATCCGAGTCCAATACCAAACGAATAAATTCACCTTTGAGCGAAATGTCGTGTTTGTAGTCCTCCGGGTTTATCGCCAGATGTGTTTGATCCTTTACTTTAACAAAGAAGAAATCTCTTTTTACAAGATTCTGCAGGTACGATACCGCAAGATTTGCAGTGGGGTCTACTCCGCCGGAAAGAAGAAATTCAACCATGTCCTCTGACGGGATGCCCTGTGCAGCGGCTTTCATTTTCTGACCGATTTCGGAATTCTTGGTCAAGCCGCTGATATCAACCGGAATACGGTGCAGCTGCCGACAACTGAACGGCACAAATTCATGTTCCAAATGACCAGACTCTACGGTGAGCAAAACAAAGCCCTTCGGGCCACATTCATCAAAACCTCGTCCTTCCAAGCATCCCGAATAGCAATAGATGCCTTCACTGTCCAACGGCTGTTCCGAGTATGTGTGAATATGCCCCAATGCCAGATAGTTAATTCCCTTGTTTTTTAGTAAAGAAAGGTTTATCTCATCTACATCAGCGGAAGAACCCACCTGTCCGTGCAGAGTGACAATGTTTATGACTCCATTTTTATGCGGGATATTCAGATAGAGCGAATGAGCATTGGCTTCACAAATTTCAATGCCGGAGATGGCTACGCCGTCATATTCGTAGGTAGCCCATTCTTTACCGAAAAGCTTCGAGTTGGTCGGCACATCGTGGTCGGCAAATGCGTAGGTTGTGTCATCATGGTTGCCGGTAAGATACAGATAATCCACATTGGGTGTGCGCCGCACAGCGTCAAGGATTTCGTCTATCGTCCGAACCTTAACGCGCTCACCATCAAACATATCTCCCGCCAGAATGACCGCACGGACATCGTTTTTTGCGGCATACTCTGTCAGTCTGAGAAATGAGTGGATTATTTCGGTGTTTCTGGTCGATGCCTGCTCCTCCGACATGTGGGTTTCCATCGGAGAATCCAGATGCAGGTCAGCACAATGGATAATCTTTGTCAACGATTTCAACTCCTGTCTAAAAGTAAATTTGTATAAAACTTATCACTGGCAGTGATTTGTGCCTTTTCTGTCAGCTGAATGAGATGACGATGGGCATTGTTTCTTATCAATCTGCCAAGGCAGCGCCTGTAGGCGGGAATTATGCAATGATGCCTTAGCCTTTTGCATCCTTCATAAACGCAATCAGTCGCGTCAGTTCTTTTTCTGCGGTCTGTCTGCCAATTTCATAGCAGGTTGTTAATTTTTTGGGGTCTTTCTCAGCGCGCCTGACCGGAAGGGGTGAATCGGGACGAATGACAAATAGGTCGCCGCTATTTTCCTGATTTGCAATCAAATCCAGTTCTGCATTGTACATCAGATGTCGATTTTCCAACGCCTTTATTAGATTCGGGTATTTCCGATATTTTATGCGTATCAAGGGTAACATTCGGTTTTTCTCTTTTCGATAGTCTATCGGCTGTGTCAGAATGGCAACATTTTTTGAGTATCCTATGCTTTCAAAAAAGGCAACGGGGATGGAATCGGATATTCCACCGTCCAACAATTTCAATCCATCAATTTCGACAATTTGTGAAACCAACGGAAGTGAGGCAGATGCACGGATCCAATCAAAGCCGTGATCGTTCCAACCTGTGTATTCGTGATAGATCGGCTTTCCACTTTCGATATCTGTGCAGGTAATATAGAATGCTGTAGGGTCTTTCTCGTAAGTATCGAAATCGAAAACATCGAGCTTCAAAGGAACTTCACCGTAGCAGAATTCTGTATTGAAAAGATTTCCTGTTTTCAAGAGAGAGCCAATCCCACAATAGCGTTTATCATGGCAGTATTTCGCATTGTAACGAATAGTCCGCCCGATTTGCTTCGATTTGTAATTGACACCGAATGCTGCTCCTGCGGAAACTCCGACGATTCCGTTAAAACAGATTCCGTTTTCCATCATGACATCCATTACGCCTGCGCTGAACATTCCGCGCATGGCACCGCCTTCCAATATCAAACCTGTTTTCATTTCTTTTTGCTTTCCTCCCGGTCGTATGCACAGTTCGAAGCAGCGTTTCGGGTATATGGTTTCTGATGTAAGTCTATACTGATTTCCTTGCATCAAACCATTTTTTAGATGGTCATACGCTTTTTACACACTCGGAACTTTGGCAAATAAAGCTATGGTATTTGTGTGCTTTTCATGACGCATCTTTCTCTTTTCTGGTCTACTCACACAATCTCTGATATGCTTTTTGAACCGTTTGCGCCATCAAGATTCTTCTCTGACTCAGGAAATCCATATATTCCATGTTTTCAAAATTGTCGGGGAGAGCATGATTCTCACAGGCTTTTCGATATCCTTCTTCACCAAGCTTATGGCGGTAATAGGATACATAGTCAATGGGTGGCTTATCGGAGATTTCAATATTGGTGGAAAAGTCCAGATAGGTGTAATTCGCAATCTGATTTCTGTCGCGGTCGGTATCAAACCCAATGGTAGTCAAGTAATTTTTCGGGAAGATGTGATGCTTGTCAATTGCGTTTTTCGTGCCGCTAGAGCCAAGAACAAAATATTTGGACACAGGGGTATTGCTGAAGAGCATGGGCATACTCAATATAATTTGAGCTGCTACATAGCCGTACCATACAGGAGAAATCGCTGCAGCGCTGTTCAGTTCGTTCGGCAGTGTTAAGCGGAAATAATCGTCGGTAAAACGTGTTTCGATAACACGGTCAATATACGAAATGAAATCTGCGGTACTGTGAACATCACGCAAATCTGCAAACTGTTTTTCCACCGCGGTCTCCGTAGAGCCAGTGTAGAAATATGTGATGCTGCTCATAAAGAACCACTTGCTGATACACTTCTTCAGTTGTGCAGCGTCTAGCTTATAATCGTATTTTGCGATCAGGTAAAGGACGTAGCTGAATACAACGGCATTGGATGAAGCAATCAATTTGGAGCTAATATATCCGGCCTCACCCACAATATTGATAAAACCGTGCCAGTTATTCAGATTCATCACTTTGTCAAGCGCATCCTTGAAAATTCGAAGGTTTTCGGAGCGTTCCTCGGCGGAAAACTTTCCAGTTTCCAGATTTTTTCCTCGCAACAGCATATAAGCATATCTTAACCGTGCGCGTCTGAATCCAACGCCAACAGCCATGCGAATCAGGTGGGACGGCTCAACTGCCAAGAGTGTGTTGTACGAGGTGTTGTTTGCTGGAATTCTGGATTCAGCAGAAAACGCATTTATCCTATCGCCTGTTTCATTTTCATAAACAGAGATAAGTGTCTGGATGAAGTTGTTCTCTGTCAGTTTTTGTCCGCCAGAGTTGACTCGAACAAAGATGTCAGCGACATCCTCTTCATCTGCGTTATAACTGATTTCCAAAGTAGGCAGTGAATAGTCCAACAGATTCAAAAGGGCATTGATGTTATCCTCAATTTTATCTTCTTCTGTATCCGTCAACGGCGGAACTTCCTTCTTGAGGCGGCTTTCATTAGCTTCCTTGATATAACGACGTCTAAGTGAACTGATGGAATTATCCTCTTTGGCGAGGAATATATCACTGATACGGCTGATCCAATCCGGGTCTTTTTCATATGCCTGAGACCATACGGCGAACTCACAAGTTAGCGGATTATAAGAAATTTTAATCTCGCGCTCTACAAAGTTTTTGTCCTTTACTTTGACCGCAAACATAGCGGCAACAAGGGCTGTCAATCTCTGCTGTCCATCAATTACAAGTTCTTTGGGCTCATCATAAGTCTTATCGTTATTTCCAATGGTACTCTTTTTGCTCTCGTAATCAGCCGGAGATTCCCAAAGCATAATATAGCCAATGGGATATCCCTTAAGCATGGAATCGAAAAGCTCGCGAACCTTATTGTCTTTCCAAACAAAAGGGCGCTGAAGGTCCGGCAGACCAATGCGGCCATTGCGTACATCCTTTACTAAATCCCCGACTTTGCTGGGAATATTCTTGAATAGCTCTTTTTCCATATGGATCCTCCGGATAACATTGTTGTTCCGCTTATCTTATAAACCCATTCTATAACTCTCAGAGTGAGTTCATTATGTTCAGTAGGCTCTGGTAGCTGTCCACATCGTGGTACACTACATTGCTTGTAGACATCTCATTGAACAGCTTCTTTGCACAAGAGATTTTTGCCTGCTCGATGGGGCGCAGTTCCAGTGTTTCCATCGTACCTTTGGTTTCCGCCACAAAGAAAATGTGCTTGACGGTGCCTTCGTAGAATGCGATTGCCCAGTCCGGCGAATAGTTGCCTACCGGCGTGGGAATCTGGAAGGTTCGGGGCAGCTTGGCGTAGACACAAACTTCCTCCGCAGCATCCAAATCTTCGGCAAACTTATTTTTCCAGTTTATTGATAATGGCAAGGGCGGCATCGCGTTGGAAATTATAGAGCATCCCCCAAATCTTACTTTCCTTGAAGCCGGTTGCCTCGTTTGGCAAAACATCCTCGGACACATCTTCCAAAAACTCGCTGAAAATATTGTAGAGAGTCACAAAGTAGATAAAGTCGGGAGAGTTCTCATTATAGGCAGCCGTGATGCTGTCGATTACCTCCTCGGTGACGACCTGAAGCACCTTGCTGTCGTTCCAGATTTCATTGAAGTCAGCAAGCAAAGTGCGGGCAAGGGACTCGTCCTTTACGATTGTGGTGCTGATTACATTGCCTTTTTCGCAGCCAAGTTCAACCGTAGTAAAGTTGTTGATGGGGGTATAGCCTACGCCGTCAACTACAATTTGTCCCTGAATAGATTTGTCACTGACATTTGATTTGAAAGTGACCTTCTGCCTGATCCACTCTGCACATTCTCGTGCAATAGCTTTTTGGGTCAATTCATTGCGGAGCTTAATTTCAAATTCAGTACCGTAAAGACTTCTTTCACGGGTTAATCGTGGAATGTAGAATTCGCGCCTTTCTTTTTTTGCCTTTTCTGCGACAAAGGTTGGAGAGGTAAAGATAAAACGAAGCTCTTCGATTTGGGACAGTTGTTCTTTCAATTCCTGAAAGGCATAAATAGAGAAGCAGGCTGCCGCAATGGATAGCTTGCTGCCTTGTTTAATTTCCACTGACAAGTCATCTTTCAGCGTTTTCGTAATATTATTGATAATATCCATTGCCTACAACACCCATCCTAAACATATTTAAAATAACAGTCTATAAGCGCACCGGATTTTAATCGTCATAGAATTCCAGAATTTCATCTGGGGTGCAGCCTAGGGCTTGGCATATATTTCCGATTACCTCTGTGGTCACATTTTCGTCCCTTGCCAACTTGAGCATTTGATAGCGATTCAAACCGGCAAGCTCTTGCAAATCCTTCTTCTTCATTTTTTTATCGATGAGAATCTTCCAAAGTTTGTTGTACCGTACAGCCATTTCTAAATCTCCTTTGGGATGTGCTTAACCACTGCGAAATTCAATTAAAACCATTTTGTTTCATTATAGCGCAAGAAATTATTTTTTTCAATCCAATGTGTCGAATTTCGCATATTTTTGTCCTTAATTTTGCTGCGGAGTATAATTTGTCTGTCGTTCTTGGCAAAGCTTACATATTTCATCCCGCTTCTTAGTACATTTTGCTTGAGTAATCGTCGTTTCTGAATTATACTTAGTTTTGGACATTCCTACGTTTTTTGTTATAGGCAAATCACATCACACTAAGAGAACTAATTGTAGACTACATAGCACCAGCTTGACGCAGAAATGAAAACCAAATCACAGTTGGATGGAAGGTAAGCAAATCCGCTTTCAGCCCGACAGGTATTTACTTGTCGGGCAATTTTTGTTTCTTCGTTGCAGGATTCAGCAGAAGGGTTCGGTATGTATGGCAAAATCATTTATCAACTTATATGACGCAGGAGCGCCATATTAAAGCAAATCTCCGTTTGAGGATAACTGCACCCTTTAAGGCTGCGCCGTACATCGTAGTTCGTATATCTATTCTATGCCAGATGGTTGTTGTGACCATCTGGCATATTTTTTTGTTTTCTTTCGTCGGCACCTTACCGCCCGACCGCATTCGCGGACCTCCCGGTCTTGAGCTTTATTCTATGAAACTCAAAATTCTGGAGGTTTAATATGATTGAAAAGAATGCCAACGATAAGTATGTGCTTACGGCGGAGGACGCCGAGTTGCTTGCGCGATTTTCAGCATATGCTAAGCAAACCTTGGCTCATAAAAAGGCGGAATACTATAGAAAAGTAAAACTTATTTGGGATCATGAGGATCTCTATGAAGCTCTCTCTGCAACTGATAAAACACGCTGTCAGGTCAGCCCCTTCACGGTGGAGGAAATCTTCGGCGAAAAATGGTTGCGAGAAAAGCTCTGCGAGAGCCTTTCCGTTCTGTCGGAGACGGAACGTGTGGTCATCAAGCTGCTCTATAAGGATGAACTCACCCCCGAGCAGGCTGCCCGGAAGTTGGGGGTCACCAGCTCTACAATTCGGTCTCATAAAAAGAACGCTCTCGATAAGTTGAAGAAAGAAATGCTGGAGGAAGATTGATATGATTTCTTTTCGCGAACTGTTGATTAACGCAAAAAACGGTGATGAAAAAGCCTTGATGGAAATGTTTGACATTTTCCGTCCCATGACAGAGAAAGCAAGCCGCAATGCAGGTCGAAAAGATGAGAATCTATATGATGTCATCGTTATGGCGTTTATTCAGGCAATTTCAAAGTTCCCCATCGACAAGCCTTGATCAATGAATCAAGCTTGTCGGGCTGCTAAAACTACATAGTAAAAACAGCACAAGCGTCTGCCGTTTGGGGTAGGCGCTTGTGCTGTTTTTTAAGCCTTATCATAGCGAGAAATTCTGCGTGTCTGTTAGCATGGGCTTATGTTGCGCATCATTCATCTGCGGTCTGCACTGCTGCGGATAACCCATGCTAAGCTTCGCAGTATTCGGTGCCGGGAGTGCGTTTTCCTCAGGGTTTGATCATTCGATGGATTCCATGTGCCGCATACGTTCCATCAGACGCAGCTGTTCCAGAAAACTTTTCTCTTTAAGGATGGCGAGACCTTGCTCCTCGTCCCCAAGGATCAGCAGATTGTCCCCTGGTTGTATGTCGAATATCTTCCGAGCATTTGCGGGAATGACGATCTGCCCTTTGTCCCCCACTTTTACCATACCGAAAATGTGTTTTCCTTTGGGCGGAACTTCCAGCCCTAAGTTCTCCTGGGCAGTTTTCTCGTAGTTTACAAGGTCATCCATGGAAACATCCAAAACTTCTGCCAACCGCCTGCAGCGTTCAATGTCCGGCAGAGATTCTCCGGTCTCGTATTTTGATAAAGTCTGGCGGGTCACTCCGATTTTTTCCGCCAGCTCATCCTGTGAGTAACCGTGGATCTTACGAAGTGAGACCAAATTGTCCTTAAACACGTTTCTTCTCCTTTCCGATTCCAAGGACGCACCAGCGCAGAATCGGCATCCGGCTAATAATTTCATCCAGCAGAAATGCGCCGATAAAGGCTCCGGTGCCCACCAGCAGATAGACCAGCACTTCCGGCGTGTCCGGGGCGTGTTCGTGCAGTTCATACGAGATCACAGCAATGGGCAGATAATGAAAAATATACAACCCCCATGACTTCTTCGCCATCCACTGTGTAAATGCGGTTGAGATATCGGCATAATTTCTCATCGTTGTAAGAATACCAAGAATCGCGATCCAGCAATAAACGCAGGCATGGATGTTGATCAGAACCGGTGCAACGGCGTAATTTTCACCAAAAAAACGCACAATGTACGAGATGCCAAGCACAGCCGAGGCTGCGTCAAACATCCACCACCACTTGCACAGCCGTTCCATTACGTTCTCGTGGGAAAACAGAAAATAGCCCGCAAAGAAGCAGAATCCATAAATACCAAACCGATAAACGGTGACGACCGGGGTGTTCAATACCTGTGCCGAACCATAAACAACGATTACCAGCATCAGGATGCTCCAGACCGGCGCTTTGGAACAGAAGTTCCGGACCCGGTCTTTTTCGATTTTCCGAACCGCCAGCAAAAGCATGGAGAACAACCAGAGCATCTGGATGTACCACAGAGGTCCTACGCCGGACAGCACGGTGATCAGATATAATATAGGCGTCGGAATGTCTGTAATGTTCAGTCCACCGCTAATTTTCAGATTATAGATACCAAGAAGCCACTGGAACACGAACAAGCCAATCGTGGACGGAACCAGCAGCTTACGGGTTTTATCTTTCAAAAATTGTTTTGTGGTATGACTTTGCAGATAGTACCGTGCGCTCATCCCCGATACAACAAACAGCAATGCCATGAACCAAGGGTAGACCAGATATTGAAAGCAATCCTGTAACTGGTTCGGACGGAAGGGACCAATCACACCAAAGGGCTGCACACCATTGAACATATAGATCACATGGTAGATTACCACCAAAACCACCGTCACCCAGCGAATGTTATCCAGATACAGCTTTCTTGCAGGGTTCATATTATTCCCACCTTTGCAATGATTTTTAACACAGTATAGCACAAAGTCCTTTTCTTTGCGACCAACTTTTCTTGGCAAAAACATTCGGTTCTTGTTAAGAATCGTTGCAGGTCATCGAAATCTGCAACCGAAACGAAAGGCTTCGACATAAAAAGGAACACAGCATATACTAGAATTGCCACTTTCAGCAAGAAAAGCTGATCCTTTGAAATTTTCTGTCGCAAAATCATCTCCATCATTCTGCCTGAAAACGACGGAGATTTTTCGTTTATGACTGAGCTCATATTCTGATAAACGAACTTCAACCGCTATTGTTTCAAGTTTTATGTAGAGCGCTGTTACCTGAAAAGTGTGATGCCTAGAAATTTCTCAGACTACTTCTACATAGAAACAATGGCTGAAAAAGATGCGCACCGAATAAGCGTTCCGAACAGCATTTTGGTGTATAAAAAATAGCACTCACCTTCCGGTGGGCGCTATTTCTATAATGCAGCGAATTAGATTTGGACGAGGGTTTCACTCTGTCGGATACGGAATGCGGAAATAGTCCAGATAAACTTTGAATCCGTCCTGTGCGGTCAGGCAGGTATCCATCAAGTACCCGCTTTCGTTATTCCACTCGTGCAGTCCACGATAGTAGAACATCTTCAGATCATCCTCAATGATAAAGGGAACGATGTCGTTCTTGAGGCATTCCTTGAAGAGAATCAATCTCCCGACGCGACCATCGCCGTCCTGAAATGGGTGGATGCGTTCAAACTCATAATGAAAGGCAATGATTTCTCTCAAGGAATGAGATGCTTTCGTATTATACGCGGCAAGCAATGCTTTAATTCTATCCCCTAACTTCTTCCGGTGTAGCTGTATCCATTCCACCGACTTCGTTAGGGATTTTCTTGTAATCGCCAACGGCAAACCAGTCTTTGCGAGAGTCGCTTGTTCCGTTCTTCAGAGTGAAATGCAACCGCTTAATAAAAGCTTCGGACAAAGGGTTCTTGGCGTCATCGATCACCATATCGATGCAACGAAAGTGGTTTGCCGTCTCCACGATAGCCGTTTTAAATCAATCGATTTTCGCATCTTTTCGAATATAGCATTTCCTTCTTTTAAGTCCGAAAAATTGCAAATTTCAAAACCCATTATTGTCCTCCTGTACATTAATACACATCTAAAACTTGCAAGGATATAATCTGCCTTATCCTGATTGGAGTTTCCTATACTGCGCCGGTGACTTCCCTATCTCTTTCTTAAATACCCTGCTGAAATACAGTGGGTTCTCATATCCTACGATTTCGGAAATTTCCTTGATGTTGTAGGTTGTCCGCTCCAGCAGGCTTTGCGCGTTGACCATGCGCAAAGAGAGGATGTACTGGGCCGGGGACATACCGGCGTACTGTTTGAAATTGTGTATAAACCAGTTGGTGCTGATGTGCAGGGACTCCGCGTAATCGTCTATGCTGATCTTTGTGTTATAGTTCTCGTTGAAGTAAGCCGCCGCGCGTTCAATTTGCTCTTGGACGTTGCCGGTGGCTTTTTTCTGTTCATGCTGCTGGCGGTCCACCAAAAGCAAAATATCGTTGAACAGCGATGCAATATAATCCTCGTACCCATAGCGGCACAGCTGCAACTCCTGAATGATCTTGCGGAACAGCGCCTTGTAGTCCGGCAGCACACCGCAGTAGAACACATGCTCATCCAGCGAGATGCCGTGATACGCCAATATGTTCTTTACATCACTGCCTGTGAAGTGAATCCAGAAAACTTCCGGGTTATCTTCCAGATAATATACATATTTTTGAATTTCTTCCGGCTTGTACAGCACCATATGGCCTGCGCTGACGATTTCTTCCCTGCCGTCAAACCAGAAATGCGTCTTGCCGTTTGCCACATATAAAATCTGGTAATCCCTGCGCCCTTTCTGCCAGTAGGTCGGCAGTTTAGGGCGCGTTTTCAGCCGATAGGTACCGCAGCTGCCCACCACCAACGGCGTGGAGTTGTCTTTGAAATCTGTACGGGAATTGTTCAGATAGCCGGAGTTAATGTACACAAAAACCCCCTCCTGTTTTTGTGAATATTGTGAGGTGCTTTGTTCATTTTATCCTTACATTACAAAAAACCATTGATTTTGTGCATATTTAGCGCAATTCTGTTTAGGTTTTATTGTATATAGAAATTGTATAATAATTTCAGACGAAACGCAAGCAGAACTGTACAAATCACAGGAGGAGAATGGATGATTATTCCGCACTATTACGAGGACCCGCACACACTGCATGTGGGTACCATGCCGAATCGTGCCTATTACATTCCGGCATCCCGGCGCAGCGATACTTTAGTCGAGCACCGCGAGACCTCGGATCGCTTCCAGCTTTTGAACGGAAGCTGGAAATTTCGGTACTACGCCAGCATTTATGACTTGCAGGATGCTTTCTACGCGGTCGGCTATGATGCCTCCGCTTTTGACAGCATCCCGGTCCCCAGCGTGTGGCAGAACCACGGCTACGACCACCACCAGTACACCAACATCCGCTATCCGTTCCCCGCTGATCCACCGTATGTTCCTAAAGAGAACCCCTGCGGCGCTTACCTCTACGACTTCACTTACCAAAAAGATGCCGCAGCCCCGCGTGCATTTTTGAATTTTGAGGGCGTTGCCTCCTGCTTCTATGTCTGGCTCAACGGTCAGTTTGTCGGGTACAGTCAGGTCGCCCATTCCACAAGCGAGTTCGATGTAACGAAGTTTTTGCAGGACGGCACCAACCATCTGGCGGTCCTCGTGCTGAAATGGTGCGATGGCAGTTACATGGAAGATCAGGATATGTTCCGCATGAACGGCATTTTTCGTGATGTCTACCTGCTGCACCGCCCGGAACAGTGCATCGAGGACTATTTCATCACCACCGACATCCACGGCAGCACCGCAGGGGTTGCTGTCCGCCTGCGTTACTACGATTCCGCCGTTGCCACCCGCATCACCCTCTACGATGCAGCCGGCACAATAGTCGGCAGCGTAACGCCCGTGGAAGCACCGGATGATGCGGCATTCCCCTATCATGCAGAAATCACCGTTGTTGACCCGACACTCTGGAACGCAGAGCAGCCCTACTTATATACCCTTGTGTTGGACACCCCCTGCGAGACCATTACAGACCGTGTGGGCATCCGCGAGGTTCACGTTGCCAACAACCAGATTTATGTCAACGGCCGGTCCGTCAAGTTCCACGGTGTAAACCGCCACGAATCCGACCCTATTACCGGCTATGCCGTTGGCTTTGAGCAGACGAAAAAAGACCTGCTCATGATCAAAAAGCACAACTTTAATGCCATCCGCACCAGCCATTACCCGGATGTGCCTTACTTCTATCAGCTCTGCGACCAGTACGGCTTCTTTGTCATTGATGAAGCCGACAACGAGAGCCACGGTGCGTCCGAATACTATTGCGAGGGCAACGAAAGCTGGCCCAACCATGTGGAAAGCTGGAACAAGCCCATCGCAGACAACCCGGAGTTCACCGAGGCCACCGTGGACCGCACCCGCCTCTGCGTGGAGCGTGACAAGAACCGTCCCTGCGTCATCATCTGGTCGATGGGCAACGAGAGCGCCTACGGCTGCACGTTCGAAGAAGCGCTGGCATGGACAAAGAGTTTTGACCCCCGCCGCCTGACCCACTACGAGAGCGCCCAGTACCGCAGCAAGAACCGTAAATACGATTTCTCGAACATTGATATGTTCAGCAATATGTACCCTTCTCTCGAAAGCATTCAGGAATATCTGGACAACGAGCCGGACAAACCCTATATCATGTGCGAGTACAGCCACTGCATGGGCAACGGCCCCGGCGATTTGGAGGATTACTTCCGGTTCATTCAGAGCCATGACGGCTTGGTCGGCGGTTTCCTGTGGGAGTGGTGCGACCACGGTATTTATAAAGGGAAGATGCCCGACGGCCGCGACATCTATTATTACGGCGGCGACCACAATGAGTGGCCGCATGACGGCAATTTCTGCATGGACGGTCTGGTCTACCCCGACCGCCGCCCGCACACCGGGCTGTTGGAGTTCAAGAACGTCTATCGCCCGGCGCGTGTTGTGAAGTACGACCGGGAATCCGGCATGCTCACGCTGCACAACTACATGGACTTTGTTGATTTGACCGAGTATGCCACACTAACCTATCAGGTAAGTTGCGACGGCGAGGTCATCGACAGCGGCTTCATCCCCTACCCTGACGGTTTCACCCTGCCGCCGCACAGCGAAAACGCCTTGCCGTTGGCCGTCCATATTCCCGATAAAGGCAAGTGTTTCCTGAAAATCTTCTACCATTGCGATAAAGACCTGTCCTTGCGTTCGGAAGGGCATCTCCTGGGTTTTGATGAAATCCTGCTGGAAAACAAAGACAGCCGCAACCAGAAAACCTTGGCTATGTGGAGTGATGCCCCTTCCAACAGCACAATCACTGTTCAGGAGACGGACCGCCATTTGACGCTGCGCGGCAAGAACTTCACCTACAACTTTAATAAGCTGACGGGTCTGTTCGCCGCGATGCAGTACGAGGATGCAGTCCTGTTGGACAAGGAAATGGAGTTCAACATCTGGCGTGCTCCTACGGACAATGACCGCAAGCTGAAGCTGGATTGGCTGGCTGCCCGCTATGACCACTGTATGACCAACGCCTACCGCACCAAGTATCAGGTGACGGACAGCGGTGTAACTCTGCGCGCCAAAGTCGGCATTGCACCGATCAGCTTGCAGAAATTCCTTGATTTGGATGTCTGCTGGACGATTTCCAACAGCGGTGCAGTAACGCTGGCACTGCACGCTGAGCGCAACACGGTATTCCCCGAACTGCCGCGCTTTGGTCTGCGCCTGTTCCTGCCAAAAGAAATGGCCCGCGTCAGTTACTTCGGCATGGGTCCGATGGAAAGTTACTGCGACAAGCACCATGCTGCCAGCCACGGCTACTTCAGTTCCACCGTCTGGCAGCAGCACGAGGACTACATTCGCCCGCAGGAGAACGGCAGTCACTATGATTGCGATTATGTCCGGCTGGATGGCGCCGGCATCAAGCTTACCGCTGTCGGTGCAAAGCCGTTCTGCTTCAACACCTCGCACTACACGCAGGAAGAGTTGACTGAAAAGGCGCACAACTATGAGCTGCATCCCTGTGACAGCACCGTCCTCTGCCTTGACTATGCACAGAACGGCATCGGCTCTGCCAGCTGCGGACCGCGTCTGGCGGAGCAGTACCGCCTTGACGACGCTTCCTTCGATTTCAGCATCCGTCTGATTTCCGAAAAAGCATAACCTCTACACAAAAGAATGGAGAAATTCTCATGTCTGAAAACACTGAAAGACGTTATTTAAAATGGTATAACAAGGTCGGTTACGGCTCCGGCGATGTTGCGGGCAACGTGGTCTATGCGTTCCTCTCCTCGTTCGTTATGATTTACCTGACCGACACCGTCGGCCTGAATCCCGGCATCGTCGGCACGCTGATCGCTGTGTCCAAGCTGTTTGACGGCATTACCGACATCTTCTTCGGCTCTATGATAGACAAGACGCACTCCAAGCTGGGCAAGGCTCGCCCGTGGATGCTCTACGGCTACATCGGCTGCGCCATCACACTGGTCGGCATCTTCGCCATCCCCATGGGCATGAGCGAGTTTGCCAAGTACGCATGGTTCTTAATCTGCTACACTCTGCTGAATGCCGTGTTCTACACCGCCAACAACATCGCCTACTCTGCCCTGACCGCCCTTGTCACCAAGAACAGCGCCGAGCGCGTTGAGATGGGTTCCTACCGCTTCATGTTCGCATTCGCCACCAGCCTTGCCATCCAGTCCGTCACGCTGCTGGCTGTCTCCGCACTGGGCGACACCGCCGAAGCATGGCGCACCGTGGCTATCGTCTATGCCATTATCGGTCTGATCGTCAACACGCTCTCTGTTTTTTCCGTCAAGGAACTGCCGGAGGAAGAGTTGGCCGATACCTCGGATAAAGCAGAAATCGAGAAAGACGAGAAGTACAGTCTTGTCGAAGCTGCCAAGCTGCTGGGTTCCAACAAATACTACCTGATGATCTGCGTCACCTACATTTTGCAGCAGATCTATGGTGCCATGATCAGTATGGGTACCTTCTACGCCGCCCATATCCTTGGCGACAAGAACCTGTTCGGCGTGTTCTCTTGGGCCATCAACATTCCTTTGATCATTGCACTGGTCTTTACCCCGACCCTCGTTGCCAAGATGCACGGTATGTACAAACTGAACGTCGGCAGCTATGCCCTTGCTACCGTGGCCCGCGCGCTCGTTGCCGTGGCCGGCTATACTGGCACCGGCGATGTCAAGACGATGCTCCTCTTCACGGCTATTGCTGGACTGGGTCAGGGCCCGTGGCAGGGCGACATGAACGCCGTTATCGCCTCCTGCTCCGAGTACACTTGGCTAACGAAGCACAAGCGCGTGGACGGCACGATGTACTCCTGCACCTCGCTCGGTGTCAAGCTTGGCGGCGGTCTCGGCACCGCCATCACCGGCTGGCTGCTGGCGTTCAGCAACTACGATAAGGCGCTGGCTGTGCAGCCGGAATCCTGCATCAATATGCTGAAACTTATGTACCTCGTGATTCCCTTTGTGCTGGATGCCATCATTACCTTTATCCTCTCCCGCATGAAGGTCGAGGAGGCCAACGATAAAATCCGTGCAGAAATGAAAAACTGATATTCACTATTCTCCTTCTCAAAAAGGGCTTCCGCATCTGCTGGCGGAAGCCCTTTTTCTGTAGGAGAAGTAGACGGGTTCCTTGCGTTTGAAGTAACGCACGAATGCCTTGTTCTGTGCGCCAAAGTGTGCAGGCGGCAGGCCAATGGCAAGGTCAATGGGCATTAGCCCGGAGGCATAAGCGCCCTGTGCTTCGATTTCCTCCGCGATGGCAAACAACGAAAGAATAAAGAAACGCTCATGTTGTCAAGCATGACATTCCAACTGCCTTATATACGCGAAAATGCTTTTGGTAATAGCAGTAAATTATTCCAAACGGTACAAACATTACCATATTATAAAGCATGTCCCATGAAATAGGATTGCGACCATATTGCAAGTTTTCTCTAACACTATGGAACGGCAGTAGATTAATTTCTTCCACCCGCGTCAGTTGACCACCCATAATTGTCATAATCCTCTGAGCAGAATAGCTCGCACAGAGGATTTTTGCATTCATGCACATTTTTTTGCGTATACGCAGGTTTAGTGGAATTATATAGAAAACAGTGCTATTTTGATGTCAAGATAACGCACAGCTTACAACGGTTTCCTACTCCGTATCAGACATCGGCGCGCAGATGCTGAAATAGCATTTGTCCGCTGTACCACTATGCGGAAAATGCATCCTAAGCTGTTGCCCATGCCGGACGCACCAGCAAGAAAAAGGCTGCAAAACGTATGTCGATTTTGCGGTTTTTTTGCTGTTTTAGATGTAAAAATTTTGTCTTATAGTGTATATTTGTTGATTTTGCCTATTTTCGATAGTATAATTATAGCAAAGCAGAACCTGCCTGCATCGAAAAAATTCTGAATTGGAATTTGGCGTGCGCCGAAAGCGGAGGATATACAGATGGCTGCAAGATTTCATTTTTTATCCAAGCCCACAGCATTGATTTTTGCCATTTTAACGCTGTTGACCGGATGTTACAGCCGTTCCGATTCGACAGTCGGCGGCAGCGAATCTTCGTCGTCCGTGACAAATGAAGACTGGGGTAACGCAGCAATCACCCTGGCTGTCGATTACAGCGTATATGATGGCGTTGATTTTGAAATTTCTCAACCGCCCACACTCTATGCGCAGTCCTCACAAACAGACCCCTGTGAGCTGCTGTCCATAGACCGCCAAGGATCGACCGTCTATTACGCATTTCATGTTCCGGACAACGCACAGGATTTTACCCTGTTGCCTGCTGTGATTCGGATACTGCAAAACGGAGATTTGCAAACCCTTCCCGCAGAAGAAGGCGCTGAAACTGCCGACTGCAAGGTCGAAAAATTAGAAATTGCGCAGGACTCCCCGTCTGCCGGATGCAAGATCACCGTTACAACAGAAACAAAGCAAGGGTGGTTCCCCTATCAGCTTTTCTTACATAACAAGACAAACAGCAGTTCCGGCACTGCCTCCATAGTCTTTACAGACACTCCGACAGGAATGGTCTTAACGCAATGCGCCTTTGTTTATACATTGGATTGCAGCGAGGAACAGGCGCTGACCATTTTGCAGGATTCCACATTCCAATACAGTGTTTGTCAGCGGTACCAATATGCGAAAAATGCATCCTATTCTTTGCCTGAACCTTGCGCCCTGAAAATCATAGAGGTCAACGGCACAATAGACGAATTTTGAAAACATGGAAGTTCGATGCCGGGTTCTCTGAATAAAAATCGGCAGAGAAAGCCCTGCCGCACCATTTGCCGACCCGAAGGGGGCCTACTATGAAATCGGCTTTTTATCCACGGGCAAAGGACTGGATGCTGCTGCCCAGCCTGTGCGGAATCGGACTGTTTTACCTGATCCCGCTGGTTCAAAGCATCTTCTACGCCTTCTCGGACGGCTTGTATGCTGCGCGGTTTGTGGGCGGGTATAACTTCCGCACGCTTTGCGAGGACCCGCTTTTTCAAAGGGCTGTAACCAACACGCTGCTGTTTTTCCTTGTCGGGATATCGGCGCTGCTGGCAGTTTCCCTGTATATCAGCCTGATTTGTGTAAGCGGAAAATTTGTCTGGCAGCCGTGGGCGCTTTTGCTGCCCATTGTGGTTCCTGTCCCCTGCTTTGCCTCAGGCTGGCAGCTTATGTGGGGAAACGGCGGGCTGGTTCATCGGCTTTTGGCGTTTTTGCCCTGCAAAACCGTGGACTTCATGCAGGGTGGGCCGGCCTTTTGGCTGATGCTGCTCTTGTATATTATAAAAAATGCAGGGTATATCAGCATTTTGCTTTCGGGTGCCATTCGCGTTCTGCCAACGGAAATTCAAGACAGTTACAGGCTGGACGGAAACAGCGAGTGGGTCTATGTGACCCGCATTTTGCTTCCGCAGCTGCGCAGCACCCTGTTTTTCTGCGTAATTACCGCCGTTATGAACTACTTTTTGCTGTTTCGGGATATGTATGCGCTGTACGGCAGCGCGCCGCCCGATACGCTGTATATGCTGCAGCACTATATGAACCGCAATTTTTATCGGTTGAATTTTCCCAAATTGAGCGCTGCTGCCCTGCTGACCTGTCTGGTGATCGGCGCGATATTGGCAGTCGGTTTTTATCTTAGTAGGAGGAAATACGATGTGCAATAAGGGAATTTGTTTTTTTGTAAAAAAAGCCCTGCTGACGGCATTTTCCGTATTGTGCCTGCTGCCGGTGGGCTTTGCGGTCGTGCAGGCGCTGCAATACGGCGGGCAATTTTCTTTTCGGCAATTTGAGGAGATCCTTTTATACCGCAAAGAGTTCTTTGCCTGGTTTTGGAACAGCGTTTTGTACGCAACCGCCATACTGGCAATTCAACTGCCGTTAAGCGCCTTGGCGGGCTATGCTTTTGCCCAAAGCCGCGGCAGACTGATGGGTGCCGTTTTCACCCTGTATATTTTTGTGATGATCCTGCCGTTTCAGGCAACGCTGGTTCCGCAGTATCTGGCGCTGCATCGTATGGGATGCAGCAATACGCCGTGGGCGGTTATCCTGCCGAATGCCGTCGGTGCTTTCGGTCCGGTACTCATCGCCCAGTATATCCGCGGGATCGACCCGGACATTCTCAACGCCGCGCGTTCAGAGGGCGCCACCGAGTGGCAGATATTTTTGCGGTTCATTCTGCCGATGTGCCGCCCGGCGTTCACGGCGCTGGCGGTTCTGTCCTTTTTTATGAACTGGTCCTGCATTGATCAGGTTCTGCTGTTTGTGCAGGACAGCCGCCTTTCGACGCTGGCGTTAGAGCTGAGCGGGCAGCATTTCGGCCCCGTGCGCTATGCAGCGGATGTTGTGTATGCCATTCTTCCGCTTTTGGTGTATTGCTCCTGCCGGGAGGGGCTGGAACGCGGTATATGCCTGAGCAATATCCTGTAAGGGGGCGCGGTCATGACAAAGCAACTTTGGGCGTTTTTGTGCGCCATGCTGCTGTGTACGCTGCTCAGCTGCAAGCTGTACGAGCTGCGCACCCCTGTGGTGGCGTGCGTCACCATCCGCCCCGCCGTGTTGGAGGATACAGGCTACCCTTGTACGCTGCCGACAAACTGCCTGATTTGGGAGGACGGGCAAGCCTACTGCTATGTGGCGGACGACACCGCCCTTCGCAAGGCGGCTGTGTATCTGCTGGCAGAAAACGATACCCTCTGTGCCGTGGAGGGGGATGTGTCCGGCGGAGAAGATGCCGTGCTGTATTCCACCTTGGCGCTTACTGCCGACACGGAAACCGTCCGACGGGATGACGGGCGCAGATTGGGCGGCATTGTGGAGCTGTATATCGACCCCGCCGTTGACCCGCGTCCCCTGCTGGCGGAATACACCCTTGCCAAAGCCGATACCTGCTGGCAAATTGAGGACACCGGGCTTTTTAGCGCGCAGCAGATAACACAAACCCTTTTGCAAAACGGCGTTGCGGCGGAGCAATTCACCCTGAGGGATTACAGCTGGGCAGCTGCGTTTGTCCGCCAATGCTATACGCTATGGCTGTTCCCTGCGCTGCTTGTCGTCTGGGCATTGTTGTGCCGGGCGCTGTTCCTGCTGGGAAAAGCCGAACTGTCGCAGGCAGAGTTTGCCTTGCAGAAGCTGTATTTTAAGCAGTACCTGATATCCCGTCGCCGGCAGCTGGCGGTTTCGCTCGTCAGGGCCGTCGTGCTGTTGTGCCTGCTGGCGGCGGTAACGATTTGCCTTGTGCGTATGCCGTTGTTTGTTCCGCCGGGATTTCTGCCGTCGGAAAGTCTGTTTCGATTTGACCATTACCGCAGCTGGCTGCAGCAGACATTCCCGGCGGACGGCAGCGCTTACAGCCGGGCGCTGTTCACAAAATTGCAGACGGGGCTGGTTTTGTCCGCCGCTGCAACGGCAGCCGTGATTTTGGCAGGGGTGGTTTTGGGTAAAGCTATGAAAAGAAAGTCGGTGTTTGTATGCGAAAATTCTGTGCCGTTTTAGCTGTACTTTTCTGCCTGTCGTTTTTATTGGCAGGCTGCAGCAGACCGGCGGAGTCCCCCACCGGCGGGGAATCCTCCGGCGTGATCGACCCTTCGGTTATGCGCTATGCCTTTCGGGCGGATGCTGCCGAAAGCGAAGCGCTGACAGAGCCGTATCGGTTTCAGCAGCAGTTCTTTCTGCAGGACGATGCGGTGGTAAAGCTCTCTTTCAGCGCGCAGGACGGTCGCATTCTGGATGTTACCGATGCCGCCGACGGCTCTGCCGTGGCTGTCCCGGACACGTCCCTGATACAGGAACAATTTGAATCCGGCAGCATTTTGTGCGGTGCCTACTGGCGGGACGGTCAATTATGGCTGCTTTCGCAAGACCCGGCTGCAAACGAATACACGCTGTATCCGACCGAAAAAGACGCCCAGACTCTGGGGGAATGTCCGTTTCAATACGCCTTTACAGACAAGATGGCAGTCTGGCAGAATTATGTCCTGCTGATGGGGCAGGACGAAGCCGACAGCTTGGCTGATACCCTGGTGTTGTATGACACGCAGGCGCAGACCGAGAAAAAATTCGCAAATGTGAGCGATTTTGCCCTGGACAGTGCGGGAAATCTCTATTATATTCAGTGTACCTCTGCCGCACCCCTGCTGGTAAAGTACAACCTGGAGGAAAAGAAAACCCATTGGCAAAGAGAGAGCGACAGCGAGCTTGCCCCGCAGAAGGTGTTCTGCAGCGGAAAAGATGAGCTGTTCGTCTGTTCGTCCACGATCGGTGCGCAGGGCAGCATTTACGCCTTGGACCCGACCAGCGGCGTGACGCTGTACAAATTGTTTGACTGGGGTGCGGAATCCCCGGACGATTATACCCAAAACAAGATGGCGAGGGCTGACTTTGCCGTGGGCGCGGACTATACCGTCTGGTTTGACAACCTTCGGCAAGCGGAAAAAACGCTGTGGCGGTTCACCCCTTATTTGCCGGATGCCGCTGCTGCTGTCACGCTCACGATCACTGCGCCCTACAAAGAGGAAGCGTTGGACGCTGCTGCCCGCAGATTTTCCAAAGCACATCCGGATGTTCAATTTTCGTGGGATACCGACTATAAATCTGCCGATGACTACCTGCATCACAGCGAACAATATGCCGAAAAAATCAACCTGCGTCTGATGACCGGGGATATCGGGGATCTGTTTTTGCTGCCGGGGAAATTGTCCGGTCAGTATTTGGATGGCAAAGGCATCCTGAACGCAGGTTCCTTAGCGCCCTTGGATGATTGCCTTTCGGGCTGCCCTGACCTTGACGCGCTGGACACCGTTATGCTTGCGCCCTTGCGTGACGAAACCGGAACCCTGCGCGCGATTCCGTTGGGGGTAAACCCGCAGTATCTGATTTACAACCAGACCTTGGGCGAACAGTTGGGTCTTACATGGGACACCGATTCGCTGACGTGGACACAAATTTTTGACCTTGGTATGCGCTGGAAAGACGAAAATGCACCGTATACGCTGTTTGCTTGTATGAGCGCTTACGCGGTCAATGAAACCGTTGGGGCTTTCCTGCTGGACAGCACAAGAGATATAGCCGCCATGCAGCCCGATTTGGAGAAATTGAACACACTCCTGTCAGAAAAAACGCACCTCTATCGTATTCCCGAAAATGCATCGTACTATTGGTCGAAGGGCTTTTTTGACAACGCACTTTTCTGTTACGGGCAAGGCGCTTCCTACGAGGATACCTTTGAGCGCCTGAGCACCGCAGAATCTGAAAACGGCATCACACTGAAGATCCTGCCCATGCCGACAGCATGTAAATATCGGCAGTCTTATGCGGACTGTCTGGGAATAAGCACTGCTTCCGACCAAAAGGACTACGCGGAGCAGTTTGTGCAATATCTGTTAGGCACAGGCGCCTTTACACAGAACATTTACACAACGGAGTCTGCCCTGATGAACCGAGAGGCGGATTTTGCGCGGTTTTCGTCGGCCGAAATGCATACCTTCCCTTTGCAGGAACGCCATTATCAGCAGTATCGTGCGGTATGCACACTGCCGGCAGATGCCTATCTTGCCCCCTTCGGTTGGGATGACGCCATGTGGCCCGCCTTTCGGGCGTATCGCTCCGGCAATCTGACTTTGGAGGAATGTGTGGCGCAGATGCAGGCAAAATTCAAGATGGTTGAATGAAGATAGAATATCGGCACTTAGAATTATGCGGCATTGCCTTAGAATTGTGCGGTATTGACCTTAGGTATTCCGGATGAAATAATATAAAAATCTGTCCATCGATGAAAGGGATTCTTCTGTTCAAAGGCAGGGCTGCCGCATTCACCTGACAACCACAGAATATCAGCTGTTCATTACGCTGCTCGACCATTCCGGGCATATCTGCTCGCGAAACTTTCTGCTGGCATCTGCATGGAATATCACCGTGCCGATTCAGACACGGACAGTCGATGTGCATATTGCCAAGCTGCGGAAGAAACTGGATTTAGGCCCGGATGATTTGAAAACCGTAATGGGACGGGGATATGCGCTTTCTATGCAAGAAAGTTATAGAGAAAAACATTCTTTATGAGAGTCGTTTTATTCTGATTGCAGGTATAGGTGATAAAAATGGATACATTATATTGGGGTGCTGTCGCAATTTTTGCAATCGGCTGGTATATTGAACAACGTATGTATGTCGATGGCCACACACGGCGCAAACGCGACCCATATAAGCCAATTGATTATTTGGGTATGTTCAGCATCGGCGAATTTGTCGGTTACCTTATACGGTGCCTTATTGCCCCTGCATTTGTATGGTTTCCCGACATTCTTATTGGGTTGCCCGACAATCTTATTCAAGCTATTGCAGCCGTATGGTTAGTTGTGATGTCTATTTTTGTTCCTACCGCGATTGAGCGTATAATTGATGGGTTCTAATTTGACTTACTGCAATGCTTCAACAACAGTCAGGACCCCCGGCTTAGCCGGGGGTCCTGACTGTTTCTCAAGACTATCGATTGTCTTTACATATCGGGGGTGACGGGAACGGCGCCGTAGTTGCGGATGTTCAGTACATGGCAGCTGCCTTCGCCGAAGCAGGCATCAATGGCAGTGCGGTAGACATCCAGCAGGTCATAAGGGACGAACGCCTGAATGGTGCCGGCAAAGCCGCCGCCCTGCAAACGCCATGCGCCGCGGCCGTTCAGGATCTTCTGGCTGATGGCCAGGGCCAGGGGCACGCCCTGCTCCTGCGGGGCCTTGATGCTGTAGGCGTTCTGGTTGAACTCAAAGCTGGAGTGGCCGCCTTCAATAATCAGGCGCAGGAATGTATCGAAATCATCGGCGCGCACAGCGTCGCACAGCTGGGCGGCGCGGCGGCAATCGTTGTAGAAGTGGATGGCACGCACAACGGCGCGGTCCCCCACTGCCTTGCGCAGTTTCGGGATAGCGGCATAGAATTCGTTTTCGTCCACGTCGCGCAGCACCTTTTTGCCAAACTGTTCGGCAACGCTCTCCATCTCGCGGCGGATAGCGGCGTAGTCATCGGTCAGGTCGGCATGGCTGCCCTTGGTGTCGGTGATGCACATGGCAAAGCCGTGCTTGGCCAGGTCGATCTCGGTCTGGCCGACAACGGGATGCGCGGGGTCCTTGAAGTCGATGGTGATAACACCGCCCACGGCGCAGGCGGTCTGATCCATCAGGCCGCAGGGCTTGCCGAAGAACACGTTTTCGGCATACTGGCCGATCTGGGCGATTTTGACCTGGTTGAGCTTATCCATGTCGTTGTCATTGTACTCGCCGCGCAAAATGGCACCGACGCACACCTCAAAGGCGGCAGAGCTGGACAGGCCGGAACCGCGCAGCACACTGCTGGTGGAGTAGCAGTCAAAGCCGCCGACCTTGCCGCCGGCGTCCAGAATGCCCTTGGCCACGCCGCGAATCAGGGCGGCGGAGTGCTCGGCCTCGTTGGGCTGCGGAGTCATAACAGACAGATCTACATCGTCGATTTTCTCAAAACCGTAGGATTTCATGCGGATGACGTTTTCTTCATTGGGGGAAACCACCGCCACAATGTCCAGGTTGACAGAGCCGGCCAGCACAACGCCGTTGTTGTGGTCGGTGTGGTTGCCGCCGATCTCGGTACGGCCGGGGGCAGAGTACAGCCGCACGGTGCGTTCTGCGCCAAAGCTGTCCGCAAAGCGGTCGATCACGGTAACATAACGCTCCCGCTGTTGGGCGGCAATCTCCTGCCCTGCACCATACAATTTTGCAAAAGCGGCGTCATACTCGCCTTGCAGGATCTGCTGCTTGAGTTCCAAACAATTTGCCATAGGTTCCACTCGCCTTTCCTGTGCACTGCTTTTGGCAATATGCACAATTTACACATTCAAAATTTGGGCACACGGCCAGCGCGTCCTTCAAAACGCACATTTATACTCTAAGTATAACAAATTTTGCGGGAAAGTAAACAATTTTTTTCTTTTCTTTTATGGACTTTTGATGAATGTGTTGGTATAATGATTAAAAGGGCGATAGCGCGCCCTTAAGCCGTGTAAATTTGAGGTGTGCATGATGTCCAACGAAAGCAAACAGTCCTATAAACAGAATTACACAGACAACGTGGAACTTTCCATTTTTAACTGCGGGCGCGAATCCTGTCGGCCCGGCCACACCTGGGGACCGGGCGTGCGGGATCATTACCTGATCCATCTTGTTGTTTCCGGCAAGGGTGTGTATCAGGTGGGCGGTGTGTCCCACACCCTGCAGGAGGGCGATTTGTTTTTGGTCAAGCCGAACCAGCTTGTCACCTACGCGGCAGACGAGACCGACCCATGGGAGTATTACTGGGTCGGCTTTAACGGGGCCTGTGCCAGCAAGCTGGTGCAGCAGATGCCGTTCAGCGATGCACGGCCTGTGCACCACTGCAAGGACCTGCATGCCGTTCGGGAGGCACTGTACAACATCTATCTTTCCCGCGGGCCGGAGCCGCAGTGTGAGGCGCTGATGACGGGATATCTGTACATCTTTATGGCGCATATGATGAAGGAAGCCCGCGACACAATGCCCAACGTCGGTTCCTCCAGCAGTCAATATGTGCTGGCGGCCATCAAGTACATCCAATTTAACTATTCGCACGATATTTCGGTGGACGATATCGCCAAGGCGGTCGGCGTCAGCCGCAGCCACCTGTACCGCGTGTTTATGTCCAACGTGGGGCAAAGCCCTATCGATTACCTGACCAATTACCGCGTGGGTGAGGCTTGCAGCCTGCTGAAAAGCTCGAACCTGTCCATTGCTGAAATTGCCGTTTCTGTGGGATTTTTTGACCAGTTCTATTTTTCCCGCGTATTCAAAAAGGTCAAAGGCGTGCCCCCCAGCAAATATCTGGCAACGATGGATAAGGACCCGCACGCAGCAACCGCCGTACCCGCGATTTTAACCGCAGCAGAGGAGTTATAATGTCATTTGCGAAAAACCAAATTTTGACCGTTACAATAGAATCCCTGTCCAGTGACGGAAGCGGCGTTGCCCACAAGGACGGTATGGCGCTGTTTGTCCCCGATTCCGCCCCCGGCGATGTGGCCGAGGTGCGGATCGTCAAACCCATGAAGAACTATGCCTTTGCCCGATTGGAAAAACTGCTGACCCCCGGCCCTGCACGGCGGCAGAGTGACTGCCCCGTTTCCGGTCCCTGCGGCGGCTGTGGACTGCGGCATATTGAATACACAGCCGAATGTGAGGCCAAGACACGCTTTGTGCAGGACGCTTTTTCTCGGCTGGGGCGCTTGGACGTGCCGGTGCTGCCGGTTATCGGCGCCGAAAACACAGACCGTTACCGCAATAAGGTACAGCTGCCTGTGGGAACGGATGAAAACGGGCATCTTATCGCAGGTTTTTACGCCGGGCGCAGCCACCGCATTGTGCTGTGCGAGGATTGCAAGCTGCAGCCCGAATGGATGAACCAGCTGGCCAAGCGCGCCTGCGCCCTGTTGGAGCAGGCAGGGGCATCCGCTTACAATGAGGAAAGCCACACGGGGCTTGTGCGTCACCTGTATATGCGGCAGGGCTGGCACAGCGGCGAGCGCCTTTTGTGCTTTGTGCTGAACGGCACTTCCCTGCCCCGTGAACGGCAGCTGTGCGAGACACTGCAAACAGAATTTGCGCTGACGACTGTTTTGGTCAACGAGAACACCGCCCGCACCAACGTGATTTTGGGAAAGAACACCCGCACGGTGCTGGGCAGCGGCTTTATCCGTGACACGCTGGCGGGGGTTGCCCTGCAGATGGGCGTGCATGAGTTTTATCAGGTCAACACCCCCGCCGCCGAGGTACTGTATGCCAAGGCACGGGAATATGCCGCGCTGCGCCCCGACGATTTTTTGCTGGATCTGTACTGCGGTATGGGTACGATCGGGCTTTCGATGCTGCCGGATTGCGGCCGTCTGCTGGGCGTGGAGGTCGTGCCCCAAGCCGTGGAAGGTGCAAAGAAAACCGCGGCACGGCTGGGGCTTACCCCCGACAAGGCGGATTTCCGCTGCCAGGACGCCGGGCAGGCGGCAGCCGCCCTTGCCGCCGAAGGACAGCACCCGGATGTAATTGTGGTAGACCCGCCCCGCAAGGGCTGCGATGAAGCGACCCTGACCGCCATTGTGGAGATGGCGCCCCGCACGGTGGTGATGGTCAGCTGCAATGCCGCCACCGCCGCCCGCGACACCCGCTGGCTGGCCGACCACGGATACGCACCGCAACGTGTGCAGCCGGTAGATTTGTTCCCAAGGACAAAGCACGTCGAGGTGATTGTTTGGTTGTCACGCGAAAAGTGATATACCAAACTCTCAGGACGAGTGGAGACGGTTGTCCTCTTGTTTCCCAACAAATCAGCAATCTGCAACTATTGATTACACGCCTGATGGCAGCTATATGAATGATATAAATAAGCACACTACATACAAAGAAATCAATGAGCACGTTGTAGAAAAATACGGTTTTAGGCTCCATTCTGCTTATATAACCCAAGTAAAGTGTGAGATGTCTATAAGAGATGGGAGAGAGAACTATAATCTCTCTAAATCGGACGATTATTAGTCTGGATTAGTTACTCCCGAGAAAAGCGAAGTAATCATAAATGCTTTGAAATATTTTATTGTGATTGAATAGTTAAAAGGGGACCTAATAATGGATTCCAACTTTTTCGCATAAATCATGACGGCGCCGATTCTTATATGATAAGATGGAAAAAAATGTTAGCAACAAAAAGTAAACTTTTATAGGTGAAGGAAATATGGAGAGAAAAACATATTGTGATTATCTCAGGCTAATAGCCACATTTGCTGTAGTTGTACTTCATGTAGCAGCTTCAAATTGGTACTTTATTGATGTTAATGGGTTTGAATGGCAATCATTCAATTTTTATGACAGCGTCGTGCGTTGGGGTGTACCTATTTTTGTAATGGTAAGTGGTTCCCTGTTCTTAAGTAGAGATATATCAATAAGAAAAATTTATAGTAAGTATATTTTTAGGATGGTAATAGCTTTTTTGACATGGAGCATATTCTATGCATTGATGACACCTGAATACTTTGAAAACGGACTGCTTTATGGCATTAAGACACATATTGACGCTATGGTATCTGGGCATTATCATATGTGGTTTATTCTTATGATTATCGGCATTTATATGTGCATACCATTTTATAAAAAAATTATAGCGGATAGTTTTACCACGAAGTATTTTTTAGTATTGTCATTTATATTTGCGGTTATGATTCCATGGAGCATTCAGTTATTAAATGATTTTATAGTTGAAAATCACGAACAATTAGCAAATTTGGTTAGCGTTGCCAATTCACATGTATCAACAATGAACATGAATATGGTACTGGGATATTCCTTTTATTTTGTGTTGGGATATTATCTTGATAATATTGAGCTCAGAAAAAAACAACGTCTACTCATTTATTTTTTAGGGATTCTTGGATTTGCGTTTACAGTTTTGGCGGATTTGGATTTGGCCATAAAGACGCAGAAACCATGTGGCACCTATTATGGTAATTTTCGTGTTAATGTAATGCTTGAGGCAATATGCATTCATACATTGTTTAAATATCACAAATTTAAAAATGAGAAGCTTAATTCATTCGTTTTTATGATTTCAGGATATACTTTTGGAGCGTATTTGATTCATGCATTTTTTATAGAAAAATTATCATTACATTTTAACTTTAATACGTTATCCTTTAACTCGGTTGCATCTGTTCCTATAGTATCGGCGGTTGTGTTTATATGTTCACTTTTTGTATCAATAGTGTTAAATCATATTCCTATAATAAAGAAATATTGCGTGTAGACCCTTCAGGCCTTTTTAAAAGCGCCCAAATCAAAATTGCCATCAGAACAATAACTATATCCATGCTGAAAAGTCCGCTCATCACTAAACAGTACTTTCAATGTTTTCTCAACCCATGCCGAAGCAGTCGTATGCCTGACACGCGAGGCGTGACAGGATAAATTCATAAACAAAACCAACAAAAAGGAGGTACCCAGATGAGTGAAATCACGTTGAACGCCCTGCCCAAAACCTTGGACGAGCTGAAAGCCATGCCCCAAGCGGCGCTGACTGTGCCGGAGGAGGTTGCCGCCCTGACGGTGGCGGCGCTGGCGCTGTACCCGGAAAACCCTGCCGAGACCGAGAAAATGCTGGATTTCCTGCGCGGCCCCCGCCCCCTGAACGGCATCGACAAGCAGTTTATCCGCGACCGTTTCCGCGGCAAAGAATACCTGATGCGTTCCTACTTTGTCGGTTCCACGCCAGAAAACAACTACACGCCTGTGCAGCCGTACCGAGTCACTGTTTCGGAAAATGCGTACAGCCGGGCGCAATTTGCTGACGGATACCTGACCTTGTATGTGGCTTGCAGCGGTGCCGACAGCCCGCGCCCGCTGAAGCTGCGGCACAAACCGTCCACTGGGCAGTGGTTTCTGTGGGAGCAGCAGCTTCTGACCGGCATCCGTATTCCGCAGGAGGCTGACCCTTGGGCATAAATCCCTTTGAACATGAATTTTTTAAGGAATTACTGAGGAATTACCTGTAGATTAGCCCTAGCCTTCATTGCACAACACCAGCATCCTAGGTCACACTAAAAATCAAAGCAGTCCCCCCTAGCATGAATTCATGAAATTGAAAACTCTTTTGGATTTGAATGGAGATGAAGGAATGGCACTGCCTAAATACAATGAACTATATAAACCGCTCCTTGATGTCATACAGGATGGACAAATTTATTGCATGAAGGAAACCGCTACCAAAGTTGCCGAAAATTTAAACTTATCCGTTGAAGAATTGGCTGAACAGTTGCCCAGCCAACGTCAAACAATTTTTATTAACCGATTAAACTGGGCAAAAACATATCTGAAAAAAGCCGGGCTAATTGAGTCACCTTCACGAGGAAATTATGTGATTACAAGTGAGGGAAAGGCGCTGCTGAACAGTGGTGTGCCAATTACAAACGAATATTTGAAAAACCATTATCCCAACTTTGCAAGATTTGTGAGCGGTAGTCTGGCAGAAACTGAGCATGATGCGTCGGCAGTTGTTAATTCCAACCATGAAGACGAAAGAACGCCAGAGGAGCAGTTGGATTCCATTCATAAGACACTGAATGAAAATCTTGCCGATGATTTGCTGGATATAATCATGCAGAGGTCGCCGAGTTTCTTCGAGCAGTTAGTTGTCGATCTCATGAAGGCTATGGATTATGGTGACGGATTTAAAACACGGTACAGTGGCGATGATGGGATTGACGGTGTCATCAACGAGGATAAACTAGGATTCAATCTAATCTATATACAGGCAAAGCGATGGAATCCGGACGTTACAATCGGGAAACCGGAAATTCAAAAATTCTTTGGCGCCATGATGGGACCGCCTCGTATTGAGAAAGGTTTATTTATCACAACTGCCAAGTTCTCAAAAGGTGCCAGAGAGTATGCGGAAGCACAGCATATTATTTTGGTTGACGGAAAACAGTTAACTGCATTGATGATAGAGTACGGACTTGGTGTATCTGTACAAAAAGTCTACAAAATCAAACGCGTTGATACAGATTATTTTGAGGATGATATACTGACATAACAATCATCTTAGCACAGCGCCCCCAAGGCATAAGCCTTGGGGGCGCTGTGCATTGTGCGGCTGGTACTCCCCTTTTATGGATTTTTTGCAGCATATCCGGTAGCACTTTTACATAGGATTGGGCAGAAAAAATCCACATAAGGAGGCCGGTTCATGAAAGGCGACCCCGAAGAACGCGCCGTAGCCATAGGGCGCTACATTGTGCAGAACGGTGCCACCGTGCGCCGTGCAGCGGCTGTGTTCGGCATAAGCAAAAGCACCGTCTGGAAAGACCATGCCCGCCTGCGCAGCCGTGACCCCGGCTTGTGGGCAGAGGTACGCGCCGTTATGCGCAGGAACAAGGCCGAACGCCACCTGCGCGGGGGCGAGGCAACACGCCGCAAATATTTGCAAAACAGCCTTGCACCCTGACGCGCAGATATGTATAATATAAGAAAGATATCCTTGGGCAATAACCACCGCTCCGGCGGCACCTGGAATTGCGCGGTATTGCCCTTGCAAGGGAGATGTAAAAACACGATGAAACGCACCGATTATATCAGCTGGGACGAATACTTTATGGGCATTGCCTTGCTTTCCGCCATGCGCAGCAAGGACAACAACAGCCAGGTGGGCGCCTGTATTGTTAGCCCGGAAAACAAAATTCTGTCGCTGGGGTACAATGGTATGCCCATAGGCTGTGATGACGACGAAATGCCCTGGGAGCGCGAGGGTGACCCGCTGGAAACCAAGTATATGTATGTCTGCCACTCGGAGCTGAACGCGATTTTGAACAGCCCCAACAACAACCTGAAGGGGTCGCGTATGTATGTTACGCTGTTCCCCTGCAATGAGTGCGCTAAGGCAATCATCCAAAGCGGCATCAAGGAATTGATTTACCTGTCGGATAAATATCATGACACGCCCGCGAATATCGCAAGCCGCCGTATGTTCAAGATGACCGGCGTCAGCTGCCGCCGCTACGAGCCTACCGGCCGCGAGCTGCGACTGGATGTGTAAGAGAGGGATACAGATGAAAACCATTGTGATCGGCATTGCAGGCGGCTCCGGCAGCGGCAAGACCACGCTGACCGAAAAACTGCGGGAACATTTCGGAACAAATGAGGTCAGCGTCCTGAACCATGACAGCTACTACAAGCGCCACGACGAGCTGCCCTATGAGGAACGCTGCAAGCTAAACTACGACCACCCCGACAGCTTTGACACCGCCCTGATGGTGGCGCACCTGCGGGAGCTGCGCGCGGGACATGCGGTACAGGTGCCGGTGTACGATTACACGATCCACAACCGCAGCAATGAGACTGTACACGTCGACCCTGCGCCTGTAATTATTGTGGAGGGTATCCTGATTTTTGACGCGCCCGAACTTTGCGAACTGTTGGACATGAAGGTCTTTGTGGATACCGATGCCGATGTACGCATTTTGCGCCGCATTATGCGCGATGTTAAGCAGCGCGGACGCACGCTGGACAGCGTGGTAAACCAGTACCTGACCACCGTCAAGCCCATGCACGAGCAGTTTGTGGAGCCGAGCAAGCGCAAGGCGGATTTGATCGTACCCGAAGGCGGCGAGAATCTGGTGGCGCTGGAGCTGCTGATCAAATGGGTGGAAAACCACCTGCACAGCAAGGATTAAATTTTCTGCCATAAAAAATACCGACAACCTTTTGGTTGCCGGTATTTTTTGTTTGGTATTTGAATTACCAGAGGTTTACGACCTCGTTGTACAGCCCCTCGTAACTCTTGGCGGAGTTGGACCAGCTGAAGTCGCACTCCATGGCGCGCTTGACCAATACAGGCCAGCCGTCCTTCTGCCAGTAGCCTTCCTTGGCGCGCCAGCAGGCTTCATACAACTCGTGGGCGTTGTAGTTGGCAAAGGTGAAACCATTGCCGTAGCCGTCGCCGGAGTCGTGGATGGAGTCCTTCAGGCCGCCCGTCTCGCGGATAACAGGGATGGTGCCGTAACGGCAGGAAACCATCTGTGCCAGGCCGCAAGGCTCGGAACGGGAGGGCATCAGGAAGATATCGGCGCCGGCATAGATATGCTGCGCCAGCTTGGCATTGAAGCCGATATAAACGCCCACACGGCCGGGGTTGCGGGCAGCCAGCTCATTGAAGAAATTCTCATACTGGGACTCACCCGAGCCGAGAATAACCAGCTCAATGCCCTGCTGCAGCAGCCCTTCCGCAACTGCCTGCACAAGGTCAACGCCCTTGTGGCCGACCAGACGGGTGACCATGGCCATAACGGGGCTGCCGTCCTTGTTCAGCCCGAACTCGTCCTGCAGGGCCGCCTTGCAGGCAGCTTTACCTTCCATAAAGGTGTTGGCATCGTAATGCTGCGGAATGTCAGGGTCGGTGGCAGGGTTAAAGACGTCCACGTCAATGCCGTTCAGGATGCCGCACAGCTTATACTGTTTTTGACGCAGCAGACCGTCCAGACCATGGCTGAACCATGGGTCAAGAATTTCCTGCGCATAGGTGGGGCTGACAGTGGTGACCTTGTCGGCGGTCTCGATAGCGCCCTTCATGAAGTTGGCGCATCCGTCAAACTCGACCACATGGGCGTCGCGGGCACCGATGCCGCAGGTGTCCTCCAGAATATCCAGGCCATATTTGCCCTGATATGCAATGTTGTGAATGGTGAAAACCGTCTTGATCTTGCTGAACTTGTCCAGATGACGGTAGTACAGGTTCAGATAGACAGGGGTCAGGGCCGTCTGCCAGTCATTGCAGTTGATGATGTCCGGCTCGAAGTCGGTGTAGAACAGCATCTCGAGAATGGCACGGGAGAAGAAGGCAAAACGCTCGCCATCGTCATAGAAACCGTACAGGCCGCTGCGCTTGAAATAGTACTCGTTGTCGATAAAGTAGAAGGTCACGCCGTTCAGCTCGCTCTTGAACAGACCGCAATACTGGCTGCGCCAGCCCACAGGGACGCTGAAGTTGGTAACGTAGGTCAAGGTATCCTTGAACTTCAAATCGCCGTACAGCGGCATGACAACGCGGCAATCCACGCCGTCCTTCACCAAGGCCTTGGGCAAGGCACCCGCAACGTCAGCCAGACCGCCAGACTTTGCATAAGGGGCGGCCTCACTGGAAGCATACAAAATTTTCATAAGTACCTCCGTGTGGTAGGAGAATCATTAAAATATTGAGGACGGGGCAGGGTCATCCCTCCCCCGTCCTCTCATCAAAGGCAAGCTCCGGGGAGATATGGAACACACCTCTATGAGCTTATTACACGCTGTGCTTTTTGGCTACAAACACCGGGAAGGTCTCGGTGCCGTTGAGCTTTTTACCGGCGGTGATGTGGACGTTTTTATCAGTAACGACGTAGCTTACGTCACAGCCGCTTTCCACAACGGTATCCTGCATCAGGACGCAGTTGCGAACAACAGCACCCTTCTTGACCTGGCAGCCGCGGAACAGCACACAGTTCTCGACCGTGCCTTCAATTACGCAGCCGTCGGCCAGCAGACTGTTCTTCACAGCGCTGCCTTCCACATAGCGGGTGGGGTTATCGTCGCGAATTTTGGTGTAAATGGGGGCGGCATCAAACAGCTGCTCCATACTGTCGGGCTGCAGAAGGCGCATATTCTCGTCGAAGTAGCTCTTCATGTCAGAAACGCGGGAAGCATAGCCGTGGAACTCATAGCCCTGAACGTTCAGCAGCTTGAGGTTGCGGGCCAGGATGTCTCTTTCGAAATAGACAAGGCCGCGCACGGCAGCGTCGTGAATCAGGTGGATCAGGCTCTCACGCTCAATGACGTAGATGTTCATGGCCAGGTTCTGCTCGCCGCAGCGGTAGTCATTGGTCAAAATCTCGGTCACGCGGCCATTCTCATCCATGCGCAGGGTGTAGTTGTCGCTGCGGGCACCCTCAGGAATGGGGGCGCGGTTGTAGACCATGGTCACATCGGCACCGGAGGCAACGTGGGTATCCACCAGCTTGCCGAAGTCAAAGTTCATAGCCATGTAAGAGTCGGAAAGGACAACATAGCGCTCTTTCTGACCCTCCAGCCAGTCCAGGATGCTGTCCAGAGCATCCACACGGCCAGAGTACATCTTCACGCTGCGCTCAGCAAAGGGGGGCACAATGTTCAGGCCGCCGCGCTTGCGGGTCAGGTCCCATTCACGGCCGGCACCCAGATGATCCATCAGGGAGTGGTAGTTCTTACGCACGATGATGGAAATGTTGTCAATGCCGGAGTTGACCATGCCGGACAGGACAAAGTCGATCAGACGATAACGTCCGCCGAACGGGATAGAGGCCATAGCGCGCTCTGCCACCAGTTCGGGAACGAGGTTGTCATAGGTGTTTGCAAAAATGACGCCGAGAGCGTTGATGTTGTTATTTACCATTGTTCCTCACCATCCTTTACATCGCTGGAAACCATTGCCTTGGGGCCGACGGTAGCACCCTTGCCGATGCGCACGTCGGAGCCGACGGTGGCGACATCGCCGGGTTCGTCGATATTCAGGCCGCCTTCGGGCATGGCACCCACAGTGGCACCTTCTTCAATCGTGACGTTTTCGGCCACGATGCAATGTTTGACAGAGGCACCCGCCTTAATGACGGTGTTGCCCATGATAACAGCGGCCTCCACGGTGGCACCCTTTTCGACTACGACGCCGGGGAACAGGATGGAGTTGTTGACGGTACCGTTAACGCGGCAGCCCTCGGAAACCATCGAATTGACGATGGTGGCATCGTCACCGATACGCTGGCAGGGCTTACCGGTATTGCGGGAGTAGATCTTCCAGTTTTCATCAAACAGGTTGATACCGGAATGACCGGGGTCCAGAACTTCCATGTTGGCCTGCCACAGGCTGGAGATGGTGCCGACGTCCTTCCAATAGCCGCTGAAGTGATAGGCGTACATACGGCGGCCGTCACGCAGCAGGTTAGGAATGACGTTCTTGCCAAAATCATTCTCGGAGTTGGGGTCGGCCTCGTCCTCGGTCAGGTATTTCTTCAGGATATCCCAGTTGAAGATGTAGATACCCATGGATGCCAGGTTGGACTTCGGCTCCTTCGGCTTCTCCTGGAACTCACTGATCCTGTCGTTCTCGTCGGTGACCATCAGGCCGAAACGAGATGCCTCGCTCCATGGCACTTCCATTACGGCGACGGAGAATTCGGCGTTCTTTTCCTTATGGAAACGCAGGAAGTCAGAGTAATCCTGCTTGCAAATCTGGTCACCGGACAGAATGATGACATATTTCGGATCATAACGGTCGATAAAGGACAGGTTCTGGTAAATAGCGTTTGCCGTGCCCTTGTACCAGTCAGAGCCGGAGGCCTGCTGATACGGGGGCAGAACATGCACACCGCCGTGCAGACGGTCAAGGTCCCAAGGCTGGCCGTTGCCGATATACTCGTTCAATACGAGGGGCTGATACTGGGTCAGGATACCAACGGTATCAATGTCGGAGTTGACGCAGTTGGACAGCGGGAAGTCGATAATGCGATACTTTCCTCCAAAAGGAACTGCGGGCTTGGCGAGCTTTTGTGTCAGCGCATAAAGGCGCGAACCCTGGCCGCCTGCCAGAATCATTGCGATCATTTCTTTTGCCATAAGATTTCTCCCCTTAAATTTGCCGGCGTGAGCCGTTTAGTAACTATATCCACTCCGCACGGTCATTTGGCCGGCGTTTTGGCGGTTTTGGTGCGGCTGCGCTTGGGGGCAGCCTTGGCGGTGGTGATCTCTGCCTTTTTTGCGGCAGGTTTTTCGGTAGCTGCAGCCTTTTCGGCGCGGTGCTTACGGGCGGCAGGAACCTGGAAATACATGGTGGACATGGGCGGCAGCGTCAGAGAAATATGCTGCTCAAAGCCGTGCATCTCGCCCTTTTCGCTCTTGACAGAGCCGTTGGTGACACCGGAACCGCCGAAACGTACATCGTCGGAGTTCAGGATTTCTTTATAGGTACCTGCATTGGGCACACCCATCTTGTAATCCTTGCGCAGAACAGGGTTGAAGTTGCAGACCACCAACAGCATCTTGCCGGCGGCATCACGCCGCAGGAAGGCGATCACGCTCTGCTGGCTGTCATCGGGCACGATCCACTGGAACCCTTCCCAGCTGTAATCGACCTGCCACAGGGCGGGCGTGTCGCGGTAGAGGTGGTTCAGCGCGCGCACATAATCCAGCAGGGCCTTGTGCTTGTCGTAGCCCAGCAGCATCCAGTCAAGCTGCTTATTTTCGTCCCATTCAATGAACTGGCCGAAATCCTGGCCCATAAACAGCAGTTTCTTGCCGGGATGAGCCATCATGTAGCCAAAGAAGGTGCGCAGGTTTGCGAACTTTTCTTCGTAATCGCCGGGCATCTTGTTCAGCAGGCTGCACTTGCCGTGCACGACCTCATCGTGGCTGATCGGCAGCACGAAATTCTCGCTGAATGCGTAGAAGAAGCTGAACGTCACCTTGCTGTGGTTTCCTGCGCGGAACAGCGGGTCGGTTTTCATGTAGCTGAGCATATCGTTCATCCAGCCCATGTTCCACTTAAAGTTAAAGCCCAATCCCCCGTCAGCAGCCGGTTTGGTGACCAGAGGCCATGCGGTGGATTCCTCGGCAATCATCATCTTGTGGGGGAACTTGGTCAGGATAGCGGTGTTCAGCTTTTGCAGGAAGGCGATGGCCTCCAAGTTTTCCTTGCCGCCCTTGGCGTTCTGTTCCCACTCGCCGTCCTTGCGGTTGTAGTCCAGATAGAGCATACTGGCCACGGCGTCAACGCGCAGGCCGTCGATATGGTAGCGGTCGACCCAGAACATAGCGCTGGACATCAGGAAACTGGCAACCTCGTTCATGCCGTAGTTAAAGACCATCGTACCCCACTCTTTGTGCTCGCCGCGGCGGGGGTTGGGGTCCTCATAGCAGGGGGCGCCGTCAAACATGTACAGGCCGTAGCCGTCCTTGGGGAAGTGCGCAGGTACCCAGTCCAAAATGACACCGATACCGGCCTGGTGCAGCTTGTCCACCAGGGTCATGAAGTCCTTGGGGGTGCCGTAGCGGCTGGTCGGGGCAAAGTAGCCGGTGACCTGATAGCCCCAGCTGCCGTCAAAGGGATACTCGGTAATGGGCAGCAGCTCCACATGGGTGTAGCCCATATCCCTTATGTACGGGATCAATTCGTCGGCCAGTTCTGCATAGTTGTACGGGATCTGTTTTTCGGGATCCTTCATCTTCCAGCTGCCGACCTGCATCTCGTAGATGGACATCGGGCTGTTGATGGGATCTTTCTTGGCCTGTGCGGCGCTCCATGCGGCATCGCCCCAGGTGTAGTTTTCGATATCGTAGACCTTGCTGCCGTTGGAGGGGCGGGTCTCGGTATGGAAAGCGTAGGGGTCAGCCTTGTAGATAAGCTCATCGCCCTGCGTGGTAATGCAATATTTGTAGGTGTCAAATTCCTGAATGCCAGGAACGAACAGTTCCCAGATGCCGTCGGTCACGGTGTGAAGCGGATGCTCACCCGGCGTCCAGCTGTTAAATTCGCCCACCAGCGATACAGCCTTTGCGTGGGGGGCCCATACGCGGAACACTGCTCCGGGCTGGCCGTTTTCTTCACACAAATGCGCACCGAAATAGCGGTAAGCCTCCTGATTGTTGCCTTGCTTGAACAGGTAAATCGGCAAATCAGAGGGATTGGGCGTTTGGTTGCGTTGTTTCAACGTGATCTCCCCTTTTTGCAGCGGTATCGCAATAACACCGCTACTGATTTAACTAATTCTATATTACTCGTTTTGAACGGAAAATTCAAGGGATTTTTATAAAAAAACGCCAAAATATTCAAAGTTGATGTTTTTGATTTGTGTACTTTCGACAGAAAATAATTTTTTTCTTGTACTATTGTACAAAAATCCCCGCCCACGGTGTTTTTTACACCATAGGCGGGGTTTGTTTAATGTCAGGTTCCGTAGATATAATAGGGATTTTGGCCCGCATAAATGCTTCGGCGGTTCCAAATGGTATGGCTTGCCAGATAATCTGCCCAGGCACGATAGCCCGACGGGTTAAAATGCACACCGTCAGCGGTCTCGTACTCATCTTTTTGGCTGCCGTCGGTGAGGCTGTTCAGCGTTTCGCCGATATTCACAAAGTAGCAGCCCTTGCGCAGCGCCATATTGGCCAGCATATCATTGACGGTGGCAATGCGGGCGTTGTCCAGACCCGGCTTGGTATTGACGACATCTTCCTGCACGGCGGGAATGGACTGAATATAATAAATAACGCCCGGATCCAGGTTTTCACGCAGGATGTCGATCAGTCGTTCATAGTAGGCGATAAAGTTTTCCTCGCCGCCTTGGCGCACCAGATTGTTGGTGCCCACCAGCAGGTAGACGTAGTCCGGCTGACTTGCCGCAATGGCCTCAATGGGGGTTTCCTGCTCATTGGTAACGGCGTTCTTGACCTTGACATTGTTGACAAAGGTATCCACACCCGCGCTGATATAGGTGGCGTACTTGGCGTTCTGGTAGCCTGTGGCGTAGATGCCCAGACCGGAGGCAATGCTGTCCCCCACAAAAGTCACGGTGTTAAAGTAGTCTTTGGTCACGGTGCCCAGCATCGGCACGGCCGCCATACGGTGGTCTGTGCTGAAATAGCCGTCATCAATGGTCTGCGTCACCGGTGCGGCGGTATCCCAAACCGCTGTGTCCACGGCGGGCAGGATGCGGCGCGGCTCGACAGAGGCGGGTGCCGCCGTGGGCGTGGGAGTGGGCTGCGGGGTGGCTTCCGGCGTCGGAGACGGTTCAGCCGTAGATTCCGGCAGGGATTCCGACGAAGATTTCGGGGGCGTCGGTTCGCCTTGCTGCATATTCGTAGGATGGAAGTTATACCAACCTGCCGCAGCCAGCACAACCGTCAACACGATAACCAAAACGATCATCATGCGGCGTTTGCGGCGTCGACTTGCGACCTTATTGCGATAGGTATAAAAATCGGCCATGGTATCCCTCCCTAAGATGGATGCTCGTTTGTATGTTATTATACCCCAATTACCCGCAAATGGCAATAAGAACCGCAATCTTTTACAAATGCGGCATTTCCTTTGGATTTACTTGACGCGGCGGCAAATGTTCTCTATAATAAGATAAAGATGTATAAGGCAATACCGCGTGCCGATATGCCGTGCCGCAGCCGCCGGAGCGGTGCCAAACCGTTAAGCGGGTATTATGCGGTATTGCCATAATAGTGAAACGGAGGTTCCGATATATGGATTGGATGATCGTTGCGGACAGTTCCTGTGAAATACGCGAGCTAAAGAACCCCGCACCCGGCGTTTCCTTTGCCATTGTCCCCTTTAAGATCCGCGTGGGCGAGCGCGAGTATGTTGACCTGCCTACGCTGAACGTGCCGCAGATGCTGCAGGCGATGAACGAGTACAACGGTGCCAGCACCAGCGCATGCCCCAGCCCTGAGGAATGGGCCGAGTATTTTCTGCAGGCAGATCAGATATTCGCCTTTACCATCAGCAGCAATCTGTCCGGCAGCTACAACGCCGCGATGGCAGCCCGCGACATGGTATTGGAGGAACATCCCGACAAGAAGATTTTCATCCTGGATACCCTGAGCTGCAGCGGTGCCCTGGGCGACGGTGCCGAGCTTGCCAACAAGCTGATCGGTGAAGGCCAGAAGTTTGAGGATATCTGCTTTGCCCTGCAAAAATTTGCAGAGTCCACCCACATCCTGTTTGCACTGGCCAGCTTTGACAACCTGGTCAAGAACGGCCGCGTCAGCAAGGTGGTGGGTTTCATTGCCGGCAAGCTGAACATGCGCGTGCTGGGACGCCGCACGTCCGAGGGTAAGATCGACTTTTACTTCAAGACCCGCGGCGAAACCCGTGTGCTGGCGCGTATTCTGGAGCAAATGGATGAGGACCGCTACGACGGCGTGCATCCCGTTATGATCAGCGAGTGCGGCAACCAGACAGCCGCGCGTTTGCTGGAACATGGCATCCACACCAAATGGCCGGAGGCACCTGTACGCATCCTGCCCTGCTCCGGTCTGTGCAGCTTCTACGCACAGGATCAGGGTATTATCATCACCTACTAAGACAGGCAAAAGCAGCCCGCGAATTTTCGCGGGCTGCTTTTCTGTTAGTTCTCGGTTTTCTGTGCCTTGCGCTTCATACGCTCCAACTGCGCGGCGCGCTGCTTGAACCAACGCGCATCGGCAGCCTCGCTGACCGGTTCCACGCAGCGGGCAAAGCTCCAGTGCAGGCCGTCGCGGCGGCTCAGCTTGAAGCGCAGATACCAGGCGCTGCAATTCGGGCAGACGCAGCGTGTGTAGTACCCTGTGTTGCCGCGCTTGAGCCAGACCTCGTCGGGTGCCAGTACCTTGCCGCAGGTCGGGCAGGCTGCCTGTGCCAGTTCCGGCACATTGCGATAGTCATCGTGTTCCAGCCGGTACATGAAGGTCTGCACATCGGTTGCGCCCTCACTGCCGGAGAGAAGGGCCTCCTTGAGCATTTCCTCCTCGGTGGGGTAGGTTGCCAGCCCCTCGGCCAAGGGCAGCTTACGGCAGATTTTCACGGTGTACAGCGCATCGTCCAGCGCATTGTGGAAGGACTCCTCCTTGGGGATACCCAGACGATCGACCACGCTCTCCAGCGTAAGCCCCTCCCCTTCCCGGCGCGGGTAGCTTTGCAAAAACAGCCGCTGCAGGTCGTACCAGCCGTGCGGCCAGTTTTCGTCCAGACCGCACAGGAACAGGTTCTGCTTCAGCACGGGCACATCGTCCAGTCCCCACTCGATCAGCTCGGCGTCCTCCCCTGCCCAGTCCATAAAGCGCTGCAGCCCCTCACGGATGGGCAGACCGGCGTCCAAATCCCCCTGGGAAAGACCCGTGACCTTGGCAATGTGGTGCTGCAGCTTGCGGAAGATGTGGGGCTTCAGCGTTGCCTCGAAGGTATCCAGCACGTCACCGCGCTCGTTGATGCGCGCCGCACCGATCTGGATGATCTCGCCCCGCAGGGTCAGCTCGGTGCCGTGGTACAGAAATGTTTTGGGCTGATAGCCGATATTCCATTCCAGGTCAAAAACAATCAGATTCACCGTTTAGTTCTCCTCATGCAAGATGAATTTTTCCACAGCCAGACCCACGCCGTCGTGCTCGTTGTCTGCCGTGATATAGTCAGCCGCGGCCTTGACCTCCGGCTGGGCATTGCCCATGGCGACACCCAAACCGGCAAATTTCAGCATCGGCAGGTCGTTCCAGCCGTCGCCGCACGCCATAAGGTTTGCGGCGGTCAGCCCCTTGGCGCGCAGCAAAATTTGCAGCGAGGCAGATTTTTCGATACCAAGAGGCATTGTCTCGATAAAGAACGGCTGAGAACGATAAATCGACAACTTGCCGGCAAACTCCTGCTGCATCAGCTCCTCAACGTGGGGCATGTCGGCAGGGTCGCCCGTCAGCAGCAGCTTATTGATGGGGTAAGTTACCTCAGCGGGCAGGTTTTCGACCTTTCGCGCAGAAATTTTGCAGATGCGTGCCTCCTCCTGCACATAAGGGTTGTCAGGGTTTTCGGTAACGATGCCGTGGGCGTCGTAGGTCAGGGGTACGACATTCCAGTAGCGGCAGAAGGTGCACACCGGCTCGATGAGGTCCGGCGGAAAAGCATGCTGCACCAGCGTCTGCCCGGTTTGGCAGTCGATAATTTTGCCGCCGTTGTAGCTCAAAATGCAGCCGCCGAACTTGTCCAGATTCAGCTCGCGCGCCAACGGTTCAATGCCTACGGTGGGGCGGCCGCTGGCCAGAACGATACAGACACCGCGCTCGGCAGCCTTGCGCAGGGCCGCTTTGGTGCGGGGGGTAACGATTTTGTCGTGGTTGGTCAAGGTTCCGTCCAAGTCCAACGCCAGAACTTTATATTGCATGCTAGAATTCTCCCGACTGATTTCGATATTTTCCGATGTTTATTGTACCCCAAAATGCAGGGTTGCGCAACCTTTTTTGCGGATTTTGATAAGGCAATACCGCATAATTCTAAGTGCCGATACGGCGAGCGAGGTGCGGCAGCTGCTAAGCCAAAAGCGCAGGCAATACTTTGTGTATTGGCGAGCATTTTGGCAACGCAGATGCCGTGCCGCAGCCGTCGGAGCGGTGCTTAAACCGTTAGGCGGGAATTGTGCGGTGTTGCCATAACAAAAAAACAGGCGCACACCTTTCGGTGTGCGCCTGAATATTGCTGTTTTAGAGCAAGAAATTACTTCTCGATCTTGGAAACAACGCCGGAACCAACGGTGTGGCCGCCTTCACGGATAGCGAAACGCAGGCCCTCTTCCATGGCAACGGGGGTGATCAGCTCAACGTGCATATCAACGTTGTCGCCGGGCATGCACATCTCAGTGCCTTCGGGCAGGGTGATGATGCCGGTAACGTCGGTGGTACGGAAATAGAACTGAGGACGATAGTTGTTGAAGAACGGGGTATGACGGCCGCCTTCTTCCTTCTTCAGGACGTAGACGTGACCATCAAAAGTGGTGTGGGGATGAACGGAACCGGGCTTGCACAGGCACTGGCCACGCTCGATCTGATCGCGGTCAACACCACGCAGCAGGGCGCCGATGTTGTCGCCGGCCTGAGCGAACTCCAGGCTCTTGCGGAACATTTCCAGACCGGTGATGGTGGTGGTCATCTTCTCTTCCTTGATGCCGACGATTTCCATCTGATCGCCAACGTGGGCAGTACCACGCTCAACACGACCGGTGGCAACGGTGCCACGGCCGGAGATGGTCATAACGTCCTCAACGGGCATCAGGAAGGGCTTGTCAGCAGCGCGGTCGGGAGTGGGGATGTAGGTATCAACAGCATCCATCAGCTCCCAAATGCACTTGTACTCGGGGGCATTGGGATCAGTGCTGGTGCTCTCCAGAGCCTTCAGGGCAGAGCCACGGATGATGGGGGTGTTGTCGCCATCAAAGTCGTACTCGCTCAGCAGCTCACGGATCTCCATCTCAACCAGATCCAGCAGCTCTTCGTCGTCAACCATGTCGCACTTGTTCATGAAAACAACGATCTTGGGCACGCCAACCTGACGGGCCAGCAGGATGTGCTCGCGGGTCTGGGGCATGGGACCATCGGTAGCAGCAACGACCAGGATAGCGCCGTCCATCTGAGCAGCACCGGTGATCATGTTCTTGATGTAGTCGGCGTGACCCGGGCAGTCAACGTGAGCGTAGTGGCGCTTCTCGGTGTGGTACTCAACGTGAGCGGTGTTGATCGTGATGCCACGAGCCTTCTCTTCGGGAGCCTTGTCGATGCTGGAGTAATCCATAAAGTCGGCGTCGCCCTTCAGAGCCAGGGTCTTGGTGATGGCAGCGGTCAGGGTAGTCTTGCCATGGTCAACGTGACCAATGGTACCAATGTTGACGTGCTCCAAAGAGCGGTCAAATTTTTCCTTTTCAGCCATTGGAAGTGTCCTCCTTTAGTTAAAACATTTATATGTGCCTTGGATAAGGCTATCATACTAGATTTTGCGCAAAAAATCAAGTAAAACTTTTAATTAATTCTGCTTGCTGCGCTCGGTCATGATCTTGTCGGCAACACTCTTGGGAACCTGCTGATATTCATCAGGCTCCATGGAGTACTGGCCACGGCCCTGGGTCTTGGAACGCAGGTCGGTGGCATAGCCGAACATCTCAGACAGAGGAACCAAAGCGGTAACACGAGCAGTGCCACCCTCAGACTCCTGGTTGTTGATCTGACCACGGCGGCTGTTTAGGTCGCCGATAACGTTGCCCATGTACTCATCGGGCACGATAACGTTGACCTTCATGATAGGCTCCATAATGACGGGATCGCACTTCTTCATGGCCTCCTTGAAAGCCATAGAACCGGCGATGGAGAACGCCATTTCGGAGGAGTCGACTTCGTGGTAAGAACCATCCCACAGGGTGACCTTGACATCCACGACGGGGTAACCGGCGAGAACACCGGACTTCATAGCGCCCTGGATACCATTGTCAACAGCGGGGATATATTCCTTCGGGATAGCGCCGCCAACGACACCGTTGACGAACTCGTAACCCTTGCCGGGGTTGGGCTCAACCTTGATCTTGACGTGACCGTACTGGCCCTTACCACCAGACTGGCGGGCGTACTTGGTCTCCTGGTTGGCTTCCTTGCGAATGGTTTCGCGGTAAGCAACCTGGGGAGCACCGACATTGGCCTCGACCTTGAACTCGCGGAGCAGACGGTCCACGATGATCTCGAGGTGAAGCTCGCCCATGCCGGCGATGATGGTCTGGCCAGTCTCTTCATCGGTCCAGGTACGGAAGGTCGGGTCTTCTTCAGCGAGCTTTGCCAGAGCAATGCCCATCTTCTCAGAGCCAGCCTTGGTCTTGGGCTCGATGGCAACGCGGATAACGGGCTCGGGGAAGTTCATCGACTCGAGGATGATGGGATGCTTCTCGTCGCACAGAGTGTCACCGGTGGTGGTGTTCTTCAGGCCGACAGCAGCCGCGATATCGCCAGCGTAAACGGTGTCGATATCCTTACGGTTGTTGGCGTGCATCTGAAGGATACGGCCGATACGCTCGTTGTTATCCTTGACGGAGTTGTAAACGGTGGTGCCAGCATCCAGCGTACCGGAGTACACGCGGAAGAAGCAGAGCTTACCAACGTAGGGGTCAGTCATGATCTTGAAAGCCAGAGCTGCGAAAGGCTGGTCGTCGGAAGAGATACGATCCTCTTCCTCGCCGGTCTCGGGGTTGGTACCCTTGATGGCTTCAACGTCGGTAGGAGCCGGCATGTAGTCAACAATAGCATCCAACAGCTTCTGGACGCCGCGGTTCTTGTAAGAGGAGCCACAGACAACAGGAACGATCTCGTTGGAGATGGTAGCCTTGCGCAGAGCAGCCTTGATTTCTTCCTTGGTCAGCTCTTCGCCTTCCAGGTACTTCATCATCAGCTCTTCGTCGGTCTCGGCAACAGCCTCGACCAGCTTGTCATGGTACTCCTGAGCCTTCTCCTGCATATCCGCAGGAATCGGCTCAACGCGGACGTCATTGCCCATGTCATCATAGTAGATGTCAGCCTGCATATCGATCAGGTCGATAATACCCTTGAAGGTATCCTCCTGACCGACGGGCAGCTGGATGGGCACACCGTTGGCGTGCAGACGATCATGGAGCATCTGAACGCAGCGGTAGAAATCGGCACCCATGGTATCCATCTTGTTGACGTAAACCATGCGGGGAACCTTGTACTCGTCAGCCTGGCGCCAAACGGTCTCAGACTGCGGCTCAACACCGCCCTTAGCGGCCAGAACGGTAACAGAGCCGTCCAGAACGCGCAGGGAACGCTGAACCTCAACGGTGAAGTCAACGTGGCCCGGGGTGTCGATGATATTGATACGATGACGGTTCTTCTTGAAGAGAGCCGGATCGTGCTGGGTCTCGGTATGGCTCCAGTAGCAGGTGGTAGCAGCAGAAGTGATCGTGATGCCACGCTCCTGCTCCTGCTCCATCCAGTCCATCGTAGCAGCGCCGTCATGAACTTCACCGATCTTATGGTTAATACCGGTGTAGTACAGGATACGCTCGGTGGTGGTGGTCTTACCTGCGTCGATGTGGGCCATGATACCGATATTACGGGTCATTTGCAGAGATACATCTCTCGGTGTTGCCATGGCTTATACCTCCTCGACAGCGAATCAATAACGATAGTGGGCAAAAGCCTTGTTGGCCTCGGCCATCTTGTGGGTGTCCTCGCGCTTCTTGACAGAACCGCCGACACCGTTGGTGGCGTCGATGATCTCGGCAGCCAGGCGAGCAGACATGGTCTTCTCACCGCGGGCGCGGCTGTAAGCAGTCAGCCAGCGCAGACCGAGGGTCTCGCGGCGGGCAGGGCTGACTTCCAGGGGAACCTGGTAGTTAGCGCCGCCGACACGGCGGGTCTTGCACTCGAGGTTAGGCATGATGTTTTCCATAGCCTTCTCGAACATATCGAGAGGATCGTTGCCGGTCTTTTCCTTTACGATGTCAAATGCGTCGTAAACGATTTCCTGAGCAACACCTTTCTTGCCATCCAGCATGATGTAGTTGACCAGACGGGTGACAACTTTGGAATTGTAAATAGGATCGGCCAGAACTTCGCGTTTCGCGACATTACCTCTTCTGGGCATCTTTCTTCCCTCCTTCACATAGAATGATATCATCGGTACTCGAAAGTTAAGAAACTCCCGTTGTGCCACAAAAAAGGCATGGGCCTATTTTATGGCGAAAAGATGTTTCCTTACTTCTTGGCACCGGCCTTGGGGCGCTTCGCACCGTATTTGCTGCGAGCCTGGTTACGGTTCGCAACACCCTGGGTGTCCAGAGTACCGCGGATGATGTGGTAACGGACACCGGGCAGATCCTTGACACGACCGCCACGGATCAGAACAACGCTGTGCTCCTGCAGGTTATGGCCGATACCGGGAATGTAAGAGGTGACCTCGATACCATTCGTGAGGCGGACACGGGCAACTTTACGCAGAGCAGAGTTAGGCTTCTTGGGGGTCATGGTACGGACGGCAGTGCAAACACCACGCTTCTGGGGGCTGTTCAGGTTGGTGTACTGCTTCTTCTGGGAGTTGTAGCTCTTCTGAAGGGCAGGAGCAGTGCTCTTGTGGACCAGGACCTCACGACCTTTGCGCACGAGCTGGTTAAAAGTAGGCATTTCTTTTCTCCTTTCTTCACATATTCACGCTTGTTTCCGGGTTTGGTACGGCATTTTTGCCGCACTATCCCCTAACTCACGCAATGATTAGTTTACAGCATTTGACGCCGATTGTCAAGAGTATTGCCAAAAAAATATTGAAAAATTCGTACAAAACATAGAAATTTTTTCGCAGGGTCCTCCCCTGCCCTTTTTGCCGTGCTGTGCCCGCAAAAAAGCAAAAAGGAGCACGCTTTCGTGCGTGCTCCCCTGCCTGTTTTACAGTTTGGCCAACGTAGCCTCGGCGTCGTCCAGGATGCGCTCGAACTTTTCGAGGGCGGCATCCACCGGCGCGGAGGTGGCAAGGTCAACACCGGCGTGGCGCAGCTCGTCCAGCGGGTAGGCACTGCCGCCCATGGAGAGGAACTCCTTGTAGCGCTTGACGGCGGGCGCACCCTCCTTGAGAATGCCCTCAGACAGAGCCACAGCGGTGGAGTAGCCGGTCGCGTACTTGTAGACGTAGAACGGACGGTAGAAGTGCGGGATGCGCGCCCATTCGTACTGGATCTCATCGTCGATGACCATATCCTCGCCGAAGTAATCGGTGACAAGGCGCTTGTACAGGCTGTTGAGGGCAGCCGCGTTCAGGGCCTCGCCGCGCTCGACCATGGCGTGAGCCTCGCGCTCAAACTCGGCAAACATCGTCTGGCGGTAGACGGTACCCTTGAAGTTTTCAAGATACTGGTTCAGCAGATACAGGCGGGTCTGGGGGTCGTTCTCGTTTTGGAGCAGCTGCTCAATGAGCAGGTTCTCGTTGACGGTGGAGGCAACCTCGGCGACAAACAGTGTATAATCGGCGTACTGAGCAGGCTGTGCCTGACGGGAGCGCCAGCTGTGCATCGTGTGCCCCATCTCGTGCGCCAAGGTGGACACGCTGTCCAGCGTGCCGCTGAAATTCAGCAGAATATAGGGCTTGGAGTCATAGCAGCCACCGGAGTAGGCACCGCCGCGCTTGCCACGGTTGGGGTAAACGTCGATCCAGCGCTCGGCGTAAGCCTTGCGGACGGTCTCGGCGTAATCCTCGCCCAGGGGGGCAACGGCCTTCAGCACCATTTCCTGCGCAGTCTCGTAGGAATAGGTCTTGTTCAGGTCGCCGACCAGCGGAGCATACACGTCATAGAAATGCAGTTCGTCCACACCCAGCATCTTCTTGCGCAGGCGGACATAGCGGTGCATGGCAGGCATGTGCTTGCGCACGGTGGCGACCAGATTGTCGTAGACCTCGGCGGGAACATTCTCCCCTGCCATGGACATAGCGCGGGAGGATTCATAGTGGCGGGCGTTTGCCTCGGCCACGGCAGCCTTGACCGCACCCGCATAGGTGGCGGCAAAGGTGTTGATGTGCTGACGGTAGCCCTTGTAGAAGCTGCGGAAGGCGTTCTCGCGCAGAACGCGGTCGTTGGTCATCTGCAGAGGAACAAAGCCGGAGCCGGTAACCTCGACTTCCTCACCGGCGGCATTCTTGGCGGATTCAAACACCATATCGGCGTCGTCCAGGCTCTTGTATGCCTCGGAAGGCGCCTGCATGACCTCACCGAAGCTGGCCAGCAGTTTTTCCTCGGATTGACTCAGAGTGTGCGGTTTGCTGCGCAGCAGATCCTGCAGCAGGAACTTGTAGTCAGCCACAGCGGGGGCGTTGACCAGCGCGTTCAGCTGCTCTTCGGGCAGGCCGAGCAGTTCCGGCTGGAAGAAGGACAGCGCGGTGACCAGCTTGACGTATTTGCTGCTGATACGGGCATACATGCTCTGGGCATCCTCGGCGCGGGTATCCTCGTCGTGGCGCTGGGAGGCGTAGCAGTACAGACATTCCAGCTTGCGCTGCAGAGCGGTCTGGGCATCCAGATAGGCTTTCAGCGTGTCGGCATCGTGCAGCTTGCCCGCAAAAGCGGCCACAGCGTCAATGTCGGCATCCATCGCAGCAAAGGCAGTTTCCCACGCGGCATCATCGGCAAACATGGCCGACAGATCCCACTTGTAGCGGGCGTCCAGCTCGCTGCGTTCTTTCAAAACATTTTCGGACATGGAGTACCTCCTGTTATTTCGTGCAAGGCCGCACGGCGGTCTTGGCAGGATTCCTTTTATACTACCTTATTATATACCCGCGGTGAGTGTACGTCAACAGGCGACGACTGTGCGGCAGTATACAAAAAGGCTCCCGCCTTGCGGCGGGAGCCTTTGCAGGTTACAAATCAGTGGTCATAAGCGGCTTCGGCAGCGTCGCGCTCGATCTCTGCCTGTTCCAGTTCAGCTTCAACCTCCGGCAGACCGGTGCCTGCGGGAATCAGCTTACCGATGATGACGTTCTCCTTCAGACCGGCCAGCGGGTCGACCTTGCCCTTGATGGCGGCATCGGTCAGGACACGGGTGGTCTCCTGGAAGGATGCGGCAGACAGGAAGGAGTCGGTGGCCAAGCTGGACTTGGTGATGCCCAGCAGGATCTGGCTGGCGCGAATCGGCTTGAGGTCGGTTTCGCCGGCGTCGATGCGGGCCTGGATCTCCTCGTTCTTGATCATGACATCGCGGCGGTTGACCACGCTGCCTACGATAAAGTCGCTGGAGCCGGAATCCTCAATGCGGACCTTACGCATCATCTGGCGGACGATGATCTCGATATGCTTATCGTTGATATCAACGCCCTGCAGACGGTAAACCTTCTGAACTTCGCTGATCAGATAGTTTTGGGTGGCGACAGTACCCTGAACGGCCAGGATATCCTGCGGATAGGCATGGCCTTCGGTAAGCAGAGCACCCTTGGCGACCTCGTCGCCCTCCATGACCTTGAGACGCTGACCGAAGGGAATCAGGTAGCTCTTGGTGATGGGTGCGCCGTTCTCGTCCACGCCGTTGATCTCGGCATGGCGGGTCTTTTTGGTGTCGTCGATGTGCACGGTGCCGGCAATCTCGGACATGATGGCCATGGCCTTGGGACGGCGGCTCTCGAACAGCTCTTCAACACGGGGAAGACCCTGCGTGATATCTTCGGCCGATGCGATACCGCCGGTATGGAAGGTACGCATGGTCAGCTGGGTGCCGGGCTCACCGATGGACTCGGCGGCGATAACACCGACAGACTCACCCACGCGGACGCACTGGCCGTTGGACATGTTGGAACCGTAGCAGCGGGCGCAGACGCCGACGTGTGCACGGCAGGTCATGACGGAGCGGATCTCCAGCTCGGTGATGCCGGCGTTGGCGATTTTCTCGGCGTCGAACATATCCATCATCTTGTCCTTGCTGACCAGCAGCTCGCCGGTAGCGGGATCCATGACGTCATGCAGCGCATAACGGCCGTTCAGACGCTCCTTGAAGGATTCAACGACGGAGTTGCCTTCGCTGATCTCGCGGACCCAGATGCCCTCGGTGGCGTGGCAGTCCTCCTCGCGGATGATGGCCTCCTGAGAAACATCGACCAGACGGCGGGTCAGGTAGCCAGAGTCGGCGGTACGCAGAGCGGTATCGGCCAGACCCTTACGGGCGCCACGGGAGGAGATGAAGTATTCCAGAATGTTCAGACCTTCACGGTAGTTGGCGCGAATGGGCATTTCCAGCGTCTTACCGGCAGTGTTGGCCAGCAGACCGCGCATACCGGCCAGCTGCTTGATCTGGTCCATAGAACCACGGGCGCCGGAATCGGACATCATGTAGATGGGGTTGCGCTGGTGGTTCTTCTTCAGGTTGTTGCTCAAAGCCTCGGAAACTTCCTCGGTAGCCTGCTGCCAGATGGCAACGGTGCTGCGATAGCGCTCCTCGTCGGAGATAAGACCGCGGTTGAAGTTCTTCATGACCTTCTCGATCTTCTTATCGGCAGCGGCCAGAATTTCCGGCTTTTCCTCAGGCATAATGGCATCGGGAACAGCGACGGTGATAGCGGACAGCGTAGAGTATTTATAGCCCTGTGCCTTGATGGCGTCCAGCATCATGGCGCAGGTCTTGGTGCCGTGCTTGGTCAGGCAGCGGGAGATAATGTCAGGCAGACCCTTTTTGGTCAGCTTGTCGCTCTTGCCGCCGGATGCGATCTTCAGGGTGCGGGGGTTCATCTCGTAGTCGAACTTGGTGGCGGGATCGTTGCGATCCACATAGCCCAGATCCTGCGGGATGGGGGTGTTGAAGATGATCTGACCCATGGTGGTATCGACCAGAGCGCTCTCCTCTACCCCGTTGAAGGTCAGGGTGCGGCGCACCTTGATGGGAGCCTGCAGGGTGATAAGACCCTCGGAGTAGGCCATCATGGCCTCGGCCTCATCGCGGAAGATCTTGCCGTGACCCTTATCGTCGGGGTTGACGAGGGTCAGGTAGTAGCTGCCCAGGATCATATCCTGCGTGGGCACGGTGACGGGCTCGCCGTCAGAGGGCTTGAGCAGGTTGCCGGAAGCCAGCATCAGCATCTTGGCTTCGCGCTGAGCCTCGGTGGACAGGGGCAGGTGCACAGCCATCTGGTCGCCGTCGAAGTCGGCGTTGAAGGGGGTGCAGACCAGCGGGTGCAGCTTGATGGCACGGCCCTCGACCAGGACAGGCTCGAAGGCCTGAATGCCCAGACGGTGCAGCGTAGGTGCACGGTTCAGCAGTACGGGGTGGCCCTTGATGACGGTTTCCAGAGAGTCCCAGACCTCGGGACGGGCGCGCTCGACCATCTTGCGGGCAGATTTGATGTTGTTGGCCTTTTCCTTCTCGACCAGGTCCTTCATGACGAAGGGCTTGAACAGCTCCAGTGCCATCTCCTTGGGCAGACCGCACTGGTACATCTTCAGTTCGGGGCCGACAACGATAACGGAACGGCCGGAGTAGTCAACACGCTTGCCCAGCAGGTTCTGACGGAAACGTCCCTGCTTGCCCTTGAGCATGTCGGACAGGCTCTTGAGGGCGCGGTTGTTGGCGCCGGTGACGGGGCGGCCGCGGCGGCCGTTGTCGATCAGGGCGTCAACAGCCTCCTGCAGCATGCGCTTTTCGTTGCGCACGATGATATCGGGGGCACCCAGCTCCAGCAGACGCTTCAAACGGTTGTTGCGGTTGATCACGCGGCGGTACAGATCGTTCAGGTCGGAGGTGGCAAAGCGGCCGCCGTCCAGCTGCAGCAAGGGGCGCAGATCCGGCGGAATGACGGGGATGACCGTCATGATCATCCACTCGGGGCGCTGCTTGCTCTCGAGGAAGCTCTCGACACACTCAAGACGTTTCAGCAGACGGACACGCTTCTGACCGTTGGATTTTTCCAGCTCCTCACGCAGCTCGGTGCTGAGCTTTTCCAGGTCGATCTCGGCCAGCAGCTTCTGGATGGCTTCGGCACCCATACCGGCTTCAAACGTATCCTCGTACTTTTCGCGCATTTCTTTGTACTCGCGCTCGGTCAGAAGCTGCTTCTTTTCCAGCGGAGTAAAGCCGGGATCGGTCACGATGTAGTTGGCAAAGTACAGAACCTTGTCCAACTGACGGGGGCTGATGTCCAGCATCAGGCCGATACGGCTGGGGATGCCCTTAAAGTACCAGATGTGGGAAACGGGCGCGGCCAGTTCAATGTGGCCCATACGCTCGCGGCGCACCTTGGCACGGGTAACCTCAACGCCGCACTTGTCGCAGATCTTGCCCTTGTAGCGGATGCGCTTGTACTTGCCGCAGTGGCATTCCCAGTCCTTGGTAGGTCCGAAAATGCGCTCGCAGTACAGGCCGTCGCGCTCCGGCTTCAGGGTGCGGTAGTTGATGGTTTCGGGCTTGGTGACCTCGCCATAGCTCCAGGCACGGATTTGATCCGGGGAGGCAAGGCCGATCTTAATCGAATCGAATTCTTTATTTTCCATTCAGCGAACCCTCTCAAATTCAAGTATGACTTACGTTACAGTTCTAATTAGTCGTCGAAAGAATCCGACTCAATGGCGGCGAGATCGTCGGCGCTGGGCTCGTTATCCTCGTCCAGATCCTCATCAAAGCCGTCATCGGCATCCTTCACACTGTAATCGTCCTGCAGCTCGCTCTCAACCATAACATTGTCGCCAATATCGTAGTCGCTGTTCTCAAAGCTGCTGTCGTCATCGTCAAATTCCTGACGCATATCCACAGCGTTGCCTTCCTTATCCTGCACAACGATATCCAGACCCAGGCTCTGCAGTTCCTTGAGCATAACGCGGAAACTCTCGGGGATACCGGGGCGCGGGATGTCCTCGCCCTTGACGATGGCTTCGTAAGTCTTGACACGGCCCACGACGTCGTCGGACTTGATGGTCAGGATCTCCTGCAGGGTGTAAGCGGCGCCGTAAGCTTCCAGCGCCCAGACTTCCATCTCGCCGAAACGCTGGCCGCCGAACTGCGCCTTGCCGCCCAGAGGCTGCTGGGTGACCATGGAGTAGGGACCGGTGGAACGGGCATGGATCTTATCGTCGACCAGGTGATGCAGCTTGAGGTAGTACATGTAGCCTACCGTGACCTTGTTGGGGAACTGCTCACCGGTACGGCCGTCATAGACGGTGGTCTTGCCGTCGTCGGTCAAATCGATCTTGGAGAAGTCGATGATATGACCCTTCTCGCCCATCAGACGCGGCAAAGCGGTGGGATATTCGGGCGCATTCTCGCCGTGCCAGTTCTCGCGGGCCTGGGCAAAGCAATCGCGCAGGTCGGATTCGTGGGCACCGTCAAAGACGGGGGTCTGGACCTTCCAGCCCAGAGCCTTGGCAACATAGCCCAGGTTGACTTCCAGAACCTGACCGATGTTCATACGGGAGGGAACGCCCAGGGGGTTCAGAACGATGTCCAGCGGGGTGCCGTCGGGCAGGAAAGGCATATCCTCCTGCGGCAGGATGCGGGAAACAACGCCCTTGTTGCCGTGACGGCCGGCCATCTTATCGCCGACGCTGATCTTGCGCTTCTGGGCGATGTAGCAGCGCACGCACATGCGCACACCGGGCTGCAGCTCGTCGCTGTTTTCGGGGGTGAACACCTTGATGTCCACAACGATACCGTAGGCACCGTGGGGCACACGCAGAGAGGTGTCGCGGACTTCGCGGGCCTTCTCACCGAAGATGGCGCGCAGCAGGCGCTCCTCGGCGGTCAGCTCGGTCTCGCCCTTCGGGGTGACCTTGCCGACCAGGATATCGCCGGTCTTGACCTCGGCACCAATGCGGATAATGCCGCGGTCGTCCAGGTCCTTCAGGGCCTCGTCGCCGACGTTAGGGATATCGCGGGTGATTTCCTCAGGTCCCAGCTTGGTGTCGCGGGCCTCGGTCTCATACTCCTCAATATGAATGGAGGTGTAGACGTCCTCACGCACCAGCTTTTCGTTCAGCAGAACGGCGTCCTCGTAGTTGTAGCCTTCCCAGGTCATAAAGCCGACCAGAGCGTTCTTGCCCAGGCTGATCTCGCCGTTCTTGGTGGCGGGACCGTCAGCCAGTACATCGCCTTCCTTGACGGTGTCGCCCACCTCGACGATGGGACGCTGGTTGTTGCAGTTGCCCTGGTTGGAACGCATGAACTTGATCATCTCGTAGGTGTCGGCGGAGCCGTCCTCACAGCGGACGATGATCTTTTCGGCGTCGACGTACTCAACGGTACCGGGGCGTGCTGCCAGGATGCAGACGCCGGAGTCGGTAGCGGCCTTGTACTCCATGCCGGTGGCGACGATGGGCTGCTGGGTGACCATAAGAGGCACAGCCTGACGCTGCATGTTGGAACCCATCAGGGCACGGTTACAGTCGTCGTTCTCCAGGAACGGGATGCAGGCGGTAGCTACAGAGACCATCATACGGGGAGAAACGTCCATGTAATCGACCTGAGATGCGTCGAATTCCTGAATGTCGTTGCGATGACGGCCGGAAACGCGGGGACGGACAAAGCGGTTGTTCTCGTCCAGAGGTTCGTTGGCCTGCGCGACGATGTATTCGTCCTCGACATCGGCGGTCATGTAGACGACCTCATCGGTGACAACGCCGGTCTCCTTGTCGACCTTGCGGTAAGGTGCCTCAACAAAGCCGTACTTGTTGATCTTGGCATAGGTAGCCAGGTAGGAAATCAGGCCGATGTTGGGACCTTCGGGGGTCTCAATGGGGCACAGACGGCCGTAGTGGGTGTAGTGAACGTCACGGACTTCGAAGCCTGCGCGGTCACGGGACAGACCGCCGGGGCCCAGGGCGGACAGACGACGCTTGTGGGTCAGCTCGGCCAGAGGGTTGTTCTGGTCCATGAACTGAGACAGCGGGCTGGAACCGATGAACTCCTTGATGGCGGCGACGACGGGGCGGATGTTGACGAGGCTCTGCGGGGTCATCTCACCGTTTTCCTGATTTTGCAGGGTCATGCGCTCGCGGATGACACGCTCCATGCGGGAGAAACCGATGCGGAACTGGTTCTGCAGCAGCTCACCGACGCTGCGCACACGACGGTTGCCCAGATGGTCGATTTCGTCGGTGACGCCGATGCCGTGGTCAAGGCCCAGCAGGTAGTTGATGGAGGCAAAGATATCGTCTACGGTGACGGTGCGGCTGATCAGAATGTCATGGTTCTGACGCAGCAGTTCCTTCTGTTCCTCAGGGTCGGAGGTGGCGTCGAGGATCTTGCGGATCTCGGCAAAGTTGGCGCGCTCGTTGATGCCGGCCTCGGCCTCAACGTCAAAGCTGAAGAAGGGCTGGGCATTGACATAGCCGTTGGAAATGACGATGAAGGGATGCGGCTCCTCGCCCTTTTTCTCGACCAGGATCAGAACGCGGGTAACACCGGCAGCGTCGATCTCATTGGCCTTTTCGATGTTGATCTTCTCGCCCTTGGCGGCCAGCAGCTCGCCGGTCAGGGGGGCGATGATGTCCTCGGCAGCCTTGTAGCCGGCAATGCGGCGGGCCAGGCCGAGCTTGTTGTTCATCTTATAGCGGCCGAAACGAGCCAGGTCGTAGCGGCGGGCATCGAAGAACAGCGAGTCGAGGTGAGCACGGGAGTTTTCGACCGTCGGAGGCTCGCCGGGGCGCAGCTTGCGGTAAACCTCCAGCAGGCCTTCCTCGGTATTGTGGGTGATGTCCTTCTCGAGAGAAGCGTTGATCTTAGGCTCGGAATCGCCGAAGAACTGCTTGATCTGCTCGTCGGTGGAAAGACCCAAGGCGCGAATCAGGGTGGTGACAGGCAGCTTGCGGTTTTTATCGATACGGACATAGAAAACGTCCTGGGAATCGGTCTCGTACTCCAGCCATGCGCCGCGGTTGGGGTTCATGGTGGCGGTGAACAGATCCTTGCCGGTACGGTCCTTGCTGGAGCCGTAGAACACGCCGGGAGAACGCACCAACTGGGAAACGATGGCACGCTCGGCACCGTTGGAGATAAAGGTACCGGAATCGGTCATGAGGGGAAAGTCACCCATGAAGATTTCCTGCTCCTTGACCTCGCCGGTCTGCTTGTTCAGCAGGCGGGCGGTAACGTACAGAGGTGCCGCGTATGTGGCATCCCGTTCTTTACACTCTTTAATGGTATACTTGGGGTTTTTGTCCAGACGGTAGTCGATGAATTCCAGAACCAGATTGCCGGTATAGTCCTCAATAGCGGCAATATCGTGGAATACTTCGTGCAGACCCTCCTGCAGGAACCAGTTGTACGAGTTCTTCTGAATCTCGATCAGATTGGGCATACCGATCACTTCGTTGATTCGGGAGAAGCTCATGCGGGTCGTTCTGCCGTTTTGTACGGGCTTGACCTTTACCATAAAACGCGACCACTCCTATTCCGTAAGTTTTTTGGTGTAGAGAATTGGCGAAAGCGCTCCAAAGAAACCGCAGTAAAACGGGATATATTCGGCGTTTTTCACAAACTTTTGAATTTTGCCGTTTTTGTGAAATCCCTTTAGGGCGCTCTATTCCATTTTTTTGATACTGTACCAGTATACACGGGAAAAGGCTTGCTGTCAAGCCTTTTTCAAGGTTTTTGACAAGTTTTTTACTTGCCATTAAACGCCCGGCAGCGTGTAGCTTATTTTCGGCAAATTGACGATTTTGCCCTGTTTTGCGTTACTTGACAAATTCTTAAACGGTATTCTTGTGCGATGTTTTGGGCATTTTATACAAGGTGCACGGCAACATTTCGGTGATGTTGGCACTTGACAAAACGCGGCAAACGGTGCAAAAAGGGCTGCACCCTGTGCGGGTGCAGCCCTTAGACTAGCTTTTTATCAATCCAGGAAATCGCGCAGTTTGCGGCTGCGGCTGGGGTGGCGGAGCTTGCGCAGCGCCTTGGCCTCGATCTGGCGAATACGTTCACGGGTGACGTTGAACTCCTTGCCGACCTCCTCCAGGGTGCGGGGGCGTCCGTCCTCCAAACCAAAGCGCAGGCGCAGGACCTTTTCCTCACGCGGGGTCAGGGTCTTGAGCACATCGGCCAGCTGCTCCTTCAGCAAGGTCTGGCTGGCAGCCTCGGCAGGGATGGGGGCGTCATCGTCGGGGATGAAGTCACCCAGGTGGCTGTCCTCCTCCTCACCGATGGGGGTTTCCAGGCTGACGGGTTCCTGGGCTACGCGCATGATCTCGCGCACCTTGTCCACGGGCATTTCCAGACGCTCGGCAATTTCCTCGGCGCTGGGGTCGTGACCCATCTCATGCAGCAGCTGGCTGGAAACCTTCTTGACCTTGTTGATGGTCTCGACCATATGCACGGGGATGCGGATGGTGCGCGCCTGGTCGGCGATGGCGCGGGTGATGGCCTGACGGATCCACCAGGTGGCGTAGGTAGAGAACTTAAAGCCCTTGGTGTGGTCGAACTTTTCGACCGCCTTGATAAGACCCAGGTTGCCCTCCTGAATCAGGTCAAGGAACTGCATGCCGCGGCCCACATAGCGCTTGGCGATGGAAACGACCAGACGCAGGTTGGCCTCGCTCAGGCGCTGCTTGGCCTTTTCGCCATCGGGGCCGCCGGCCTGAATTTTCAGCGCCAGATCAATTTCCTCCTCAGGGCTGAGCAGCGGCACGCGGCCGATTTCCTTCAGGTAGACCTTAACGGGGTCATCGATGGCGATGCCGTCGGTGTTCAGGGCGTCGTCAAATTCCTCGCCGCCTTCCTCGTGCAGCAGTCCGGCATCGGCGGGGTCGATGGGGTCGTCATCCACGACCTCAATGCCGTTGCTTTCCAGCTCCTCGTAGAGCTTTTCCATGGCTTCCACGTCCAGAACGTGGCCGCTTTCCTCCATGGCGTCGCCGATTTCGGTGTTGGTCAGCTTACCGGCACGGCGGCCGGTCTCGATCAGGCTGCGGACGGGATCTTTCTTTTCTGCCATAAGTAGATTCTCCTTTGGTTTTATATATACGGTACGCAAAATATCGCGGATATCAGGGTTCGGATTCGGGCGTATCGGCTACGCCCTTGGCTTTTTTCAGTTCGGAAAACATCTGCAAAAAGCGGTCATCTGCCGTGCCGGCCACCTGCTGGCTCAGCGGTTTTATCGTTTGCAGCCGTTCCAGATACATATCTATATCCTGTCGGTTCAGACGGTGGTCGTGGTTTTGTGCCTGTGCCAGCATGATTTGCTGAAAGGCTTTTTCGTCCAGCAGCTGCTGCAGCGTGGTGACGTTGAGGGGCAGCTGCTCGTCGACGCAGCGGAAAATCGCCTGCAAAGCCTGTTGTATCTCCGGCAGCACGACGGTGGACATATCCAGGCGGGCGCGCACATACGGGATGTGCTCCGGGTTTTGTAAAAGCGCGGCAGCCAACTGGCGTCCGGCGCTGGCTGCACCGAGAGCCGAATCCCCGCCTTGGGTGTAAGGCACACGGATATCGGCGGCTATCCCCTGCCCTGCCAGGCCGCGCTGCTCCTTGCGGTAACTGCGGCGCTCGGCCGAGTGCACCGCGCCCTTGAGCTGCGCCGAAATAGCCTGCTTGGAAACGCCGGTTTCCTCCGCCAGGCGTCCGGCGTAAACGTCCTGCGCGGTCGGGGTCACCCCCTGCGCTGTCAGTACGCCGATGGCCTCCTGCAGGTAGTTCAGCCGGCCGTCGTCACTGCGCAGGTCATATTTGGCCTTGGCCTTTTTCAGCTGGAATTCGGTCGGGTTGGCGGTACCGTTCAAAATCATTTCAAAGCGGTCACGGCCGTATTTTTTTATGAACTCGTCGGGGTCTTTAGCCCCCTGATAGCTCAACACACTGACCTTGACCGAGCTGTTGGCAAAAAGTGTCAGGCTGCGCTCGGTGGCCTTTTGTCCGGCCTCGTCGGAGTCATAGCAAAGGACGACTTCGTCGGCGTATTCGCTCAGCAGCTTGACCTGCTCGGAGGTCAGCGCCGTGCCGCAGGCGCAGACGGCTGTGTCAAAGCCGGCAACGTGCATGGCAATGACATCCATATACCCTTCGCATAATATGTAGCGTTTGTTCGATGATTTTTTCGCCACATTCAGGGCAAACAGCGTGCGGGACTTGTGGTAGACCATCGTTTCGGGGCTGTTGATGTACTTGGGCTTGGAATCGTCCAGCACACGGCCGCCGAAGGCGATGATCGCCCCGCGCACGTCGATGATGGGCACCATGACGCGGTGGCGGAAGATGTCATACAGATTGCCCTTCTCGCTGCGCTTGATAAGCCCCGAATGTTCCAGCTCGCTTTCGTTGAAACCGCGCCGCCGCAGATAGTGCAGCAGCCCGCCGAAATCCTGCGGCGCATAGCCCAGGCCGAAACGGCGGATCGTAGCGTCGGTCAGGCCGCGCTTTTCTTTCCAGTAGCGGCGGGCCAGGGCAGCTTCGGGCGTTTCGGCGTTGAGCTGCTCATAAAAATAGCGGGCGGCGCAGCGGTTGATCTCCAACAGGCGCTGGCGGGCGCGGGACTCCTGGTCGTCCTCCTCCGGCAGGGGCATACCGACGCGGGAGGCCAGCTGCTTCACACCCTCGACATAGCTTAAATTGTTGTACTTGCGTACAAAATTGATGACGTCCCCCGCCGCGCCGCAGCCAAAGCAGTAAAAGCTCTGGGTGTCGGGGTACACCACAAAGGAGGGGGTTTTTTCGTTGTGGAACGGACAAAGCCCGCTTAACGTGCGCCCGCGTCGGCGCAGCTGGACATACTGGCCGATGACTTCTTCTATATCATTGCGGCGGACAACTTCCTGGATATATTCTTGCGGTATCACAAGCTGCACCTCCTTGCTTCAGCGTTGCAGCGTATTTTTACAGGACGCTCCATTTTTGCGGCACAAACCACTGTTCAAACAGGCGGGTGGCGAACTCATCGCTCATGCCGCTGATGTAATCGGTGACGGCGCGGTCAACGCCCTCGTTGTAGGCGATCTGCAGATAAAAGTTGGGCATCAGGTCGGGCTGCTCGCAAAGGCGCTCGTACAGCTCGGCCACCAGCTTGTCCACCTTTTTCTCCTCGCGCTTGGCCTCCTTGTCCACATAGACGGTGGCGTACATGAAGTCCTTCAGCACAGTGTAGGCCGCCTCGATCTCCGGCGAAAAATTGATTTGCCCGTTGCCGCTGTGCTCGATCAAATCGGTGATCATCGTCGTAATGCGTCGGGATTTCGTGGTGCCCAGCACGGCGGTAGCCTCCCGCGGCAGGCTTTCGGGGTTCAGCACCCCCGCCGATACGGCGTCCTCTATGTCATGGTTCAGAAAGGCGATGTGGTCGGCACGGCGCACAACACAGCCTTCCGGCGTGCGCGCCCAGGTGCCGGAAGTGTGCGTCACGATACCGTTGCGCACCTCCCAGCTTAAATTCAGCCCCTCGCCGTCTTTTTCCAGGAAATCCACAACCCGCAGGCTTTGCCGATAATGCGTAAAGCCGTCGGGGCAAAGGCGGTTGAGTGCGCGTTCCCCCGCATGGCCGAAGGGCGTGTGGCCTAAATCGTGTCCCAGGGCGACAGCCTCGGTCAGATCCTCGTTCAGGCGCAGGGCGCGGGCGATCGTGCGGGCGATCTGGCTGACCTCCAGCGTGTGGGTCAGGCGGGTGCGGTAGTGATCCCCCTCAGGGGAAAGAAACACCTGTGTTTTTTGCTTGAGCCGCCGAAAGGATTTGCAGTGCAGAATACGGTCGCGGTCGCGCTGAAAGCAGGGCCGCAGCGGGTCATCGGGTTCAGGTCTGCGGCGTCCCCTGCTGTTCTCGCTCAAGGTGGCGTAACGGCTAAGGGTTTCGCGCTCCAGTGCCTGGGTCTGCTCGCGTATGGTCACACAACATTCCTCCCTTGCATACTTCTCTAATTATAAATACGACAAATCTGCAAAAAACACTCTTTTTTGGCAGCACTTTTATAATGTAAATTTTTTGCGTCAAAACGGCGCGTACAGCGGCTGGGAAATTTCCACCTCCGCTGTGCCGCGCATCAGCTCGCGCAGGGCAGCACACAGGGCGTTTTCCGCCCCTGCCGGCATACGCCAGCGCAGGGTCACGGCATCGTCAAACACCGGCTCGTCCAAGCGGGTTTCGGCAGCCTGGATGCAGCGCTGCGCCTGCTCGTACATGGCATACGGCACACGGATGCTGCAATCCACCACCAGCCGCATACTGACCAGCTCGGCATTTTGCAGTGCGCCCGCCGCCGCTGCGGTGTAGGCGCGCACCAGCCCGCCCGTGCCCAGCAGAATGCCGCCGAAATACCGCGTTACCACGACGATAACATCGGACACCTCGGCGTGGTGGATGGTCTCCAGCACGGGGGTGCCTGCGGTCTTGGCGGGCTCGCCGTCGTCAGAATAGCGGGTGCGCCCGTTTTGCAGCACATAGGCATAGACGTTGTGCCGCGCCGTGCGGTTGGCCGCGCGCACGGCGTTGAGCACAGCCAGAGCCTTTTCCTCGGTATCGGCAAAGGCTGCCGTGGCAATAAAGCGGCTGCGCTTTTCCTCGTATTCAAAAGTGGCGGTACCGCGCAAAGTTTTGTAGTCTGCCATAAAAACACCTGCTGTAAAAAATTGACCGCGCCGCAAAAAACGGCAGGTACACAAAAAACCCCAGATGTTTCCATCTGGGGTACATTGCAAACAAATTACTTGTTGACGTTGGCGTAACGACGCTTGAAACGCTCAACACGGCCACCGGTATCGACCAGCTTCTGCTTGCCGGTGTAGAAAGGATGGCACTTGCTGCAAACTTCGACGTGGATCTCGGACTTCGTGTCACGGGTGTGAATCACGTTGCCGCAGGCACAGGTAATGGTGCAGTCCACATACTTGGGATGGATGCCCTGCTTCATGGTAAATTTCACCTCTTTCTCGATCATGACAATAGGAGCCATACTCAATATATGCGCTCATCACAATCTCCTGTTTGAGGCTACCAGCACCCGCCATCCTGTGCGAATGGAGCAGCCATCTGAACGATTGCTGAAATATTATAGCAGGCAAATCGACGTTTGTCAAGCCCTTTTATAAAGAAACAGGGGTAAAGCGGCGATCCAGGCTGCGGTACTGCACCGCCTCGGCAATATGGCGGCTGTCCAGCACCTCGCTGCCGTCCATATCCGCCACCGTGCGGGACACCCGCAAAATGCGGTCGTAGGCGCGGGCGCTCAGCCCCATGCGCTCAAAAGCGGCGCGCAGCACAGCCTCGGCGGCGGGGGTCATCGGGCAGAACTGCCGCAGCCGATTGCCCGGCAGCTGGGCGTTGCAGTAGACACCGGGCAGTGCCTTGTAGCGCTCACGCTGAAGTTTGCGCACAGCGGCAACACGGGCGCGTATGGCGGCGCTGGACTCCCCGTCTGCCGCCTGCGCCAGGTCGCCGTAAGCCACAGGCTCAACATGGACATGCAGGTCAATGCGATCCATCAGCGGTCCCGAAATGCGCCGCAAATACTGGTCCACCGCGCTGGGCGTGCAGCTGCACGGGCGCGTGGGGTGGCCCAGATAGCCGCATTTGCAGGGGTTCATGGCCGCCACCAGCATAAATTTGCAGGGGTAGGTAGCGCTGCCGTGCACACGGCTGACGGTGACGATACCGTCCTCCAGCGGTTGGCGCAGAACTTCCAGCGCCTCGCGGGAAAATTCCGGCAGTTCGTCCAAAAACAGCACCCCGTTGTGTGCCAGGCTCACCTCGCCCGGACGAGGTACGCTGCCGCCGCCCGCAATGGCTGTGGCGCTTACGCTGTGGTGCGGGCTGCGGAAGGGACGCGCGCGCACCAAGCCCTTGCCGTTGGGCACAAGCCCCGCCACCGAGTAGACGGCGCTGGTTTCGACGGCCTCCTCATAGGTCAGCGGCGGCAGGATGCCGGGCAGACGCTTGGCAAGCATGCTCTTGCCGCTGCCGGGCGAACCTACGAACACCAGATTGTGCCCGCCGCAGGCAGCCACTTCCAGCGCGCGGCGCGCCACAAGCTGCCCGCGCACGTCGGCCATGTCAGGCCCCAGCCAGACGCCGTCGGCATCGTAGCCGGTCGGTTCGGCGGGGGTCAGCTTTTCGGCACCGCACAAATGCAAAACGACCTGCTGCGCCGTGCGGGCGGGATAGACCGTCAGCCCCTTGGCAACGGCCGCCTCGGCGGCGTTTTCAGCGGGCAGAAACAGCTCCTTGACGCCGTTTTGCACGGCGGCCAGCGCCATAGGCAGCACCCCGTTGACAGGGCGCAGTGTACCGTCCAGACCCAGCTCACCCAGAAAGGCACTCTCCGCACTTACGGCGGGCAGCTTGCCCTGTGCCGCCATAATGCTGATAAACACCGGCAGATCGTAAACAGGGCCTGTTTTGCGCACATCGGCGGGTGCCAGATTGACCGTGATGCGGCTGGCCGGCCACTGGTAATGCAGGTTTTTCAGCGCACTGCGCACACGCTCACTGCTTTCTTTTACGGCGGAATCCGGCAAGCCTACCATGGTAAACTGCGGCAGCCCGCCCGACAGGTCGGTTTCGACCTGCACGGTATATCCGTTCAGCCCGGCAACGCCCAGGCTGTTCACCTTTGCATACATAAGCCACCTCTTTATAGTAACTGAACGTCGGGGATCAGGCTTGGGTCATACATGACCTGCGAGTGATTGTCCAATACCAACTCCCGCGCTGTGACCTCACCTGTGACGGCGTCCAGAGTTTCCTTGTAAATTTTCGATACGCGATAGTAATTGTCGCCTTCTTTTTGGAAGTGATGCCCTTCCTCAACAATGCGATAGCTGTGGGGCAAGGCATGCTCACAGCGCAGCTCGGCGTAGAGGTTATCGGCATCGCACCACAAAAGCAGCTGAAATGTCTGGTCCGTATCGTTCCGAAAACGGTAATCACCATTATTGTAAAACACCGACGTGCCGGAGCTGAACGGCACCCGCGCGCCCTCATCGGGAGCCAGCGCATCGGAATGGCTGTGAAATTCCGTTACCGTCATAGGGCTGAGCAGTACCACACGGTGTATGGTGTTGGCCAGGTTGCACAGTCCTCCGCCGATACCCGGCAGCAGATGGTTGCGCATCAGAATACGACCGTCCCGATAGCCCTTGCGCTTGGTGGTCTTTCCGACGATTTGCCAAAAAGAGAAAGTCTCGCCCGGACGTATCAGGATACCGTTCAGCCTTTGGTTTGCCAGACGAATGTTGACCGCCTTGTTTTCCTGCAGGACAGGGTCGATGTCCTTGCCGCGCTTGATCAAATGTGAACTGCACGATGAAACGATTTGCGGCAGCGGTGCGGTTTGATGGGTCTTGGCGTAGTTGACATGCGCAAGGAAATTTTTGATATGGCGCTTGCAGATTTCCTTTTGCAGCGCGATTTTATAGCAGGTCGGGTTGATATCACAAAACATAGCGTGCTCTCCTTAGCGGGCAATGCCCAGACGGTTGTAACAGCGCCGGTTTTTTCGGTAAAACCACAGAATGACCTTCTCGGCGGCGCGGCGTTTGCCGAAATGTTTTTCGTCCGGCAGGCGGATAAAATCCACCAGAATGCTTGCCATGCCGCAGCGGTTGGCACCGAGAATATCCTTGAAAATCTGATCCCCCACGCAGACGACCTGCGATTCCGTCAGGCCCAGCATGGCGGCGGCTTTACGGCAGGCGGCGGGGTCGGGCTTGCCGGCCTCTGCCAGAAACGGCGCACCGATATTTCGGTTGAACCGTTCGACACGCTGCCATGAATTGTCCGAGAACAGCAGTGTTTTCAGCCCAAGGCTGTGCAGGTAGGCAAAAAGCTGCTCGATTTCCGGCGTGGCATCGTCCCCATGGTGAACAAGGGTATTGTCGATATCAAACAGGACACCCTGATAGCCCAGGGCATGCAGCCTGGGGTAATCGATGGAAAACACGTCGGGCAGATACGCCGACGGATACAGCATTTCAAGCATGTCCGACCTCCATAAAACGACAGACCGCATCGATTTGGGCCGGAATATCCTGCCCGAAAGCGTGGTCAAAAAAGGCACTGCCGATGGTAAAATAAGCGGGGGCCGTTTGGCGCAGTTCTTCCAGCCGCGCATAGCTGTTGACACTGCCCGCAATGCAAACGGGGCCGGGCACGGCGGCGGTGAACGCACGGTTCAGCGCCGCGCCGTTTCCTGTGTAGCGGTAGCCCAAAAGATCAATGCCGTAAGCGCCCTTGGCAAGACAGCGCTGCGCCTGACGAATCATTTCTTCCGCTGTACCGTGCAGTACCGAGGGACGACCCGTCACCTGCCCCACAAAGGGCATGTAGCGCACACCGTTTTTGCGACAGATTGCATTGACCGAATCGAAAAACAGTGTGCCCATCAGATAATCACAGCCGCAGGCTGCGGCTGTTTGTGCCCCGCGCAGACATTCTTCCTCCGTGTAGGAAACCACTTCCAGAAAGGTGGTTTTACCGCAGGCCTTCATGCGGGCAAACAGCGCCTGCATCTCAGAAAAGGGAATCCCCTGCTCCTTAAAGCCCCAACAGCGGGCGCGGGTTTCCCTGCACTGTTCAAAAACTTCGGCTGCGTTGGGCACCGTGCAGTCATTATATGTCAGCATAACGATCAATTCAGAAGTGTTTTTCATAGTCAGCCCCGCTTATCCATACATACTACTAATCAATATACACTTGAACCTGTTGTTTTGCAAGGGCTAAAGATGTAAAAAAGATTCGCAAAGAATGGGCAAAATTAGCCAAAATTCGATTGACACGCACGGTCAAAGTTGGTATATTTAGTATAAGCTACCACAAATTATGCGGTAAATTTTGCGAAAGAGCAGGTGCGTTACCTATGTATAAAGAAATGTATGACCGCTGGCTGGCTGCCGATCTGTGCGATGCAGATCTGAAGCCAGAACTGGAAAGCGTCAAGGATGACGATGCCGCCATTCAGGACCGCTTTGCCGTGGCGCTGAAGTTCGGCACCGCCGGTTTGCGCGGTGTGATCGGCGCAGGCACCAACCGTATGAACGTTTACGTTGTCAGCCAGGCTACGCAGGGTCTTGCCAACTGGGTCAAGACCCAGGGCGGCAGCCAGACCGTTGCCATCAGCTATGACAGCCGCATCAAGAGCGACCTGTTTGCCCGCACGGCCGCCGAGGTTCTAGCCGCCAACGGTATCAAGGTGCGTATTTACAGCGCCCTGATGCCTGTGCCCGCCCTGAGTTTTGCCACCCGCTACTACCACTGCAACGCCGGCATTATGGTCACGGCCAGCCACAACCCCGCCAAGTACAACGGCTACAAGGCTTACGGTCCAGACGGCTGCCAGATGACCGACGAAGCCGCCGACATCGTGTATGCCGAGATCCAGAAAACCGATATCCTGACCGGTGCCAAGCGCATCGCCTTTGAGGAGGGTCTTGCACAGGGTCTGATCGAGTATGTGGGCGAGGATTGCATCAACGCCCTGTACGAAGCCATTGAGGCGCGCTCCATCCGCCCCGGCATCTGCAAGACGGCCGGGCTCAAGCTGGTGTACAGCCCGCTGAACGGCTCCGGTCTGGTACCCGTGACCCATGTCCTGCACGACATCGGCATTACCGATATCACCATCGTGCCCGAACAGGAAAAGCCGGACGGCAACTTCCCCACCTGCCCCTACCCCAACCCCGAAATTTTTGAGGCGCTGCGCCTGGGTCTGGAGCTGGCCGAGAAATCCGGCGCCGACCTGATGCTGGCCACCGACCCCGACGCCGACCGCGTGGGCATTGCCGTCAAGTGCAAGGACGGCAGCTATGAGCTGCTTTCCGGCAACGAAGTCGGCGTTTTGCTGCTGGACTACATCTGCGCAGGCCGCATCGAGCAGGGCACCATGCCCAAAGCCCCCGTTATGTGCAAGTCCATCGTGTCCACCCCGCTGGCGGACAAGGTCGCCGAGCATTACGGCGTGGAGTGCCGCAACGTGCTGACCGGCTTTAAGTGGATCGGCGACCAGATCGCCAAGCTGGAGGCGAACGGCGAGGTCGACCGCTTTATCTTCGGCTTTGAGGAAAGCTACGGTTACCTGGCAGGCCCCTATGTCCGCGACAAGGACGCCATCATCGGCAGTATGCTGATCTGCGAGATGGCTGCCTACTACCGTGCGCAGGGCAGCTCCATCAAGGAAGAGCTGGAGCGCATCTATGCCGAGTACGGCCGTTACCTGAACAAGGTCGACAGCTTTGAGTTCCCCGGCCTGTCCGGCATGGACAAGATGGCCGGCATCATGGCCAACCTGCGCACCAACCCGCCGAAGGACTTTGACGGTGACGCCGTGGTCAAGACCGTGGACTACAAAAAGCCCGAGGAAACCGGCCTGCCCGCTGCCAACGTGCTGATCTACACGCTGGAAAGCGGTGCCACCGTGGTGATTCGCCCCTCCGGCACCGAGCCGAAGATCAAGACTTACTTCACCACCAAGGGCAAGGATCTTGCCGAAGCCGAGGCCCAGAAGGAAAAGCTGGCCGAAGCCGTAAAGCCGCTGCTGGCATAATATACCCAAAATAAACGAAGCCCCGCCGATACCTGCAACAGGTTCGGCGGGGCTTTTTTGCGGTTATTCTTCCTGTACAAGCAGGCTTTCCCTGGTTACGGCAAAGGCCTCCTTGTAGGCAGCGCTGACCTCATACACCACGGTGGGGGTGCAGTCGGCGGCCATATAGCAAAGATTCTCCCCCTCGCTTTCGGGGCAAAGGGCACCGAAAACCACCGTCAGCGAGGAGCCGTCGGTAAAGGTCAGGGTGGCGCGCACATCGGGCGCATCCAGGCCGTAAACGCTGTCGTCCTGCGGGGAGGTAACGGTCCATTGGGTCTGGGCCTGCAAAAGGGTGGCCGCCATCTTGTTGACAGCGCTCTGGTCTATGGCTGCCGCGGCATCGTCGTCCAGCGTCCAGCTGCCGTCGGTCTGTGCAAAACAAAGGTCGTTGACCTGCATCTTGGCAATGTCGGCGGTCTGATACTCGGTAAGTGTCTGCGCTTTATAGTATTTGCGCGGCGACTTGCACAGCGTTACCAGGTCATTTTTGGCAACCACATAGACATTGCCGTCCGCATCGTAAACATAGTAGGTATCGGTGACGGCATTGAGACTGTCCACCGTGTAGGAAAGCGTTTTATCCCCTGCCCCGACAGAAAAGGTCATCAGCGGGGTTTCGCTGCGCGCGGGCAGCTCGGCCAGTTCGTCCCCCGCCAGCTTACGGCTTGCGTTCAGCACGGCATAGCTTTCGACGGTACTTTCGACCATGGTCTGCTGCAGCGGCAGCGTCGGGTCGGAGGAAAGCCGCCAGACATCGTCGCTGCCCTTGGCAAAATCAGCCTCGACACCGCTGCCGGCATAGCTCAGGGCTGTGATTTCCTCGGCGGCATAAGGGCAGAGCGGCAGAAGTGTGTCCTGCGTGTCGTTTTGGGTCAAAAACACCAGCACACCCGCCAGCAAGGCCACAACGGCAGCCAGGCCGCCCAGCCAAAACAGTTTTGTGCGTTGCATGGAAACCTCCTTATCTGCGGCGGCGCAGGGTACATACCACGGCGCCCGCCGCCAGCACGGCAATGGGCAGCCCCAGCGTGAACAGCAGCCCCAGCCCGGCAGCCGCACCCGCAGACACCTGCAGGCTTTCGGCGCTCAGACTTTTGCCGTCAATGACAGTCGTGTTTTCCTGCCCGATCAGCCAGTTGACGGCGCTGCCGAACACCTGCGCGTTGCCGCCCGACACGCTTTGGTTTGCCGTGGCGGACAAAAAGTTCGGGCAGTTCACCCACACCACGCGGGCATCGGTCACGCCGCTTTGGGCTGCCATTGCCACGGCAAAGCAGCCCTCGGGGTCGTTTTCTCCCTTTTGGAGTTCGTCAGCCGTCAGGTAGTCGCGCATCGCATAGGCGGTTTCGCTTGTGGTCAGCACGTCGGTGTAGGTCCAGTTTTCATCGTCCACTGCCAATATCCCCTGCGCGAAGGGCGTGTACGCCATAATGCTGCCGGATACCCCCGCCGTGACCTCGCCCGATGCAATGGCGGGCAACAGATAAGTCTGCGGGTAGCCGTAGGGGTAATGGTTGGCGTCGGTCTCTACCAAAATGCCCGGCTGAGTCTCCATACCGGTGAGAGCCAGCACGGCGGTCAGATTCGGCATATCGGCAGTGAAATCCGTTGCCGCAAACAGCTTGCCGCCCTTTTGGATATAGTCGGTCAGCAGGGCTGTCTCGGCATCGGTCAGATCATTGAGGGGCGTATTCAAAATCAGCGCCTCGGCATCCTCCGGCACGCTGCCCGCGGTGGTCAGGTTGAGCGTCTGCACCGTGATACCGCCGTTTTTCAGGGTATCGGTAAAATCGGTTGCCAGCGCTGTCTCGCCATGACCCGTCAGCTCGTACACGGTGTGGCTGACCCCCTGCACAACACGGGAAATACCTCCCGTCAGCGCGTTTTCGGCGGTAAAGGTGTAGACCTGACTGCCGCTGGCATAATAAGTGTCAAGGTCCAGCTCATACAAATCGCCGGAGTAGTTCAGCACCTCGTAGTTATCGCCGCAGACCAGCACCACCGCGTCCGCCGAAGCCCCCGGATACTGCGCCGCAAAGGTGGGATACAGCACGGGGTCGCGCTGCTGCCAGGTAAAGTGTGTGCTTTCGCCCGCATAACGGTTCAGCAGGCGGGTAATGTTGCCATCCTCCTGCCCGGATTCGCCCAAGTAATAGGCGGTGACATCGGTGTCCAGCCCCTGCAGCAGCGTTTTGGTGGTTGCCGTCAGGGTGGACAGTGCACTGGTGGAGATATCAAACTCTGTATATTGGGTAGGCAGTGCCCGCAGCACCAGGTTGGCCAAAATGACCGCCGCCAGCACCAGCGCCGAAAGCAATACCGAGGCCAACCCGTGGCGCAGCGCCTTGGTGCTGCCGTGTTTCAACTTGCATTTTTTCATATTACAGCACCCCTTGTGTCAATTCCAGCGGCGGCGTTCCAGCGTCTGCCCTGTAAAAAACAGAAACACGCCGATGACCGAAAGATAATACAAAATCACGGGCAGGCTGAACGACCCGCCGACGATTTCGGCATAGGGGGCAAACAGTGCCAGCGCCGTAAGCACCGCATCAAAGGCAGAAAGCAGCCACGTCGGGCGCAAGATAAACAGCGCAAACAGCGCCGCTGCGCCGACAGCCAGCACACCCGCGCCCGCCAGAATATTTTTGCAGAGCACCCCCACCGCCACACTGACTGCCAGCAGCACCAAGGCGAACACCACAAACGCCAGAATGTTGCCGGAGGTGAACATGGTTTTGATGCCGTTCATTAAGTAGGCGATCAGCAGCACCACAAAGCTCGCAAGATACGCGACGATCTGGTTTTCGGTCAGGCAGGAGATAAACGTTCCCACCGCAAGACAGGCGCCGCCCAGCAGAATGTATCCCAGCAGCGCGGCGTAGGCGGATATCAGCGAAACTTTGCCAAACGCCGTTAAAATCAGCGGCATAACGGCAGCTGCCGTCAGCGGCACACAGAACACCGCCAGCTGCGCCAGAAACTTGCCCGCCACGATTGCGGGTATGCTGACAGGGCTTGTCAGCAGCAGCTGGTCGGTGCGGGCACGGCGTTCCTCCGCAAAAGAACGCATACTGATTGCCGGCAAAAGAAACAGCAAAATCAACGTAGTTGTGTACAAAACGCCCGCGAAATCAGAGGATTGATACAAAAGATTGCGGTTGGTAAAGTACAGCCCCAGAAAAAACAGGCTGACCGCTGCCACGGCATAGCCGACCATACCGGTAAAATAGCTGCGGAATTCCCGCTTAAAAATGGCTGTCATGGCTGTTCCTCCTCGGCAGGTGCAGTTTCGGTAAGCTGCAAAAATACATCTTCCAGGCTGGCGGTCTGCGCGCTCAGGCGCAGAACGGGGCAGCCGGCCGCTGCCAACGCCTGCGAGAGCGCACCGCGCAAATCGGCCCCCGCAGCGCTTTCGGCGGTAAAGCTGATCTCGCCGTTTTCTTCCTCTGTAACCGTGATGTTCTGCAGCCCTGCCACACCGGACGCCGCCCGCAAAACGTCCTCGCGGGTGCCCTGTGCCGTGGCCGCAATACTGCCCTTGGCGGCAAGACGCTGCGCCAGCTGCTGCGGTGTGCCGCGGGCAATCAGTTTGCCGTGCGCCAATATCAGCACATCGTCACAAATTGACTGCACTTCGCTTAAAATATGGCTGGACAAAATGACTGTGTGGGTCTTGCCCAGTTCGCGTATCAGGCTGCGCACCTCCAGAACCTGCGCGGGGTCCAGCCCGACGGTAGGCTCGTCCAGTATAATGATTTTCGGCTCGTCCAGCAGCGCGGCGGCAATGCCCACCCGCTGGCGGTAGCCCTTGGACAAATTGCGGATCAGACGTTTTTCCGTTCCCTGCAGCCCTACGCGGTCGCAGACCTGCTGCACGGTTTCACTGCGCAGCTTTTTGGGGTGTACGCCCTTGATCTCTGCGGCAAAGCGCAGATATTCCTCCACGGTCATATCGGTATACAGCGGCGGCTGTTCGGGCAGGTAGCCGATGCAGCGCTTGGCGGCGGCCGCCTGCTCCACAATGTCGTGCCCCTGCACCAGAACCGTGCCGCCCGTTGCCGAAATATACCCCGTGACAATGTTCATGGTGGTGGATTTTCCCGCGCCGTTGGGGCCTAACAGGCCGTAAACGCCTGTGTTTTGTATGGTAAACGACAAATCATCGACGGCAGTTTTGCTGCCGTACCGCTTGACAAGATGCTGAATCTCCAGCAAATCGGATTCCCCCTCTGCAACAATTCATTTTTTATTATAAAAGATAAATGTGAAAATTGTGCGTAAAAGACTTGAACAAAAAACAAAGGGCAGACCGACGGGTCTGCCCATAGGGGTCATATCAATTCCACATGGTAGGTTTTCAGCCAGTAGTTCAGCTGCAAAAACCAGGCAACGGTCTGCGGCGTTGTCATAAGCTGCCCGTACCACGGCACGGGGTTATCGCTGCCGGAGGAAATCAGGCGCTGCAAAGCCTCGCGCCGCACAATTTTCAGAACAGGTGCGGCAGGGTCGGCAATGACCCGCCGCAATTCGGCGCAGACAGCCTGCATATAGGCAGGGTTCCATGTTTTCGGGTAGGGGCTTTTGCGGCGCGTGCGCACGGTCTCCGGCAACAGACCGCGCACAGCCTGGCGCAGAAGTCCCTTTTCCTGCCCCGCGTAATCCTTAAACTCCCACGGAACCGCGTACATGTACTCGGCAATGCGGTAATCGCAGAAGGGCACGCGCACCTCCAAGCCGCTGTACATGCTCATGCGATCCTTGCGTTCCAGCAGGGTCTGCATAAACCAGTAAAAGTTCAGGTTTGTCATCTGGCGCATACGGCGCTCTAGGGGCGAAAGCCCCGCCAGAGCCGAGGTTTCGGCCAGAGCGCGCTGATAGTGTGCATCCACAAAGGCGGCGGGGTCTATGCCGCCCAACACATCGGGGCGCAGAAAGGACGCGCGGTACGCCGTGGACTGCGCCCAGGGAAAGCCGTATTTTTCCCGCACGGTCGGGTCGCGGTACCACGGGTAACCGCCGAAGATCTCGTCCGCGCACTCCCCCGAAAGCACCACCGTGGCGTGCGGCTTGATGCAGCGGCAAAACTCCAAAAGCGAGCTATCGACGTCCGCCATGCCGGGCAGGTCGCGCGCGTCCACAGCCCTGTATAGTGCCTGTACCAGCTGCGGCGTGTCCAGAGTGACCCAATGATGCGTTGCATGCAGGTTTTCGTTCATTGTGCGGATAAAGGGCGCGTCTGCCCCCGGCTGGAACTTGGTTGCATGGAAATATCGCTTATTGTCCTTGTACCCCACCGAAAACGTGTGCAGGGTCTTGCCCGCCTCGACAAAGGCGGCATCTGCCACCGACGCCAATATGCTGGAATCCAGCCCGCCCGAAACCAGTGCCCCCACCTGCACATCGGCCACCAGCTGGCGGTGGATGGCATCCAGCAAAAGCTCACGCAGACGGCGCACGGTGGCGGCAAAATCATCGGGATGCTCGTGGTCGGTCAGATACCAGTAGCGGCGCAGGCTCAGGTGGCCGGTGTTGGTGTCAAACTCGGCGCATTGGCCGGGCAAAAGCTCCCGCACACCGCAAAATACGCCGCTGCCGGGCACTCGACCGGGGCCAAGCAGCATGATCTGCGCCAGACCGTCAGAGTCGATTTTCAGCTCTACCGCCGGGTGTGCGAGCAGGGTTTTCAGCTCACTGCCAAAGATAACGCCGTCCTGCTTTTGGGTGTAAAACAGCGGCTTGACGCCGCAGCGGTCGCGTGCCAAAAACAGTATCCCCTGCTGCTCCGACCACACAGCAAAGGCAAAAATGCCGTTGCAGCGTTCTACACAGGCACTGCCCCACTGCGCATAGGCGTGCAGCAGCACCTCAGTGTCCGAATGTCCGGCAAAGGTATGCCCGCAGCTTTGCAGGGCAGCGCGCAGTTCGGGCGTATTGTACAGTTCGCCGTTATATACGATCACATAGGTTTCGCCCTGCCATTGCAGCTGCATGGGCTGGGTGCCGTTTTCGGGGTCAATGACGCACAGCCGCGTGTGCAGCAGCGCTGCCCGCCCCTTGCAGTAGATGCCCCGTTGGTCAGGCCCGCGCCGTGCCAGCGTTTTTTGCATTGCGTCAAATGCACCGTAGTTTTCCTGCACGGTGCGGGCGCTGCGCCCCACCTGCCCCGCTATGCCACACATAAAAAAGCCCCCTTTGCAGACTCATCTGTTACGATGGTATGCAAAGGGGGAAATTTTTAAGACTGAACGATTTTGTCGACAATGCGCATGGCCACATCATCCTTGCTTTGCAGGGGCAGTTCCTCGACGGTGTCTTTTGTAATGAGCGTTACAACGTTGGTGTCCACGCCAAAGCCGGCGCCTGCCACTTTTACGTTATTCGCCACGATCATATCCATCTTCTTTTTTTGCAGCTTGGCGGTGGAATTTTGCAAAAGATCCTTCGTTTCCATCGAGAACCCGCAGACAAACAGCTTTTCGGGCTTGTGCTCACCCACCCAGGCCAGAATATCCTGTGTGCGTTCCAGTGCAACGAAAAGCTCGCCGTCCTTCTTTTTCATCTTGTCGGCAGCAACCACGGCGGGGCGGTAATCCGCCACGGCAGCCGCCATGACCAGCGCGTCGGCGTCCATGGCGTTTTCTTTTACGGCCTCAAACAGGTCTGCGGCGGTGGTAAAAGGCACCGTTTTCACAAAGGGAACGGCGGGCAGATGGCAGCCCGTAGAGGCAAGCAGCGTAACATCGGCGCCGCGCAGCATACAGGCGCGCGCCACGGCGTAGCCCATCTTGCCGGTGGAATGGTTGGTGATATACCGCACAGGGTCCATGGCTTCCTGGGTGGCCCCGGCAGAAACCACGACCTTTTTGCCGCGCATATCCTTTTGGCAGGCAAGCTCGCGCAGCACATAATCTACCAGAACGCCCTCCTCAGGCAGGCGCCCCGAACCCACATCGCCGCACGCCAGCATACCCGAACCGGAAGGAATGACCGTAAAGCCGTAATGGGCAAGGGTTTTGAGGTTATCCTGCGTGATAGGGTTTTCCAGCATATGGGTGTTCATGGCAGGTGCCACCAGCTTGGGGCAGTGCGCCGCCAGCGTGACGGTGGTCAGCATATCGTCCGCCTGGCCGTGCGCCATCTTGGCAATGACATTGGCGGTGGCGGGGGCGATAAGCATTAGATCGGCGGCATTTGCCAGCGAGATATGCGCTACATCGTATTGAAAATTGCGGTCAAAGGTATCCACAATGCAGCGGCGGTTGGTCAGTGTTTCAAACACCAGGGGGGTGATGAATTCGGTGGCGTTTTTGGTCATCAGCACATGGACATCCGCACCCAGCTTGACCAGCGCGTGCGCCACATTGGGCATTTTATAGGCAGCAATGCCGCCGGTAATACCAAGGACAACGGTTTTTCCTTGTAAATTCACAGCAATCACATCCTTATGCTATCAGTATAAGCCATTTTCTGCACGGCGTCAATTTACATTTTGCGCGGGATTTGCTATAATGGGTTCAGCTTTTCAGAAACGAGGCCGAATCCATGGTTTTAGCAGTAGATATAGGCAACTCCAACATCTGCATCGGCGGGCTTGCCGGCACAGGGCATCGGGACATTCTGTTCACCGTGCGCATGGTCACCCGCCCCCGCTGCACCTCCGACGAATACGCCGCCGAGCTGCGCTTTTTGCTGGCGCGGCTGCAGGTCGACCCCCGCGGGTGCGAGGGCGTGATCGTCTGCAGCGTTGTGCCCGGTCTGACAAGCGTGTTGGCAGCGGCGTGTGAGCGCCTTACCGGCCGCGCTGCAATGATCGTGAGCTGCGAACTGGACTGCGGCATGACCTTTAAGGTGGACGAGCCTTCCCGCGTGGGGCGTGACCGCATTGCCGATGCCGCAGCCGCCGCGGCGTACTATCCCCTGCCCTGCATGACCGTGGATCTGGGCACGGCGACCACCTACAACGTCATCTCGGAAAACGCCGAGTTTCTGGGCGGGTTTATTGTGCCGGGCGTACAGACCAGCCTGCGCGCCATCAGCAAGGGAACGGCGCAGCTGCCGCCCATTGCCCCCGAACCGCCTGATGTATTGATTGGCCGCAACACGGTGGAGGCGCTGAACAACGGCGCCATGTTCGGCACGGCCGCCATGCTGGACGGCCTGGCCGAGCGCGTACAGGCGGAACTGGGCAAACCGCTGACGGTCATTGCCACGGGCGGGCTGGCGCCCCACATTACCCCCTGCTGCAGATTTCCCGTGCAGTACGATGCCGATTTGCTGTTTAAGGGGTTGGCGTTGCTGTGGGAGAAAAATCAATAACAAAACAGGAGTGGCCTTTTGCAGGGTCACTCCTGTTTTTTCTTAGAACTCTCGTATCGGCCAGCCGAGCATCTGTGCGGCGGCAAGGTCATGGGTAACCAAAATCGTTGGGCGCTGCCCGGCAAGGCACACGGTGGTCTGCACGGCCTGCCGTACCAACTCGGCGTCCATACCGGTAAACGGTTCGTCCAGCAGCAGCGTTTCGGCATCTTGGCAAAGCAGCGCGCGCAGCAGCGCCACGCGGCGTTTTTGCCCGCCGGAAAGTCTCGCTGCCGGCAGCTTCAGCTCCGCCGGGGCAAAGCCCAGCGCCAAAAGCTCTTGTTCCGCCGTTTCGCTGCCAAGGCCGTGCCCTGTCAAAACCAGATTGTCCACGGCGTTCAGCTGCGGGCACAGCCGATTTTCCTGAAAGACCGCCGCAGGGCGCACAACGCCGCTGACACTGCCGCTGTCCGCCGTTTCCAGCCCCAGTAAAATGCGCAGCAGCGTTGTTTTTCCGACGCCGCTTGCTCCCATCAGGACCGTCGGTCCCTCCACCCGCCAGCAAAAATCCTTCAGAACCGTCTCGGTGCCGAAGCGTTTGGAGAGGTGTTTTATCACAATGCTCATGCGGCAGCCTCCCCGCAAAGTTTTGTTTTCAGCGCAGTCAGCCCCCTGGCGGCAAGTCCCGACAGCGCCGCCGACAGCAGCACGATGACCAGCGTCCAGGCAAAGACATCGGGTGTCGAAAGGGTGATTTTGGCGCGATACAAGGCATCGCCCACACTGTGGTCGGGCAGGCCGATGACCTCCGCCGAGACACCGCTTTTCCAGCACATGCCCATGGCGGCAATGCAGCTTTGGCAAAAGCTCGGAAAGATCCCCGGCAGCCAGATATACCGCAGGCGCGCAGTCAACGGCAGTCGGTAGACTTTGGCCATCTCCAACAGGCGGGGATCGGTGTCGGCAATGCCGCCCAGCACACCTGCATAGATCACAGGCAGCACATGGGTAAAGCTGACGACAACGCTTAAATTGGCACTGCGCACCCATAAAAGCGCCAAAATCACAAAGCTGGCCACGGGCATGGCGCGGATCAACTGCATGGCGGGGTCGATCATCAGCCGAACCGCGCGCCATCGCGCCCCCGCCGCCCCCAGTACCAGCCCGCCCAGCACAGCCAGCGCAAAGCCCAGCAGGATGCGCAGCGTACTAAAAGCAATACTGCGCCAAAACGCCGTTGTGGGCAAAAGTGCCGCCAGTGCCTGCACGGTCTGCCACGGCGTAGCCAAAAACAGCCCGCCGTGTCCCAAGGCAGAGGCGGCCAGCTGCCACAAAAGTACCCAGGCCGCCAGCGCGGCAAGGCGCTGCCAAAGCGGGAACTTAGCCTGCATAGTAGAAGTCGTCGCCGGGCAATGCGCCGCCGACAGCGGTCGGGTCAGCGTCAAACAGAATCTGGTAGTAGGCAGTCAGGTCGGTTTTCATGGTGTCGCCCGTTTCAAACACGATGTTGCACTGCGGCAGCGCCTTTTGCGCCAGTGCCGCCTTGGCCACCACGCCGAACGCCTCGCACAGGGCGGCGGTGCCTTCGGGGTCGGTGTTGGCCTGCTCGGTGCTGAGCTTGTACTTTTCCATAAAATCGGCAAAACGGGCAGGGTCAGCCTCAACAGCGTCCTTGCGCACCAGCAAAACGCCTGTTACCAACGGCGAACCAGCCACAGTCTGCCATTCGGCGTTCATATCCAGCGCCACGCGCAGACCCTCGGTCTGTGCCATGGCCGCCGTCACAAAGGGCTGGGGCAGCATGGCGATGCTGACCTCCCCTGCCTGTACCTTGGCCAGCGCCTCGGTGGCCTCGGCGGTGTATTCAATGGTGATATCCTTGTCGGGGTCGATGCCGTTCTGGCTCAGCAGATAGCGCAGAACATACTCCGGCGTAGTGCCCTTGCCGGTGGTGACAAGGGTCTTGCCCTTGAGGTCTGCCATGCTCTGCACGGTGTCACCCTTTTCCACCACATACAGAACGCCCAGCGTATTGATGCAGGCAACCTGCACCGCGCCCTGCGTTTTGTTGTACAGGGTGGCGGCAAGGTTGGCGGGTACACAGGCGGCGTCCAGGTCGCCCTTGACGAGCAGCGGCACCAGCTCGTCCGCCGCGCCGTACATGTTGTACAGCACACTGCCGTCCTGGCTGGGCTTCAGGCCGTTTTCGTCTGCCTTGGAATCGGTCGAAAGCCCCAGCAAATTGACAAGTCCCATGGTGGTGGGGCCTTTCAGCCCGGCCACGCGCAGCGGCTCGCTCTCAGTAGGGGCGGCGGTTTCCTCGGCCGAGGACGAGACGACGGACGGTGCGGGTTCACTGCTTACACTGCTTGCGGAACCGCCGCAGGCAGCCAGCGACAATGCCAGAGCCGCCGCCGTGACGGCAGCCAGGATTTTTTTCAGTTTCATAAAATTCTCCCCCAAATCTTTCTATTCGGTTGCATTTGCTGCCTTACTATACTATAATGATAGAAAAATGTCTGTTGCATTGGCAACGGAAGAAAGAAAACCTATGGACTACACCCCCTACTATCCGCTGCTGCAGCGCACCGATTTGCTGCACGGCTTTACGTCCGAGGAACTGGACGCGCTGCTGCAGGAGTTTTGCCCCCGTCTGCGCCGCTATGACAAGGGAGAAATTCTGCTGATGGCAGGTTATTCGACCGCCGAGGTCGGCGTGATCGTGCAGGGCAGCATTTTTGCCGAAAAGCCCCTGCCCGACGGCACCGACATCGTGATGTCACGCCTTGGCCCCGGCGACGTTTTTGCCGACGTGCTGGCGGGCGGGCAGAATCAAAGCCCTGTCAACGTGCGCACTGCCGAGGCTACCACCGTACTGTATCTGCCCGCCGCAGCGATCCTGCAGCCCGGCAGCAGCCTGCCGGAGCTGCATCTGCGTTTGCTGCAGAACTGGCTTTCTACGGTGACACGAAAATATTTTGCTTTAGATGACCGTCTGGAGCTGCTTTGCTGCAAGAGCCTGCGGCAGCGCATTGCGCTGTGGCTGGTCGGGCAGTGCAGGGCTGCCGGTTCCGACAGCTTTACCACGCCGCTGACCCGCGCCGAGCTGGCCGCCTACCTCAACTGCGACCGCAGCGCCTTGAGCCGGGAGCTGAGCCGTATGCAGCAGGACGGGCTGATTGCCGTGCAAAAAAACCGCCTCACCGTTAAAGATCTGCGTCGGCTTGCCGAAACACAAAAAATGTAATACGGACAGGAGTATCGCCATGAATCGCACCCAACCGATTTTGTATATTGTTATCCCCTGCTACAACGAGCAGGAGGTTTTGCCCATCACCGCGCCACTGTTTTTGCAGAAGATAAACGATCTTGCCGCAGTCGGGAAAATCAGCCCCGACAGCCGCGTCCTGTTTGTGAACGACGGTTCCAAAGACCGCACCTGGGAAATCATCAACGGGCTGGCTGCCGCCGATGAGCACTATGTCGGCATCTGCCAAAGCCGCAACCGCGGCCACCAAAACGCCGTGCTGGCCGGTCTGATGGAGGCCAAGAGCCGCTGCGACATTACCATCTCCATCGACTGCGACGGTCAGGACGACATCAACGCCATGGACGGCATGGTAGACGCCTATCGCGACGGCTGCGATGTAGTGTACGGCGTGCGCAGTAAACGCGACACCGACACCTTTTTTAAGCGTTTTACCGCCGAAAGTTTCTACAAGCTGCTGAATGCCATGGGCGCCGAGGTTGTTTTTAACCACGCCGACTATCGCTTGCTGAGCAGCCGCGTACTGGAGGAGTTTGCCAAGTTTAAGGAGGTCAACCTGTTCCTGCGCGGCATGGTGCCGCTGGTCGGCTTCAAATCCACCAGTGTTACCTACGAGCGCCACGAGCGCATCGCCGGCGAAAGCCACTATCCCCTGTCCAAGATGCTGTCGCTGGCGTTTGACGGCATCACGAGCCTGTCCATCAAGCCCATTCGTTTTATCACGGGCTTTGGCGTTTTTGTGGCGCTGGTCAGCTTTATCGGCGTGATTTGGGCTGTTGTGGAGGCCATTATCGGCGCGACCGTTTCGGGCTGGGCGTCCATGACCAGCATCATCTGCTTTGTAAGCGGGGTACAGCTGATTTGCCTGGGCGTTATCGGTGAGTATATCGGCAAAATTTACATGGAGTCCAAGCACCGCCCGCGCTATATTATCAGCGAAACGACCCCCAACTTTGGTGAAATCAAGGAGGATGCACAATGAGCCGTCAGGTCTGGAAAGGTTCCACCCTGTTAAATCCCGAACCGCCGGTGCTGGTAAGCTGCGGTTCGCCCGACAAGCCGAATCTTATCACGGTGGGCTGGTGCGGCACCATCTGCACCCAGCCGCCGATGCTGTCCATCAGCGTTCGGCCCGAACGGTACAGCCATCATCTGATTGCCGAAAGCGGTGAATTTGTTGTAAACCTGCCTACCGAAAATCTGGTGCGCGCCATTGACTGGTGCGGCGTCAAAAGCGGACGCGACATAGACAAATTTGCCGCCATGCACCTGACCCCCGCCCCCGCCGCCAAGGTCGGCACCGTGCTGCTGGCGGAAAGCCCCGTCAACCTGGAGTGTAAGGTGACGCAGGTCATCCATTTAGGCAGCCACGACCTGTTTCTGGCCGAGTGTGTGGCCGTGGATGTGGACGAGGCATTGCTGGACGAAAAAGGCAAGCTGTGCCTGAACAAGGCCAAGCTGATCGTCTATTCCCACGGCGATTATCTGGCACTGGGACGCAAGCTGGGCAGCTTTGGTTACAGCGTTCGCAAAAAGAAAAAGCCCGTAAAAAAATAAATTTTCGTAAACAAGAATCGCCCGCAGAAGTTTTACCTTCTGCGGGCGATTTGCTTTTTTAGAAGAATCCCTTACTTTTCAGAATCCCGATAAGAACCACTATGACCAGCGCCGTAATGCAGACACCGATAAATATGTCGATGTATTTCAGCGGCACCTTGCGGAAATTTTCGTAGAAATTTTCAAAGGCATTCAGCTGGCTGCGGTCGGGACGCGCAGACTCCGTTTCGGGGGTTTCGGCCGTCTCCGGCGTTTCAGGGGTGAGTTGTTTCTCTTGTTCTTCCATAATTACTTCTTAGCCAGGTACTTGCGCAGGTCAAGAGCAACGGCGATGACGATGACAAGACCCTGTGCAATGTAGGTGTAGGCGGGGTCGACGCCGAGGAACTGCAGGCAGATCTTCAGGACTTCAAAGACCAGAACACCGACCAGAACGCCGGAGACCTTGCCGACGCCGCCGTTGGTGGAAACGCCGCCGATGGTGCAGGCTGCGATAGCTTCCAGCTCATAGCCGTTGCCGGTGTTGGTGGAGGCGCCGCCGGCCTTTGCGCCGACGAGGAAGCCACCGAGAGCGTACATGCAGGAGGCCAGGATGTAGATGCGGATCAGGGACGCGGTGACGTTGACACCGGCAACCTGAGCGGCGTTCTCGTTGCCGCCGATGGCGTACATGTACTTGCCGTGACGGGTCTTATTGTACAGGAACCAGAAGAAGATGCCGATGATCAGTGCGAAAATAGCCAGGAACGGGATGGGGCCCAGCGTGCCGCTGGCAACGGTCAGGTAGCTCTGCTTGTAGCCGCCCATGGGCTGGTTGTTGGTGATGACGGAGCACAGGCCGTAGACGATGGTCTGCATGCCCAGCGTAGCGATGAAAGGAGGAACCTTCAGGAATGCGATAATGCAGCCGTTGATGGCACCGAAGCAGGCCATAATCGCCATGACGATCAGCAGGGCCACGGGCCACGGAATATTGGGCAGCCAGGGCAGCATGCGGGCAGCGTAGTCAACGCTCTGCAGCAGCATGGCGGAGAAGCAGGCGGCCAGGCCGACCTGGCGGCCGGCGGACAGGTCAGTGCCCTTGGTGATCAGGCAGCCGGAAACGCCGCAGGCGATGATGAAACGCGGGGCGACGTTCAGCAGCAGGTTTTTGCCGTTTTTCTCAGTAAAGAAGTTCTGGGTCGTGCAGCCGACGAAGAGGGCCAGCAAAACGATCAGAATAATGATCGCGTTATTGGACAGGAATTTTTTAAAGTCGAATTTTTTCTCCATTTTCGGATTCCTCCTTATTCAAACTGGGTAGCCAGCGTCATGATGTTCTCCTGGTTCGCCTTATCACCGTCGATAAAGCCGGTGCAGCGGCCATCGCACATGACCATAATACGGTCCGACATACCGATCAGCTCGCTCATTTCGGAGGAGATCATGATGATGCTCTTGCCCTGTTTGGCCATCTCGGCGATGATGCAGTAAATTTCATACTTTGCACCGACGTCGATGCCGCGGGTCGGCTCGTCCATGATGAAAACATCGGGGTCGTTGGCCAGCCAGCGGGCGATCAGCACCTTCTGCTGGTTACCGCCGGACAGCGATTGAATCTGCGTTTTGGAGGATGGCGTCTTGATGGACAGCTTGGCGACATTATCCTGCACCAGCTGCTCAATCTTGTTGTCGTCCAGCATGATGCCGCCGATCAGATACTTGTTCAGCGATGCAATGGAGACGTTATCCGCAATGGAAAGCACACCCAGAATACCGGTGGCGCGGCGGTCCTCGGTCAGCATGGCGATGCCGTTTTTGATGGCGTCCTGCGGCTGGTTGATGGTCAGTTCCTTGCCCTTATAGGTGATGGTGCCCGACGTGTGGCAGCGCAGACCGAACAGGCCCTCCATCAGCTCAGTGCGCTGAGCACCGACCAGACCCGCAACGCCGAGGATCTCGCCCTTGCGGACGTTGAAGTTGACGTGACGGAAGCTCTTGGGGTTGATGGACGTGAAGTCCTTGACCTCAAACACGACCTCACCGGGCGTATTCGAGCGCGGCGGGTAGAGGTTCGACAGCTCACGGCCGACCATCTTGGTGATGATCATATCGGTGGTCAGTTCCTTGGCCTCCCAGGTGCCGATGTACTGGCCGTCGCGCATGATGGTGACTTCGTCGCTGATGCGAAGAATTTCGTCCATTTTATGGCTGATGTAGACGATGGAAACGCCCTTGGCGCGCAGCTCGTTCACGATGGTGAACAGTGCCTCGACCTCAGCTGCCGTCAGCGAGGAGGTCGGCTCGTCGAGGATCAGCACCTTGCAGTCTGCGGAGACCGCCTTGGCGATCTCCACCAGCTGCATCTGGGAAACGCTCAAGGTTCCGAGCTTTGCGTGCGGATCATAATTCAGATGGACTTCCTTCAGGACCTTGGCCGCATCGGCGTACATTTTGTCGTGGTCGATGACGGTGACGGGTCCGTATTTCTTGGTTGGGTAGCGCCCGACGTAGATATTCTCGCCGATGGAACGCTCCGGGATGGGCTGCAATTCCTGGTGCACCATCGCAATGCCGCGATTCAGTGCATCCAGAGGTCCCTTGATCTGAACCTCCTGCCCCTCATAAATAACCTTGCCTTCGTCCATGTGGTAGATACCGAACATACACTTCATCAAGGTGGACTTGCCCGCGCCGTTCTCGCCCATCAGTGCATGGACGGTGCCGGGTTTCAATTTCAGCTGTGCGTGATTCAGTGCCTTGACGCCGGGGAACGTCTTGACGACATCACACATCTCCAAGCGGTACTCTGACAATTCGCTGGCCCCCTTCTGCTTAATCTTTTTGTAACCTTTTTGCGAAAAAAGTGGGTGCGTGCGCACATGCACACGCACCCAGAATCAGCTTGCGTTACGCAGCGTAATTACGGATTACTGGAAGTCCTTAACATTGTCGGGAGTGACCTTGACATAGTCAACGTACACGCTCTGGCTGCCGGCCTCGAAGGTCTTGCCGCCCAGCAGCTCCTCCATGGAAGCAACAGCCTGCGTAGCCTGGCCCTTAGCATCGTTCAGAACAGTGCCGGTCATGTTGCCGTTGGCAACTTCGTTCAGAGCAGCGTCCAGAGCGTCAACACCAACGAGGTAGATGTCCTTGTTGACGGTACGGTTGGCAGCCTGAATAGCCTGCAGAGCGCCGATAGCCATATCGTCGTTGTTGCAGAAGACGACTTCGATCTGATCACCGAACTTGGCGAGGTCGTTCTGAGCGATCTCCTGGCCCTTGTTACGGTCCCAGTCACCGCGCTGCAGGTCGAGCTGCTCGACTTCAACGCCGGCATCCTTCAGAGCCTTGACGGAGTACTCGGTACGCAGCTGAGCATCGATGTTCTCGGGGTCGCCCTGGATCATGATGTAGGAAACCTTGCCGTCGCCGTTGATGTCGCCCTTGTTCTCAGTGTCGAGGATCAGCTCGCCCTGGAATTTGCCGGACTGAGCAGCATCGCAGCCAACGTAGACCAGCTTGTTGTAAGCGGACATCTGGTCAGCGGTGGGCTCACGGTTGATCAGAACGGTGGGAACATCGGCATCCTTAACGGTGGAGATGATCTGGTCAGCGGCGGAGGTCATAACGGGGTTGATGATCAGAGCGTCGACACCCTGGGTGATGAAGGTGTTGATCTGCTCGTTCTGCTTGGCCTGGTCGTTGTTGCCGTCCACGATGGTGACTTCGTAGCCCTTGCCTTCCAGGATTTCCTGCAGAGCATTACGGTAGGTGGTCATGAAAGCATCGTCGAACTTGTAGATGCAGACGCCGACCTTGCCGCCCTGAGCGGCCTCGGTAACGCTCTCAGCTGCGCTCTCAGCTGCGCTCTCGGCTGCGCTCTCAGCTGCGGAAACAGCCTCAGAAGAGGAAGCGGGAGCGCTGGAGGAAGCAGCGCCGCCGCAAGCGGCGAGGGATACGACCATGCAGCCGGCCAGTACGATAGAAGCCAATTTCTTCATAATTGTTTCTCCTTCTTTTTGCAGTGGTTTTTTTGCGGACCGCTTGTAGAGGTTGCGGCCCTGATGACAGTTATTATAATACACGGGAAGGGGTGAAAAAACAAGGTGAAATTTCACCGATAAAAAGGGGGAAAAAACACCTTGTCGAACAGATTGCCCAACTATGCGTTTGGTTCTTTGTGCAGGTTGACCATCAAAAATGACAAAACGGTTATAATTGATGCAATTTTGTAAGAAATCTATCAAAAATAAGGGTAAAAAAACACCGCCTCCGTGAAAAAGGCGGTGATAATTGAAAGAATTTTGCAAAATCGGGCGGCGGCCTGCTTACTCAAACAAAAACAGTTCGCGCTGGTTATCCATGGCGAACATGTTGTCGCGGGTGACAACGGCAGCGGCGGTAACGTTGTTGGTTTCAACGCTGCTTCCCTGCCCTGCCAGCATTTTATAGGCACTTTGCACACCGAAGTACCCCATGGAGTAACTGTTCTGCACGATCAGGGCATCCACGGCGCCGTTTTGCAAAGCGTCCACTGTTTCGCCGTTGGAGTCAAAGGCGACCAGCCACAAATCGTCTGCGCGCTGCATCTGGTGCACGGCACGGGCTGTGCCGACGCCGATCGGCTCATTGAGAGCCACCAGCACATTGATTTCGGGGTGGTCCCGCAGCATTTCCAGCACGTCCCGGCGGGCATCCTCGGAATTGGGATGCGTCTGTACCGTGGCAATGACCTCGGCGCGTCCGCTTTCCTGAAAGGCGTCGCAGGCACCGGCGGCGCGGTCGCGGCCGTTGGCACCGTTGACCTCGTAGTTGACCAGACCGACGCGCAGCTGCCCCGATACCCCGTCCAGCGCACTTTGGGCAGCCATACGCCCCGCGCCGTAGTTGTCAACGCCGATGTAGGCCGACACATGGTCGGAATTGACCTGCGAGTCAATATTGATGATGAGAACACCCGCCTGCGCAGCGGCATCAATGGCGGCGGCGTTGGCTTCGTAGTCAATGGCAGAGAAGATGATGGCCTTGGCGCCCTCCTCCACGGCATTCTCGATCAGGGCGTTCTGCCCTTCAAAGTCCTCCTCATCGTCGGGCGCGGTGACGGTAAGTTCGATATTATATTCGGTGGCGGCCGCCTGTGCCCCCGTAAAGACGGCGTTCCAGAACTCCAGCCCCGTGGACTTTGCAATCAGCGCGACCTTGTATCGGCTCGTGGGTGTATCCTGCGGAATCGCGGCACAGCCGGCCAGCAGCAATGCCAGCATCGCCGGCAGCAGCCGTTTAACGTGTTTTATCATATTCGGCCTCCCTATCCTCCGGCACACGGGGCATGCGTATCGTCACGGTCGTCCCCTCATAGGGTGCGCTGCGGATGGATAATCCGTACTCTGCACCGAAATAGATGCGCAAGCGGTCATTGACGTTTTTGACGCCGATGCCTGTGCGGTCACTCGGCTCGTTCTGCAGCAGGGCGCTGACCTGCTCCGGTTCCATGCCGATGCCGTCGTCCTCGACGATCAGCAGAATGTCCTCGCCGTCCGGCTTGACGGTGATCTCAATGTGTCCGGCGTCGACCATCAGATCCAGCCCATGCACGATGGAATTTTCAATGATGGGCTGCAGGGTGATCTTGTTGCAAAGGCAGTGCAGACAGCTTTCGTCCACGGTAAAGTGGTAGGTAAACCGGTTTTTGTAGCGGAACTTCTGGATGCGCAGATACGCCTCGGCGTGCTGCAGCTCCTTTTCAATGGGGATCAGCTCATGGCCGCGGCTGATGCTGATGCGGAACAGCTGCGCCAACGCATGGACCATCTCGACGGCGTCGGCATTTTTGCCGCGCTCGCACATCCACGCAATGGAATCCAGCGTGTTGTACAGAAAATGCGGGTTGATCTGCGCCTGCAGGGCTTTCAGCTCTGTCTTGCGCAGAACGACCTCCTCCTCGCGCACGGTGGTCATCAGCTTTTGTATGCGCTGCACCATATGGGCAAAGGAGTCCGACAGATTCTGTACCTCACGCGTACCGCGCACCGGCAGATAGGCAAAGTGGTCGGCGTCACGCTCAAACTGTTCCATGGCGCTTTCCAGCTCCTGCAGCGGGCGGCTCAAATAACGGGAGAGCACAAGCCCTGCCGCCAGCGCCATGAAAAAAATCAGGGCGGCCGTAGCCACAGCGATGCGGAACATCTGCCAGAAGCTGTCGTTTACGGTTTCATCGACATAGCTGACGCCGACGACGCGCCAGGGGCTGCCCGGCACGCGCTTGACGCTGTAAATGACGGTGTCCTCAACATAAGTGCCGTCCCCGATGCAGGCCAGACGCCCGGCCTCCTCTTTTTTCAGCCCGGCGTACAATAGCTGCTGCTGCGGGTGGTAGACCATGTTGCCGCGCTCGTCCATCAGGTAGCAGTAACCGTGGCGGCCGATACCGACCGCATTGATGGTGCCCGCCAGCTCCTTAAAGCTGACATCAATGGACACCCAGCACCGCTGCCCGCCGTCCGGTATGCGGCGCACGACCGAAACGACCCACGGGTAGTACCCGGTAAAGATAGACTCGACATGCGGGGGGCTGATATAGCCCTGCCCCAGCCGCTTGGCAGTTTTCAAATCAAACGAAAGATTGCGCACGATATCCTCGCGCGGGGTGCGGCCGTCCTGTGCCCAGCAGTTCAGCAGTTCGCCGTTTTCGTCATAGACGGTTATGGCGGCAATTTCGGGGCGGGCTGTCAGGAAGGCAGCCAAAAAGGCGTCACGGTCGGCTTCTTCCTCGTCCAAGTGGGAGGTCACGATGTCGACGGCCTCCTCCAGTGAATCGACATAGCCGCCGACGCTGCCCACCACCTGGCTGACCGCCTGGGCGCTGTTAGTGCGCGCTGCCTCAATAATACTGCTGCGGTAGCTGCGCAGGAACAGAACGGTGCACAGGGTCAGCACCAGCAGCGACAATGCCGAAATCAGCGCAGCAACCAACTGCGCTGTGCGCGGCGGGCGCATCAGGTGTGCCCCTCATTGCGGGCGCGGCGCATGGCCACGGGCGAGGTGCCGCTGTATTTCTTGAAGCAGTAGCTGAAATAATGCTGATCTATGTAGCCGCAGCGGCGGGCGATCTCCTGAATTTGCAGGTCGGTGGTCAGCAGCAGCTCCTGCGCGGTCTCCATGCGGCGGCGCACCAGAATGTTGATGAAGGTCTCCCCCTCCGACTTTTTGATGCAGGCGCTGAGGTGGTTGGGGCTGACGTCCAGCATGGCGCTGAGGGATGCCAGGGAAAGATCCTCGTCCATGTAATGCTGGTTGATGATTTCCAGCGCGCGTTCGCACAGGCTGCCGTTTTTGCGGGTATCGCTGCTGAAACGCACGCCGCTTTCGTCCTCGGCGGCGGTATGCAGCGCGTCTATTGCCTGCTTGTAGGCATCGTGCAGCTCGGCAAAGTCGGTGTACTCGCGGCTGATGCCGACACTGGCCGTGCGGCCCAGGGCACGCTCTGCCAGCTGGCAGATCTCGTCCGCAAGAATGTGCAGGTATTCCTCAAAGTCCGAATGGTTGCCCAGCAGCACCGCGACAATGCGCCCCGAACAGTTGAAAACGAAATGCCGCAGGTATTTATTGGAGCTTTGCTCCACAAGCTGGGTAAAGCCGCCCGTGTAGTCCGAGTCGCCCGCCAGCGAGGCCGCCAGCACCACCAGAGTGCTGCGGTCATCCAGGCCGCGCAGCAGCCCGCAGTCACAGGCGGCACGGCGCAGACGTTCCTCCAAATCGTCGGGGGCGTTTTCGTAGCGCTGCAAAACCAGCGGAATGACAAAGGCCGCACGGTCTGCGTTGCGGCTGTCGGCACGGCGCAGCCCCGCATAGCGGGTGTCGATGCGCTCGTGGATGGCCTTCAGCTCTGCCGCAAGGCCGTCCATCGTCAGGGGCTTGAGCATATAGCTGATGATGTTGTACTGGATCGCCTGTTTTGCGTACTCAAAATCATCATAACCGCTCAAAAAGGCAATATGCATCGCGGGGCGAATTTCACGCACCTGCCGTGCCAGCTCAATGCCGGAGATAAAGGGCATACGGATATCGGTCAGCAGCAGGTCAGGTTCCAGCCGTTCGACCAGTTCCAGCGCATCCAGCCCGTTGCTGGCACTGCCCACCAGGTGGAAGCCCAGTGCTTCCCACGGGATCATGGTGCAGACAGCCTCGCGCAGCTCGTCCTCGTCGTCGGCAACAAGCACCGTATAAATGTTTTTATCTGCCATAAATTTCCTCTTTTCCGATTTACAGGGAATTGCGCAGCGCGTTGTACAGCTTTTCCGCCTTGGCGTGGCTGATGCCCTTGACCTCCTCCAAGTCGGAGATGCTTGCCTGCTTGACGGCGGCCACGGTCTTGAAGTGCGCCAGCAGGGCGGCGCTGGTCTTTTCGCCCACGCCGGGCAGGGCGGTCAGCGTTGCCGCGTAGGAGCGTTTTTTCATGGCGCGCTTGCGGTAATCGTTGGCGTAGCGGTGGGTCTCGTCCTGAATGTTGGTCACAAAGGTAAAGATATTGCGGTTGCGGTTTATGGCAATTTCGCCCCCGGCGTCATCCACGATGGCGCGGGTGCGGTGGTGGTCGTCCTTGACCATACCGAAGGTGGGCACGTTTTCCAGCGCCGTACCCTTGAGTGCCTGCTTTACGGCACCCACCTGCCCCCTGCCGCCGTCGATGAGCAGCAAATCCGGCAGGGCGGCAAACTGGTTTTGCGCACCGTCCGGCTTTTCGCCGCGGCGGGCGGCCTCATACTCGGCAGCACGGCGGGAGAGCGTTTCCGCCAGCGAGGCGTAGTCGTCGGTGCCGGCCACACTTTTCATCTTAAAGCGACGGTAACCGCTGCGGTAGGGCTTGCCGTCCTTAAAAACGACCATGCCGCAGACGCTGGAGCCGTCGCCCCAGTTGGAGATATCGTAGCTTTCGATCATGCGGGGCGGGGCCTTCAGACCCAATAGCTGGGCGGCCTCCTCCAGCAGCTTTTCCTCGCGGGTGTAGCGGCCGCTCTCGCGCCCCAAGCGCTCGACGGCGTTGGTGTAGGCCATCGTCACCAGTTTGGCTACGTCGCCGCGCTGCGGCACATACAGCTCCACCTTGGTGCCGCGCGCCTGGTTGAGTGCCTCGTTCAGCGCTTCGGCATCGGGGGGCAGCGCATCAACGGCAATGATCTTGGGTACGCTCTCGCCGTCCAGATAATACTGGGGCAGAAATTCCTCGCGCACGGCGTCAATGTCGGTGGTGTCGGGAAAAAGAAATTCCCGCTTGTCGGTCAGGCGGCCGTCGCGGTAGCGCAGCACGGCGGCACAGACCGCCTTGGTGGTGCCTGCCAGTGCGATGACGTCCATCTCGGTGTCGGCGTCCATGACGACCTTCTGCCCGGCTGCCACGCGGTCGATGGCCAGGATCTGATCCCGCAGCAGGGCGGCGGTCTCAAAATCCAGCCGGTCGGAGGCCGCCTGCATCTTTTCGCGCAGCTGCTTTACAATATCCTTTTTGCCGTAGCGTATCATGTGCAGCGCACCCTGCACGGCATCGTTGTAGGCCTCGCAGGAGATTTTGCCGCTGCACACGGCCATACACTTGCCGATGTGGGCGTTCAGGCAGGGGCGCCCCTTGCCGAAATCCTGCGGAAAATTCTTGCCGCATCGGGGCAAAAGAAAGCAGTCCTGCGCGGTCTCGACCATCTCGCGCACCGCAAAGGCGGAGGTAAAGGGGCCGATATAGTCGGCATCGTCGTCATCCTTTTGCAGCGCCGCCGAAATGCGCGGCCACGGCCCCTTGGTCACCTTAACATAGCTGTAACCTTTGTCGTCCTTGAGCAAAATGTTGTACTTGGGGGTGTGGGCTTTGATTTGGCTGGCTTCCAGTACCAGCGCCTCAAACTCCGACTGGCAGACGATGACGTCAAACGCAAAGGCGTGGGCGATCATCTGGGTGACCTTGGCGTCGTGGGGCACCCCCTCGCGGAAATACTGCGACACGCGGGTTTTCAGCCGCTTTGCCTTGCCGATGTAGATAATGGTATCGTGCTTGTCGCGTATGATATAGACCCCCGGCAAAAGTGGCAGCATACAGGCTTTTTTGTAAAGCTCGGCTTTTGTCATACTGTGTTCCTTTTCCTACAAAAAAAGCGGCGGGTAGGCCCCGCCGCAGATGTTTTGAGAAAGAATTATTCGGCAAAGCCGGAGCTGACCAGCTTGACCAGGCCGTCAACGGCAGCCTGCTCATCGGCGCCATCGGCAATGATGCGGATGGTGGTGCCGCCAACAATACCCAGGCTCAGGACACCGAGCAGGGACTTGGCATTGACACGGCGCTCCTCTTTCTCGACCCAGATGGAAGATTTGTACTCGTTCGCCTTCTGGATGAAGAAGGTAGCCGGGCGGGCGTGCAGACCAACCTGATTCTCAACGGTAACTTCTTTGACGTACATAGTTATTCTCTCCTACTTTTGAAAATAATATGCCCTTGCGTTTCCCGTGGGCGTTTCGTCAGGCGGTCTATTGCGTGTAATACGCCGCCTTGATTGTTTCTATTTTATCCTATTTTGTCGTTTTTGTACAGTGGAAATTTGCAAATTTGGCAGGATTCTGTAATTCCACCAAAAGCAGACGGTCGTCTTTGTGCATTTTTACCAGTTTGTTTTCAACATTGTTGGTCAGCACTTACAAAACCATCGACCGGCGGGCGGTAGCACATCCGCAATTCTTCACAGTACACCGCACAAAAAACGTCCTTGGCGGGGTCATATATCGCTTCGGTGCCGGCAGGCACCCACCCCATACGCTTGTACAGGGCGATGGCGCGGGTGTTGGTGTTCAGCACGGTCAGTGTGGGGTTTGTATGCTCCGGCAGCTTTTTGCGGGCAAAATCCAGCATCTTGGCGCCGATGCCCTTGCCGCGCGCAGCTTCTGTGACAAACAAGCAGCCGATTCTGCCAGTCTTGTGGCAGACGCCTACCATGCCGTCCGCCGTATTTTTGGTGTAATGCAGGTAGAAGGCCCAGCCGTCCTTATGCTGCTGTAAAAGCTGCGGCAGCATAGCTTCGGCGGTAAGGCTTGCCAGTGCCTCCGCCGTGCCTACGGGGGCACCGACGGCGCGGCGTCCCTCGGCAGCCAGTTCGGCGGCGCGCTGCCACTGCTCCTCGGTTTTGACAAGGCGCATATTCTCGCCGCGCTTCCACTTTGGCAGCTCGGTCATCGGGTGGGTGGCACACCATTGGTCATACAGGTCAGGGCGGCGGGTGCGGGTGCGGGTGCGGCTTTGTTCACCGCGCCACGCGTCGATTTTTTGGTGGTCGCCTGTCAGCAGCACAGGCGGCACGGCGCGCCCCTCCCACACTTCGGGGCGGGTGTACTGGGGGTATTCCAAAAGGCCGTCCCAGTAGCTTTCGTCCTGATAGCCTTTTTCCTCCGCCAGCACGCCGGGCTGCAGACGCAGCACGCTGTCCGCCACCACAAGGCTTGCCAGCTCGCCGCCGGTCAGCACATAGTCCCCGATGGAAATTTCCTCATCCCCGAAAGCATCGATCACGCGCTGGTCGATGCCCTCGTAATGGCCGCAAACCAGCGTTACAGCGTCATACTGTGCCAGCTCACGCGCCTTGGCCTCATCATAGGGCGCACCGGCGGCGGTCAAAAACACAACGTGCGGCTTAGCCCTGCCCTGCGCCCGGCACTGTGCCTGCACGGCGCGCAGACAATCGGCAATGGGCTGGGCATACAGCACCATGCCGCAGCCGCCGCCGTAGGGGTAGTCATCGGTCTGCTTTTGTTTATTTAAGGTATAGTCCCGAATCTGATGGCAGTGCGCCTCAAACAGGTTTTTGGCGCGGGCGCGGCCCAGAATGCTGGCCGACAAAAAGGTGTCGCACAGTTCGGGAAACAGAGTCACGATGTCGATGCGCATAGCTTTAATCCTTATCTCCGTTGACGGCGTCGGTAAACATACCCTCGATGGGGGTCACAAGGATGCGGCGGTTGTCGGGGTCCAGTTTTTTGACAAATTCCGGCACGGCGGGCAGCATGTGGGTGCCGCCCTCGGCATCGGTGACGGTGTAGATATCCTGCGCGGCGGGGCGGTCAATGGCCGTCAGCGTACCGTAGACCTGCTCGGTCTCGGCGTCAAGCACCTCACAGCCCAGCAGGTCGTCGATGAAAAAGCGACCCTTGGGCAGACGGGCGTCCGCCTTGGCAAAGTAGTAGGTGCGGCCTACCAGCGCGCGGGCGGCGTCCATATCGGTCACACCCTCCAGCCGCAGCAGAATGGTGTTGCCCTGCGCGCGCACGCCCAGCACCTTGCACTCTCCCCCGCCCTGTGCCGTGACGAACAGCCGCTTGAACTTAGCCAGAAACGCAGCGCCGTCGCACAGGGGCAGGGCTTTCATTTCGCCGCGAACACCGTGGGTAGACACGATCTTGCAGGCGGGCAGATAGTTTTGCATAAGTGTACCTCCTGGGGAAAGAAAAGGCAACACCGCACAATTCCCGCCTTACGGCTTAAGCACCGCTCCGGCGGCTGCGGCACGGCATCTGCGTTGCCAAAATGCTCGATAAGACATCCAGTATTATCTGCGCTTTTGGCTTAGCATCTGCCGCACCTCGCTCGCCGTATCGGCACTTAGAATTATGCGGTATTGCCAAAAAGCACTTTACCGTTGCGGCAAAGTGCTAAAATCATCAGTCGATCTCGACGACTGCTTTTTCGCCCTGGCGAACAGCAGCGGCACGCATGACAACGCGGATAGCCTTGGCGATGCGTCCCTGCTTGCCGATGACACGACCCATATCGGCCTCTGCCACTTTGAGGTGATAGACGACAGTGCCGTCCTCACGCAGAGGGTCAACAGTCACCTGCACAGCCTCCTTGTCCTCGACAAGACCGCGGGCAACGGCTAATAAGAGTTCCTGCATAGACGTTCCCTCCTACAAGAAAACCTGCAATTACAGAACGGAAGCCTTCTTCAGCAGCTCGCGAACGGTGTCGGTGGGCTGAGCGCCGTTGGACAGCCACTGCTTAGCCTTCTCCTCGTCGATCTTGACAACGCTGGGGTTCTTGGTGGGATCGTAGTAGCCGATCTCCTCGATGAAACGGCCGTCGCGGGCAAAGCGGCTGTCAGCAACAACAACACGATAGAAAGGAGCCTTCTTGGCGCCCATGCGGCGCAGACGAATCTTAACCATAATACTATTCCTCCAAAAATTGTTTACGGCCCTTGCGGGGCAACAGAATTTATATTGTACACCCTTGGGCCGTATAGCCTTGCGGGTCATACCAAATTATTTGCGGCATCAGAAGCCGCGGCCAAAGCCGCCCTTCATACCGGAAAGTCCGCGCATAAACGCCTTGGGGTTGCGGCGGACCTTTTTCATCATCTTTTGCATCATTTCGTACTGACGCAGCAACTTGTTGACTTCCTCCACCGAGGTGCCGCTGCCTGCGGCAATGCGGCGCTTGCGCTTGGGGTTGATGATGTCGGGCTTGGCGCGCTCGGCCGGGGTCATCGAGTAGATGATGGCCTCAATGCGGGGCAGGGCCTTTTCGTCCAGCTGCGAGGGGTCGATCTGGCTGCCGCCGGGCATCATGGCCAGCAGCGCCGATGCACCGCCCATTTTTTTGACCTGCTGGAACTGAGCCAGAAGGTCGTTCATATCAAATTTGTTTTCCATCATCCGCTTGGCGGCGGCTTCGGCTTCCTTGTCGTTTTGCAGGGTCTGCGCTTTTTCGATCAGGGAAAGCACATCGCCCATGCCCAGGATGCGGCTTGCCATGCGGGATGCGTAGAAAGGCTCCAGGTCCTCCAGCTTTTCGCCGGTGCCCTGGAAATAGATGGGCTTGCCGGTGACAGCCAGCACCGAAAGTGCCGCGCCGCCGCGGGTGTCGCCGTCGGTCTTGGTAAGGACAACGCCGGTGATGCCAACCTTTTCATTAAAGGTGTTGGCAACGTTGACGGCTTCCTGACCTGCCATGGCATCGACGACCAGCAGAGTTTCGTCCACTTCGACAGCCTGCTTGATGCGGACAAGCTCCTCCATCAGGGTGTCGTCGATCTGCAAACGGCCGGCGGTATCGAGAATAACGATATCGTTGCCGTGATCCTTGGCGTAGGCCATTGCCTTTTGGGCGATGATTTCGGGCTTTTCAGTGCCCAGCGTGAACACCGGCACACCGGCCTGTTCACCGACGACCTTCAACTGCTCAATGGCAGCGGGGCGGTAGATATCGCAGGCGACCAGCAGCGGGCGGCGCCCCTGGCTGCGGTAATACTTGCCCAGCTTGGCGGCGTGGGTGGTTTTACCGTTGCCCTGCAAGCCGCACATCATCAGCACGGTCTGACCCTTGTTTTTGATGCGCAGGGTGTGGATCTCATCGCCGCCCATGAGCTTTGTCAGCTCATCGTTGACGATTTTAACGACCTGCTGGGCGGGGGTCAGGCTTTCCATGACCTCCTGCCCCATCGCGCGCTCGGAAACCTGCGCGCAGAAGTCCTTGGCGACCTTGTAGTTGACGTCGGCTTCCAGCAGCGCCATACGGACCTCGCGCATGGCAGTCTTGATGTCTGCCTCGTTCAGCTTGCCCTTGCCGCGCAGCTTTTTGAAAACGCCGTTCAGGCGATCTGTCAATGATTCAAATGCCATCTGCGTCCTCCTGCGTGTTCAGGCGTTGGATGATGCTAAGCATCTCGCCGGTGTCCTTGTCGATTTGCGGGGATGAGGTGTACAGCCCGGAGTTGCAGCAGCGCACTTCCATGGTCAGCTGCAGCAGACGCTCTAAATCGCGCTGCATCGCGGTGTGGCGGCGTGCATTGCCGAGCTTTGTTTCCAGTTCGTCCAGCGCGGCCTCGCCGTGCTTGATGGCGTCCCGAACGCCCTGGCGGGTGATGCCCATATTCTCGGCAATTTCGGCCAGGGAAAGATCCTCATCGTAATATTCCGTTAAGATGATCCGCTGCTTTTCGGTAAGCACCGAACCGTAAAAATCCAGCAGTATGGAATAGGTCAGGTTTTTCTGCGGTTTGCCCGCCATATACCCGTTCCCCCTTTACTGCGTTTGCGATGTAAAGCTATTTTCTTTACATCAGCTTTTGAATTATACCAGTATCCGGCGCACAAGTCAAGGGTTTTCGGCAACTTTTTTGCGGTTTACGGCGGGTTTTGGCAAAATTTTAAGATTTGTCTGTCTGTTGGGTGCAAATCGCGGCGGATTATGCTATAATAGGGCTACTTTGTTTTTTCTATTATAAAAGGAAAGGGCTGCTTACCGTGCCGATACTCAAAAGCTACTATCAAGATGTATACCGTTCCCCCGTTGTGCGGTTGGACGGTTACTCCGGCCACCATGCTTTGGCGGCCAGTGTGCTTGCGTATCTGGATTTCGGCGGGGCCACCGGCACCTGCAAGGACGGCCTGGCCGAGACCATGCTGGCCTTTGCGACCGAGCGCGGCACCCTGACCCCCGGTATGCCCGTGGTGGAGGCAAGTTCCGGCAGCTTTGGTTCGGCGCTGGCCGTCAGCTGTGCCACCACAGGCCACCCGTGTATTCTGGTCGTGCCCAGCAGCCTGCCCATTGCCCGCCGCCAGCGCCTGCAGGAGCTGGGTGCGCGCATCGTTGTCAGCAGCAGCGGCAGCCGCAAGGCGATGGACCGCATCGCCCAGCAGACCGCCCAGCGCTACAACGGCTATTATACGCGCTATTTTTCCAACGATGACAACCCCGAATACCACCGCCGCGTCACCGGCCCCCAGATCCTGAAAGCCGCCGGGGATGCCATCGATGCTGTGGTCATCGGCGTGGGCAGCGGCGGCACAGTGACCGGCGTTGCCGAGTACATCAAGGCGTGGAACAGCATGATCCGCATTGTGGCGGTCGAACCTGCCGAATGCGCCGCGATTTCCGGCGGGTTCATCGGCCAGCATGGCATCGGCGGCATCGGCCCCGGCTTTGTGCCCGACAACTACAACCCCTACGTTGTGGACACCGTGCTGACTGTGACCACCTCCGAGGCCGAGCGCGCCGCCCGCGAGGTACTGTTTTTTGACGGCATCCCCGCCTGCACCAGCGCGGGGGCAACGCTGGCCGCCGCCGAACAGCTAATGAGCACCGGCAAGGCCAAACGTCCGCTTTGTGTTTTTGCGGGGCGCAGAATGTACGAATAAGGCAAAAGTTCAAATTCTTTTTGTCTCTTGTTCACGATTTGCAAACATTTATATGGCATACTTACAGATCAGAGCGTATACTAAGATACGCTGCGGAAAGGTGACTACGGTATGAAAAACTGGTTCCGGCGCTTTATGGCGGGCCGCTACGGCTTTGACCAATTCAGCGCATTTTTGTCGGTATGCAGCCTGATTTGCATCTTGTTCGGCACATGGTTCTCCGCCGTTTTATACTGGGGCGGGTTTGCCCTGCTGGCGTACTGTTATTACCGCACCTTAAGCCGCGACTTCTGTAGGCGCCGCGCCGAAAACAGCAAGTACCTGTTTTACCGCAGCAAGGTCACGGCGTGGTTCGGCAAATACCGTATGCGCTTCAAGCAGCGAAAGCAGTACAAGTATTTCCGCTGCCCCGGCTGCCGGCAGGAGCTGCGCGTACCGCGCGGGCGCGGCAGCATTGCCATCACCTGCCCCAAGTGCCACACACACTTTACCAAAAAGAGTTGACGTGTTATGTTCGGCTATGTTACCATCTATCGCAAAGGGCTGGACAAGGCCGCACTGGACTGCTACCAGGCCTATTACTGCGGGCTTTGCCGCACGCTGGGCAAGCGGTACGGCTCGGCTGCCCGGCTGGCGTTAAGCTATGACATGACCTTTGCCGCCCTGCTGCTGAGTGCCCTGTATGACCCCGAAACGAAATTCAGCACGGGACGCTGCCCGCCGCACCCCGTTAAGCCCCGCCCGCGCGCCGACAATACCTTTATAGACTATGCGGCAGACATGACGGTGCTTTTGGCCTACTACAATTATCTGGACGACTGGCAGGACGACCAGCGCCAAGGCAGCCGCCGCCGGGCCGAGCAGCTGCAGCCGTTTTTGCCCGATATCGAGCGCCGCCATCCCCGCCAGTACCGCGCCGTGGTCAGCGGGCTGGACGCGCTGAACCGTTTAGAGGGCGCCAACAGCCATGACCTGGACGCCCTGTGCCATGCCTTCGGCACACTGCTGGGTGAGATTTTTGCCTGCCGCGATGACGAATGGCGGCAGGTGCTTTGCGGCATGGGGCAGGGGCTGGGCGGCTTCATCTACCTGATGGACGCCTACGACGACCTGGATAAGGACCGCCGGCACGGCCGCTTTAACGCCCTGCAGCAGCTGGCAGACACCCTGCCCCCCGCCGAGTATGAGCAGCGCTGCCACGACCTGCTGACCCAGCAGATGGGGCAATGCGCCAGACAGTTTGAAACCCTGCCCATCTTAAAGGAAACCCCTGAGGGGCAGCTTTTGTATAATACCATCTACGCCGGTGTGTGGAGCCTTTACGCACCGCTGAGAAAACGCAGAGAGGGACGTACCCGATGACCGATCCATACAGCGTACTGGGCATCACCCCAGGTGCCGACGACGAGACCCTGAAAAAAGCCTACCGCCAAAAGTGCAAGCAGTATCACCCCGACCTGCACCCCGACGACCCCGATGCCGAGGAACACTTTAAGGAAGTACAGGCCGCTTACAGCGAAATTATGCGCCGCAAACAGGGCGGCGGGCAAAGCTACAGCCAAAGCAGCTACGGCAGCTATTCCAGCCGGAGCAGCTATGACTATCAGGAGCCGTTCAGCGGCTTTGCCTACGGGCCGTTCGGTTTTGGCTTTTACAGCAGTTCCGGCCAGCAGACCTATACCTCCGGGCAGGAAAGCGGCGAGCTGCGCGCAGCGGCGAATTATCTCCGCAGCGGCTTTTACGAGGAAGCCCTGAACACCCTGAACGGCATTTCCGCCGCCGAGCGCACGGCGCAATGGCATTACTATGCCGCCTTGGCGCATCAGGGCCTTGGCAACAACATCCGTGCGCAGGAGGAAGCCCGCACAGCCGTTTCGATGCAGCCCAACAACTACGCCTACCAGAATCTGCTGGATCAGTTGCAGCGTCCGGGGCGCGATTACACCGGCTACCAGCAGCCCTACGCCCAGCCCAGCGGCGCACCGGGGCGGTTCTGCCTGTCGTTCTGGATGTACCTTTTGCTGTGCAACATTATGAGCTGGTGCTGCTGCGGCGGCCGCGGCGGATTCTTTATCTGCTGATATGATTTTCCAAATCTTTGCTGACCTGCCCTTTGCTCGGGCAGGTCTGTTTTTGTGCAGTTTTGCGGGAAAAATATGCCGCTTCGGCTCTTGCCATACCGCATGGAGCGTGCTATACTTTTTCTGGAAATCCATGGTAAATCAGAGGGAATTAGTATGACACTGGATGAATTGAAAATCGGTCAGGATGCGATCCTGCAAACCATCGGCGGTGAGGGCGAATTGCGCCATCACCTGCTGGATATGGGTCTTACCCCCGGCACTGAGGTGACTTTGCGCAAGGTGGCCCCCATGGGCGACCCCATTGAACTGGAACTGCGCGGCTATGAGCTTACCCTGCGCCTGGCGGACGCCGCCAAAATCGAAGTAGAAAATGTGCACGAAACCGACCGCGCCGCCCGTGACGAGCGACGCCACGCGCCCGTACCCCACCCCGGTGTGGGCGAGCTGCGCAAGGCGCCCAGCTACCACGACCGCAAGAACGGCGGCGTGATCGCCAAGGGTCAGCCGCTGAAATTTGCCCTGGCCGGCAACCAGAACTGCGGCAAAACCACGCTGTTCAACCAACTGACCGGCTCCAACCAGCACGTCGGCAACTTTCCGGGCGTGACAGTTGACCGCAAGGACGGCACGATTCGCGGCCACAGCGAGGCTGTTGTAACCGACTTACCGGGCATCTACTCGCTTTCGCCCTATTCCAGTGAGGAGATCGTCACCCGCGACTTTTTGCTGAACACCCATCCCGATGGCATTATAAACATCGTAGATGCGACCAACATTGAGCGCAATCTCTACCTGACCATGCAGCTGATGGAACTGGGCATCCCGATGGTGCTGGCCCTGAACATGATGGACGAGGTGCGCGCCAACGGCGGCACCGTTATGGTCAACGAACTGGAGGATTTGCTGGGTGTGCCCGTGGTGCCCATCTCCGCCGCCAAGAACGAGGGCATTGACGAATTGGTCGAGCACGCCCTGCACGTTGCCCGCCACCGCGAATGTCCCGGACGCATCGACTTCTGCGATGCCGCTGACGGGCGCGACGGCGCCGTGCACCGCTGCATCCATGCCGTCAACCATCTGATCGAGGATCACGCCCAGCGCGCCGGGCTGCCCGCCCGCTTTGCCGCCACCAAGCTGGTGGAGGGCGACCCCCTGATTGAAAAAGCACTGGATCTGGACGCCAACGAGACCGAGATGCTGGGTCACACCATTGCCGAACTGGAAAACGACACCGGCCTGGACCGTGAGGCGGCGCTGGCCGATATGCGTTTCAGCTTTATTGAGCGCCTGTGCGAAAAGACCGTCGTACGCCCCGGCGAAAGCCGCGAGCACAAGCGCAGCGTGGCCATTGACCGTGTGCTGACAGGTAAGTACACCGCCCTGCCCTGCTTTATCGGCATTATGGCGCTGGTGTTCTGGCTGACTTTTGGAGTCATCGGCGCGGCGCTTTCTGATCTTTTGACCCTTGGCATTGACGCACTGACAGCACTTACAGACAGGGCACTGACCGCCTATGGCATCAACCCCGTGGTACACAGTCTGGTCATTGACGGTATTTTTGCGGGTGTGGGCAGCGTATTGAGCTTTTTGCCCATCATTGTGACGCTGTTCTTCTTCCTCTCGATTTTAGAGGACACCGGCTATATGGCGCGCGTGGCGTTTGTGATGGATCAGCTTTTGCGCCGCATCGGGCTTTCGGGCCGCAGCTTTGTGCCGATGCTGATCGGCTTCGGCTGTTCGGTGCCCGCCATTATGGCTACCCGCACCTTATCCAGCGACCGTGACCGCAAGATGACCATTCTGCTGACCCCGTTTATGAGCTGCTCGGCCAAGCTGCCCATCTACGGCATGTTCACCGCCGCCTTTTTTGCCCCCGCACTGCGCGCCCCCGTCATGATCGGGCTGTACCTGTTCGGCATTTTGTGCGGCATTTTGTATGCGCTGGTTTTGAAAATCACCAAGTACAAGGGCGAACCCGTGCCCTTTGTTATGGAACTGCCCAACTACCGCTTTCCCTCCGCGCGCAGCGTGGGGCAGCTGATTTGGGAAAAGGCGCGCGACTTTTTGCAAAAGGCCTTTACCATCATCTTTGTGGCCACCGTGCTGATTTGGTTCTTGCAGACCTTTGACGCCCGCCTGAACGTTGCTGCCACGCCCGACAGCAGCCTGCTGGCAATGCTGGGCAGCTGGATCGCCCCGCTGTTTGCACCCCTGGGCTTTGGCGACTGGCGGGTCTCGACCGCGTTGATCACCGGCTTTACCGCCAAGGAGAGCGTGGTTTCCACCCTGACCGTGCTGTTGGGCGGCGAGGTTGCGCTGAGTTCGCTGTTCACCCCGTTTACCGCCGTGGTGTTCCTGGTGTTCACCCTGCTGTACACCCCCTGCGTGGCCGCCGTGGCCGCCGTCAAGCGGGAACTGGGCAGCGCCCGCGCCGCCGCCGGTGTGGTGCTGCTGCAATGCGGCATTGCCTGGGTCATGGCATTTTTGGTGCACACCGTGGGCACCTTGCTGGGATTTGTATAATTCAGACTGCTTTATGCCGAGGTCCTGCGACCTCGGCATTTTTGCGCAAATTTTTTGCCCGCTGTGCATTGTAACCCGCCCCGCAATATGGTATACTGTAAGTTAGGTAAATTTGGAGTTTTAAGAATATAAAGGAGCGGTTATGAAGCTGGGATTTGATAATGACGCCTACTTAAAAACACAGTCGGCGTGCATCCGTGAACGCATTACGCAGTTTGACAACAAGCTGTATCTGGAATTTGGCGGCAAGCTGTTTGACGACTACCACGCCTCCCGCGTGCTGCCGGGCTTTCAGCCCGATTCCAAGCTGCAGATGCTGCTGCAGCTGAAAAGCCAGGCCGAGATCGTGGTGGTCATCAGCGCCGAGGACATCGTAAACAACAAGATGCGCGGCGACTATGGCATCACCTATGATATGGACGTTCTGCGCCTGATCGACGCATTCCAGGGTATGGGGCTGTTTGTTGGCAGCGTCTGCATCACGATGTACACCGCCCACCCCGAAGTCGAAAAGTTTGAGAACAAGCTGCACAGCGTGGGCATCCGCAGCTTCCGCCACTATAAAATTGCCGGCTACCCCAACGATGTTGCCCGTATCGTAAGCGACGACGGCTACGGCAAAAACGAATACATCGAGACCGAACGCCCGCTGGTGGTCATCACCGCGCCCGGCCCCGGCAGCGGCAAGATGGCAGTCTGCCTGTCCCAGCTGTACCACGAGCACAAGCGCGGCGTCAAGGCGGGCTACGCCAAGTTTGAAACCTTCCCCATCTGGAACCTGCCGTTGAAACACCCCGTAAACCTTGCCTACGAGGCCGCCACCGCCGACCTGAACGACGTCAATATGATCGACCCGTTCCATCTGGAGGCTTACGGCAAGACCGCCGTCAACTACAACCGCGACATCGAGATTTTCCCCGTTGTCAACGCGATGTTTGAGCTGATCGCCGGCAAAAGCCCCTACCGTTCCCCCACCGATATGGGCGTGAATATGGCGGGCAACTGCATTACCGACGATGCCGTGTGTTGCGAGGCCAGCAAAAAGGAGATTCTGCGCCGGTATTTCAAGTGCCTGTGCGACCGCAAGATCAACGACAACGCCACCCAGCAGGAGCTTTACAAGCTGGAAATGCTGATGAGCCAGGCCGGTTTGGCTGTGGGCGAACGCGCCGTTGAAGTACAGGCCCACGCCTGCAGTGCTGCCACCGGCGGTGCCCCTGCCGTGGCCATTGAGCTGCCCGACGGCACCGTTGTGACCGGCAAGACCGGCCCCCTGCTGGGCGCTGCGTCCTCCGCGCTGCTGAACGCGCTGAAAAAGCTGGCTGCCATTGACCAGGAACTGGATCTGGTCAGCCAGCGCACCATTGAGCCGATCCAGACACTGAAAACCAACTACTTAGGCAGCAAGAACCCCCGTCTGCACACCGACGAAATTTTGATTGCGCTGTCCGGCTCCGCCGCCGACGACGAGGCCGCCAACACCGCATTGCACCAGATCCCCAAGCTGAAAGGCTGCGACATCCACTCTACGGTCATACTGTCCGCCGTGGATACCGACACGCTGAAAAAGCTGGGTATGTACCTGACCTGCGACCCCGTCTACGAAGAAGAGGATCGCAAGTACCACAAAAAATAAACGTCCGTTTTGGGCATAAAGGAAAGCACCGCACAGCGAATTTCTCGCTGTGCGGTGCTTTTGTTTTGATCACTGCCGTATTTTTTGCACAAGCTCCACGGCGGTGCTGCGCAGCCTGTCCCCCGCCAGGGTCATGGCGTACAGCGTGGGCGGCACCAAGGCAAGCAGCACCAGCAGCACCAGACTGCCGCCGAGGTCCAGCCGGACAAGGTTCAGCCACGGTGCCAGCAGCACCGCGCCGCCGTAGCCCAGCACCGCGCAGCTGCCCCACAGCACCCAATGCCACGGCGTAAAGGGTCGGCAGACGCCCCACAGCACACTGATGCCCACCGTCAGCACAACCAGCGTGCAGATGGTTCCCACCGTGTCGGCGGGCAGATCAAATGCAAAGCCGAAGCCCATCGCGCAGAACACCAGCAGAAAATCCGTAAGCCCGCCGGGCATGGCCGCGCGCAGCACATTGCGCAAAAAGCGCCCGCGCACCAGCTCTCGGTTCGGCTCCAGCGCCAAAATAAAGGACGGTATACCGATGGTTACCGACGACACCAGCGAAAGCTGCAGCGGCTTGAAGGGATACGCCAGCGGCAGGCAGAGCGCCACCACGCTGAGCAGCAGCGAGAAGATGTTTTTGACCAGAAACAGCGAGGCCGAGCGCTGGATATTGTTGATGACACGGCGACCCTCGCCCACAACGGCGGGCAAAGCGCCGAAATCCGAATCCAGCAAAACCAGCTGCGCCACCTGCGTGGCTGCCTGTGCGCCGCTGGCCATGGCAATGCCGCAATCGGCATCTTTTAGCGCCAATACGTCATTGACGCCGTCACCCGTCATGGCAACCGTGTGGTGCTGCGCTTGCAGGGCGTGTACCAGCTTGCGCTTCTGCTCAGGGGTCACACGGCCAAATACCGTCATCTGTTCGGCCGCTTTTGCCAACTCACAGTCATTTTGCAGCTGCGCGGCATCCACCCAGTTTTCCGCCCCGGCAATGCCCGCCTGCGCCGCCACACGGCTGACTGCGCGCGGGTCGTCGCCCGAAATCACCTTGACCTGCACACCCTGCTTGGCAAAGTAGGCAAAGGTCTTGGGGGCGTTGGCGCGGATGGGGTTTTGCAGCGGCAGCAGCGCCAGAAATTGCAGCCGCGCGGCATCGGGCTTGTCGCCCGGCGCCAGTGTGCCGTCATACCGCGCCAGCAGCAGCACGCGGCAGCCGGTATCCAGCAGGGCGGTCAGCTGCGGGGCAAACTCGGCGCTGCGCGGCCCTGCCAGCACGTCGGGTGCACCCACCACACACATGCCCCAGCCCTGCAGAGTTTTGGCACTGTATTTGTAGGCCGTGTTAAAGGGGATCGTCTGCCCCACCGTCCAGCGGGGCTTGCCCTGCCCATACGCTTTTTGCAGCGCCCTGCCGGTGTCGTTGTCGGGGATATCCCCCGCGTAGCAGCTGCACAGCACGTCGCTTAAATCGGGGCAGTCTGCCAGCGGGATCGGCTCGCCCGCCTGCATCGTCGGCTCGGTGATGGTTCCGGTTTTATCCACGCACAGCACGTCCACCCGCGCCAGCGTTTCGATGCAGTTCATATCCTGCGTCAGCACCCGCCGGCCGGCCAGGCGCATCATCCCCACGGCCAGCGCGACGCTGGTCAGCAGGTACAGCCCCTCGGGGATCATACCGATCAGCGCCGCCACCGTGCTTTCGACGCTGCTGCACATAGTGAGCGCCAGCACCCAGTGCTGCTTGTACAAAAGCGCCGCACCCACGGGGATCAGCACAATGCCGATGGCGCGGATCAGCTTGTCCAGCGAACGCATCATCTCGCCCTTGGCGACCTTGTGTCCGTCCGCCTGCGCCGCCGCCGTCAGACGGTTGGCGTAACTGTCAGCACCCACGCGGGTCAGGCGCGCCACACAGCGCCCCGCCATCAGATAACTGCCGGAGCGCAGCACGTCCCCTGCCGTCTTGGTAATGGGGTTGGCTTCGCCTGTCAGCAGCGATTCATTCGCCTGCGCGCTGCCCGAAAGCACCACCGCGTCTGCCACGATCTGATCCCCCGCGCCGAACTCCACCACATCGTCCTTGACCAGTTCTTCCGAGAGTTCCTCCCCCCAGATGCCGCCGCGCAGGCAGCGCACCCGCCGGGCGGAAACCAGCGTCAACTCGTCAATGGTCTTTTTGGCGCGCAGCTGCTGAAAAATGCCGATGATGGTGTTGCAGAACACAATGCCCAGAAACCCCATATTCAGCCAGGAACCGACCAGCGCAAGCATGACCGCCAGCACCATAAAAACAAGGTTGAAGTAGGTGCAGATATTATCCCGCACGATCTGCCCCACCGTCTTGGTGGCCGACTGCGGGGCATGATTGATTTGTCCTGCCTGACGGCGGCGTTCGACCTCCTGCGCGGTAAGACCCTGTTGTGATTCCATAAAAAAGGGCTGCTCCTTTCGGGTAATGGTATTAGTATACCCGCAGGTTATGAACAAATAAAGCTCCCAAACGCCGTTTTGGGGCATTTGGGAGCTTTTGTTTCAGTTTTCTTTTTGCAAGGGGGCAAACAGGGTGGTTTTCTCCTGCAAGGCACCTTCCAGGTTTGCGGTCATGCGATCCAATACGCTGTAAAAGGTTTCCAGTTCTTCAGGGGAAATGTCCTCATCGGCCTTTTGGCGAAACGCCGCAATGACCGTATTCACACGGTCTGCGCACTGCAGCCCCTCCGGTGTCAGCGTGTACAGCGCATTGTACTTGCCGGGGGCGCCGTCCTTATTGACGTAGCCCGCGCGGGTCAGGCTTGCCAATACACGGGAGATCAGCGCCGGGTCCAGCTCGCAGCGCTCGGTCAGTTCGGCAAAATGCAGCCCCTCGGGGCAGGCTGCCAGCAGGCAGAGCACCACGGTGTGGCTGCCCTTCAAATCCATATGGCCCATGCCCTCGGTCTTGATTTTCTGGATGAGCTTTTGCAGCCGCCCAACCGAGGTCGTCAGGCGGAAAAAACGGGTATCCATCACTTACACGTCCTGCAGCTCACCGCGGGAGCTGGCTTTCAGGTAGGCGTAGATAAAGCCGTCCAAATCGCCGTCCATAACTGCCTGCACGTTGCCGCTTTCGTAGTTGGTGCGGTGATCCTTGACCAGGGTGTAGGGCATAAAGACATAGCTGCGGATCTGGTGACCCCAGGCGATCTCGTTCTGCACGCCCTTGATATCGTCGATTTTATCCTTGTGCTGCTGCAGGGCGATCTGGTACAGTTTGGCCTTCATCATTTCCATGGCGTACTCGCGGTTCTGCAGCTGGCTGCGCTGGGTCTGGCAGCTGGTCACAATGCCGGTGGGCTTGTGGATCAGGCGCACGGCAGAGGAGGTCTTGTTGATGTGCTGGCCGCCCGCGCCGGAGGAACGGAACACCTGCATCTCGATGTCGGCGGGGTTGATCTCAATATTGATGTTGTTGTCCAGTTCGGGCATGACCTCCAGGCTGGAGAAGCTGGTCTGACGGCGGGCGTTGGCGTCAAACGGGCTGATGCGCACCAGACGGTGTACGCCGTGCTCGCTCTTGAGCATACCGTAGGCGTTGGCGCCCTTGATCATCATGGAGGCGGACTTGATGCCGGCTTCGTCGCCGTCCAGCACGTCCAGCACCTCCACGCTGTAACCGTGGGCCTCGGCCCAGCGGGTGTACATGCGGAACAGCATCTCGGCCCAGTCCTGCGCCTCGGTGCCGCCGGTACCGGCGTGGAAGGTCAGAATGGCGTTGCTGTGGTCGTACTCGCCGTTGAGCATCGTCATCAACTGCAGCTCGTCGATGGATTTTTCCACGGCGTTGACAGCCTCCTCGCCCTCGGTGGTCAGGGAAGGATCGTTCTCCTCCTCGATCATCAGCAGCAGGGTCTCGGCTTCCTCATACTGGGTGGACAGCTTACCGAAAAGCTCCAGCTTGTTCTTGACCTCGCCCATCTCGCTGATGATCTTCTGGCTGCGGGCCTGGTCATCGTAAAAGCCGGGCATGGTCATCTGGTGCTCCAGCTCGGCCAGGCGCTTTTCGCTGGCTTCGATGGAAAGGGCTTCGCGCAGATCGTCCACGGAGGTCTGCATGCCGCCCAATTTCTGTTTCAGTTCGTCAATGGTTATCATAATAATACCCCTTAATCGGCACAAATTCACACTATTAGTATAAAACAAAGCGCCGCCGTTGTAAAGAGGATTTGCGATTTTAGCAAAAGATGTACTTTTTCTCTGAATAATTCCTGAACTTTACCAAAATTCTTTGCATTTGTCCGTTTGATGCGCTATAATGGGGATATGTATCAAAAAGGAGCTTAAAGAATGGCAAGATATACCAAGAATCACTGTCCCGTCTGCGAGCAGGCTTTTACCGACGCTGACGATATTGTTGTCTGCCCCGAATGCGGCACCCCCTACCACCGCGAATGTTGGAAAAAGGTCGGTGCCTGTGTGCACGAGGCAGAACATGCCGCCGGCTTTGAGTGGAAGCCCGATGCCGAGCCCGCTGACGAGGCCGCTGCCGCCCGCCACCTGGCGGTATGCCCCAACTGCGGCAACCACAACGAGCCGGGTGCCGTAAAGTGCAGCCACTGCGGTGTGCCGCTGAACGCCGCACCGCGCAGCGAGCCGCCGCAGAATGCCCCCATTTACGCCCGCGGCACCATGGACACACCCGACATCACCCGCGTGGAGCTGAAACCCACCGACTGCATCGACGGCATCCAGGCGCAGGACTGGGCCACCTACACCGGGCACTCGGCGCTGTATTACCTGATGCAGTTTTTCCGCATGGAAAAAACCGGCAAAAAAATCACCCTGTGTTTTTCGGCCTTTTTGCTGGGGCCCATCTACTTTTTCTACCGCAAAATGTGGAAGCAGGGCATTTTGATGGCGCTTGTGCAGCTGCTTTTGTACACGCCGCTGGCGCTGCTGGTTTTGCAGCAGTACAACCCCGCTGTGCTGGGCGGGGTCCTGGCGGGGGCAGCCTGGCTGGAAACCGCGGTTCTTGTCTGCGATATCCTGTGGTGCGCCTACAAGGTATTTATGGGGCTGAGCGCCGTGGCATGGTACCAGAAAACCGCCAAGCGCAACATTGAGGCTATCTGCGCCCGCTGCCCCGATGAGCCGACCCGCAGCCGTGAGCTTGCGCAGCAGGGCGGCACCAGTATTCTGCTGGTCGTTTTGTACTTTGGCGTCTCTGCCCTTTTGACGGTGGGCTTCATGTATCTGGCAGGCCCCGCCTTTGTGCGCTATGTGTTTGCCACATACGGTGTAAGTTTATAAGCGCCGATTTTGCGGCGTTTTTATAATGAAGGAAGAAACGGAAACTAGGAGGAATCCCATGAAAACAACTTTGGTCATTATGGCAGCCGGCATTGGGTCGCGCTTCGGCGGCGGCATCAAGCAGTTGGCGGCCGTCGGCCCCAACGGTGAGATCATCATGGATTTTTCGATCCACGACGCTATTGAGGCGGGCTTTGACAAGATCGTCTTTATCATCCGCCGCGACATCGAGCAGGCCTTCAAGGAGGCTATCGGTGACCGCATCGAAAAAACCTGCGCCGAGCTGGGCGTTGAGATTGGCTATGCGTTCCAGGCCATGGACGCTATCCCTGCCGGGTTTGCCGTACCCGAAGGCCGCACTAAGCCGTGGGGCACCGGGCAGGCCGTGCTGGCCTGCAAGGGGCTTGTGAAAGAGCCGTTCGCCGTTATCAACGCCGACGACTACTACGGCAAGGAGGCTTTTGTACAGCTGCACGACTTTTTGCAGGGCTACACCCCCGAAAAGTCCGGCGATCTGGCCATGGCCGGTTTTGTGCTGAAAAACACCCTGAGCGACAACGGCGCCGTGACCCGCGGCATCTGCCAGATGAACGACGCCCACTATCTGACCGGTGTGCTGGAAACCTCCGGCATTGAAAAAACCGCCGAGGGTGCGGCCGCCGGCGGCAAGAGCATTGACATTGACAGCCTGGTCTCGATGAATATGTGGGCATTGACCCCTGAGTTCATCGACCTGCTGGACGCGGGCTTTGTGGAATTCTTTGAGAAGGCCGCCCCCGCGAACCCCCTGAAAGCCGAATACCTGCTGCCCATCTATATCGACGAATTGCTGCATGACGGCAAGGTCAGTGTCAAGGTGCTGCCCACCCACGACAAATGGTTCGGCGTGACCTATGCGGAGGACAAGCAGATCGTCATCGACAGCTTTGCCAAACTGATCGAGGACGGCGTATACCAAAAGGATTTGTTCAGCGATTTGAAAAAGTAAACCCTATAAGCAAGCCGCCCGCGGCGCACAGGTTGTGCGCCGCGGGCGGCTTTTGCTTGTTTATAAAACACCGTTATTTCGGCAGCGTATCCTTGTACTCCGGATAGTCAGCCAGCTTTTGCTTGTAAGCGGCGTAGGCTTCCTCCATGGTGGCATACCTTGTGCCTTTGGTATATGTGCTAAAGCCACCGTAATTCCATATGTGATTCGCAATGGCAACGTAGGATTGTTCGGGGTGGTTTAGAACGGTTCTTTCTGCCGTGACCGACTCCGCAATATAATACCCGCCGCCCGCTCGGCTGACAATGACGGGGATCTTTTTTCCCGCCCCCACCGCGTCTGTGTCCACGGACGTCCAAAACAGGTAGGCATGGTTTTCTGACAGTTTGTTGGTATCTGCCAGGTAGGCCCATGTGCCGTACTTGAGCAGGCTGTTTTCGCTCAATTCTTTTTGTACTACCGGCAGCATCGTGGAGTTGCGACATTTCGAGTCTATCTCAAAGTTGCTTGTTTTATGCTTATTCAAAAGGTCGGTTTTCTGCAAGATGCCGTGTATATCCTCATCAAAATCTATTGTCGGTGTCGGCGGTCTTGGAGCCAGCGAGGGCTTATGGCTTTTGCCCGACCAGGTAAACACAATGCCGACGCCCTCTTTATAAGAAACCTCACACTGACCGCCCGCCGTCGGGATGCCTGTCCAGGTTTCCGTATCACCATCGGCCTTGTAATGCGTGATGCCCGCAATCGTGACAGGGTCCATCGACTGCCAGTCGTCCTCCTTTTGGCGGAGCTGCACGGTTTTGGTCATATTCTCGCTGTCGCCCGTAAGCGACGCAGTCAGCACGTCCATGTAGGCTTGGCGCACCTCGACAACGTCGGCGGTCTCCAGAGTTTTTTCCAGATACCCCTGCAAGGTGGGGATCAGCATAACGGCCAAAATGGTGAGGATGGTCAGCACAACGATCAATTCCACCAGCGTAAAGCCCTGTGTATTCTGTTTTCCCTGTATCTTCCTGCATATTTTTTGCAGCTTGTGCATGATTTCCCTCACCCCCTATCAGTGGGTCGTCCTGCAAGGCATCCTGTTTTTGCCGGACTTCCCAAAAGCACATACGCTGTATTATAACATGGATTTATTCGATGTACAATCATTATTTTACGGTAAAATCGATTTTTTACCATGATTTTACAAACTTTTTACAAAAGTACGACTTTTTGTTTTCCATATGCGGACAAACAAAAAAGACCGCCCGTTTCAACAGCCGGGCGGCCTTACACGCAGAATAATTATACGGTATAACGAAAGCGGTTTTCACACCGTTTCCCCTGTCTGACCCTTGGCGGCAAAAATTTCGTTCAGCGTGTGGGACAAAACCGCCATGTCAATGGGCTTGGCGACGTGCGCGTTCATGCCCGCCGCAAAGGCTTTTTTGCGGTCCTCGTCAAAGGCGTTGGCGGTCATGGCCACAATGGGTATGCTCGCCTTCTTGGGGTTATCCATGGCGCGAATTTTGCGCGTGGCGGTGTAGCCGTCCATCCGGGGCATCTGGATGTCCATCAAAATCAAATCGTACTGATCCTCGGCTGCTGCGTTCATGCGCGCCACGGCGTCAGTGCCGTCCTCCACGCTGTCCACCTGCAGCCCCGCCTGCTCCAGAATGGCGGTGGCGATCTCGCGGTTCAGCTCGTTATCCTCGACCAGCAGCACCTTTTTGCCCGCATAGCCCGCGTGCTTAGGCATCTGCATGGGCTGCGGCTCGGTCTGGGTGTGGGTCAGCACGGCGCGCAGCTCCGACATAAACAGCGGCTTGGCGACAAACGCCGTCACGCCCGCCTCGCGTGCCTCCTGCTCGATATCCGACCAGTCGTAGGCGGTCAGAATGATGATGGGCGTACCCGGCTCAATGACCTTGCGGATGCGGCGCACCGTTTCAATGCCGTTCATATCGGGCATCAGCCAGTCGATGATATACACCTTAAAGTCGCGCCCCTGCTCGTGGGCTTCCTCGGCGCGCAGGATCGCCTCCTTGCCGGAGGTCGTCCAGTCCGCCGCCATCTCGATCTCGCGCAGCATCTTGCTGACGCTCATACAGGTCTGGGCGTCGTCGTCCACCACCAGGGCGCGCGCGCCGCGCAGCTCGGGGATGGGCTGGCTCTTGGTCACCGTTTCGCTGATCTTGCAGTGCAGCGTAACGGTAAACTCGGTGCCCTTGCCCTGCTCGCTCTTGACCGTGATGCTGCCGCCCATCATATCTACGATGTTTTTCGTGATCGCCATACCCAGGCCGGTGCCCTGGATGCCGCTGCGGGTCGCCGTCTGCTCGCGCGCGAAGGAGTCAAAGACGTGCTGCTGGAACTCCGGGGACATACCGATGCCGTTGTCCTTGACGCTGATCACATAGGTGGCGTAGCCGCTGCGGGGGCAGGGCTTTTCGGTAACGCGGATGTTGATGGTGCCGCCCGCGGGGGTAAATTTTACGGCATTGCCGACGATGTTCAGCAAGATCTGGTTTAAGCGCAGCTTGTCGGTGATGATATCCTCGTGCTTAATATCCTGCGTATCTACATACAGTTCCAACTGCTTGGCGCTGATATTGCCCAGTATGATGGTGCGCAGGTCGTGCAGCACATCGGGTAGATGCACGGCGGCGTTGTCCAGCTTGATGGTGCCGCTTTCAATGCGGCTCATATCCAGAACATCGTTGATCAGGCTGAGCAGATGCTGCCCCGACACGCTGATTTTTTGCAGGTATTCCTTGACCAGCTCGGCGTTGTCCAGATGGGTCGTTGCCAGCGCCGTAAAGCCGAGGATGGCGTTCATCGGGGTGCGGATGTCGTGCGACATACTGTTCAAAAATACCGTCTTTGCCTTGTTGGCGTGTTCCGCCGCCGCCAGGGCGCTGCGCAGGGCGTCCTCCTGCTTTTGCTCGGTCTGCTTTTCTTCCGTGGCATCGCGGGTGGCAGCCAGCACCGCCGTGACGTTGCCGTCCTCATCGGTGCGCTGCGGGATGAGCAGCGTGGTGGCCCACCTATCGTTGACGGTGCGGGCGGTGAACGCCAGCGATTTATGCGACTTCAAACGCGCCCGAACGGTGGTCATATCTATAAACTCAAAATATTCCGCGCGGTATGGCTCGGCAATCATAGCCTGCGTGCGGCGCACCTGTTCCTCGCGCTGTATGGTGCGGGTGCGGTTATACTGCTCCTCGCCGGGGACATCCTTGAGGGTTTCGACGGTGTTTTTCTCCAAGTCCACCAGCATGATGGACTCATACGCCGTACTCAGCGCCGTGATGATGCCCATACGCTTTTGGGTTTCCTGCAAGGCGTCCTTGTCGGCGCGGCTTTGCAGCAGCAGCACCAACAGAAAGGTCAGCACGGTAAGGGCAAGGTAGGACGCGAAGATGATGTTGCGCATCATAAACACCTGTCCCGCCGGGAAAAAGATATACACCTCGTACTTGCCGACATTTTTGCGGCTGCCGTACCAGACGCCGCGGCTGCTGTGCAGCTCGGCAATGCCGCCGGACACGCGGGTCTGCTCGCCGTTGTACGTCTGCTGGCATTCCTCGCGCGTGCGGTTGACCTGCTCCGCGCTGTTGCTGGTCAGCACAAGGTCGCCCTCACAGATGGTGGCAATGCCGCCATGCTCCAGCGGGAAGTTATCCAGCAGGTAGCCCACCGTCAAATCGCCGACATCCTCGCTGTCTTTCAGCGCGTAGGCGATCAAAAGCCCCGGCGCATCGGTGCGCGCAAGGGCGGCAAAATCGTAAATCTCGCCGTCCTGCTCCACGCGGGTGGTGTAGGATTTTTGGGGGTAGTCCAGAATCTCGCGGACATAGTCGCTTTGCAGCTGCTCTTTCCACAGCTGCATGGCGTCGCCGTCCCGCGTGCTTTGCATTTCCAGCTTCAATTCGCCGTCCAGCACCAGCACGCCGGTCAGCCGCTGGGTGTCGGCAAAGGCGTTGAGGTCGCTGGGGGTGAAATCGTCTTTCAGCATCATTTCATCGCGCAGGGCGGCGGTTTTGTCCTGCAGGCGGGTCAGACTTTTGACGCGGTCGTTGGCTTCGTCCACCTCGTACATATGCACGCGCGTTTCGACAAAGGTAAAGGTTTCGTCCAAGGTTTCGCGCAGCATGGCGCGGTTCAGGTTGGTAAAAATGACAAAAACGCAAGCGCCCACCACGGCCAGCGCCAGCAAAAACAGGTGGTTTCTTCTGCAGCGTGCGTCCTTAGGCATTTTCATCCCCTCCCATCGCTTTTTGTGCGTCGATGCCGTATTTTTCCAGAATGCGCCCCATGGTGCCGTCGTACTGCATCTGCTCCAGCGTCTGGGTCAGCGCAAGGGAAAGCTCGGCGTGGGTGCCTTTGGCAAAGGCGACGCCCAGCTCGGTTTGTAAGGGGCTTTCGTCCAGCAGGCGGTAGGCCATGGTTTCGGTGCCGATCCACCCGGCGATCAATGCCTCATGCCCGCAGATGGCATCCACATAGCCCTTGCGCAGCGCGGCGAACATATCCCCGGTCGTGGCATAGCTGCTGACCTGCCCCGCCGGTAAGTCGGAGGGGATCTTGCCCAAAAACAGCCCCTCAGCCTTGGTGGTGGCCTGCACGCCGATGCGCTTGCCCGCGAGGTCCGCCAGCTCGTGGATGTTGCTGTCGGCGCGCACCGCCACAACCTGACGGCTGCTCATATACGGACCCGACCACTGGTACAGGTCCTCGCGTCCGTTCATGCTGAAGCACGCCCAAACGCAGTCCACGGTGCCGTCCTGCAGCAGGTCGTCCTTGTCGGGCCAGTTGATTTCCTGAAATTCAACGTTGTACCCCAGACGGGTGAACGCCTCGGTTGCCAGATCCACGTCGATGCCGGCATATTGCCCGTTGCCGTCCATATAGCAGTACGGCTCAAACGGGTCGATGCCGATGGTGACGGTGGGCGCATTGGCGGGCAGGGCGTTATTTTGCCCCGCGCAGCCGCAAAGCCCTGCCGCCAGAACAAGCATCACCGGCAGCACGCATCGGCGCACCGCGTGTAAGCATGATTTGAAGGAACGCAGGAACGTATTTTTTGCAAAACCGAACATACTTGATCTTCCCTACCCTATACACTGTATTTTGTAAAAACGCATAGCTTGGTTTCTTCACTCGTAATTTTAAATTATACCATATTTTGCGTTGGAGCACAAGTGGTGCCATTGCATTTTTGCCGTTATTTCGCGGGAATCCGGCGTCATTCGCTCCCCCGCAGCAAGCAGCCCCCGCCGAAACCGGCGGGGGCTGTACATGGTATTTTGGTCAGGTCAACAGCAGGTCATGCAGCATAGCCACCGTGTCGGCTATGGCCACCGCACCTGCGGCGGAAAGTTCCTCCCGACTGCCGTAGCCGTACAGTGCACCGATGCAGGGCAGACCGTTTTTGGCCGCGCCCTTGACATCGTGTTCCCTGTCCCCCACCATAACGGTGGCGGCGGTGTCGGTGATATGCGCCGTCTGCAGCGCGTAGGCAATGACCTCGCCCTTGTCGGTACGGGTCTCGTCCAGCGTGGCACCGCAGATGGCATCGCAATACTGCGCAAGGTCAAAATGCTCCATAATGCGGCGGGCAAATTCTTCGGGCTTGCTGGTGGCCAGCACCACGGTTTTTCCGGCGGCCTTCAAATCGCGCAGCAATTCCGCAATGCCGGGGTAGACCTCGTTCTCAAACAAACCCTTTGTGGGGAAATATTCCCGAAAGGCATCCACGGCCTGTTGGCTTTCCGACGGCGAGAGACCCATCAGATTTTGAAAGGAGTCCAGCAGCGGCGGGCCAAGAAAGCGGCGCAGGGTTTCGGGCGGGGGTTCCGGCAGGTTCAGCTTGCGGCAGGCGTAGCGCACGGAGTTCAGGATGCCGGGGGCGGAGTCTGTCAGTGTGCCGTCCAAATCAAACAGCACAACGCTGTATTTTTGCATAGCCGTGTCCCCTTAGTTGAACTTGAAGATCTTCTGGGCAATGCGGTAGCCGCCGATGCTGATATCGCCGCCCAGCTTGCCGGGCAGGTTGCAGGCACCCGCTACCGAGAACTTGCAGCGGCGGTACAGGCGCTCGTCGTGGGCTTTCAGGTCTGCCCACAGCTCGCTGCGCTTGCGCAGGGCGTCCTCGCTGCCGTCCAGGGTAAGGAAAATGCTGGAGATGGCCATCATCATGCAGAAATAGTTCAGCATGTAGGCGCGCAGCTTGTCCTGGGTGACGGGCAGGTCATACAGGTTGACGGCCTTCATCATGATGCGGGTGACGCGCAGCTGCTGGTCAACGCGCTTGATCATGTTTTTCTCGTTGACGGACTGATCCTCGCGGCCGATGAAGTAGCGGTACAAATCTAGGTTCATGTAATAAATGGTCTCCACCTGCGGCAGAGGCTGGTAGACAAAGATGTTGTCCACATAGAAGGTGTGCTTGGGCAGCTCCAGCTTGCAGGCGCGCAGCACTTCGGTGCGGTAGATAACGCTGTGCATCAGGATGTTCTTGTTCTGCGGAAAATGTCCGATATCCTGCCAGCCGAACACGCGGTTTTCGGGCAGGATGCCCTTGTAGTCGACGACCAGTTGGGTGTTGTCGGCAACATGCTCATACACATAGTTGGCCATCAGCAGGTCCAGGGGCTTTTCGTCGTTGAGGTGTTCGCGCAGCGTGGCCATGACCTTTTGCAGGGCGTCGGTGTCCAGCCAGTCGTCAGAATCGACCACCTTGAAATAGACGCCGCGGGCGTTGCGGATACCCTGGTTGACGCCCTCGCCGTGGCCGCCGTTTTCCTGATGGATCACGCGGACGATGTCGGGGTATTTTTCGGCAAATTCATCGGCAATGCGGCCGGTATCGTCCTTGGAGCCGTCATCGACCAGAATGATCTCGGCCTCCTCACCGGCGGGCAGCAGGGTCTCCACGCAGTGGGACATATAGGCAGCCGAATTGTAGCACGGCACGGTAAAAGTGATGAGTTTCATAGTATTCTCCTTATTTTCAGCGCGGGGCATTAGGACGCGATTGTATATAGAATACCTTATTTTTGCCGAAAATACAAGAGATATTTTTTATGGGCGATGGTTCGATGATTTTTTGCGTGCCTTGTAGGGCGGGGTTGTAGGGGACGCATATATGCGTCCCGTGCGGTTTACCCATTTGGCTGCATTGCCGGTATGGCTGCAACGGGCGGCATATATGCCGCCCCTACGGACTAACCCGTAAGTTTTGCGTTATCATTATGTCGCGGGCGGGGCATGCCCCGCCCCTACCGCGCAATGATTTTTTGTTGCCCGCTGCCCTTACGCCGACAGCTCCTCCCATGCTTCCTGCATGGTGTCGGCGGAAAACAGGAATTCCCCGTTCTCGCTGTAAACCTCGATATGCCCTGCTATATAACGGAATTGCTGCGTCATTTTTGTGTACCGCCTTTCTGTTTCTCTACCTAAATTATCGCAGATCAGCAGTACCATATTTTGTACTTTATCGATTTTGCCTCTGCTTTTTAGCGATATAAAAAGGACTTCTTAAAAGAAAAATCACCCAGCCGCACAGCAAAAACCAGTAAAAACTGTATTTGGGGCAGATTAGCCCCGCAAAATTGCCCCACTCGCCGCTGTAATCCCACACGCGGCGGCGCAGAACCACGCGGCAGGCCAGCCCCACCGCCAGTTCCAGCAGCGTAATGCCGGCCGCCCCTGCCGCAGCTGCCAGCCCCAGCGGCAGCTTGCCCCGCGCCAGCCTTTGCAGGGCGCACAGGCACACCCCGCCCGCCGCAAACATCGACCAGTGCGTGACCCCGCGCCAGGCAATTTCCAGCCACGCATACGCCGCGCCACCCAGCACAAACAAAACCAACGTTTCCAAAAACAAAGCCCCCTGCCCATACCGGAATAACCCTAGTATGCGCAGGGGGCAATACTTATAACAATTTATTTGGACAGCTTTTTCAGCAGGGCGCTGCGGGTATCCCACAGCTTCTGGCTCAGGTCCACATAGTAGCGGTGCGGGTTCTCAAAGCGCTTGACCTCGTCCCACAGGGTATTGACCTGCGCCTTGCAGAACTTCTTGATGTCGTCAAGGCTCGGGGAGGTGTAGACGCGCTCGCCGTTTTGGTAGATGGGGGTGGACAGGCAGCGCGCCGTGCAGTTGACGTAGGTGCACTCTTTCCAGGTTTCGATGGGGTCAAACAGCGTGATGCCATGCTCGGTCGAGACTTCCTCGTCCGCCATGGCGATCAGGTCTGCCATCGCCTTGCCGTCCTGGTCGTAGATACGCCAGACCTTTTTCAGGCAGGGAATGGTCATCTTTTCGGCGGATTCGCTCAGCTTCATCTTGGGGGTGTAGCTGCCGTCGTCCTCCTTGACAGCGGCCAGCTTGTACACGCCGCCGAACACGGGGTCGCTCTTGGCGGTGATCATGTTCTCACCGATGCCGAAGCTGTCCACGCGGGCACCCTGCAAAATCAGGTCGCGGACAATGTACTCGTCCAGGCTGTTGGAAGCGCAGATGGTGCAGTCGGGGTAACCGGCGGCGTCCAGCATCTTGCGCGCCTTCTTGGAGAGGTAGGCAATATCGCCGGAATCGATGCGGATGCCCTTGGGGCGCTTGCCCATGGGCTTGAGCACCTCGTCAAACACCTTGATGGCGTCGGGCACGCCGTGGCGCAGCACGTTGTAGGTGTCCACCAGCAGCACACAGGCGTCGGGGTACAGCTCGGCGTATTTCTTGAACGCCTCGTACTCGCTGGGGAACATCTGCACCCAGCTGTGCGCCATCGTACCGGAGGCGGGGATGCCAAAATCGCGGGCAGCCATCACGCAGGAGGTGGAGCCGCAGCCGCCGATATAGGACGCGCGGGCGCCGTAGTAGGCGGCGTCATAGCCCTGGGCGCGGCGGGCGCCGAACTCCATGACAGGGCGTCCCTGTGCAGAGCGCACGATGCGGCTGGCCTTGGTGGCGATCAGGCACTGGTGGTTGAAGGTGACCAGCAGCAGCGTTTCCAGCAGCTGGCACTCAATGGCAGGGCCTTCGACGGTAACGATCGGCTCCTGCGGGAAGATGGGGGTGCCTTCCTCGATTGCCCAGATGTTGCAGTGCAGCTTGAAATTGCGCAGATATTCGAGGAACTTTTCGTCAAACACCTTGGTGGAGCGCAGATAAGCGATGTCCTCCTCGGTAAAGCAGAGGTTGTCGACAGCCTCGATAAACTGCTGCAGACCCGCCATAATGGCGTAGCCGCCGCCGTCCGGCACACGGCGGAAGAACATATCAAACACCGCCGTTTTGTCCAGATACCCCTCGTCCAGGTAGCCGGCAGACATGGTCAGCTCATAAAAATCGGTCATGGTGGTAAGGTTACGCTTTACATCGATCATTGGTAAAACCTTCTTACTTGTATTTTTTGTTTTGGGTATAGCCGCTGCTTTCTCGACCCCAGACCCCCAGCAGGGACAGTACCCATATAAATGCGTATACGGCGATGACCGCCATAGTCAGCATTACAACCACTTTGAAATAGGTGCCGGAGAAAAACTCCGCCACGCGGGAAATTGTGTACAGCGTCTGGTTGCGGGAAATGTTGCTGCCCGCAATCAGCTGTACCGTACCGATTGCCTGCCCTTCTATCGTCAGGGTGACGCTGCCCACGACATCGCCCTGCCGCACAGGGGCGGCCAGGCGCTGGGGCACGGCAAAGACCTGCTGTGTCAGCGCTGCGCCGCCGCTGCGGGGCAGCAGGGTCATCATATTGTTGTCGGGGTAGACCATGACCGTGTCCGCCTGCGTGGCATAGACGACCGGCAGCTCGGTGATAGGCTGGGTCGTGTCCAGCGCGGGGGCGACCGTGTAACTGTCAAACACCCAATCCATTAGGGTGCCGGTTTCCAGCAGCGCCGGGCGGCCGCCCTCAGGGTCGCTTTCCAGCGGGACATTCAACAGGACGCTGATATAATTTTCGCCGTCCTGGGTATGCCAGCTTGCAAAATTCTGCCACTCGCCCAGGCTGCCGGTCTTGCCGCCGCGCACATAGCTGCGGTAGTAGCTGCTGGCGGGGTACAGCATTTTGTCGGTGCTTTGCAGCAGGTAAGTGCCCTGCGCATAGCCCTCTTTTTCGCCCATATAGTAAGTGGGGGTTCCGGCGATCTCGGCAAAGGCATCGTACTGTGTCAGGGCGCGCAAAATCAGGTAGGCATCGCGCGCCGTGGTGACGTTGTCGGTGTTTAAGCCGCAGGGGTCGGCAAAGTGGGTGCCTGTGCAGCCGATGGCCTCGGCCTCTGCGTTCATCATGGCATAAAAATTTTCCAGGCTGCCGCCGCCCATATAGTCCGCCACAATGTAGGCAGCCTCGTTGCCGCTGGGCAGCAGCATGGCATACAGATACTGGCGCAGGGTGTAGGTTTCGCCGCGGCGGATATCGGCGGTGGAGGCGTAGTGCGATTGCTCCCAGATGATGTCATAGATATAGCTTGGCGCCTGAATACTGATGGTGTCCAGCTGGTCCTGGTAGCTTTCCAGCGCCAGCAGCACGGTCATCATCTTGGTCAGGCTGGCGGCCTGCAGCGGCGTTTCGCTGTTTTTGTCGTAAACAACAATGTTGGTGTCCAGGTTGACCACATAGGCCGCCGGGGCAGTCAGTTCGGGGGCACCCTCCACCGAGAGGGCGCTGCCCTGCCCTTCTGCCGCAGCAGGCAGGGCAAAAGCCAGCACCAGCAGCAGCGTTATAAAAACCGAAAAGAATTTTTTCATGGACAATTCCTTTGTCGCAATTTTGTCGCGATACAAGTATATACTTATTTCAGTATAGCAGAATTTCCGCAAAATGAAAAGACAAAAATTGCTCAATTCATAGCGCCCGCCGTGGCAAACAGGCGCGCCACCTCATCGGAAAGCGCCTTGTGCTGCGGCTTAGCAAGGTTGGGGTCAACCGCCAGCAGTGCCTTGGCTTCGGTCTGCGCTACTTTGAGGGTGCGGGTGTCCTGCACAAGGTCGGCCACCCGCAGGGTGGGCAGACCGTGCTGCGCCGAACCAAAGAAGTCGCCGGGGCCGCGGGTCTCAAGGTCATATTTTGCCACGGCAAAACCGTCCGACGTGCGGCACAGGAATTGCAGCCGCTGGCGCACGGCATCGCTGCCGTTGTCGGAGATAAGGATACAGCAGGAATCCGCCGCGCCGCGCCCCACACGCCCGCGCAGCTGGTGCAGCGCCGACAGGCCGAACCGCTCGGCGTTTTCGATGACCATAACCGTGGCGTTGGACACGTCCACACCGACCTCAATGACCGTGGTGCTGACGAGGACGTCCAGCTCCCCTGCCTTGAATTTCAGCATTACATCGTCTTTTTCTTTAGGTTTCATCTTGCCGTGCAAAAGTCCGATGCGCCGGTTGGGCAAAAGCGGGCAGACGGTTTCGGTGTAGTAGGTTTTTACCGCCGTCATGCCGGAATCCAGCTCGTTTTCCTCAATGGCGGGGCAGACGATATACACCTGATGCCCGGCCTCGATCTGCTTGTCCAGAAAACCGAACATATCCTGCCGCTTTTTGCCTGTGATGAACCACGTTTTGATGGGCTTGCGGCCGGGGGGCAGCTCGTCCAGCACCGAAATGTCCAAATCGCCGTACAGCAAAAGCCCCAGTGTGCGCGGGATGGGCGTTGCGCTCATGACCAGAAGATGCGGGTTTTGCGCCTTGCCTGCCAACAGGCCGCGCTGGCGCACGCCGAACCGATGCTGCTCGTCCACGATGGCCAGCCCTAAGTTGCGGAACACCACCGTGTCGGTCAGCACGGCGTGGGTTCCCACGACCAGCCCGGCGCGGCCGTCGGCTATGGCTTCCAGCGCCACGCGTTTTTCCTTAGGTTTCATACCGCCGACCAGCAGCGTGACATTGACGCCGAAAGGCTCCAGCCTGTCGGCCAGGTTGGCGGCGTGCTGCCGTGCCAGAATTTCGGTGGGGGCCAGCATGGCGCTCTGCCAGCCGTTTTGGGCGGCAAACCAGATGGCTGCCGCCGCCACCAGCGTTTTGCCGCTGCCGACATCGCCCTGCAGCAGGCGGTTCATCGGCTTTTCCGCGCAAAGGTCGCGGGTGATTTCCTCAGCCGAGCGCCGCTGTGCCCCCGTGGGGGCATAGGGCAAGCTGCGCCAGAAGGTTTCCAGATCCATCGGGCGCATAGGCGCACCGGTGACATTGCGGTCCCGACTGCGCAAAAGAAAAATACCCAGCTGCAGAAGGTACAGTTCCTCAAAAATCAGGCGGCGCCGCGCGGCGGCCAATTCCTGCTGATTTTTGGGTGCATGGATCGCCCGCACCGCTGCGGCCTTGGGGGGCATTTTATAGCGGGTCAGCAGCTCCGACGGCAGGGGGTCCTGCAGCTCTTCCGCGTAAGGCAGCGCCGCATGCACGCAGCTGTTGTGCCGCGCCGGGGACAGCCCCTCGGTGCCCGGATAGACCGCCACAAAGGGGCTTGCCTGTACCTGTGCTTCGGTGCGCACCAGCGGGTGCAGCAGCTCGCGGTGGGTCATAGTGCCGCCGATGCGCCCCTCAAAATAATAGCTCTCCCCCACTGCGAGCTTATCGGCGGCGTAGGGTGCATTGAACCACGAAAGCGCCAGCACACCGGAATCATCGGCTGCCAGCACACGGTTCATCATGCGGCCGCCCTTGATGCGGCGGGGCGGCTCCTTTTGCAGAACCGTCGCCTTAACGCAACATTCCACATCGTAGGGGGCGGTTTCCACCGTATAGGGCTGCGTGTAGTCGATGTATTTGCGGGGGTAGCACAAAAGCAGGTCGCGTATGGTCACAATGCCCAGCTTTTCAAACTTTTTGGCAAAGGCAGGGCCTACCCCTTTTAGGTATTGTACCGAGCTGTCGATGGTTGCCATGCGGGACCTCCTTTCCTTTTGTGCGGCAAGTATCAAAAAAGGCGAACTCGGAGTTACACCAAATTCGCCTTGTATTGTGGATATTTACTCCACGGAAATCATATAGTAGTAAACGGGCTGGCCGCCGCTGATGTGGCTGACCTCGATATTGCCGCCGCACTTGGCGCGCACCATATCGGTGGTATGCTCGGCTTCCTCATCGCTGACATCGCAGCCGGAAATCACCGTGATAAACTGGGTGTCCTTCTTGCGCATCGCGCGGGCCAGACGGTAGGTCATCTTGACAATGTCGGTGCCGGTGGCCACGATCTTTCCGTTTTCCAGGGCCATGATCTCGCCCTTTTTAATCGGCTTGCCGTCAAATTCACTGTCGCGGGCGGCGTAGGTGATCAGACCCGTGCCCACCTGGTCGGCGGCGGCCATCATATTGACGGCGTTCTCCTCGGGGGCGGTGTCGGGGTCAAAGTTCAGCATGGCGGTCATGCCCTGCGGAATGGTGCGGGTGGGCAGCACGATGACCTTGCGGTCGGCCAGCTTCTGCGCCTGCTCGGATGCCATGATGATGTTCTTGTTGTTGGGCAGCACCAGCACGGTCTTGGCGGGGACGCTCTGGATGGCGGCCAGAATATCCTCGGTGCTGGGGTTCATTGTCTGACCGCCGCTGACAACGGCGTCAACGCCCAAATCACTGAATACGCCTTTCAGACCCTCACCGGCGGCCACGGCGACAAAGCCGTACTCGCGCTCGGGGTCAACGGCGGCGTAGACAAACTCGCTGTCCTTCTTTTCCTCGGCCTCGGCCTGTTTTTCCAGACCCTTAGCCTGTTTCTGGCGGGCCAGGAACTGCTCGTGCATATTTTCGATCTTGAAGTCGGTCAGGTAGCCGTACTTGATGGCCTCACTCAGCATCATGCCGGGGTCGGAGGTGTGCACATGGCAGTTGGCAACGTCATCGTCCTCGATCACGACAACGGAATCGCCGTTGGATTCCAGGAAGGCGCGCAGGCGCGCGACGCTGGCGTTCTCGTCCTTGTGCAGCAGGAACTGGGTGCAGTAGCCGTTCTTGATGTCCTCGACCTTCATCAGGTCATCGGCAAAGACGCCCTTGCCGGCAGCCTCGCTGGAAACCTTGGGCTTGGCGGCAACCTCGGCACCGGCGACGATGCCCTTGCCGTCAAATACCTGCTGCATACCCTCGAAGATGACCATGATGCCCTGACCGCCCGCGTCCACGACGCCGGCCTTTTTCAGCACAGGCAGCAGGTTGGGGGTGTCGTCCAGGGCTGCCTGACCGGCGGCGAGGGTGTTTTTCCACATTTCGGAGATGTCCATCCCGGTACACTCGGCGGCGCGCTCGGCAGCCAGACGGCTGACGGTCAGAATCGTGCCCTCGGTGGGTTTCATAACGGCCTTGTAAGCGGCCTCCACACCCATTTTGAGTGCAGCGGCAAGGTCTGCGGCGTCGGCGGTGGTCTTGTCCTTCAATGCCTTGGAAAAGCCGCGGAACAGCAGGCTGGTGATAACGCCGGAGTTGCCGCGTGCGCCGCGCAGCATGGCAGAGGCAGCGGTCTTGCTGGCCTCGGCCACGGTGCAGGAGTCGGGCAGGTTTTCCAGCTCGGCGCGGGCCGCACCGATGGTCATGCTCATGTTGGTGCCGGTGTCACCGTCGGGAACCGGGAAAACGTTCAATTCGTCCACGCGGGTACGCTGGTTGGCAATATTGTTGGCGCCGGAAAGAATGGCGTCACGCAAGGTCTGGCCAGTAATCATAGTTTGTTTACACCTCATAAATCAATGATATCGTCCACATACACGTCAATGCGCGCAACTTTCAGTCCTGTGGCGTGCTCCACCTCGTCCTTAACGCGGTGCGTAATGCTCTGGGTAATGGTAGATATATTCAGCCCGTAGCCCACCTTGATGTGCAGGGCAATGACCAGACGGCCGCCTTCCTGCGTTACCGAAACGCCCTTGGGCGGCAGGCTGCCCGTGCGCAGGGCACTGCGCACAACCGTTTCGGCCGGGGCCTGGCCCATAGCCGCAATACCGTAGCACTGCTTGGCCGCCTGTTCGACCAGGCCGGAAAAATAATCATTCGTAAGGGAAATATGTCCATACGGATTGACCTTGGTAATCATCCTTGTACCTCCTTGAATGGGGTTCCCCCTGGGTGGGGTGCCGAATATATAAGGCTATTATACACCTTTTTTACGCGCTTGAACAGTGCTTTTTGATAAATTTCTGTTTTATGGGGGATTTAACAATCCATTCACAAAGTTCGGGCATAAAAAGTATATACTTATACCAGAAAGGCACAGGCGGGGCTTGCCTGTGCCGAACATAATTGAAGGAGCATCGATCGTATGAATCTGCTGTTTTTCCTGACACCGAAACAGGATGTTTTGTATATTTATGAGGACTTTACCCTGCGCCAGACCCTGGAAAAATGGTCCAACCAGCGTTTTGCGACCATTCCCGTGCTAAAGCGCAACGGCGAGTATGTGGGTACCATCACCGAGGGGGATATCCTTTGGGGCATGAAAAACCTGCACGGGCTGGATCTGGAGGCCAGCGAGGATGTGCCGATCGCCAGTTTTCCCCGCCGACGCGACTATAAGGCCGTTACCGTGACCACCGACATGGGTAGTCTGCTGCGCGCCGCCGTGGATCAGAACTTTGTGCCCGTGGTGGACGACCGCAATGTGTTTATCGGTATGGTGCGCCGTACCGTTTTGCTGAAGGAAGTATATCACAAGTACGAGAAAAATCTGGCGAATCCCGAGAGCGATTTGTTCCGAAAGATTTCGTAATGCCCAAGGCTATATCGCATAGATTTTTAATACTTATAACAAAACCGCTGCGCTCTGATGACGCAGCGGATTTGTTGTTTATACCGTTGTTGTGATCTGCGGTGCGCCGCCCGCCAGTTCCTCGGCGGTCAGGGGCGCAGGCGGGGCGGGGGTTTGCAGCTTTTCGCGCGCCACGGCCAGCATCAGCTTGATGCGGTTTTCCTGATTGACGCGGGTGGCGCTGGGGTCATAGTCCACAGGGGTGATGTTCGCATCGGGGTGCAGGGCGCGGATCTTGTTGATCATTCCCTTGCCCACAATGTGGTTGGGCAGGCAGCCGAACGGCTGGGCACAGACGATGTTGCTGTATCCGCCCTCGACCAGCTCGATCATTTCGGCGGTCAGCAGCCAGCCCTCCCCCATTTTGGCGCCCAGCGAAATAATGCCCTTGGGCTTTTCCATCAGCTCGCGGAAGGAACCCGGCGCGTAAAAGCCGTAGTGGCGCATGGCCTCGTTGCAGGCCACGCCGACCGAGTCCATCCAATCCAGCAGGGCGTTGGCACCCGCCTGCATCAGCTTGTTGCCGCCGTACAGCTCGACGTCCAGCCCGTAGTTGGCGATGCAGTAGTTGACAAAGCCCATCAGGCCCGGCAGGTTGACCTCGCAGTCCTGCGATTCCAGAAACTTCTCCAGGTCATTGTTTCCCAGCGGCGAGTATTTGACGTAAATCTCGCCCACAACGCCCACCTTGACCTTGGGCACCCGCGTCACGGGAATGGTCGCGTAGTCCGCCGCAATGTCATAAAAGCGCTTTTTCATATCGTGGGCGGCGTAGTTTTTGTCGTTCTTGATCCAGCCCTGAATCTCGGCGATCCACTTCTCGGTCATGGCGTCGGCATCGCCGGGGCGGTTCTCGTAAGCGCGGGTCTGGCTGCGCAGGGCGCAGAGCATATCGCCGTAGAAGATGCCCGCCACGACCTTGCGGATCAGCGGCAGGGTCAGCGGCAGACCGCTGCCCTTTTCCAGGCCGGAAAAATTCAGCGATGCCACGGGGATATTGCCGTACCCCGCCTTGACCAGTGCCTTGCGCAGCAGCTTGATGTAGTTGGACGCACGGCAGCCGCCGCCCGTCTGGGTGATCAGCAGGGCGGTATGCTCCAGGTCATATTTGCCGCTGTTCAGCGCATCCAGAAACTGCCCGATGACCAGCAGCGCGGGGTAGCAGGTGTCGTTGTGGACATATTTCAGCCCCAGCTGGGCGACCTCGCTGCCGCAATTCCCCAGCACCTCGGTCTGATACCCTTCGCTGGCAAGCGCCGCCTGAATCAACCGAAATTGCGTGACGGCCATATTCGGGATCAGAATTTTATGGGTCTTTACCATGTCCTTGGTAAAATTGGGTGTCATGTATTCCATAGCCTTGTAACCTCTCAGTGCTTGTCCTGCTTGCGTTCTTCCAGCGCCGCAAACAGGCTGCGCAGGCGGATATTCACCGCGCCCAGATTGGTGATCTCGTCGATTTTCAGCTGGGTGTACAGCTTACCGCCCGCTTGCAGGATTTCGCGCGTCTCGTCGGTGGTCACGGCGTCCAGACCGCAGCCGAAGCTGACCAGCTGCACAAGGTCCATATCGGGCTGTTCTGTGCAGTATTTGGCGGCAGCATACAGGCGGCTGTGGTAGGTCCACTGGTTCAAAACGGCCGTGGGGAATTTCTGCTCGTAGCCGCTGACGGAATCCTCGGTCACGACGGCGGCGCCCTGCCGGATGATCAGCTGGTCAATGCCGTGGTTGACCTCCGGGTCCACATGGTAGGGACGTCCCGCCAGCACAATGATGTGCTTGCCCTGTCGGCGGGCCTCCGCGATGATGTCCGCGCCCTTTTCGCGCACAAGCTGCATGTGCTTCTCGTACTCGGCATAAGCGGCATCAACGGCCTCATGCACAGTCTTTTTGTCAAAGCCGGGGAAATACTTTTCCAGCGATTGGGCGAATTTTTTATAAAAATCCTTGCGCCGCTCCAAATTGAAGTAGTCGTAGATAAACTTTGTTGTGCCAAGCTCCGGGCAGTTGCCTGCCAGCACCTCCGGGTAATAGGCTACCACCGGGCAGTTGTAATGGTTGTCGCCCAGATGCTCGTCCAGATTGTAGCTCATACAGGGGTAGAAGATGGCGTCCACGCCCTGCTCACACAGCCAGCGGATGTGCCCATGGCTGAGTTTTGCGGGGAAGCAAGCGGTATCGCTGGGGATGGTCGCCTGACCGGACTGGTACAGCTTTCGGTCCGAGAAGGGGCTGGTCACCACCGCAAAGCCCAGGCGGGTAAACAGCGTGTGCCAGAACGGCAGCAGCTCGTACATATTCAGGCACAGCGGCAGACCGATTTTGGCGCGCGGCGCGGCAGGTGCGGGGGCCGTGCGGTAGCCCTGCAGCAGGCTGCGCTTGTAGGTGTACAGGTTCAGTTCCTCGCTGTTGGCCTTGCCTGTTACGGGCTTGTCGCAGCGGTTGCCGGAAATAAACCGCTTGCCATCGGCAAAAATGTTGATGGTCAGCTGGCAGTGGTTGCCGCAGCCCTGACACTGCACGGTGTTGACCTTCTGGCTGAAGGCTTCCAGCTGCTGCTGCGTCAGCACGGTGCTGTGTGCGTTTTCGCCCGCGCGGGCTTTGCCATGCAGCGCCGCGCCGAACGCGCCCATAAGCCCCGCAATATCGGGACGAATGACGTTGACGCCCATCTCTTTTTCAAAGGCGCGCAGCACCGCTTCATTATAAAAGGTACCGCCCTGCACAACGATGTTGCGCCCGAGTTCTTCGGGACCGGAGGCGCGGATGACCTTGTACAGCGCGTTCTTGACCACCGAGATAGAAAGTCCCGCGCTGATATTTTCAATCGATGCACCGTCTTTTTGTGCCTGCTTGACCGAGGAATTCATAAACACGGTGCAGCGGCTGCCGAGGTCAACGGGCTTGTCGGCAAAAAGACCCAGCGCGGCAAATTCCTTGACGTCATAGCCCAGCGCCTGTGCAAAGGTCTGCAAAAAGCTGCCGCAGCCGGAGGAACAGGCTTCGTTGAGGAAGATGTTGCTGATGGCGCCGTCCTCAATTTTGAAGCACTTCATATCCTGGCCGCCGATGTCGATGATAAAATCAACGTTGGGCAAAAAGTGCTTGGCCGCCGTAAAGTGCGCCACCGTTTCGACCAGACCGCGATCGCAATGGAAGGCATTTTTGACCAGTTCCTCGCCGTAGCCGGTGGTGGTCACGCTGGCGATCTGCAAGTTGGGATGCTCCTGGTAGAGCTTGAGCAGCGTTTCGCGCACCAGCGGAATGGGGTTGCCAAGGTTGGGGCGGTAGCTGGTGAACAGAATGTTGGCGTTTTGGTCAATGACCACCAGCTTGATGGTCGTCGAGCCGGAGTCAATGCCGATATGCACAGGGCCGCAATCCGCGCCAAAGGGTACACAGGGTACTGTGGCTTTCAGATGGCGGGCGTGGAATTCCTCATACTCCTGCTTGTCGGCAAACAGCGGCGGCAGGCTGACATAGGTGGCAGTGGCGCTGTACTCGCCCAGACGCTTGGCCACGGTGTTCAGGTCGGATTCCTCGTCGGCATAGTAGGCAGCGCCCAGCGCCACAAACAGCAGGCTGTTTTCGGGGCAGGTGCCGGTGACGCCCAGCGTTTTGTCAAAGCTCTGGCGCAGCGTCCGGGAGAAGGTCAGCGGCCCGCCCAAATACAGGATGTTGCCGCGGATAGGACGCCCCTGCGCCAGACCCGCAATGGTCTGGTTGACCACAGCCTGATAGATGGAGGCGGCGATGTCCCCTGCCTGCGCGCCCTGGTTGATCAGCGGCTGGATGTCGCTTTTGGCAAACACACCGCAGCGGCTGGCGATGGTGTAGGTGCGGGTCGCCTGTTGGGCGGCCTTGTCCATCTCGTCCGCGCCCATTTTTAATAAGGTAGCCATCTGGTCGATGAACGCGCCCGTGCCGCCCGCGCAGCTGCCGTTCATGCGCACCTCAGTGCCGTTGGTCAGGAACAAAATCTTGGCATCCTCACCGCCCAGCTCGATGATGCAGTCGGTGCCCGGCGCCAGACGGTTGGCGGCCACGCGGGTGGCAAAGACCTCCTGCACAAAAGGCACACCGCAGCTGTCCGCCAGACCCATACCGGCAGAACCGGAAATGGCAAGCTTTGCCCGACCGTCGGGCAGATATTCGGCAGCGACCTTTTGCAAAAGGGCGCGGCCTTTTTCTAAAATATGACTAAAATGACGTTCATAGGTAGAATATACGATCTCATCGGCATCATTCAGCACAACACATTTAATGGTGGTGGAACCGATATCCAAGCCAACACGCATAGCAATTAAACCTCCCACGGAGATACAAAGTACTTTCCTCTCTACACCTTTTGCCCATTGCAAAAGTGCCATAACTATTTAATTTTACGCCCTTTGCCGAAATTTCGCAAGTATTTTTGCGTAAAATGCAGTACAGTCGGCGCAAACTGTCATAGAACCCCGCCCAAAAAACGACAAAGCGGCACAGGCTTTTGTGCCCGCACCGCTTCGCCGTCAAAAGAAAAGAGGAGTATGGATGAAAAAACTTGGGGTTCCTGCTCCGATGGTCGGGTCCCTGCTCCCTTCCGTCGGAACACATTTAGTATACCGTTAAGTTGTGACAAAGCCATGAAGAAAGTTCAAACAAATTGCGAAGTATTTTTGAACAAATGGAGCCAGAGGCACAAGGCAGCGCACCATGCACAGGGCAAACAGGATGCTTACAAATTGCTTTTTCATCATGTCTCCTTCATCGCGCTGTTGGGCAGCAGTGCCCGCAGTATCAGGAAACGGAAAGCATACCGGCAAAGGACAGGATACCGAACCAGAGCAGGAATGCGGCAAACATAAAGAAGCACATCCCGCCCAAAACAGGCTTTCGCGGCTTGTTTTCGGTAATACGGTCGGGCCGGGTGGGATCGTAATAACCGACCACCTGCCGTCCCAGTTCCCGCTTGCCGGAAACGGTCTGACGGCTTGCGTACCGATAGGTCTTGCCGTTCACGGTGTACTCATAGGTTGGAAGATAGACCGTCTCCCGGCGCAGCTGTTCACTGCCGTCCTCCTGCTGCTCCCACCGTTCGTTGACCGATTCCTCGACCCATACCACCTTCATCATCGTGGTGCCTGTGTACCGCCGCACAGTATCCTCGTATTCCTGCCGTGCGCCTTTCCGCTGGCGAACCCCGAGCCATGCCACCGAAAAAGCGCCGAGAATGAAGCCGATTCCCGCTGTGATATTCCGCGTAGATTCTATGGGGCACGCCACAAACGCTATTGCAAGAACGATACTGATCATGAGGATTCGATTCTTTTTCATACGACCTCCTTCACACCTCTGCCGGTGCCTTTCCTGTCACAATGTGGGCGGCTGGTTTTGCACCGCATCCACAAAGAGAAGGGTCAGGCCGATATACAGGATACAGGCCAACGCCAGCAGCACACAGATACTGATACCGAGGATGCGCACGGTTTTGTTTCGGCGCAGATATTTACGGCACAGCACGATGCCGATAACTGCCAATGCCAACAGCACCACAGCAAGCCAAAGCGGCATATTGCCCACCCCCTTTACGCGCCGCGGAATACATCGATCATATTCGTAAACCACGTCAGTTCGCGGGTAAAGCGCCCACGCAGCTGTGCCGGGTCCTCACGGCCCTTGCCGAGGTCAAAAAAGCCGTGCCCGCTGTGAACCGCGAGATACAGTCTGCCGTCACGGTTGAGGTTTACGGCAAACTTACCGAAGGAGGAATCTGCCAGCGCCAGGATTTTCTCTGCGCAGTCGGGCGTCAGAATGTGCAGGGCTGCGGCTTCATCATCGCTGCTTACATTGAAGCGCTTATCGAAGGCCTCGTTTCCTGTCCGGATGGTTTTGCTGCCGAACAGTTTATCCATCCGTTCTCTTGGCCAGATGGTCAGCCAGGTCGGAAATTCCCGGTTCAGCTCGCACAGCATCCACTGCCCGGTATAGACCTCGCGCTCGTTTTTCTCCCACTGACCGGTTTCCTCGCGCTGAAACTCGTTCACCTCCGTCAGCCTGACGGTACACAATTCGGTGGTCAGCCCCTGATAGGTTCCGCGGATATACCCGCTGCCGCTGCAATAGGTGTGGCCGGGCAGGGGGATGTTTGTATCCTTCGCATCCAATATGTGCGGGGCGGGGTCCATCTGTATGTTGTCAAAGACTGTGCTTACAATATCCGGTGCCAGGGCATCGAAGGTCCGGCGGCCGGCCTGCTCCTTGGATTTCCCCTTTGCCGTCTGTCCCAGCGCGAGGATCACAACGCCCGCAATGATCAGTACAAGGTTGCCGCCCTGCACGATCCCCGCAAAGACGAGCACGCCGCCCAGCAGCGAAAGGAACGTTCCTCCCCATTTTCCGCCGTTACTCTTGCGCAGCTGCTGCGAAAGCTGTTCATCCGTCAGGTTTTTATTCTTCTCTTCCATATTCGTCTCCTATTCTGCCTTGCCGGTCACTCTCCGCCGGGAAAAGCATATCGCCGTTCACGCTGTTGATGAGATCGCCGCTGACGCTGCGATCCAGCTGCAGGGTATCGCCGTTGCCGTCAAAGTGCAGCGTCACACCGTTTTCGTCCGCCCACAGTGTGCCGTACTCCATGACATCTTCCTGATCATTTACAAATTCCCATGTCGCATCCTCATAGATGCGCAGCCAAAGATTTTCGTCCGGGTACTCCCAAAGCCCTGCATAATCGCTTGGATCGCCCTCGTCCGCCGGAACCGCGGACAGATCCTCCCGATAGACATAGCGCTCCTCCGGATCCCAGATCCAGACAAGATCCGTTGCATCCCCGTTTTCGTGAAGAAAGCTCACCCATACATCGCTCTCGCCGTCGCCGTCCAGATCGTCAAAGGAGATGGTGTGAAACGCCTGCTCCGCATCGGGAATGTCCATGGGGAAGGCGACGCTGTCGAACAGTACCTGCTCCGGGATGTCCCGATAGAAGGCTGCGCTGCTCTCGCTCACTGTGACCAGAACATCCACACTGTCGCCGTCATGGGTGATGGTTCCGCTGTCGACCACCATACCGGTCGTGCGCCAATCATCCCCCGCCACATCATCGGAATTGCCGCAGGCGGCAAGGCCCAGGCAAAGCACCATCACCTGCGCAAAGAATGCGGTGTTCTTCCACCGGTTTTTCATGATACACCTCCTTCCGGTCACTCCATCAGGTAATAAACGCCTTCATCGCCCCATACCAGTGAATCCTCGTCAAGCTCAAAGACACAGTAGGACACGCCGTCATACATCGTGGAATCTGCATAATAGGTGCTTACCTCGTCCGTAGAGTAAGAGAAGGTTCCGCAATCCATTTCTGCAGGCTCTGCACCGGGGGCGCGCCGGTAATAGCTCCAGCTGCCGTTTCCGTCGATGACGATATAGGTTTCGGACGACAGGTCGCCGTCATAGTACCAAATGCCCTCGAATTCCGAAACATTCCGCTGGCAAAGGTCGGAATCCCAGCTCCAGTAGGAATCTGCGCCGCTGTTCGGGCTTGTATTTTCGTCAGGTACCTCCGCATCGTCCTCGGTGCGTTGGCTGCCATCCTCATACCAAAGGTACTCCATCCCTTCACCGGGATTGAAGTAGCCGTAGGCGGCTGTGTAGAGCTGACCGTCCTGCATGGCAATGCGGCTGCCGGAATCATCCCGGCTGCTGTAAGCATAGACGGCCTCCCACTCCGGCTCATAGCGGAGATAACCCTCATCTACAGCCTCACCGCAAAGGTAAAGCGTCCAATTTCCATCCGCATCAAACTCGATGGAATCGTAGTCGTTGTTTGCCTCGCCCAGCCAGATACCCTCAAAGCCGCTGAAGTCATTCACGGTATCTTCGGTAAGGTCACCGCCCAGTCCCTCGTTGGGGTCGTCCTGCGGGGCAATCTGTTCCTCGGCGGTGCCGCAGCCTGCCAGCAGGGCAAGGAACAGAAGCGCCGACGCCGAAATGAAAGCAAAAAACTTTTTCATTGCCCTCTCCTTCCTGTGGCTGTTATGCCATCTTCTGATAGTACTCGAACTCGCCGCCCCAGCACATGGTATCGTCGTCGATCAGGGTGAACTCATAGACCACATCATCGAATTGGGAAGAAACCGCAAGATACAGTTCTTCGTCGTCATCGGGTGCCACCTCGATGATGCCGCTGTCCACCACGGCGGGATCCCCGTCGCCGTCGGGACGCTCCATCAGCTCCCAACCGCCGTTTTCGTCAAACACAAGGATGCTGCGCGCGTCCGCTTCGGCATCTAGATACCAGGTGCCTGCCATCCTCTCAAAGCCGGTGTCACCGATATTTTCGCCCGGTGCATCGCCTGTCACCCGCGTAAAGGTCCCGAGATCTGCCACATACAGTGCGCCGTCCTCATCGAACCAGCTGCGATATGCGATTCCGTCGTGCTCGTTGTAGAAATAGTCATAATCATACTCCGGCACAAACTGTATGAACCCGCTGGCAGTCAGTTCTTCATCGGCATCATACAGGGCAAAGCGCACCTCATCGCCGTCATCACTGGTGGCAGCAATCAGGGTTCCATTGTCCTCCCCTGTCCATGCGCCGCCGTACAGGTACAGATTTGCCATCTGCTCACTGTCCTTGACCAGTCCCTCGATGGAATCCGGGACACCATACAAATTGTAGTCGCTGCCGTCATCGCCGTAATCTTCGTTGCTATTGCTCTCGCCGCAGGCAGCAAGGCACAGGCACAGCACCGCCACCAAAGCGAGAGACAAAAATCGTTCTACATGTTTCATCGTGATACGCTCCTTTTGTCAATGCTCCTGCTCCGCCATAGACAATATCTCATCGTGGCTCAATTCCACATCGCCAAAGCGGACAAAGATGCCGTTGGTCACAGCGCTGTTCCACACCCGCGCATCAGCAAGCGGGCGAAACCGAATCTTATCCAGATGCGGCTTCATATCCAGCAAAAGCCGACTTCCGGACACAAAATCGACCTGCAAAATATAATCAGGCAGCGGCGTGACAGCTGTGAGATACCTTCGGTTCAAGTGTAGGCCCTCCCTTCTGTAAAAATAAAGATCCACCGTACCTACATTGTACGGTGGATCGGGTGGGATAACCATTAACCAAAGGCTAGGGCAATACCGCATAATTCTAAGTGCCGATACGGCGAGCGAGGCGCGGCAGATGCTAAGCCAAAAGCGCAGGCAATACTTTGTGTATTGGCGAGCATTTTGGCAACGCAGATGCTGTGCCGCAGCCGCCGGAGCGGTGCTTAAGCCGTAAGGCGGGAATCGTGCGGTGTTGCCCTAAGGCTTTTGCCCCAGCAGCTCGGCAAGCTGCTTTCGCTTGGTTCGGGTATCGCCGTCAATATGAAGTTTTGAATAGATCTGGTTCGCGTACTGCTTGACGCTCCCCTCGGAGAGATAGAGCTTTTCGGCGATCTCACGGTTGCTGAGCCGCTGCACCATCAACTCTACGATTTCAAATTCCCGCGCTGTCAGCACATCAAATGCTGCCGGACGCACGCTTGCGGCGTTCCGCGCCTTTGCCGCTTCGCCAAGGGCGGTGATCTTTACGATCAGGTCGTTCTTCATCTCGCGCGCAAGAATGGGCTGCAGGCCGTCGTAGTTCTCCACGAACGGCATCACAAAGCCGTCCGGTTCCGCGTCGGCAAGCGCTTTCCGCAGCCATACACGGGCCTCCTCGGTCTTGCCCAATTTCTCATAGGCTGCCGCCGTCTGGATACGGATGTGCAGCGCTACCAGCGCGTAGTGCATCGCCTCGCACACCGCCAGCAGTTCCGCGCTGCGTCCCACCACCTTGGCATAGGCGCCTTGGGCAAGATACACCTGATTTTCGATCATTTCCATCATGGGCTTGCCCGGCGCAAGCATATTGACAGTGGAGAGCCTGTGCTGCGAAAAAATCTCCGGGATCTTTTCTGTTTCGCCCCGCAGCGCGTGATAATAGGCACCGGTGGCGTTCCAGATGTTGATCCACGATGCATCGTGATATTGCAGCAGCTCTGCGTATCTTTCGGCAAAGGTATAGCGCTGCTCTACATCGGTGTGCAGAGAAAGCCGCCGCGACAGGAAATCACAGCACAGCGCCATGTTGATTTGCCCGTTGTCCCTGACCTGTGCGTAAGCGCGCTCCAGCTCGATGTGCGCATCGGTAAAATTTCCTTGGCAGAACAGCGCCTCCGCGCGCATAATGGTTTCCGCGCCCTGTCCGTGGTTGTTCGTGACCTTATAGTAATGGGGCATACACTCATCCATCTCGGCCAGCTCGCCCTCAAGTTCTCCCGGTGCGCGGTAGAACATCATCAGGACGGACGGTGAGCCAAAGGTCCAGCCGCCGCCGGATCGGATGCTGATGGCGGGGCGGGACATCTGCCTGCTGGCACTGCGGTGCAGGCGGCTCATGGCGCTGATGTCATTATAGCAGAGAAAACTCAGGATAAGGTCGCACTCCCCCAGCAGGTTGCCGCGCTCCTCCGCCGACAATTCCGGGTGTTCCGCAATGGCTGTCAGCAGCAGTTCTTTCAGCTCCAGCATTTTCGGGATCTGCCGCCATGTGAACATCCGCCGCATCAGGACCAAAATGGCAAAGGGATTGGCCTTCAATGTCTCGGCGGGGCATTTGTTTATGGCGTCCAGCACATCCTCCGGCTTCAGCGAGGCCAACAGAATGCCCGCATCACCGCGAATGACCCGCAGCAGTGCGTGGTAGTCCTCACTTTTTCGGTAGGCGGCAATGGCGTGAAGATACTGCTTTTGGTTTTCATACCACTGCCCGAAGCGCTCCCAATAGAGCTTTTGTGTTTCCGCCTTCATCTTGTGAAAGCTCCGTTCAGCGCATTCCTTCATCATGTGATGAAAGCGATAGGTCACGCCGTCCGGCAAACGCGTGACGAAGGCGTTCTGCTCGGTCAGCATGGAAAGGATGCGCGCCGCATCCGCATCCCCTGTGATACACTGCGCCATTTCGACGGTAAACTCATCGGCAAGGCCCATTACCGCCAAAAACTCCCGCTGCTTTTCCGGCAGCGGATCGATCATAGCGGCGGTAAAAGTGGTGTAAATGTCGGAATTCCGGCTGGGCAGCACGCCGCGCTCGGAGAGGGTGCACAGGTTCAGATACACGGCAGAGAACCAGCCCTCACTGGAATAGAGAAGGCTTTCCACCTGCGCATCGGATAGCTTTGTCCCGCAGCGGTGGGCATAAACCGCAAGCTCCGTATGGTTGAGACGCAGCTGTTCCCTGCCGATCTGATATACCTTGCCCCCCAGCCGCACAGCCTCCGCAGCGGGCAAAAAGCGGTCACGGCTGGCAACGATCATATGCACATTGGCAAGCAGCCGATTTGCCAGCATACAAAGGAATAGGGAGGCACGCTTGTCAGTCAGCAGATGAAAATCGTCAATGAAGATGTAACAGGGGGACTCATCCGCCAGCATATGGCAGAGATCGTCTACCAGCAGCCCGCCGCCTGCCGCGTCCGTTGGGCAGGGATACTCCCGCAGGAAGGTGAACCCTGCGCGGGCAAACGCCTCCTGTACGCTCTTCCAGAAAATCGCAAGGTTGTCGGAATACACACTGATACGGATGATATGCAGCACCTCTGCTTTGGCACGCTCGCCGAGATACCAGTTCACCGCTGTGGTTTTTCCATAGCCCATGGGCGCGACCACAGTCGTCATGGCGCAGCGGGAAATAGGCCGCAGGCTCTCTTGCAGCCGCTCAGATATGTAAATGGTGTTCAGATTCCATTTTGGCTTGGGCATAATGCACACCTCCAACGAATTGTATTCTCGCAGACTTCCATGCAAACCGCACGGCTGTAAGTCTTTGCATCATCTGCAGCTTTTGATTATGCCGTATTGCTGCCTTTACGAAGGGACCCTCTCGTTATTTTCATTTTACACCATCATGTCCTGCACGGCAAGATGTAGTTTTTTCTGTTTCTAAGCAACCCCTAATCCTGAACAGGGATTGGAACGGGGATCGTCTCTTGAAAAAGTAAATCCGCTTTCTGCCCGACAACCTGTTATGCTTGCCGCGCTCTATGGATTGCGCTGCGGCGAGGCAATCGGTCTGCAATGGTCGGCCATCGACTTTGACCGGAAAATCATCACGATTTCGCGCACCTTTGAACGCATCAATGTGGATGGCAAAGTGGTGGACGTTTCCAAGTGTCGGACGAAAAACAAGGCCAGTTTCCGCAGTTTGCCTCTGATTCCCGCAGCAGAACAGGCTTTACTGAAAGCCCAAAAACACCAGCACCATCAAATGAAACTTTGCGGCGGCAGCTACTGCAAGGAGTATAAGGACTACATCTGCGTGGATGATATGGGGCATCTTGTGACCCCGGACTATGTGACACGGGTTTTCCGCGAAATGCTCTTGAAGAACGGTTTCCGTCCGATTCGCTATCACGATTTCCGCCACTCCTGCGCCAGTTTGCTTATCAAAAACAAAGTCGCAATGAAAGAGGTACAGATGTGGCTGGGGCATTCCAGCTTCTCCACCACAGCCAATATTTACGCCCACATCGACGTGGACAGCAAGATGGAAGCTGCGAACATGATTGCCAGCAAAATCAACCTTGGCGAACTACCCGAAAAAAAGAAATCTCCCAAGCGAAAAATTGCTTGAGAGAACCGACAAGCCCAGCGGAGATGGAATCCGTTTTGTCTGCCATTTGGGGCAAAAGTGGCAGACAAAATGGCAGACAAGCCTAAATCTTGTCTGCCACACAAAAAATACCTAAGCCGCTAAAAGGCTTAGGTATAAGGAATGCCGGTGGTGGGGGTCGAACCCACACGGTGTCACCACCAACGGATTTTGAGTCCGTCTCGTCTGCCAATTCCAACACACCGGCGTATGACGACTTATATATTATAAAGTCATCACCGTAAATTGTCAAGTGGCTTTTTGCATTTTTCAAGAAGAAAATGCACAGATCGGCGGCTTTGCGTCAGCCGATTTTTCGGTACACCAAAAAGCGGAATCCGATTTCGGTGGTCACGCTGTCACAGGCAGCCAGGCGCTCGGCACCGTCGGCGGGGGTGTTCCAGTAATAGGGCGTCATGGCAAACAGTGCCTGCAGATCCGGGCCTTGCACCGTGATTTTGCTTTCAGATTGCCTTGCATAGCAAAAGGAAAAGCCCTCGTACTCGATATCCCGAACCTCATTTTCATAGGGTGTTTTGTACAGCACCTGTTTCAGGCCGTACAGATGGCGCGCTGTGGGCACAGCATATACAAGGTATCCGCCCGATGCCAGCATACGGCGGAACTCCGCCCCTGCAAAGGGCGAGAATATGTTCAAAATCACATCGGCCCAGCCGTCGCGCACGGGGGCGCAGAAACTGCCGCCCACGCAGAATGCAGCCTGCGGCACCAGCTTGGCGGCCAGACGCACAGCCTCCTTGGACAAATCGAAGCCTACCAGCTCGGTTTCGGGCAGAGCGCGCAGCAGGGCCGCGTCATAGCTTCCCTCACCGCAGCCGGCATCCACCACATGGCCGTGCGGCAGCGCGGCGCAAATTTCTGTCAGCGTCTGCATCAACGGCGCATAGTATCCCGCCGATAGAAACGTGCGGCGGGCGCGCACCATTTCCTTGCCATCGCCGGGGTCGGCGGCGTGCTTTTTTTGCAGCGGCAGCAGGTTTGCGTACCCTTCTTTGGAAAGGTCAAAGCTGTGGGAGGCGGCGCAGCGCAGACTGCGACCCACAAGCAGCAGCGGCTTGTGGCAGACCGGGCAGCGCAGGGCCGACGCTGTGGCGGGGGTCATGCGTTGTCAGCCGGGGATTCCGGCAATTTTGCGGAAACCTCCGGCAGCGGCTCGGTGTGCTCCGGCTCCGGGGGCAGCGGTGCGGTGATGCCGCCGTGGGCAGAGAGATATTCCTCAAAGCTGGCGAACTTCTGCTTCGGCGGGCGGCGGGAAATCAACTCCAGCCCGGCAGATTCCTGTTCGGCGCGGGGGCGGGGTGCGCGCGGCGGGCGGGCAGGCTGCGCCTTGGGAGCCGGTTGCGGACGCACTGCCGGCTCGCGCTTGGGCGGCTGTGCCGCGGCGTTGCGGGGGCGCGGCTGCTTGGGCGGCTGCGCTGGGGTTTCGGCACGGTTGGGCTGTGCCTGGGCGGGGCGGCGGCCGCGGGGCGGTTTGCCGCCCTTGGCGGGCTGCTGCGGCTCTTGCGGTTGACGCGGTGCCTCGGCGCGGGCGGTCGTCTCCCCCTCACGGCGGGGCTGCTGCGGGGCGCTGGTGTTTCCGCGTCTGCGGCGGCGACGATGCGGTGCACCGCCCGGAGTTTGTTGTGTTTTTTCCATGTCTACGTCCATTTCTTATTGTTCCGCAGTAAGGTCGCGGCATTCGTTATAGTAGCGTTTTTCTTCGGCATGGCCCATGCTGAAGGTCTTGCGGGGCAGCACACCGCCCAAAACCACACCCTTGAACAAATCGGCCTTGGCAAAGTCCGGCAGCAAAATGGCTGTGGCGGGGTGCGCGGGGTCGGCGGCCAGGCTCAGGGCCGTGGTGGCACCGTGGATGTAATCCACCTTGCAGGCGGGGTGTTGGGGCAGCCAGTCGGCCAAAAATGCCTCGATACTGCCCACAGTCAGCGGGGCGGGCGGGTTTTGCAGCGCCACGCGGCTCTCCCCTGCCGCGTCAGCCAGGCAAAGTGTCTGCTGCGCGGTGGGGGCTGTGGGTTTCTGCTGCTTGTCCCAGGCGTCCAGGTCGGCAAACAATTCCTTGGCTGTCACGCCGAACACCACACGGTGGATGGGTTCGATCTCAATGGCAGGGCTGTGTACATTGCAGACCTCTGCCAGGCACCAGCGGGCCGGATGGGTGCGGCGCTGTTCCTCGGTCAAGCCGGGTTTCAGTTCCTCCCAGTAGGCTTTGGCGGTGGCCAGGCTGTGGTTGCCGTCCCCCACGGCCAGCACCATGGGGGTCTGCCCTTCGGCGGCGGGCCAGCGCTTGGCAAAGGCAGCGGGGTCCGCCAGGGCGGCCAGCGCGGCGTCCACCTGTGCGATGAGTTCCGGCGTTTGCACGGCCCAGCCGCGCAGATGACCGCCGCACAGCATCAACTCGCCGTCATACAAAAGCGGCAGGGTATCCTTGATGTCCCCGATCGGTTCGATCAACGTGCCGTGTTCGTCGTCGGCCAGCATCATGACGTGGGGCGTCTCCAATTCGGCACCGCGGCGCACACGCAGCCGCGGCGGGATGCGCTCCACGACCGTTGCCTCGCTGGGGCGGATGGCCGGCTTTGCGCCGGGAGTGTAGTCGTAGGCCTCCAAATCCACCATGCCGACCAGACCCTGGCGCACGGTACCGTCCATTTGGGTGCGCTCGACATACACATAGCCGTGCACGGCGCGGGTCAGAACGTCCCTGCGGTAGCTGCGCATGGCGGCGCGGATGCTTTGCAGGCGCGGCTCCTCCTGGGCAGTGCCAAGGTATGCCTCGGGCAGCACGATATGCAGCGTGCTGGGCTTATCGGCGGTCAGCGCCTCGGCGCGCTGCCAGTAGTCCGGCTGGGAGGTAAACTGATCCACGGCAATGCAGGCCCAGGTTTCCAGCGGCACGGTTTCGGCAGGCAGCAGGATATCGGCGGCAGAAAAACACGGAAACGACATCATCAACACATCCCCTCTGAAAAAGCGGTTACAGCACGACGGCATGGCCGACCAGCGCATAGATGGCCAGCGACAGGATGCCGACGTAAATCAGGGAGCTGGGCAGCCCCTTAAAGATGGCGGGCACGGCCTTGTTGTTCAGACGGCGGCGGCCCTCACGCACAATAAAGACGATGAAGATATAGCCAAGCGCACTGCCCAAACCAAAGGCAATGCACTGCAGCATGGTATAGTTCTGGTTGGCGCAAATCAGCAGCGTGCCCAGCACGCCGGTGCTGCAGGTGGCCAGGCTGAGCTGCTCGCGGCAGGGCTCGGCGATTTTTTTCGGCAGCAGCAAAAACAGCAGCCAGGTGATGCCCATGGCCGCCACGCCGCAGGTCAGATACACCAGCGGGCGCAGCGCGGACAGCGGCATCCAGGCGGGCAGCACCCCGCGCAGCCAGATAAAAATGACGTTGTGAGCCAGCCACCCAAAGGGGGCCGACAGGGTCATGACCAGTATCAGCGGCAGGGCGAAGTTCCAAATCTGCGCCTTATAGTCAGGCACGAGCTTGAGCAGACGGGTAACACCCAGGGCGCGGGACAAAATGACGTTTTCGGCAAAAACAGCCAGCACCATATAGCTCAAAAACTGGAGCACGCCGTAGCCCACGCTGCTCAAATCAAGACTTACGTTTGGCATACAGACGGCGCACCTCCTCATGCTTGTAGTTGTTGTACAGGTTTACAACGGCGCACCAGCACGCCGCCAGAACGCCCAGCAGCACAAAGCCGCCGGCGGGCAGGGCTGCCATGGGCAGCAGGGTCCTGTTCAGAATGACATAGTAGAACACCGACCCCGTGGCCAAAAATTCGCGCAGGCAGCCTACCAGCAGCAGTGCCGCGCACATGCCCAGCGCGTTGTTCCAGCCGTGGCGCAGCGCTGTGGAGACAGGCTCCAGCTCGGTAAATTCCATGCGCTTGACAATGGCCGGATCGACCGTCAGGATCGGCAGGTAGATGCCCAGCATCGACATGTCGGCGCCAAAAATGCGGTAGAGTAAAATATACGTCGGAATGTACAAAACCGCTGCCGTGTAGCAGTATATAATCGGCCGCCAGCGGTTTTGGGTCAGGTGGCAGACTGCGACGGCGATGGGGCGGGTCAGCGTGACAAGGATCAGACAGGCCACGCAAAGCATCAGGGCACGTCTGCCGTCCAGCGCGGCGCCGATGACAGGCGCCAGCCCCAGCCCGCGCACCATGACGGGGTTGGACAGCCAGATATGGTCGCGGCGGATCTTTTCGTTCAAATCGGCCTCGGCCTCCTGATAGCTGCGGGGTATGCGGGAGGACGAACGCGGTGCTGTCTTGGGCTGTTCGGCGGCAGGCTGCGCGGGGGCCGCTGCGGTTTGCGGCGGCTGCGGGGGTTCCGCCGCCGTCTGCGGTGCGGGCTGTTCGGGCGTTTCTGCCTGCGGTTCGGACTGCGGCGGCAGCTCCTGCGCGGGCAGCGGCTCCTGCTGCGGTTCGGACTGCGGCGCAAAAGCCACCGTCGGCTCGGCATCGGCTGCGGCCGGTTTTTCGGGCGGGGTCACCGTTGGGGTCGACGGTGTTTCGATCGGGGCGGCCTCGCGGCGTCCAAAGCCCCTGAAGCCACGGCGGGGCGGCGGGGTCTGCGGCGGTTCCGGTTGGAACGGCGCCTGCTGCATCGCAAATATAGCCTGCTCGATCTCGGCGCGGGAGGCCCCTTGGTCGGCCATCTGCTGCGCCTTTTGCACCATTTCCTTTGTAATGTGGGGTATGATCAGGGTTTCGGAACGATCCTCACCTTTGCGGCGGTCATTCCGTGTCGGATGATTGGGCAAGGCGCTTTTCCTCCTTTTTCATAAAGCGAATACGCTCGGTACGGTGGCTGATCAGGTCGAGCCATTCGGGAATGGCGTCCACGATCAGCAAAGAAAAGCACATCGGCGTTTCATACGGGCTGAAGCTGCGGAACACAAACACCGCCACGCCCAAAATGATGCCGTAGGCCACCTGGGCGTTTGTACGGCTGGGCATGGTAACAGGCTCACACGCCAGGAACAGGCCGCCGAACAGCGTCGTGCCGGAGAGCAGGATATACTTTTCCAGGTAGACGCGCTGACGCACAAACTGCCACGGAGCGCTGAAAACCGGCAGCTCATTCAGCTGCGGGAGCAGCCACGGCAGACCCACGCACAGCACAAAAAACGGGATGAGCACACCCGGACGCAGATGCCCGCGCGCAAGCAAAAACAGCCCGCATGCCGCAATGACCAGTGCGGCGCAGGTGCCCATACCGCCGGAAACGTTGCCGGTAAGCAGCTCCATGGTGCTGTCACTGGGCAGACCGCCGCCGCGCAGGGTGGCGCTCATGCCTTCGACGGTGGCATAGTCGTAGGCGGGCTTTAAGAGGGGCAGCCTGGTGCCGGGCACGGGGTAAAGATACAGCTGTTCCGGCCAGGAAATCCCTGCGACCGCCATGCCGACAGCCGCCGGGTGGAAGGGATAGTGTCCCTCGCCGCCGAAAGCCTCCTTGGCCAGCACCGATGCAATGACCGCCGCCACGACCACCGCATAGGACACCGTAGCGGGCATCATCAATACGATGAGCGCGGCAAAGCACTCACTGGACGGCTCGTGGGAACGGTAACCCTCCCCGTGCAGGGGGGCCAGCGCGCAGTCAAACAGATAGGCCGTAAGCAGACCTGCCAGCATCAGCAGCGCCGGGCGCATACCGTAAAAATAACATGCCATGCCGGTCAGCGGCACACTGCACCACAGCAGGTCGCTGTAAAATGAATAGTTTTCGCTGCGTTCCGGATACTTATGTTTGGCCATAAGATCGATTATCTCCTTACATTAGCTCTGATAGCTCAAATCGTGCAGGGTGCGGATCTCGGCTTCGGGGTTCTTCGCTTTAAACAAAAAGCTGCCTGCTACCAGCCAGTCCACACCGGCTGCCGCGCACAGGGCACCTGTCTCGGTGTTGATGCCGCCGTCCACCTCCAGCAGGGTGTGCAGGCCGCGGCGGTCGCACTCCTTACGCAGGGCGGCGATGCGTTCGGGTGCGGCGGGCATAAAGCTCTGGCCGCCAAAGCCGGGTTCTACGCTCATCACCAGCACAAGGTCCACCTTGTCCAGCCAGGCAAAAATTTCCTGCGGTGCGGTGCCGGGCTTGATGCTGATACCCACCTTGCAGCCCAGCGCACGGATGGCGTCAATGGTTTCGCCCACCTTGCCGGGTACAGCCTCGTAGTGGAAGGTGATAAGATCCGCGCCGGCCTTGGCAAAATCCACGGCATAGCGGGCAGGCTCGCTGATCATCAGGTGTACATCGTAGTACGCGTCGGGCAAAGCCTTTTTCAGGCAGGTCAGCACGGGGGCACCGTAGCTGATATTGGGCACAAAATGCCCGTCCATCACATCAAAATGCAGAATATCCGCACCGGCGTTCAGCAGGCGGCGGCTGTCCTCGGCGAGGTTCGCCAAATCGGCAGAAAGTATAGAAGCGGCAACTTTACTCATATAGGGTTCTCCCGTGATTCTTTTACGCAGAATTGTTACAGACATACGAGTATAGTATACCCTATTTTACACAAAAAGGCAACCCGAAATTGGGCTGCCTTTTTGCAGAGATTTCATTTTATTCGTTGACACGGTAAATTTTAACCGTGTCATTTTCATAGGCAGGGCTGCGCTGCCAGGCGGGGTCGTTCACCGGGGTGAAAACCACCAGCCAGTCGATATCCTCCTGTCCGGCAACGGCAAAGGCCTCATCCTCGCTGTATTTATGGAAGATACCGTCGCTGACCTGCTCCAGCCGACGGCGCACCTCGTGGTACATACCGCTGTAATCCATGCAGTAGCGGTAACTTTCCAGATAGCAGCGGCGCTCACTGGCGGCGGTGTAGTAGTGGAACACGCCCTCCCCTATCTCGTACCATTTGTTGTTGCGGTTGGTGGCAAAGATATCCTCGGCATCGCTGTTGTTTTTCAGCCAAAGCATCGCGTCATAATCCTGCGCGGTGATGTTTTCCTCGGCGTAATCGCTGACGCGCAGGTGGTAAATACGCAGCAGCGCCTGCACACCGCTGCGGGCATTGGGCAAAAGCGACAGGCAGTTGATGCCCATCCACACCGCCAGCACCGCCGCCGCGCAGCCCCAGGCCGGACGCTTTTGCGCACACAGGCGGTCCAGCAGGGGCAGACAGCACACCAGCATCATAGGCACGGCGATCAGAACAAAATACACCTGCGATGCGGAATAGTGGGTGTACAGGCTTACGGCCAGCGCCCCGCCGATCGCCACGGCATTTGCCATAAGTGCGTCAAACCGCAGCGCGGGAAAGTGCGCCAGACTGTACAGCATCGCCGCCAGATACACAGCGGCGATGACGCCGCCGGCCTTCAGCACATTTTGGGGCAGCTGCCACAGCCCCTGCCAGCCGCTGAACACAAGGTTATTGACCGCCTTGGAGAAAACCGACAGATACGCGGTGGCAAAGCCCGCCCCGCTGACTGCCGCCAGCCCGAAATACCGCACGCCGCTTTTGCGGGTCGGCAGCCCTGCCAGCGCCGCCGCCAGCATAGCCAGACACGCCAGTGCGCCGATGGTGCTTTTGAACATAGAACAGCCAAACCCGACGGCATACCCCAGCAGGTAAAAGCCGAGCTTGCGCGGCAGGGAAAGCCTGCGAAACGCTGCCGCGTCATCCAGATACGCGCACAGCGCAAATACGGCGCACAGACTGACGGTGGCCGTACCCATGCCGTTGATGTTCGTCACATACTGAAACACACCCGTGCTGCCCACGCCGAACAGCACCCCTGCCGGCACCAGCGCCGCAAAGGTACGGTGTGCCGTAAAGCGGCACGCCAGTTCATATAGGGACAGCACCAGCACACACACCACCGGCAGATACCAGTAAAAGCAGAGCGATTCGTAGGCGGGCAGGTTGCCCAGCGCAAACGCCAGGATGCCCGCCGTGACATCGTTGAGATAGTGGTAGTTCAGCGTGGTACCCGCAAAGCGCATATCCTGGATCGGAAAGCCCAGTTTAGCGGCAGCGGCATTGCCCACCGACCACAGCATATCCTGATGATAGGCAAAATTGGTCAGCTTGTCCGCCCTGGCAAAGGGCAGCACCGCGCACAACACATAAGCGGCCGTAAAGCACGCCAGCGTTGCCAGCAGGATCGCATCGGCACGGCAGGGCTGATAGCGGCGCAGCTTTTGCACGACTTCCTTGGCAGAAACAAGCCCCAGCAGCAGCGGAAGCAGCAGCACCCAGCGCTGACCATGGGCAGCAATATAGCAGAGATACAGCAGTACGCAGCCCGCCGTGAAGGATATCGGCAGCAATTTGCGAAAGCCTGCCCCCGGCAAAAAACGCTTGGCTACGGTGTACCCCGCCAGCACCACACCCAGCGCCAGCGCGGCCTGAAACATCAGCAGCGCCCCCAAGGAACCGCCGCTGATGACTGCCGCATACAGGTACACGGCATACGCTGCGGCAAACAGCACGGCACTGCCTGTGCCCCACTTATTCTTCTGCAACATGAAATACCCCTTACATCGCGTTATCGGTCCGGCTCACAGTCGAGAATCGAGGGGATGTTGTCCCAGCGGCTGCGCTCGGCATCGTAGCGTTCTTTCAGCCAGGCCACAGCGGCATCCAGACCCTGCTGGTCGGCAGAAAACTCCTGCGTTTCTATTTTTTCTTCGGCTGTGTGCTCAATGCTCCAGGGGCCGGGCCACACCTGCGCGCACAGGAAGGACAGCTTTTTCTTGCCGGTTTCGTCCGCAGGGTCGGGGCGCTTGCACGGTGTTATGACATACCGCATACCGCCCTCCGCCCCCGAATAGGGGTTGCCGTTGCGGAACCAATGATAAATAGGAAATGCGTTGAGCATACAGATTCTCCTAACAAAAAAGCGTACCGACCAATCTGTCAGTACGCTGTATGGAGCGGGATACGAGTCTCGAACTCGCCACCTACTGCTTGGGAAGCAGTCACTCTACCGGATGAGCTAATCCCGCATCAGTGACTGCAATTATACCGCAAAGCAGCGGATTTGTCAATACTTTTTTAGCCGAGGGTCAGTTGTTCTGCCGTATCATCGGCGCGGATGATGGCACCTGTCGCGGGCAGGGTGCGCACGCGGTAGCGGTGGGCATCGGTCAGTTCCAGCGTGTCGCTGGGGGTGATGCGGGTGATCTTGGCGTTCTTTTTCAGCGTAACTACGTTGACACCGGCGGAATCGCGGGTGGCTTTTTCAGGGATGAGCGCCGTGGCCGCCAGCAGCAGACGGTTGTTGGAGGTAAAGATGGCCAGCTCGGTTTCCTCAGGCAGGTAGCGCATAAAGGCCAGCTCGTCCTTGTCGCTGTACGCCTTCAGCAGCTTGCGGCGGTTCTGCTTGGTCTCGTAGCTGGACAGCGGCACCTTGGCGCACTTGCCGCCCTTGAAGAAGAACAGCATCCAGCCCTTGTAGTCGGGCGTGACCACCATATACAGCGGCACCTCGCCCTCGTCCATGCCAAGGCTGGAGGCAACGTAATCGCCCAGCACGCTCGCCTTGCTGTCGGCAAAGTCATAGGCGTGGGACTTGTAGACCTGATGGTGGTTGGTAAAGAACAGCAGCTCTACACTGTTGGTGGCCTCGCAGGTGAACAGCACCTCGTCGCCGTCCTTGAGCTTTTGCTCGCCGCTCATGCGCAGGCTCTGGGGGGTGATTTTTTTGAAGTACCCCTCGCGCGTGAAGAACAGGTTGACGGGGTAATCCGGCACCTGCTGCTCCGGCTCCTCCGCCTCGGCGGCGGGCAGCTCGTACAGAATTTCGCAGCGGCGGGGCTTGCCATACTTTTTGGCGACGTCGGCCAGCTCACGCATGATGATTTTGTTGATGCGCGCGGGACGGTTCAGGATATCCTGCAAGTCCTCAATGGCCTTTTCCAGCTCCTCGATTTCCTCGGTGCGCTTGAGAATATATTCGCGGTTGAGGTGGCGCAGCTTGATTTCCGCCACATACTCGGCCTGCACCTCGTCAATGCCGAAGCCGATCATCAGGTTGGGCACGACCTCGGATTCCTCGGCGGTGTTGCGCACGATTTCGATAGCCTTGTCGATATCCAGCAAAATAGCCTTTAAGCCTTGCAGCAGGTGCAGCCGCTTTTCCTTGCCTTTCAGGTCGTAGTAGGTGCGGCGGCGCACACACTCGGCGCGGAAGGCGATCCATTCCAGCAGGATATCGCGCACACCCAGCACGCGGGGCTGCCCGCCAATCAAGACATTGAAGTTGCAGGCAAAGCTGTCCTCCAGCGGGGTGGCTTTGTACAGGCGGTTCATCAGCTTGTCGGGGTCCTGACCGCGTTTGAGGTCGATGGTCAGCTTCAAGCCGTTGAGGTCGGTCTCGTCACGCATGTCGCTGATTTCGCGGATCTTGCCCAGCTTGACCAGCTCGGTGATCTTGTCCATGATAGCTTCGACCGTGGTCGTGGGCGGGATGCGGGTCACGTCAATGCAGTTATTGGCCTTGTCGTAGCTCCACTTGGCGCGCACACGCACACTGCCGCGGCCGGTTTCCAGCACGCTGTTCATCTCGTCGGCATCGTACAGAATCGTGCCGCCGCCGACGAAATCCGGTGCGGGGATAATTTCCCGCAAGTCCGCCTTGGCGTCCTTCATCAGGGCAACGGTGGCGTTGCAAAGTTCCTCCAGGTTAAAGGAGCAGATGTTGGACGCCATGCCGACGGCAATGCCCAGCGTATTGTTGGCCAGAATCGTCGGGAAGGTGACGGGCAGCAGGGTCGGCTCGGTGGTCGTGCCGTCATAGTTGGGCACAAAATCCACGGTGTCCTTGTCGATATCGCGGAACAATTCGTCGCAGACCGGCTCCAGCTTGGCCTCGGTATAACGGGCGGCGGCGTAGGCCATGTCGCGGCTGTACGCCTTGCCGAAGTTACCCTTGGAGTCCACAAAAGGCACCAGCAAACTCTCGTTGGAGCGTCCCATTCGCACCATCGTATCATAGATGGCGGCGTCGCCGTGGGGGTTCAGGTGCATGGTGCTGCCCACGATGTTGGCGCTCTTGGTACGGTTGCCCTTCAGCAGGCCCATCTCGTACATCGTGTACAGCAGCTTGCGGTGGGCGGGCTTGAAGCCGTCGATTTCCGGCAGCGCGCGGGAAACAATGACGCTCATCGCGTAGGGCATATAGTTGATTTCCAGCGTGTCGGTGATGGGAGATTCCAGAATTTCACCCGCCGACAGGATTTCCACGTTGTCCCCCAGCTGGGGTCTGGCGGGGGTCAGTTTTTTCTCTTTCTTTTTAGCCATTACTCTATCCTCGGGGTTTCTATCAGCTTACATCCAAATCGTCCAGATATTCGGCGCCGTGCATGGCGATATGCTCTTTGCGGCCCTGCAAATTGTCGCCCAAAAGCAGGTCAAACACCTGCGAGGTGCGCTCGGCATCGGTGGGCAGCACCTTGATCAGGCGGCGGCTGTCGGGGCTCATGGTGGTCAGCCACATCATCTCGGGGTCGTTTTCGCCCAAGCCTTTGGAACGCTGGATCGTGTATTTTTCGCCCTCAATGCGGCGCAGAATGTCCGCCTTCTCCGGCTCGGTGTAGGCAAAGAAGGTCTTGTTTTTGGTGTTGATCTCGTACAGCGGGGACTCGGCGATATAGACGTAGCCCTTGTTGATCAGGGTCGGCGTCAGGCGGTAGAGCATCGTCAGCACCAGCGTGCGGATCTGGTAGCCGTCCACGTCGGCATCGGTACAGATGACCACTTTATTAAAGCGCAGATTGTCCAGATTGAAGCTGGCCAGATCCTTGTTGTGGCTGCCGCCCAGCTCGACACCGCAGCCCATGACACGAATCAGGTCGGTGATGATCTCTGACTTAAAAATGCGGGCGTAGTCGGCCTTTAAGCAGTTCAGAATCTTGCCGCGGATGGGCATGATAGCCTGAAATTCCGAGTCGCGGCTCTGCTTGACCGCGCCCATAGCGGAATCACCCTCCACGATATACAGCTCGCGGCGGGCGGCGTCCTTGGTGCGGCAATCGACGAATTTTTGCACACGGTTGGCGAGATCCATCTGCTGGGTCATCGTCTTTTTGATGGTGATACGCGCTTTTTCTGCGTGTTCGCGGCTTTGCTTGTTGATAAGCACCTGCTTGCAGGCTTTTTCGGCCTCGTCGGGGTGCTCGATAAAATAGACCTCGATCTGGTGCTTTAGGAACTCGGTCATCGCCTGCGCCACAAACTTGTTGGTGATGGCCTTTTTGGTCTGGTTCTCGTAGCTGGTGCGGGTGGAAAAGCTGGAGGATACCAGCACCAGGCAGTCCTGCACGTCGTTGAAGGTGATGGCGCTCTCGTTTTTCTTGTACAGGTTTTTCGATTTGAGCCAGGCGTTGATCTGGTTCACAAAGGCGGTGCGCACGGCGCGGTCGGGGCTGCCGCCATGCTCCAGCCAGCTGGAGTTGTGGTAGTATTCCAGCGTCTGCACCGTGTTGGAAAAGGCAAACGCCACGTTCATTTTGACCTGATAATCCGGCTGGTCGGCGCGGTCGCGGCCCGTGGCAGCGCCTGTGCAGAAATGCACGGGGGTAAGCCCCTTGTCGCCCACAATTTCGTTGACGTAGTCGGTAATGCCGTGCTCGTACAGATACTCGTACTTTTGCGGCTCCAGACCGGATTTGTCGTTGAAAACCATCGTCACGCCGTCATTTACGACAGCCTGCCGGCGCAGCATATCCTGAAACTGCGCGGCGGGGACGTTGATGTCGGTAAAGACCTCGGTGTCGGGCTTCCAGCGGATGACCGAGCCGGTGCGGCGGCCGGAGAACGGCTCTTTTTTCAGGCCGCCCACATTTTCGCCCTTTTTGAAATCCAGATGGTAGTGGAAGCCGTCGCGGTAGACATCGGCGGTCATCCACTCGCTGGCGTACTGGGTGGCGCACAGACCCAGACCGTTCAGACCCAGGCTGAAATCATAGTTGCCGCTGCCCTCGCCGTATTTGCCGCCGGCGTACAGCTCGCAAAAAATCAGTTCCCAGTTCCAGCGCTCCTCGACCTTGTTGTAATCCACGGGGATACCGCGGCCGAAGTCCTCGACCTCGACGACGTGTTCGGGGAAAAGGGTGACATTGATGCGGTTGCCGTGGCCGTCGCGGGCTTCGTCAATGGAGTTGGACACGATCTCAAAAATGGAATGGGCGCAGCCCTCCACACCGTCCGAACCAAAGATAACCGCCGGGCGCTTGCGCACACGGTCGGCACCTTTGAGCTGGCGTATGGTTTCGTTTCCGTATTCCTGTTGTTTCTTCGGCATAATTCTCCCTGCTTTATCGCTTTTTTACTATCTTCAAGTCGGATATTCTCCGGCGCATTTTGCGTAGATTCTAGGCAACACGGCAGAATTCTAAGTGCTGATACGGCGAGCGAGGTGCGGCAGCTGCTAAGCCAAAAGCACAGGCAATACTTTGTGTATTGGCGAGCATTTTGGCAACGCAGATGCCGTGCCGCAGCCGCCGGAGCGGTGCTTAAGCCGTAAGGCGGGAATTGTGCAGTGTTGCCTTTGTATTAAACCACAAAATAGGCGGGCTTGTCAAATTCTGTCCCCATTATATCACAACTTATGGTTGTATTTCAAGAGGTAAATTTCAATCGCTGTCCTTTCCGCAGGTGCAATCCTCCAAGCGGTTGCGGTCGCCCAGCAGCACGGTCCAGTATTCGCCGCCCTTGTAGCGAAAAACCACCCAATCGTACCCGGCGTATTTTTCCGTCGTGCGCTTTGTGACACGGTAGCTGCCAAGGGGCAGGTACCCCACCACGTCATTGAGGTTGGCGGTGTAAAAATACTCCGTCCGTTCGTTAAAAACGACCAGCTGTTTGTTTTGCACCTCCTGCAAGGCGGGGCCGTCGGCCCCGTAATTATTGAACCCGCCCGCCTTGATGGCCGGCAGAAAATCCTGGTAACTGCGGTTCAAATCGCATGCACCTGTAATGCCGTTTACGCTGCCGCTGCCGGAATACTGCCACATGGCATAGCTTCCGCGGTAGCCGAGTGTTTTGCGGTAGTCGGCCACCCACAGCGGATATTCACTGAGCGCCCCCGCGTTGATATTATCGTTGATATAGTTGGTGTAACTGTACCACCCTGCGTACCATTTGCGCTGGTACAGGATATCCATGGCATACTGCACCAGCGCCGTCAGCTGTGCACGGCCGAGGGTGGTCAGATTTTTGGATTCCACGTCCACAAAAACAGGGTATTCCAGGCGTATGCCTTGCAGGGCGTTCAGGAAAACCGTCAGCTCGTTGGCAACTGCCTCCTGTGTGCGGGCGTAGGTGTAATAGTAGGCACCGACGCGCAGCCCCGCCGCATGGGCGGCGTTGACATTCTGGTAAAAGTACGGGTCAATGTACAGTCCCCCGCTGCCGCTGGAACCGACGCGCACAATGGCAAACTGCTTGCCCGCCGCCGCCACCTGCGGCCAGTTGACGCTGCCCTGATACCGCGACACGTCAATGCCGTTTTGAAACACAGCCATAGTAAGCCCCCCTTTGCGGATATAGTATGCCGCCGGGCGCCGGATTGTTATTACGGGACGAAAAAGGCGCCGTTCCCAAAAAAGGGAACGGCGCCTTGCACGGTCACATCATACTGAACAAATCCACCTGGCTGGTTTCGGGCAGGCTGCCCAAAGCGCCCACCGCGCGCAGCTTATCGAACACCGAGTTTGCCACGCCGCTGGCCTGCTGCAATTCCTCCACCGAAATATACTGCTGGCCGTTCATGGTCGCCTGTTCCAACGCAATGGCGGCGGCATCGCCCAGACCGCGCAGCGAGGTAAACGGCAAACGGACCTTGCCGTCCTCCACCACATACTTGCTGGCATAGCTCTTGCCCAGTTCAATGGGCAAAAATTCGCAGCCGCGCTGCAGCATCTCGTTTTCCAATTGCAGGCTGACCAACGCATCGTCATCCTTGGCGGTGCGCTCGTCCTTGGGGATCGCCTCGTTTTCTTTCAGGTGCTGTTTGGCTACCCGCACACCGCCGACGGCCGCCTCGTAGTCGATATCCGCACCGCGCACGGTAAAGTACACGGCATAGAAAATCGCAGGGTGATACACCTTGAACCACATCAGCCGAATGGCCGCCATCAGGTAGGCCACGGCATGGGCTTTGGGGAACATATACTTGATCTTGCGGCAGGATTCAATATACCAGTCGGGCACATCGTGCTCCCGCATGGCTTCCTCCCACCCGGCCTTAAAGCCGCCCTTGGCCACCTTACCCTTACGCACGGCCTCCATGATGTCAAAGGCCATTTTGGGTTCCAGCCCCTTGCGCAGCAGGTACAGCATAATACTGTCACGGCATCCGATGACCTCGGCGATCGTGCAGGTACCGGAGCGTATCAGCTCGTCGGCGTTACCCGTCCAGACGTCGGTGCCGTGGGACAAGCCGGAGATCTGGATCAATTCCGAGAAATTCTTCGGCTGGGCGTCCAAAAGCATCTGACGCACAAAGTTGGTGCCCATTTCGGGGATGCCGAAGGTGCCTGTGCGCGAACCGATCTGCTCCTCGGTGACGCCGAGGGCGGCAGGGCTGGTCAGCAGGCTGTAGACTTTTTCGTCGTTCATCGGCACCGAGTCGATGGGTATGCCGGAGTATTCCTCAAAATACTTGTAGAAGGTCGGCACATCGTGGCCCAGCTCGTCCAATTTAAGCAGGGTGTCGTGCAGGTACTTAAATTCAAAGTGGGTGGTCAGCAAGCCGCCCTTGACGTCGTCCGCAGGGTGCTGGATGGCACAGAAATCGTAGATATCAAAGGTATCCGGCACAACGACCATGCCGCCGGGGTGCTGCCCCGTGGTGCGCTTGACGCCCGTGCAGCCGATGACAAGGCGGTTTTCCTCGGCACGGTTGACGGTTTTGCCGCGCTCCTCCAGATACTTTTTGACGTAGCCATAGGCGGTCTTATCCTGCAAGCCGGACACCGTGCCCGCCTTAAAGACGTTCTCCTTGCCGAAAAGCTCCTCGGTATAGCGGTGTACGCAGGACTGATACATACCCGAAAAGTTCAGGTCGATATCGGGTTCCTTGTCGCCGTAAAAGCCCAGAAAGGTTTCAAACGGGATATCATGCCCTTCCACGATCATCTTGGTGCCGCAGACCGGGCAGTTTTTATCCGGCAGGTCAAAGCCGTCAAAGTGCACACCGTCGTTGATCCACTCGCTGTGCTTACACTCGGGGCAGAGATAGTGCGGCGGCATGGAGTTGACCTCCGAAATGCCGGAGAAGTGCGCCACGGCGGACGAGCCGACCGAGCCGCGGCTGCCCACCTGATAGCCGCCCGCGTTGGAGTACGCCACCAGACGCACGGCAATGACATACAAAACCGCGTAGCCGTGCCCGCAGATGGAATCCAGCTCTTTTTTCAGCCGCTTTTGCAGTACGTCCGGCAGCGGTGTGCCGTAGTCGCGCGCGGCGTGTTTCCATGTATCATCGCGCAATTCCTGCTCGGCACCCGGAATACTGGGCGGGTAGGTTCCCTTGGGGATGGCGCGCAGGTTGTTGTCGATGGTGGCGGCGATCTTGTTGGGGTTGGTCACCACGACCTCCAAGGCTTTTTCCCTGGGCAGGTAGCTGAAATCCTCCAGCATATCATCGGTGGTGCGGAAATACAGCGGCGCCTGGTTGTCGGCATCCTTAAAGCCGTTGCCCGCCTGAATGACCGCACGGTAGATCCAGTCCTCCGGCTCCTGGAAGTGGGAGTCGCCGGTAGCGACAACGGGCTTGTGCAGGTCCTCGCCCAGCTTGATGACGGTGCGGTTGAAGTTTTTGATGGCTTCCATGGAATCCACCTGACCGTTGCGCACCATAAACTCGTTGTTGCCCAGCGGCTGCACTTCCAGAAAATCGTAATACTCGGCAATGCGCAGCAGCTGCTCATAGGGCTGCCCCGCCACAATGGCGCGGTACAACTCACCCGCCTCGCACGCCGAGCCGAGCAACAGCCCCTCGCGGTACTGGTTCAGCAAACTGCGGGGTACGCGCGGCTTTTTGAAGAAATACTGCGTGTGCGCCGCGCTGACGATGCGGTACAGATTTTTAAGCCCCACCTGATTTTGCACCAAAATAATAAGGTGGTAGTATTTCTTTTTCAGCACCTCTTTGTTGCCGCCAAGACCCGTGTTGATGGACTCGACATTGTGGATGTCCTTTTCTTCCAGATCAGCCAGCATCACCTCAAAGATGCGCGCCAATGCCATGGCATCGTCCACGGCGCGGTGGTGGTTGAACGGCGGAATTTCCAGGTGCTTGTTGATGGTGTCCAGCTTATAGTTGCGCAGCCCGGGGAACAGCGCCTGCCCCATAGGCAGCGTGTCGATGTAGGTGTTTTCGTCAAAGCTGACGCCCGCGCTCTCCCCTGCCTTGCGGATAAACAGCATATCAAAGCTGTGGGCGTTGTGCGCCACCAGAATGTGGTCGCCGCAGAATTCCTTGAAGGCGCGGATGGCTTCGTCCGGCGTGGGGGCGTCCGCCACCATGGCATCGTTGATGCCCGTCAGCTCCACCACGCGCGGCGGAATGGGCTTGCCGGGGTTGACGAAGGTGCAGAATTTCTTTTCCGCGTTGATTTTGCCGTTTTCGACAAACACCGCGCCGATTTCGGTCAGGCGCTCGGTATGCGGGTCCAGACCGGTGGTTTCGGTGTCGAACACAACAAAGCTGCCGTCCAGCGGCATTTTGGCACCGCCGTACAGCGCGGGGATCATATCATCGACAAAATACGCCTCGCAGCCGTAAATCAGCTTGAAGCCGGGGTCGCTTTCGTGGATGGCATCGGTGGCCAGCATGGCTTCGGGGTAGCCTTGGCAGACGCCGTGATCGGTGATGGCGACGGCGCGGTGTCCCATACGGTGCGCCAGCCGCACGATCTTGCCGGGGTCGTTGAAGCCGTCCATCGAGCTGGACTTGGTATGCAGGTGCAGCTCCACACGCTTTTGCCCCTCGGGCGCGGTATCCTGCCGCTGCGCGCGCTCTACCTGCAGGACATCATAGGGCAAAATGACGTAGTCATGCTCATATTTGTCATACATATAGTTGCCGCGCACGATCAGTGTGGTGCCGGGCTTCAGCCCCTCCCACTTGGACATATCGGCGTCCTCGTCCCCCAGAACTTTGAGGTTGACCGAGCCCGAATAGTCGGTGATGGAAGTGAAATAAATCTTGCGGCGGCTGCCCTTGACCTCGGTGGCAAAGACATCGCCCCAGACCGTCACCTTGCCGCCGTCGCCCAGATCGTTTAAGCGGCGGGTCTCGGCAGGCTTGAAGTTTTTGCCGTAAAACAGCTTGACCGGCTTGTTGGTAAGCGCCAGCCCCTCGATGGTGAAATCGGGCGGGGTTTCCTTGGCCTCAAACTTGATGACGGGCGCTTTCTCCTGCAGGTATTTTTCAAATTCTTCCTCACTGCGCGCAGCGCCGCTGTCAGCCAAACGCACAATGGGCAGTGCCTCGGTGCGTTCTTGGATCAGCTCTGCCAGCACCTTGGGGAATTCCACGCTCTCCAGAATCGGGCGTCCCGCGTTGACATGCACGGTAATGCCGTCCGCCCCAAAGGTTACGGGCTGCTTTTTGTCCAGAAATCCGTTGACGGGCATACCCCGCTGCTTGAGCTCCTCAATCATCAGCGCGACGGATTCGGGGGTGATGTTGGGGTAGGCAAAATAGTTTTTGACCTGCAGCTCATACCCGGCAAAGGTGTCCTGCAAGGACGCACAAAGGCGCCCGCACAGCGCTGAATCCAGTGGTTCGGCACTGCGCAGGCAGATTACGACCTGTCTTTTTGTGCGGTACAGCTCAACGCGCTCCACCAAAACGGTGGAGAACGCATTGCAGAACTGGGCATCGGCCGTGAACTGCGGCCATACCTGCGTGACAAAAGGTTTCAAATGGACACCTCTGATGCGTGAAAATATTACAGCTTGTGGATCTCCTCCAGCAGCTGGCCGACAATGTCGCCCTTGAGCATACGGATCTTCTCGCCGCGGATGAACAGCAGCGCTTCGTTCTTGCCGCCCGCAATGCCGATGTCCGCATCGCTGGCTTCACCGGGGCCGTTGACAACGCAGCCCATGATGGCGATTTTCAGCGGCTTTTGGAAGCCCTCGTCCCGCAGGCGGGCTTCGACCTCCTGTGCGATTTCGATCATCGGGTACTGGGTGCGCCCGCAGGTCGGGCAGCTGATGATCTCCGGCCCCGCCACGGCGTAGCCGACGGCGCGCAGGATGTCATACCCCGCGTAGACCTCGTTTTCCGGCTCATCGGTCAGGCTGACGCGCAGGGTGTCGCCCAGGCCTTCCAGCAGCAAGCCGCCGATGCCCATGCCCGACTTGATCAGCCCCATACGGTTGCCGCCCGCCTCGGTCACGCCGACGTGCAGGGGGTAATCCGTCTGCGCTGCCAGCAGCCGGTAGGCGGACATCATACGGGGTACATTGCTGGATTTGATCGATATAACGATATTATTAAAGTCGTGCTTTTCCAGCAGACGCACATGGTACAAGGCGCTTTCGACCATAGCCTCCGGCACGGGGGCGCCGTACTTGGCAAGGATATGCTTTTCCAGACTGCCGCCGTTTACGCCGATGCGGATGGGTACATTTTTGGCGTTGCAGGCATCCGCCACCGCCTTGACGCGGTCATCGTCCCCGATGTTGCCGGGGTTGATGCGGATCTTGTCGGCACCGGCGTCCAGAGCCGCCAGCGCGGCGCGGTAGTCAAAGTGGATATCGGCCACAACGGGGATATCCACGGCCTCTTTAATGGCGGACACCACGGCGGCATCCTCCGGCGTGGGCACGGTGACGCGCACGATCTGGCAGCCCGCCTTGGCGACGCGCTGTGCCTGTGCCACGTTGCCGGCAATATCCTTGACCGGCACGTTGAGCATGGTCTGCACGGCAATCGGGTGGTTGCCGCCGATGGTAATATTGCCGATTTTCACTTCCCGTTTCAGTTGACGGTTCATGGTTGTGCCTCCTTAAAAAATGCGTATCACGTCCTGCATGGTCACAAACAGCATCAGCCCCATAAGCGCCAGCATACCCGCCGCATTGATGACGGCCTGCGCACGCAGGGGCACGGCACGCCCTGTCAGCGACTCAAACGCCAAAAACAGCAGCTTGCAGCCGTCCAGTGCGGGAACGGGCAGCAGGTTGAAGATGCCGATGTTGATGGTCAGCAGCGCCATCAGCGAGACAACGTCCTGCCAGCCGTAGGAGATGGCCTGCCGCACCACCGCGACGGTGCCCACGGGGCCTGTAAGCTGATCCATGCCGGTCTTGCCGGTGGCAAGGTCACCGAAGCTGCGCAGGATCATCGTGCTGTAAAAGCTGAAGAAATCCACCGCCTGATTCAGCACGGCGCGCGGCGTTCTGGCCACACCCACGACGCGGAAGTCGATGGGGCTTTTCAGCGCGCCGTTTTCGTCCTTTTGGGGGGCAACGGTCACACCGCGCAGGGTCATGACCTCACCGCCCCTTTTTATGACGAGCGTATGTTCTTTTTGCGTGCCGTCAAAGCTGTTCAGCAGCGAAAAGCTGCTGCGGCAGCGGGTGCCGTCCACCCACAGAATCTCGTCCCCTGCCTGCAAATAGGCGGCGCTGGGTGCGTTTTCGGTAAAATCCGCCACGCGGTTGGAGCCGAGCACCTGCATGGAGAGCGCCAGCACCAGCATGAGCGCCGCCCCCAGCAAAAAGTTCATCAAAGCTCCCGCCAGCGTCACCAAAAAGCGCTGCTGAGGCGGGGCTTCCTCAAAAGAAAGGTTCTCCATCGGGGCGGGAAACAGCGGCTTGTCCTGACAGGTCAGGGCGTTTTCCTGCGCAGCATCGTCAGTTTCATCCTCCGAGGCAGGAGTCTCGAACAGGTTGTAGCCGCCCAGGGGCAGCAAACGCAGCGAGTAGCGGGTGCCGTTTTTGCCGGTGAAGCCCCACAGGCGCGGCCCGATACCGACAGAAAACTCCTCGACACGGATGCCCGCTGCCCGCGCGGCCAAAAAATGCCCCAGCTCATGCACAAGCACCACACTGCCGAACACCAACAGCGATACAGCGGCAGTTATGAAAAACGTCATAGGAACCTCTCAAAAAATGCGGTGTCGCCCATAGATTTTACAGATGGCTTTCGACATACGCGCGCGCCATGCGGTCGCACTCGTACACATCGTCCAACGTGTAATCGCCGCCGAAGGAATCGCTGTCCACGATGCCCTCGACCAGGCGGCCGATGTCCAAAAAGCCGATTTCATCCCGCAGGAAATGCGCCACGGCGGCCTCGTTGGCACCGTTGGCGGCACAGGGTGCCAGCCCGCCCTTGCGGATGGCCTTTTTGCAGGCGGCCAGACAGCGGAAGGTCTCGTCGTCGGCCTGGGCGATGCTCAGCTTGGTCAGCGCCGCAAAGTCCAGCTCCGGCACGGGGCTGGGCATACGCTCGGGCCAGGTCAGCGCATACTGGATGGGGATGCGCATATCCGGCACGCCCAGCTGCGCCAGAATGGAATGGTCGCTGAACTGCACCGCCGAGTGGATGATGCTTTCGCGCTGGACAACGATTTGGATCTTATCCTCCGGCAGGCCGAAAAGCCACGCTGCCTCGATCAATTCCAGGCCCTTGTTCATCAAGGTGGCCGAGTCGATGGTGATTTTGGCGCCCATATTCCAGTTGGGATGCTTGAGGGCATCCGCCTTGGTCTTGGTGCGCAGCTGCTCGGTCGTCATGCCGAAGAAGGGGCCGCCGGAGGCAGTCAGCAGGATCTTTTCCAGCGTTTTGGCGCTGTGGGCGTCCTGCAGACACTGGAAGATGGCGCTGTGCTCGCTGTCCACAGGCAGCAGGTGCACACCGTGTTTGGCCACGGCATCGGTGACCAGATGGCCGCCGGTGACAAGGCTTTCTTTGTTGGCCAGTGCCAGGTCGTGGCCGCTTTCAATGGCGGCGAGGGAGGCGGGCAGACCGGCAATGCCGACCACGGCGTTCAGCACCGTTCCGGCGCCGTCCATGGCAGCAAGGGTGCGCAGCCCCTCGGCCCCCTGCAGCAGCTTGGGCGCATCGGCCTGCCCTGCCAGCGCAGCGGCGAGTTTTTCATAGGCGGAAGGCTCCGCCACGGCCACATATTCGGGGTGGAATTCGTTGATCTGCGCAAGCAGTTTCTCCACGCTGGAGTTGGCCGCAAGGCCGAACACCTTGTAGCCGTGCATGCGCGCCACGTCCAGGCTTTGGGTGCCGATAGAACCGGTAGAGCCAAGCAAGGTAATTGTTTTGCTCATACTATCGTCCTTTTAGTGAATCATATAGAAGAAGAACCGCACGGCGATGGACACAAACGGCGCGACAAACATCACACTGTCAAATCGGTCCAGAATACCGCCGTGACCGGGAAAAATGGTGCCGTAGTCCTTGATGCCCACCTGGCGCTTGACGGCCGAGGCGAACAGATCGCCCAGGATGCCCAGCACCGAGGCAATGCCGCCCATGACGGCCAGGATCAGGTAATGATACGGCTGCACATTGATGGTAATGACATGATACCGCGCAGACAGCAGCGAGTAGACCAGCGTCAGCACCATACCGGCCGCAATGCTGCCCGCCACACCGCCGACAGCGCCCTCCACCGTTTTGTGGGGGCTGACCACGGGGGCCAGCTTGTGCTTGCCGAAGGCGCGGCCTGCAAAGTAAGCCGCGGTATCGCCGCCCCAGGCAAAGCACAAAATCAGCAGAATGAAGTAGATGGCATCATAGCGGTAAGTTGCAAAGGGCAGCACCCGCTTTAAGTGTACCAGCGAATAGAAACAGAAGATGATAACGCCGGAAAAATACACAAACCCGGAAAGCCTGCCGAAATCGATCGTCTTAACGTTTTTGATTTGGCAGATGTTGAAGAACAGCACCACCAAAAAGCTGCACGGCAGCAACACTGCGCGCACGGCCTGCATGCCGCTGAGCATGATCATCAGCGTAAACGGCACGGTGACAGCGTACAGGTACCACTGCTTTTTGCCAAAGCCCATGGCGGAAAATACCTCATGGATGGCCAACAGGCAGATAGCCGTCAGCGTCAGGTCAAAAAACAGCGTATCAAAAAAGGTAAGAACAAGGGCCAGAAAAGCCAGCCCCACGACGGCGGTAATAACACGGGTCTTCATAGCGGTAGTTCCCTTTCAGGTGAAAAATTTGTCTGGGTCACACCAGAAAATCAGACTTCCATGATTTCCTTGTTCTTGTTGGCGCAAATCTCGTCGACCTGCTTGACATACTTGTCGGTCAGCTTCTGGGTCTCTTCCTCCAGCTTTTTCTGGTCGTCCTCGGTCAGCTCACCGGCCTTTTTCTGGGCCTTGAACTTATCCATGGCATCGCGGCGGACATTGCGCACGGCGATCTTCGCTTCTTCGCCCTGCTTGGCAACGTCCTTGGTCAGCTGCTTGCGGCGCTCCTCGGTGGGGGCGGGGAAAACCAGGCGAATGACCTGGCCGTCGTCAATGGGGTTGATGCCGATGTCGCTGGTCTGGATAGCCTTGGAGATGGGCTTGAGCATGGAACGATCCCAGGGGGTGATGGTCAGGATACGGGCCTCGGCCACGGCGACGGCGGCGATCTGGTTGATGGGCGTGGGGCTGCCGTAGTAGTCCACTGCCACGCGGTCCAGCACGGCGGGGTTGGCGCGGCCGGCGCGGATAGCGGCCAGTTCACGCACCAGATGGTCCACGCTGGCGTTCATTTTTTCTTCAAAAGGTTTGGTCATGCTGCTCATAATCGTTTTCTCCTTATTTTGTCAATATTTATCAGAATAGGGGGATTTTATGAATTTTTCAACTTATTCTTTTACCAGGGTTCCCACGACCTCGCCCTGCACGGCCTTGGCAATGTTGGCGGGCTCGCCCAAGTCAAACACCAGAATGGGCAGGCCGTTGTCGCGGCACAGCGTTGCGGCGGTGGAGTCCATGACGGCCAGACGCTCGTCCAGCACGCGGGTGAAGGTCAGCGTGTCATAGCGCACGGCGTCGGCGTACTTGTGGGGGTCCTTGTCGTAAACGCCGTCGACCATAGTGGCCTTGAACATGGCGTCCGCGCTGATTTCCAGCGCGCGCAGGGCGCTGGCGGTATCGGTGGAGAAGATGGGGTTGCCGGTACCGCCGCCGAACACAACGATCTTGCCGCTTTCCAGCGCGGCGATAGCCTTGTCGCTGGTGAACACCTCGGCCACCTGGGGCATGAAGGAACTGGTCATGACCACGGCGGGCACACCCTGCTGACGCAGCGCATCCTTGACCGCCAGCGCGTTCATAACGGTTGCCAGCATACCGATTTTGTCGGCGTCCATGCGATCCATGCTGCCGCTGGAACGTCCGCGCCAGAAGTTGCCGCCGCCCACAACGATGCCGATCTGCACGCCCAGGTCATGGGCGGCCTTGATGCCCGCGCAGATGGAGGCGATGGTCGCCTCGTCAAAGCCGGTGCCCTTAGCGCCGGAAAGCGCCTCGCCGCTGACTTTGAGAAGAATACGTTTGTACTGGATTGCCATAATAAAGCACCACCTGTTTTGTATTTGCCCCCGCCGCCGCAGCGCAAGGGCACAGTGAACCAATATGATTGTTTCTATTTTACAATAGATTGTGCGCAAAGTAAAGTCACACCGAAAAAAAGATTTTGGCCCCCTGTGCTCACAGGCAAAAAATAACACACCCGCGTCGTTTACGGATGTGTTTGCTTTTTATTGCCGGCAGGCGCGCAGCCCGTGCACCAGTTCCCCGTGCAGGACCTCGCGGCTGCGCCCGGCATACCAGTTGTCGGACTCTAAGAGCAGGCTGCCGATATCCACCGTGCAGGGCGGCAGGGTAAATTCCAGCTGTGTCCCCTGCCCTTGCCGTGCGCAGATCTGCCAGCCCATCGCCTCGGCGCAGCGGCGTATCTCCCTCAGGCCGGTGGCACCGCACTGCTCCAGCCGTGCGGCGCTGACGCCGTTACTCAACAGCTCCGCCGCGTCCTGCGGCATACCGCAGCCGTCATCGCTGTACACCAGCTTATCGGCAAACAGGTGCAGGCAAATCCGCTTTGCCCCTGCTTCGATGGCGTTGGAAAGCAAATTGCCCGTAATGCGTGCCACAAGCCGGGCATCGCCCATGGTCGGCAAAATCTGCACGCCCGGCTCACAGGTCAGCCGAATCTCTATGCCGCTGCCAAGCTCCTGCAGGTCGCGGCTGCAAAAATCGCACATTTCACGCAGGGTTCCTGCCAGTTCCATGGGGTATAACTCCGGCTCCGTCAGCCCCAGACAGGCAGCGTGGACGGTATGGCGGCTCAGGCGGCGCAAGTCCTGCAATTCTTCCCGTGCGGCAGCCAGCAGCGCTGCAACGTCCTCTTGGTCGGCATCGTCCAAGCGGCCTTGCAGCACTTCCAGCGTGTTTTCCAGCATATCAAAAGAGAGCGCCATACGCCCCTGCAGCCCGCCGCGCAGGGCCAAAAGGGTATCCTGTTTCTCCTGCGATTCCATAAGCATCGCCTCCGTAAGGTGTGGCATATCATAGGTAGGTGCGCAATTCCTCAATCAGCGCGCGAATCAGCCGCCCGTTGGACAGCGGCGTCTGCGATGTGCAGCCGCAGCGCCAGCACAGCGCAACATACCCTTCGGTGTGCTTGCGGCACAGCGCCCCCGACAGGCGGGACAGCGCCGCCGTGACCGCCTTTTCGTCGATACCGCGTTCCTCGCCCGCGATCTGGTATAAGCGGCTCAGCGGCAGCTCCTGCTCATAAAGCAGGGCGCACAGCAAAATCCGGTTCAGATACTGCGTACCGGTGAGCGTGGGGTCGGCTTTCAGGCTTTGCATCGCCGCACAGCAAAGCCGCTGAATATGATAGATGCGCGTGCTGCGCTCGTCCGCACCGAGGGCATACACTGTGCCGAACAGCGCTTCCATACTGTACGGGCGCACCAGCCGGGCGTAGCGATCCAGCTTGTGCAAAGCGCCGCGCGCGGCGGCGGTTTCGGGAAAAGGTGTCAGCAGAAGGATTTTCGGGCTGGGCAAACCGGGCAATTTCTGCACGCTTTGCAGCAGGTTTTGAAACGTCGCTTCGGGCAGCAGCACATCCACCGCCACCACCTGCGGGCAAATTCCCTCCTGCAGCGCCTGCAAAAGTGCCTCCGCCGTTGCGTACACGCCCGCCGTTACGCAGGGCTGGCTGTGGGCGTACAGCCGGATGCAGTCGCGCTCCAAGGACTGCGAAACGGCAAAAAGCGCCGTGACCTGTGCCGGCTCCTGCGGCAGTTCTGCCGCAAAAACAAGATTTTCTAACAGCGGCATAGCAGTCACCTCAAGCCCGGATACAGGTCCCGGATCACATCGTTGATTTGCTGGGGCGAAACGGCATTTTCGTACAGGAAACACAGCAAAAGCTCCGCCTGCGCAGCGTCCTGACCGGGGAAGATGCACTCCCGCGCGGGCAGACCATTTTTCTGCGCAGCTATGTACAATGCATCCGCGTGTTTGCGCAGCGTATAGGTTATGCAGCCCGCTGCCTGTAACCCCGCAAGCTCCGAGAACTCGCGCCGCAGCACAGCAAGCTCTCCGTCTGATGTTTGACCTTTCATTCCTTTTCACACTCCACAATGTCACATTCTGCAACAACCGCACATTTTTTGCGGTTGTTAGTGCCGCAAATTGTGCGGCATTGGATCAATTATAAAATGTAACACAGGTGGATTCAATCCACACGGCGTATACGTTTTTCTACGCCGCCGCGTGGGGTAGTTTCAGTATACCACGCATTGTACGGTATAGCAATCATTTTTTTGCGCCAAGGGGAATCTTATGCGTAAAATTTTCTGCAAAATAATTTTGCGGAAATTTCTTTTGAAATTTTTACCGCTTGGCACTTGACATTTTGCGGCGAATGGCTTAAAATAATCAAGTCGCAAATATGGGCCTGTAGCTCAGTTGGGAGAGCGTTCGGTTCGCATCCGAGAGGTCAAGGGTTCGAATCCCTCCAGGTCCATAAAAACAAAGTCCCCTGCCGTGTCCCGGCAGGGGGCTTTGCTTTTATGTTGACCTGTAGAGGATTCGAACAGCCAGTCCCCGCCGCAGCGGGGCGCAAATCAGCCCGGTGGGCTGTTTGCGAGGGCGCGGGAGAATTCCTCCAGGTCCATGCGCCGGTTGCCGTACCCCGGCGGGGCTTTTGCTTTTATGTTGACCTGTAGAGGATTCGAACAGCCCGTCCCCGCCGCTGCGGGGCGCAAGGTTTCCCGACTTCTCCATCGCCTTTCATAAAACCTGCCCAAAATTTACGGGCAGGCTTTGTCCAAGATGTAAATTTATGCAATATAGGTTTGCGTCCCTATCAATTTTGTTGTATCATACAGATAAGTATTTGCGTTTAGGGGAGTGTCCGCTATGAAAATGCCTTTTCTTTCCACGCTGTCACGCCGACAGCTGACCATCCTGATTGCCTCCGCTGCCGCCGTGGTCGTTACGGTTGCGGTCTCTGTTGTGCTGGTCGTGACCGCCCCCAAACGCAAGAATCCTTCGGCCCTGCCCAACGGCTCCCCTGCGTCGGCCTCGTCCGGCGGAAGCTCCGGTGCAGCCTCGGCCTCGGTATCGGTCGTGACCGATCCCGCTGAAATCGGCACGGTTCTGCCCGAAACCGCCGACGCGGGCCGCAGCTATGTGGACGAGACACTGTTTATCGGCGATTCCAACACGGCGCGCTACCTTTTATACGCCGACGATACCGGCAAGGCGTTCACCACCTCGGCCAACAATATCGGCGTTGTCAGCATGGGGGCGGGTGCCATCACCACACTGGAATGTGAGCAGTTCACGGGTTCCTCCAAGATGTACACCGTGCCCAAGGCTGTGGCCATGCTCAAGCCCAAACGCATCATCATCTGCTACGGCACCAACAACCTGAGCGGCACTTCCACCGATGCAACGTCCTTTATTTCCACCTACTTAAAGGGTCTGAAGGCCATTCGCGATGCCTGGCCCTACTGCGATATCATTGTCAGCGCCATTCCCCCGCTGGACAAGCAGCGCAGCAACACCCGCCTGGACATGGTACAGGTGGACGCCTACAATGCCGCCATTGAGACGATGTGCACGGATAACGACTTCAAGTTTCTGAACACCGCCGAGGTCCTGCGGGACGAATCCACAGGCTGGGCCAAAAAAGACTACACGCTGTCGGACGGCGTGCACCTTTCCAAAACCGCCGTAACAGCGTTGTTTCAGTATGTGCGCACCCACGCCTACATCACGGAGGATCGACGCCCCCAGCCCTTGGGCACGATCCCGACCCCCGTGGGCGTACCTGTCAATTTGATCAAGGAAGATCCCATCGCCGTGCGCGATGCCAAGGTTCCGCTGGAATTTGTCGTGCAGGGCAACGGTGTGCTGTCCGGTTCGACCAGCCAGCTGGTAAGCAAGGGCGGTGTTGCCGCCGCCGTGACAGCCACGGCCGATAAGGGTTGGGTATTCCGCGGCTGGCTGGCCAGCGACGGTGCCCTTTACACAGATGCCACCCTTGCCTTTACCATGCCCGCCACGGCCAATGCCGGCGGCGAGGTTGTGACCGCCGTGTTTGCAAAGTGCGAACATACCTATCCCAACTCGGAAGAATACAGCGGTAAATCGCCGCTTTCTCTGAATGAAGGTTCCACCCAATACCCCGCCGACTGCACCGCCGTACACGGCTATGTGTATAATTGCAGCCTGTGCGGCGAGACCGTAACGGTAAACAAAGCGCTCTATCAGGAGCACGCCTGGAGCGATACAGCCGGTGAGGACGGCGCTTTCCACTGCAAACACACCGGCTGTACACAGACCAAAGCTGCCGCCACTCCCACACCTACGGCCACACCGAGCGCCAAGCCGACGGCCACGCCCACGGCAACACCCACTCCGACACCCACTCCAACACCCACTCCGACACCTACTCCGACGGCAACGCCCACAGCAACCCCGACGCCGACACCGACGGAGCCTACCACACCGACGGAGCCTACCACGCCGCCGGAACCTACCGCACCGACGGAGCCTACCACGCCGACGGAGCCTACAACGCCCACGGAACCTACCACGCCGACGGAGCCTACAACGCCGACGGAAACCACCACACCGACGGAAACCACCACACCGACGGAGCCGCCGACCGCACCATCAGAGTCGGAAACCACCAACGAACCAAGCGGTGAAAGTGACCCCGCCCCCGAAACCACCGACGTCCCCGAAACATAATCCCATGCCGCCCTTTCGGGCGGCTCAGGTTGTCGAAAAACCTTTTTTGACTTTATGCAGCATTTGCAACCTATCGAATGCTTTGTAGGGAACGGTCTCGACCGTTCCGTGCTGCCTTGCCAAAAGCACGACACTGCGAGATAACCGCGCGCCATTCGGCGCGATTTTATGCGCTGCGCGCGGCCAAATGTGCGGATGGGTCAAGACCCATCCCTACAAATCTTCCGGCAAGTAACTTTTTCTGCAAACTGCGCCGCCCTTTCGGGCGGCTTTCTTGTGAACATTACCAAAAGGAGAACCTTGTTTTTATGGCAAATAACGAACGCAAAAACAGCAACGGCGCACTGATGCGCCGCTTTATGCCTTATCTGGCCAAGTACAAGGGCGTTTTGTGCTTTGACCTTTTCTGCGCCGCACTGACCACCCTGTGCGATATCATCCTGCCCAAAATCATGAGCACGCTGACCAACTCGGTCGGCTCGTTGACCGCCGCGCTGGTGCTGAAGCTGGCGGCGCTGTATCTGGTGCTGCGCATTATTGACGCAGCAGCGCAGTATTTCATGTCCAGCGTCGGCCACATTATGGGCGTGCATATTGAAACCGACATGCGCCGCGATGCCTTTGACCACCTGCTGCGGCTGGACCACACCTATTACAACAACACCAAAGTCGGGCAAATCATGGGCCGCATTACCAACGACCTGTTTGATGTGACCGAGTTTGCCCACCACTGCCCCGAGGAATTTTTCATTGCGGGCATCAAGATCGCCGCATCCTTTGTGATTTTGTGCCAGTCCAGCGTGCTGCTGACGCTGGTGGTGTTCGCCTGTGTGCCGCTGATGGGTGTGGTTTCGGTCAAGCTGAACCAGAAGCTGCGCGCCCGTTTTCGCGAGCAGCGGTTCCAGATCGGTGAGCTGAACGCCACCATCGAGGACAGCCTGCTGGGGCAGCGCGTCGTCAAGGCGTTTGCCGCCGAGGATCTGGAGCGCGAAAAGTTTGAGCAGGGCAACCGCGCGTTTGAGGCCATCAAAACCAAGGGCTACTACGCTATGGCGGCGTTCAACACCTCGACACGTCTGTTTGACGGCTTGATGTATCTGGTGGTCATTCTGGCGGGCGGTCTGTTTCTGGTGTACGGCGCCATCACGCCCGGCGATTTGGTCGCCTATGTTTTGTATGTATCTACGCTGATTGCCACCATTCGCCGCATCGTAGAATTTGCCGAGCAGTTCCAGCGCGGCATGACGGGCATCGAGCGCTTTGCCGAAATCATGGACACCCCCATTGCCATTGCCGACGCCCCCGACGCCAAGGCGCTGCAGGTCACGCAGGGCGGCATTGAGCTGCAGGACGTCAGCTTTGAGTACCCTGACGACCACAACAAGGTGCTGCGCCACGTCAATTTGACCATCCACCCCGGCGAAAGTCTGGCGCTGGTCGGCCCCAGCGGCGGCGGCAAAACCACCCTGTGCAACCTGATCCCCCGCTTTTACGATGTCACGGGCGGCCGTATTCTGATCGACGGGCAGGACGTGCGCAGCGTGACGCTGCACAGCCTGCGCAGTGCCATTGGCGTGGTGCAGCAGGACGTTTACCTGTTCAGCGGCACGGTGGCGGAAAACATCGCCTACGGACGCCCCGATGCCACCCGCGCCGAAATTGAGGAAGCCGCCCGCCTAGCGGGTGCCGACGAGTTTGTGCGCGCGCTGAAAAGCGGCTACGACACCTATGTGGGCGAGCGCGGCGTCAAGCTGAGCGGCGGGCAGAAGCAGCGCATTTCCATTGCACGGGTATTTTTGAAGAACCCGCGTATTCTGCTGCTGGACGAAGCAACCAGCGCCCTGGACAATGAGAGTGAGATCCTTGTCGGGCAAAGTCTGGACAAGCTGGCCGTTGGCCGCACGACGCTGACCATTGCGCACCGCCTGACGACCATCCAAAACGCCGACCGCATCCTGGTGCTGGGCAAAGACGGCATTGAGGAGGAAGGCAGCCACGCCGAGCTGCTGGCGCAGAAAGGCATTTATTACCGTCTGTGGAACGGTCTGGTAAGCGGGCAGACGCTGTAACCCTATACAAAAACCGTGTGCCGGGGCGATGCCCCGGCACATTTTTTATGACGCTGCCTTGAGCTTTTTGCGCATACGGTTCATATTCAACAGGCAGGTCATCGCGTTGGATGCCACCATGATACCCAAAAACGCCCCCATGCCATAGCGCGGCAACAGCAGCATGATGGCCGTTATGCGAAAGGCCGAGTCCAGCAGCGAATACCGAAAGCTCGCCAGCTGCTCGCCCAGCCCCTTCAGCACGCCGTCCACCATGCTTTCCATATACATAAACGGCGCGGCGGCGCTCAGGTGCCGCACATACACCCCCACGGCGGGGTCGCCGTACAAAAGTTCCGCCAGCGGTGCGCCCGCCAGCGCAAACCCCAGCCCCGCCAGTATCGACAGTGCCCCCGTGACCGCCAGCATACGCCGCACCAGATGCCGCACCCGCGCCATGTTGCGGGCGGTGTGGGCGCGGGTAATTTCCGGCATCAGCAGGCCGGACAGCGCTGCCAGCACCGAAAACGGGAAAAACAGCAGCGGCAATGCCATGCCTTTTAAGGCACCATACTGCGCCAATGCGTCGGCACGGCTGCCCGTGTACAGCGTCAGCGTGTACGGGATCAGCCCGCTTTCCGCCGCCTGCAAGCCCCCTGCCAGCAGGCGGCTGCCCTCGACCGGCAGGACGATGGCATACAACTCCTTGGCGGTGTAGGGGTGCAGCGGCTCGGCGGGGGTTGCGGCAAATTCCGGCGTTTTAGCGGCAAAAGCCAGCATAATCCCGCAGGACACCGCCTCGCTGACGGTATTGCCCAGCAGCACCGCCCCGCAGGCATACCCCGCGCCCCAGTGCTGCCACATCTGCAAAGCACACGCCGCCGTGGTCATGCGCACCAGCTGTTCGACGAATTGCGCCGTAATGTTGGGCTTTACCTTGCGCGCCGCCAAAAAACAGCCGCGCACTGCCCCCGCCACCGCAAGAAACGGCAGACTGAGCGCCAGAATACGCAGCGGCATCTCGGCGCGGATATCGTGCAAAAACACCCGCGCGCACACCCCCGCCAGGGCGAATTGCAGCACCATGGCCGCCGTGCCAAAGCAAAGCGCCGTACCGCACAGGCTGCGCAGCGTTGCCGCCATGCCCCGCCCGCGCGCCAGGCTTTGCGCCGCCAAACGGGTGGAGGCAACATTCAGCCCCGACGACGCCAGCGCCACAAACACCGTGTACACCGCCAAAACAAGCTGGTACAGGCCCATACCCTCGGTGCCCAAACGGTGGGACAAAAACACGCGGTAGCCCATGCCCAGCAGCCGCAGCACCATGCCCGATACTGCCAGCCGGGCCGCATTCTTCAGGTAAACGCTGCGCTGTGCCATGGGGCACCCCCTTCCCTACCGATACGGTATGCGGGGTTTTCCTGTAATATGCCGATATGGTATTGGTAAGTATTGCATTTTCCGTCAGGATTTGTTAAACTATTGGCGTATGCAAAAACGCGGCGGGCTGTGCCTGCCGTTCAAGAAGGAGCAAGTAAGCAATGAGTGAATGTACGCACGATTGCAGCAGCTGCAGCGCAAACTGCGATCACCGCGCGCCGAGCCACGAGCCGCCGCACAAGAACAGCCGTATCAAAAAGGTCATCGGCGTTGTGTCCGGCAAGGGCGGCGTCGGCAAGAGCATGACCAGCGCCATGCTGGCCGTTTCGATGCGCCGCATGGGCTACAAGGCCGGCGTTCTGGACGCTGATATCACCGGCCCGTCCATCCCCCGCCTGTTCGGCGTGAAAGGCCCCGCCACCGGCGACGGTGAGAGCATCAGCCCCGTGGAAAGCCGCACCGGCGTGCAGGTGATGAGCATCAACCTGCTGCTGGACGACCCCGAAGCCCCCGTGGTATGGCGCGGCCCCGTGATTGCCGGTGCTGTCAAGCAGTTCTGGCAGGACGTGGTGTGGGATGTGGATTTCCTGTTTGTGGATATGCCTCCGGGCACCGGCGACGTGCCGCTGACCGTGTTCCAGACCCTGCCCGTGGACGGCATTGTCATTGTGTCCAGCCCGCAGGAGCTGGTGGGCATGATCGTGGGCAAGGCCGTGCAGATGGCCCAGATGATGAACGTGCCCATTCTCGGCCTGGTCGAGAATATGAGCTACGCTGTCTGCCCCGACTGCGGCAAGCATATCAACGTCTTTGGCGACAGCCATGTGGACGAGATCGCCGCCAAGTACAGCCTGCCTGTTCTGGCCAAGATGCCCATCGACCCCGAACTGGCCAAGGAGGCCGACGCCGGCATGATCGAGATGTTCGCAGGGGATTCGCTGGACGGCGCTGCCAACGCCGTGGCAAAGCTGCTGAAGTAAATAGCAAAGTGAGGGATGCGGTATGAAGAAGTTTTTGGAAGAGTTTAAGGCTTTTGCCCTAAAAGGCAACATGATGGATATGGCCGTCGGTGTTTTGATCGGCGGTGCGTTCAGTGCGCTGGTCACCTCCCTGACCGAGAACATCATCAACCCCGTCATCGGCATTTTGTTTAAGGCGGATTTCAGCGAGGTCGTGCTGCATCTGCCCTTTGATATCAATTTGGGCATCGGCGCGTTTGTGTCGGCGGTGATCAACTTTTTGATTCTGGCGCTGGTTTTGTTCCTAATGCTGAAAGGCATGAACAAGCTGCTGGAGTTTGGCAAAAAGGAGGAACCCGCCCCCGAAGCACCGGCACCCAAAGCCCCCACGCAGGAGGAGCTGCTGGCTGAAATTCTGGCAGAGCTGAAAAAGCGCGGCGGCGACCAATAACCGCAGAAACATAAAAAGCAGAAAAAGGTTTGGACAGGCTTTCGCCTGTCCAAACCTTTTTTGTTATGTAATGTCCGTCAAATCCAGTGCTGTTCTAAGCAATACCGGTAAACACCATCCTGTGCGACATCGCCGCAGACGGCATTGGCACGGGCTTTCAATTCCGGCGAGGCATTGCCCATGGCAATGCCCGTGCCCACGGCGTCCAGCATTTCGCAGTCGTTGTTGCCGTCCCCAAAGGCTGCCGCCTGCGCGGGGGTCAACCCGAAATAGGCAAGCGTTTTTTGTATGCCGATGCCCTTGCCGCCGCCCGCCGGGATGACATCCACGGCGCGGTCCCACCAGGCGGCAATTTTTGCCCCGTGCGCCCCCTGCAAAACAGCCTCGTAATCCGCGGCGCGGCAACCCAACATAACCTGATAAATGTCCTTTGTATTGCACAGGTCATCAAAATCCGGCACGATGCGCGGCACCTCGTTGGCAATGGCAAAGTAGTCCGTCAAATCTTGGTCAGCCCCGTTGGCGGCCAGCTCGTCCCGCATGGCGGCAGCCACAGGGCGCCCCAGAGCCGTGGCATTGCGCACCAGTGTGCGCACATCGTCGGGGGCGAGGGGGTTGCTGAAAATGGTTTCGGTTTCGGTGTAGCACAAAGAACCGTTGAAAGTCAGGTAAGCGTCAAATTTCACGTTGGGAATGTCCGGCAGTGTGATGGGCGAGCGCCCCGTGGCCAGGCAGATTTTGACCCCGCCCGCGCGCAGACGGCGCAGGGTTTCCAGCGTGGCGGGGGTAATGCGCTTGGTCTGCATATCGATCAGTGTGCCGTCAATATCAAAAAACACGATTTTTATCGGATGCACAGCGAATTTTCCTCCTTAGCGTTCACACTTCCAGAAATGGCAGCTGTACGGTTCCAGCTTGCTGCCGCCGCCGAAGTCGTGGTCGGTGCCGTCGATCAAGTCCACCGCGCGCCCGCAGCCCGCGTCGAAGTGGGCATCAAAGGGGTTTGCATCGGCGTTGATGGCAACCAGCACCCGCTCGCCGTCGGCGCAGCGCTCAAAAATCAGCTGCTTGGGCTGCACCAGCACATTGCGGTAGCTGCCGTAGCACAGCGCCTTGCTGCCGGTCTTTGCCTTGGCGAGTGCGGCGATCCATGCGGTCAGCTCGGTTTCCTGCGGGGTTTCCACGGCGGGGCGCAGGGTCGGGTCGCCGTTGCGCTTGTCCCCTTCCATGCCCCACTCACTGCCGTAGTAGACGGCGGGCACACCGGGCATACCAAAGGTCAGACCATAGACGGGCTTTAGGTGATTTTTGTCAGTCAGGATCGTGGCAATGCGCGTCACATCGTGGTTATCCACAAAGCTGAGCAGATGCTTGCCGGTGTACAGGCACCACGGCTCGGACCCGAACTGGCGGTTTAAGCTGTAGCTGATCTCGTGCATATTGCCGGTGTTAAAGCTGGAATACAGCCCCTTATAGCACTCGTAGTTGGTCACGCTGTGGCAGGCGTGGTCGTTGACCCAACGGTTGTAGTCGCCGTGCAGGGTTTCGCCCACCAGCACAAAATCGGGCTTGATACCGTTGGCAAGACCGCGCAGCTCCCCCAAAAAGCCGAGGTCAAGGCAGTATGCCACGTCCAGACGCAGACCGTCAATGTCATAATCGCGCACCCAGCCGCGCACGGCGTCAAACAGGTGCTGCTTTACCTGCGGATTTTGCAGGTTGAGCTTGACCAGCTCGTTGCAGCCCTCCCACGATTCGTACCAGAAGCCGTCGTTATAGTTGGTGTTGCCGTCAAAGCTGATGTGGAACCAGTCCTTATAAGGGCTGTCCCAGCGGCGCTGCTGCACGTCCTTGAACGCCCAGAAGCCGCGCCCCACATGGTTGAACACACCATCAAACAGCACACGGATGCCCGCAGCGTGCAGGGCGCTGCACACCTGCTGCAGATCCTGCTTGCTGCCCAAGCGGCGATCCACCTGGTTATAATCGCGGGTGTCGTAGCCGTGGGCGTCGCTTTCCATCAAGGGGTTGAACAAAACGCAGGTCGCGCCCAGCTTTTTGATGTGCGCCACCCAATCCAGCAGGCGCAGCAGACGGTGGTTGTCCGCGCCGTCCGGCTCCTCGTTTTGCAGCGGCGCGCCGCACAACCCCAGCGGGTAAATTTGATAGACAACGGCTTCCTCGTACCACATAGCTATGACTCCTTTTTTCAGAAGAACTTCTTTTTCAGTTTGGGCTGCAGGGCAACATGGTAGTAGCGGGTCAGGTTAAGCAGCGCACGGTCACACAGCCAAAAGGACAGGTTTCCCATGGCCAAAAGCATGGCTGCCATGCCGACGCCGTCCTCAAGCAGCTCGTTCAGAACAGCGGGGCCAAGCAGCGCGAACAGCACCAGATACAGCAGCGCCGTGCCCGCATTGAACACCGCAAACTTGGCAACCCAACGCAGCAGCGTGTTTTTTACGCGTTGGAGGGCTGTGCGCAGCACGGGGTAATACCCCATGACCAGCGCGTAAAACAGTGCCAGCTCGGTTTCGGGCACCAGCAGCACCGCCAAAACAGATACCGTCAGGTACAAAAGCAGCGCATACTTGGGGCCGTATTCCTCCAGCACAGGGATCTGCAAAAACGCCGCCAGCATGGGCGCAGCGTAGGTGCCGATCTGCAATGCGCTGCCCAACAGCAGCAGCACGACGGACAGCGCCCCCAGCACCCCGCACAGGGCGATTTTTTGACTTTCGGTCTTACGCATTTCTTTTCCCTCTTACTTTGCACATTATACACTGTTTTGTTTTACATTTCAAGGATTTTCTGGTCATTTTGCGCAGTTTACGCTTCCACATCAAACATTGCACGCAGTGCGGTCAAATTTTCCAGCTGCTTTTGCAGGGTTTCAGCATCGTTCACAGTGCCGAAAGCCCGTGCGGCGGCTGCACCCCTGCCGGTATTTTCGTACTCGGCAAAGCGGGCGGTGGCTTCGTTTTCGGGGTTGTTCCAGTTGTCCCAGCCGTCGGGGCTGATTTCCTCGCTCAACCGGCAGTGCAGCCAGCAGCAGGCGGCGTCCTTGCGCCACGGGCGCCCCAGATACACGCTGCCCGCGGGGCAGTTGCCCTGCACGGTGCAGTCCACAAACAGGTAGCCGGGCTGCCCGGCGGGGGTGCTGGGTGCGGTGATATAGCTGACAGGTTTGGCGTGGCGCCACGGCTCGATGCGGCAGCGGTCAAACACGGCGTTGGCACCGCCGAAGATAAAATCAATGTTGCCGCGAATCGTGCAATTTCGGTAATACTGCACGGTGTCAAGGCGCGGGGTGTCCTGACGCGGGCCGCGAAAACCGTTTTTCTCGCGCTCTTGTTCGGGCAGCGGTGCCGTGAACAGGGTGTCCTGGTTGCCCAGCAGGGTCACGTTTTCCATATAGACGCGCGCGGCATCGGCGTAAACTGCCAGCGCCTGCCCTGCCTTGGCCCCGTCCCCGGCGGTGTTTTCTACCGTGAGGTCGCGCACCTCGGCGCGGCGGCCGCCCAAAAACAGCGTGTAGCTGCGGAAAGTGCCCGTCTTTTCCTCGCCGGGCCAGGGGTCGCGCCCGCCCACGCCCGCCGTGAACACCGTTTCGGTGCGGCTTTCGCCCTGCAGGCAGTAGTCTGCCAGCTCGATGAACGGGCGCTCGCGGTAGATGCCCTTTTTGATGTAAAACCGCACGGGCTGCTGCGCATCGGCTTGCTGCGCCTGCACGGCGGCGGTCAGGGTGGCAAAGTCGCCGCTGCCGTCGGCGGCGATGACAATGGTTTTGCGTTCCTGCATACGTTATACCCTCTTTACTCTGTATTTCCTTTAGTATACCGCAAAATCCGTTTCATTTCCAGACTATTCCGCTTTATTTTTGGCAGCGTCCATCTGCGCCACCGTGCAAAAGGCGTAGCCCTGCTCCTTAAAATACTGCACGATATCCGGCAGCGCTTGCACGGTCTGCCCCGTGGCCTTGGTGTCGTGCATCAGCACCACGCAGATGTCCCGCCCCTCGGCCTCGCGCTTTATGTTGCGCAAAATCTGCGCGGCGTTGGGGTGGGCGGCAGTGGCGTCCTCGGCGCAGACGTTCCAGTCTATCCAGTGCAGACCGCGTTCCTCGGTCTGGGCTTTCAGGCGTTTCATGATGTCGCTGCCGCCGTATCGGTGGCTGACCGTGTTGGTGCTTCCGCCCGGAAAGCGCAGCCATTCCAGCGCGTCGGGGTCAAGGTAGGGGCGCAGGGCGTCCTTCAATTCGTCGATATCACGCCAAAACGCGTCGGTGCTGCGGTAGATTTTTGCATATTCGTGGGTGGCGCTGTGCAAAGCGATCTGATGCCCCGCCGCCAGGATGTCCGCGATTTTGGGCAGGTACGCTTCGTTTGCGTCCTGTGCGCAGACAAACCAGGTGGCGGGGATCTTGTTTTCGTCCAGAATTTGCAGGATGGCATCGGTGTTCTTGCTGGGGCCGTCATCAAAGGTCAGGCAGACCATCTTGGGCAGCGCCGGATTTTGCGCGGCGGCTGCGGCAAAGCAGTCGTTGGGGGTAGCGGTTTCGGCATTTTCGGCATGGTACAGGTGATGCGCCGTCAGCGCCACGCCCGCCAACAGCATCGCTGCCGCTGCACAAACGAACATTTTTTGCAGAGTCTCGGAATGTGTATTTTTTTGCCGCACGGCACAGCCCTCCCCGATTCAAGCGTGTTTTGTACAGCGTATGCGGCGGCAGGCAAAAATAAAACCCCGCCGAAGCGGGGTGTGTTAGCGCATGGTGCGGCGGCTGCGCCACAGGCGCGGGGCGAACAACGCCAGCATGGGGTACAGTTCTAGACGGCCTGCCAGCATATCGAAGGACAGCAGGTACTTGACGGGATCCGAAAAATGCGAGAAATTTCCCATAGGGCCGACCAATTCCATACCGGGGCCGACATTGTTTAGGCAGGTAATGACCGCCGTAAAGGTCGTGGTCAAATCAAAGCCGTCCAGGCTGACCAGCACGGTGGACAGCATGACCAGCAACATATAGACGTTAAAATAGTTGTGTACGCCCTGCAGGGTCTTTTCGTCCAAGGGCTTGCCCTCAAACCGGATGGTGGTCACGGCGTGGGTGTGCAGCATCTTGTTCAGGTCCTGCCGCGCCGCCTTAAAGAAGATGATCACGCGGGATATCTTTAAGCCGCCCGCCGTCGAGCCTGCGCAGCCGCCCACAAACATTAGCAGCAGCAGTAAAATGCGGGAGTAGGTCGGCCAGAGGTTGAAGTCCGCCGTGGCGTAGCCGGTGGTGGTGATGATGGACGACACCTGGAAAAACGCCGTGCGCACAGCTTCGCCGACGCCGCCCACCATGGACAGGATGTTGGCGGCGATAGTCACGGTGGAGAACAGCACAATGCCCAGATAGGCGCGCAGCTCCTCCGAGCCGAAGGCTTCGCGGAAATGGCGCATCAAAATGAAGTAGTAGAGGTTAAAGTTAATGCCGAACAGCAGCATAAAGATGCCGATGACCCACTCAAAATAGGGGCTGTGGTAGGCACCAATGCTGAGCCCGCGGCTGCTGAAGCCGCCGGTGCCCGCCGTGCCGAAGGAGTGGATCAGCGAATCGTACAGCGACATACCGCCCGCGCAGAGGAATACGACCTCAACCGCGGTCATGGCAAAGTAGATACCGTACAAGATTTTGGCGCTGTCGCTCAATTTGCTGGACAGCTTGCCGCAGGTAGGGCCGGGCACCTCGGCGCGCATCAGGTGCATGGCGCGGCCGTCGGTCATCGGCAGCACAGCCATGGCGAACACCAGCACGCCCATGCCGCCCACCCAGTGGGAAAAGCTGCGCCAGAACAAGGCACCGTGGCTGAGCGCCTCGACGTCTATCAGGATCGTGGAGCCTGTCGTGGTAAAGCCGGACACCATCTCAAAAAAGGCGTCGGCAAAGGCGGGGATCTCGCCCGAAATGACAAACGGCAGTGCGCCGAAAGCCGACATCAGTACCCACACCAGTGCCACGATGGCCAAGCCGTCGCGGGCATAAATCGTGGTGTTTTTGGGGGTGCGCAGGCTGGCAGCCAGCCCCAGCAGCAGCAAAATGACCGCCGGCAGCAAAAACGCCGGCAGCATGTACCATTCCCCGTAAATGGCGGAGCACACCATCGGCAGCAGCATCATGGCTGCCTCCACCAAAAAGATGCGGCCCAGCACAAAGACGACCATTCTGTAATTCATAGCCGCCTCACTTTACAATGTCGCGCAGTGAGCGCAGCGTGGTATCGGTGGTGACGACCACCACGTCGTCCCCCGGCTGCAGGGCATCGTTGCCGGAGGGGATGACCGTCTTGTTGTTTTCGCGCACGATGCCGGCAAGCAGCAGCCCGTCCTTGAGGGTCAGGTCCTTCAGCGGCACATTGATGAAGGGGAAATCGGCGCCGACGTTGAATTCCAGCGCCTCGACCCGACCGTTGACCAGACGGTGCAGCGTCTTGATGTTGTCGGAATCAAAGCTGTTCTGCATAGCGCGGACATAGCGCACGATGGTTTCGGTGGTGACGGACGCTGCCGAGACAACGCTGTCCACCAGACCCTTGGCGGCGGCCAGATCGGCAAAGGAGGAACGGTTGATCTTGGCGATGACCTTGCAGTCAAACTGGGAGGCATACATGGCCAGAATGATGTTGGTTTCGTCCATGCCTGTCAAGGCGACAAAGGCGTCCATATCGGCCAGGCCTTCCTCGCTGAGCAGCTCGCTGTCGGCACCGTCGCCGTGGATGACCAGTACGCCGGGGAACTTTTCGCTCATAGCCTGGCAGCGGGCAGCATCGGAGTCGATGACGATCATCTTTTTCTGGATATCTTCCAGCTCACGCGCCAGATAGTAGGCCATGCGGCTGGCACCGACGATCATGACATTGCTGGCCTTGGCCCGGAACAGGTGCAGACGGCGGAAGAATTCTTCCAGGTCGCGGGTGGAGGCGGTCAGATAGATTTTATCCCCCGCCTCCAGCGTGAAGGAGCCGCCGGGAATGATGGTTTCGTTGCGGCGCGCCACAGCGCAGATCAGGATCTTGACGCGGATATTGCGGTACAGGTCGGCCAGGGCCATACCCACCAGCGGGTTGTCGGCAGTGATGCGGTACTCGATCAGCTCAAAGCGCTGGCGGCAGAACTGCTCGCGCTTGATGGCACTGGGAAAACGCAGCACACGGGCCATCTCACGCGCGGTGGCCTTTTCGGGGTTGACGATCATCGAAAGGCCCAGCTCATCGCGCATGAAGTGCAGCTGCTGCTCATATTCGGGGTTGCGGATACGGGCAATGGTGTGCTGGGTGCCGATTTTTTTGGCGACCATGCAGGCCAAAATGTTGATTTCGTCGCTGGAGGTGGTGGCGATCAACAGGTCGGCACCGTCTTCAAACGCCTCTTTCTGCACGTCATAACTCGCACCGTTGCCGGGTACGCCGCGCACGTCATAGATGTTGACAAAATTGTCGATCAGGGCGGCGTTTTGATCCACCACCACGATATCGTGTTTTTCTGCGGTAAGCTGTGCCGCCAAGGCACGGCCTACCTTGCCCAAACCGACGACCACGATCCTCATAAGAGATGCTCCTTTGTTGTTGCGCTAAGGCGCACACTTTTACTATATAGCCATTATAGCAAAGTGGTACAAAAAAGCAATAGGACATTTTTTGACGTTTGCATAACTTTTTTGGGGCAGCTGCCGTGCGCCGCACAAAATTTGCAAAAAATGCTTGACTTTTGCCTTGGATATGTGGTAGAATCATGCTTGCAGTCAATGCTATGCGGAAGTGCTGGAATCGGCAGACAGGCACGTTTGAGGTGCGTGTGTCTATGACGTGTGGGTTCAAGTCCCATCTTCCGCACCAAGGGTAAGGGCGCAGGAACAAAAGTTCCTGCGCCCTTTTTTGTTGTGCCGGGGAAAAGCCTTCCCCCCTTTGGGGGAAGCCACAGTGCAGTTTCTCTGCGGGCAGGGTCGAATTTTATGGTTCGTATTTCCTACTCCTCGGTAAAATCCACCACAAGGCGGGCTTCGCTGGCGGCGATGGCAAGCTGCAGCTTGTTTTCCAGCCCTGTTTTTTGCAGCATATTGATGACGTGGTATTTCACCGTGGACGGCTCCACGCAAAGTTCCCGCGCGATGCCGCTGTAAGACAGCCCGCGCACCAACAGGCGCAGCACACGCATTTCTGCCGGGGTGAACTCGCTGCTGGCTGCCAGACCGATTTTTACGCTGGGCGGCGCATCGGGGAAGATATGTGCCCCCTGCATCGTGCTGCGCACGACCTGCATCAGCGTACCCTCGTCACCGTCCTTGTACCACAGGCTGTCCACACCGACCGCCTTGGCGCGCTTCAGTATCTCATGGTCGATGAGAGATGTCACCACCACGATCTTAATATTCGGATGCGCCTTGTGTATTTTTTCGGCGGCGGTCAGGCCGTTTTCGCGCTGGGCTGTCTGCACATCCATCAAAATCAGGTCGATGTCCTCGGTATCGCACAAAATCGGGGCCTCGGCCGCACCCGGTATGGACACAGCCAGACGGTAGCCCTCCTCATTTTGGATATAGCTTTCCAGCAGGCTGCGCACCAGCTTTTGATCCTCAACGATCATTACCCGTATCATGGCTGTTCCTCCTTATGCGGCAGGGTGATCTCCAGAACAAAATTCGGCAGGGAATGTACCGTCATGGTGCCCCCTGCTTTTTCTATGCGGCGGCGCAGGGAGGACAGTCCCCCGCCCTCCCGAACGGTCTTTTCCGGCGGCAGGCCGTTGTTCTTTATGCACAGTTGCCACTGCTGCCCGCTGCGGGCGGAATCGGCGTACAGTTCGCTGGCACCGGCGTGGCGCACACAGTTGGAGGTGCACTCCCGCAGAATCAGCGCATACAGCTCCCGTTCGGCGCGCTGCGTCGGGTATTCGCCGTGCAGCCAAACTGTGACGCCCAGGGCGGCGGCACGCTTTTGCATGTGTTCCAGCGGGTCATATGCGGTATCCTCCTGCCCGGCACGGCACAAAAGGTCGATGGCGCGCTGCCATTCGGCAGCCTGACGGCGTATTTCTTCCAATTCCTGCCCATGGCGCAGGGCGCGTCGCGCCGCAATAAGGGTATGACCGATATCGTCATGCACCCGCATCTTCATTTTTAATATTTCTTCCTCCCGCACAATGTCGGGCATGTTGTCGTACAGGCGTTTGGCGCGTCGGTTTGCGTCGGCAAGTCGCTCGTTTTCCTGTGCCAGCTCTGCATGCAGTGCCGCCTGGCGGCTGACGTCGAAGGCCATGACCTCGGTATAAAAAACACCCTGTTTGTCCGTTCCGTCGTGAAAAACAAAACGATACACCGTCCCGTCGGGGAACCGATAGATTCCGGTTGCCGCGTCCACCGGGCACACCCCGCCGCCGGGGTTGTGCAGCGCCTGCTGCAAATCTGCCAGCGTTTGCAGGTCACGCCCGCAGAGTATCGCCGCAATGCTCTGCATTTTGTGGTTGACCAATCGCAGCAGACCGTTGCGGTTAAAGCAGCAGATGCCTGCAGGCAGCGTGTCGAAGCTCTCTTTTACGGCATTGCGGGAAATCATGGGCAGCCTCCTTCCGGCAGGGGCAATGTCAGATACAAAAGGCCGTCCTCGTCCCATTCCGACTGCATGGCGGGAAAGTCCGGGATATTCAGCGGGCGGCGGGCTCCCTGTATGCTGCAGCGGACAGTCCAGCCCTGTCCGCTGTGCAAGGCGCAGAACAACAGGTTTTCCATGCCCGGCAGGGTGGCCTCCAGAATCGCCTCAAAGGCGTCGTAGACAGCCACGGCGCAGCTTGCGGGTATCTGCGCGGTCTCGCTGATTTGCACGGTACATTGTATGCCGCTGATGCGCAGACTCTCGGCCGATTCAAACAGGCTCAGGCGCACCTCGGCGGTGTCGATGACGTCGGCCTTGTCGCAGACAAACACCAGGTTGCTGCGCCTTTTAATATAGGTACCCAGTATGACGATCTGCTTTAGCAGCCGCCGTGCACTCTCGGCATCGGGGGCAGATTGCAGATTGGCAAGATGCTTCTGCATCAAGGCCAGCTGACGGGCGGTGACAGCCTCGATTTGGTCGTACAGGCGGTTTTGTTCGCTCAATTGCAGCCACTTGGCCTTTTGTGCAGTCTCTGCCTGAATGATGTCCCCGATGTCGTTGAGTTCCTCCTGCGTGATGCGCATCTGCTCCAGCAGGTCAGCCAGCTCGGTGATATCCTCCTGCCAGAAAACATAGCCGCCGGAAATCGTATGCCCATGCAGCAGGGTGTTGCGGTCCGGCTGTACAGTGCCCGCGATTGCCTGACGCATACAGTCCTGCGTAAGCGGCGCGGCACGGGCCGAGCGCACGACCGTGGAAAACTGTCTGTCGGTGATGATGCCCTTGGCCGATGACACCTCAAAAAACGAGGCATAGCCGGAGTTGGATTGTATCAGCCCGCATTGGATACAGGCTTCATACGTTGCCGTGAAGGTCAGGCACTGCACAACCGTCATGTCCCCGGCTATCCTGCGCAGCCACGGAAATTGCAGTATATACAAAATGCCGTACACAAGCGCCACAGCAATGGGCAGCATCGGCAGCCACAGAAAACCTCCCGTGTGGGGGATGCGGCAGCGCCGTACCAGATAGACGACCGTAAACAGGCCGCAGAATAAAATCCACACTATGCATAGGTAGTAGCCGAAGCGGTAGGTGTAATCGGGATCATCGAGGGTTTTATACCCTAAGGGGAAAGCAAACACCATCTGGTGGAAGTCGTTGGTAAGCACCATCGTAAACAGCGCAACGGGCACAACAAATATGGCAAGGCGATACCGAAACAGCGGCCGCGTCTGCGAACGGTCAAGAAAAAACAGCGCGTAGACCGACAGCGTGGGAATCAACAGCATGGGTACATAATAGCTGTACCACAGATGGCGCAGCGCGGCGGGGGTCGTGGCGAAATCAAAGCGGATCAGGCGCAGGTCCAGCCACAGCAGCATAAGCGCCGCCGACAGCAGCAGGCAATTTCGGGTCTGCCTTTGCAGGATGCGCCACCAGACCGAAACGCCCCATGCGCCGATAAGCGCATTGTACAGCAGTGTGCGCCACAGCCCGGAGTACGGCAGATAGCACACCCGCATAACCACGGCGCAGAATATCAGCGCCGTAACGGCAAGGGCTACATACAGATTGCGGTATTGCAACTTTGACATGGGGCACAGTCCTTTCGGGCGAAGTTCTGCGGGCGGGGGTATAGTTCCCTTTTTCATTATTATGGGGCAAACCGATGATTTTTGCAAGTATCTTACAAATTTTTATCTTTTCGTTGATGAAAACTATCCATTTGGTGGGGGCGCAAAAAGTCGCCTTGCTGTATGATATAGATGACGGATAGCACATTCGGAAAGGGGGTCGTACCGTGCGTAGGATCGTTTTGGATGCACAGTATTCTGTGATGACCCGCGCGTTGACGATGGCGCTGGAACGCCAAAGGCCGGATTTCCTGGTGCACAGCGTCGGCCCGCAAACGCAGGACATCGCGTCGCTGTGCCGTTCCTGCCGCGCAAATGTGCTGCTGATGGAGGTCTGCACCCGCGCCCCGCGCAGGCTGTCGGATCGGCTGCTGCTGTCGGCAAGCCTGCAGGATATGCGCCCCAGGTGCAAAACCGTCCTGCTGGTGGACGAGGCCGAATACCCGGAGCTGGCCGCCGCCGTCTGCATGGCGAAGAAAGACCATATCATCGACGATTTTGTGTATGCCTCTGTCTCGCCGGCCTATCTAAGCGCAATGATCGACAGTTTATGACAAAGGAGGACAGTTATGAAAAAGGTAAAACGTACACTCGCTGCCGCGCTGGCAGCCACCATGCTTCTGGCTTTGACCGCCTGTTCCAAGGGGGATGTTACCTCCGAGGTAAGCTCCGGCCTGGCTGAGCTGAAATCTCAGGCCACCGAGCCGGCTGTTGAACCCAAGCCCGAAACCTCGACCGAAGCCAAGACCGACCCCGCCACCCCTGCCGCAGACCCCGAACCCGCCGCCACGCCGGAAGCCGAACCCGAACCGACCCCCGCTTCCGCCCCCGCGGAGAATCCCGATTACCCGTCGGCTGCCGGCCTGAACACCGTGACCCTGGAGGCATTCGGCACGGACTATACGCTGGTACTCAATGTGACCTGCCCCGACCAGGGCTGGTACAAGCCTGCCACGAACAGCTTTGGGGATTTTAAGCTGTTCCCGACCGATGACCCCAGCAATATCTTCTCCGGCGACCCGCGCATGTTATTTGAGCTGCAAAGAGATCTGGACAAGATCAACTACTATTACGACGACTTTGAAAACGTGGAGGAGCTTGCCCCGCGCACCATCGGCGGCGTGGAGCTGGCCGGACGCAGCTACAAAAAGGTCGGTATGTGGTGGACGGAATACTACGGCGAGATGCCCACCGGCGGCTGGCTGAGCATCAGGATCTCCGGCGTGGACATCGAACCCGGCACCGAGGGCGACGCCGTGCTGAGCAGCGTCACCTTTGGCTAAAGTAAAAGCCCGACAACCGCAAACGAAAGGCAGGTGAACCGACCATGAAAAAACTGCTATCCCTGACGGCGGCGGCCCTGCTGCTGATCACAACGGGCTGCGGGCGCAGCAATGCCCCGCCTGCCCCGGCATCCTCTGCCGCTCCGTCGGTTTCCGCCCCGATAACGGAACCGACAGCCGAGTCGTCCGACGATACGGCCCCGACCGTTCAGAAAGACGAAGCCGCTGTCAAGCCGCAAAACAGCCAAAGGCTGGATGATTCCCGCATTATCCCGCTGTACAGCGAGCGCTTTACCTACACCGACCCCTACGGCATCGAGGACACCTATTTTTATGAAGTGCCGCAGATCGACGATGACACCGAGGACGCCAAGAACATCAACGCGATAATCGACTACCGATACGGCTATCTGGTGGAGCGTGCGCTGGATGCCCGTTCCCGCAATGATTTCATCGACACCAGCTACATCATCTGGGTCAGCAACTGGAACGGCCCCGTGCTGAGCCTGCAGGTGACCAGTTCCGACAGGATGTTCAACCACGATGTAGGCAGCTACCATTACAACTTTGCCACAGGGCAGGAACTTACCAATCTGGATTTGCTGGAATACATGGGCTACACCGACAGTGCAAAGACCTTGAACGCGCTGCAGCGCGCCGCAGCACAGAATTTCGATGTCTATTGCGGCGGCAATGACCCCGAATATACCGCCATGCTGTACAAGATGCGCGCGCAAAGCCTGAGCGAGCTTGACAGTGTATTTACCTACTACTCCATATTTCCCCATTTTTCAAACGGTTTTGTCGTGACCGTACCGATGTACACCGCCGCCGGGTCGGGAATGTACTGGACAGATGTTCAGGTTGACCCCAACAAGCGGCAGGCCAGCGGCCAGGTGCTGCACGGGCAGGACGAATGGTTTACCTGCGATGTGACCGCCACCGGCAAGGTGACGGTGCGCGCCCTGACCGACTATGTAACCACCGACGGCGCCGTAACCTACCAGACCATGAAGGAATGGTACGAGTTGGGCGACCAAACCGAGTTTACGGTAAGCGGCTGCTACGGCAATTATGTGAAGATGCTCATGACCAGCGTCGGCCAGGATTACGCCCCCTATGTGTTCCTGCTGACCGAGGACGGCAGCGTCGAGTATATTGACGTGATCAGCGGCGCACAGTGCGGCACCATGGCCAACGGCGGCCCGCTGTACGGCGTCAACGAGATCGTCAAGTTTGAGATCGGCACCGCCTATGATCCGGATTTTGAAGCCGAGTATACAACGGTGTACGCTGTCTCCCGCGACAATGAAAAGTACAATCTGGTCGAGGCCATGCACAATGCCGACCCGATGGGACTTCCCAACCTGATCGGCTCGTATGTAAGCGACTACACCGGCACCTGGTTTGAAATTGGCGAGGATCAGCCGAACTTCTACATCGGCGAATACCGAAACGAAACCCAAGAGCCCGCCACATGGGACAGCGGCATCACCTACCTTGGCATGGATGACCGCGGCTGGATCTGCAGCATTTCGCTGTACCGCATGGATGTAGGACGCGCACAGCGCGAAACCGTGGCCATGATGCCCACCGATTACGGCGGCTTTTATGTAAGGCATATCGGCGGGGAATCCCTGCTGAACCTGCCGAAGGACGAATCCGTTTGGTTCCAAATGACAGACGAATAAAAAAATCTGAAACGATTATCTTGTAAAGGAGGCAGACACTATGGCAACCTGTACGCAATGTGGTGCCGAGTTAAAGCCCGGTACTAAATTCTGCGAAAATTGCGGAGCAAAAGTCTCCGTACCGCAGGCACCCGCACAGCCCGCAGCTGTTCCGCAACCCCCGGCACAACCCGCACCGGCCCCGCAGCCGGCACCCGCACCTGCGGCCCCGCCGACGCCCCCGCCTGCTGCCCCGCAAGCCCCGGCGGGCAACCCTTACGCCAACCCCAGCCCGGCACCTGCCGCCCCGGCGAACCCCTATGCAGGCAATGCGTCTGCCGCACCGCCGCAGCCCGGCACACCGCGCTATGCAAGCCCCCCGCCGCAATCCACCCCGCCCGATGCGCCTAATGTTATCACACCGCCCCCGCCCGGCGGCACGGTCGGCAACCCTTACGGCAGCGTAGCCCCCGGCGTCAAACCCCCGCGCCGCCGCGCCCCGTTAAGCCCGAAGCGGCTGATTTTGCTTGCCATTCCTGTGGTGTTCCTGCTGATGATCATCGTCACGATGATAAGCGGTTCCCTGCGCACAGGCAAGCCCAACGCCGCCGACCCCAACCAGGGCACCTGGAAGGTGACCCGCGCCGAGATTGGCGGTTCCTCCCGCGAGATCGGCACGGCCTTTGGCAGCGGCTTTACCCTGGATCTGAACGACAAGGGCAAGTGCGTTGCAATGGTCGCCGGCACCAAGGCCTACGGCAAGTGGACGCTGAACGGTGACACCCTGCAGCTGGATTGCAGCGGCCTGACCTGCACAGGCACCCTGAAAAACGGCCTGATAACGCTGGCTGACGTGCAGGGGCAGGGCGTGACACTCTACCTTGTCAAGGAAGGCACAGTCGAGCAGCAGCCCACCGACGGCGGTGACATGACGCAGACCACCCCGACCGACACCGACGTGGGCATCTATGTACTGGAATCCGCCGCCGACAGCGAATACACCCTCTCCAAGGAAGAACTTGCCCTTGTCGATATGGAGGACTTCTACATTGAGCTGCGTGCGGACGGCACAGGCGAAACCTACATGGAGGATTTTGTCACCTTCCAATGGAAGGACGGCAACTTCTACGCGCTGACCGACCCCAACACCCCTGCCATGGCCTACACCCGCGAGGGCGACCTGCTGACCATCGAGTTTGACGGCATGACCATGGTCTTTAAGCGCAGCGACACCAAGCCTGAAATCGACCCCGCCCTGCTGAACGGCGGCGATGACGACGGCGACGACTTTGACCCGGATGACGGTAATGGCTCGCTGAACGGCACCGACGGCCCCAATGAGCCGGACCCGCCCTATAGTTACGACGACGGCAACACCTACGACGATCTGGGCAACACCAACTGGTACGGCTGGTTCCGCATGGAAAACTACAAGAACGTGCCCAACCGCGATTATTTCGACACCGACACCTACGACTGCTGGGGCTACATCGGTGAGACCTCTGACGGCAGACATTACTTTGAGGTTTACCGCGACGGCATGCCCGACGACCCCGTTATCACGATGTGGGTCAACGTATACGATGACCACATTGAGCCGATCCTGGACGGCTATGACTTTGTGCTTGACCAGCATATTACCGAGGACCAGGCATACAATTTCTACCTGTACCCGTACAATGACCACATCTCGCTGTTCATGTACGACTACGAGGGCGACGACGGCTCGGCCTGTTCCATCAGCTTCTACATGAGGCTGGACGGCACCGAGTGGGACGAGGAACTGGAGGAACTTCCGCCCCGTTACGATGAGTACAAAGCTGCCCTGGCCAACGCATAACGACTGCATCTACCACACAAGACGGGGCGGGCACTGCCCGCCCCCTATATAAAGGAGGTTCACTATGGGACTTATCAGAGCTGCAATGGGCGCTGCCGGCGGCGTAATGGCCGACCAGTGGAAGGAATACTTTTATTGTGAGGCAATGCCCGCCGATTTGTTGGCCACCCGCGGCTGGAAACGCCAGAGCGGACGCAGCGCCAACACCAAAGGCAATGACAACATCATCACCAACGGTTCTATCGTGGCCGTAGCCGACGGCCAGTGCGCCATGATCGTGGAGCAGGGCAAGGTCGTGGATATGTGCGCCGAACCCGGCGAGTACACCTACGACACCGGCAGCGCGCCGACGCTGTTCAGCGGCGATCTGTCCGAATCCATCGGCGCAGTATTCCAGAATATCGGCAAGCGCTTTACCTTCGGCGGCGAAGCCCCGATGGATCAGCGCATCTACTACTTCAACACCAAGGAATTGGTGGGCAACAAGTACGGCACACCCAGCCCCGTTCCCTTCCGCGTGGTCGACCAGCGCGCGGGCATTGACATCGACATTGCCATCCGCTGCTTTGGCGAGTACAGCTACCGCATCACCAACCCCATCTTGTTCTACACCAACGTCTGCGGCAATGTCGAGGAAGGCTACACCCGCGACGAAATTGACGGGCAGCTGAAATCCGAGCTGATGACCGCCCTGCAGCCCGCCTTTGCCAAGATCAGCGATATGGGCATACGCTACTCCTCCCTGCCCGGCCACACCATGGAGCTGGCAGAAGCCCTGAACGACGTGTTGAGCGCCAAGTGGGGCAAGCTGCGCGGCATTGAGATCGTATCCTTCGGCGTGTCCAGCGTAAAGGCCAGCGAGGAAGACGAGCAGATGCTCAAGGAGATGCAGCGCAACGCCGCCTTTATGGACCCGACCCGCGCCGCCGCACACCTTGTGGGCGCACAGGCCAGCGCCATGCAGACCGCCGCCGGCAACCAGGGCGCAGGCCCCGCCATGGCCTTTATGGGCATGAATATGGCCGGCGCCGCGGGCGGCATGAACGCCCAGAACCTGTACCAGATGGGTGCCCAGCAGCAAGCGGCACAGCCCGCCCCCGCGCCTGCACCTGCCCCCGCACCCGCCGGGTGGACCTGCAGCTGCGGCCAGGCCGGCAATACCGGTAAATTCTGCGCCAACTGCGGCAGCCCCAAGCCCGCACCCGCCCCTGCGGCAGGCAGCTGGGTTTGCAGCTGCGGCACCACCAACACCGGCAAGTTCTGCTGCAACTGCGGCAGCCCCAAGCCCGCACCCGCCCCCGCCAAGTGCAGCCAGTGCGGCTGGACGCCCGATGACCCGGCTCACCCGCCCAAGTTCTGCCCGGAGTGCGGTAAGCCCTTTGGCCAGTGATGAAAAAACGGCTGGCTGCGGCGCTGTGCGCCGCAGCCACTTGTCTGATACTGTCCGGCTGTAAAAAAGCCCCGCCCGGCACGCTGGTGGGTATCAGCATCAGCTATTCCGGCATGTGCTATGATGACGAATACGGGTTCAGCATAAAGACCGACCCGTCCGGCGGCTGTGTGTACAGCTGCCATTACAAGGACGGCGACTGGGTGGAGCAGGAGGATGTCCCCCTTGCGGACAGTTGTTGGCAGGATGCCCTGGCTCTGGCAGAAAAGCTGGGGTTGGAAACCCTGCCGGACGAAAAAACGACCCACGGCGGACTGTTTGTTGCCGATGCGCCGCTGGAAACCCTTTGTTTGATTTATGAGACCCCGGAGGGCGAGACCGTCTACCGCTATTTGGATGCCGACGGTGACACCCGCCAAACCCTGAAAGATTTTATGATGGAGCTGACACAGCAGCTGCCAACCTAAAGAAAGAGAGGTGACGCATAATGGCAACGCAGCTTACCAACTACCAATGCCCGGCCTGTACCGGCCCGCTGCACTTTGACGGCGCCAGCGGCAAGCTGGTGTGCGATTTCTGCGGCAGCAGCTACGACACCGCCGAGATAGAAGCCATGTATGCCCAAAAGGAAGCCGCTGCCGAAACCGCCGCGCAAAACAAAGAGGCGCCCCCGCCCGACTCCGTCTGGAGCGAGAACGAGGCCGCCGGGCTGCGCAGCTACTCTTGCCCGTCCTGCGGGGCGGAGCTGATTTGTGACGAAACCACCGCCGCGACCAGCTGCCCCTACTGCGGCAACCCCACGGTCATCGCGGGGCAGTTCAGCGGGATGCAGCGCCCCGAGCTTGTCCTGCCGTTTGTGCTGGACAAAAACGCCGCCAAGGCGGCACTGAAAAAATACTACCGCGGCAAGCGGTTTTTGCCCAGCGCCTTCTCGGCACAAAACCACATTGAGGAGATCAAGGGCGTGTATGTCCCCTTCTGGCTGTATGATGCCAACGCGTCCGGTTCGGGGCATTATGCGGCGTCCAACTCCTCGTCCCACCGCAATGGCGATTACGTCATCACCACGACCAAGCACTATGATGTCCGCCGCGCGGGTACTACCCAGTTTATGGGCGTGCCCGTGGACGGCTCGACCAAGATGCCCAACGGCCACATGGACGCCATTGAGCCGTATGACTACCGCGCCTTCCAGCCCTTCTCGACCGCCTATCTGCCGGGCTACATGGCCGACAAATACGACGAGGACGCCGACACCTGCCAGGCCCGCGCCCACAGCCGTATGCAGAATTCGGTCAGCAGCGAACTTTCGGCCAGCATTACCGGCTATAGCAGCGTAAGCACCCTGAGTGAGAACATCAGCATAGATTACACCGCCAAGCACTACGCACTGCTGCCCGTCTGGATGCTGCACACCAAATGGCAGGGCAAGGATTATCTGTTCGCCATGAACGGGCAGACCGGCAAGCTGGTGGGCGATCTGCCCGTCGACAAGCGCAAGTTTGCCGCCTGGTTTGCGGGCATCAGTGTTCCGCTGATGATCCTGCTTGCCATCCTGCTTTGAAAGGGGGAAACAGCCTTATGAAGAAAAACCTGTTTTCTCTGCTGACAGCCCTGCTGCTGTGCCTGTTCTGCGCCCTGCCGGCGTTTGCCGAAATGCCGCTGGTGATGGACACCTACGAGCTGTTCAAACCCGAAGTGACCGCCGAATTGGAGCAAAAGGCGCAGGACGCCAGCGCCGGACACGGTGTCAATGTCTACCTGCTGACGGTGTCTGACATCGGCGGACAGAACGTGCGCGAGTTCGCCAAGGATTGGTACCGCGGCTATGACCTTGGCTACGGCGAGGGCAAAAGCGGCATTCTGTTTTTGATCGCGCTGGATTCCCGCGATTATGTTACCATCACCTACGGCGACGGCGTGACCGCCTTTACCGACTACCGCATCGCCCAGATCGAAGATAAGATCGTGCCGATGCTCTCGGACGGATCGTATTACAAGGCCTCCGACACCTACATAGAAATGTGCGCTGACACGCTGGATTTCTA
>NZ_CAKTFU010000002.1 GCF_934561205.1 uncultured Gemmiger sp. | reverse complement strand
GAAAGCCGAGGTCTCAACAAAACGCTTGTTGAGGCTTTTCTTCTTTCCGGGGATATTTACGAGGACGCAAAGCGGCACAATGTTGTGTTTGTCGGCAGAGACCGAAGCGGTACGCCGAGATACGCCCATGTGCGAGGAACGGCAGACCCATTCAGACAGGACATTGCCGGGTCTGACAAGTCCTATCCGTTCCGATATGAGGGTAACGGCAATCAGCTCTTTGTCTTTGAAGCACCGATAGACCTTTTGTCCTTTATCTGCCTTTACCCGCAGGACTGGAAAAATCGAAGCTATCTTGCCCTGGGCGGCGTTTCGGGCAAAGCCCTTGACCGTTTCCTTTCTGAACGCAAGGACACCCGAAAAGTGTTCCTCTGCCTTGACAGCGACACCGCAGGAAGCGAAGCCTGTACCCGACTGGCACAGGACATTCCCGGTGAGATCGCCGTCATTCGCCTTGTCCCGGCAAGGAAGGACTGGAACGATGTTCTCCGTCAGCAAGGGGACATTCCCAGCCGCAAATTCATAGCCGAGACAATCACGCTGCGAGAGCTGCCCACCGCCCAGCCTGTCCCCATGCTCCGCATGGCAGATGTGGAGCTGACGAGCGTGGATTGGCTATGGTTTCCGTATATTCCCTTTGGAAAGCTGACCATCATACAGGGCAACCCCGGCGAGGGCAAGACCTACTTCGCCATGCGTCTTGCGGCGGCTTGCACCAACCGAAAGCCCTTGCCCGGTATGGAGACACTTGAGCCTTTCAATATCATCTATCAGACCGCCGAGGACGGTCTGGGCGATACCGTTAAGCCCCGGCTGATGGAAGCGAACGCAGACCTTGAAAGAGTACTTGTCATTGACGATAGAGACACGCCGCTGACCCTTGCCGATGAGCGCATAGCAAGGGCAATCCGAGAGAACAACGCAAGGCTGGTTATCATTGACCCGGTGCAGGCGTTTCTGGGCGCAGATGTGGACATGAACCGGGCAAATGAAGTCCGTCCCATCTTCCGCAGTCTGGGAGACATTGCACAGGCTACCGGGTGCGCTATCGTGCTGATCGGACACCTGAACAAAGCCGCAGGAACGCAAAGCACCTATCGGGGATTAGGGTCTATCGACATTACGGCGGCAGTCCGCAGTCTGCTTTTTATCGGCAAGCTGAAGGACAGCCCCACAACGAGGGTGCTTATCCATGAGAAAAGCTCCCTTGCGCCGCCCGGACAGTCCCTTGCCTTTTCTCTGGGAGACGAGAAAGGCTTTGAATGGATAGGAGCTTATGACATTACCGCTGACGAGCTTCTTGCCGGGACAGACACCGCCAAGACCGAAAGCAAGACCGCACAGGCGCAAATGCTCATTCTGGAACTGCTTGCAGATGGAAAGCGTATGCCGAGCGCAGAGCTGGAAAAGGCAGTCAATGAGCGTGGGATTTCCTCACGCACCATGAGAACGGCAAAGAGCCGTATCGGGGACAGACTTGTGACCGAGAAAGACGGCACAGCATGGGTCTGCTATCTCCGAGATTGACAACAGGAACACGGCAAGCGTGGCAAAGACGGCAAGGTTTTTATAGATACCTTAATGTTGCCGCCTTGCCTTGTTCCCTCATACCGACACCGCCCGATGATGAACAGTCACCGGGCATTTTTCATTTACAGGAGGATTTTGAATGAACAATACCGCAACCAACACCGCCACTTGCCCTACTGTCAGAAAGCAGATTGGCAAGACAACCTATATCGTCCGTGTGCATTTCAGCCAGACCGCAAAAGAGACAATGGAGGACAAAATCAAGCGTCTGCTCCGTGAGGAAGTCCGCAAAATGTGACTTCTTTGTGAATTTGATGAAAAAGTCCTTGACTTTTCGTCTCTGGCAAAACCGCAAAATCCATCCTTGTCAGCGTGGGTGTGCGCTTGGCGGCATTCAACCTGCCGCCCATCGCCAAGCTGACCATGACGGACGAGCTGCATTTGCAGGAACTGGGTGAGCGCAAAATCGCTTTGTTCTGCTGCATCCCGGACTCGGATAAGTCGCTGAATTATCTGGTCGGCATGATCTACACCCAGCTTATCCAGACGCTGTACCGTCAAGCCGACCGCGTACACAAAGGGCGCTTGCCTGTGCCGGTGCATTGCCTGATGGACGAGTACGCGAACATTTCCTTGCCGAAAGATACATTCCTATCGGCGCTGGCAACTATGCGTTCCCGCGCCATTTTCTGCTCCATCATCGTGCAAAACATGGCACAGCTCAAAGCCATGTACAAAGACGATTGGGAATCGCTGGTGGGCTTATGTGACGAGTTTCTCTACCTTGGTGGTACCGAGAAAGAAACTCACAAGTATGTCTCGGAACTGCTGGGAAAAGAAACCATCTCCACGACCAGTTATAACCAAAGTAAGGGGCGCAGCGGCAGTTACAGCATCAACCACCAGCAGTCCGGGCGCGACCTTATGACTCCGGATGAGGTGCGGCTGCTGGACAACGGCAAATGCATTTTGTTTATCCGTGGGGAACGCCCCGTGGTGGATTTCAAGTACAATCTGCTCAAGCACCCGAATATCCGCTGCACCGAGGACGGCGGCGCAGCCCCCTACGACTACACCGCCGCCGACAACGCGCTGGATGATCTGCCCGGCGCACCCGAAAATTATGAACTGCTGGATATGGACGATTTTCTGCCCGCCGAAGCGGTAGAAATGAAGCCAACCATACAAAGAATTCGGAGGTCTACATGAAGCTGAATAACAACAAAAAATCCGTGAAAATTTCTCTCAATTTGTTTGCGCTGTACGCCGTCATGGTGTGCGGCATTATTTTTGCCCTGCCCACTTTTGCTGCAGATGACCCGCTGGTGGTCGTGGAGAACCTTTCCACGTTCATCTTTTCGCTGATCCGCGCGGTGGGTCTTATCCTGTTGGGGTGGGGCATTGTGCAGGTCGGTCTGTCCTTGCAGAGCCACGATCCCAGCCAGCGCAGCCAAGGCTTCCTGACGCTGGCGGGCGGTCTGGTTATCACGTTCGCCAAAGAAATCCTCGACCTCATCACCGCGTGAGGTGCGCACCAAGAGGAAAGGCGGTGATGCCCTGTGGGTGAGTCATGGATCGTATCGAACTTGAACGCCGCGCTCTCCACATGGAACGACAAGCTGGCGGAAATTTGGTCGCTGCTGACCGAAAGCCCGCAGACATTCAAGGGCGGGCAGGTCTGGGGCGTTATGACAGGCATCCACGGCGCGTTGCAGGCAATCGGTTATGGGCTGCTGGTGCTGTTTTTTGCCGTAGGCGTTATGAAAACCTGCGGCAGCTTTGTCGAGGTCAAAAAGCCGGAACACGCCCTCAAGCTGTTTATCCGTTTTGCACTGGCAAAGGGCGCAGTGACCTATGGGCTGGAATTGATGCTGGCGATGTTCTCCATCGTGCAGGGCATGGTGTCCACCATTATCACTCAATCGGGCAGTTCCGGTATGAGCAGCGTATCGCTGCCGCAGGAGTTGATCGACGCCATCAACAACGTGGGATTTTGGGACTCAATTCCCCTATGGGCGGTCACATTGATTGGCGGGCTGCTGATTACGGTGCTATCCTTTACCATGATCCTCACGGTCTACGGCAGAATGTTCAGCCTGTGGATGTACGCCGCCATTGCACCGATACCGCTGTCCACATTCGCGGGTGAGCCTACAAGCAGTGTGGGTAAAAACTTCATCCGCAGTTACGCAGGTGTATGTTTGCAGGGCGTGGTGATTGCCTTGTCCTGCATCATTTTCTCTGCCATCTCGTCCAGCCCGCCCGCCGTGGATACCAGCGCATCGGTTGTCACAGCGGTTTGGACTTACGTTGGAGAGTTGGCATTTAACCTGCTGGTGCTGGTCGGAGCGATAAAAGGCTGTGACCGCATTGTGAAAGAAATCATGGGATTATAAGGGGGCAATCTATGGAAATTAAAATACCGAAAGAAGTCCGCGACTACCACGAAAATATCTTTTTCGGGCTGAACACACGGCAGTTTATCTGCTCGGTGCTGGCCGTCGGCGTGGCAGTTGGCATCTACTTTGCCTTGCAGCCGTATGTCGGCACGGAAGAAATCGGCTGGATGTGCATCCTTGGTGCCGCGCCGTTTGCCGCCTGCGGCTTTTTTACCTACCACGGCATGACCGCCGAACAGGTGCTTTGGGCATGGTTCAAGTCTGAAATCCTCTGCCCGAAGCGCCTTGTGTTCAGGTCCGACAGCTACTACTACGAAGCCATGCAGTCCGCCATCCGCGCGGACATGAAACGAAAGAGAGGTTTGCCTATGAAGAAAAATTCGTATAACAGCGAGGAAACCGCTTGATTAAAACCCTGTCGAAAGCGCAGAAGATGGAACGCGAAAAGTTCCGTATTCCGCGCAGCGTACAGGATGCCATTCCCATCCGCCGCATTTATGCGGATGGCATTTTCCAAGTCGGCAACCAATATTCCAAAACATGGTCGTTCACCGACATCAATTACGCCATCGCCAGCAAAGAGGACAAAACATCCATGTTCCTCGACTATTCTGAACTGCTGAACGCCCTCGATTCCGGTGCATCGGCAAAAATCACAATATACAACCGCCGCATCAACAAGTCCGAGTTCGAGCGCAGCGTCCTGCTGCCCGACAAGGATGACGGACTGGACGAGTACCGTCACGAGTTCAACCAGATGCTGACAGCGCAGGTCACCGGCACCAGCAACAGCATTGTGCGGGAGCGTTACCTGACCGTGAGCGTAGTAAAGCGCAATGTGGACGAAGCCCGCAGTTATTTCTCCCGCGTCGGCACCGATCTGGTGACACACCTCGCGCAGCTTTCCTCGGTGGCAACCGAACTGACGCTGAACGAGCGCCTGCACATTTTCCGCGACTTTTTCAAGGCAGGGGAACAAGCTGCGGCAGAGTTCAATATCCACGAACACGCCAAGCGCGGTCAGCATTTTAAGGATTGGCTCTGCCCCGACAGCATGGAGTTCGCTGCCGACCATTTCAAACTGGACGCGCGGTATGGGCGCGTGTTGTATTTGCAGGACTACGCCAGCTACATCAAGGACAGCTTCGTGTCGGAACTCTGCGACCTTGACCGCGACTTGATGCTGTCCATCGATATCCTGCCGGTGCCGACAGACGAGGCAGCCCGCCAGCTGCAAAGCACACTGCTGGGCGTGGAAACGAACGTCGCCAACTGGCAGCGCCGCCAGAACGCCAACAACAATTTTACCGCGATGATTCCCTACGACATGGAGTTGCAGCGCAAGGAAACCAAGGAGATGCTGGACGATTTGACGACCCGCGACCAGCGGATGATGTTCGGGCTGGTGACGCTGGTGCATCTGGCTGACAGCAAAGAGCAGCTTGACAGCGACACCGAAACGCTTTACTCCACAGCGCGCAAGCACCTGTGCCAGCTTTCCACGCTGCGCTGGCAGCAGAAAGACGGACTGGACACGGTGCTGCCGTATGGACTGCGGAAGATCCAAGCTCTGCGCACGCTCACCACCGAAAGCACCGCCGTGTTGATTCCGTTCCGCGCACAGGAAATCATGCAGCCGAACGGTCTGTACTACGGGCAGAACGCCGTCAGCAAGAACATGATTGTTGCGGATCGTCGGCTGTTGCTCAATGGCAACAGCTTCCGTTTGGGCGTGTCCGGCTCCGGCAAAAGCATGAGTGCCAAGGAAGAAATCGTGCAGATCGCGCTCTCTACTGAGGACGACATCCTCATCCTCGACCCGGAGTCGGAGTTCGGCTATCTGACCGAAGCGCTCGGCGGCGAGGTCATCCGCATCTCGGCCACATCCGACACCCACATCAACGCGCTGGACATGGATCGCGCCTACGGCGACGAGCGCAACCCCATTGTCAGCAAGTCGGAATTTGTGCTGTCACTGTTCGAGCAGCTCATCGGTGATGGCATGGTGACTGCGAAAGAAAAATCCATCCTTGGCCGCTGCACCGAACAGGTGTACCTGCCTTATATCCGCAATAGCTACAAAGGCACGCCGCCCACGCTGCAGGACTTTTACCGTCTGCTCCAAATGCAGCCGGAACCCGAAGCGCAGGGGCTGGCACTGTCGTCCGAGCTGTTCATTACCGGCACGCTGAACACCTTTGCCCAACACACCAACGTGGACACGCAGGCACGAATCATTGCCTACGACATCCGCGAACTGGGTGAACAGCTTATGCCGCTGGGAATGCTGGTGACGCTGGATGCAATTTACAACCGCGTCATCCAGAACTGGAAGAAAGGCCGCAGAACGTGGATTTTCTGCGATGAGTTTTACATTTTGTTCCGCTACGAGTACAGCGCGAATTTCTTCTATAAGCTGTGGAAGCGCATCCGCAAGTACAACGGTCTTGTGACCGGGCTGACGCAGAATGTGGACGAACTGCTGCGTTCTGACACCGCCCGCCTGATGCTGGCAAACTCGGAGTTTCTCGTGATGCTGAACCAGAGCGCTACCGACCGCGCGGAATTGGCGAAGCTGCTGAACATTTCCGACAACCAGCTTGGCTACGTCACCAATGTTCCCGCAGGCTGTGGGCTGATTCGCTGCGCGGGCAACATTGTTCCATTCACCAATTCCTTCCCGAAGGATACAAAGCTCTATAAATTGATGTCAACCAACCCGTCCGAGAAAAAGGAGTAAAGCCATGCAATACAAAAATAGAGGACCGCCGAAGCGGTCCTCTATTGTGCGACAAACTGGAATTTGCTTATCACGACTAACAAGAAGTTTTATTCCAAAAAATTTTAACATAGTCATTAAATCTATATCCATAATTGTCTCTAAAAACAACTATATCTAAACCTAATCTCACTAATTCAGATAAAATAACTCTAAGCATCTGAACAGATAAATAGTCAAATTGATGTTCAGAAATAGCTAGCTGAGAATTATATTTAATCTGTTTTGAATTAACTTCTTTACACAGATGTTTTATAGGTGATAAAATAAATTCATATTCAGGTATAATATTGGGAACACTTTTATCAGTATACTCTGTGATAATTGTAAATTCACCTTGTTGTTCTATATCTTGGTTGATATTTGCAACTCTATCTTGAAGTGCCTCTAGATATATACTATACAGTATATATCTGCTTTTTTTCCCTTTGGCTCTAAAAATTCGTTTATCACCATAATATAGTTCATATGAAATTAATTGACCATATGGTTCAAATTGAATTCCCATACCTTTAGCGTGATTTGTTGAATACACACTTCTTATTTTTACTTGTTTTTCGAACATATATGAACAAGTTGCAAGTTCAGTATCTAACCAAGAGCTTGCCTTTTCTCCCCTAAAATCACCAAGCGTTAATTTACCTTTTTTTTCAAGTAAAGTTTCAACAGTAAAAAGCCCCCAAAGACCTTTTAAGGAAACAGCAAATCTTAATGGCAAATTTTGTCTATCTGCAAAATCTTTTCTCTTTTGCAAATTCCCTTGGGATATTTTAAATATTTCCTTATCTGTATGTTTTACTTCAAGTAACATCTTATAGCCGTCACGCATTTCTATTTTAAAATCTGGAGTATATTCTCCTGTAATATGAGATAATCCTTCGTCATAGGCCTCAAAATGTTTTAATGCTTCAAGCGATTTTAAAACAATAATAAAATCGGCTTCTCTTTCTTTACCGACAATTCTTTTTTTATATTCTTCATAATCAATATCTAAAGATTGTGCTAAACTCTTTTTTTCATCTTCAGCCTTATCAATTACGAGTTGATTAAATGCTAATAATTTATTTAAATCCATTAACTGTTACCTCCACAAATCCCGATTTATATACCTGTTTTAATGCTGCCAAATATTGTTTTCCAAATCCCGCAGCCGTCCCCTATAGTCATCTATCAGAGCCTGAACATTTTCCCCCTGCGGGAAGGTCACCAGATAGCCGTCCCCGGTCTCATGAAAACCAATGATTCCCGCAAGCCCTGCCATCTCGGCTACCTTGAGCAGCGTGTGGTAATCGTATTCCGCCGCACTGAGATACAAATTCATCATGAACACCCCGCAATCCTAAAACATATCTGTATTATACATCGTCTGTTTTTCCTTTGCAAACCGATTCCGAGAAAGGACATACTATGTCGAAATTTTACCGCATTCTACTTTTACCCCTTGCCGCTGTTTTTCTTGCAAGTACCGCAGGCATTGCCCGCTATGCCGCCGACTCCTGTACGCAAACGCGAATGTATCAGCAGCTTGCCGCGCTGGCAGAGAATTTCCCCGGTGACGCCGTGTCACCGGGGAATGATTTTTTGCCGCAGTATCAGTCGCTGTACACGCAAAACAGCGACCTTGCCGGGTGGATACAGATTGACGGAACCAACATCAACTACCCGGTCATGCAGTCAAAGCAGAATCCCGACTTTTACCTAAAGCACAACTTTGAAAAAGCCAACTCCCCGCACGGCTGCCCGTATGTGCAGGCAAACTGCGATCTGCAAACGCCATCCGACAACATCCTTGTGTACGGACACAACATGAAGGACGGCACCATGTTCTCTGATTTACTGCAATACAAGCGCGAATCCTTTTGGGAGCAGCACAGGATCATCCGATTTGATACCCTGACGGCACAGGCAGAATATACCGTGATGGCAGTATTTCGGGGAGAAGCGGAGAACCTGTTTGCCTATTATCAATTTGCCGATGCCGAAACACCGCAGGAATTTGCCGCCTATGTGGACGCCTGCAAGAACGCCGCATTGTACGAAACCGGCGTATCGGCTGCTTATGGGGACAAGCTGATTACGCTGTCCACCTGCGATGATTCCGGCAAAAACAGCAGGGTGGTCGTTGTGGCAAAGCGTATAACCGAACCGAGGTGAGAGTATGAGAACGCCAAAAGAGAATAAGCAAAAACCGCGCGACCGCATCCCAAAAAGTGTGGCGGGAACGATACCGAAAGCCGCCCTAAAAGCGGCGTGGTTAAAAACGAAGGAACAAGCCCGCACCGCCGCGCGGGAAAATGATACCGAACCCCGACAGCAGGAAACGACAGACCTTGCAGGTTCGGCTGCGGAACAGTCGGCAGCTTTTGTGCGGCATCAGGGGCGGAAATTGGCAGAAACCCAAGCCCGACAGCACCACCAAAAAGAGGCTGCCGCCCGCACCCACGCCGCCGGTGAGCGCGGTGTCAGCCCGAAACAAGCCGAGTACGGCACACTGCCCGATGCGGCGCAACGCCCGCGCCGTGGGGCAGATTTGCCCCGACAGCGGGCAAAAGAAAAAGCCGTCCCCGCCAAGACCGCACCGCGCGATCTTCGCGGCGTGACCCAAAGTCAGCGCCAGTTACGCACCGCCGCAAATGAAACTGTGCGCAGTGTGACGGCCCAAGCGCAGATGCAGACCCGTGCGCAAAAAATACGGCTTGCCGCGCAAAAGGCTGCGGGCGGCACAGGCAGAACAGCGGTGGCGGTGCGCTCGGCAATTCGGAATTTTCTTGCCGATTTGCACAGCCTTACAGCGATTCTTGCAGCGGGCGCAGGTGCGGCGCTGGGCATTGTTATCGTCATAAGCCTTGTGGCATTTGTGTCCGGCTCGGCTTACGGCATCTTCTTTGCCGCCGATGCGCCCAACGCAGCGTCCGTAACCGTGCGCGAAGCCGTAGAAACCCTGACGGAAGAATACCGCGACCGACTGGAAGAAATTTCCGACACCGTACAGCATGACCGCCAAGACATTACCGCCAACGATGATGTGTACTACATCCGCTGGCAGGATGTCCTGGCGGTCTTTTCTTCGTATGTAGCGGGCAGCGAACAAGGCGCAACCGTTGCGGCGCTGACGGAAAATCAAGTGGACAAGCTGCGGGAAATTATGTGGGCGATGAACACAGTGGACTACTCTACCCGTGCGGAAACCGCTGTTATAGAAACGACGGACAAGAACGGAAAAGAAACCACAACAGAAATTACCGAAACCGTCCTCGTAATCGAACTGACCCACAAAACGCCCGACGAGATGACATCGGACTACCACTTTACCACCCGCCAGAATACCTACCTGCAACTATTGCAAGACCCACAGTATGAGGAACTATGGGCGGAACTGCTCGGCGGTTTTGAACAGGGCGGGGGAGAGGTTATGTCCCCGGACGGCACTCGCATCCCGACAGGCACCCTGCAATGGCCGCTGCCTGTCGCGGGTACGATTACCTCACAGTTTGGTCACCGCGTGGATCCCATCACCGGAGAGGTCAGCTCCCACACTGGCACCGACATTGCCTGTGCCGAGGGAACACCGATCCTTGCCGCCGCAGACGGAACGGTCACCGTTGCCAACGGTCTTGACAGCTGGGGCGGCAGCTACGGCTATTACATCCAAATCGACCACGGCGGCGGACTGGAAACGCTGTACGCCCACTGCTCGTCCATCTGCGTTACCACCGGTCAGCAGGTACAGACCGGGCAGGTCATCGGTTATGTCGGTCATACAGGACGGGTGACGGGCAACCACCTGCATCTGGAAGTGAGCGTTGAGGGCAATCGTGCGGATGTATTGCGCTACTTCACATTATAAAAAATCTCAGACTGAACGATTTACTCTACAGCTTTCTTGCGTAGAAAGTGCATACCCCTGCCTTGTTACGGTTTTCAATTCATTTTGCCCCAAGTCCAGCTTCTTCCGTAATTTCGCGATATGTACATCGACCGTCCGGGTCTGGATCGGTGCTGTGATATGCCAAGCAGATGCCAGCAGAAAGTTTCACGAGCAGATATGCCCGGAATGGTCAAGCAGCGTAATGAACAGCTGATATTCTGTGGTTGTCAGATGGATGCGGCAGCCCTGCCTTTGAACAGAGGAATCTCTTTCATTGATGGACAGATTTTTATAATATTTCATCCGGAATACCCAACATATCATAATCGTCAATCAGCGCTTGCCCGATTCCCCACGCCAGCAAAAAGGCTGCGCAGGCAAGAAAAATCGGCACCATCGAGGCCGACGGAACACGAATCCACTCCAAATGTTCCAACGTTATATAGGCAGTGCCTCCAACCGTCAGCATGAGCAAAGTACAGAGAAAGGCAGTTGCTGTCCGCGATACGCCTTTTTCGGTCAGACGCATAGCATCACCTTTTCCGGATACAAGGAGAGCAGCAGTACAAAAGGCAGTTGGTCGAGATTCTGCCAGTCCGCTTCGACGAAATGCCGGTCATACAGGTCGTAAAACAACCGGACCTCTACGGTTTGCGAGGGTGCCACCTGAATTGTACCTATGGTTGGATTGGCCAGTATAAAAAGGTCATGGTCTACACCGTTGCTCCACGGACCACATTCTGCCATGAAGCTTCCTGCCTCGAACGTGATTTCCTGTTCCGTCGTGTTTGTGACGGCAACAGTGACCTGCAATATCTTGACCTCCCACCCCTGCGCCAGCATCATGGCCATAAAAAACTGCTTTTGCTGCTCGTCGGTGACATGGAAAGAATCAAATACATCCTGCGGACAATCTATGGAAGATTGCTTTACGCAAAAAGAAAGCCCATTCACGCAGAAATCTTCCCCCGAAGTGACGGTTACCGTTTTGGGGGCTGGCCACTGTCTGTTTACCGCAAAAATGCGCACACAAACAAGACACAGCACACACAGCGCCAAGGCACGACCTATTCTACGTTTCCACATAGCTCCATTCTCCCTCCGGCGTTTTTTCCTTGATGGCGGTCAATTTTCCGCTGCGGATCACAAAAACAGAGTCACACAGCAAATCCAGTTCCTCGGCATCATGGCAGGAAAGAACTACCAGACAGCCCGCGTTTTTCAAAAAAGCACAGATTTCCCGCATCAGTGCAACGCCATCCTGATCCAACGCATTTGTCGGCTCGTCGAGGACAACGATTTTTGGTGTGCCGAAAATGGCGGCAGCGATCCCCAACCGCTGCTTCATTCCCAACGAAAACTGCCGGTAAGGTTTGGAGCCGGCATGGGATAACCCCACCTGTTCGATCGTTTCGCGGATGGTTTCGGGCGTCACGGGTGTGTCGGTCAGATCGTTTATGATTTTCAGGTTCTGATAGGCGCTTTCTCCCGGAAGAAACGCCGGGTTTTCAATAAGCGCCCCGATACTCGGCGGAAAGGAAATATCTTTGCCCAGCGTCTGGCTGCCGATTTCAATCGTTCCGGAGCTTGGGCGGATCAGACCGCACAGCAGTTTCATCAGCATAGTTTTTCCGCTGCCGTTTTTCCCTTGAAAACCGTATACACGGCCGCTTTCCATTTTAAGGGACACCCCGTCGACAACGGTGTTTTGGCGAATGGTTTTTGTGACGGAATGAAAGGTAACATACATAATCACACCTCATGATTTCCCAAAAGGTCGAATCTGCGAAATATCAGATGACCGAGTGTCGAGCAAATAAGCTGCAAAAGAACAGGAAAAATCAGAGCTTGCGTCAGTGCAAACCCGCCCGACCCTGCCAGCTCGGAATGCAGCAAAATACAGGTGCCGCCCGGAACGATCCGCAGATTAAAATACAGCGCCGCAAGCAGCAGTGCAAGGATCGCCGCTACGCCGACAACAGGAGAAACGAGTACCTCGATAAGTACCTCCAAGCTGCCGATGACACACAGCGTAAAAACGGGAATTGCCAAAAGCCAAAGCAGCTGTTCGGCAAGGGAAAGTTCTGCAACGCCCGGTACGAGAGAGGCTGTAAAATCCGTGCAGGACCACCGAAAGCCGTGCCTTGTCGTCAGGTACAGCATAGCGGTGACAACAATTACCGAATAATACAAGGCGGCAGAGACAAAAGCCCAAACCATTTTGGAAAACCACCAAAGGTCTCTGCTTCCGCTTTTTAGCAGCAGCTGCTGACCTATGCCATACATATCGCTTTTTGCGTATCGCGCAACGGAAATCAGAAACAGAACGAAAAACATCATCCATATGGCGGGAAAGCGAAATCCGTTGGAACGATTGAAATCATGCGGTTCCATACCCTCCAGAAGAAAAACAAGATAGTCACATACCCCCGGTTTCTGCGCAGCGCACCCGGTAAAATCGCACCAACGTAAAAATTTGCCGTCCCATGCAATGCACGCAGTTAAGACAAACAGAACCGTCACAAGGAAAAAGAAACTCTGCTGCCGAAGTCCGGCAGATAGGTCGTGCGAGAGCATTTTTACAGCTTTATGATACAGCCTCATAGCGACGCCCTCCTGCAAAAATAATCAAGGCTGCCGTGACAAACATTCCTATGACATAGACGAGATACACCCTCATCGGGAAAACTACGGTCTGCGTTGGGTTGAGAAATACATACGGGTTCAGGGAATACCACCCCAGCTGCATCGTGATGTAATAGACCCAGAAGTACAGCGCAAATACCAGTAAATGTACAAAAATCGGGGATTTTATAAGAAAGCCGAGGGACATACCCAATACGGCAAGGGCGCCAAAGAAAACGCCGATCAGCAGAATATATACAAGGCAATACAGCAAGGGGCGCGTGTAAAACACATTTACAAGAAATCCGTGCAACGAGGGCGAAAAGGTGTATGTCGATGCCTGAGGCGGCAAGGCCGGATACAGCGTTGCACAGAGGAGAAAATTCTCCAGAAACGGCAAGATTGCGGCAGAAAAGCCGGAGATAAATGCCGTCAGGGCGCACTCCAAAAACACAGTGTTTCGCTCTTGATGCAGCAGAAGATGGTAGATGTAGCCTGTTTTTTTATCCCGTGCCACACAGTCAGAAAACGGCAGCGTGGCTATCAGCGGAAGAAGCAGAAAAAGCAGAGAGCTTGCGTAAGAGGCCCACTCGCCGCCGACCCACATTGCATATAAGGATGCGGGATATATATAGCCGCTGTCTATGGGCGTTATCATCTGCACGATTTGAAAAACGGCAAGGAACAGCCCCAGAACAAAGGACAGCCGGAACCCGCTGCTGTGAAAGGCGCGGTAGAGAAATGGTTGTATCCGTATCTTCTTCATGATTCGATCTCCACAAAGTAAACCTCATGACGACCGGCCTTGTAAAAAAAGCTGTCTGAATGAGGGTTCAGTTCCCAGTAGAGTTTTTCGCCGTCGCGCGGGGCATCGGAAGAAACCTGACAGGCAGACGTGAAGGTGACCACATCTCCGGCAGGGATCGAAATGGTACCGTTTGTGGGAACCGGAGAGTCATTATCTGCCAGATACGCGCTGTCTGTCCAGAAATGATCTGCACTCATTTGCGCCACCATGGTGTCCTGCGGTACACTCCAAAGCGTACCATCGCAGCAAAAGTCTGCATCCGCTGTGCCGATGTTTTCAATCGTCATCGTCAAAAGAACCCAGTCAAAGCCCTCGGTTTTTGTGTAGGGATCGGCAACAATTTCCGCAGCAAGCGGGTCCTGAGCTGATATCCGCTGCACGGAATCCACGGTCACAGTCGCCTGGGAAGCAAAATCGGCTGTTCCGGAAGAAAAATTCATCAGACTCACATTTTTTATCGTGTCACCGACCGAAACGATTTGTTCCGAGGGTATCGTGTAGTCGGTTTCCTGCTGACCGAACGCTTCAAAGGAGTCCTTTGATTCTGCCGATTGAGGTGTATCATGGGATTCCGCGGCGGCGGAATCGGACTGCGAAGAAGGCTTGACGAGGGTGTCGGTATAGTTGTTCGACAAGGTCTTTTTCTCGCTGCAGGCAGTAAGAAGTATCGCGGACAAAAGCAAGGCGGGTATTGTCATTTTCATCGTCTTTTTCCTCCATGTATAATAGAATGATAACAGGTTAAACTGTGTGACCCCAACTGCAAGCATCTGCGTACCGATGCCTGATACTGAGCAGGAAACCGTTGTAAGCTGTGCGTTATCGTGCTATTAAAATAGCACGGTTCATTCCTCGTTTCTACAAATTTGGCATAAAACAAGAGTGCTTTGCCACAAAGTACGAGTATATAAAAACCGGACCGGCAACAATGCCGGACACAGCGTGTAGAAAAAGGCTTTTTGCCTAATGTTTGTTGCGTCCAACCTTTGCTTACCCGCAATGCGCAAATGTGTTCTCCGATAGAATGATGGTGTTCTGTATCTTTCCTGTCGATATCCTGTTTTTCTATATCTGACAGCACAATTTCTCTGTGTCAAAATAATTTTATGCGATTTTACTTGCAAATCGGTGTGGTGAAGAGTTAGTATTACACTATACATATATTTTGACTTTTAGGAGATTTAACCGTATGTTGGATTGCAAAGAGGGTCGTCTGCTTCGACAAATGAAAAAAGAGGACGCTGCCATGAAAATCCATATTTTACTCTGCGATGACGACAAAGATTTTTTACAGCAACTCACAGATGTCGTTACCGGTCAGCCGCTGCCTCCGGGAATATCGGCCTGCGTAACAAAAAGTGCGCACCCTGCTGCGATAACGGATCAACAGTTGTCGCAGTATCAGATACTGTTTCTGGATATTGATATGGATGAACGAAGTGGTATGGATATTGCACGGCGGGTACGGGAACTGCATCTGGACACGATACTCATTTTTGTGACGAACTACCCCGAATTTTCCATAGAAGGGTACGAAGTACGGGCGTTCCGCTACCTTTTGAAACAGGAAATGCAGCAGAAACTGCCGCTGTATTTTCGGGATGCTTTGGCTGAGATTCCCCACGGCAAAAAAGAACTGCGATTTTCCGTAAACGCCGAACCGTATCGAGTTGCCTATAAGGACATCCTTTATCTGGAAAGCCGGCAGCGCATTGTGGTTTTGCATACGGAAAATCCTCTGCAAGGCGAGGATCGTTTTTACGCAAAGCTTGAGGATTTGGAGAACGAGTTGGCGTCAGACGGATTTTTGCGAATCCAAAAGAGCTATCTTGTGAATATGGCACACATTAAAAAGCTGAATTATGATAAAGTGGTTCTAAGCAATGGAGAGGAACTACCTGTCAGCCAAAAGCACTACGCACAGATTAAAATCCGATATTTGAGTTGGAAAAACAAACAATGGGGGAAGACCCTATGAGTGAATTCTTTCGCAACTACTTATGGACAGGAATGGATTACATAGCAGCCATTTTTTTGTTTGACGCATTTTCGCAAAGAAAAAGAAAAAATGCTGTACATTGGATGATCGTGGCAGCTTTTGTTTTTCTTACGGCCACGTTTTTGAACACATCATACCTTTTTATGGCAAGCTCTTGGCAATTACCCTTTGTCATGGGTATGTTTTATTTGCTCCACAGACTTCTTTATGGGGGAAGCAAAATATTCAGTTTCTATATCGCCGTTATTTTTTATGCTCTGCCATGCTGTAAGGATAATTTAATGTTTACGTTTTCCCTTTTGCTTTCAAAAATAAACGTTTACGCCACTCATAATGTTGGACTTTCATTGACATTTCTTGAACATTTCGCAATTGGTACGGTCTGCTATTTGCAAAAAACACAACGAAAACACAGACACGCGCAAACGGAAAACTGGATATGGTACAGTGTTCCGGCGGCGCTTTCCGCAGTAAGCGTCTTATTGATTTTCTTCTTTCGTGTTTGCTTTCAGAAAGAAAAGATATCGTCACTCCCGCTATTTGTTTGCTCCTCTTTTATTATTTGTATGCAAATAGCGGCTTTACTTTTGGTCAGCCGGATGGAGCAAAATGTGCATTTTCGTGAAGAAACCATCGCGTTGCAAACAAAATCCAATGCACAACAAGAGAGCATAGAAGCCCTAAGTGCAGCTTACGCGCAGCAGAGAAAGCTATCGCATGATTTCAGGGCGCACCTGGATACATTGGCTGCGATGCTGTCGCAGGAAAATTGTGATGTTGGCATGATACGAACCTACCTGCATAGCTTGCAGACAGAACAAACCAAGCGTCTTTTGCTTGTGAACACGCATCATACAGCGTTGGATGCGCTGTTGAACCAAAAGGCGCTTATGGCTAAAAATCGGGGGATTGATATCCAATTCCGTGTCAATGATTTGTCAGCGGTAACCATCAATTTGGTCGATTTAACGGTAATTATCAGCAACACGTTGGATAACGCCATTGAGGCTTGCGAAAAACTTCCGGCGGCAGACAGACAAATTTATGTACAACTTTTGCTGGAGGACGGCGAACTGTTCTACGGTGTCCGCAACCGAACTTTACCGGTGGATCTCTTGCCGGGCAGGCTTCCGGTTACGACCAAAGAAGATCCGTCCTATCACGGCTATGGTCTGCAAAATGTGCAAACCACACTGAAAAAGTACCATTCGGTCTACGCATTAAATTATGAAAATGGGTGGTTTGAATTTTCAACGGACTTTTTGAATACTTCTATTTCGTGACAAAAAACTCCCATTTTACTACAAAAAACTGGCGTAAGTCTTATAATTTGCTTTAATATATATAGAAAGCGCTTAATTATACATTGCAACGGAGTTTTATGAACCTTTGTGGTTTTGTTATACTTATCAACTTGGGTACTATGGTAGCACCTTTTCTATATGTATTGACCTTGAATTTGGGATTGGCTTTTTGCGCGAAAAAACGAATGGGCTGCACATGCCAACAAAGTTATCTTGCTTTGTTTTTTCCTTGTTTTTTGAATATCTCTCGCTGTTTATTATTTGTCGATTGCTATCTAATATATCAGTGGTTTCGTATATACTTTGGGTTTTATCAACGGCAATTATCCTTGTATTTGCACCCTGCAATAACTCAGAAATTCACTGTAGTTTCGAAGAACTTCAAACTATGAAAAAAGCAGTCTATAAAAGGTTTATGATATACAGCCTATTTATATGTGTCCTGATTGTGCCGAAACCTTCTTTTGCTAATACAATGATTATGGCAAAGACTGTTGCTGTTTTTCTGATTATTTTATCAAAAGTCGGAATAGGAATTCAGTAAGTCCCCAAATAAATTTATATAAATGGAAAGAGAGGCTTTGTATAAAAACAAAGGAAAACTTCTTGAACAAAAGTCTGAGTAAGGTTATTTAATCGGCCATTCGTCATGAATCCGCAGATCCATGCATTGTTTTTTGGACTTACCAACCCCACCGCCCTGAAAAACCTTTGCCGCAGCCGCAAGATAAAAAGTAAAACATCCCTGTCGTTTCAAGCCCGTCGCATCCCGTATGCGGCGGGTTCTTTTTGTTGAATAATTAGAAACAAGGCTGCAAAAACCAGTCTTGACATACGTTGTATGGATGGCGCCGAAAAATATTTTGGGACGGTAATTTTATATAAGACAGGTGCTGTCTTATATAGCGAATACAATACCCCCAGAGCTAAAGTTGAGGGGGAAAATCTGTTGGAAACAAGTGAACGACGAACCGAACTGATTCGACGGTTAGCTGTGCGCAAGCATGATACTATGATGAACTTAGCTTCAGAATTTGGTGTTTCTGTCAGGACTATCCAACGCGATATCGACCATCTCTCTCTCGTATATCCAATTGTTTTGGTTCGAGGAAGATACAGCGGAGGTGTTTACATAGATGATAGTCACCTTCCCAGACGGGTATATCTCACGAAAGAGGAGCAACAACTTTTGAGTCGCTTATCATATACTTTGACAGGAAGGGATTCTGAGATACTCCACGGTTTACTGCTCAACTTTGCTCCAACATGGTCATAGCTGTGTTGTCGGAACCTTGACAACCGAATATCCAGCATAACAGGTACGTTTTTTTCCCGGCAAGCCCCAGTGGGCGGTTTGGCAAACCGGAATTGCGGTGGGAGAGAGTACAATGATACGCCAGCGGCCTCCAGCGTCAGAGGGGGTGACCGAGCCGGAGTTGTAAGCAGTAAGACTCCGGCGGAGTCAGTGAACGGGTGTGCCAACACCCTGCCTGTTGTGTTCCCGGTGTCAGGGGTGCGGGCGGCAAATGTGGCACACATCGAACTATAAAATTTGCCGATCAAGGCAAATCGTGCGCAGCAGCTTTTTACAACTGCTGCGCATCATTTTGCCTTTATCGGGATGGAAAACAGAGGTGTAAACCAATGCAAACCTATCCGACAGGCTATGCGGAATCCCACCGCATGGCCGAGAAAATTTTCCGGGAGATTTTGCCCCGGCACGGCATGGCGGTGCGCGAGGAACAAGTCGCGCTTTGCCATGAAGTTTTAGATACTTTATATAATAAGGAAATTTCCCTGTGCGAAGCAGGCGTGGGTACCGGCAAAACGCTGGCCTACCTCGTGGGCTGTATTTTTTGGCAGATGAATCGTCCCGAACGAATGAAACTGCCCATCGTTATTTCTACCTCCAGCGTTGCGTTGCAGGACGCAATTCTCACTGAATACTTACCCGACTTGTCCGCTGTTTTGCTGGGCGAGGGCATCATCCGCGAACCTATCACGGCTGTTGTCCGCAAGGGCAAAGAGCGTTTTGTCTGCGATGCCCGCCTTGCCGAGAGAGCATCGCTGGTGCATCCGAAACGAACGCGGGAGAAAAGCAGCCTGCACATTGCAGAAAATATTTTGGACATGGATCATATCCCGGAACTTTCCCGGTATGACCGCTGCCGCATTTGTGTGCCGCAGTCCTGCCCACGCGATTGCTTCATGCGCTTGGATTGCCGCTACCAGCAATACTTGCGGGATTCCATGAAACCCGACATCCAAATTTGCAATCACAATTATCTGCTGGCTGACGCATCGCACCGGCAGGAAGATAGACCACTGCTCCTGCGCAGCTATCAGGCGTTGGTGGTGGATGAAGCGCACAAGTTGCCCGATGCCGCTCGCCAGATGTACACGGAAACACTATCCCAGCACAACATGGATGAATTGTGCCTTTTATTACAACAGGCGCACTACAAGGATTTTGCCAGACAGCTGCGGACGGCGTTTCTTACGCTGTCGTTCTCCTGCACGCAGGGGCTTTCCAAGCTGCGAGGAAAAGCGAGCGAACCGTTCCTGCTTACGCCGTTCCGCCGCGCTGCGCTCATCGACTGTACAGCACTGTTGCAAAATGCCGGCGGTTTGCCGGATGTGCCGCGATACCTGCTGAACAGGCTGGGAGAAGTCGAAAGTCTGCTGCGCCTTTTTCTTTTGGAGGTACCAACGCGCATCCTCTACATCGACTATGATGCCGACGGGCAGCCCACGTTCTGCGCAGCCAGCAGCCGCGTACCGCAGCTGCTCCGCAGTGCGCTCTGGAACACACGCGAACCCGCAATTCTGACCTCCGGAACACTGGCGGCAGCCGGAGATTTCAGCCACACGGAACAGCTTTTGGGGCTGACAACCTATCACCCCTTGCGCCATTTCTGCGCAGATTCTCCGTTTAACTACAAGAAAAAATGTCTGTTATACTTTCCGCCGCGCGTAAAAACGCGAATGGACAACCGCAAAATGGCAGAGGAAATCGTCCGATTGGTGGATGCTTGCCACGGTCATGCGCTGGTGTTGTTCACAGCGTACCGCCAGATGGCGGAAGTCCGCGCGCTGACGGACGGTCAATGGACATACCCGACCTATCAGGCATGGCGCAACGGCGGCAAAATCATCCAGCAGTTCAAGCAATCCGGCAATGGTGTGCTGTTTGCTGCTGGCTCCTGCTGGGAGGGCATCGACTTTCCCGGCGATATGGTGTCTTTGCTGATTATCGCCAAGCTGCCGTTCCCGATACCCGACCCGGTCAGCGATTACGAACGCCGACACTATCCGAACCTGCGGGATTACATAAACGCCGAAATCATCCCCGAAATGCAGAAGAAGCTACGGCAGGGTTTTGGTCGTGCCATCCGTACCGAGCAAGACTCCTGTGTGGTGGCAATTCTGGACGAACGCGCAGGCATCGGCGGCAAGTACCATGACGCCGCGCTGGCAGCACTGCCGACTTGCCCAATCACCGAGAAAATCGAAGATGTGCAGCAATTCATCCGGGAGCAGAAGCGCCCGGATTACTTTTTGTGAAAAGAGGAATCTGCGATGTACCTTATGCGAAACCACGATGTCTGGATTTATGTGCGGTGCGCCAACAGCGATCCGCGCATTGCCTTTGACCGACTGTATGACCTTATCGACGAAGCAGCAGGGCACGGCTTTCTTGTGCGCGGCACATCTTTTGACCATTGCAGCGGCAATACATTGAAAGACCGCATCGGTCTGCGCTCTATGCTGGACGCAGTAGAGAACGGTCGGATTGAAGCCGTGATAGTGCGCGATTTGGAGCAAATCAGCCGCAACAGCTACATACTGGTGGGTGTCATTGAGATACTGCGCCAGAATGATGTCTACCTCATCACCACCGAATGTGACCTGAACGCCGAACTCGTCAACAGCGGGTTGAAACGCTTTGTCGGTGACCGCTTCACGCGGGCATCGTTCGGCAAGCCGCGCTTTGATGTTCGACTCCCGCTGATGGATCAATTCTGAGGTACACCCATGACAGAATATAAAGTTTGGGCTTTTGCCCGCAGCGCCGCACCGAACCTGCCCGCATTGGAAGAACAGCTGGCAGATGTCATGCGCGAAGCCGACAGGCGCGGCTATATCATTGTCAACTCCTGCATGGAGCAAAAGTGCGGTACCGAATTCTGGCGACCTGATTTGTTCGCCATGCTCACCGCTGTGCAGCAGGGGCGTGCCAACGCCGTCATGGTGCAGAGCCTTGACCGGTTGAGCCACGACATTACAACCTTGTACCGCATCCTGCGCTTTTTGCAAAATTACGGTGCCGTACTGATTACGACCGAGACCAATCTACAATATGAACTCTATCTGACGGGGCTGGAGAGTCGGATTCTGGCTCGTACCGCGCGAACCGGAAAAAGAGTGCCGTGGGAGGTGGCTGTCGATGCAGATTGACCCGTTTCCCGTAAGGCTGGAACAGGAGCTGAAATATGCACTGGCCTATGCCGCGCTGGTATCCGCTGCCGCAAACGGAAGATTGCCTAGGGACATCTGCCAGCGCACGAATGTTGGTTATGCCCGGAAATGCGGCGTTTTGCGCCGAGAAGTTTAGTGGTTCTCGTGAATAGCTTTTGACCTGCCTTTCGGGTATGTTGTATGTGACAAAAAGAATGTCACAGCGTCAAACTCGGAGGAAATAGTATGCCGCAAGTCCAAGTTATTCAGCCGATACAACAACAGCCGAAGCGCCTTCGCGTGGCGGCCTATGCCCGCGTCAGCAGTGATTCCGAGGATCAGCTAAACTCGCTGTCCGTGCAGGTGGACTATTATACCCATCTGATACAGGAAAATCCAAACTGGGATTTCGCCGGAATCTATGCCGATGAAGGCATTACCGGCACCAGCACGAAACACCGTGAGCAGTTCAACCGTTTGTTGGATGACTGCCGCGCAGGGCTGATTGACCGCGTTCTGGTCAAATCGGCATCCCGATTTGACCGCAACACAGCGGATGCGCTGGCATCGGTGCGCGAAATGAAAAGACTTGGTGTAACAGTTGTTTTTGAAAAAGAAGGCTTTGACACCGAAACTGCCAACGGCGAAATGATTCTCAGTATGATCTGCTCCGTTGCGCAGGAAGAATCACTCTCCATCTCCAAGAACATGAAATGGAGTATACGCAAACGAATGCAGAGCGGAACCTATGTAACTGCATCCACACCGTTTGGCTATCGACAAGAAAACCGCAAATTGATTCCCTATGAACCTGAAGCTCTTGTTGTTCGCTTTATTTATGCGCAGTATTTGGCAGGGGAGAGTGTAGCAAGAATCACAAAATTGCTGAATAGTCAATATTCCAAAGAAGCCGGAGCATGGAATTCTCCCGCAGTACAGAGTATTCTTACCAATGAAAAGTACCGTGGAGATACCTGCTGCCAAAAACGCTATACACCGGATACATTACCCCTGCAAAAGAAACGCAATAAGAGTGAACTTCCAAAATATTATATCCAAGAAAGCCATCCTGCCATTATTATGCCGACAGATTTTGAGAAAGTACAAGCACTGCTTTCACAAAAGCGCACACATCGTTCACAGATGCACAGCTATCCGCTTACAAAAATGGCTGTCTGCCAATTTTGTGGAAAAATGCTTTCGCCCAAGACCCGTGCAAATGGTGTGCGGGTCTGGAACTGCAAGACGCATATCGTGGATTCAACCCAATGCCCCATAAAGCCTGTTTACGAAACGGAGCTTTATGGGGCATTTTTGTCAATGTACAACAAACTTTTCGAAAATCGAACGACACTGTTTCTCCCAATCTTTAACGACTTGCAGCGAATACAGGACATTAAGAGTATGCAGAATGAAGCAAGTAACGCGGTGCATACAGAAATATTACAGATATCAAAGCAACTGCACAACCTGACACGTATCCATGCACAGGGTTATATAGAGGAAACAGCCTACCAAGAACGCCGCATCCGAATAGAACAACAGCTTGCGGAAAAGAAAAAGTGCCTAACCTGCCAGAAACAGAATGGAACTGCAGAAAAGGCGCTCTATCAAACAAAACAAATAGACTGTTATATGCAAAACCATACGGCATTGACGGAGTTTGATGAAGAAGCTATGAGGACAATTGTAAAGAAAATTGTTGTCAGTAACGAAGCCTTTGTATTCGAACTGCCGAACGGTTTACATCTGAAGGAGAAGCGATAATGAAAAAACGATACCTTCCGTTTGGTTACGCGGTTCGAGACGGCAACATTGTGGTAGACACAGAGCAGAGGACAATAGTGCAAAACATTTTCACAGCGTACCTTGCAGGAAATACGTTCCAGCAAATTGCTAAGTCTATGATCTCCAAAGGCATAGAGTACCACCAGAATGATGCAGAATGGAATAAAAATACTATAAGCCGCATTTTGGGAAACGAAACTTACTGTTGGACAGACAGGTATCCGCCAATTGTCACGAAAGAAATATTCCGGCAAGCGGCACAAGTTCGGTCTGCCAAGGCATCGGCGTACTCTGCAGCACTTGCGCCATTTCGCAAGGATATACAATGTGGCTGCTGTGGCGAAAGGTTGTATTGGCATGGAAAAACAAATCAGTGGCATTGCCGACAGTGCAGAATGTGGAGCGCACCGATAGAAGAAGCGGTGTTATCCGAAGAAATCATTCAAAGGTTAAAATGGCTACAGGAAAATAGCCTTCAGATTCGAGCACCTGATACCCACTCTGTTGTTAGATCCATGGATTCTGCTCGCCTTGATCGAGAAATTCAACGAAAAATCGCAACAGATAAGTTTGACGAAGATGACCTTGTAGCTGCAATCCTGCACCGGGCAGAACTGGAATATGAATTCCGCTCTGCAGGAGATGCCGATCCGGCAACTATGCAAATACGAAAAGCTTGTGCCGAGTATAAACCGACAGATGGCTTCCCACATACCTTTTATAAGAAGGTCGTCAGCAAGGTCATCCTGTACCGCGACACCCATATTGAATTCAAACTGCAAAACGGACAAATTGTGTAAGGGGAAAAGCCATGAGCAACATGAGGATCATTGAGATTCCCGCATCTATGAGGGAAAGCGCCGGACAGAAAAGTGCTTCGCGCAAGCTGCGGGTAGCGGCCTACTGCCGCGTCAGCACCGAGGAAGAAGAACAGCAGGGCAGTTTTGAAATCCAGAAACTGTACTACACCGAAAAAATCAATTCCACCCCGGAGTGGGAAGTCGCGGGCATCTACGCGGATGACGGTATCTCCGGCGTACATACCAAGAAGCGTGACGGTTTTAACCAGATGATTCAAGACTGCAAGAAGCGCAAAATCGACCTTATATTGACAAAATCCATTTCCCGCTTCGCCCGCAACACACTGGACAGTATTCAATACGTCCGAATGCTGAAACAGATGGGAATCGCGGTGGTATTTGAAAAAGAGAACATCAACACCGCCACAATGAACTCTGAGATGATCCTTACCGTACTGAGCGCCTTTGCACAGGCAGAGAGCGAGTCTATCTCCCAAAATGTTGCCCGCGGCAAGCGCATGGGATATAAGCACGGTAAATTTGCCTTCCCTTACGGCAGAATCATCGGCTATCGAAAAGGGGCGGACGGCAAGCCGGAGATCATCCCGGAGCAGGCAGAAATCATTCGGCTGATTTTCAAGAGCTACCTGCAAGGGGACAGTCTGCAAAGCATCAAGGCAAAGCTGGAAACCGCGGGTGCGCTCACAGCCCGCGGCAACACCGCATGGTCAGCACAGAGCATTCAGCGCATCCTGCAAAATGAAAAGTACTGCGGCGACGTGCTGCTGCAAAAAACATTTACCGAGGATGTGCTGACCGGTGTACATAAGAAAAACACCGGGCAGCTCCCGCAATATTACATTGAAAATTACCACGAAGGCATCGTCAGTAAGCAGATGTTCCGAGAGGTGCAAACCGAGATTGCCCGCCGAAACAGCAAGTCTGCGGCCAACCAGCGCAAGCGCCGCCGTGGCCGCTACAACAGCAAATATGCCTTGTCCGAACGGCTGGTCTGCGGAAACTGTGGCAGCCCTTACAAGCGGGTGACTTGGAACATTCACGGCAGAAAGCAAATCGTCTGGCGGTGCGTGAACCGCATTGAGTACGGAACAAAATTTTGCGGTAACTCGCCGTCCATCCCGGAAGAAGAACTGCACAGTGCAATTTTGAAAGCCGTACAGTATTTGGCCGCAAACTTCACCGATGAAGTTGCAGCCCAGATCAACGGCATCCTGCATGACATCCAGACCGGCGAAATCACAAAGCCCAATTTGCAGGAGCAACTGGAACAGACCCAGCAGGAATTCGACCGTCTGCTGGAAATGTCCTTGGACTTCGATGAGGGTACACCGTTTCTGGATGACAGGTTGAAAAAGCTGAACAATAAAATTAAGAGTCTGAAAAAAACCATCGAGGACTGTGCAGCTCAACAGGGAAAAGCCCGCCAGCCGGAGATGCTGCTGTCAGTCAAAGACCTACAAATCCAAGAATATGACGATGCGCTGACTGCACGAATCATTGAGAAAATCACGGTGAGGTCGCGCAATGAAATTGAAATACGGTTCATCGGCGGCTACCAAAAGACAATGCAGCTAGCATAAAAATAAAGAGGGCATTGAAAGACCCCACGCAATGTGAACTGCTTGTTGAGACAGTCTATTGCGTGGTCTTTTTTTATATCCGCAAAGCCTTGCAGCAATGGGCCTTGCGGATTTTTTGATCTTATGTAATTTCAATCTAACGAATTGAATTGGTCACGTTTTTGTGATATAATAATTGATAATGTTAGGAGGTAGGTTGCCATAGCTGTAACATATAAAAAATTATTTCACTTACTGATCGACAAGGGCATGACAAATGCCGAACTAATGGAACAGGCAGGCTTTAGTGCAAATATCATTACCCGAATCAAGCATGACAATTATATTTCTCCTGATAGTATTGAGAAAATTTGCAAAACTCTACAATGTGGCGTTGATGACATTTTGGAATTCACCCCGGAGAAAGAAAAATGAGGGATGTTACAGTAGATGCACTCTTGAAGTATCTTATTCTTACAGAAACTAAGGTGTGTGCACGTTTGAAGCGACATGGCGCCACATCACTGCCAAACCGGAAGAAATCCTGACGTTGTGTGAACAGTTGAAATGAGGTGATTTAATGAAAAATTTAGATCGTAATGTCACACTGCTATGTCCGCTTTGTGGTAATGATCAGTTTTTATCATTGGACGAAGAGTTTGAAGATTTACTTCACGCAGGTGACGATGCACGAGTACGTTGCTCTGATTGCGGTTCGGAATACACGAAACGAGAGTTGCTCGATAGCAATGCCGCAATAATCGATAATGCTGTAGATGAACTTGCGCAAGATGCAGTCAAAGAACTTGAAAAAGAATTAAAGAAAGCGATGAAAAAATGGAAGTTTTGATTAGCACATTGAAGGAAATGGTGTCCTTCATAAAAGATTGGGGTGCGCTGATCATCGCAGGTATATCTCTGTTAGTTGCCATCATTTCGCTTTTTAAATCTTCAAAGGCACAACGTCTTCAGAACAAGGTTAATGAACTGGAACTCAAGATTAAGCAGGATGAATTGGACAAGATAACCAAAGAGAAGGAGGATGCGGAATTTGCGTGTGTCGAGGCAAGATTTATTACTGTAGGTAAAGGTAAGCACAGACTGAAAGTTTGGAATTCAGGAAATGCAACAGCCTATCATGTGTCTGCTCGATTTGATGGTGATGTTGGTATTATGATTATGGACCAAGAAAAGCAGCCTTTTGAAGAATTAGAGGCAAGAAAAAGCTATGAATTGCTTCTCATCACACATAATGGTTCGGCATCAAAGTTTAGAATAGTCACCGAGTGGACAGATTCAAGTGGCAATCAACATACCAAAACACAAATGGGCGATTTTTCATAAATCTGATAGTGTTGGTTTTGTTTCGGATTACAAATCGTATTTTATAATTGAGAGGAGGGGCATCAATGAATCACAATGATCGAGAACACTTCTGGCAAACATTATGTTCTTTGCCCGGTAATGATATTGTGGCAGAACGAGAACAGCTTTTCAAAGCAATTAAGTATCCGAAGTTGCTTTTCCGGTATCGACCTGTCAGCACAAAGAGCTTGGATGCCCTCAGAACGAATAAGCTCTATTTTTCTTCTGCGAATTATTATGATGACCCTTTTGATACCTTTCTTCACATCGACATTGAGGCAATCCGGAAAGAGTATTTAAGTGCATTCCAGACTCCGGAAAGTACAGAAGCAGTTGTGGATGGTGTTAAGTCATTGCTTGGGAATATTCTCTCTGAGGAGCAAGCAGCGCAGTTTACGGTTGAGAATGTGACAAACGCGCTTTCTCACGGGCTTACCGAAAGCTTTCTGAATGCAGCGCTTTCACTCCGTGATGAAGTTAAAAAGGATACGTGGTCAGTTTGTTTCTCCGAAAATGGGTTTAATGAGGTTCTGTGGCTGAAATATGCAGATCAGCACAGAGGTTTTGTGCAAATCTACGACCTTGAAAACAATGACGACTTCTTATGCGGTAAGCAGGAAAAATGCGCCAATTGCGGAATCAAGAACTACGGAACGTCGCTATATCCGATTTATTATTCGGACACGCCTTATGATGCAACCAAATTTGCGAAATTCGTTATGCTCCGAAAAATAGCAGAGACAGCAAAAACTCAGATTCCTCAAGAGCTATATGTAGAGATGGGAAATGTGCTATGGGAACAAGAAAGAACGACTCTGATCAAAAAAGAGTGCCATAAATACGATGAAGAATGGCGAATGATAACTGGCTGCATTATGAAGCCGCCGGTGATGATGGAATGGATCCCAAGCGGTGTAATTCTTGGCCTGCGAATGGGCGTAGCAGAGGAAAATCTTGTTGTAAGCATGGCAAAAGAAGCCGGAATCAAAAATATTTATAAATCCTACATAAATGCGCAAAACAAGCTGGATGCTTATCCTTTGAAATTGTAATCTTTCCAGCGGGTAAGTGAGTAGTTGAAATGAGGTGAAAGCAATGAGGAGAGAAGAATACGCTTGTCCCAATGGGTGTTCTCTTCCACCCAGAAAAAAACAACTTAGGGAAAGAGGTAGCTATGAAGCTGGGAGAGAAAATCAAGCTGGTTCGTAAGCGCAGAGGACTAACGCAGCGGGAACTGGGGGAACGACTGCACTTGGATGGAAACGTAGCAAATCGCATTGCCCAATATGAATCAGGATTCCGAACGCCCAAAGAGAGCAGAGCCAAAGACATAGCCAAAGCGTTGAATGTTCGCGAAGAAAATTTCTTTACAAGGGCAGAAACACCGGAGGACATTATTCGCTTGATGATTTGGTATGACTGGGAACATGGCTGCGGCGGGAGCGTTCCGATTGACACGATTCTGCTTTTTGATAATTTTGAGGAAGTGGAAAAATTATTGAAAGAGTGGTATAGCCAAAAGGAAAAATTAAGGGCGAGGACAATTACAAGAGCAAAGTATCTGGAATGGATGCTGCATTGACCCACAGAGAAAGAAAACAATAAAAATTCTCAGCACCGTTGATTTTTCACTTACAAAACAGGGTATCTTTTTTGTCACACTCAGACAAAATGAGATACTTTTTCAGGAAGTATCTCATTTCTTTTTACAAACCTAAGACAGCATCTCATAATTCCCGCCTGACGGCTCAAGCACGGCTCCGGCGGCTGCGACACGCCCTTTGCGTCGTAAAATTATATGCGGTTTTTGCCCCAACAATAAATCCACGTTGCCGGATTCGAACAGCCTATGTCCGCAACATTGTGTAACGCCGGCAGGGGGTGTTTTCTCGGACATAATACTCCTGCCAAGTGCAAACAAATAATATTTTTAATTATTTTTAAAAAGGGCTTGCTTTTTGAAAATAAACATGCTATAATAAATAAGTTGTCAACGACAACTCAAACAACTGAATAGGGGAGCTTTCCCGAGTGGCCAATGGGGACAGACTGTAAATCTGCTGCGTAATGCTTCGGTGGTTCGAATCCACCAGCTCCCACCAAAATGAGATACTTTTTAACAGGTATCTCTTTTCTTTTATCCAACCAAATAATACTCCTTATCGTCAGACGTTCGCAGGCCATGTCCGACACATTATGTCCCGTCGGGCAAAGCGCCTCTGCCGGACACCTTAGGGCAGTGCCTGACGATTCACACTCTTTACCCCCATACCGGACACCCGGTATGGGGGCGTTTTTATGAAATACAGTTACAAATTCCAAAGTCATTGTATGGAATTGTACCGACAGGCAAAGTAAACTGACATTCGGAAAAGTACGCATACATTGATTTCATCGTGCGCCTGCCGCAAGCAATCATCACAAAAACCTGTTACTTTCAGGTGTTGCAGCACCAAAGCAGAACAAATCTGCAATCAAACAGTTTCCGTTACCGTGTTCAAAGTACGAATTATGGTATGTAATATCCGCTACAATAAAAGTACGGAATATACGTTCTTCCTTCTCAAAAAAAAGGAGGCAGTTACCATGTGGAATGATTCGGATTACGGTGTCTACGGTCAAGGCGACGATGGGTACATTCGCTACTCTCAGGCCATGGACCTGATTCGCGAGCAGGAGGAAAGCCGCAAAGCCCTCATGGATGAATTCGACAGCGATTACAATAGTGAAGATTACGATTACGGTAATTGCAATAGCAGCAAGATGATTTCCGACAAAAGTTATACATCCAAGACGCCTAAAAAGGATTCTCTCCATGAAAAAGCACATCAAGATTATGTTCTTGCTGTCATCCTCTTGATTTGCTCTATTTTCCTGATAGTGATTTGTCTGTTACCTGAATATTCAGCCTACCCCGCAGACAGCGGATCGACTCCTGCCGCTGTCACGACGCCCAAACGCATCTGTGTCCGAAAAGATTGCGACAGGGAAGCCTATAAAGACTTTCTCTCCTGTTCGCTGCATTGTCCCAGACAACCGTCAGGAAACAGCTCTGCCGACAAAAACAAAAAACGGATATGCGTCAAGTACGACTGCAGCAAGGAGGCCACCCTGGGTTGCGCTTACTGCAAGCAGGATTGCCCTTATCCGACCTGCCCGCACAATTCAAAGCCGTCGTACAGCGGTTCTTATTCCTCAAAGCAAGTGCATGATGCTTATGATGACGGCTATGATGACTTGTACTATGACGGCGACTATGACGAGGATCGCTATGACAACGATCTCGACTACGCCACCGGTGTGGATGACGCAATGGATGATCTGGATTGGTAACACAAAAGTCTGCTACGGGCAGGGGCGCGGCAGCCCGTAACGACGCCATGAATTTGTGCAAACCCCACAAATTTCCGCCTTGCATTTTGTAGGGTCGCATGGTATAATACAGCCTGCGGTTGGATTTCCCATCCGCGAAAGTGTATGTAAGGAGAATTCACCCATGAAAAAACTGATTTCCGCTGTTCTCAGCCTGACCCTGGCCGCCTGCCTGCTGGCCGCCTGCGGCAACACCGCCGCTTCCTCCGAGGCTGTCTCCTCCGAGGCCGTTTCCTCTGAAGCTGTATCCTCCGAGGTATCCTCCGTTGAGGAAAGCTCCTCCGAGGCTGCCGAGACCGCTGCCGAAGCCACTTTTACCGTGGTTGACGCCGATGGCAATTCCACCGAAATTGCCCTGAGCATCACCGACGGTGAGAAGCTCAGCGACGCTCTGGCTGCTGCCGGTGTCATCAGCGAGGAAGAGGCCGCCGCCGGTTTTGTGACCACCGTCAACGGCATCACCGCCGACTACAATGCAGACGGCGCTTGGTGGTGCCTGACCGACGCCGCCGGCGAGATGACCACCGTCGGTGTTGCCGACATTGAGCTGCACGACGGCGACAGCTATGCCTTCACCTACACGAAGTAAGCAAGCCGACCACCGCAAGATTCAGCGGTTGGTTCTCAGCGGGCTTATGGGGGCGCTGCTGGTCGTCAGCAAGCAAATCATGAGTGGCCTGCCCAATCTGGAGCCCGTCACCTTGCTGATCGTTCTGTTCGCGCTGGAACTTCCGCGGGAAACACCGGGTGCGATCACGGTGTTTATCCTGCTGCAAGGTGTGCTGTACGGATTTGGTCTTTGGTGGGCGATGTACCTGTACATCTGGTACCTGCTGGCGCTGCTGGCTTGGCTGCTGCGCCGTATGGATAATGCGCTGCTGTGGGCGGTATTCAGCGGCGTGTACGGGCTGTGTTTCGGCGGGCTGTGTGCGGCAGTATATCTGGTTGCCAAAACCCCCGCCTTTGCGCTGAGCTGGTGGCTGAGCGGGCTTTCCTATGATGCCATGCACGGCGTAGGCAACTTTGTGCTGATGCTGTTTTTGTACCGCCCTCTGCGCAAGGCATTACAACTCGCAAAAAAGCAACTGTATGGATAAACAATCAGGAGCTGCCCGCTAAGGCAGCTCCTGATTGTTTATTTTTTGCGCTTCAACCAAAAGACTTTCCATTTGCCGTAGCCGTTGGGCTTATCCTCGGCAAATTCCTCGGTTTGCACATAGCGCTTAAAAGCACCGTCAAATTGCAGGGCGTGTCCGTTCTCCTGAATATCGGTCAGGCAGCGGGGCAGGGCAGAGCGCTGGCTTTCAAATTCCGGTTCCTTATCCCACATGATACGGCCGTCGGCGTCAAAGCCGTGTGCCCAGGTGCTGAAAACAAGGCACGCCGCCTCGCCGTAGCAGTAACGTTCAAATCGGATACGCCCATCCAGATAAAACAGCAGGCAATCGCGGAAGTGCGTTTCCATTTCCTTTTCATAGCGACGCCCGCAGGCAGTCCCGGCAAAATCGGCGGCATTGGCTGTCATAATGTTTCCCCCTGAACTCGTTTTCTATTGCCTCTATTATAGCGCAGTGTGCGTCGTTTGGCAACAAAAAAGCTGTGCCCCCGCAAGGGCACAGCTTAAATTTTGCGGTGTTACTTCATCAAGCCGCAGACCAGCTGGGCATATGCCACAGGGTCCTCAATGGGCAGGCCGGCAATCAGCAAAGCCTGATCATACAGCAGCTCGGCATAGTGGTTGACCTTTTCGGTGTCGCCCGCCTCGTGGGCAGACTTCAGCGCGGCAAACACGGTGTGGTTGGGGTTCAGTTCCAGCACCTTGGTGCTTTCCACGCCCTCGCCGTTGGGCATACGGCGCAGCACCTTTTCCATCTCCATCGAGATGCCGCCCTCGCTGGACAGCGTAACGGGATGCTCCTTCAGCGTCGGGTTGACCTTGACATCCTTGATCTTGCCCTTCAGCGCCGTCTTGATTTCCTCAAACAGATCCTTGTTCTCGGTGGCGGTCTCCTCGGCGGCCTTCTTTTCGTCCTCGGTTTCCAGACCCAGATCGCCGGAGTTGATGTTCTTGAATTCCTTTTCCTTGTAGTTCTGCATCATCTGCAGGCAAAATTCATCCACGTCCTCGGTGCAAAGCAGCAGGTCGTAGCCCTTGCTCAACACCAGCTGGGCGTTGGGCAGCTTGCCCAGGCGGTCGGTGTCGTCACCGGCGGCAAAGTAGATGCACTTCTGATCTTCGGGCATCTTCTCGATATATTCGTCCAGCGTGACCAGCTTCTGCTCCTTGGCAGAGAAGAACATCAGCAAATCGCCCAGCAGATCCTTGTGCATACCGTAATCGCCGTAGATGCCGAACTTGATCTGGCGACCAAAGCTCTTCCAGAAGGTTTCGTACTTTTCACGGTCATTGACCAGCATGGCGTGCAGCTCGTTCTTGATCTTCTTTTCCAGAGAGTTGCGGATCAGCTTGAGCTGGCTGTCCTTCTGCAGGGTTTCACGGCTGATGTTCAGGCTCAGATCCTCGCTGTCCACAACGCCCTTGATAAAGCTGAAATAGTCCGGCAGCAGGTCGGCGCATTTTTCCATGATCATAACGCCGGAGGCATACAGCGCCAGACCCTTCTCGTACTCCTTGGTGTAGTAGTCGTAGGGGGTGCGGCCGGGTACAAACAGCAGGGCGGTGTAGGTTGCGGTACCCTCGGTGCGGCTGGTGATGACGCGCAGCGGGTCGGAGTAATCCATAAACTTATTCTTGTAGAACTCGTTGTAGTCCTCGTCCTTGACCTCGCTCTTGGCGCGCTTCCAGATAGGCACCATGCTGTTCAGGGTCTCCAGCTCGGTGTAGGTCTCGTATTCGGGCTTGTAGTCGTCGCCGGCGTCCTCAGGCTTGGGCTTCTGGCGGGATTTTTCACGGTACATCGTGATGGGGAAGCGGATATAGTCGCTGTATTTCTTGACAAGGTTTGCCAGCGTGTAGTCGTCCAGATACTCGCTGTAATTCTCGGTGTCGGTGTCGTCCTTGAGCACCAGCGTGATTTCCGTGCCGACGTCCTCCTTGTCGGCGGCGGTCAGGGTGTAGCCCTCTACACCCTTGGATTCCCACTGCCAGGCCTCGTCAGCGCCCTGTGCGCGGGAAATAACAGTGACTTTTTGGGCAACCATAAAGGCAGAGTAGAAGCCCACGCCGAACTGACCGATGATGTCGATGTTGTCGCTCTGGTTTTCGGTCTTGAAATCCAGCGAGCCGGACCTGGCGATGGTGCCAAGGTTCTTTTCCAGCTCATCCTTGGTCATGCCGATGCCGTTATCGGTGATGGTCAGGGTGCGGGCGTCCTTGTCGACGGACAGGTGGATGTTCAGATCTGCCTTGGTGATGCCCATCTCGGTATCGGTCAGGCTCTTGAAATAGCGCTTGTCGCAGGCATCGGACGCATTGGAAATCAGCTCACGCAGGAAAATCTCACGGTTGGTATAGATGGAGTTGATCATTAAGTCCATCAGTTTTTTGCTTTCGGCTTTGAATTGACGCATTGCCATAGAATATGACCTCGCTTTTATTGTAATGTTAGCACTCTGTTATTTTAACTGCTAATTGTAGTTTAGCACTCTTTGCAGCAAAGTGCAACTGTTTCGGCACATTTTAACAAAAAATTAAAAAAGCCTTTTCCTTAGCATCGCTTTGTGGTATGATGACAATATTACAAGGCACGGCATGCCGCCCGATCGTGTGCTATAACGCGGCATCGTCCAGAGAAACGAAGGGAATCACATGTCTATCTATGGCGACAAAGCCTACGAAACCTTTTTTAAGGGCTACAACTGCGCCCAGTGTGTGGCGATAGCCTTTGCCCCCGTTATGCATATGACCGAATCCCAGGCCGCGCGGATGTCCTCCGGCTTCGGCGGCGGATTCGGACGCCTACGGGAGGTCTGCGGTGCGTTTTCCGGCATCACGTTTGTGCTAAGCACCCTGTATGGCAGCGATGACCCCGCCCAAAAGACCGCCACCTACACCGAGGTGCAGGCCCTTGCCGCCGAATATCGCCGCCGCAACGGCAAAAACACCATCGTCTGCCGCGAGCTGCTGGGGCTGCAAAAGGCCGAGGGCAGCCCCGTGGCCAGCCCCCGCACCGCCGAATACTATAAAAAGCGCCCCTGCCCGGAGCTGGTGCGCATGGCCGCTGACATTATGGCAGAGTACATCGAAACGCACCCTCTGCCCCCAACCAACGAGGTATAACCTATGGAAATTTTGCATGAAACCTTGTCCACCGGCGCAAAGCTGGTCGGCTACCTGCGCGAGCCTGCCGCCGAAATGCCCGCCTTCATAACCCGCCCCGCCATGCTGATTTTCCCCGGCGGCGGCTACGGCTATTGCAGCAAGCGCGAGGCTGACCCCGTCGCCATGCAGTTTTTGCAGGCGGGCTACCAGACCTTTATTTTGTACTACCACTGTGCCGACGAAAACCCGGTGCCTCTGCAATATCAGCCGCTGCTGGACGCCGTCGCTGCTGTTTTGTATCTGCGCCGCAACGCCGATGCCCTGCATCTGGACCCCGAAAAAATCGCCGTCTGCGGGTTTTCCGCCGGCGGGCATCTGGCGGCCTCGTCTGCCGTTTTGGCGCACACGCCCGCCGTGCAAAAGGCGCTGGGCATCACGGGCGACGAAGCCCGCCCCAACGCCGTGGTTTTGGGCTACCCCGTTGTGACCACCTCCACATTGGGCCACCAAGGCTCCACCGAGAACCTGTGCGGCAGCGACGCCGCACTGCGCGCCGAAATGAGCCTGGAAAATCAAATTCAGCCGGGCCTGCCGCCGTTTTTCGTCTGGCATACTGTCACTGATGAATCCGTGCCCGTGCAGAACTCGCTGCTGCTGGCAAACGCGCTGGAGGAGTGCGATGTTCCGTATGAGCTGCATCTCTTTGCCAAGGGTCAGCACGGCATGAGTACCTGCACCAATGAGGTCAACACCCCCAGCGCTGAAAACAGCGCATGGGTGCAGCTTTGCACCCGCTGGCTTGCCAACGTGCTGGACTTCCGCCTGTGAAAGGAGTGCCCGCTATGACACCCGAACCGGGCCGTATGACCGAAACATGGGGCGACTGCCGGACCCTTGCCGCAGGGGAGAGCTTCGCCTTTGTCTGTGCAGGTTGCGGGGATTGCTGCCGTGAACGGCGCGACTTGGTTCTGTCGGGCTATGATTTATACCGTATTGCCCGGCGGCTGAGCCTTTCGCCCCGCATTGTGGCGGGTGCCTTCTGCAAAAGCTATGTTGCACCGCAAAGCTGCCTGCCCACGCTGCGGCTTACGCCCGACCCCAAAACAGGCAACTGCCGCTTTTTTGAAGGCTCTGCCTGTGCCATCCACGCGGCGCGTCCGCTGGCGTGTGCGCTCTACCCGCTGGGGCAGAGCATTGACACCGTGACCGCCCAAACCGCCTATTTTGCCCAGCTGCCCCTGTGCGGGGCAAGCGCCGGGGCAGGGCAGACGCTGCAGGACTACCTGCAAAATTCCGGTGTGCAGGAACGTGCCGGTGCCGATGCCCGCTGGGCAATCGTCTGTACACAAATTTCGGAACAGCTGTTGGCCGCCGGTGGGGCAGAACACCCGCATTTTGCGGCAGCCGTCAAGCGCATCGAACGCGCACTGTACTACGATTACGCGCTGGGTGATGAATTTTACCCCCAGTTCCAACAAAACATTGCCGTATTGCAGCCCATTTTGGACAGGCTGCTGGCATAAAAAACGGAGTGGCTCCCCATACGGGAGTCACTCCGTTTTTTGCAATAAAATCAGAACAGACCTGTGATCTTGCCCTCGCCGTCCACGTCAATGTCCATGGCGGCGGGGTGCTTGGGCAGACCCGGCATCGTCATAATGTTGCCGCAGATGACCACCACGAACCCGGCACCGGCGCTCAGGCGAACCTCGCGCACGTTCATGGCAAAGCCCTCGGGTGCGCCGATCAGCTTGGCGTCATCGCTGAAGGAATACTGCGTCTTGGCAATGCAAACGGGCAGATTGCCGTAGCCCAGCGCCGTCAGCTCGTCCAGCGTCTTTTTGGCGGCGGCGGTGTAGTTTACCCCGTCGGCGCGGTAGATCTTCTTGGCAACGGCTTCGATCTTCTCGGTCAGAGAAGCCTCCGGCGGGTAGGTGTACTGCACGCGGGCGGTGTCGTCCATAATGGAAAGCACCGTTTCCGCCAGTGCCTTGCCGCCCTCGCCGCCCTTGGCAAAGACCTCGCTCAGGGCGCAGGGGACGCCGACCTTGGCGCAGATTTCGTGAATGACCTCCATTTCCTCCGCCGTGTCGGTGGGGAAGGCGTTGATCGCCACGCAAACCGGCAAGCCGAAGCCCTGCAGGTTCTCGATATGGCGGGTCAGGTTGGCGGCACCGGCGCGCACAGCCGCCGCATTGGGCTTATTCAGGTCAGCCTTTGCCACGCCGCCGTGGGATTTCAGCGCGCGCACGGTGGCAACCAGCACCACGGCAGCGGGGTTCAGCCCCGCATAGCGGCACTTGATGTCCAAGAACTTTTCCGCGCCCAAATCCGCGCCGAAGCCCGCCTCGGTCACAACATAGTCTGCCAGTTTCAGGCTCAGCTTGGTGGCAATGGCGCTGTTGCAGCCGTGGGCAATGTTGGCAAAGGGACCGCCGTGGATGATGGCGGGGTTGTTTTCCAGCGTCTGCACAAGGTTCGGGTCCAGCGCGTCCTTCAGCAGGGCGGTCATCGCGCCGGCGGCGCCGATCTGCCCGGCGGTAACGGGCTTGCCGTCGTAGGTGTAGGCGCAGACAATGCGGGACAGGCGCTCTTTCAGATCCGTCAAGTCCTTGGCAAGGCAGAACACCGCCATAATCTCGCTGGCCACGGTAATGTCAAAGCCGTCCTCGCGGGGGGTGCCGTTGATCTTGCCGCCCAGACCGTCCACAATAAAGCGCAGCTGGCGGTCGTTCATATCCATGCAGCGCTTCCAGGTGATGCGGCGGGCATCAATGTTCAGGGGGTTGCCCTGCTGGATGGAGTTGTCGATCATCGCCGCCAGCAGGTTGTTGGCAGCGCCGATGGCGTGGATATCGCCGGTAAAATGCAGGTTGATATCCTCCATCGGCACGACCTGCGCATAGCCGCCGCCGGCTGCGCCGCCCTTAATGCCGAACACAGGCCCCAGGGACGGCTCGCGCAGGCAGAGCATCGTCTTTTTGCCCATGGCGTTCATGGCATCCGCCAGGCCCACGCTGGTGGTGGTCTTGCCCTCACCGGCGGGGGTGGGGCTGATGGCTGTGACCAAAATCAGCTTGCCCTCGGGGCGGTCACTTTTGGCCAGCAGATGGTTCAGCTTTGCCTTGTAGTGGCCGTAGGGGATAACATCCTGCCCCTGCAGACCCAGCTCGGCGGCAATTTCGGTGATGGGACGCATCTTGGCGGCCTGTGCAATTTGGATATCACTCAGCATGGTACAATTCCTCCGTTTTTGTAAAAACAATAAAGGGCCGCACACACTGGCGTGTGTGCAGCCCAGACGGTCGGCTTAAAACAAGGTTTTGCCCGCCTCCCCTGTGGTGTACCCCACATAATTCCGTCGGTCAGCGGCCTCGTATAGTGTTACTGTACCACACCGTCACCGGGTTTGTCAAGTCTGACTTTTTTATTGCAGCGGCAGCGTGACGGCACGGCTTTCGTCCGCATGGTATCCGCCGTCGAACAGATACCGGAACTCGCTGATCTTCGCCACCTGCGCGGGGTCAGCGGTGTAGTAGTCGATGCGGCAGCTGATGATGCCGGTGGTCGGGTCCACCGTGCTGCTGCGCAAAGCATAGGAATTGGTGTTTGTGTCGATATATTCTTCATCCTGCGGCATCAGCTCAGTATTCTGCACAAAGCCGTAGGGGATCATCTGCCACGTCAGCGCCTGCCCCTGCACGGCAAAGTTCTGCAGGGTGTAGCCGCCCGCATCGCTGGTAGCAATTTTTACGCCCTGCTGCATTTCCTCCACGGTCACGGTGCGTTCCTCGTGTTCGTACACACCGCTGTAGTACACAGGGGTAAAGGTGATGCTTTGGGCGTTTTCGTCCGGCACGGTATAGGCAACAGCATCCACGGATACGCCGTGGGGGTAGCTGGGCAGAAGCTCGCGCCCCGTATCGTCGGTCAGGATCATTCCGCCGTTGAAGATCACGGGGTTGTCCGCATCCTCGCCGCGCAGCTTCTTTTCCTCATCCTCGCTTACCACACCATTGGGATGCGTTTCGGCGAATTTTTCGGACGCCTCGGAATGTTTCACAAGGCTGCCGCTGCCGGTGCCGAAGCACAGGCTGTCCAGCGTGATGGGGTTATCGCCCAGCAGGGCATCGGCAATGCCGAAATCCAGCACCGTCGGCGCAATGCGGCGCGCACCGGCGCGCACCTGCTCGCCGTTCAGCTCCATCGTGTAGCTAAGCCCCGGTTCGCCCACTGCCGCGTAGGGGTCGAGCAGGCGCAGCATAACGGTATCGCCCTGCGGCTCCTCCGGCAGCTGATAGTGCAGCCACAGCCGGAAGGTATCGTCGCCCTGCCGGTAAAAATCGCTTTGCATCTTGTAAATTTCCTCGCCCCCGTTGATTTGCGCCGCTATCCACGGCGTATTGCTGCTGAGCTGATCCCATTCGGGGTAGATGCTGTCGGCGTCCAGGAATTTCGACACCACATTTTCGCCGCTTACGGTAAAGAAGCAATCCAGCGTAGCGGCGTCCATGGACACGGTGTCCAGCGTGTAGTTGACGCCGTCCAGCGTCTGCGTCTGGCCGATTTCGGTATTGTGGCCTTCCGTATCGGTCTGCTGCCCGCCGTACTCGCCGCGCGGAGCATCCAGCACGTTCTGCACCTGCGCCTGCGATTTGGCGTCGGTGAAAAAGCCGATTTTCCCGCCGGTCAGCTCCTTGATATACGGCGCCGCCGCAATGCCCACCGAAAGCACACAGGTTGCCGCCACGGCAGCGGCCACGCACACGGGTACACGGCGGTGCCTTTTCAGCTTAGGCGGCGTATAGCTGCCCGCCTTCTCTATTTTTTTCAGCGCCATGTCATAGATGCGCTTTTCTTCCTGCTTGCTCAGCGGTTCGGTTTTTGTGGGATACTGTTCCAGCAAAGAATCCGTGGTGTCTGTATAGTTACGCATAAGTTGCAGCCCCCTTTTTTAATAAGTATTGCGCAGTGCGGTAAACTGCTTGCGCAGCTTTTCGCGCCCGCGGGAAAGTCGTACATTGACGGTATGTTCCTGCATTTGCAGCCTGCGCCCGATTTCGCGGCAGGACTCCCTGTAATAATAGCGGCGGAAAAATATCTCCCTGTCCGGCTCCGGTAGTTCGGTCAGCAGCTGGGCAATCAGCTCCTCCGCCTCGGTGGAACGGCGCTCGGTCATCCAATCCTGCGCCAGTTCGTCGTTCAGCTCACATTCCTGTTGTCGGGGCCGCAGCGCCCTCCAACGGTCGATAGCCGCATTGCGCGCCGTCACGCACAGCCAGGCGCGCAGCGGACGGTTTTGGTGCCGCAACTCGGCGGCGTGCTTCCATGCCGCCACCAGCACGTCCGCAGCACATTCCTCGGCATCCTGCGGGTTGTTGGGCAAAATACGGCAAATGACGGTATGGATCAGCCCGCCGTACTGTGTCAGCAAAAACTGCAGCCCCGTTTCCGGCTCTGCCAGCAGGGCATCTATGATTTTGTTATCCTCCATAGCGTTGTGTTTTCCTTTCTGATTCAAGGCCTTGTACCCACTAAACGGTCAAACCGCAGGAAAAGTCACAAAAGCCGCATAAAAAGCTGCAGCCACCCGCAAAACGGGTGGCTGCACAGTTTTCCTTTGTTTTGCAGGGTTAGCATCAAACCTTGCCTTTGCCGCAGCCCCACTTTTTGAAATACCGCCCCATGCTGACCAGCTGCATTTTGAACTTTCCCGCGTCACGCATCGGCGCGCGGTGCCAGGCATGGATGGCGGTAAACTGCGGGGCCAGCCAGACCGTGCCCTCGCGCAGAACCTTTTGGGTCAGGTCGGCATCCTCCACATACATAAAATATGCGGGGTCAAAGCCGCCGATTTTTTTGTACACATCGGTGCGCACCGCCATAAAGCTGCCTGTGCAGAATTCGATTTTACGCGGCCGGGTCAGGTCTTCGTCCTGCATGGTGTAGTGGTCGTCCGCCTTGCGGAACACACCGCCGAATTTCGGTGCCAGCTGGCGTGCCAGCAGCAGCCACGGCGTGGGCTTGCGGCGGGGCAGGTGCTGCAGTTTTCCGTCCGGGTAGCGCAGCTGCGGCGTTGCCATGGCAGCGCCCGGCGTGGCCAGCAGCCAGTCTGCCATGGCAGGCAGGATGTCCTGCGTCAGCAAAATATCGGGGTTCAGGATAAAATGCACGTCGCTGTGCAGTTTATCCAGCACATAGTTATGCCCCTTGCCAAAGCCCAGGTTTTCGGGCAGGCAGAGGATCTGCACCCGCGCATCGCCGAAATTCGTTTCCGCCAGCTGCTTTCCGCAGCCGTCGGGGCTGGCGTTATCCACGACATACAGCACAAAATCGGCGGTTTGGGTGTAGTGCAGGATGCTGCGCACGGCGGCGCAGACTTCCTCGTAATCACAGTACGCTACGATGCAGGCACTGATTTTTGCCATAATTATTTCTCCAATGCTTCCAGATGTGTCAGGTCGTAGGGGGTGTCCTGGTAGACGTAGTAGTTCAGCCAGTTGGTATACAGCAGGTATCCGTGGGCGCGCCAGCGGAACAACGGGTCCCGCGCGGGGTCGTCGTCGGGGTAGTAGTTGCAGGGGACATGGATGGGCTTGCCCGCGCCGATATCCCGCTTGTACTCCTTGTCCAGCGTATACTTGTCGTATTCAGGATGGCCGATGACAAAGATCTGCCGTCCCGATTCGGTCGAAAGCAGCATCGGCCCCGCGACATCGCTTTCCGCCAAAATGCGCAGATCATCGCAGGCGTCGATAGCTTGGCGGTCCAGCCCTGCCCAACGGCTGTGGGGGGCGTAAAAACGCTCGTCAAAGCCGCGCACCAGCGGATTGGAGGGGCGGGTCACGCGGTGCTCAAACACGCCGAACATCTTTTGCTCCAGATGCACCTTGGGGATGCCGAAATGATAGTACAGCCCCGCCAGTGCACCCCAGCACAGGTGAATGGTCGAGTAGACGTTTTCTTTTGTGTAATCCATAATGGTGCACAGCTCGTCCCAATAATCCACCTGCTCATACGCCATATCCTCCAGCGGCGCACCCGTTATGATCATGCCGTCAAAGCGCTCGTTTTTGATTTCGTCAAAGGTCTTGTAAAACGCCTTCATGTGCTCGGGCGCGGTGTGGGTGGTGTTGTGGGTGGCCGTCTGCAAAAAGGTCACCTGCACCTGCAGCGGGCTGTTGGCCAGAAGTCGCGCCAGCTGGGTCTCTGTGACGATCTTGGTGGGCATCAGATTCAAAATCAGGATGCGCAGCGGGCGAATATGCTGGCTGCGTGCGCGTTCCCGATGCATAACAAACACATTTTCTTGCGAAAGCTCGTCATACGCGGGCAGCTCGCGGGGGATAATCAATGGCATAGGAACCTCTCCTTACATCTGCATTTCAAATTACCAGGCCACCGTTCTGGCCGATGACCTGCCCGGTGATATAGCCGCTTTGCTCGTCGGCCAAAAACACCATCGTGCGGGCAATTTCCTGCGCGGTACCCAGGCGGCAGACGGGGGTTTCCTCTGCCAGGGCGGCACGATCCTCTGCGGTAAAACTTGCCATCATATCGGTGTCAATGACACCGGGCGCGATAACATTTACCGTGATGCCGCTGGGGCCTTCCTCCTTGGCAAGCGCCTTGCCAAGGCCGATCAGCCCTGCCTTGGCGGCACTGTACGCCACCTCACAGCTGCCGCCGGTCTGCCCCCACATGCTGCTGACCAGCAAAATGCGGCCGTATTTTTGGTGTATCATACCGGGCAAAACCGCGCGGCTGGCGTAAAACGCACCGTCCAGGTCAACGGCCATCAGCCGACGCCAGTCCTCGTCGGTGGTGTCGGTAAACAGCTTTTGCTGCGCAATGCCCGCATTGCAGACAAGCACCTGCAGGCTGCCCAGTTCATACTCCGCCTTGCTTACAGCGGTCTTGACCTGTGCGGCATTCCCGGCATCGGCTTGTATGGCAACCACGCGGCGGCTCGGTGCCGCACAGCTTGCCGCCTGCACCACGGCATGGGCAGCAGCCTCACTGCTGTGCCAGGTGAACGCCACATTATATCCGGCTTTTGCAAACGCCAGCACAGCCGCCGCGCCGATGCCTCGGCTGCCGCCGGTAATCAGAACATTTTGTTCCATATCATTTCTTCTTTCTTTTTTCCCGCAGACGGGCAAAAAATTCCTGCATCAGCTGCTGGCTTTCCGCCTCCAAAAGTCCCTGCTCCATCACGGGGTGATGGTTGAAGGGCAAAGCAAACAGGTCGGTCATACCGCCGCAGCAGCCCGCCTTGGGGTCCCCGGCACCGTACACAACGCGCTTTATCCGGCTGTTGATGATAGCGCCGCTGCACATCGGGCATGGCTCCAGCGTCACAAACAGCTCGCACTGCCACAGCCGCCAGCCGCCCAGTGCCTTGCAGGCCGCATCAATGGCCAGCATCTCGGCGTGGTATACGGCGTTTTTGCCGGTTTCCCGCAGATTGTGCGCGCGGGAAATGATCTCGCCGTCCTTGGCAACGACCGCCCCCACAGGCACTTCACCCAATTCGGCGGCTATGCGTGCCTCGTCCAAGGCGGCGCGCATCAGTTCTTCATCGGTCATACATTCTCCCTTACACCAGTGCGGCATAGGCCACCAAAAAAAGGACCGTTGCCGAATACGCCGGGCTGGTGAACACATTCAGCGCGTCCACACCGGGGCGCAGCCCTGCCGAAAAGCGGAACCCCTGCCCGCGGGCATGCCGAATCAGCCATGCCGCAAACACAGGGAAAAACAGCAAAATGAACAGTTCCACCGCCGCGGCTGCCGCAGCCGGGGCATACAAGCGCAGGTACAGCGTCAGAAATGCCAGCGTATTGTTGATAAAATGTAAGAGCATACCCGGCAGAATACTGCCCGAACGCTCGGCCAGCCACCCCAGAAACACCGCGCAGATAAACGCCGTAAGCCCCTGCGCCAGGTCCAGATGCAGCAGCCCAAACAGCAGCGCCGTGCCGAAAATTGCCGCCGCACTGCCGCTGGGGCGCAAAAGCCCCTGCAGCGCCCCGCGGAAAAACAGTTCCTCCGTCACGGCGGGCACCAGGCACAGCGACAAAAACTGGACAAACAGCTCCATACCGCCGGCGGCCAGCAGGGCACCGGGCTGCTCGATGCCGAAAACGCGGCACAAAAGCCCGCCCAGCAGGTTGCCGAAGTTTGCCAGCCCCAAAAATACCGGCAGACAGAATCCGGGGCTCCACGCCGTGGGGATCATGATGCGCATGTCCTTGGTCTGCAATCGCGTGGTGCACAGCAGCCACCACAGCGGCAGCACCAGCGCGCCGATGCCCACCAGCGTCTGCAGCAAAACCACACTTACCTCGCCAAAACCCGCCGCATGGGCCAGGCTGGCGCCGGGCTGCAGCAGCCCCATTATGCCGCTGACCAGCAGTGTCAACACACTTCTTGCCAGCAAATACAATATCGCCGCCAGCGCACACACCCCGGCGGCACCGCGCACCCCGCGAACCCTTGCCATAGCCTTCCATCCTTAATTTGTAAACTTTCTTATCATCATACCACAAGCTGCGAATTTTCGCAATAAAAAAAGCCCCGCCGTTGTGCGCCGGCAGGGCCATAGAGGGAAAAGAGGGAGGTCATGTACACTTGCAATGTGCGTTGCAAGCATTGACTTTCTGTCTAAATCATAGTACATTATGGATAAGAAGTAAAGCTTAACTTTTTCACACAGATGATGAACTCAATTCATCATGAAGGAGCATCCCATGACACTTACCGATTGCCAGATTTTTTCCATGGTGGCGCAACTGGGCACCTTTGCCGCCGCTGCCGAGCAGCTGCACCTGACCCCCTCCGCCATCAGCCATGCGGTCTCCGGTATGGAGGCCGAGTGCGGCTTTCTGTTGTTCACCCGCACCAAAAGCGGCGTCAAGATGACCGCCGCCGGCGAGGCGATTTTGCCTGCCATCCGCCAGATGACCGCCAGCAGCGAATCGCTGAACCAGTCCATTGCGCAGGTCAACGGCACCCACAAGGGCGTTTTGCGGGTAGGCGTGTTCAATTCGGCCTGTGTCACCTGGATGCCCCAGCTGCTGCCGCCCTTCCGCAAGGAATTTTCCGGCATTGATGTGCAGATCTACCAAGGCTCCTACGCCGACATTGCCAACTGGCTCAAGACCGGCGCGGTCGAGATGGGCTTTTTGTCCAATTCCAGCGCCATCGGCTTTGACTTTGAACCGCTGTACGATGACACGCTGATCTGCTTAGCCCCCGCCGACTACCAACCCAAACGTCCCGGCTGCATCCACGCAAACGAGCTGCAGGGTCAGCCCTTTGTCAGCCAGCTTTCGGACGTGGACGCCGATATACAAAGCTACTTCCGCATCAACGCCTTGCAGGTCAACAGCCGCTGCTACATTGCCGACGACCAAAGCATGATCTCCATGGTTTCCTGCGGGCAGGGGCTGGCCATCATGCCGGAATTGATGTTCAAGCACGGTGCCGACTACTGCGGCTGCCAGGTGCTGCGCCTGGAGCCTGTGGCCAAGCGCAGCATCGGTGTGGCTTGCCTTGCAAAAAGCGGGCTGTCCCCGGCGGGCAAGCAGTTTTTGAACCACCTGCGCCGCTATTCCAAAACCATGGCCATGGTCGAATAAATACCCTTTTCAAATTCCCTGATTTGTGGTATAATAAATAATTTGAAAGGGGAGTTTGCCATGCGCGGTGATCTGCACACCCATACCATATATTCGGACGGTTCGACACCTGTGGAAAAGCTGCCGTTCCTTGCCCGATGCGCGGGTCTTGACTGGCTCGCTATATCCGACCACGACAGCATCCGCAGTGTGCGGTATGCCTACGACCACCCGCAGCAGGAGGGGGTAAACCTCATTCCCGCCACCGAGCTGACCGCCTATGACTTTGCCCGCGAGCATCGGGTACATCTCTTGTGCTACTACCCTGATGACTGCAAAGAGCTGGCGGATTTTTCCGCCATGATGGCTGCCCGGCGCAGGCAGGCGGTTTTGCAAAGCTGCGCTGAGCTGGAGCAGCTTTGCCCGCAGTTCCGCACCGAGGAGGCGCTGGCGCTTTGTAAAAACAGCGACACCTTATATAAGACCCACGTCATGCAGGTGCTTTTGCAGTATGCGTTGGCCGACAGCATGTACGGCGACACCTACCGTGCGCTGTTCGGCCTGAAACCCGTGCGCGGCAAAATTTTGCACAACCCCGCCTACGAGTCCGTCGACACCGTACTGGCGCTTGCCAAGCAATGCCGCGCTGTTGTCGTGCTGGCGCACCCCAGTGTTTACCACAGCATGGAACTGGCTGAGGAGCTTATCAAAGCAGGGCGCATCGACGGTGTGGAGATCGACCACCCGCGCAACACGCCGGAGGACAAGGCCCGGCTTACCGCCTGGGCGCAGCAGTATAATTTGATCGTCACCGGCGGCACCGACTACCACGGCATGAACAGCGCCCATCCCCGCCCGGTGGGCACCTGCACCACAGCAGAGGAACAAATTTTGCGCATCCGTGATTTGGCGCAGAAACGTAAACAATAAAGGAGACACAACCATGACTTTCACCTACCAGAACAAGGGCGTCTGCTCCCGCAGCACCGAAATCGAACTGAATCCCGACCACACCATCGCTTCCGTCAAGGTGGAGGGCGGCTGCAACGGCAACCTCAAGGGCATTTCCCGGTTGCTCGTCGGCATGAAGGCCGAGGACGCCATTGCCCGTATGCAGGGCACCGTGTGCGGCAGCAAGCCCACCAGCTGCCCCGACCAGATCGCCCGCGCCCTGCAGGCCGCCCTGGAGCAGATGTAAAAAAGGGGAGGGCACCATGGATTGTTTCCACTATCCCTTGGACACCGAAACCCTGCTGCGCAAAAAGCGCCGCCTGCGCCGCGAGCTGCTGGCGCAGAACCCCCACGCACTGCACAAGAAAATTGCCATTTTGGGCGGCTCCACCACCAATGAGGTAGCCGACCAGCTGGGTCTTTTTTTGCTGCAATACGGCATTGAGGCCGAATTTTACCAAAGCGAATACGGTCAGTATTGGCAGGATGCCATGTTCGGCAGCCCCGAACTGGACGAGTTCCACCCGGATATCATTTATATCCACACCACCTGGCGCAACCTGACCGACCTGCCCACCACCGCAGACAGCGCCGCCGACATCGACGCGATGCTGGACGCCCAGTACAGCCACTTTGAAACGATGTGGCAGGCACTGGCGCAAAAGTTCGGCTGTCCTGTTATCCAAAACAACTTTGACCGTCCCAACTACCGCCTGATGGGCAACCGCGATATCTGGGATATCCACGGCCGCTCCAACTTTATCAGCCGCCTGAACCAGCGGTTCTACGCCTACGCCGCCACGCACGAGAATTTCTATATCAACGATATTGACTACCTGTCCGCCGATTACGGCCTGACCGCCTGGGGCGATGCTTTCTTCTGGCACATGTACAAATATGCCATGTGTCTCGACGCTATTCCCTCGCTGGCCAACAGCGTGGCCAACATTGTCAAATCCATCTACGGCCGCAACAAAAAGGCGCTGGTGCTCGATCTGGACAACACCCTGTGGGGCGGCATCGTGGGCGACGACGGTGTGGACGGCCTGGCCATCGGCCCCGAAGTTCCCGAGGGGCAGGTCTATGCCGAATTCCAAAGCTATTGCAAGGCGCTGAAATCCATCGGCGTGATTCTGGCTGTCGACTCCAAAAACGATGAAGAAAACGCGCTGGCGGGCCTCAACCATCCGGACGGCGTACTGCGTCCCGACGACTTTGTTGCCATCAAGGCCAACTGGGAGCCGAAGGACCGCAACCTGCTGGCGATGGCGTCCGAGCTGAGCCTTGGCGCCGACAGCTTTGTCTTTGCGGACGACAACCCCGCCGAGCGCGCCATTGTGGCCGCGCAGGTACCCGGCGCTGCCGTGCCTGCCATGGACGGTGCCGAAAATTACATCAAGACGTTGGATCACGGCGGCTATTTTGAGGTGACCGCCCTGTCGAAAGAGGACCTTAAAAAAACCGAGCTGTACCACCAGAATGCCGAGCGCGCCAAGGCGCAGGCAGCCTTTGCCGACTACGGCCAGTATCTGGACAGCCTGGAAATGACCGCAACGATCCAGGGCTTTGCCCCGCTGTACATCCAGCGTATTGCCCAGCTGACCAACAAGTCCAACCAGTTCAACCTGACCACGCTGCGCTGCTCCGAGGACGACATCCGCACCATGGCTGAGGACGCCGACCATCTGTGCCTGTGCGGCAAGCTGGTGGATAAATTCGGTGACAACGGCATTGTCACCGTTGTGGCGGGGCAGCAGCAGGGAAGTGCGCTGCATATGCGCCTTTGGCTGATGAGCTGCCGCGTGCTCAAGCGCGGTATGGAGGATGCCATGATGGACACCCTGATGCGCCATGCCGCCGCCCGCGGGGTGGAAAAGGTGGTCGGTTACTATTATCCCACCGCCAAAAACGCCATGGTACGCGAATTTTACGCGCAGTTCGGCTTTGCCAAAACGCAGGAGTCCGAGGAGGGCACGGTTTGGGAGCTGAACGTTGCCGATTATGTTCCCCGCAACCCCCATATGAAAATCGAGGAAGCGTAAAGCCCCGATAAAACAGCAACCGCCCTGCCGCAAAAATGCGGCAGGGCGGTTTTTTGTGTTATGCGGTTCAGGCTTTCTTAAAGCCGACGCTGTTCATAAAGCGTACAAAGGCTTCCTGACCGTCCTTGTCCTGCTTAAAGACACCGGCATTCTCCAAAACGTGGCTGAACACAACGCCGATTTCCTCCTTGACGACCTTGTTGGCCTCGCTCTCGGACAGAGCGGTGCCGTACTTGGCGATCAGGCTGTCGATCCAGTCGGCGTGAACTGCCAGATCCGAGCCTTCGCTGCGGCTGGTGTTGGCGGCCTTGCCGCACAGGATATCGGCAATCTCCGCGCCCTGGGTCTTGAGGCGTGCGGGCAGGATCGCCAGACCCATGACCTCGATCAGGCCGATGTTTTCTTTCTTGATATTGTGGTATTCCTTGTGCGGGTGGAAGATACCGTCGGGAAATTCCTCGCTGGTGCGGTTGTTGCGCAGCGCCAGGTCCAGAATAAAGCCGTCCTTCTCGTCATAATGCAGGATGGGTGTCACGGTGTTGTGGGGGGTGTCGCCGGTGCGGGCAAGGATGCCCACGCTCTCGTCGCTGTAGTTGCGCCATGCGGTCAGGATGTTGTTGGCAACATTCTGCAGTTGCTGGCTGCTGCGGCCCACCAGACGCACCGCGGAAACCGGCCAGTTCAGGATACCGGCGCGCACACCGGGGTAACGCACATCGGTCATAGGCACGGCGACGTCGGCCTTCTGCATGGGGAATACATACCGACCGCCCTGGAAGTGGCTGTGGCTCAGGATGCTGCCGCCGACAATGGGCAGGTCTGCGTTGGAGCCGCAGGTGTAGTGGGGGAACTGCGCCACAAAGTCAAAGATTTCTGCCAGCGTCTGGCGATCCATCTCCATGGGCTTGTGGCTTTCATGCAGCATAATGCAATGCTCGTGGAAGTAAGCGTAGGGGCTGTACTGCAAATAGAACTGCTGGCCTGCCAGATTGACAGGCACAATGCGGTGGGTCTGGCGGGCAGGGAAGTTGATACGCCCGGCGTAGCCGATGTTTTCCTTGCACAGCATGCAGGCAGGGTAACCACTCTTGGGCTGCAGACGCTCCAGCGCAATGGTCTTGGGGTCTTTTTCGGGCTTGGTCAGGTTGATGGTGATCTCCAGCTCGCCGTAGGGGGTATCGGTGTTCCACTGGATGTTTTTGGCGATCTGCGCCGTGCGGATATAGTTGGTCACTACGCACAGGTCATAGAACCAGTCGGTAGCCGCCTTGGCGCCCTTTTTGTCGTACAGCTTCTTAAACTTTTTGCAGACCTCGCTCTCGCGCGGCATCAGGGCACCCATCAGGCGGGTCTCAAAGTTGATGCGGTACTGATCCACGCTGCCGTCCAAAAGTCCCTTTTGCGCAGAAAGCTCGACCATCTCGTCCAGCAGGGCGGCCGGGGTTTCGGGGTTTTCCTTGGGCAGCTTTTCCTCACTGGGTGCGGGCAGAGCCAGCAGGTCCAGCAGCGTATTGCGCGCCACGATCTCATCCAGCTCCTTGATGAGCTTGTGCTTGCGGCCAAAACGCAGCAAGCGTTCTACGTCCAACGCCAGGCGGGCATCACGCTGTTCCGGGGTCAATGCAGTAACATCCATAAGTAGCCTCCTATAACGGTGAGTAGTTGTATGTGTTGTCTTAACCATACCGCAAAACCTCATTGTTTTCCATAGCATAGTGTGCCAAACTTTTGCAGTTTTAGACCACCGCATATAATGCCTTTGTTACTGCTATTGTCGCATTTTGTCGTAGGTTTGTCAATGTTTATTTATTAGCGTTTGTCGTTGTGGTTGTACAACCAGTAAAAATCGTACACACTCTTGGCGATTGCCACGGCGGCAAAGCCACCCAGCAAAATCCAGCCGTCGGCAGAGTTCAGCATTCCCTGCGAACCCAACCGCAACCCAATCACCAAAAGCAGCAAAATTCCGGGCAGTGCCTTGTGCAGGCTGCGCTGCAAACAGCGGCGGGGGGCAGGCACGGCGGCGTCCGCCTCGCTTGCGCCCACCATTTGGCAGGATATATGCGCCGTAGGCACCCGCATCACGGGGGTGTAGACCACCCGCGCCGTGTACTCGGCGCCGTTCAGGGTAAAGCGCGGGGTCATACTTTCGTGCGTGATGACAATATCCAGATTCTGCTGCTCGGCATAGGCAAACAGCGCCGCGCTGACCTGCTGCGGTGTGCGCACCTCGCTGTCCGGCGTAAAGGAAAACTGTTCCTTGGCAAGCGCGGACGCCACCTTGGCGTAATCCTGCACCCAGCCGGTAAACCAGCCCGCTTGGGCAGGGGCTTCCATCCGGGTCAGGCAGGCATCCACATCCAGCGCATCGGCGCTGCAGCAGTTTTCGTTCAGCTCGCCGCAAAAATCGGCGGCAGCTTTTAAGGTCTCCATGCGATTTTGCAGACGCTGCTTTTGCGCCAGCGCCGCATCTGCCAGCGCGGTCTTGCCCTGCAGAACGTCGCGGATATCCTCCACGGGCATATCCACACTGCGCAAAATGCGGATCAGTTTCAGGGTGCGCATGTTTTCTTCGGTGTATTGGCGGTAGTCGTTCTCCGGGTTTCGGGCGGGGGTAATCAGCCCCGCTTGCTCATAATAGCGGATGTTCCGTTCCGAAATGCCGGATTTTTGTGCTGCTTGTTTGATATTCATAGTGCAGGCACCTCCTTACAGCTTCACTGTACACCCTCCAGCCACTGGAAGGTCAAGCTTTTTTCAAAATAATCATACCATCTTCCTTAAAAATGTGCTATACTGAAGTAAACTATCTATGTAAAGAGGGAAAATGTACTATGTATCAACTTGGTGACAGCAAACTGGAAGTCCGCGAACTGCTGGTAAAGGCGTTCGCCTCCGCCTGGGAGGGCACTGACAAATCCGTAGACCGCGACACTTATATCAACAGCAGCATCCATGTGATCGACTCTCTGCAGGTCGGCCCCGAAATGATTTACGGCGAGGAAGGCCAGGGCCTTTTGGACAGTGAGCTGGATCACCTGCCCGATTTGCTGCGTGCCGACGGCGCCTGGGTCTACTATGAAGTCCCCGCCGAGAATTTCTTTATCCTGACCTGGATGGCCGACCCCGAAAAGGCCAAGGAAAAAATCGAGGTCCTGCGCAAAGAGGAAGCCGACTGCGTAGCCTGTGTAGTCGATCTTGCCCAACAGTGGCAGATCCGATAATCCTACCCCAAAACTTTGACAAAGGAGGTGCAGAATGAACCGCTACCCTGTGTACATCCCGCGGGACGCCGTCCGCCTGCTGCAAACGCTGCGCAATGCCGGGCATACCGCCTATGTTGTGGGCGGCTGTGTGCGGGACAGCCTTTTGGGCCGCACCCCCGGCGACTGGGACATCTGCACCTCTGCCAAGCCGGAGGAAATGCGCCGCCTTTTTGCCGATAAGCAGTTGATTTTGACCGGCGAAAAGCACGGCACCGTGGCAGTCGTGCTGCATGGCAAGCCCTACGAAATGACCACCTACCGGCTGGACGGCGACTACCGCGACCACCGCCACCCCGAAAAGGTGCAGTTTGTGGACGAGCTTTCCCTGGATTTGGCCCGGCGGGACTTTACCATCAACGCCATGGCCTACGCGCCCGGCGGGGAAGTGGTCGATCTATACGGCGGGCAGACTGACCTGAACAACCGTATCATTCGCTGTGTGGGCGACCCGAACGCCCGCTTTGCCGAGGACGCGCTGCGCATTTTGCGCGCCCTGCGCTTTGCCGCACGGTTGGATTTTGTGTTGGACCCCGCCACCGCCGCCGCTGCACTGGCAGCGCGGGATACCCTGCAAACCGTCAGCGCCGAGCGACTGTATACCGAAATCGACGGCCTGTTAAGCGCCCCTTGTGCAGGCAAGGTTTTGGCGCAGTACGGTGAAATTTTAGCCGGGGCCGTGCCGGAGATCCTGCCCTGCATCGGCTGCACGCAGCCCGGAAAATGGCATTGCTGCGATGTCTGGCAGCACTCTGCCCTGGCAGTACAGGCGTTGGATACCCGCGGGCAGGACACCCGCGGTGCCCGCATTTTGTGCTGGGCCGCCTTTTTGCACGACATTGCCAAGCCGCTGTGCCGCAGCGTGGACGCAGACGGTGCCGCACATTTTCGCGGGCATAACCAACGCGGCGGCCTTATGGCCCGCACGATACTGCGCCGCCTGAAAGCCCCCACCTACCTGATAGAGGGTGTCACCGGGCTGGTAGCGATACACGATGCGCCGCTGCCCACCGCCGACCCCGAAATTCTGCGCTGGCTGAACCGCTACGGTGCCGAGTTCTTGCGCCGCCTCTGTGCCTTGAAATACGCCGACCTGGACGCCCACGCCCACACGCCGGATGTAAAAAAAAGGCGTTCGGACGTGCAGATTTTTGAACAGCGTATGCTGCAGCTTTCCAAAAGCGGCTGCTATACCATACGGCAGCTTGCGGTAAACGGCGGGGATTTAATGCAAGCCGGTATGCCCGCCGGGCCGGCCGTTGGCGAAACGCTGAACACCTTATTAAAAGAAGTTATGGACGGGCATCTGCCCAACGAGCGCGAGGCGCTTTTGCAGGCTGTACGCACACAAGCAGGGGGTACGCGATGATTTTTGGCATCGGCATTGATTTGTGCGCCGTGGAACGCATCGAAAAAAGCCTGCAAAAGCCGACGTTTGTCGCCCATGTGTTTGCCCCGCAGGAGCAGGCTCTTTTGCAGGCTCTGCCGCCCAGGCACCGCGCCGAATCCGCCGCTGCCGCCTTTGCCGCCAAGGAGGCCTTTCTCAAGGCGGTGGGGACCGGCCTTGGGGGATTTGCACTCAAAGATTTGGCCGTGCTGCGCAAAACAAGCGGTGCACCGTATTTTGCTTTTTCGGGCACTGCTGCGCACTTTATCGCGCAAAACGGTCTGACGGCACACCTCAGCCTTACCCACGAAAGCGGCCTTGCCGCCGCCTATGTAATTTTAGAGCAAACTTCTGCAGGAACCTGCGATTAAACGCGCCTTCTCTTGCTTATACTAGAGTTGTAAGCGAGAGGAGGCTTTTGTTATGGAAGTTCACCGCGGAGAAGTTTTTTACGCCGACCTCAGCCCGGTGGTCGGTTCCGAGCAGGGCGGCATACGGCCGGTACTTATCATCCAGAACGAGGTCGGCAACCGCCACAGCCCCACCGTGATCGCCGCCGCCATCACCAGCCGCCAGGACAAGAACCGCCTGCCCACGCATATCAGTGTGCGGGCTGACCGCTGCGGCCTTGCCAAGGACAGCATCATTCTGACCGAGCAGATACGCACCCTGGACAAGCGCCGCCTGCGCGAGCGTGCCGGGCGTATCTCGCCGGAGGATATGCGCCGCGTGGACGAAGCGTTGGGCGTTTCGATGGGGCTGGATGCACAGGCTATACACAAAGACAGCGGATATTTCTAAAGCCCTTGTAGGATATTGCCCTTGCATTTTACCGCGGTAAAGTGCATAATTAAGGCAGAACCGAACAATTCTGAAAAAAGGAAGTTCTTATGCCGAACCGCATCAATTACCAGTTGGAAATGGAAAAGGCCATCCGTGCGCTTGACCCCGCGCAGCCCAAGCCGCGCTTGCTGCTGCACGCCTGCTGCGCGCCCTGCTCCAGCGCCACATTGGAACGTCTTATCGAGCATTTTTCCGTAACCGTTTTGTACTACAACCCCAACATCTACCCCCCGCAGGAGTATCACCGCCGTGAGCAGGAGTTAGAGCGCTTTGTAGCACAGGCGGGGTACTTATGCCCTGTGGTCGAACTGCCCTACGACCCGCAGGAATTCTATACAGCCGTAAAGGGGCTGGAGCAGGAGCCGGAAAAAGGGGAGCGCTGCACCGTCTGCTACCGCCTGCGGCTGGAACAGGCAGCGCGCTACGCCGCCGAAAACGGCTTTGACTGGTACTGCTCAACCCTTTCCATCTCCCCAATGAAGGACCCCGTGCGGCTGAATACCATCGGCGCCGAATTGGGCAGGCAGTACGGTGTGCCGTATCTGCCCAGCGAGTTCCGCAAAAAGGACGGCTACAAGCGCAGCTTGCAGCTCAGTGACGAGTACGGCCTGTACCGGCAGGATTACTGCGGCTGCGTTTTCAGCAAGCAGGCGCGCGGTGTCTGACTGCCACGCTTGCCTGACAGTGCTGTTTCTGCTATACTAGAAAGATACCCCGTTTTTACCCGCGCATGTTCCCACACGGGTCTGCGCCATGATGTCAAAGGCAGCACCGCGCATCCGGCGGTATTGCCCCCAAGGAGAATCGTATGGACGTTTATTCGGTCGTATTTCTGTTTTTTGCCTACTCCTTTTTAGGCTGGCTGGGCGAGGTTCTGTACACAGCGGTTGTACACCGCAAATATCAGGATCGCGGCGTTCTCAACGGCCCCTTGTGCATTTTGTACGGCATCGGCGGTTTGCTGGTCACCTTTGCCCTGCACGATCTGCGCGGCGGGTGGTTTTTCAGCCTTGTGTTCGGTGCCGTGTACGCCACCGTCATTGAGTGGATCGCCGGACATATTCTGGAATACGCCAGTAAGACACGCTGGTGGGATTACAGCGACATGCCCTTCAACCTGGACGGTTACGTCTGCCTTGGCGTTTCCGTCTTTTGGGGCATTTTAAGCGTTATCACGCTGAAATGGGGCAACCCGCTGCTGCTGCGCCTGTTCGGGCTGCTGCCGCGCGGTGCGGCCGTCGTCACCCTATGGGTGCTGCTGGTGCTGCTGGCGATCGATGCGGTGGGCACCTTGCTGGCCATGTGCGGTCTGCAATACCGCTGGAAAGCCGGCCGTCGCATCGAAAGCGACCTTGCCAACCTGACCGTCAACGCGGGCATGTGGATTTTGGACAAGGTCGAAAGCCGTATGGCGGGTGCGCACCCCGCACTGAGCTTTCGCCATGTTCAGCGGCAGAAAAGCACCGCCTTTGCCAAGGGCTGCAGCCCGTACAAGATCATTCTGCTGTTTTTTGTGGGCGCGTTTCTGGGCGATATCACCGAGACCATCTTCTGCCGCATCACCGCCGGTTACTGGATGAGCCGTTCCAGCGTGGTCTGGGGGCCGTTTTCCATCGTGTGGGGTCTGGCCATTGCGCTGGTCACTCAGCTTTTGTACCGCTATAAGGATAAGCCCGCCAGCTGGCTGTTTGCGGCGGGTACCCTGCTGGGCGGCGCTTACGAATACCTTTGCAGCGTTTTTACCGAGGTGGTTTTCGGCGCCGTGTTCTGGGATTACAGCGCCATTCCGTTCAACCTGGGCGGGCGCATCAATTTGCTGTACTGCTTTTTCTGGGGCTTTGCCGCCATCGCGTGGTTCAAAATTCTGTACCCACCCATCTCCGCCTGTATTGAACGTTTGCCCCGCCGCTTCGGTACGCTGCTGACCTGGGGGCTGTGCCTGTTTATGGCCGCCGATATGATCGTCAGCTCGGCAGCGCTGGTACGCTACAATGCCCGCCTGCAGGGTGTACCTGCCCAAAACAGCGTGGAAGCCTACTTAGATATCCATTACGACAACGACCGTATGTTTAAGGTGTATCCCAAAGCGGAGCACGTCAACACCTGAAAGGAGCCGATCGCCTATGACCCATGCCGATGCCATGGAGGAATATACAAAAGCCCTGCGAATGGGCCAGCGGGATTACCGCGAAAAGATCCTGCGGGGGCAGTCGCCCTATCTGCCGGTGCTGGATAACATCCTGCAGGGTGCTGCCGGTGTTGACAGCCAGATGCCTCTGGGGTTGGTGGACATACCGATGGATCTGCTCGTCGGCACCAAGACCGAGGGGCGTACAGGGGCCTTTGCCTCCAACTTTATGCCCCTGCTGGATATGAAGTCCGAGTTTGGCACCAAATGGATCAACCTCTGCATCGCCCATGTGGAGGAGGGGATCCGCGACCCCATCCGCTGCTATGAATATATGGGACGTTTCTATGTGCAGGAGGGCAACAAGCGCGTCAGCGTGCTGAAATATTTCGGCGCAGGCAACGTGCCCGGCGTCGTCACCCGTATCCTGCCGCCGTACAGCGATGCCCCTGAAATTCGCCTTTACTACGAGTTTGTGCAGTATTATCCCATCATCAAGACCTACCTTTTGCAGTTTACCAAACCCGGCAGCTTTGCGCGGCTGCAAAAGGCCCTCGGCAAACAGCCCGACGAAGTCTGGAGCGATGACGACCGCGCCGAGATGCTCTCCCTGTACAACTGGGTAGGCAAGGCGTTTGCGGCACACGGCGGTGACCGCCTGCACTGCACCTTGGGCGACGTGCTTTTGCTGCTGCTGCGCGTTTACCCCAAGAAGGAATTGCAGGACAGCACCCCCGCGCAGCTGACCGAAAAACTGGACGCTTTGTGGGACGACGTGCTGGCGCTGCAAAATGATGACCCCGTCACCGTCAGCGATAAGCCCGCCGAACCCGCACCCCAGCAGAACGGACTTTTAAGCCGTCTGCTGCCGGGCATCCGTCCCGCCGGGCCAAGCCACCTCAAGGTCGCCTTTGTGCATGAGCGCACACCCGAAGTCAGCGCCTGGACCAGCCAGCACGAGTTTGGCCGCACCCAGCTGGACACCGTGTTTCCGGGCAAGGTCGAGACGGTGGCCTACTTCAACGCCGTCCCCGGCGAAAACGCCGACGAAATTGTCGAACAGGCCATTGCCGAGGGCGCCGATATGGTATTCACCACCAGCCCCAAGCTGGTGGGGGCATCGCTGCGCAGTGCCGTCAAGCATCCGCAGGTGCGCATCCTCAACTGCTCGATGGAGATGCCCTACGCCAGCATCCGCACCTACTACACCCGCGTGTATGAGGCTAAGTTCATCACGGGTGCCATCGCCGGTGCCATGACTGTGGGGGACCGCATCGGCTATGTGGCCGATTACCCCAGCTTCGGTGTGCCCGCCAACATCAACGCTTTTGCGCTGGGCGCCCGCATGGCGAACCCCCGCGCTAAAATTCAGCTGGAATGGACCTGCCTGCCCGACGCCGAGGAGCCTCTTGTCAAATTTTCCCGAAACGGCATCACGGTCGTTTCCGGGCGCGACGCCCCCATGCCGGGCCGCCCCCAACACGAGTTCGGCACCTTCCTGGTACGCCCCGGCGGCATTTTGCAGGATCTTGCCACGCCGTTCTGGCATTGGGGCCAGTTCTACGAAAACGTTGTGCGCAGCGTGCTGGACGGCGGCTGGCAGCGCGACAAATCCGGCACCGACGGCCGTGCCGTAAACTACTGGTGGGGCATGAACAGCGGCGTTATGGATGTACTGCTCAGCCGCGAGCTGCCGCCCGATGTACAGCATCTGGCGCAGATCCTGCGCACGGGCGTAAGTTCCGGCGTCGTAGATCCCTTTGCCTGCCGCATTACGGCACAGGACGGCACCGTCAAAAACAGCGGCCGCACAGGGCTGGATCTGGAACAGATTGTCCACATGGACTGGTTGTGTGACGCCGTTGAGGGGCATATCCCCGAATATGACGAGCTGGCCGAGGTTTCCCGCCCGATGTACCGTATGCAGGGCATCCACCGCGACCGCCTTCCCGTGGAGAAGGAGGCCGTGGTGCTATGAAGATCCTTGCCATTTCCGACGAAGAATGTAAGGCACTGTGGGACTATATGACCCTCGACAAGATCGCCGGGGTGGAATTGGTGATAGCCTGCGGCGATTTAAGCCGCGCGTATCTTGAATACATAGCCACCATGGTGCCCGCACCTGTGATTTATGTGCACGGCAACCACGACGAAAGCTACGACTTTAACCCGCCGCAGGGGGTCATCTGCATTGATGATGACGTCTATGTCTACCACGGTCTGCGCATTGCGGGGCTGGGCGGCTCCTGCCGATACCGCACCGGTGCATGGCAGTTTACTGAGGCCGAAATGCGCAAGCGGGTCAACCGTCTGCGCGGCAAAATCGACCGCCACGGCGGGCTGGATATCCTTGTGACCCATGCCCCGCTGCACGGCTACGGCGATTTAGGCGACCTGCCCCACCGTGGGTTTACCGTGTTTCATGAGCTGCTGGATCGCTACCAGCCCACTTACATGCTGCATGGGCATGTGCATTTGAACTACGGCAGCATCCCGCGGGAGCACCTATACAACACCACCCGCATCATCAACTGCTACGAGCGCGTCTATCTGGACGTCGAGGAGCCGCAGGTGCGCCCTGCGGTGCGCCATGGCCTGTTTGCGGGCCTGTGGCAGAAATCCGCCAAATAAGGAGATTCCAAATGACCAAAATCGCTGTATTCGGAGCCGGCACCTGGGGCATTGCCCTGGCACGGCTGCTGGCCGCCAACGGCCGCGACGTAACGGTGTGGAGTGCCATTCCCGCCGAGTTGAAGTCCCTGGCAGAGACCCGCCGCCACCCCAACCTGCCCGGCATGGAGCTGCCCGCCGGTATGCACTATACCGCCGATATCGCTGAAGCCTGCACGGGGCGGGACATCCTGCTGTTTGCGGTGCCTTCGCCTTTTGTGCGTGCCACCGCCAAAAAAGCTGCCCCCCACATTGCCGAAGGGCAGATCATTGTGGATGTCGCCAAGGGTGTTGAGGATAAGACCCTGATGACCATGAGCGAGATCATAGAGGACGAGCTGGCCAAGGTGCACCGCACCGCCCGCGTGGTGGCACTGTCCGGCCCCACCCACGCGGAGGAAGTCGCCCGCGACATGCCCACCCTGATCGTGGCAGCCTGCAGCGATACGGACGCTGCCAAAACCGTGCAAAAGGTGTTCAACACCCCCAACTTCCGCGTCTACACCAACACCGACCGCCGCGGCACCGAACTGGGCGGCGCCGTCAAAAACATCATTGCGCTGGCCGTCGGCATCGCGCTGGGGCTTGGCTACGGCGACAACGCCAAGGCAGCCCTGATCACCCGCGGCAACGCCGAGCTGACCCGTCTGGGCCTTGCCATGGGCTGCCGCCCCGAAACCTTTGCCGGGCTGTCCGGCATGGGCGATTTGATCGTAACCTGCACCAGTATGCACAGCCGCAACCTGCACGCGGGTATGTTGATCGGCCGCGGCATGGACCCTGAGGACGCCAAAAAGGAGGTCGGCCAGGTTGTCGAGGGCATCAACGCCCTGCCTGCCGCTTGCCGTTTGGCTGCGCTCTACAAGGTGGAAATGCCCATCGTGCAGAGCGTTGCCTGTATCCTGGACGGCAAACTGGCCGCCCGCGACGCCTTGAACGCCCTGATGAACCGCGACTTAAAACACGAATAACCGCAGAATTATGCCTTGCCGCATAATTCGGTTTCCCCCTGCGTACACTGTGCGCAGGGGGATTTTTATGCGTTCTTATCTTGCGGCGCTGCGCCGCCGTCTGCGCAGCCAGCCCTGTCTAGACCTGCCGTTTTTATGTATTCTGCTGATGCTTTTGTGCCTTGGGCTTTTGATGCTGTTTTCAGCCGGGTATGCGGTGGCACTCTACCGACGGGGCGATGCCTACACTTACATTCGCCCCCAGCTGCTGTTTGCCGCCTTGGGGCTGGCAGCCATGTACGCCGCCAGTCTGGTGGATTACCACATCTGGCACAAGCTGGCTTGGCCTGTCATGGGGCTGTCGCTGCTGCTGTTGGTCGTCGTGCTGTTTATGCCGGAATATAACGGCTGCAAGCGGTGGATCGTATTGCCGGGGCTTGGCACCCTGCAGCCCAGCGAGATCGCCAAATTTGCCGTGGTGCTGGTGTTTTCGCACATCATATCGTTAAATCACGACCGGATGCAGGGCTTTGCGGCGGGCGTTCTGCCCTTTGGCATCCTTTTGGGGTTGGTGGCGGTGCTGATGCTGCTGGAGCCGCATCTTTCGGGTACGCTGCTGATTTTATCCATCGGCGCTGTGCTGATGTTTGTCGGCGGCACGGGTCTGCGCTGGTTCGCCTTGGCGGGCGGGCTGGGGCTGGGAACGATCTTTGCGGCGGTGCTGGCACTGCCGCAGCTGGTGCCCTATGCCGCAGACAGACTTTCCACCTGGCGTGACCCCTTTGCTGACCCCTTGGGGGAGGGGCACCAGACGATACAAAGCCTGTATGCCATTGCCAGCGGCGGCGTGGCAGGGCTTGGCCTTGGCAACAGCCGCCAAAAATACCTGTATGTGCCGGAGCCGCAAAACGACTTTATCTTTTCCATCCTGTGCGAGGAACTTGGCTTCATCGGTGCCGCCCTTGTGATCTTTCTGTTTTTGCTGCTGCTTTTGCGCGGCATTACGCTGGCGGTGCGCGCGCGGGATAAATTCGGCGCGCTGCTGGTGGTGGGCTTTGTTGTGCAGGTGGTATTGCAGGCGATTCTGAACATCGCCGTAGTCACCAACACCATCCCCAACACCGGCATCAGCCTGCCGTTTTTTTCCTCCGGCGGCACCAGCTTGCTGATGCTATTGGGGGAGATGGGCATTGTGCTTTCGGTATCGCGCCAAACGGACACGGTATAGCAGCAATTTTATATGCACGATGTATCGTCCTAAATTCAAATTTCTATAAAAATTTCGCAAAAACCGTTGACAAACCGTGCCCGCTGTGGTATAAATGCTTTAAACCAATGAAGTGAAAGTAAAGCTCCAAGCGCAGTCACAGAGAGCCCCCTTTGCTGGGAACGGGGTACAAAGCGGTGCAGCATAATGGTTCACGGAGGGCACGGGGAAACAGGCGCAAGCCTTGAGTATCCGTTGACGGGTCGCTCCCGTTACAGGGCAGGGGAATGTTGGTTCCCTACAAAGTGGCTGTGCTGTAATGGCACGGCAAGCAAGGTGGCACCACAGATTTTTATCTGCCCTTGCACAGAGGTATTTCTGTGCAAGGGCAGTTTTGTTTTTGCACGCGATATTGAGGGGAGCAAGTATCCATGAAAAATCTGCTGTTAAAGGAACGATGGCAACGCTTTTTTATAAAACACACCGACCGACCACCCGAAACTGATTAAAAAACAAGGAGATTGTTATTATGAAAAAGTTTGTTGCTGTTATGTCCGCCGCCGCTATGCTCGCTTCTTTGACCGCCTGCGGTTCTGCCGATTCCACCGCCGTTTCCTCCGCTGCCGCTTCCTCTGCACCCGCCGCCTCGTCGGAAGCCGCCGACCCCGCCGCCAAGAGCTACCGCATCGCCGTGGTTCAGCAGCTGGATCACGCCAGCCTTGACCAGATCCGCACCGCCATCGAGGCAGAGCTGGACGCCAAGGCCGCCGAGAAGGGCATTACCATTGAATACAAGGACTTTAACGGCCAGAACGACGCCACCACGCTGAACCAGATTGGCACGCAGGTCGTTTCCGATAAGTACGACGCCGTCATTCCCATTGCCACCCTGGCAGCCCAGTGCATGGCCACCGCCTGCGCCGACAGCAAGACCCCCGTCATCTACGCCGCCATCTCTGACCCCGCCGCTGCCGATCTGACCGATATTGACTACGTCACCGGCACCTCCGATGCGCTGAACACCGAGTCTATCATGAACATGATGTTCGCGGTCAACCCCGACATCAAGACCGTCGGTCTTTTGTACTCCAACTCCGAGGCAAACTCCCAGACCCCCATTGCCGAAGCAAAAGCCTATCTGGACAGCAAGGGCATTGCCTACGTTGAAAAGACCGGCAACACCAACGACGAAATCATGACTGCCGCCGCCAGCCTGGTCGGGCAGGTCGACGCCGTCTTTACCCCCACCGACAACGTAGTCATGGCTGCCGCTGCCGCTGTCTCCGACACGCTGACCAAGGGCGGCATCCCGTTCTACACCGGGGCTGACAGCTTCGTGACCGCCGGTGCCTTTGCCACCTGCGGCGTCAACTACACCGACCTTGGCACCTACACCGCCGATATGGCGCTCGACATTCTGGAAACCGACACCGTGCCCGCCTACCACGTCATGGACGGCGGCATCATCACCGTCAACACCGAAACCGCCGCCGCCCTGGGCGTTGACTACGCCGCCTTCAACGATCTGGCCGGTCAGGTCGTAGAGGTCACCACCGCCGAATAACCCCGCCGACAGATAAGGGGCATCTGCCCCTTATCTGTTTGTCGTATCACACCATAGGAAGGATGTCCCTGTATGTTTACCGCTGCCACAGTCCTCAGCGCGCTGGAGCTGGGTTTTATCTACGCTTTGGTCGCCATGGCGTTGTTTTTGAGCTTTCGCATCCTCAACATCGCCGATATGACTACCGACGGAGCCTTCACCTTAGGCTGCGCCGTTTCCGCCACTGCCGCCGTGGCAGGGCACCCCTTTTTGGGGCTGCCGCTGGCTATGCTAGCCGGCGCTGCCGCCGGTTTTGTCACTGCCTTTTTGCAGACCAGGCTGGGCGTACCCTCCATTCTGGCGGGCATTGTGACCAACACCGGGCTGTACACCGTAAACCTTGCCGTCATGGGATTTTCCTCCAACGTTCCTATGCTGAAAACCCAAACCGTTTTCACCGCCGTGCAGGCGCTGGCAGGGGAGGGCTTTCCCTACAAACTGGTCGTCGCAGCGTGCATTACCGTGGTCGTTTGCGCCCTGCTGATTTTCTTCCTTGGCACGCGGCTGGGGCTTTCCATCCGCGCCACAGGCGACAACCCCGATATGGTGCGCGCCTCCTCCATCAACACGGCATTCACCATCACCGTGGGGCTGTGCATTGCCAACGCCATGACTGCGCTTTCCGGTGCAGTGCTGGCACAGTACCAGCGCTCGGCAGACATCAATTTAGGCACCGGTATGGTGGTCATCGGCCTTGCCTCGCTGATCATCGGTGAGACACTGTTCAGCCGCGGCAGCATGTGGACCAAGGCGCTGGCGGCTGTGGCGGGCAGCGTCATCTACCGCTTTATCATCGCTTTAGCGCTGCGTGCCAACGTCCCGTCCGAGTGCTTAAAGCTGATTTCCGCCATCATCGTGGCCTTGGCCATTGCCGCCCCGGCGCTGCGCAGCAAGGCAGCCCTGAACCGCCGCCGCGCCAAAAACCGCAAGGAGGATGCCCGCCATGCTTGAGCTGCAAAACGTAAGCAAGACCTTTAACCCCGGCACCGTCAACGAAAAGCTGGCGCTGGATCACGTCGATCTGCACTTGGAGCCGGGCGATTTTGCCACCATCGTCGGCTCCAACGGCGCAGGCAAATCCACGCTGTTCAACGCCATCGCGGGCGAATTTATCGCTGATTCCGGGCACATCACGCTGGACGGGCAGGACATCACCTTTTTGCCGGATTACCGCCGTTCCAAGCAGGTGGGGCGTATGTTCCAGGACCCTCTGCGCGGCACCGCGCCCCACATGACCATTGAGGAAAATCTGGCGCTTGCCTACCTTCGCGCCTCGCACCGCAGCGGCACGTTTTCCCGCATTTCCCGCGCCGACCGCCAGCTTTTTGCCGAAAAGCTGTCGGCTCTGGGCCTTGGGTTGGAGGATCGCATGAAACAGCCTGTCGGGCTACTTTCGGGCGGGCAGCGTCAGGCGCTGACCCTTTTGATGGCCACGCTGGTCACCCCCAAGCTGCTGCTTCTGGACGAGCACACCGCCGCACTGGACCCCGCCACCGCCGACAAGGTGCTGGAGCTTACGAAAAAGATCGTGGCGGAAAACCACATCACCTGCCTGATGATCACCCACAACATGCACGACGCGCTGACCTTAGGCAACCGCACCCTGATGATGGACCATGGCCGCATTGTGCTGGATATTGCGGGGCAGGAGCGCGAGCACACCACCGTGGACGGCCTTTTGCAGCGCTTTGCCGAAAACGTCGGCCGCGCACTCGACAATGACCGCATCCTGCTAAGCACCGAAACGCAATAAAAAAAGAGCCGGGAACCTTGCCAAAAGGTTCCCGGCTTTTCTTATTGCGCGTTCTTTCCCGTCCAACCGCTGCTTTGCCGCAGCGTACCGTCCGCGTACATCCAAAGCGCCCCCATGGTGTCGGCGTGTTGTTCCGCCAAAGCTTCGCTTTGCTCGGTCGGCAGGCAGAACAGCGCCGTGGACCAGGCATCGCCCCAGCCGGTATCGGGGTGCGTGTACACCGCCGTGCTGCTGTAATAGGTCGCCGGCCAGCCGGTGGTCAGGTCGATCAAGTGCGCATACCGCACGCCGTTGTAGGTGAAATACCGCTGGTAATCTCCGCTGACGATCAGCGAATCCCCCTTGTGCAGTTCGACCGTTTGCAGGTACTGCGGGCTGTCGCCCCACGGGTTTTCCACACCCACGCGCCAGGCGCTGCCGTCGGGCTTATCCCCGATACTATACACATTGCCGCCGACATTCAGCAGGGCATTCTGCATACCGCGCTGCGCGGCCTCTTGCCCGACCTGTACGGCGGCATAGCCCTTTGCCACCGCGCCCACGTCCAGCTGCATCGCCGCATCGGCAAAATATACCGTGTGGTTTTCGGCATCCAGCAAGAGATTTCCGGCATCGCAGTGCTGCAGGGCTTCGTCAATGGCAGACTGCGCGGGCGGGGCAGGGGAGTCACTCTCGCGGGCGTCGTGCCACAGGCGCAGCACCGCACCGGCGGCGGGGTTCACCGCGCCATTTGTGGCGGTGTACACATCCTTGCACGCCCACTGCAAAAAGTCGAACAGCTCCGGCTCCACCTGCACAGGGGCATCGGCGGCGCAGCGGTTGACGGTATACAGGTTGGTCAGCCCGTCATAAGCGTTGTAGATATCCAGCTGTTCGTGCAGGTGCAAAAGGTCCGCGTGCAGGGCATCCGCCTGTTCGTTCCATTCCTGCTCGCTTACCGCATAGCCCTGAACGGTAGTCACGGTATCAAATACATCAAACCACGTTGCCGTGTACATTTTTTGCCGCGGGGCACAGGCGGTCAGCGGCAGTAGGGTCAGGGCCAAACCGCCCGCCAACAGCTTGCGGGTCATTGTACAGCCTTTCCGTTTACGGCATCATGCTCGCGCGCAAGCTCCGTCAGCAGCTCGGCCAGTGTCCAGTTTTTGTTGGTGGGGGTCACCATGCAGCGCACGGGCACGGCAAAGCCTGCCGTTTTCAAGGTATCCAGAAAGGCAGAAAGTTCGCCGTTGTCGTGGCGCAGCCCGCTGATGACCATCGTCGGGGTGTCGGGCACGGCAATCAGCGGCGCGGCGTCGGGGGCAGGGCGTCCCGCGCATAAATTTCCCACAAGGCCGCCCAAATCGCCGTCTGCCACGCAGCGCAGCTTGACCTTATTGGCACGGGCGATGCGCTGCAGGGCGTCATAGCCGGGGGTATCAGTTCCCACGCGCCACAATAAAATGCAGCGTGGGTCGCGTACAATATGTGCTTTCATTCAAAAAACCTCTTTGCAAAAAGCGCCGCCTGTTTGGGCGGCGCTTTGGGTGTTTTACAGGTCAGGGTGATATTCTTTGCAGGTGCATTTCTTCCACTTCAGACCGCTGCCGCAGGGGCAGGGGTCATTGCGTCCGATCTTGGTCACGCGCACGGGGGCGGCACCCTTAGCACCGGGCTGGGTGGGGGCACCCTCACCGGTGGGCTTGGCCACCTGCTCGCGCTTAGGCTCAGCGTTCTGCTGGCGAACCTCAATGGTCAGCAGCATGTGGACGGCGTCCTCGCGGATGGAGTCGATCATCTCGTCAAACATGGCAAAGCCTTCCAGGCGGTATTCCACCACGGGATCATGCTGGCCGTAGCCGCGCAGACCCATGCCCTGCTTGAGCTGATCCATGTTGTCGATATGTTCCATCCACTTGGAGTCCACGTTGCGCAGCAGGCAGATGCGTTCCAGCTCGCGCATGGTGGCAGCACCGTACTTGGCCTCTTTGGCGGTCAAAATTTCCATGCCGCGCTTGTACAGTTCGTCGGCAATGCCCTCACGGGTGACATCGTTCAGCTGCTCAGTGGTGTAGTTAAAGTCGCTGGGCAGGCACAGCCAGTTCATAAAGTGGCGGCGCAGACCGGCAAAATCCCAATCGTCGGGGGTCTCGCCGTTCAGGTAGTTGCCGCAGGCATCGTCAATGGACTGGCGCATCATCTCGTGCAGCTTGCCGCTGATATCCTCGCCGTCCAGCACCATCTGGCGCTGCTTGTAGATGATCTCGCGCTGCTGGTTCATAACATCGTCGTACTGCAGCACCTGTTTACGGATGGCAAAGTTGGAGGCTTCCAGCTTTTTCTGGGCGCTCTCGATGGTGTTGGTGATCAGCTTGTTTTCAATGGGCATGTCTTCTTCCAGGCCCAGGGTATCCATCAGGCCCTGCACACGCTCACCGCCGAAAATGCGCATCAGATCGTCCTCCAGGCTCAGGAAGAAGCGGGAAGCACCGGGATCGCCCTGACGTCCGGCACGGCCGCGCAGCTGGTTGTCGATACGGCGGCTCTCGTGGCGCTCGGTACCGATGATAAACAAACCGCCCGCCTCACGCACGGCAGCAGCCTCGCGCTTGACCTCCGGCTCATATTCGGCGCACAGCGCATCAAAACGGCTGCGGGCATGCAGAATTTCCTTGTCCTCGGTGTCGGCGTGGCCGTCGCACTCGGCAAGCAGGCGCTCCAGCTTGGACTCCATATCCAGCTCCGGCGGGGTGGGCAGCTCGGTGCCGGCAGCCTTGGCGCGCGCCTTGGCGTGTTCGTATTCGTCCTTGACGGCGGCAAATTCCTGCGTCAGGTCGTGCGCCAATTCCTTGCGCAGCGCCGCCTTGGCCATATAGGAAACATTGCCGCCCAGCATGATATCGGTACCACGGCCTGCCATATTAGTGGCAATGGTCACAGCGCCCTGCTTGCCGGCCTGCGCCACGATCTCCGCCTCGCGCTCATGCTGCTTGGCGTTCAGCACATTATGCTCAATGCCGCGCTTTTTCAGCAGCTTGGACAACGCCTCGCTCTTTTCCACGCTGACGGTGCCGACCAGCACCGGTTGCCCCTTGGCATGGCACTCGGCCACCTGTTCAATGACGGCGTTGTACTTGCCGTTCACGGTTTTATACACGCTGTCGGGCAGGTCCTTGCGCGCCTTGGGCTTGTTGGTGGGGATGCTGACGATCTGCAAGCCGTAAATCTCGCTGAATTCGTCCGCCTCGGTGGACGCCGTACCGGTCATGCCGGACAGCTTGTCGTACATACGGAAATAATTCTGGAAGGTAACGGTCGCCAGCGTCTTGCTTTCGGCGGCAACGGTCACGCCCTCTTTTGCTTCAATCGCCTGATGCAGACCCTCGTTGAAGCGGCGGCCGTACATCAAGCGGCCGGTAAACTCATCCACGATGATGACCTCGCCGTCCTTGACGATGTAGTCAATATCGCGGTGCATAACGCCGCGCGCCTTGATAGCGCCGTCAATATAATGGCGCAGCGACATATTGTCGGCATCGGCCAGGTTTTCGACACCGAAGAACGCTTCCGCCTTCTGCACGCCGCTCTCGGTCAGGGTGGCAGTCTTGCGCTTTTCGTCCACAACATAGTCGCCGTCGACCTGCTCCTCGGCAGAGACCTTGTCGTCCAGCTCTACGATAACGCTCTTTTTCAGGGTCTTGGCAAAGTCATCCGCGCGCTTGTACATAGCGCTGGAATCCTCGCCCTTGCCGCTGATGATCAAGGGGGTGCGCGCCTCGTCGATCAGGATGGAGTCCACCTCGTCCACGATGGCAAAGGCGTGGCCGCGCTGCACCATATTGGCCTTGTACACCACCATATTGTCGCGCAGGTAGTCAAAGCCGAACTCGTTGTTGGTGCCGTAGGTGACATCCGCCTCATACGCCTTTTTGCGGTCGGTGGATTCAACACCGTGCACCACCAGACCCACGCTCAGCCCCAGAAAACGGTACACCTTGCCCATCCATTCGCTGTCGCGGCGGGCCAGATAGTCGTTGACGGTGACAACGTGCACACCGCGTCCGGTCAGGGCGTTCAGGTAGACGGGCATGGTGGCCACCAGCGTCTTGCCTTCACCTGTCTGCATTTCGGCAATGCAGGCGCGGTGCAGCACAATGCCGCCGATGATCTGCACGGGGTAGGGCTTCATGCCCAGCACGCGCCAGTCGGCCTCACGGCAAACGGCAAAAGCCTCCGGCAGCAGGTCGTCCAGCGTTTCGCCCTTGGCCAGACGCTCCTTGAACTCGGCAGTCTTGGCTTTCAGCTCGTCGTCGGACAGCTTCTGCATCTCAGGCTCCAAAGCCAAAACCTTGTCCTTCAACGGGGCAATGCGTTTCAGCTCCTTGTCGGAAAAGGTACCAAACAGTTTTTCAAAAAAAGACATAAGTGATCCCCTGTATTTTCCGCCGCCCGTTTCCGGGGGCTTGATTTACACACTTGCATATTATAATAATACACCCGCACGGGGTATGCTGTCAAATCCTGTGCGGGTGTAATGTGAAATTTCTTTCTATTTTCCCTGTAAAATTCGGTCGGCAGCCTGGCGCAGCCCCGGAAAAACCGGCGCGCCGGTGGTTTGCAGCGTTTCGGGCGGTTGGTGACCCGCGCTTTGCAGCACACACTGCACGCCCAACGCCTGCGCCACCTCAAAGTCATGCACCGAATCCCCGATCATCACGGTCTTGGCGGCATCGATGCCGCTTTCTCGCATAAACGCAAGGCCGACCTCGACCTTGCTCTTGGCGTAAATATCGCCCAGCCCCAGCAGGCGGTCAAAATAGGGCAGAACCCCACGCTCGCGCACCTGCCGTTCCAGCGTGGTCACCGGGCTGGCGGACAAGATCACCTGCCGCACCCCCGCGGCGCGAAACGCCTCCAGCGCATACAGGGCGCCGTCCGCCAAGGGGCAGCTTTCGCTGGCGGGGATGTAGTCCTGCATATAGCTTTCGGCCAGTTCGGCAAAGCTGTGGCGGGCAAAATCAAACCCGGCACGGCGGTAATAGTCCTCGATCGGAAAACCAAAAACCGCCCGGTACTGCTCGCGGGTGTACTGCTGCGGATAGCCGAACCTTGCCAAAAGACGGTTGAGCGCGTCCTGGCACAGGGCCACATCATCCAGCAAAGTACCGTTCCAATCCCACAAAATCAGTTCCGGGCGCATAGAAGTAACCTCTTATTTTTCTGTAAAGATGCGTTTTAAGCCTTCGTTGGATTCCACCAGCTTGACCAGAGCAACGCCCACGACCGTGCAGCTTATGATCTCCCCGATGCCCACTGCCACGGCATTGAAGGCAGCCAGCGCCACAGTGGGCGCCGCATCGGAGAAGAAGAAGGTGATCTCAAACGCACCGACGATCAGCATATTAAAAACAACAGGCGGCAGCGAGGCCGGGATCGCCAGCCCCTTCACGCGCACATCGCGCAGCTTGTAGGTGACAAGGCATGCCAGCAGGGTCGCCAGCGTGCCAAACACCACGTCAATGACCGTGGAGCCCAGCAAGTTTGCCAAAAAGCAGCCCAGCGTCACGCCGACGATATACTCGGCGCCAAAGACGGGCAGCAGGCAAAGGGCTTCGGCAATGCGCACCTGCACAGCACCATAACTGAACGGCGCCAAAGCCAGACACAGCACGACATACACAGCAGCAATTACGGCGCAGCGCACCAGCCGCATGACGGACAGTTTGTTTGTTTTCATACAATACTCCGGCGGAATAGATTTTGACCGCACGCAAGACCGCCAGCCTCGCGTCGGTTTGCGCCGCACCCAAAGCGCGGCGGAGCCTAAAATCCTAAGTTGCTCAACAAATTCTTATTATAACAAAAGCAGCGTCCCCGTGCAAGAGGGCGCTGCAAACTTTTTTGCTGTTTTACGGCAGGGAAGGGGTATAAGCCTCCAGATGGCGGGGATGTCCTTCAAAGACGATGGCAACAGCGTCCGGCCCTGTATTGGCGCTGACAACGCCGCCCAGCTGGAACACGAACATTGGCGGGTGGCCAAAGGTCTTTCTGCACAGCTTGACCAGTTCGTCCCGCTTGGCGGTGCCGGAGGTGTACGCCACCATATAGGGCATATCCTTGACGTTGTCCACGCGCCCCTGCACCCACTTGACCATAGCGGCAGGCACGGCGGCATCGCCGCGCACCTTGCTTTCCACCTTGGAAACGCCGTCATTCAGGCTGATAATGGGGCGGATGCCCAGCAAATCGCCCACCACGGCAGCCGCCGCGCTGACACGCCCGGACTTTTTCATCTGGCGCAGGCTGTACGCAGCCAGACAAATTTCCACACAGTCCAGCTTGCGCAGCAATTCGTCCACACAGGCGTTCAGCTCGCCGCCGTTGCGCACCTTGCGGGCGCACTCGCAGAAATACCAGCCGTAGGGCATCGAATAGGTGTGGCTGTCCAGCACGCGCACACGCAAGGTGTGGCCGGGACATTCCTCGTCAAACATCTCGACTGCTTTCAGAGCGTTATTATAGGTGCTGGAGCCGCCGCCGTTCATCACCAGATGCACAAGGTCGGTGTAGCCTTCGGCTTCATAGCGCTGGTAAATTTCACACCATTGCAGCTGCGTGATGGCAGCCGTGGTGGGTACCGCGTCCGAATTGCGCATCATCTCGTAAAATTCATTGTTGGTCATATCGCGGCGCTCGATATATTCCTTACCGTCCAGGTTGATGGGGAACCCAACGACCTCAATGCCGTATTTGTCCGCCAGTTCCTGCGGTATATCAGAACAGGAATCCGTCAAAAAACCGATCTTACTCATTGTACTTTCTCACTCCAGTTGTAACGGGTCAGTTGTCCATGGGTTTCCAGATCCGCAAAGTCCCACTGGCGCAGCACCTCATACACGCCGACAGCTACCGCGTTGGAAAGATTCAGGCAGCGTTCGCCGCGGCGCATGGGCATACGCACACAATCTGCCTCATGGGCAGCCAGCAGTTCTTCGGGCAGACCTGCGTCCTCGCGTCCAAATACAAGGTACGCGCCGTCAGGGTAGCTTACATCCACATGGCGGCGGGGCCCTTTGGAGGTAAAGTAGAAAAACGGTCCCTCATTCTTGGCAAAAAAGTCTGCAAGGTCTTTATAATATGTTATATCAAGCTGGTGCCAATAGTCAAGCCCGGCGCGCTTTAATTTTTTGTCGTCAATGGTAAAGCCCATTGGCCCCACCATGTGCAGGCGTGCGCCGGTAACCGCGCAGGTGCGCGCAATATTGCCGGAGTTTTGGGGAATCTGCGGTTCCACCAGTACGATATTGACCGTTGCCATATTCAAACATCCTCTGCATTTTGTACAAATTTTATTGGGGCATCAATTTGGGCAAAGCGGCCTCCAGCCACACACCCAGCCGTTCGTCCGCGCCCTCCGGCGTCTGGCGGATGCACTCGGCCACAAAGGCGGCTGCCGCCTGCACGGCTGCCTGCGGCACGTTGCCCTGCAGCATACGCCCCACCAACACAGCGCCGAAAATATCCCCCGTGCCATGGTACATCCGCGGGATCATCGGCGTTTTTACGCAGTAGCCCTCGCCGCCGCGCCCGGCGCCCACACAGCCGATGCACCGCCCGTCCGAAAGCCCCGTCACCCCGGTCACGACAACCTGGGGTGCCAGTTTGACCAGCCTTGCCGCCTGTCGTGCCGCCTGTTCTGCGCCCTGTACGCCGGGCAGTTCATCCCCCAGCAGCAGGGCGGCCTCGGTCATGTTGGGCACAATGACATCCGCACGGGCGCACAGCGTTTGCATAGCCTGCACCAGATCGGCGCTCAGCCCCCGATACATCTGCCCGCCGTCGCCCATGACCGGGTCAACGACCTTCAGCGCGTTGGGCCACAGGGTGAACGCCTGTTCTACCAAGTGCGCCTGGGCGCTGTCCGCAAGATACCCCGAGTAGATACAGTCAAATTGCAGCCCCAGCCGTTTATAATGGTCCAGCGCCGCCGGCCCGTATCCGGGGTTGGAGAGCTTGGCGGGTGTACCCAGCCCGCCTGTATGGGTGGAAAGCACTGCCGTGGGCAGGGCCACCGCCTGTACCCCCAGGGCAGACAGCACCGGCACGATAACCGCCAGTGCTGCTCGGCCAAAGCCGGGCAAATCATGAATGGCTAATACTGTTTTTGGTGCATTGGACATACGCACAGACCCTTTTCCTGTTAATTTTGTTGCCTTTGATTTCGCTGTCATCGTACCACAAAATCCCCCACAAAAAAGGGCGGAATCGGGCGAAGCAAAAACTTTATTTGCGCTTTTGCGAATAATTGCATCGCATCTGCAGAAAATAGTTCCATCTCAAATCAAGAAAGGAGCGTTCCTGCGATGAATCTTTCCACTATGTTTGCTGCCGTGGCAGGCGTTGCCGTCGGCTCGGCAACTGTCTGCCTTGCCACAAAGGATCGGCGCGAGATGCGCCGCACCGTGCACAAGCTGGCCAAAGGCGCCGAAAAGACCCTGGCCGATCTTGACAAGGCTGTGCAGCATATGCGCTGACATTTTAGTATAGCATACTTTGCCAAAATTCGCAAACCATCGCCGCAAAAAATCCCTGCCGCAAAATGCGGCAGGGATTTTGCCTGTTACAGGATTCGTACACGGATGGCGGCGTCAATGCCGCGCAGCTCCTCAGCCAGTGTATCGGTCACATCGCCGGTAACGTCCAGCATCGTGTAGGCCACGTCCTTTTTCCCCTTGTTGACCATGTTTTCGATATTCAACCGCGCCTGCGTCAAAATGCCGGTGATGGCGGAAATTGCGCCCGGCTCATTTTTATGGATAATGCAGATGCGCTTACCGTGGATGCGGGGCTGGCTGACGTCCGGCAGATTGACACTGTGGGTAATGTTGCCATTTTTCAGGTAGTCGCTCAACTCGGCCGCCGCCATAACTGCACAGTTGGTCTCGCTTTCGGGGGTGCTGGCACCCAGATGCGGCGTGCAGGCCACGCCCTTGACGCCCAGCAGCTCCTCGCTGGGAAAATCACAGAAGTACCGCGCCACCTTGCCGCTGTTCAAAGCATCCAGCAGGGCCGCATTGTCCACCAGCTCCCCGCGCGCAAAGTTCAGCACCTGTACGCCCTCCTTGCACATAGCCAGCGTCTGGGCATTGATGGTGTGGCGGGTCGTGGGCAGGTAGGGAACATGGATGGTCAGGTAATCGCAGCGGGGCAGCATATCGCTCAGGGTGACGCAGTGCTGCACACTGCGCGAAAGGCTCCATGCCGCATCAATAGAAATGTACGGGTCGTAACCCAGCACCTCCATGCCCAGCGCCACAGCGGCGTTGGCCACGCGGGCGCCGATGGCTCCCAGACCAATAACGCCCAGCGTCTTACCGCGCAGTTCCGGCCCGACAAACTGCTTTTTGCCTTTTTCCACATCTTTGGCGATGGTGTCGCGCCCTTTCAGGGTCTGCGCCCAGTTCACGGCGTCCACCATGTTGCGGCTGCCCGCCACCAATGCACCGACGACCAGCTCTGCCACGGCGTTTGCGTTGGCACCGGGCGTGTTGAACACCACAATACCCGCCGCTGTGCAGGCATCTACGGGGATATTGTTGGTACCCGCACCCGCGCGGGCGATCGCCAGAAGGCTGTCCGGCAGGGGCATATCGTGCATGTCGGCACTGCGCACCAAAATGCCGTCCAGTGCATCGGAATCATTGTTGACCTCAAACTGGTTGGCGGGCAGCTTGCTCAGCCCCGCAGGGGAGATCGCGTTCAGCGTTTTGATCGTATACATAGAATATACCCTCTCTTATTCATGCTCCTTGCGGAACTTCTCCATAAAATCGACCAGCTTGGCAACGCCCTCCGGCGGCATGGCGTTGTAGATGGACGCACGCATACCGCCCACCAGGCGATGTCCCTTCAGGTTCACGAAGCCTGCCTCGGTCGCCGCGGCGCAGAATGCCTTGTCGGTGTCGGCGTCGGGGCTGGTAAAGGTGACGTTCATCAGGCTGCGGTATTCCTTCTGCACGGGATTTTTGTAGAAATCCTGCCCGTCCAGATACTCGTACAGCACATTCGCCTTCGCCTCGTTGATTTTCTTCATCTCGGCAAGACCGCCGATTTCCTTTTCCAGATACTGCATGACAAGACCCGTCATATAAATGCACCAGCAGGGCGGGGTATTGTACATGCTGTCGGCGTTCAGCAGGGTGGTGTAGTTCATCATTGTCGGAATCTGCGCAGGCTCCATTCCTTTGGCAGCCTTGCCCAGCAGGTCCTCGCGTACGATGGCGACCGCCATACCGGCGGGGGCAATGTTTTTCTGTACGCCGAAGTAGATGACGCCGTATTTGCTGACATCCACCGGCTCAGAGCAGATCATCGAGCTCATATCCGCCACCAGCGGCACGCCCTCCACCTGCGGCACTTCCTTATATTTGGTGCCGAAAATGGTGTTGTTCTGGCAGATATGGATATAGCTGGCATTCGGGTCGTAGTCAATGGCGTTCACATCGGGGATATAGGTAAAATTCTTATCCTTGCTGCTGGCGGCAATGCGGGCCGTGCCGAACTTAGCGGCCTCCTCGGCTGCCTTTTTGCTGAAATTGCCGGTCACAAGGTAATCTGCCGTACCGGTGGTCATAAAGTTCAGCGGCACCATGGCAAACTGCTGGGTCGCACCGCCCTGGAAAAAGCCCACTTTATAATTGTCAGGGATATTCAATACCCGCCGCATGGAGGCCTCGGTGTTTTCCAGAATTTTCTCAAACCACTTGCTGCGGTGGCTCATCTCCATAACGCTCATGCCGGAACCGCGGTAATCCAACAGCTCCGCCTGTGCGGTTTTCAAAACACTCTCCGGCAGCATCGAAGGCCCTGCACTGAAATTATATACTCTGGCCATTTTCCATTCCTCCCTAATATAAAACGGGCAGCACCCTCGGATGCTGCCCATCGCGCATCGTTGCGTCTATGTATATAGTATAGTGAGGGAAACGGAACATAGCAAGTTGGCAACATTCCGAAAACATGCTCGCAGCAGCGGTTTGTTTTTGCAGAATAGCTAAATGTCCGTTTATTGCGCACACTTTATTTTACATTTGTAAAACAAAGTGTCTTTCCGTGGCGGAAAATCACCTAAAAATTTTGCAGCACAAGACTCTTGCATTTTATCTCCCACAGATGTAAAATATAATTACAGCATCTTTTACATCTGTAAAAAAGGAGATTCCTATGCAGACTCTATCACACAGTGAGGAACAGGTCATGGCAGCGCTGTGGGCGTGCCGCGCGCCCGCCACACGGCGCGATATCGCGACCCATCTTCCGGCAGAATGCCGCTGGGCAGATTCGACCCTGTTGAATTTTCTGCTGCGGCTGGAAAAAAAGTCCTTTGTCCGCAGCGAAAAAGAAAAAAGCAAAAACGTCTATTTCCCGCTTGTGCGCCACACCACCTACTGTGCCGCCGTCAGCCAGCAGCATCTGCAAACGCTGTATGGCGGCGATCTGCGTGCCATGGTGCGGGTGTTGGCCGACACAGGGCGCATTTCCTACGCCGACGTCGAGCGCCTTTTGCGCTTTTTGGGCGAATATCAGGCCGAAAATCCGGAATATGACTACGATTAAGCCGCCTTTTTACGGCTGTAAAATATCTTTTCGCATTTCCGGCATATCCTGCCGATAGCGCAGGGGGACATGCTGCGTCTGCAGTTTTTCGTTGCGGCGTTCTTCAATGGTCAACGCCTTAAAAAAGCGTTTCCACAATCCCTGCCACGCCAACTCGTCAGCCCCTTCGGCGTGCTCATAACGCTCCATGCGCATGTATTGCACCTGGCCGTTCTGCCGAAACAAAGCCTCCTTGTGGGTGGCATCGTAAATCAGGAAATCCTCATCGGGCAGGCGGCTGCAAAAGTGGGCTTGCAGCATGGGCAGCACACGGTTTTGCGGGTGGATTTGCGCACCCAGCATACCATCCTTTTCCTCAAAGCGCAAAAGCTCGATCATACGGCAAATTTCATTGTTTACCGTGCGTTCCAGCGCAAAGGCGTCCGCCACCTGCGTATGTCCCAGCATCTGTGCCGTCTGTCCACCCTGCGCAAAGCACAGGCGGATAAACCGCAGCAAAACCAAATCCTTTTCCTCTGCGCACGACAAAAAGCCCACTCTTACGCGATCCTCGACCGATGCACCCAACCGTTTCAGCCCGACCGCTACGCGTCGGGCTTTTTCCTTTTCGGTGGAGATATTGCGCATCTCAAACAGCATAGGTTGCTCTGTTTCCGGTGTTACAATTTCCGACGGGATTTCTTTTCGGGTATAGCTTTCAAACACGCAGCACAAAAAGCCGGCAAAACTGCCGTCGTAGCGATAGATAATGTCCCTTACATCCGCCCGGTAACGCATTGCAGAGCCTCCTCCTTCAGCAGACGGGCCGCCTTACCCGCCGCCATACCGTTGTCCGTCAGCATGTGCAGTTCCGGGGCGGCAAAAGGCAGGGGCTTTGTCACAAAATCATCCAGGCTCATCTGCTGCACCCCCACCGAAAACGCCTTGGGATCCAGCAACGCCGCCGCAATTTCCGCCCGCGTGCCGTGAGATGGTGCGCGTCCGCTGCAGGTAATAAAATACTGAGCGCGCTTCAGGACCACGCCGATGCGCTTCAACTCCGACATTCCCAGGTGCTGCACACGCCGCGCCTGCAGGATACGGTCGGCGCTCTTGGGGCCTATGCCCGGCACACGCAGCAGCGCCGCGCGCTCGGCCGTATTGACTTCCACGGGGAAAAAAGCCGGGTGGCGCAGCGCCCAGGTACATTTGGGGTCAAGATACGGGTCAAAGTTCGGTTCTTCCTCCGTCAACAGCTCCCGCGCGGAAAAATGATAATACCGCAGCAGCCAGTCCGCCTGGTACAGCCGATGTTCGCGCAAAAGCGGCGGTTTGGTCTGCAGGGCAGGCAGGCGGCTGTCCTCGACCACAGGCAGATAGGCCGAATAAAACACGCGTTTCAGCGAGTATTTTTTGTAAAGTGCCTCGGTCAGATCCATAATATGCAGGTCATTTTCCGGCGTAGCACCGATAATCATCTGGGTGCTTTGTCCTGCCGGCGCAAAAGCCGGGGCATGGCGATACACCGTCATTTCCTGTTTACTCTGCACATTTTGCACGGCGATTTGCTTCATAGGCCGCAAAATGGAGGTTTTCTTTTTGTCAGGCGCCAGCCGATTCAGGCTGACTTCGCTCGGCAGTTCAATATTGACCGACAGTCTGTCTGCCAAAAATCCCAACTGCTGCACCAGCAGGGGGTCGGCTCCCGGTATCGTCTTGGCATGGATATAGCCGTTAAAACGGTATTCGTTGCGCAAAATACGCAGCGCTTCGATCATCAGTTCCATGGTGTGGTCGGGGGATTTGATTACCGCGCTGGACAAAAACAGCCCCTCAATATAATTGCGCTTATAAAACCCAATAGTCAAGTCAGCCAGTTCCTTGGGGGTAAAGGTCGCCCGCGGACGATCGTTGCTGCGGCGGTTGACGCAGTAGCTGCAATCGTAGCAGCATGCGTTAGAGTACAGTACCTTCAAAAGGGAGACACACCTTCCGTCCGGCGTAAAGGCGTGGCAGATCCCGGCCGCCCTGCAGCTGCCCAGCTTGCCATGCTGCCCGGCTCTGTCCACACCGCTGGACGTGCAGGCCACGTCATATTTGGCGCTGTCGGCAAGAATTTCCAGTTTTTCTTCCAGATTCATAGGGTATGCTCCTAAAAAAGGGTATAAAAAATACAGCCCGCCGCAAACGCCGGATTTCTCGGCTTGCCGCGGGCAGCATTTTTTGTTTGTGTTTTCTGTTGTAAGTCCAAATTATAGGACTTTTCGCGTGCTAGAATAAGATTGTAAGGAAATTACAGGCTCACTTACCACTTAGCCTTGGTTTCCACCACCTTGCCGGCGATATACAGGTGGTCAAGTTCCTCCCCTTTAATAACCAGTTCCTCATAGTTGGGATTAAAGGGCTGCAGAACCACGGCGTTGCCGCGCTGGATATATTTCTTCAGCGTTCCCTCACCGTCCAGGCCGTACACCAGAACGCCCAGGTCGCCGTTGTCCAGCGTGTTTTGGCGGTGTACCAGGGCCAGGTCCCCGTCCGAGATACGCGGTTCCATACTGTCACCCTTGACTACCAGATAAAAGTAGTTGCTGGGATCCTTCACGCTGGCATACTCCTTGCCGTAATCCTCCTCAAACGCCAAGGCACCGTAGCCTGCGCGAACCGTGCCGATAACAGGTATCTCGCACTGTGTATAGCGGCTGAAGGCGTTGCGGCCTACGACAGGGGAGTTTTCGGCATCCTGCTGCAGCCCCAGCAGCACATCGGCTGTGGTGCCCAGAATTTCAGCCAAACGCGCGATCGTCTGGGGATCCGGGGTGGAACGGCCGGTTTCCCATTTGCCGACAGCCTGCTGCGTCACACCCAAAAGTTGTGAAATCTCTGCCTGGCTGTACCGTTTGGACTTGCGAGCCTGCTTCAAGCGTTCTGCAAACATACCAATAACTCCTTTTATGTGGTAAGCAGCCATCGACTGCGACACTTCTATTTGTCATCATTATACAACCACTTGTAGTTTTTGTAAAGGGGATTCTCGAAAATAAATCAAAAATAAGTTGTAAATTCCTATTGACAACAACTGTTGGTTGTTGTACTATAAATTTACAACAACTGCGGAATCAAAATGTATCTTATAAGAAACCGTATTTGCGGTATGGTTTCTATTTTTAAGGAGGAGCAATTATGAACACCGGCAAAATCAAAAAAGAGCTTTGCAAAGTAGTGGGTTGCGCGGCTGCTCTGGTTTTAGTGATGCTGATTTCCGGCGCTATTGAAGGCACGATCTCTTTTGTGGCAGCTGTCGTCATTGGGGCCGGCTGCGTATATGCGCTGAACACCGTCTGCGGCATCCTGCTTTTGCCCGAAACACAAGTCACCGATGCTCACACCGTACAGCGACCCGTTTCGGTGCCTCTGCGGGTGGTGCGCGGCGGCCGCGCCGCCTGATTACTTGCCCATTGCGTCTGCCTGTGCTACAATAGATAATTACTAAGCAGGAAGGACGTGGACACTATGGCAAAGGTATTGGAAGTATGCGTTGACAGCCTGGCCTCGGCACAGGCCGCCGTGCAGGGCGGAGCAGACCGTCTGGAGTTTTGCAGCGCGCTGGCGCTTGGCGGGCTGAGCCCGTATGCGGAATTGCTTGTAGAAATCAAGCGCCGCTGGGATATTCCCGTTCGCTGTCTGATGCGGCCGCGCGCAGGGGATTTTCTCTACACCCCCGATGAAATTGCGCTGATGTGTGCACAAATCAAAACCTTGCGGCAATGCGGTGCCGACGGGTTTGTCATCGGTGCGCTTACGTCCGACGGCGAGTTGGATGTCTCGGCCTTGCAGCCCATGATAGACGTATGTGGCAATTTACCGCGCACGCTGCACCGCTGCATAGATGTTTCGCGCGACCCTCTGTCCGCCTACCGCCGCGCTGCCGCATTGGGCTTTGATACCGTACTGACCAGCGGCAGCGCCGCAGTATGCACAGAGGGGACTGCGGTTTTACAACAGCTTTTGCATCTGCGCGATGCCGAGGGCGGCCCGGAGGTTTTGATTGGAGCGGGGGTCAACGCCGCCGTCATCACCCGTCTGCGGCAGGAGCTTCCCCGTGCAGCCGCCTTCCACATGAGCGGCAAAGCATTGCTGGAAAGCGGCATGCGGTTTCGGCGGGCTGATGTTCCCATGGGGCTGCCCGGCCTGGACGAATGGCACATTCAGCAAACGGACGAAGATGCCGTCCGTGCCGCCGTCCATGCTTTATACAAGGCATAAAAAAAGAGCCGCAACGCGGCTCTTTTTTCTTTGTAGTTTATCATTTTTGCACAGCCAACACAGCCTTTTCAAAGCTGTCCGGAATCAATTCCAGCTCATCCAGCAGGTTCTGCATTGCCTCGCAGTCGCGCGGCACATCGGTCATGCTGGTACCGTAGTGGCAAAATAACACCTTGCCGTTTTTGTCCAATATCAGCGTCAAAGGCATCTGCTGCTCCTTGCCCTTGGCGGTGTGGTACCCCTGCTTTTTGGCCTGCCGGAAAATTTGCAATGCCTCCAGCGAATAGGCCATCCACGCACTGCTGCGTGTGGGAATGTCCAGAAGTTCATATAGAACGCCGTCGGCATCGCACATCAGCGGAAAGGGCAGGGCATCCTGCGCCAGACTGCCGGCCAGCTTATCCGCGCGGGAGCGCACCACCATCGCAAAGCCGCCGCTGTACAGCTTGTCAAAGGTTTCGGCATAACGGCTCGCAAAGGTTCGGGTCACAGGGTTGCCAAAGTTGGCCATAAACACCAACACCAACGGCGCCTGCGCCGCCAACAGATCCCGAAAGCGGTTTTGTGCCCGATACGGCGTGTCATATAAAAACATGGGCAGCTTATCGCCCGTCTTGATTTTTGCCGCCATAATTCTCTCCGTCAAAAAATATATGCAAAAAATCCGGACAGGGAATACCCGCCCGGACATAATTTCTGAAAAACCCCCGCACAGCCGTCTGCAACCAATCAAAACCTACCGGTATTGGCAGGTGGGTGCCCTGCAAAGGCATTCATGCTCCCTTCTTCCGCCTTGGGCGGGAGGTCTGCAATCCCGCATCTGACGCGGGCTCCCAAAATTTGATTAGTAGGATTCTATAAAGGCCGCAACAAATCGAACTGCGCAGGGGGAATTACACCTTAGAATCAGTCCAATTCGGAATCGTCGATGTCATACATGGCGCGCAGACGTTCTTCGAAAACTTTGCCGACGGTAATCAGCTCTTCGTCGTCGTCCACGATATCCATATACTCGCCCTGATCATCGGTACCGATGCGCATCAGGATCAGCTCGGCTTCCTCCTGCAGGCTTTCAGGATCCTCCTGGTAAGGAATCACAGCCAGATAGCGGGTGCCGTTTACTTCGGTAGCGTCGATCACCTCAAAGGTAACTTCCTTGCCGTCCTCATCTTCCAAGGTCAGCAAATCGGGGGTAGCTTCTTCCAGCATTTCCGGGCTCAGTTCATCAGACATAAGTGACCTCCTATGGTCGGTTGAATTTCTTGCTTATAGTTTACCGTTTTTTTTCTGAAACGTCAAGGGTGTTCAACACAAAGATTCTGTGATATAATAGAAGAACTTAGACTTTTCAGCAGCTTTGTATGCTTCGTATCGGCCGCACAGGCTATGTTTTGGCGTCGGAGCGAACTATATGGGCTGCTCATATGCGGAGGTCCATCATGAAAAAATTTCTCTGCCTGGTATCTGCCATACTGTTGCTGACGCTGTGTGCCTGCGGCGGCAGCATCGGCACACCCAAGCGCACGGCCGTCACCAGTACCGAGCGCCAGTTTGCGTCCCCCGCAGAAGGGGATACCATCGCCATCTTCACGACCACCCAGGGCGAAATTCGCGCTGTGCTGTACCCCGACGCCGCGCCCATGGCTGTGTACAACTTTGCAGGGCTGGCGCGCCTCGGCTACTATGACGACACGGTTTTTTGGCGCACCCAATACGGCTTTGCCGTGCAGGGAGGCGACGCCACCGGCACAGGCACAGGCGGCTCTACGATTTGGAGCAACAATCCCTACCCGGCAGAGATCGACCCCGCCTTAAAGCACTACGCCGGCGCGCTGTGCGCAGCCATTGCCACAGGCGGCGAAAAAACCGGAGGCAACAGCCAGTTCTATTTTGTGCAGGCACTGCCCGACAGTGTAGACTCCGCGCAGCAGCAGGAGCTTGCCCAAAACGGATATACGCAGGAACAAATCGACGCCTACGCCGCCGCAGGCGGCCTGCCGTATCTTGACAATACCGACACGGTATTCGGCCAGGTGTATGAAGGGCTGAGCGTTGTGGACAAGCTGGCAAGCGTAAAAACCATTGAATCCGAGGACGGCTCCGACACCTGCCGTCCCTTTGACAGCGGCGATGTAACGATTGAGCATATCACAATTGCCGCCTACCCCGGCCCCACCGCCGAGGAGCTGGCTGCCCAATGGGCCGCCGATAGCACGGACAACAACGCCGTGGGCTGATGATGTACAAAACGAGGGCTGCCCGATTTTTTCAGGCAGCCCTCGTTTGCGTTTACTTTTTGGTGTTGCCGCCCATACGGCGGTCGCGGTGGTTGTATTCCTCCAGCGCTTTGTCAAAGCACTGCTTATTGAAGTCGGGGAACAATACCGGCGTGAAGTAAAATTCGGCGTAGGCACACTGCCACAGCAGGAAGTTGGACAGACGCTCCTCACCGCTGGTGCGGATCATCAGATCCACGGGGGGCAGGTCGCGGTACAGGTGGCTCTCGATGGTTTTTTCGTCGATCTGCTCCGGCGTCAGTGTACCCTTTTGCACCTCGTCGGCAATAGCCCGCACGGCATCGGTCAGTTCGGCGCGGCTGCCGTAGTTCAGGCAGAAATTGACGATTCCCTTTTTATTATCCTTCGTCAGATCCATCATATAGTCCATAGCATCCAGCACACGCTGCTGCAGACCCTCGCGTCGGCCGCTGAACAGCACCTGACAGCCGCGCTCGTTCATTTCCTCGGCGATGGTGCGGAAGTTGTTGGCAAACAAATCCATCAGATAGCCGACTTCCTTGGCATCGCGGGAGAAATTCTCGGTAGAGAACACATACAGCGACAGCACCTTGACGCCGCGGTCACCCACAGCATAGCGGGTGATTTCCTGCAAGCGGTCAAAGCCGGCCTTGTGGCCGACACTGGCGGGCATCAGGCGCTGGCGGGCCCAGCGGCGGTTGCCGTCCACAATAATGGCGACATGTTGGGGAATACGCAGTTCTTCGTTTGGCATAGTTTGCTCCTTTTTATTGTTCCTGCGGTTGGGGCAGAAGCTGTTCGGGTGCGGTCTCGTCGGGGTGATGGGCGCGCCAATTCAGAAAGCTCTCAAGAATAACGGCAGCGGAGACCGAATCCAGCTTTTCCTTGCGCTTTTGTCCAAAGGTATCGTTGTCCGCCAGAATGGCTGCGGCGGACACCGTTGTGCGGCGCTCGTCCCACATGACGACGGGCATACCGGCCATGTTGGCCAGACGTTGGGCAAAACGGCGGCTCTTTTCGGCGCGCTTGCCCTCGGTGCCGTCCATATTCTTGGGTAAACCGCAGACAAGCCCGGCAGCGCTGCGGGCGCGGGCCGCCTCGACCACGGCAGCGGCCACCTTGTTCATACTTTTTCCCTCAATTTGCGGGGTGATAGGGGAGGTTACGGTCTCGCTCTCATCGCAGCCGGCCAAGCCGGTGCGGCTGTCGCCGTAATCCACAGCCAACCATTTCATAGGGTATCGCTCCTTTATCGTATTGCACCCAGTATACCACCAAAAGGTCCGAAACGCAAACAAAAAAGGAAGAGTCGAAGCTCTCTGCTGGTAAGACAGTAAAATCAAATTTCTTGGAACAGGCATGATTGCGGTCATGCCTGTTCCGCTTTTAGCAGCTCATCCACGGGAACCTGCACTGATTTTCACACCAGTCTTTGATACCGCAGAGCTGGGGAGAACAGATATGCAGTCCAGTTTCCTCCAGCACCTCACGAATCACGGCATCCGTAAAGGATTCTCCCGGCTCTATATGACCTCCGGGGAATGTGATGCCCGGCCAGTCCCGTTTTTTCCGGTCGATCACAACAACTCGGCTGCCATCACAGATCATGCACATATTTGTAAATTCAACCGTTTCGGTTCTTGCCATTATGTTAAAACTCCTTCATCAAAAAAGTAAAACGGATTTACAATGCTCTCCACACCAAAAACTTTTGTAGCCATTCGATACATTGCCTTGGCGTGAATGCGGTCATGCCAAATAAATCGACGAAGCACCTTACGGAGAGACCAATCTTCTCCATAGCTACCTGCGACGACTACATTTTCAAGAAAATCTCCCTTTGCTTCCAGCGCCTCAAATCCGCGTTTGCGGCACGCATAGATGCTTCCGTCATTGTCGGCATCAACATGAATCTCCGAAAAATAGTATTCGTTTACATTTTTCGTATGCGCATACATTTCATCAGCTGAGCGCGGGACTTTGCCGTAAAAGGTCTTGCGTTCGGGCGCAGCCGTTGCATTCTTATCGGGAACAGAATCATACAAGGCAAGAAAATCCTGCGCTGATTTCAGCGCAAGCGCCTTTAACTTTTTATATTCTTCTGCTGTCAGCGGTGCTTTTTCACTTTCAAAAAGCACATCAGAGTCCGCGTCGCAGATCGCAAGCTCGGAAACCTTTTCTTCGATGATGGCGATATCCATGCTTGTTACTGCTTTTTTGCCGCACCATTTGAGATAAGAGCATATTTCTGCTTGCATTTTCCGGACAGCGGCTTCCAATGTTTCTCCGCGGGTGTATGCACCTACAAAATCCACCGCATAAAGCAAGGTGTCTCTGCCGTTATGCTCCCATACACAGTTGATCGTCATATGGTATCTCTCCAATCGTCTGCTTCATGATAATAATTGAGCCTGATCTAAAGGCTGATATTCCGTGACCACTTCGAGATGCGCCTTTGAATCGCCATTCAAAACGATGACGGCATACGTCAGCAGGTCATTGTAGATCAGATCGTCAAACGTGCCCACTCGTTCGTGTGTACACACAGCATAACACAGCAATCATTCTATTTTCAATAGGCGCGACGGAAGTTATCGCCATTTAGCAATATTATTTTGTGCTAAAATCTGATTTTTCGATTCTTACAGTGTCAATCATACTCTGCATCGAAATACCTATCTATCGACTTTACGGTTTTGAGGGGTATTTTGCTTGACCGCAAATATACGCACTTCCCAGCGAACGGTATCCGCTATGCAGCGTTTCGCTGTTTCACAAAAGAACCGCGCAAAGGCGATAACTATTTCACCCTTTTCGCTATCCTTGCTTTTCAGCGCAAAAAACAGGTGATTCTCAACCCTTAGATGTAAAAACAGGCGACACCCAACCGAAGTTGAGTGCCGCCTGTTTTGTTGTCCAATCCTGCTTGGCAGATGCCGATTTTGTAGTTTTCTCAAATTACTGTCTTATCGGCACACGCCTGAAGCCCTTCCTTTCTCTTATGCCAAAACTTCTTTGGGCAGACGTTTGTCCAGCTGCACAGTCAGCAGCACCGCCAGCGCGATTTTGATAACATCGCCCGGCAGGTAGGGGATAACACACCAGCCCAGTGCGGTCATCAGCGGGGTGGCGGTCAGCGCCATAAACCAGATGGTACCCAGCAGGTAGCAGGCAGCGCAGCCCAGCACCATGCCCAGCACCATAGCCCAGGGCTTGCGCTGCAGGGCGTTTGCCACGGCAGGGGCGATGGCTGCCGCCAGAACATAGCCCACAACATAACCGCCGGTCTTGCCCAGAATAGCCGAAAGTCCGCCGTTGAAGCCCGCCAGAACCGGCACACCCACAGCCGCCAGCAGGATGAATACCACCTGGCTGGCTGCGCCCCAAATGGGGCCGAGCATCATGCCGGCCATATACACGCCGAACAGCGCCAGGTTGACGGGCACACCCCACGGGGTAGGCACAGCCAGCTGGCTGCATACCACCGTCACAGCGGTGAACAACGCGCAGAGAACCATCTTGCGGACACGATTTGCCGAATTTTCCATGTTTGTTTCAAAACTCCTCTATTTATTTTACCCGGTTTCCCGCACGCGGGCTTCGCCCGACGAAAGTGCAGTTACCGCAGTTTCTCCCTCAAAGCGTACACACAGGCGGCACTCATCGTCCACGCCCAGCGCCAATGCCGAGCGCGGCTCGCAGCCCGGACGCATGACCTCGATCTGCTTTCCCGGCAGAATTTGCAACTGCCGATATTCCTTTAAAAAGCTGCCGTGGCCGCGAGCCGTGTACATTGTCCAGAACTCGTTCAGCACCGCCGCCGCCAACGCCGCGCGGGTTCCTCCCGGCGGGATCGTTTCATACAGCGCGCCTGCTACTGCGGCCAGTTCCTGCGGCCAGCCGCCCGGCGGGGTCACCACGTTGAGACCCAGCCCCAGCACGGCATAGTCCAGCATACCGGATTCCAGATCCAGTGACGCCTCGGTCAGAATACCGCAGACCTTTTTGCCGCCGTACAGCAGGTCGTTGACCCATTTGACCTGTACCTGCACGCCGCACACCGTCCGGATAGCCCGCGCCGCCGCTACGGCCGCCATGGCGGTAATTTGCACGGCCTGCCGCGCTGCCATTTCGGGGCGCAAAAGCAGGCTCATGTACAGCCCGCCCGGCGGCGAGTAGAAGCTGCGCCCCTGCCGCCCGCGTCCGGCGGATTGCGCCTGTGCAATCAGCACCAGCCCCTCGGGTTCACCATCGGCCGCCCGGCGGCGCAGGGCAGCATTGGTGCCGGGCAGCCGCTGCACGACCTCGACCTGCAGACCGGCAGCATCACCCTTCAGCAAGGCGCAGACTGCGTCGGCGTCCAGCAGGTCGGTGTCCTTGTGCAGGATATAACCCCGATTGGTCACCGCCTCGATGGGGGTTCCGTCGGCGCGCAAGGCCGTGACAGCCTTCCAGACAGCCGTGCGGCTTACGCCCAGCTGCTGTGCCAACTCCTGCCCCGATATATACCTTCCTCTGGCGGCGTCCAGTGCCGCCAGAACCTGCTGCTTAACCAAACTGCCGCCCCCTTTTCTTGCCGCATTGTGGGCAGTATACCGCGCCGCCGCGCCATATGTCAACCGATTTTCTCACTAAAGGTTGACAATCCCTGCAAAAAACAGGCACACTGCCCAAAAGCGTGTGCCTGTACTTGGTTATCCTGTCAAATTCGTTTGGCCAAACCCAAATCGGCCATAATATCGGTGCGGGCATCCTGCGCCAGCGTGGCAATGCGGCGGATACGCTCCGGCGTCATATACGGTGCCAGACCGCTGATGGAAAACGCGCTGTCCGCGCGTCCGCCGACGCCTGGGATCGCCACCGCGACACAGCGCACCCCCAACTCGTTTTCCTCATCGTCAATGGCATAGCCGTTGGTGCGCACCTCGGCCAGTTGGGCTTGCAGGGCGTCAAATTCCACGATAGTGTGCGCCGTCAGCTTTTGCGGGGTGGTGTGCTGCCAGATGTTCGTCACTTCATCGGCGGGCAGGGTGGCCAAAATGGCCTTGCCCACGCCTGTGCAGTACAGTGGGCTGCGCAGTCCCACGCGGCTGGACATCCGCATCGGGCCACTTTCCGTCTTATATATGTATACAATGTCCTGCCCGTCGCGTATGACCAGATGCACCGCCTCGCCCGTGCGCTGTGCCAAACGCTCCAGATGCACCTTGGCCACGTCCATAATGTCCATACTGTTGACAATGCCGCTGGAAAGCTCGAACATCTTCAAGGTCAGGCGGTAGCGGCCGTTTTCGTCCTGGGCGGCGTAGCCGAGCGAAACCAGGCTGGCCAGCAGACGGTGCACCGTGCTTTTGGCGAGGTCGGTATCCTGTGCCAGACGCTGCAGCCCTGCCCCCGCAGGGTGTGCCGCCAGACTTTCTATCAGCTGAAAGATACGCTCAACACTTTGTACGCCCGATTTCTCCGCCATGGGTGAGCCCTCCTCAAAAATTAACAATTTGTTCATAATTTGCGGAACTTGCTTTTTTCGGAATTGCGTTCCGCATAGTGGAATAATTATAGCAAAGTTTTTCTGTTTTTGCAACCCATATGCCGAATTGCGGAATTTCAAGCATCTGTGACAAAAAATGTCGGTTGTTCCTTGTCAAAATTGACCGATTGACGTTTTTCCCGGCGATGCGTATAATAAAACTAAAGAATTGCGCCGCAGATCGCGGTGCACATAGAGTAAAGGAGAATTGCTATGAATTCTGTTTTGCAGCGTGTGTATGAGATCGGCATCATCCCGGTCATTGCCTTTAACAGCGTGGACGAGGCCCTGCCCCTGTGCAAGGCCCTGATGGACGGCGGCCTGCCTGCTGCGGAAGTCACTTTCCGTACTGCCTGCGCCGAGGAGTGCATCAAGAAGATCCACGACGAGCTGCCCGATATGCTGCTGGGTGCCGGCACGGTCCTGACCGTTGACCAGGCTGACCGCGCCATGGCCGCCGGTGCCTCTTTCATCGTTGCCCCCGGCTTTGACCCTGAGGTCTGCAAGCATGTCATCGACAAGGGCGGCATCATGATGCCCGGCACCGCCACCTCCGGCGAGATGCAGCAGGCCATGAATATGGGCTGCGAGGTCGTCAAGTTCTTCCCCGCAGAGGCCAACGGCGGCGTGGACAAGCTGAAGAACATCGGCGCAGCTCTCAAGACCTGCAAGTGGATGTGCACCGGCGGCGTCAACGCCAAGAACGTCAACAACTACCTCGGCTACAACCAGATCATCGCTGTCGGCGGCACCTGGATGTGCAAGGGCGACAAGATCAAGGCCGGTGCCTGGGACGAGATCACTGCCATGAGCCGTGAGGCCGTTGACGTCATGCTGGGCCTGGAACTGGGCCACATCGGCATCAACTGCGCCGACGAGGCCGAGGCTGCCAAGACCGCTGAGGCTATCGGCGCTCTGCTGAGCATGGCTGTCAAGCCCGGCAACTCCAGCATCTTCGTGGGCAAGAAGGAATTCGAGATCATGAAGAAGCCCGGCCGCGGCACCCACGGCCACATTGCTATCCTGACCAACAACGTCGACCGCGCCATCTACCACCTGAGCCAGCGCGGTGTCAAGTTCGATATGGACAGCAAGAACGTCAAGGACGGCAAGACTGTTGCCATCTACTTTGCTGACGAGATCGCCGGCTTTGCCCTGCATCTGGTTCAGAAATAAGTAATTTTGTATCCGAAATGGGGCACACGCCCCGTACACAGATAAAAACTAATATTAAAGGAGTTCACCATGAAAGTCGTTACTTTTGGCGAATTGATGATCCGTCTGCAGCCGTTCAACTACGAGCGCTTTGTCCAGGCCAACAACCTGGAGTTCACCTTCGGCGGCGGCGAAGCCAACGTGGCCGTTTCTCTGGCTAACTATGGCGCTGATGCCGTTTTCGTAACCAAGCTGCCCAGCCACGCCATCGGCCAGTCCGCTGTCAACAGCCTGCGCCGCTACGGCGTCGACACCAGCAAGATTACCCGCGGCGGTGACCGTGTCGGCATCTACTTCAACGAGAAGGGCGCTTCTCAGCGTGGTTCTGTCTGCATCTACGACCGTGCCAACTCCGCTATCCAGCTGGCCACCACCGCTGACTTCGATTGGGATGATATCTTCGAGGGCGTGGACTGGTTCCACTTCACCGGCATCACTCCGGCCCTGGGCGAGAATGTTGTTGAGATCTGCCGCGAGGCCTGCAAGGCTGCCAAGGCGCACGGCGTCAAGATCAGCTGCGATCTGAACTACCGCGGCAAGCTGTGGACCCGTGAGCAGGCCCGCGCTGCCATGACCGACCTGTGCCAGTACGTTGACGTCTGCATCTCCAACGAGGAGGATGCTAAGGACGTCTTTGGCATCGAGGCTGAGGCTACCGACATCTACGCCGGTGAGATCAACCGCGAGGGCTACAAGAGCGTTGCCAAGCAGCTGGCTGACAAGTTCGGCTTCGAGAAGGTTGCCATCACCCTGCGTGAGAGCCACTCTGCCTTCGACAACGGCTGGAGCGCCATGCTGTACGACGTTGCTTCCGGCGAGTATGCCTTCAGCAAGAAGTACGACCTGCACATCATCGACCGCGTCGGCGGCGGTGACAGCTTCGGCGGCGGCCTGATCTACGCCCTGCTGAGCGGCAAGACCACGCAGCAGGCTGTCGAGTTCGCCGTTGCTGCTTCTGCTCTGAAGCACTCCATCGAGGGCGACTACAACATGGTCACCGTTTCCGAGGTCGAGAAGCTGGCCGGCGGCGACGGTTCCGGCCGTATCCAGCGCTGATTTTCGCACCTGTTTTCTCCGTTTTCATCTGCCCCCTGCGGTTTGCCCCGCAGGGGGCTTTTTGCACCCAAAAGAAAGACGCATACGCCGCAGCGTATGCGTCAGGATAAGAAACCAATATCGCCTTAAAAGTTTTCTACAATGTCCAGCAATTTGTCAAGATTTCTCTCATTACATTCCAAAATCAAAATCTGGCAGTCCGGGTCGTCCAAAAGGGAGGCGTCAAAATTTTCCAGCCGTTCCCATCGCGCCTGCGCAAAGCGGCACTGCAAAAAGGGCATATACTCCTCACCAAAGCTGTCACCGAATACCCGCACTGTACGGCTGTCGGCAGGGAACATCGTCTCATACTCCGAAATTTGCCAACAGGTTTCGTCCGGCACACTGTCGTACAGTGAGGTCGCGTAGGCCATATCCCCGGTAAGGGTACCGACAGGCGTCAGCTGATACTCCGTGGGCAGGCGGGTGGGCAGATTCAGCTCCTCCAAAATACCGTCCAGGCTCAAAAGTGCGCCCAGCGCGTTCCAGTGGCCGTCCGCTTTATAGTACAGCAGCCGGTCGGGATACAGCCGTGCCTGGCTGCGCAGCAGGGAACAGCGCCAGTTTATGGGCACCGTGGTGTGTGATTTCAAGTACGCCGCCAGGCAGTCGGTTCGGTTTTCCTCGCTCACAATGGGGTAGCCTGCCGGCAGATATTCACGGTAGATGCGCGCCTTGTCGGGGGTCATGTCCAACACCAAGGTACAGCCCGCCTCCGCAAGACGGTCGTGGATGACCTGCAATTTGGCGCTGCTCTGCGCCAGCGCGGCAAGGCTGTCCAGCGTATCGGGTCTGCCCTGATACCGCGCCAGAGGACGTGCCTCCGGCTCGTTTTCTTTGTAAAAGAACCATCCGTCCTTGCCGGGCAGCACCTTTTGGCTCTGGCTTGTGCCGAACAACATATAGTCCAGCTGTGCATTGACCCACGTCAGCTGAAAACGAAACGGCGCGTTGTCCACCATAAACAGGTTCAGCGTTTGGGGCAGCCGACGCGGGTCGGATTGCAGAGTTTGCGGCAGTTGGGTGCGCAGGCGGTTTTCATGCTTGTCGGTGGAAAAGCGCGTTGAGAAAAGGTTGTAAACCAAAAACGACAGCCCGATCACACCGCAAAACACCGCCACAAATAAATATTTAGCCGCTATACACAGTTTTTTCATAACATGACCTCTTAGAAGCGGATATACAAAAACTCGTTGTAGGTGCCCACCGACACCCGCATAATGCAAAGGAACAGCAGCACCAGCAAAACCGCCATGCTGGGTATTGACGGTACGCTTTGATCCCTCACCGCTTTTTTGCGGCGGGGCAAAAGACTGGGCAGCGGACCGCACAACAACAGTGCCGACACAAAAATCATCAGCAGCTTGGTATCGGCAAAGGCCTGCCACGCATAGCCGGGCGCACCCTTTTGCCAGGTCAGCACCCCGCGCAGCGCGGCCAGCGCCTCCCGCATACCGGGCGCACCATACAGTAAAAAGGTCAGCCACAAAAGGGCCAGCGTGTAAAGATGCTGCAGCGCACCCGGCAGTTTTTGCACCAACTGCCGCAGCCCCAGGCGCTCCGCGCACAAAATAACGCCGTGCATCGCGCCGAACGCCAGATATTTCCACGCCGCGCCGTGCCAAAAGCCCGTCAGCGCAAAGACCACCAGCAGGTTCAGGCAGGCGCGCCCTTCGCCCTTGCGGCTGCCGCCCAGCGGGATATACACATAATCCCGAAACCAATCGGACAGGGTCATGTTCCATTTGTGCCAAAAGTCGGTCACCGAGCATGCACAGTAGGGGTCGTCAAAGCTCTCCGGCAGGGTAATGCCGAAAAAGTGTCCCAGCCCCACCGCCATGTCGGCGTAGCCGGAGAACTCATAGTAAAGCTGCAGCATGTACGCTGTGTAGCCCAGCAGCAGAATCGGGGCGGGCAGCGTCGCGGCCGAAACCGAGGTCACCTTGGCACAAATCAAGGCCAGCTGGTCCGCCAGCAATACCTTTTTGGAAAGCCCCAGCACAAACCGCTTGATGCCGCCGCAAAAGCGGTCAACATCCACGCGGCGGCCCTCACTGCAGCAGGGAAGTTGGGCGGACTGCTGTTCCCACCGCACGATCGGCCCCGAAAGCGCATGGCCGAAGAACGCCAGAAACACAAAAAACCGCGCGGGGCTTTTTATCGGCTTGGCCTTCCCCTCGGCAATATCGACACAGTAGCCGATGGCCGTAAACAGATAAAAGCTGATGCCCACAGGCAGCACGGCGGAAACAGGCGGAAGCGTCAAGCCCAACACATCGTCAAGTGTTTCCACCAGCAGGGATGCGTACTTCAGCCCCGCCAGCAGCGCAATGTTACAGCCCACAAGCAGCGCCAGCAGAGGTTTTTTGTGCTCGGCATACCCCAAAAGCAGCCCGCCCAGCCAGTTGATGAACGCCGCCCCCAGCACCACGGCGGCACTGCGGTAGCCCGCCAGTGCAAAAAACAGCAGGCTGAACACCGCCAGCACACCGTTGCGGCAGACCCTTGGCATCAGATAATACACCAAAAGCGTCAGCGGCAGGAACACAAAAATAAATTGTACCGATGAAAAATCCAACACAAACATCCTGTCCGGGCAGGGAACCCCAAAATTTTACATTCTGTATCTATTATACGGACAATTTTCCGTTTCAGCAAGCGGTTTTATGCTGAATATTATGCGGTTTCTTTGTGCACAAACGACACTTTTTTGCTGTGTCGGCGGCACATTTGCATAGACAAACGCCTACAAAAACGCTATAATACAAATAACGTTCTACACACCGTTCAAAGGAGTCCCTTATGGCAAGAAGAAAACAGTCCGATTTGGCACAGCGGCTGGAAACCGTTATCAAAACATTGATTCCCCAGCGGGACACCAATGCCGAGGATCTCGGCCCCATGATGCGCGCCATCAAGGCGGTGCACAGCGCGACCGACCACACCTCCACCACGCCGGAAGATCTGGAGCGTCAGCGCAACGCACAGGAGCTTTTTGCCCGTCTGGTGACCCCCTCCCTAGGCATACGCAATGACGCACTGAATATCCACGGTCTGCCCGCCGAATGGGTCTGCCTGGAGCACGGGCACGACCGCCGCCACGCCGTTTTGTACTGCCACGGCGGCGGCTACACCTGCGGTCAGCTGGGATATGCCCGCATTTTGGCCAGCAAGCTGGCACTGTGCACCGGATATGACGTGCTTTCGTTTGAATACCGCCTGGCCCCCGATAACCCGTACCCCGCCCAGATTGAGGACGCGCTGACCGCGTGGGACTATCTGATGTATATGGGCTACGGTGCGCGGGATATCATTGTGGCGGGCGATTCCGCCGGGGGAAACCTTGCACTGGAACTTTGCCTGAAATTGAAAGAGCAGGGCCGCACCCAGCCGCGCGGGCTGGTGCTGTTCAGCCCCTGGACGGATATGACCGCCAGCGGCAAAAGCTACCGCACCTGCCGCACGCTGGACCCCATGCTCACGATGGAGTACATTGCCGCCGTGCGCGCCGCCTACACCGGGCCGGACGCCGATTGGAGCCGGCCCTGTTACAGCCCGCTGTTTGCCGACTTGCGCGGTTTGCCGCCGACGCTGATTCAGGTTGGCACCAACGAGATTTTGCGTTCCGACAGCGAGCGTCTGGCGGACGCACTGCAAAAATCCGGCGGTTACGCCGCGCTGGAGGTATACGAGGAATGCTGGCACGTTTTCCAGCAGATGCCGATTCACCGCGCCGCCGAGGCCATGGAGGCCGCCGGGCGCTTTGTACAGCGCCTGATGTGAGCTATTTTTACGCTGCAAGGAGATAATTCTTCATGTCCCAGAGTTGGTATAAAGTCGATAATGTTGCCAAGGTATTTTTGGCCACGGCCAGCCGCCGCGACCCGCGTGTCATCCGAATTTCCTGCACCTTGCAGGACCCCGTGCAGCCTGAGCTTCTCAACGAAGCGCTGCGCAGCACCGCACGCGAGTGGCCGCAGTTTCAGGTAACGCTGCACCGCGGTTTATTCTGGCATTATTTTGAATCCACCGATCTTCTGCCCACCGTACACGAGGAGGACAAGGCCCCCTGCGCACCGCTGTATGTACCGGAGCGCCGCAACCGTCTTTTGTATCGTGTGACCTATTTCAACAACCGCATCAATCTGGAAATGTTCCACGCCCTGACGGACGGCAACGGCGGCTTTTTGTTCTTAAAATCCATCGTACACAACTACCTTTCGCTGTGCCATCCGCAGGAAATGCTGGGGGCCGCCACCCCCAACAGTGCCTCGGCAGGGGAGCGCGAGCAGGACAGCTTTCGCAAATTTTACGGTGCCAGCAAGCGCAGCAACGTCCAAAAAGACCCCAAGGCCTGCCATCTGCGCGGGCTGCGTCTGCCCTATGACCAGCTGCAATTCTTTGAGGCGCACCTCAGCGTAAAAGAGGTTTTGTCCAAGGCGCGCAAGCTGGGCGTTTCGATGACAAGCTATATCGGTGCCTCCATGATGCTGGCCATCTATGCCGAGATTCCCGCGCTGGAACGCAGCAAGCCCATTACCATCAGCCTGCCGGTCAACCTGCGCAACTATTACCCCAGCGAAACCGCGCGCAACTTTTTCAATTCTGTCTATGTCGGCATCGTCGTCAAGGAAACCGACACGCTGGAAACCTTAGCCCCGCAATTTGATGCCCTGTTAAAGGAAAAGCTGCTGCCCGAAAACATACGCGCCCAGATGGACGAGTTTGAAACGCTGGAGCACATGCCCGGCATCCGCCCTGTGCCGCTGGTCATCAAAAATGCCGTGGTGAATCTGTTTACCCAAAATGCCGACAAGCGCGTCACGGCGGTGCTTTCCAATATGGGGCGGCTGTCCGTGCCCGAAAAGCTGACGCCCTATGTGCGGTCGTTCTCGGCTTTTTCCAGCGCTAAGACGCTGTTTACGGTGGTCACCTCCTACGGGGATGACCTTGTGCTGGGCACAGCCTCGGCACTGCGCAGCACCAACGTGCTGAGCCGGCTCTACCGCGGCTTTGTGCAAAACGGCTTGGCGGTCACGCTGTATGCCACGGAGGTGGAAAAATGATTACCTGCCCGCATTGTCATGTGCAAATCGGCGGTGACAGCGAATACTGCCCCCTTTGCCAGAACCGTCTGCCCGGCACGCCGGATGCTGCGTACTGGCCCGCCACCGCACCGCGCATACACCGCGTCGGTATGCTGTACAAGGTGGTGGCTTTTCTGGCGCTCGGCTCCTGCATGGCAGGGGGTGCCGTCGATTTTCTTTTGATCGACACGCCGCACACCCATTGGAGCCTGTTGGCTGTTTTGTGGGTCATCGTGGGGCTTTTGGTGCTGCGCGGCATTTTGCGCCGCCGCTACAACGGCCCGCGCCAGCTGTTTAACCTGCTGCTGATCGTTTCGGCCATGCTGGTTTTTACCGACTGGTTCCACGGCTACACAGGGTTCAGCCTGGATCTTGTCGTTCCCATTTTGTGCAGCATATCGCTGGTTTGCAACTTTATCTTTTCGATCGTGCGCAGCCGCTACACCGTCAACGCCTTGGTCTATATGCTGATGAACATCGGCATCGGCATTTTGCCGTATCTGCTGCTGTTTTTCCGTATAGGGGGCGGCACCATGAACGCCCGCAATATCCCGTGGGTGATTTGCCTGATCATCAGTATGATCACCTTTTTGGGGCTGGTCATCTTCCGCGGGCGGGACTTGCGCTGCGAGCTGGAAAAGCGGCTGCACCTGTAACGCTTGACAAACCCGCCGCAAAGGTCTATACTAAACAAGTTAAAACACTGTGACGAAGAAAGTACGCATCCGGCACCGGCACAAGAGAGGGCGGTCACCGGCTGAAAGCCGCCTGCAGGTAAGGGATGCGGAAGTTCACTTTTGAGTGGTGCGCGGGAAAGGCTGCAAAGCCCGGTAGTGCGCAACGGTGCTGCACCGTTATCGGCAGGCAAAGAGTGCCGCATTTCATGCGGAACACGGGTGGTACCGCGGAGTTTTGAATGACAAGACTTCGTCCCTGACAACAGCAGGGACGGGGTCTTTTTTATTTTGCCCTTGCCCCCAACGCAAAAAACGAGGTGTACTATGGAAGAAAAAATCAAGGAACTGCGCGCCGCCATAGAGCAGGCGGGCGCCGCTGTGGCAGACCAAGCCCAGCTTTCGGAATTCTGGCAGAAGTTTTTGAGCAAAAACGGCGAGGTCGCCGGGCTGACCAAGTCCCTGCGCGATGTCCCCAAGGAGGAGCGCCCCGCCGTCGGCAAGACCATCAACGAGTTCAAGCAGTGGGCAGAGGCGCAGTATCAGACCCTGTCCGCGCAGGTCGAGCAGGCTGCGCTGGCAGCCCGCAACGCCGCCGAGACCGTGGATATCACCATGCCCGCCAAGGTGCACCCCAACGGCAGCCTGCACCCCATCACGCTGGTCAAGAATGAGATCATCGATGTTTTTGCCGGTATGGGCTTTGAAATTTACGAGGGTCCCGAAATTGAGGACGACGACCACAACTTCACCCGCCTGAACGTACCCAAAAACCACCCCGCCCGCGATATGCAGGACACCTTCTACGTTGCTGATGACATCGTGCTGCGCACCCAGACCAGCGGCGGTCAGATTCGCGTTATGGACATGGAAAAGCCCCCCATCAAGGTGCTGGTACCCGGTCGTGTTTTCCGTTCCGACTCTGACGCAACGCATTCCCCGATGTTCCACCAGATGGAAGGTCTTGTCGTTGACAAGGGCATCACGCTGTGCGACTTGCAGGGTATGCTGGACAAGTTCGTGCAGGCGCTTTTCGGCTCTGAGGTCAAAACCCGTCTGCGCCCGTCCTACTTCCCGTTTACCGAGCCGAGCGTCGAGGTCGATGTTTCCTGCTTTGAGTGCGGCGGCAAGGGCTGCCCGCTGTGCAAGCATACCGGCTGGATCGAGGTCCTGGGCGCGGGCGTTGTACACCACAGCGTTCTGGAAAACTGCGGCATTGACCCCGAAGTGTATTCCGGCTTTGCCTTCGGCATCGGCATTGAGCGTATCGCCATGCTGAAATACGGCATCAACAACATTGGTCTGATGTTTGAGAACGATATGCGGTTCCTCAAGCAGTTCAAGGGCTAAGAAAGGGGAGGGAATACACCATGAAAGTACCGTTCAGTTGGTTAAAGCAGTATGTAGATATCGACGTCACCGCCCAAGAGCTGGAGGGCAAGCTGTTTGACTGCGGCTTTGAGGTCGAGGAACTTATCGACCTCGGCGGCGAGATCAGCAAGGTCGTTGTCGGCGTTGTCACCGAGTGTGTCCCGCAGGAGGGTACCCACCTGCACATCTGCAAGGTGGATTGCGGCGATTACGGTCACGACATCCAAATTTCCACCGGTGCCTCCAACGTTTACGCCGGTATGCACACTCCCGCCGCGTTGGACGGCTCCACGCTGCCCGGCGGCATTAAAATCAAGGCAAAGCCCCTTATGGGCATCGAGTCCAACGGTATGCTGTGCAGCGGCACCGAGCTGGGCCTGAATGATGACCTGTACCCCGGCGCCGAGGTATACGGTCTGCTGGATCTGCCCAAGGACACCGTACCCGGCACCCCCATTCAGGACGTTGTGGGGCTTAACGACTATATCTTTGATATCTCCATCACCGCCAACCGCGCCGACTGCCAGAGCGTTCTGGGCATTGCGCGTGAGGTTGCCGCCGTGCTGGGCAAGCCGCTGAAGATGCCCGCAACGGACTACACCGTCAGCGAGACCACCGAGCCGCGCCTGTCCATCACTGTGGAGTCCCCTGACCTGTGCCCGCGCTACATCGGCCACTATGTGCACAACATCACCCCCGGCGAGTCCCCGCGCTGGATGCGCCGCCGGTTGGCCCTGTGCGGGCTGCGCAGCATTTCCAACGTTGTGGACATCACCAACTATGTCATGCTGGAGATCGGTCAGCCGATGCACGCCTTTGATATGGACACGCTGGAAAGCTGCCAGATCATCGTGCGCCGCGCCAAGGACGGCGAGAAGATCACCACCCTGGACGAAAAAGAGTTCACCCTGACCCCCAACAACCTTGTCATCTGCGACGGCACCAAGCCCGTGGCGCTGGCCGGTGTTATGGGCGGCCTGAACAGCGAGATCAAGGACGGCACCACCCAGCTGCTGTTTGAAAGCGCCAAGTTCGCCCGCGACAACATCCGCAAGACCGCCCGCGGTCTGGGCCAGAACACCGATGCCTCCAGCCATTACGAAAAGGGCATCTCCGAGTATGCCACCGAACTGGGCATGGCGCGCGCCTTGCACCTGATCCAGGAGCTGGGCTGCGGCGAGGTCACCGCCACCCACTTTGACTGCTCTGCCGGTGCCGCGCGCGAGGGCAAGCATTTCACCGCAAAAATCAGCCGCATCAACAGTATTTTGGGCATCACCGTGCCTACCGATGCGATTCTGGATATCCTGAACCGTCTGCAATTTGAGGTCACCTTGGAGGCCGACGGCGACACCATGCAGGTCATTGCGCCCCGCTGGCGTGAGGACATCGAGGTCGGCGAGCCGGATCTGGCGGAGGAAGTCATCCGCGAATACGGCTACGAGCATATCAAGCCGACCTTCCTGAAAGCGGCGCAGGTCACCACCGGCGGTCTGACCGCCGAGCAGAAGGCGCACGACAAGACCAAGCGCACCATGTGCGCCCAGGGCTTCTATGAAGCGGAAACGCTGGCGTTCTACGCCGACGCCGACCTGGATATGCTGCACATTGCCGCCGACGCGCCCGAGCGCAAGGTCATCCGCATCGTGAACCCCATCTCCTCCAATCTGACCATTATGCGCTCTCTGCTGGCGCCGTCTCTGCTGAATGTCGTTGTGGACAACCTCAAAAAGGGCAACGGCGAGGGCCGCCTGTTTGAGCTGTCCAACATCTACATCCCCAAGCAGCTGCCCATCACCGAGCTGCCCGAGGAGCGTCTGCATCTGGGCTTTGCCGCTTGGGGCGCAGATGAGGATTTCTTCACCGTAAAGGGCGCTGTTGAAGCACTGGGCGAGGCTTTCGGCGCACCGCTGACCGTTGCGCGCTGCACCGACACGCCCTGGCTGCACCCTGGCATTGCCGCTTACATCCTGTGCAAGGGCGAGCGCGTGGGCGTGTTCGGCAAGCTGGCCAACGATGTGACCGGCGAGCTGAAATTGCCCAAGGACAGCCGCTCCAACCAGAACATCTATCTGGGCGAGATCGACTGGGTCGCCTTCCACGCCTTGGTGCCCGCCTCCATCCACTACACCCCGATCCCGGCGCTGGCACCCGTGCAGCGTGACCTTGCCTTGGTCGCGCCTGAAAGCACCGAGTGCGGCACCCTGATCAACGAGATGCAGCGCGCCTGCAAGCAGCTGAGCAAGGTCGAGCTGTTTGACATCTACCGCGGCGAAAAGCTGGGTGCCGGCAAAAAGAGCATGGCGTTCAGCCTGTACTTCCAGCCCACCGACGCGCCCTTTGCCGCCGATGAGGTTGACCGCTTTGTCAAGAAGATTCTGGGCAACCTCAAGTTCAAGCTGGGCATCGAGATCCGCGAGTAATTCTAACCCTTTCTATCCTGCGCTTCGGCGCAGGATTTTTTGTTTTCGGCTACAAAACGGTCACATCCTGCGGTATAATAAAAGAAGAAAGGAAGTGTACCCCGTGAAACCGATTTTAATTGTGGATGACGAGCCGTCCATCACCGCCCTGATACGCCGCGTGCTGACCACCGCCGGGTACACCTGCCAGACGGTCAACGACGGGGCGGCTGCCGCCGATTTGTTGGAGCAAAACCAGTACGACCTTGTTTTGCTGGATATTATGATGCCCGGCGTGGACGGCTATGACCTGCTGCGCTACATACGCCCCACCGGCACGCCCTGTATTTTTATTACCGCCAAGGCGACCGTAGCCGACCGCGTGCAGGGGCTGCACAGCGGCGCAGACGATTACATCATCAAGCCCTTTGCCCCCGCCGAGCTGGTGGCGCGGGTCGAGTGTGTTCTGCGCCGGGCAGGGCGGGGTATGGCGGTGTTTACCGCGTGGGATGTCACGGTGGATACCGCCGCCTGCACCGTAACACAAAACGGTGCCGCCGTGCCGCTGACCCCCAAGGAATACGAGCTGCTGTTGCTGTTGCTGCGCAGCCGTGGCAATGTTTTGTACCGCGACTATTTGTACGACACCATCTGGGGCGAACAGCTTTTGAACGACAACACCCGCACGCTGGATTCCCACATTCGGCGGCTGCGCAAAAAGCTGAACTGGGGCGATAAGATCCGCACCGTACAGCGCACCGGATACTGCCTGAAAAAGGAGGATTTCCGATGAAAAAGCTCTTGTGTATTTTGTCCGCCCTGCTGCTGTGCGCCTGCACGGCGGCTGCACCCGCCGGGAGCGATGCGGCACAGGCTATCCCCACCGCCGAGCCTGCCCCCGCAAGGGAAATGCATCAGCTTTCGATCCCGGCAGGCGGCTCAGTGGGGCAGGGTGGGTACTACCATGTCTACCGCCCCGATGACGCAGACTATGCCCTTGCCGCCGTGATCGACCCCGCCACCGGGCAGGATCGCGTTTTGTGTTCCCGCAGCGGCTGCGCCCACAACGAGGAAACCTGCCCTGCCTTTTTTGGGCGCATCACCGAGGATTCGCCCTATATTTCCGGCGGTCTGTACGCCGATGGGGACAAGCTGTACTGGCTGCGCGTCCCCATGGGCAACCAGATCAGCAACACAAACGATGCCTTTTTGGACGTCAGCGATCTTGACGGCAGCAACCGCCACCGTATCGTGGCGGGCGGCGCCATCCCCCTTTATCTGTCTATCGGCTGTTACGGCAATGACGAAAGCCTGTTCTGCTCCTACCGCTGCGGCAGTTATTTTGCCGTCTACCGCTTTAACGAAAGCGGCGTCAAAGCCATCTATGAGCGCCAAAGCACACAGCAGGTCCTGACCGACATCATCGGTGTCTGGCAGGACAAGCTGCTGCTTTCCTGGCGCGAGGATTACGTCACACCCGATTACCCGCCGGAGGGTTCCTCCGAGGAGCTGTGGTCCGCATGGGATGAAACCTGCCGCACCGCCATGAAGCAGGCACCCCTGCATCTTGCCATGCTGGACGCTGACGGAAATTTTACCGACACCGGGCTTATACTGCCCGCAGAGAGCTGCGAGGTATACCCCGTGCAGGGGGACTCTCTGTATGCGCTGGAGCATTCCGGGCGCCGCTGGCGCTATGACCTTGCCGCCAACACGATGGAGGAGCTGGAACCCCTGCCCGCCATTGAGGGTGATTATTGGGTATACGGGCAGCCCTACGGCGCATGGGTCACAGGCAGCTACTTTACGCCCGGGCAGGACGATTATACCGAATATTGGCTCAACCTTACCGACGGCAGCTATCTGGAACCCCAGCCCACATGGCTGAAGGACGAATGCGTTCCGCGCATTCCCTATACGGTCGCCGCCTTGGGCGACACCCTGCTGATGGAGATCGGCTGCCAATATTACGATACCACCACGACCGGGCAGGACGGACAGCCCTCCACCTTTACCACCAGCCGCTTTATCTACGGGCTGATCCCCGCCGAGGATTTTCTGGCAGGCAGCCAGAACTGGTCCCCGGTAACGCTGCTGGGCAACGACCTGATTTAACCGGAAAGGAGGCGGGATGTCCGTATGAAATTTTCCTCCAAGCTATCCATGGGCAGCATTCTGCTGCTTACGGCAGGGCTGTCCTTCAGCGGGCTGGCGCTGATCGGCTGCAGCTTTGCCGGTTCGCTGCACGGCGCGCGCACCGCCCTGCAGGCACGCCAAACCAAAGAGGTCCACGCGCTGGAACGTCTGATTTTATCGGACACCGGGTACAACGCCCGCGCTGACCGCAACTACCTGCTGGCGACCTACGCCCGCCAATTTGCAGCCTCGGCGCAGGATGACAGCCGCCTTTGCCTTTGGTCGGGCGACAACCTGGCGGTGTACAACGACCTGCCGCTGACCGTCAACACCGCCCTGCAAAAGGAATACGCTGCTGCAGGCGCCGACACATGGCGCATCGTGCCGGACAGCGGGCAGTATTACCTTGTACTCAGCCAGCCCATGAACCTGCCGGGGCAGCGTGCCGATTTGCTGTGCGCTTACGATATCAGCTATCTGTTTGTCACCCGCCTGACCCAGCTGCGCCTTTGGGCGGGCATTACGCTGCTGCTGTTGGCGGCGGGCAGTGCCGCTGCCGTTTGGTTCAGCCGCAAGCTGACTGCGCCGCTTTCGCTGCTGCAAACCGCCAGCGGGCAGATCGCAGCGGGGGACTACACCCGCCGCACGGCGCTTGCCACGGGGGACGAGCTGGCGGCTTTAAGCGCGAGCTTTGACGCTATGGCACAGGCGGTCGAGGACAAAATTGCCGCCATGGACGATACCGTGCAGCGGCAAAAGGATTTTATCGCCGCCTTTACGCACGAGATCAAGACCCCCATGACCGCCATGCTGGGCTACGCCGACCTGATGCGCGCCATGCCCGGCGACACCGAATTGCAGCAGGAATCCGCCGCCTACATCTACCACGAAACCCAGCGTCTGGAGCTGTTGAGCCGCCGCTTGCTGGCGCTGCTGGGTCTGGATGCCGAGGATGCCCTGCAGCCCGAAGCCGTCACCGACGCCGAGCTGTTCGCCCTTGTGCTGCGCAGCCTGCCAAAGGACGCGCAGCCCCTGCCCACTGTGCAAAGCTGCGGCTGCACGGTACAGGTCGATCCCAGCCTATGGAGCGACCTTTTGCGCAATTTGGTGTTAAACGCCCAAAAAGCCTGCCGCGGCAAGCAGGGGAGTGCGGTATTTCTTCGTTGCTGTGTGCAGGACGGGCAGGCAGTGTTCACGGTAACGGACACCGGCTGCGGCATCCCCGCCAAGGATCTGCCCCGCGTGACCGAAGCATTTTATATGGTGGATAAATCCCGTGCGCGCGCCGCCGGGGGCAGCGGCATCGGCTTAGCGCTCTGCGCCCGCATTGCCGCCGCCCATGGCGCGACCCTGCACATCGCAAGCACCGAGGGGCAGGGTACCACCGTGACCGCCGCCGTGCCTGTATATAAGGAGGTGTCCGCCCGTGAAGGCTAAAATCACCGCCTACTGCGCCGCACTGCTGGCGCTGCTTGTGCTGCCCTTTGGGGTGCTTGCCGCGTGGGACAAGCTGCTTTTGGGGCGCGATTTGCCCCAAGCCGTCCCCGCCGACACCTTGAGCGATGCCGGGCGCAGCAATGTGACCGCCTGTACGCTGTACAACTGCGCGCATATCTTCGGCGCACCTGCCGGCGGAGATTACCTGACCGACAGCTGGGCGACAACCGAAGCCGACAGCGCCGACCTTGCGCAGCTTACCTCTTTTTTGACAGACCTACACAAGGCAGGGCTTTTGGACGCTGCGCAGCTTCGCCTTTGCCTGAACGCCGCCAACGCGGGTCCCGATGCCGCGCACAGTCTTACCGCCCCCTGCGGGCTGCGGGGCTATTCCGTGCAGCTTCTCCGCGATGAGCCGTATACACACGACACCCTTCAGTTTTATTATCTGGAAAACGGTTCGCCGCTGTCGCTGCGGTTTTATGCCGCCGACCCGCAGGCGTTCGGCAGCTGCACGCCGGATGATGCCTTTGTGCAGACGCTTTTGCAGGTTCTTGGGCTGGACAGCTTTGCCGACTGGCAGCCTGCCACCTGGCGCGGGCGCACCCCCGCCACCGGTGCGGCGGCATACAGTGCCGAAGCGCAGCTGTATCTTTCGGTGACAGCGCTGGATGGCATCAGCTTTTCGTTGACAAGCCTGACCCCGCAGGATTTTGCGGCACTCTATCAGGAACAGGAGGTTCTTCCATGAAACGTATTTCCATACTGTTAGCGTCCCTGCTGCTTTTGGCGGGATGCACCGCCCCCGCGCAAAGCACGGCATCCGCCCCCGCCGAAACGGCTGCTGCCCAAGCCCCCGCCAGCGCCGGGGACGTGCATATGCTCACAAACCTGTATGACGGCGGGCAGTATCGCGCTCTATCCACACCCTATTACCCGGATTGCGTGCGCAAAATCGACTATGCCGCCGCCACGGCACAAAGTATGTGCCGGATTTCCGGCTGCCAGCACGACAGCGAAAGCTGCCCGGCATACGGCTCTGGCGTTTTTTACCAAGACGGCGATGTTCTTTTGCATTCCTACCGTGTAAATAGTGACGGCAAGCCTGACAGGGAAGTCCTGTCCCGCTACGCACCCGATGCCACGGCAGCACCCCTGTTCACACTCAGCGCACACACAGCAGACTTTGACCTTTCCGACGGCTGTCTTGCCGCCGATGACCAATATTACTATTTTGTGGCTTCCACCACGCTCGTCGGAACCAGTCCTATATGTGAAAGCAGCCCGGCACAAATTCCCGATGCAGCGCCCGGCGAGCCTGTTACCGGGGAAGGGGATTTCCTTTTCCGCGCCGACAAATCCACCGGGGAACTGACGAATTTAGCTGACCTTGGCAGCGTTTTGGAAGATACAAGCTACTGGTATTTGGCAACGGCAGGGGAACAGAAGCTGTATTTTTACGGAACTGCTATAAACGATGTTTTTCCCCTCGTTTCCTGCTATGACCTTGCGTCGCAGGAATACACCCTGCTGCCCGAATATTCCGACAAGAATGGTTTCTTTGCAGACGGCTATTATCTCAAGCCCGACACCTTGCAGGGTACGCTGACCGCCATCGACCCGATAACCGGGCAAAGCACCTTGTTGACCGATGCCTTCCCCACCGGGGAGGATCTCACCTACACCGTCAAGTCGTTTTGCGACGGCTGGGTCCTCAGCTATGATTTCTATGACGGTGAAAATCGTGTCGAACATCAGTTTTTCCGCACGCCGGACGGCACCCTGACCGAGCTGCCCCAGCAGATGTACTGCGATGCGCGCGGCAGCCAGCCCGTTCACATCTGGGACATCCAAAACGGCATGGTTTTTCTTCAGTACGACTACCGTTCCGATAGCTACCCCGGTTTTGATTATGACGGCAACCCCTGTATGTGGGAAAATATCAGCGATGTCTGCGGTATCATCCCCCTGCAGGAGCTGCTTGCCGGAAGCCAGAATTACCGCGAGCTGACCTATGACTGACCTTTGTCGGGAGGGTTCTATGAAACGTATTCCCATACTGTTAGCGTCCCTGCTGCTTTTGGCGGGCTGCACCGCCCCCGCGCAAAGCACGGCATCCGCCCCCGCCGAAACGGCTGCTGCCCAAGCCCCCGCCGCGGACGTCGGGGACGTGCATATGCTTACAAACCGCTATGACGGCGGGCAATACACAACGTGTATCGAGCCATCGGGGTCGTATTGTGTAAGCAAAATCGACTATGCCACTGCCACAGCGCACAGTATGTGCCAAATTCCCGGCTGCCAGCACACCACGTCCGACTGCCCCGTAGTATCCGCCGGGCATCTCTTAGTGGACGGCGACACCTTGTGGTACCCCTATATCGTCCACAGCGATTCCGAGTATGCCTACGCCCTGGCCGCCTACATCGATGGCGTAACACCCCCGGCACACCCCTTGTTTGCCGTGACCCACTACCAGACAGACTTTGTCTATTCCGTCAATGTGCTTGCCGCCGACGAGGAATTTCTCTATTTTGTCGGCAATTCCGGCTACGCCTTCGGCGGTTCCGGTCCCAACGGCGCAGAGGCGTATCTTTTCTCGGCAGAAAAATCCACCGGGCTGCTGGCACAGCGCCTCAGGCTGGACACTCTGCCACCCGGTCAAAACGCTTACTGGACGCTCTCGGCAGCAGATGGGCGCAGCCTGTATTTGGGGTACAACCTTTCCTCCGACAACACCTCCGGCGTTTACCGCTATGATCTGGACACGCGGCAATGCAGCCCGCTGCCACAGTTTGCCCAAAACGCAGATGCCCTTGGCGCAACGCTGTGCAACACGCAGGTCGTATATGACCCGCAGCAGGGCAGCATCACGGCCGTCGACCTTGTCAGCGGGCAGAGCACCTTGCTGACTGATGCATTTCCCACCGGAGACGAGTATACCTACTCGGCTGCATCGTTCCGCGACGGTTGGGTGCTGTCCCATTCCCTCTGGGACGAGCAGGATGCTGTCACGCATCAGTTTTTCCGCGCGCCGGACGGCACCCTGACCGAGCTGCCCCAGCAGATGTACTGCGATGCGCGCGGTACAACGCCTGTGAGTATTCTGGATATCCAAAATGGGTTGGTATTTTTGCAGTACGCCTACGACACCGTGTCGGTTTCCTCCTACGATTACGAGGGCAACCCCTACACCTACGACACCTACTTACCCGTTTACGGTATCATCCCCTTGCAGGAGCTGCTGGCAGGCAGCCAAAATTACCGCGAACTGACCTTTGATTGACCCAAAACTTAATTTTCTTTTGCATGTAACGGCAGGCACAAACTTCTTTGAACTTTGTACTTGCCGTTTTTTACTTTTTGTGCTATAATTCTTATGCGCGTTGACTTAATGGTATTTCTTATGGTGTAAGAAAACGGAAAAAGAGAATGCGCGGCGGACGGCCGTTGCCCTTGACGGCCGTCCGTTTTTTATTCAGCTGTACGGCATACTGTACAGTTTTGCTGATAAATGGATATATTGGGATAGGATCGTATTGCCAGAGGAGGGTTTCTTATGTGTGGAATTGTAGGCTTTACCGGTGCAGCACAGGCTGCCCCCATTCTGTTGGACGGACTGGAAAAACTGGAATACCGCGGCTATGATTCTGCCGGTCTTGCCGTGCAGAACGCCGCCGGAAAAATCGAGGTCGTCAAGGCAAAAGGCCGCCTGAAGGTCCTCAGCGAAATGACAGACGGCGGCCGCGCCGTGCCGGGCAACTGCGGCATCGGCCATACCCGCTGGGCCACCCATGGCGAACCCAGCGTGGTAAATGCGCACCCGCATTATTCCCGCGACCAGAAAATTGCCGTCGTGCACAACGGCATCATTGAAAACTACCAGCAAATCAAAGAGCGCCTGACGAACAAGGGCTTTACCTTTGTCTCGCAGACCGATACCGAGGTCGTGGCCCAGCTGCTGGACTACTACTATACGGGGGATTCCGCCGGTGATGCACTGGACGCCATCAGCCGCATGATGATGCATGTGCGCGGCTCCTACGCGCTGGGTATCCTGTTTGCCGATCAGCCCGGTGTCATCTATGCCGTGCGCAAGGACAGCCCGCTGATCGTCGGCCGCTGCGAGGACGGTGCCATCATCGCCTCCGATGTTCCCGCGCTGCTCAAATACACCCGCAATGTCTACTATATCGACAATTTGCAGATCGCCCGCCTCAGCGCCGAGGAAATTGAGTTTTTCAACATCGACAAGGAACCTGTCACCTGCGAGATGTCCACCGTGGAATGGGACGCCGAGGCTGCCGAAAAGGGCGGCTACGAGCATTTCATGATGAAGGAAATTCACGAGCAGCCCGCCGCCGTGCGTGACACGCTTTCGCCCCGCCTGAAGGACGGCAAAATCGATTTGTCCGAGCTTTCTCTCGGCGAGGACGACCTGCGCGCCGTGCGCCGCATCTACATCATCGGCTGCGGCTCTGCCTACCATGTGGGCATGGCAGCGCGCTATGTGTTTGAAAGTCTGGCCCGTCTGCCGGTCGAGGTGGACGTTGCCAGCGAGTTCCGCTACCGTGACCCCGTGCTGGAGCCGGACGCTCTGGCCCTGATCATCAGCCAAAGCGGCGAGACCGCCGACACCCTGGCCGCCCTGCGCCTTTGCAAGGAACGCGGTGTGCGCACCGTGGGCATTGTCAATGTGGTCGGCTCCAGCATTGCGCGCGAGGCCGACGCCACCCTGTACACCTGGGCCGGGCCGGAAATCGCCGTTGCCACCACCAAAGCCTACAGCACCCAGCTGGCCGCCTGCTACCTGCTGGCCACCGAGTTTGCCCGCGTGCGCGGGACCCTGGCCGACGGCCAGTACGAGCATCTTGTCGCGGAGCTGGAGGCCCTGCCCGACAAAATTGCCAAAACGCTGTCCGACAAGGAGCGTATCCAGTGGTTTGCCAGCAAGTACGCCAGCGCCAAGGACGCCTTCTTCATCGGCCGCGGGCTGGACTATGCCGTGGCACTGGAGGGCAGCCTGAAATTTAAGGAGATCAGCTATATCCACTCGGAGGCTTTCGCCGCCGGTGAAATGAAGCACGGCCCCATCTCCCTGATTGAAAAGGGGACACTGGTCGTCGGCGTGTTGACCCAGCCCGATTTGTTTGAAAAGAGCGTTTCCAACATGGTGGAGGCCAAGAGCCGCGGCGCGTTCCTGATGGGGCTTACCACCTACGGCAATTACAGCATCGAGGACAACGCCGGCTTCACCGTCTATGTGCCCAAGACCGACCCCCATTTTGCCACCAGCCTGTCGGTCATTCCGCTGCAGCTGCTGGCCTACTACGTCAGCTGCGCCAAGGGTCTGGATGTTGATAAGCCCCGCAACCTGGCAAAGAGTGTCACGGTCGAATAATAGAATTTGTGGTATTTACCAAAATTAACCGCTGATTTTTAGGCATTATTTGCTCCGTTTGTCTACGACAAGGCAAGACAAACGGAGCAGTTTTGTGTTATAATGAGGTAAATATTACATCGATAAAGGAACTGTTATGCATATATCCCATCAAATCCTCAAAGGTCTGCCGCGCAAGATTGCCCTGATGCTCCTGGACTGCGGGCTGATCGTCTTTTGCTACTGGCTGGCCATCATCGTACACTTTGACGGCGAGGACTCTGTCATCCCGGCGGCCGTCCTGCAGGCCGAGGTCATACGCGCCATGGCCCCCATGCTGTGGTACACGCTGCCCATCTACATGATCGTCTTTTGGTTCGGCGGCCTGTATGAGATCATGTGGGAATACGCCGGCATGCGGGACTTAGGGCGCTTGCTGTGCCTGTCCGGTCTCTCGACAGGCCTTGTCATGCTTATCGACCTCATGCTGCGCGAGCGCCCTGTCAGCGGCGCCGTGCTGATCTTCGGCTCCGTATTCAACACAGGTGCCATAGCGGGCGTGCGCTTTTTGTGGCGGCTTATCAAGACCATGCTGGTCATGTCGGCCTCCCGCAGTGAAAGCAACGACACCCCCATGCTCATTGTAGGTGCAGGCAACGCCGGTGCCTGGGCCGTAAACCTTTGCAAAAGCAAGAACCAGACCTTCGGCAAGCCGGTCTGCATCGTTGACGATGACCTGACCAAAAAAGGTCTGCGTGTGCAGGGCGTGCCCGTGCGCGGCACCATCTCGGACATTCCGGAGCTGGTGCGCAAATACCATATCATGGAAATCGTCATTGCCATCACCTCGGTGGGCGGCGACCGTATGCGGGAGATCATCAACCTCTGCAACTCCACGCACTGCCGTGTGCGGATGCTTTCCGACCCGCACGCGGTGGACGAAAACGGCAACCCGCTGGCTGCAGGCTTCCGCGAGCTGAACACGGCGGACTTCCTTTCCCGCGACGAGATCCAGCTCAACAACTCCCAGATTTCGGAATACCTGCATGATAAAATCGTTCTGGTCACCGGCGGCGGCGGGTCCATCGGCAGTGAGCTTTGCCGCCAGATCATGCGTTACCAGCCCCGACGCCTTTTGATTTTTGACATCTACGAAAACTGCGCCTATGAGCTGGAAACCGAGCTGCGCGGGCGTTACGGCGCCTCTGCGCCCATTTTGACGCTGATCGGCTCCATCCGCGACAAAGAACGTCTGGACGAGGTTTTTGAAACCTACCACCCCGAAGTCGTCTTTCATGCGGCGGCGCACAAGCATGTACCGCTGATGGAGATCAGCCCCGCCGAGGCTGTAAAAAACAACGTTGTCGGCACCAAAAACCTGCTGACCTCCGCCGCCGAGCACGGCGTGCAGCGGTTTGTGCAGCTTTCCACAGACAAGGCCGTCAACCCCACCAACGTCATGGGCTGCACCAAGCGACTGTGTGAAATGCTGATCCAAACCTTTGCCCAAAACACCGACATGAAGTGTGTAGCCGTGCGTTTCGGCAATGTGCTGGGCAGCCACGGCAGTGTTATCCCGCTGTTTGAGGAGCAAATCAAGCGCGGCGGCCCTGTCACCATCACCCACCCGGAGATCGTGCGCTATTTCATGACCATTCCCGAGGCAGCCCAGCTGGTGCTGCAGGCGGGCGGCCTGGCCGAAAGCGGCAGCATCTATGTTCTGGATATGGGCGAGCCGGTCAAGATCATGGATCTGGCCAACCGTCTGATCCGCTTTTACGGCTACGAGCCGGGCGTCAATATGGAGGTCAAGATCACCGGCCTGCGTCCCGGTGAAAAGCTGTACGAGGAGCTTATGATGGACGCCGAGCAGGACAAGATGGCAAAAACGGCGCATAACAAGATCTTTATCGCCCCGCCGATGCAGATCGACCTGGCAGCGTTTTACAGCGACCTGCAGCGTCTGCAGGCCGCCGCCCACCGCGATGACGATACGGTCATTGACATCCTGCAGCAGATGGTGCCCAGTTACCACCCCAACCGCCGCGTCTGCGCCGACCACACCGTTGTGGCTGCCAGCGGCAATACGGCGCTGCTTTCCAAGGCGGAACTGGCGCAGGCTCTCAACGAACGCAAGCCCACCGTGAAGGAGGAATGACCCCTATGTATCGCCACTGCATCAAGCGCTTGCTGGATATTGTGCTTTCTCTGGCCGGCATCTTTGTGCTGGCCATCCCCATGGCTTTGGTTGCGCTGTGGATCAAGCTCGACTCTCCCGGCCCGGTGTTTTTCCGCCAGCGCCGTGTGGGCAAGGGCAAGACCCACTTTAACATCCTGAAATTCCGCACCATGCGCGGGGACACCCCGCACGATGTACCCACCCATCTTTTGAAAAATCCAGACGCCTACATCACCAAAAGCGGTGCCTTTTTGCGCAAAACCAGCCTGGACGAGCTGCCACAGATTTTCAACATTCTCGTTGGGCAGATGAGCGTCATCGGCCCGCGTCCGGCGCTGTATAACCAGTATGACCTGATCGAGGCGCGCGACGCTGTCCACGCCAATGACATACGCCCCGGCCTCACGGGCCTGGCGCAGGTCAACGGCCGCGATGAGCTGTCCATTCCGGAAAAAGTCCGCTACGACGGTGAATATGCCGCCAACGTGACCTTTGCCATGGACTTTAAGATTTTCTTCCACAGTGTCACCTATGTTTTTAAGCGTCGCGGCGTTGTGGAGGGCGGCACCGGTGCTTTGCAGAATAAGCAAAAATCCGACCGCTGAACCGGCCTCATCGTCAAAATGACGGACGTTTTTACCGCCGCAGAACCTTGCGGCGGTAATATTTTTACGCGAAAAACAAAAATGTACAAGAAAATCTTTCAAAATTCGGTAAAATATGTTGCAAAAGTCAAGCGAATTGTGTAAAATATACATTAGATTGATTCGGTTTTCGGGCAGATTCACATAGGGCAAACTGTCCAAAGTGCTTTCCGCTGCCAACAATATACCAAAAGAGGAGTTGCTGATTATGGCAAACCGTGTGTTCCAGAACGTAGTATATCAAATGAAGGACGCTGTGGACCGTGTTGTCGGTGTTGTAGATGAGACCGGTGCCGTCATTTCCTGCTCTGAGCTGGGGCAGATCGGCGAGGTGCGCGACGGCGTGGCTGCCGTAAGCCAGGCTGCGGGGGAGACCTTTATCCTGGACGGCTACTCTTACCACCAGTTCTCCAACGCCAAGCACAACGATTACGCCGCCTTTGTGGAGGGCACCGACGAAACCGCCGCCCAGTTTGCGGCTATGCTGTCCATCAGCCTGCAGTGCATCAAGCAGTACCACGACGAAAAGTTTGACAAGACCAACTTTATCAAAAACGTCGTGTTGGACAACATTCTGCCCGGCGATATCTACGCCAAAGCGCGCGAACTGCACTTCATTTCCGACGTGCAGCGCGTCGTGCTGCTGATCCGCGTCACCTCCGGCAACGATATCTCCGCCTACGACGTTGTCAGCGGGCTGTTCCCCGACAAGCAGAAGGACTTCGTCTTTAATATCAGCGAGACCGACACCGTCCTCGTCAAGGAAATCAAGCCCGACAACAGCACCCGCGATATGGAAAAGCTCGCCGCCTCCATCGTGGACACCCTGCAGGGCGACCATTACATCAAGGCGATGGTGGGCATCGGAACCCCCATCAGCAACATCAAGGATCTGGCCTCCAGCTTTAAGGAAGCCCAAATCGCCATGGAAGTCGGCAAAGTCTTTGACACCGAGCGCCAGGTCATCTGCTATGACCACCTGGGCATTGCCCGCCTGATTTACCAGCTGCCCACCACCCTGTGCGAGGCATTCCTGCGCGAGGTCTTTAAGCAGGAGAGCATTGATTCCCTGGATGCCGAGACACTGTTTACCATCCAGCGTTTCTTTGAAAATAACCTCAACGTCTCCGAAACCAGCCGCGGCCTGTTTGTACACCGCAACACGCTGGTCTACCGCCTGGAAAAGATTCGCAAGCTGACGGGTCTGGATCTGCGCAACTTTGACGATGCCATTGTCTTTAAGGTAGCGCTCATGGTCAAAAAGTACCTGTCCGCCAACCCCGCCAAGTATTGATGACATAATTTAACAAAAATTCACAAACGGCGCTGTGACGCATAACAGCGCCGTTTTTCTTTTTGTCAAAGCCCTTTGTCGCTTGACGTAAAGCCGCTAAAATAGTAAAATACTATATGTATGGCTGTACCCAAAATTACGGCCTACCCAAGATTGTTCAAACCTACACAGGAGTTTGCCAAATGATTGATTTTGAACACGTTTCCAAAACATACGAAACCCATAATTCCGAAAATTTGGCGCTTGATGATATCAATATCCATATTGACGAGGGCGAGTTCGTCTTTATCTTAGGACATTCCGGCGCAGGCAAATCCACCTTTCTGAAATTGATGCAGATGGAGGAGCGCCCCACCGAGGGTAAGGTCTTTATCAACGGGCAGGACCTTACCAAGATCAAGCGCCGCAAGGTGCCGTATCTGCGCCGCCAGATGGGCGTGGTGTTTCAGGACTTCCGCCTGATTCCCACCATGACCGTCTACGAAAACGTGGCCTTTGCCATGCGCGTGACCAATATCTCCACCAAAAAAATCAAGGCCCGCGTGCCGTTTGCCCTCTCCCTGGTCGGGCTGGAAGATAAGCTCGACCGTCTGCCGGACGAGCTTTCCGGCGGCGAACAGCAGCGTGTTGCCGTGGCCCGCGCTCTGGCCCACGGCCCCAAGCTCATCATTGCGGACGAACCGACCGGCAACATCGACCCCGAAATGTCCATGGACATTATGCAGCTGTTTGAGGCCATCAACAAGGTAAACATCACTGTGGTGGTCGTCACGCACGAGCATGAACTGGTACATAAGCTGGCCGCCAAATACAACAACCGCGTTATCACCCTGTCGGACGGCATGGTAGCATCCGACACCGCGCACCCTGAGGTAGCCAAGGAGTATGCTGCCCGCATGGCAATGCGCGACCGTGACGATTGGGAAGAATAACAGGGGAGGATATTATGCGTTTTTCCAGCTTTACCTATCTGGTGGGGCAGGGGCTTCACAACCTGCGTGCCAACCGCCTTATGACCTTTGCCTCCATGGGCGTTCTGACCGTCTGCATGCTGCTGATCGGTGCCGCCTATCTTCTGGGTGTCAATGTGGACGCCATGGTCGATTACATCGGCAACCAGAACGAGACTGTTGTCTACATGGATCTTGACGCCAGCGAGGAGCAGCTGGCTGCCGCCGATGCCGCCATCCGCAGCACGGCCCACGTTACCGGCGTGACCTATGTTTCGCCGCAGGACGTGCTGAACATTTACAGCGACATGCTGAAGGATTACACCAACCTGCAGGAGGCCTTCGCCAACGACAACCCCTTTTACCCCAACTACCGCGTTGTTGTGGACAGCCCCGATAACATCGCAGCTGTGCGCAGCGAGCTTGTCAATATCGACGGTGTCTATCAGGTCAATGCCCCGCTGGACATGGCCAACATGTTTGTATCCCTGCAAAAGGTCGTCAGCTATGCCAGCTACACCGTGGTTCTGATTCTGGCCATCGTCAGTATTGTGGTCATCAACAACACCATTAAAATCACCGTCTTTAACCGCCGCAAGGAAATCGGCATCATGAAGCTGGTAGGTGCCACCAACGGCTTTATTCGGTTCCCGTTCTTTGTCGAGGGTGTGACGTCCGGTTTGCTGTCGGCCGCTATTGCCTCCGGCGTCATCTGCGGGGCCTACTATGCCCTGACCCGCTGGTATGCCGAAAACCCGTCCAACCTGTCGCAGATGCTGGGCGGGCAGCTTGTTCCGCTGACGGACGTCTGGTATTACATTGTGGCCGGCTTTGCACTGCTGGGCTTTATTTTGTGCGGCATCGGCACAGCCACCAGCATCCGCAAGCATTTGAACGTTTAAGAGGTCCTTACAATATGCAATTTTCACCCCGCACAAAAAAGCTGCTTTCCGGCCTTTTGGCGGTCTGCCTGACGGTCTCGGCAGCCTTTTCCTACCTGCCCTCCGCCAGTGCAGCCAGCACGGCGCAGGTACGCCAGGAACTGGCCGCCCTACAGCAAAAGCTGAATACCATCAACCAGCAGCTTAAAGAAGCACAGTCCAACACCGCCAACGCCGAGGCCATCAAAAAGCAGTTGGAGGAACAAAAAGCCACCATTTTAAACCAGATCAACCTGATCGCCGGGCAAATCGGCGAGCTGGACAACGAAATTCACGACAAAGAGGACGAGATCTCCGTCAAGGAGGACGAGCTGGTCGCCAAGCAGGCCGAATTTGACCGACGCTGGGCCGATTTCAAAGAACGCATGGGTGCCATGCAGATGCTCAACGACGGCGGCTCCATCGCCCTGCTTTCCAGTGCCACCAACCTGTATCAGCTCCTGACCTTTGCCCAGACGCTGGAGCAAATCACCGCCAAGGATCAGGCCATCTGCCAGCAGCTGGAGGACGAACATGCCGCTCTGGAGCAGCAGAAAGCCGACCTGGAGCAGGCCAAGACCGATTTGGAGACCGCCCGTGCCGCCATGCAGGAGCAGCAGGATGCTTTGCAGCAGAAAAAGAACGAGCTGCAGGGCAGTATTCAGCAGGCCAACGCCGATTTGACCGAGGCCCAGGCCGCCGAGGCTGCCGCCAAAGAGGCGCAGACCGAGATGAACAAGCTGGTGGACGCCAAGGCCGCCGAGTTGGATGCCATCCTGAACGCCGCCAACAAGCAGTACGGCAATTCTTCCATTACCTGCTCGCTGAACTTCGGCCCGCCGCTGGCTACCTATAAGTACGTTTCCTGCTATTTCGGCGGCAACGGACACCGCGGCACCGACTATGCAGCCCCCGGCGGCACCGACATCTACTCGGTAGAGGCCGGTGTCGTTACCGCCGCCGCCTACCATTACAGCTGGGGCTACTATGTGCAGGTCTACCACGGCACCGATTCCAACGGCAACAGCTACTCCACGCTGTATGCCCACATGAACGGCACCCCCGCCGTCAGCGTGGGGCAGCAGGTAAGCCGCGGTACCGTGCTGGGCCATGTCGGCTCGACCGGCTATTCCACAGGCAACCACCTGCATCTGGAAATGAAGGTCAACGGCGTGCTGACCAACGTTATGAACTATCTTTCTTAAAAACGGAGGCATCCTGTATGAAACCGCATAAGCGCAGCCTGTCGGTTCGCATTTTTTGCCTGATTATCGCCCTATTTATGATTTTGGGTCTGCTTTCCGGCGTGATTTTTGCGCTGGTATAACCTTGCGGCAGTACCGCACGAAGTTAGGAGTTTCCCTGTATGAGCAAAAAAATCAGTCTCGGTGTGGCGGCGGCCATTGCGCTGATCGCCATGGCCGTAACCTTTTCGCTGACCATGGTTGTTTCCATGAACATGTTCAACACTACGGTGTCCAGCGTCAAAAACAAGGAGCGTCAATATAATAAACTGTCGGAAATCGACCGTTTTGTTCGCGCCAACGAGTATTTTACCATCAATAACGATACCCTGAACGACACCATTGCCGCCGGTTATGTGCTGGGCATCAGCGACAAATACGCCCGCTACTACTCCGCCAAGGCCAACAGCGAGCGCCAGGCTGTGGAGTCCGGCAAGCTGACCGGCATCGGCGTTACCGTCGTCAACGATGCGTCCTCCGGCTATGCGCGCATCATTCGGCTGTTCGACAATTCGCCCGCAGGGGAAAGCGGACTGGAGGTCGGCGGCTTTATCACCGCCATCAACGGTGTCTCGACCCGTCAGATGACCGAAACCAATGCCATCACCTCCGCCCTGCTGGGGGAGGAAGGCACCACCACCACCATCGGCTACCTGACCCCCCAGCGCGAGGAGCAGACCCTTGACATTGTCCACACCAACTACAAAGCTCCCACGGTGTCCTATCAGGTCCTGAACGACTCGGTGGGCTATCTGCGGATATATTCCTTTGCAAGCACCACCGGCAGCGAGTTCAAATCCGCCGTGGATTCCCTGATGGACAGCAATGTCAAGGCCATGATTTTTGATCTGCGCGACAACAGCGGTGAAAACCTCAACGCCGCCTTGGTGGCGGCCGACTACTGCCTGCCCTCCGGCCTGATAGCCAGCCAACAGGGCAAGGACGGTGTCATCACCGACCTGCGCATGTCCGACGAGACCTGTCTGTCCGTGCCCGCTGTCTGCCTGGTCAACGGCAGCACCGCCGGCAGCGCTGAGTTGTTCGCCAATGCGCTGCGCAAGATGGGGGATGCCGTACTGGTCGGCACCGTCACCGCCGGCATGGGTGTTGTTATGAGCGACCCGCAGAGCTTCTCCGACGGTTCTGCCGCCGTCATCACCGTAGGCATTTTGCAGGATAATGAGGCCCAGACCTGGAACGACGTCGGCCTGACCCCCGATGTAGACGCCACGCTGAGCAGCGATGAGCAGAACTCCTACTATGACTTTACCATTGAAACCGACCCGCAGATTTCCAAGGCCGTTGCAGCTGCACAGATGGTTGCGGGCTTGAACTGATTTCCCGAAAGGATGTTTTTTGTGCCGAACCTTACCGATATGTCCACGATCCGCGACCTGTGTGCGCGGCACGATTTTGAACTTTCCAAAGGCTTCGGCCAGAACTTTATCATTAACCCCGGTATCTGCCCCCGCATAGCCGAGGCTGCCGGTATCACGGAAGGATGGGGTGCGCTGGAAGTCGGCCCCGGCGTCGGCGTCTTGACCGAGCAGCTCTGCAAACGCGCCGACAAGGTCGTTTCCGTTGAGGTCGACAAGCGTCTGCCGCCGATTTTGGCCGAGACCATGGCCGAATACGACAACTTCAAGCTGGTGTTGGAGGACGTCCTCAAGGTCGACCTGCGCACCCTGATTGCCGAAGAATTCGGGGATAAACCGGTGGCCGTCTGTGCCAACCTGCCGTACTACATCACCAGCCCCATTTTGATGCGCCTGCTGGAAGAAAAGCTGCCCATCCGCAACATTACCGTCATGGTGCAAAAGGAGGCCGCACAGCGCCTGTGTGCCGCCCCCGGCACCCGCGAGGCCGGAGCCATCAGCTATGCCGTAGCGTATTATGCCGAGCCGAAACTGCTGTTCAGCGTACAGCCCGGCAGCTTTTACCCGGCCCCCAAGGTGACCAGCGCCGTCATCCGGCTGGATGTACGCAAGACCCCACCTGTGCAGGTTCCCAACGGGGACGAGGCCGGATTCTTTGCCTTGATTCGGGCGGCCTTCTCGCAGCGCCGCAAAACCGCCGCCAACGCCATCTCCAACGGTCTGCATCTGCCTAAGGCCACCGTCATGCAGGCTTTGACAGACGCCGGTCTTTCTGCCACCGCCCGCCCGGAACAGCTTACCCTGCAGGACTATTGCGCCCTGCAAAGTATGCTGGCGGACCATTGACAACGCGCGGGGAATATGGTACAATAATTTAGTTCCCGCTAGTATAGCACAATTGGCAGTGCAGCTGATTTGTAATCAGCAGGTTGCAGGTTCGATTCCTGTTACTAGCTCCAAAAAACCGCCGCAGAACGATGAATTTCGTTCCGCGGCGGCTTTATTTTTTGATTAGGTTTTTACGGCAAGTTCTTCTGCAATTTTGTTTTGCTCAAATATCTGCACCGAGTGACGGTACGCGGACACAAAATAAACGATCTCGGCGGCGGCCGTGATAGCCCAAGAGCAGGGGTACAGCAGGTAAAGCGCAGGAATGGTGTGGATACGGGCAAAAATCGTGTACACCCAGATCACGCGGAACACGCAGGAACCCATGATCACGATCACCGTGGGCCCCACCGTTTTGCCAAGCCCGCGCGAGGCGGCGATCGTGCAGTCCATAAACGCCGAAATGCAGTATGCCAGCGCCATGACCTGTACGCGTTTCATACCGGCGTCCACAACGGCGGCCTCGGTGGTGAACAGGCTCAGGAATTGCCGCCCAAACAGCAGCAGCCCACCGCCCAGAACAAGACCCAAGCCAAAGGAATAGGCCAGGCTGATAAAGTAGCTTTTTTTGACGCGGTCGAGCTTTCCGGCGCCGAAATTCTGGCTCATAAAGCTGGCGCAAGCCATATAGAAGGCTGCCATAGCGTCGTAAATCACTGCATCGGCGTTGGCTGCTGCCGAGTTGCCCTTGACCATCAACGTGTCGAAGGAGTTGACGCCCGCCTGGATAAACAGGTTGGCAATGGCAAACACCGCGTTTTGCAAACCGGCCGGCACACCCAGCAGCAAAATACGGCGGGTGATGGATGCATCCAGCCCGATTTTGGCAAAATTCAGGGCGTAGCAGTCCTGCACCTTCGTCAGGGCGCGCAAAATCAGGGCGGCGGAAACGCACTGCGCAATCGTGCTGGCCAGCGCGACGCCCGCCACGCTCAGTTGGAACACAATGACGAACAGCAGGTTCAGTGCAATATTCAAAACACCGGCAATGCTCAGGTATGCCAGCGGCTTTTTGGTTTCGCCCATGGCGCTGAAAACGGCATTGCCGAAGTTGTACAACGCCAGCGCCGGCATACCCAAAAAGTAAATGCGCAGGTACAGCACCGCGCCGTCCATCAGGTCGGCCTTGGTATTGAGCAAACGCAGCATGGCAGGGGAGCCAAACAGCCCCACCAACAGCAGAGCAACGCCCGCCACAAGGCTGACCAGGAGACCGGAGTGCACTGTCTTGTCAACGTCCTTTGGGTGCTTAGCGCCGTAATAGCGGGCCACCAGAACGTTAATGCCGTTGCTTAAACCGATCAAAAAACCGGTAAACAGCGTGACAAAGGTACTGGTGGAACCCACCGCGCCCAGCGCTATGGAACCTGCAAAGCGGCCCACAACGGCAACGTCAGACATATTAAACAAGACCTGCAGCAGGTTTGACAGCGCCAGCGGCAGGCTGACCAGCAAAATTTGCTTGGCCAGGGGGCCTTCCGTCAGCGTTTTGGATGCGGAACTCATAATTTCTCCCTCTTTTTTACAAATCAACAGTGGCTTTTCATTATAGCAGATTGCCGCAGAAAAAGAAAGCCGTTTTCTGATTTTCACCCTGCATTTCTTGCTGCTTTTGTTGCTGTACTGCGTACAGCCTGTGGTTGCGGGCCGTGCCGCAAAAATACCCGCAGCTTACGGCTTTTACCCCAAGCTGCGGGTATGGTTTATATGGTCAAATTACAGCAGTTCGATTTGGTTCTTCCGGCAGATTTCGGTGGTGGCGTCATCCCACAGGCTTACCTGCACCTCACCGATATGCGCCTTGCCCAGCAGCAGCATGCACAGACGGCTCTGGCCGATGCCGCCGCCCATCGTCAGGGGCAGGGTGCCGTCCAACAGCAGCTTGTGGAAGGGAAGCTCGGCACGTTCGGGGCAGCCGGCCTCCACCAGCTGACGGCGCATGGCATCGGCGTCCACGCGGATGCCCATGCTGGACAGTTCCAGTGCACATTCCAGCGTTTTGTGCCAGAACAGGATATCGCAGTTCAGTGTCCAGTCATCGTAGTCGGGGGCGCGGCCGTCGTGCTTTTCGCCGCTTTTCAGCTTGCCGCCGATCTGCATAATGCAGACCGTTCCGTGTGCGCGGGTAATAATGTTCTCGCGCTCCTTGGGGGTCTTGTTGGGGTAGAGGTCCTCCAACTCCTGCGATGTGAAGAAAGTCACGTCACGGTTCAGGCGGATGACCTTTAACGCAGGGAATTTCCAGCGCAGCTCATCGGACGTTGCGCACACAGCGTCCACGATATCGCGCACGGTCTCCTGCAAAAATTCCAGCGTGCGGTTCTCCTTGGTGATGACGCGCTCCCAGTCCCACTGGTCAACGTAGATGCTGTGCAGGTTGTCCAGCTCCTCGTCGCGGCGGATCGCGTTCATGTCGGTGACAAGGCCCTGACCGGGGCGGTAGCCGTACTTGTACAGGGCAAAGCGCTTCCACTTGGCCAGGCTGTGCACGACCTCGGCATGGTCGTCCAGGCAGGGAACATCGAACTGCACGGGGCGCTCAACGCCGTTCAGGTCGTCGTTCAAGCCGCTGCCCTGCGGTACAAACAGGGGCGCGGTGACGCGGTTCAGGTGCAGCGCCAGGCTCAGCTTTTCCTGAAAGACCGTCTTGATAAGGCCGATGGCCTTTTGGGTGTCGTACAGCCCCAGCAGACTTTTGTAATCCTGCGGTACTACGGTTTTGCTCATAATAACCTCTCCTTTTTTCCCACTCTTTTTTATGCCTTTGCGAACTGGCTTTGGTACAGCGAAGCGTAAAAACCGCCCTGCGCCAGCAGCTCGTCATGGGTGCCGCGTTCAATAATGTTGCCGGCCTTCATGACCAAAATCTGGTCGGCATTTTTTATGGTAGAAAGCCGATGCGCCACAATAAAGCTGGTTCGGCCTTTCATCAATTCTTCAAAGGCGTCCTGCACAAGAACTTCGGTGCGGGTGTCAATGCTGGAGGTTGCCTCATCCAGAATCAAAATCGGCGGGCGTCGCAGCATAACACGGGCAATACACAGCAGCTGGCGTTGGCCTTGGCTGATGTTGCCGCCGTCCTCGGCAATGACGGTGTCGTACCCGTTGGGCAGGCGGCAGATAAAGCTATGCGCACGGGCCTTTTTGGCAGCAGCTATAATTTCCTCCCGGCTTGCATCGGGCTTACCGTAGGCGATGTTATCCGCCACCGTGCCGGATTTCAGCCAGGTTTCCTGCAAAACCATACCCAGGTTGGCGCGCAGGCTGTCGCGCGTCACGGTATCAATGGGATGTCCGTCCACGCGCAGGCTGCCGCCGTTTATCTCATAAAAGCGCATCAGCAGGTTGACCAGCGTTGTCTTGCCGCAGCCGGTGGGGCCTACCAAGGCAATGCGCTGTCCGGGCTGCACCGACAGATTCATATCCTCGATCAGCGGCACGTCGGGCAGGTAGCGGAATTTAACATGCTCAAACGTCACCTCGCCGGCACCTTTTTCCAGCACATGGGCATCGGGGGCGTCGGGCAGGATCGGCGTTTCGTCAATCAAATCAAACACGCGCTGGGCACATGCTACGGCGTTTTGCAGCTCGGTCATAACGCCGGAGATGTCGTTGAAGGGTTTTGTGTACTGGTTGGCGTAGTTCAGAAAAACCGAAAGCTGCCCCACCGTAATGCCGCCGCCGATGGCCACGAACGCCCCCAGGATACCCACTGCCGCATATACCAGTGCGTTGACAAAGCGGGTGCAGGGGTTGGTCATGGAGGAGAAAAACACCGCGCGGACACCGCATTTTTGCAGCGCCCTGTTGATGGTATCAAAGCGGGCCTCGGCGCGGCTCTCGTATCCAAAGGCGCGCACCAGCTGCTCATTGCCGACCAGTTCCTCCACAAGACCTGTCATCTCGGCGCGGGTCTCGCTTTGCAGCTTGAACATCGAGTAGGTGTGCGTGGCAATGTAACGCGCCATAAAGATGGAAAGCGGCGTCAGCGCCACGACCACCAGTGCAATGCGCCAGTCAATAAAGAGCATCACACCCAGGGTACCCGCAATGGTCAAAACGCCGGTGAACAGCTGGGTAAAGCCCATCAGCAAACCGTCGCTGAACTGCTCAACATCCGTGGTAATACGGCTGATGGCATCGCCGGGGCGGTGCGCGTCCATATATTTGAGGGGCAGGCTTTCGAGCTTTTCAAATGCCTGCACGCGCATATCGCGCACGACCTGAAAGGTAATTCGGTTGTTGACAACGTTCATCAGCCACTGCGCCAGCGATGTACAGCCGATGGTAACGGCCAATACCACAGCCAGCCTTGCCACACCGCCAAAGTCTACCGCATCGGGGCCGAGGATCCGATCCACCGCACGGCCTGTAATGACAGGCGCCAGCAGGGTAGTGACCACTGTGATAAGCGCCAACGTCAGCGTCAGAACCACCCAGCCGGTATACGGGCGTATCAGCCCCAGCACACGGCGCACAGTACCTGTATCAGTTTTCTTGCTCATAGCGTTTGGGCCACCTCCTCACGGCTGAGCTGGCTCAGGCAGATTTCCTTATAAACCTCGCAGGTTTTCAGAAGCTCTGCGTGGGGGGCATCGCCCACAAGGCGGCCATCGTCCAGCACCAAAATATGGTCGGCGCGCTGTACGCTGGCGGCACGCTGCGACACGATAAACACCGTCATGCCCTTGGTCTTTTCCTTGATTGCCTTGCGCAAAGCGGCGTCGGTGGCAAAATCCAAAGCCGAGGCGCTGTCATCGAGAATCAGGATTTTCGGCTGCGGCACAAGCGCGCGGGCGATGGTCAAACGTTGGCGCTGCCCGCCGGAGAAGTTGCGTCCGGCGGTCTCCACAGGGGCGTCCAGCATACCCGGCTTGCTGCGCACAAAATCGGCAGCCTGGGCAATCTCCAGCGCCCGCCAGATGGCATCGTCATCGGCGTTCGGGGCAGCCCACTGCATGTTCTCGCGTATTGTGCCGGTGAACAGCATCGCCTGCTGCGGTACAATGCCCACCATGCGGCGCAGCTGTGTAAAGCTATACTCCTTTACATCGCGGCCGAACAGCTTTACGCTGCCGGTATCGGCATCATAAAAGCGCGCGGCCAGGTTGACCAACGTTGTCTTGCCGCTGCCCGTGCCGCCGATAACACCCACCGTCTCGCCGTTTTGGGCGGTAAAGCCGACATCGGTCAGGCTGGGGGCACCCGCGCCGCGGTAGCCGAAGGTCACGCCGTCAAAGGCAACCGCCGGGGCATTTTCAATCGGGGGCAGTTCCGCCGCGGCAGGGTCAGGCATCGTGGTCCGGGTGTTCAGAATCTCATTGACACGCGCCCCGCTGGCCAGCGCCCGCGTGACCGAGATGACCAGATCCGCCAAACGCAGCAGGCTGACCAGAATTTGGCTCATATAGTTGATCAGCGCAATGATCTGTCCCTGCGTCAGCGCGCCGATGTTGACCTGCTGCCCGCCGCGCACCAAAATGGCAATGACGCCAAGGTTTACCACCAGATAGGTCAAAGGGTTCATCAGGGCGGAGATACGCCCTGCCTTTGTCTGGATCGCCTTTAACCGATCGTTGGTCTGCACAAAGTCTGCCAGCTCATCGGGCTGGCGTGCAAAGGCGCGTACCACGCGGGCGCCCACATAGTTTTCGCGGGTCAAGAGCGTAACGCGGTCCAGATGGTTCTGGGCATCGCGGTAGATAGGCACCGTGGTGCGCATAATGCCCCAGATGATCAGCGAGATCACCGCCGTCACAACCAGAAACAGCACCGTCAGCCGCGGGCTGATGGAAAACGCCATTACCAGCGCACCCAGCACGATAAAGGGTGCACGCAGCAAAAGGCGCAGTGTCAGATTGACGCCGTTTTGCACCTGATTGATGTCACTGGTCATGCGGGTGACCAGCGTCGGCGTGCCGATACCGTCCAGCTCGCTGTAACTTAAAGTATCAATATGCCGGAAAAGATCCTTGCGCAGCGCCGTGCCGAAGCCCAGCGCCGCCGTGGCGGAGAAATACTGCGCAGTCAGGCTGCAAGCCAGACCCACCGCCGCCAAAATCACCAGCAGCCCGCAGCGCTGCCAGATATACACGGTATCCGCATTTTTGATACCGGTGTCGATAATACCCGCCACCACAAGGGGAACGAACAATTCAAAGCAGGCTTCCAGCATTTTAAATAGCGGTGCCAGAATCGTTTGTATTTCGTAGCCCTTGATGTAGCGCAACAATTTACGCACACAACCACCTCTACAACTTCTTACTATTATATACAAGCGTATAGACTGTATTATAACACACATTTTTGCATTTGTCATGGCGGGATTGGCCCGATTTCGATGATTATTTGCGCTATCGCGGCCTATACTTGCAGTATCGGAAACTCAAAGCAAGGGGGACACCATGTTCTATCAATATAAAGGGCTTTCGCGGCAGACCAGCCGCACCGTGCGCACCGCCTTGGCGCTGGCCGGCAAACAGGGCTGTCATGAGGCCGATACCGGACATTTTTTGCTGGCGATGCTGCGCTGTGCCCAAGGACCCGCCGCAGACTTTCTGCACCGCAAGCATATCACAGCCGCCGCGCTGCAAAGCAATACTGCTTTACAGCCCGCCGCCGCACCCTGCCGCCTGCACAAAAACGACCTTGCCTGCGAAAGCCGCAAGGCTCTGGAATTTGCCGTGCTGGGGGCACATGCTGCCAACCGCCCCAAGGCTGAAAACGAGCACCTGCTCTGCGCCATGCTGGAGGATGCCTCCTGCACGGCAAGCGTCTGGCTGGCGTCCTTAGGGGTGGAGGTCACACAGGCCGCGCGGGAATGTCGGCAGCTCAGCGGGCAGACTGTCTTGCCTGTACAGCCCCGCATGAGTGCCCCGCGCACCAACCGTCCCAGCGAGAAATACGGCCGCGACCTGACCCGCCTTGCGCAGGAGGGCCGCCTGGACCCCGTGCTGTGCCGAGACGACGAACTGGAACGCATGATTGAAATTTTATGCCGCCGCCGAAAAAACAACCCCTGTCTGTTGGGCGAGCCGGGAGTCGGAAAGAGCGCCCTGGCCGAGGCGCTGGCGCAAAAAATCGCTGCGGGGCAAATCACCCCTGCATTGCGCGGCAAGCGGCTTTTGTCGCTGGACATGGCGTCGATGGTGGCGGGCACAAAATACCGCGGTGATTTTGAGGAGCGTTTCAAAAGCCTGTTGGAGGAGCTTTACCGCGACCGCAGCACCATCCTGTTTATTGACGAGATCCACATCATTGCGGGGGCCGGTGCCGCCGAGGGTGCCATTGACGCCGCCAGCATCTTAAAACCGATGCTGGCGCGGGGCGAGATCCAGCTGATCGGTGCCACCACACCGGAGGAATATCGCAAGACCATACAAAAGGATTCTGCGCTGGAACGGCGTTTTGGCAAGGTCATGGTCGAGGAACCCACGCCGCGCCAGGCCGAAAAAATCTTGGCCGGGCTGATGCCCCGATACGAGCGCTATCACGGGGTGGTCATGCCGCCCGAAACCATCCACGCCGCCGTGGAGTTGAGCGTGCGGTATCTGCCCGGCCGCTTTTTGCCCGACAAGGCCATCGACCTTTTGGATGAGGCTGCCGCCGCCAAACGCATTGCCGACATTGGCGGCGAGGGCAAACGCATCCTGACCGAAAACGACGTGGCACACATTGTCAGCAAGGCAAGCGGTGTGCCGGCCGACCGTGTAAACGAAGCAGAGCGCGAACGCCTGAGTTGCCTGGAGGCACGTCTGAACGAACGGGTAGTCGGCCAACCCCGCGCCGTAGCTGCCGTGGCTGCCGCCATACGCCGCAGCCGCACCGGTCTGCGTGAAAACGGCAAGCCCATCGGAGCCATGCTGTTTTTGGGGCCGACCGGTGTGGGCAAGACCCAACTGGCCCGCACACTGGCCGACTGCTGGTTCGGCAGCGAAAAGGCCCTGCTGCGCTTTGACATGTCCGAGTATATGGAACGCCACACTGTCGCCCGTTTGATCGGTGCACCGCCCGGCTATGTCGGACACGAGGAGGGCGGGCAGCTGACCGAGGCCGTGCGCCGCCGTCCCTACAGCGTCGTGCTGTTTGATGAGATCGAAAAAGCCCACAGCGATATCCAAAACATCCTGCTGCAAATTCTGGAGGACGGCTGCCTGACGGATTCACAGGGGCGGCGGGCGGATTTTTCGCACACGATCTTGCTGCTGACCTCCAATTTGGGGGCGCGGTATCTTTCGGGGCAGACTGCACCCCTGGGCTTTGGTTCCGCCGACACCGCTGCGGCGCGTCGGGGTCAGCAGGCCCTGCAGGAGGCGCGCGCGTTTTTCCGCCCTGAGCTGATGGGACGGCTGGATGACACGGTGCTGTTTTCTCCGCTTACGCCCAAGGAGCTTACCGCTATCGCAGACCGTCTGCTGACCGAGTTGGAAGCCCGCGCTGCCGCCCAGGGGTATGCCCTGCGCCACACCGCAGCTGCCGCGCAAGCCTTGGCGGGGGACACCGTGCCGCCCTACGGCGCGCGTGAGCTGCGCCGCAGGGTCAACCGCGCCGTAGAGCAAGCCCTTGCCGACCGCATTGCCGAGGGCACGGCACATCCGGGCACCGTCTACACCGCCGACGCCGATGCCGAGGGGCATATCATTTTGACAGAGAGTGACTTAGCCGCCTGCGTGTAAAGCAGAAAAAGGTTTCCCCGAAAAACAGGGAAACCTTTTTTGTTTTATGCTTTTTACGGCTTTACGCTGAATTCCTGTTCGCAATAAACGCAGCGGTAGCGGCCGCTGGGGGTCAGGGCAAAGATATGGTCGCAGCCTTCCTCCATAGAGGTTATGCAGCGCGGGTTCTTGCACTTGATGACATTGACCAGGCGCTTGGGCTGTTCGGGGCGGATCTTTTTGCTGACATGGCCGTTCTCGATGACCGTAATGGAAATCTGCGGGTCGAGATAGCCCAGAATATCAAAGTTCAAGCCGGACACATCGCCCTCGATTTTGATGATATCCTTCTTGCCGGTTTTTTGGCTGCGCACGTTCTGCAGCAATGCCACGCTGGCGTCGTTCAGCTTTTCCAGCTCCATCAGGTGGTACAGTGCCAAGCCCGTACCTGCGGTAATGTGGTCGATAACCACGCCGTTTTGAATTTCGTCAATGTTCAGCATTCCAGTACCGCCTCCCCGGTTTTGGGGTCTTTCAGACCCAGCAAAGTCATGATCAATGCCATGCGCATGTACACGCCGTTCTGCACCTGCTCAAAGTAGGCAGCGCGGGGGTCATCGTCAACGTCCAGTGTAATTTCATTGACGCGGGGCAGGGGATGCAGCACCGCCATGTCGGCGGGGGCCAGTTCCAGCTTTTCCTTGGTCAGGACATAGCTGTCCTTCAGGCGGATATAATCCTCCTCGTTGAAAAAGCGCTCGCGCTGCACACGGGTCATGTACAAAATATCCAGCTGAGGCAGCGCCTCCTCCAAACTGCGGGTCTCCACGAAGGAGATGCCGTTCGGCTCCAGGATTTCGCTGATAATGTAGTCCGGCACACGCAGCTCCTCAGGGCTGATAAGAACGAACTTCATACCGGGCAGGCGGGACAGGCTCTTGATCAGGCTGTGCACCGTGCGGCCGAATTTCAGATCCCCGCAAAAGCCGATGGTCAGATTGTCCAGCCGACCCTTGCGGTGGCGGATGGTCATCATGTCCAGGAGCGTCTGGGTGGGGTGGCTGTGGCCGCCGTCACCTGCGTTGATGACAGGGATACGGCTGTACCGTGCGGCGCGCAGCGGGGCGCCCTCTTTGGGGTGGCGCATCGCGGCAATGTCGGCAAAGCAGCTGATAACGCGGATGGTATCAGCCACGGTTTCGCCCTTGGTAGCGCTGGACACACCCGCATCGGGGAACCCCAAAACCTGGCCGCCGAGGTTCAGCATGGCCGCCTCAAACGAAAGGCGGGTGCGGGTGCTCGGCTCGTAAAACAGGGTAGCCAGCCGCTTGCGGGCTGCCACATCCTTGTACGCCGCCGGATCATCGTGGATACGGTCGGCAAGGTCCATAAGGCGCAGGGTTTCTTCCAGCGTAAAGTCTGACGGATCGATAAGATGTCTCATAAACAATCCCCTCAAAGTAAAAGATTCCTATCTATATAACAGGGCGCGGCCGCCCGGTTACCTTATAATAGCTTGCGCACCATCGCAAAATCAAAGAAATCGGTATACCATGTCTGGCAGCAGATGACCGGCTTGCACAGGCGGGAATAGCAGGTTTCGTCCAACCGCAGCAGCGCCTGGTCAGGGCGCAGCCCCAACTGACGGCGCACCCCCGGCGAGCCTGTCACAGCGTGCAGATGCGCCAGTGTCTGGGTGATTTCCGTGTGGCAGTAAGCGGCGGCAATTTCAAAAATCGGTTGGCTGAAATCGATCCGATCCAGCCGCTTTTCCTCAAACAGCGCCAGCGGCAGAATATCGGTCGAGAACAGCACAGGGATATCATCTGCCAGCACACGGCGGCGCACAAACACCAGTGTCTGCGGGCCTTCGTGGGGCAGCTTTAGGCGACGTATCATTTCGGCGTTGGCAGGTTCCTTGGTAACGGTCAGGCTGTCACTGTGGGGTTCCTTGCCGATGGCACGGATCATCTTGTAGAATTCCAGCTTTTTGTCCATGCGGTTTTCTACATTGGCAATATCACGGTTGATGAGCGTGCCGATGCCGCGCACGCGCTCCAGATATCCCGCACGCTCCAGTTCACTCAGCGCATCGCGCACGGCCGTGCGGCTCAGGCCCAAAAACTCGGCCAGTTCCACCTCGCTGGGCAGCTGCTCGGCCTCGGCATACACGCCGTGCCGCAGCTCATACGCCAGACGGTCGGCAGCAGCGCGGCTGCGCAGCTCGCCGCCAAGGCGGGTTTCGGTTTCTTTTTTCATTCGGCAAATTCCTTTCGTGCCCGGCAGATGTCCGCCAGGCAGCATTTGTCGCAGTAGGGTTTGGTGCGGGCGGTGCAGACCGCGCGCCCGTGATCCACCAGCCGATGGCAAAAGTCGTTGCTTTCCTCCGGCGGGATCAGCTTCCACAGGGCTTTTTCGACCTTGGCGGGTTCCTTGATGTTGTCCACCAGCCCGATGCGGTTGCACAGGCGTATGCAGTGGGTGTCCGTCACAATGGCAGGCTGCCCGAACACATCGCCCATAATCAGGTTAGCACTCTTGCGCCCCACGCCGGGCAGGGAGAGCAGGGCATCAAAATCCTGCGGCACCTTGCCGCCGAACTCATCGCGCAGCTTGCGCATACAGGCTGAAATATCTCTTGCCTTGCTATGCCCCAGGCCGCAGGGCCGCACGATGGCCTCAATGTCCGCAGGGTCGGCGGCCGCCAATTCGTTTACGCCGGGGTACTTGGCGAACAGCTCCTGCACCACAACGTTTACGCGGGCATCGGTGCACTGTGCCGCTAGGCGCACCTCTACCAGAAGCTGCCACGCGTGGTCGTAATCCAGCGTGCAAACCGTCTTGGGATATTCGGCTTTCAGGCGCTCAATGCACAGCGCCGCCCGTTCGTTTTTTGTCACTGCTTTTTCTCCGTTTCTGCTCTTTCCCCTTGATTCTACCACGCGAATCCACTATAATCAAGTATAGAAGTCGGATTGTTTGTAATACTTTTATAAAAAGGAACACAAAAATGGAACCTTTAGCACAGCGTCTGCGCCCCCGCACGCTGGACGAAGTCTGCGGGCAGCAGCATCTTTTGGGCAAAAATCAGGTATTTCGCCGCACGGTGGACAGCGGCAAAATCCCCAATATGATCTTTTACGGTCCCTCCGGCGTGGGCAAAACCACGGTGGCCAGCATCATTGCCGCAGGCAGCGGTATGCGTCTGCACAAATTAAACGGCACCACAGCGGGCACCGCCGACATCAAGGCCGTGCTGGCGGATATCGGCACGTTGGGGGCAAGCGGCGGCATTTTGCTGTATCTGGACGAGATCCAGTATTTCAACAAGCGCCAGCAGCAAAGCCTGCTGGAATGTGTCGAGCAGGGTACCGTCACGCTGATCGCCTCCACCACCGAGAACCCGTATTTTTACGTCTACAACGCCCTGCTTTCGCGCTGCACGGTGTTTGAGTTCAAGGCGCTGACCGACGCGGATATCCGCAAGGGGCTGCAAAACGCCGCCGCGCGGCTTGGTGCCGAGGAACAGCAGCCTGTGCTGATTCCCGATGATGCACTGGACTATCTGGCGCAAAGCGCGGGGGGCGATATGCGCAAGGCGCTGGGCAATCTGGAATTTGCCGTGACCGCCGCCCCCATTGAGAATGGTGCCCGCACCATTACCTTAGATATGGTGCAGCAGGTTGCCGTGCGCACCGCCATGCGATACGACAAGCTGGGCGATGACCACTACGACATTGTTTCGGCGTACCAGAAATCCATGCGCGGCTCTGACCCGGACGCGGCGCTGCATTACCTTGCGCGGCTGCTGGAAGCAGGGGATCTGCCCAGTGCCTGCCGCCGCCTGATGGTCTGCGCGTGCGAGGATGTTGGTCTTGCGTGGCCGCAGATCATCCCCATTGTCAAATCGGCGGTGGACATTGCCAACGCCGTCGGTATGCCCGAGGCACGGCTGCCTCTGGCGGATGCTGTCATTCTGGTTGCCACCGCGCCCAAATCCAACTCCGGCCACGATGCCATCAACGCCGCCATGGCGGACGTACAGGCGGGGCGCACAGGGCCGATTCCGCGCCAGCTGCAAAACAAGCACTATGACGGCGCCGATGCCAAGGTCAAGGGGCAGCATTACCTCTACCCGCACGACTACCCCAACCACTGGACAGCGCAGCAGTACCTGCCCGATGCCATCAAGGACCGCCGCTACTACGAACCCGGCGACAACAAAAACGAACAGGCATTTGCCCAATACTGGAAAAAGATCAAAGGAGAATAACGCTATGTCTGAACTCTGCTGCGAAACTCTGCATTTTGCCTCCGCTGACAAAAAGCATCAATGTGCCGCCTACATTTACACCATGCCCGATGTACCTGTGCGCGGTGTGCTGCAGCTCAGCCACGGCATGTGCGAATATGTGCAGCGCTATGCCCCCATGGCGCAGTTTTACGCCGCGCATGGCATTGCGCTGGCCGGCAACGACCATCTGGGCCACGGCGGCAGTGCCGCCGAAAACGAGCGCGGCCACTACGGCGAGCCGAACGGGCGCTTTAACCTGCTGAACGACCTGCACACAATGAACACCCTGCTGCACGAGAAATTCCCCAATGTTCCGATCATTTTATACGGCCACAGCATGGGCAGCTTTTATGCGCGCTGGTACGCCGAAACCTGGCCCGAAAGCATCAGCGCCGCCATCTTCTCCGGCACGGCAGGCCCCGCTGCCGCCAACCTTTTGGGGCAGCCGCTCTCCGCGCTGATTGCCGCCGTCAAGGGCAACGACCATGTTTCACCCTTTATGGTCAAGCTGAATTTCGGCAGCTACTGCAAGCGCATCCCCGATGCAAAATCCCCCAATGCGTGGCTGACCCGTGAGGAAAGCGTCGTCACCGCCTATGACGCCGACCCGCTGTGCACCTTCCCGTTCACGGCGGGCACCTACCGCGAAATGCTGACGGTGCTCAACCATGTCAGCAGCAAAAAATGGGCGCAGAACTTCAACAAGGATCTACCTGTTCTGCTGATTGCCGGTGACGGCGACCCCGTGGGCAACTACGGTGCCGGGGTGCGCGCGGTCTGGGCTATGCTGGGCGATGCAGGCGTCAAGGATCTGACCTGCCAGATTTGGGAGGACGCCCGCCACGAACTGCACAACGAAACCAACTGTGCCGAGGTCTTTGACTATGTGCTGACTTGGATCGAGAATTATCTGTAAAAAACAAACGTAGCTCCCCGACCCACGGTCGGGGAGTTTTTGTATCCGCCGCCCGGTACCGCCGCGCAGCGCATTGAATTAGCACATTGTATTCTCTTTTGCCAATTTTGCGGTAAAGCAGTCAAAATCGTTCACAAATTCTTTTCAATTTACCCTATTGACATCTCCCACCAAAGTGGTACAATATTAGCAGTCGAGAGGTTAGAGTGCTAACAGGCACAGGAGCCCCGCGACTCGCAACCGTAAATCCGCCGTATCTGCAAAAAAGGAGGTACGCTTTTATGAACATGAACCAATTCACCCAGAAAACGCTGGAGGCTCTGCAGAGCGCACAACGCCTTGCGGTAGAGTATTCCAACAACGCCGTGGAGCAGGAGCATCTGCTTGCGGCACTGGCACAGCAGCAGGACGGGCTGATCCCGCAGCTGCTGACCAAGCTCGGCGCCGACCCCAATGCCTTTGCACAGGCCGCCCTGCAAAAGGTCGAGGCCTTGCCCCGAGTCACCGGCTCCGGCCGTGACCCCGACAAGGTCTATATTTCCGGCGACCTCGACCGCGCCTTAAACGCCGCCGAGCAGCAGGCCAAGCAGATGCAGGACGAATATATCAGCGTCGAACACGTATTCCTTGGCATTTTGCAGCGCCCCGGCAAGGCAGCCGCCGAGCTGTTCAAGGCGTTCGGCATCACGACCGAGCGCTTTATGCAGCAGCTGTCGCAGGTGCGCGGCAACCAGCGCGTGACAACCGATAACCCCGAATCCACCTACGATGCCCTGAAAAAATACGGGCAGGATCTGGTGGAGATGGCGCGTGCCAACAAGCTGGACCCTGTCATCGGGCGCGATACCGAAATTCGCAACGTTATCCGCATTTTAAGCCGTAAGCGCAAGAACAACCCTGTTCTGATCGGTGAGGCCGGTGTCGGCAAGACCGCCATTGCAGAGGGGCTTGCGCAGCGTATCGTGCGCGGTGACGTGCCCGAAAACCTCAAGGATCGCACGGTGTTCAGCCTGGATATGGGCGCACTGGTCGCCGGCGCCAAATACCGCGGCGAGTTTGAGGAGCGCTTGAAGAGTGTTCTGAACGAGGTCAAGAAGTCCGAGGGCAAAATCATCCTGTTCATTGATGAACTGCACACCATCGTCGGTGCAGGCAAGACGGACGGCGCTATGGATGCCGGCAACCTGCTCAAACCTATGCTGGCGCGCGGCGAGCTGCACTGCATCGGCGCCACCACATTGGACGAATACCGCGAGTATATCGAAAAAGACCCCGCGCTGGAGCGTCGTTTCCAGCCCGTTATGGTCAACGAGCCTACCGTGGAGGATACCATCTCCATTCTGCGTGGTCTGAAGGAACGGTATGAGGTCTACCACGGCGTCAAGATTCAGGACGCTGCATTGATTGCCGCCGCCACGCTGTCTGACCGGTATATCACCGATCGTTTCCTGCCTGATAAAGCCATCGACCTCGTGGATGAAGCCTGCGCCATGGTCAAGACCGAGCTGGACTCCATGCCCGCCGAGTTGGACGAAATGAACCACCGCATCACCCAGCTGCAAATTGAGGAAGCCTCCTTGAAGAAGGAGACGGACGAGCTTTCCAAGCAGCGTCTGGACGCGCTGGAAAAAGAGATGGCCGAGCTGCGCGACACCTTCAACAGCAAAAAGGCACAGTGGGAAAACGAAAAGAACGCCATCAACAAGGTGCAGAGTCTGCGCGCCGAGGTGGAATCCACCAAGGCGGAAATCGAAAAAGCCACCCGCACCGGCGATTACGCCAAGGCCGGCGAGCTGCAGTACGGCAAGCTGCCCACTCTGCAAAAGCAGCTGAACGAGGAAGAAAAAATTGCCGCCGAAAAGAAGGAATCCAGTCTGCTGCGTGACCGCGTGACCGATGAGGAAATCGCCCGCATCGTGGCGCGCTGGACGGGCATCCCCGTCGCCAAGCTGGTCGAGGGCGAGCGTGAAAAGCTGCTGCGCCTGCCGGACGTGCTGCACAAGCGCGTGATCGGTCAGGACGAGGCCGTACAAAAGGTTTCGGACGCCATTCTGCGTTCCCGCGCGGGTATCGCCAACCCCAACCGCCCTATCGGCAGTTTCCTGTTCCTCGGCCCCACGGGCGTTGGCAAGACCGAGTTGGCCAAGGCACTGGCACAAGCCCTGTTTGACGACGAAAAGAACATGGTGCGTATCGACATGACCGAGTACATGGAGAAATTCAGCGTATCTCGTCTGATCGGTGCACCTCCGGGATATGTCGGCTATGAGGAGGGCGGCCAGCTGACCGAGGCTGTGCGCCGCCATCCGTACAGCGTTGTGCTGTTCGATGAAGTCGAAAAAGCACATCCGGACGTCTTTAACATCCTGCTGCAGGTACTGGACGACGGCCGCATTACCGACAGTCAGGGTCGCACGGTGGACTTTAAAAACACCGTCATCATCCTGACCTCCAACCTCGGCTCCGATTTGATCCTGGAGGATTTGGAAAAGAGCCGTGCTGCCGGCAAGAACGAGCTTTCGGACGAGGCAAAGAGCGCCATCGACCAGCTGCTCAAGCGCCAGTTCCGCCCCGAATTCCTGAACCGTCTGGACGACATCGTCTACTACAAGAGCCTGACCAAGCAGGAGATCGGCTCCATTGTCGACTTGATGCTGGCCGATCTGCGCCGCCGTCTGGCGGACAAGCAGCTGAACCTGACCGTCACGGACGCTGCCAAGAATGCCATCATCGACGGCGGGTACGACCCCATCTATGGTGCCCGCCCGCTGAAACGGTATATCCAGGCCCACGTTGAAACGATGATCGCCAAAGAGATCATCGGCGGGGCACATGCGGCAGGGGACACCCTGACCGTGGACGCCGGTGCCGACGGCAAGCTGTTTCTGCGCTAAACATCCATAAAGCAAGGGACCCCGAGTCGCAATGACTTGGGGTCCCTTTTTGTTTGCTTAGTAACTGTCGCGGGATTTTTTGCGCAGCTTGCGCCAGATGTTAAAGCCGGAAATGGCAAGCGCCACCAGCAGCATCACGATAACCATCCAGCCACTGCCGCCCTCCTCGAAGCTCTTCATTTCGCTCCATTGGGCATCCATGGCGGCGTTGATCTCGTCAGGCAGGGTGGTGAACACTTCCGCCTTGTCCAGCACCTCCTGGTCGGGGTAGGCGATCTCGCTGTACTTCAAATCATCGTCCAGCATTTCCCACACGGCGGTGATGGGCGTCGAGTAGCCGATGTAATCGCAGTTGGCAAGACCCACCGACGGCTCGCACATATAGTTGATGAACATCTCCGCCGCCTCTTTGTTTTTGGCATTGGCAGGGATGCACATGCTGTCCACAAAGAAGTTCACGCCTTCCTCGGGGTGAACAAACGCCAGGTCGGGGTTTTCGTCGATCATCGTCAGCGCATCGCCGGCGTAGTAGGGCGCCATGGCAGCCTCGCCGCCCTCCATCTTGTCGAAAATTTCGTCCATAACGTAGGCTTGCACAACGTTTTTCTGCTGCTTCAGCGCATCCATGACGGTGGACACTTCCTCGACCGACTGCGGGTTCAGCGACAGCCCCAGCATCTTGGCGGCAATGGCGTAGGCATCGCGGGAGTTATTGAACATCAGCACATTGTTGGTGTACTCGACATCCCACAGCGCCGACCAGCTTGTGGGCGGTTCCTCCACCATGGCGGTGTTGTAAATCAAGCCCGTCGTGCCCCAGGTATAGGGCACACTGTACACGTTGGCGGGGTCAAAGTCCCAGTCGGTGTACTCCTCGCCAATGTTGGCAAAGTTCGGGATATTGTCGTAGTTCAGGGGGGCAAGCATACCCTCCTTCGCCATTTTGCCGATCATATACTCCGACGGAAAAATCACGTCATAGGACGCGCCGCCCGACTTCATCTTGGCATACAGGCTTTCGTTGGAGTCAAAGGTCGTGTAGTTGACCTTGATGCCGGTCAACTCCTCAAAGGCGGCGATGACGTTCACGCTGTCGTCGCTGCCGTCCGAAATATACAGACCCCAGTTGTAGACATTCAGGGTGATGCGGTCGTTGGCAAAACGGCGCCAATCGTAGTCGCCGGACACCGAAATATCCTCATTCACCTCGATCTCGTCAGCCGCCAGGGCGGGCGCGGCGGTAAACACCGCCGTCATGCCGACAGCCGCCAGAGCCGCGGCAAGTCTGCGGAATTTTGTCAGCTTTTTCATATCAGCGCACCCCCTCGCCCTCGGCCTGCATGGCCTTGCGGATGGCTTTCTGGTTGCGCCGGTAAGCGCGGGAATCCATCGCGTTGGAAATGAGGATGATGGTCAAAATCACGCAGAACATCACCGCCGACAGGGCATTGATCTCCGGGCTGACCTTTTTGCGGGTCATCGAGTAGATGGCAATGGGCAGCGTCTGCATCGTGCCGGAGTTGAAGTAGGAAATCATAAAGTCGTCGATGGAGTAAGTCAGGCAAATTAAGAACGCCGACAGGATAGCAGGGGACAGCTGCGGCAGAATCACCTTGGAAAACGCCTGCCGGGGCGTGCAGCCCAAGTCCAGCGCGGCATTGTACAGGCTGGGGTCAAGCTGGCGCAGCTTGGGTGCCACGTTAAAAATCACATACGGCACGTTAAAGGTGATATGCGCAATCAGCAGCGTAGTCCAGCCGAAGATGCCGCCCTCCCCGCCGATGCCGAAATTCTGCGCCATAACGAACAAAAGCATCAGAGAAACACCGGTGATGATCTCCGGGTTGACAACCGGCACATAGCTGATGTTGTTGATCAGCAGCTGGCTGCGGCGGGACATCGAGTTGATGCCGATGGTCGCCAGTGTACCCAGCACCGTTGCCAATATGCTGGATGCCAGCGCCAGTACCAGGCTGGAACCCAGCGCCGACAAGATCATCTCGTTATGGAACAGGCTCTTGTACCAATCCAGCGTAAAGCCGGTAAAGTACGAGCGGGACTTGCTCTGGTTAAAGCTGAACGCAATCATAACCGCGATCGGCAGGTACATAAAGCAGAACACCAGCACAATGTAGGTGCGCTGCAAGAGAACAGATTGCTTTTTGTTCATCTTACATCACCCCTTCCATTTCCGACTCGTCAAAGCTGGAGGTAAAGCTCATGCACAAAAGAACAATGACCATCAGCACCAAGCTCATGGCAGAGCCAAGGTTGAGGTTGTAGGAGTTGCCGAGGAACTGCAGCTCGATCAAATCGCCGATCAGCAGGTTGGAGCCGCCGCCCAGCATACGGCTGATAATAAAGGTAGACACCGCCGGCACAAACACCTGCGTAATGCCGGTGGCAATGCCGGGACCGGTCAGGGGTACCAGCACGCGCCACAAGATCTGCCAGACATTGCAGCCGAGATCCTGCGCCGCTTCGATGATGGAATCATCAATTTTGGTCATCGCCGTGTAAATTGGCAGGATCATAAAGGGCAGGTAGTTGTACACCATACCCAGCACCACCGCGCCGGAGGTGTTGATCATCGTAAAGGGGCCAAGGCCGAACAAGCCGAAAAATTTATTGATCAGGCCGTTCTTTTCCAGCAGGGTCATCCACGCATAGGTGCGCAGCAAAAAGTTCATCCACATCGGCAGCATGACCAGCATCAGCATAATGTGCTGCTTGTTGGCGCGCAGGCGGGACAGAAAATACCCCACGGGGAACGCCAGAACCAGGCAGATGACGGTGGACACCGCCGCCAGGATCAGGCTGCGCATAAACACGCTGGCATACCGCCCGATTTGGGTCAGGTTTTCGAGGGTAAACTGCCCTTCGGCGTTAGTCAGGGCGTACCACACCACGATAAACAGCGGCACAACGATAAATATCCCCATCCACAGCAGATAGGGACCTGCCAGCCAGCGGGAGGCTTTGGATTTGAGCATCGCTTACACCTCCGAGCGCTTCATAATATGAATTTCGTCGGGTCCGATGTTCATACCGATCAGCTCGCCCGGCACACTCGCTTGGGTGGAGTGGATCAGCCACTCGTACCCTTCGACGTCAACGTGCATCTCAAAGTGAACGCCTTTAAAGATGACCTCGCGCACAAGACCCGTCAGCATACCGATGCTCGGCGGTACGATCTGTACGTCCTCGGGGCGGATAACGACCTTGACCGGCTCGTTGATTTTAAAGCCGCGGTCCACGCAGGTAAAGTCATGCCCGCCGAAGTTGACCAAAAAGTCCTTGAGCATCACGCCGTCCACGATGTTGGAATCCCCGATAAACTGCGCCACAAAGGCATTTTGCGGTTCGTTGTAGATATCCTGCGGCGAGCCGATCTGCTGGATGTTGCCGCCGGACATAACCACAACGGTGTCGGACATGGTCAGCGCTTCCTCCTGATCGTGGGTAACATACACAAAGGTAATGTTCATCTCACGCTGCAGGCGCTTAAGCTCCAGCTGCATTTCCTTGCGCAGCTTTAAATCCAGCGCGCCCAAAGGCTCGTCCAGCAGCAGCACGCGGGGCTGGTTGACCAGACTGCGGGCAATCGCAACACGCTGCTGCTGACCGCCCGAAAGCTGGTGGATGCTGCGGCGCTCGTAGCCCTTCAGACCTACGATCTCCAGCATTTCCAGCACCTTGGGGCGGATCTCCTCCTCCGGCAGCTTTTTCAGCCGCAGACCGAACGCCACGTTCTCAAACACATTCAAATGCGGGAACAAGGCGTATTTCTGGAACACCGTATTCACCGGACGCTTGTACGGCGGCAGGTCGGCAATATCCTTGCCATCAAAAAAGACATTGCCGGATTTCGGCGTAACAAAACCGGCAATCACACGCAGAGTCGTTGTTTTTCCGCACCCGGAAGGTCCCAGAAAGGTAACAAACTCTTTGTCGTGAATATCCAGCGAAAGCCCGTCAAGGACCTTTTGCCCGTCAAACTCTACAACAATGTCTTTCAGCGATACGATACAATTTTCATTCATTTTTACTGCATCCCCCTTTGCGGAATTTCCAGCCGAACCCCTGCAAAGGGCGCCCGGCGGGTCAGTGCCTATTATGCCGCCCCGCAAAGGTTTGTTACACGGAAGATCCGCTGCAGCAGCACATACAACACCAATGTGTCAAGGCAGAGATATTTGCCCCCAGATGCACACATACACATTTATTATAAAGGATGGGAAATGTTTGTCAACCGTATTTGACCCAAAAGCACTTATTTTTTGAACATTTTGTAAAGACGCCCTGTATTTCAACATCCGCTTTGCATTTTGCAGCGCCTTGTGGTATACTTTTGTCAAGATTCACAATTTGGCAAGGGGGATTTTGTATGCCGCAGCCTATGACCACCTACACCCAAAAATTCACCGTATATCGTCACGATGGGGACCACCGCGGTCTTGTCAAGCCCGGTGCCTTGCTGCGCTACGCCCAGCAGATCGCCACCGTCCACGCCGAAGCCGTGGGGCTGACCGATGAAGTCTACACCGCCACCCACACCGCCTTTGTGCTGGCAAAGCTCGCCCTGCACGTCACCCGCACGCCCAAGGTGGACGAGGAGCTGACCGCCGTCACCCAGCCCGAAGCCTGCAAACGCGCGGTAAACAAACGCATCACCCGCTTTTTGGACGCCGCCGGGCAGGAGGTTGCCGTGGTTGACAGCCGCTGGGTACTCATCGACACCGAAAAGCGCATCATCCTGCGCAAGCATCCGCCGGAATTTCAGGATTTCTGGGCGTCCGACGTTCCCTTTGAGCTGCCTTTAAAAATGCAGAAGCCCGCCCCCGAAAGCTGCACCTCGCTGGGGCAGCGCACCGCCGGGTACAGCTATTGCGATATGAACGGGCATATGAACAACACCCGCTATGTGGACGTCATCTGCGACGCCCTGCCGTGGTCGGTGTGGGACACCGCGCAGCTGCGCGATCTGCGCATTTTCTACCACCGCGAGGTTCCCCGCGGGGAGAGCTTTGCCCTGTCCTGCCTGCAAACCGAGGACAATCGCTGGTATTTCAGCGGCGAGCGCGACGGCAAAAGCGCCTTTGAGGCGGAAATGATTTTCGGTTGATTTTTCGTTGTTTGCTTAGAGTTTCTACATAAATCCCTGTTATGCTGTTCCTGTAACCACAGAAAGGGGATTTATTCTATGAAACAACGTATACAAAACGGGCTTTCCGGCACGGCACTCAAAACCATTGCCTTGGTGTTGATGCTGCTGGATCACATCCACTACTTTTTTGAATTTACCGGGCTTGTACCCGTTTGGTTCAGTATGCTGGGGCGGCTGGCTGCACCGCTGTTTTTGTTCTGCACGGTCGAGGGCTTTGCCCACACGCACGACCGCAAGCGCTATATCCTGCGCATCTGGCTGTTGGGCGCCGCTATGGGTACGGTGGAATTTTTTATGATGTACGCAGGTGCGCTGCGCCGCGGGGACGATTTTTACCCCCAAAACGCTATCTTTCTGGCATTGTTCTGGCTGTGCCTTGTCTGGCAGGGCATCGACTGGCTGCGCCAGAAAAAGTGGCTGCCTGGTCTTGCCGCCGTGCTTGGACCCATCGTGTGGCCGTTTATCGTGGCGGGCATCCTGACAGCATTTGCGCCGCAGATCACCCAAACCCCCGCAAGTTCCTCGTGGTTTGCTTATCTCATCACCGCTGTGCTGCCGATGTGGTCCACCATCACGGACGGCGGGTGGTTTTTCCTGCTGAGCGGCATTTTGCTATATGCGCTGTACAACCACAAAACGCTGCGCCTGCTGGCGTGGGCAGGGATGTCCTTCTTGGGCGATTTTCTTTTGCCCTATCTGCAGGTGCGCAACCTGCCGGGCTTTACCTTTGCGCAGATGTTCACCGTGTATTATGAGTGGCTGAGCATTTTTGCCGTTGTGCTGATGCTGCTGTACAACGGCAAGCGCGGCAGGGGATGCAAGCCGCTGTTTTATATCTTTTACCCGGCGCACGTCTATATTTTGTACGCACTGTCCTGCCTGACCTATACGCTGATGCTGTAAAAAAGAGGGGATATTATGGCGAACATTCTGGCTGTCGATGATGAGCGCGACCTCTGCGCCCTGATAAAAACCACGCTGGAACGCGATGGGCATTTGGTGCAGACCCGCACCTGTGCCGCTGACGTGACCGCCCCGCTTTGCCGCTGGGCGGACTGCATCCTGCTGGATATTATGATGCCCGGCGAGGACGGCTTTTCCCTGTGCCGCCGCATCCGCGCCGATACCGATGCCCCCATTTTGTTTTTGACCGCCCGCACCGATGAACCCTCGGTGCTGACCGGGCTGGGGCTTGGCGCGGACGATTACCTGACCAAGCCCTTCCGCCTGGCAGAGCTGCGCGCCAGAGTCGCCGCCCATCTGCGCCGCAGCAGCCGCACCCCCGCCCACACGCTGGAGCGCAGCGGCGTGCGGTTTGACTTAGCTGCCAAAAGCGCCGCCGTCAGCGGGCAGACCCTGCCCTTTACCAAGTCAGAGTATGCCATCTGCGAGTATCTGGCACTGCACGCCGGGCAGACCTTCAGCAAGGAACAAATTTACGAAGCGGTGTTCGGCTACGACGGCAGTGCCGATGATACCGCCGTGACCCAGCACATCAAAAACATCCGCGCCAAGCTGCGGGCAGCCGGGCTGCCGAACGCCGACAGCATCATTAAAACTGTGTGGGGAGTGGGGTATGTATGGCAAAACGAAGGCTGACCTCCCTGTACCGCGTACTGGTGCGGTATCTGGTGTGCTGCGGCGGCGGATGCGTCCTGCTGGTGCTTATCTGGTGGAGTCTGCTGATGGCGCTTATCCGCCACGGGTTTTTGCTGTCTGCCAATGCCGGCGCCGTAGCCTGCTACGATGCACGGCAAACGGTGGTCACGATGACCGCCGACACCTTTGACGAAACGCAGATCAGCGACCTTTGCCGCTGGGCAATTGTGGAAAACGACGCTGTGACGCGAACCAATATGACAGCCCGGCAGCTGAAAATTGCCCTGAACGCCTTCCACGGCGGCAGCGGCAACCTGGGATATACCACCCAGTACCAATACGACGTAAAAATGGCGGACGGCAGCTTTTGTATTCTGGCGTATGATTATTCCTTGCCCTACGCCGACAAAGCGCTGCGCAGCAGGCTGCCGGATTTTCAAACCAGCTCTATTCTGCTTCTGGTCGTCCTGCTGTTGGGCTGGACAGCACTGACAACGGCACGCACGGTGCGGCGGCTGGCTGCCGACACCGCCCGGCTGAACCGCGCCATTGCGCAGATCGCTGCCCACCGCCCCGATGCCGTGGACGCCGACAGCTGCCGCATCCGCGAATTTTCCGACACGCTGCACGCCATGCAGACGATGGGCAGCGAACTGACCGACAGTCTGCGCAGCCAGTGGCGGCTGGAACAGCAGCGCACCGAGCAGCTGGCAGCGCTGACCCATGATTTAAAAACGCCGCTGACCATCATACGCGGCAATGCCGAGCTTCTCGCCGAGGACGAGCTGACCCCTGCACAGACCGGGCAGACCGATGCGATCCTGCGTGCCTGCGACCGCGCCGGGGAGTATCTGGCGGCGCTGCGCACCGTGAACGCCCAGCCCTCCGCCAAGACGGATTTTGCGGCAGGGGAGTGGCTGGCAGAGCTTTCCGCTGCTGCCCGTGACCTGTGCGCTGCCAAGGGGCTTGCGTTTTCGCTGGTGCAAAAGGACGTTCCCGCCACCCTGACCGCCGCCCGCAGCGATGTGACCCGTGCTGTGGTAAACCTGTTGGACAACGCTGTGCGCTACAGCCCGGCGGGCGGGCGCGTTACGCTGACCGTGCAGCGGCAGGGGGAGTTTCTTTGCCTGACCGTGCAGGATTCCGGCGAAGGCTTTACCGCCGAGGCACTACAAAAAGCCGGGGATTTCCTGTACACCGACGCCGCCCGCCCCGGCAACGGGCATCAGGGTCTGGGGCTGTATTTTGTGCGCTGCACCGCCGTAAACCACGGCGGCAGGCTCGTGCTTTCCAACACGGCCGAAGGCGGTCGTGCCGCCATGACCCTGCTGCTGCAAAGCCCCGGTTCCTGAAATTTGCCTTTTTCTTGTCCTTTTGTTTTTCCCAAAAATGTGCTATACTCCTTATAGATGAAACATAAGGACAGAGAGGAGCTTGCCCGTGCAGTATTCCGATGAACATTTGCGCTATCTGCGCCTGCTTTCGCAGACGTATCAGACCGTGGCGGCCGCCGCCAGTGAGGTCATCCGCATTGAGGCTTTGCTGCGTCTGCCCAAGGGCACCGAGCATTTTATGAGCGACCTGCACGGTGAACATGAGGCGTTTGTACATATCTTAAACAGCGCATCGGGCGTTATCCGCGAGAAGATCGACACCGTGCTGGGCGCGGAGGTTCCCGCCGAGGAACGCGCCGAGTTGGCGACGCTGGTTTACTATCCCAACCAAAAGCTGCCGGAACTCAAAGCACATCGGCAGGACCTGAACGCCTGGTACCGCCTGACACTGCTGCGGTTGATCGATTTATGTCGGTTTGTTTCCAGCAAGCACACCCGCGACCATGTGCGCCGCTGCCTGCCGCAAAACTGCGGCTACATTCTGGATGAGCTGCTGCACGCACATTTTGAGGACCACGACAAGGACCAGTATTACGGCGAAATTATTGAGAGCATCCTGCGCTATGACCGCGCCGACGCCTATATTGTGCGCTTTTGCGAGGTCATCAAGCGGCTGGCTGTGGATCGGCTGCATATCGTAGGCGATCTGTTCGACCGCGGTCCGCGCCCCGACCGTATTCTGGACAGCCTGATGGCGCACCATCAGGTGGACATTCAGTGGGGCAACCACGATGTTGTCTGGATGGGTGCCGCCGCCGGAAGCCCGCTTTGCATTATGACAGTGCTGAAAACGACGCTGGCGTACAACAACCTGGATACGCTGGAGGGCGGCTACGGCATCAGCCTGCGCCGGCTCGAACGGTTTTCCCAGAATACCTATGCCGATTCCGACGTGTCGCGCTGGATGCCCCACGCTGACCCGCGCACGGCATCCGGTGATTTGACCGCTGCCGCCCGTATGCACAAGGCTGTGACCGTTATGATGCTGAAATTGGAGGCACAGGTCATTGCCCGCAACCCGGACTTTGCCATGCAGGGGCGCGACTTTTTGAACCACATCGACTTTGCGGCGGGCACGGTGGACTACCACGGCACGGTTTACCCGCTGCTGGATTGCGATTTTCCGACCGTGACCCCCGCCGACCCCACGGCACTGACCGCCGAGGAACAGTACATTCTGGACGGGCTGGTGCGCAGCTTTGCCGAAAGCGAACGTCTGCAGCGCCATGTGCAGTTTCTCTACGCGCACGGCGCATTTTACAAAATCTGCAACGGAAACCTGCTGTACCACGGTGCCGTGCCGATGACCGAGGACGGTGCCTTTGCCGCTATCCGGTTTGAAGGGGTGGCGCGCAGCGGCAAGCAGCTGTTTGACTACTGCGACCGCCGCGCCCGGCAGGGCTACAGTGCGCCGCTTGGCAGCCCCGCGCGGCTGGCCGGGCAGGACTTTTTGTGGTATCTGTGGTGCGGTGCCAAATCGCCGCTTTTCGGGCGCAGCGCTATGACCACCTTTGAACGGCTGTACATTGCCGACCCCGCCGCGCATCGGGAAATCAAGGACCCATATTACCGCCACATTGCCCACGCCGACACGGCGACCCGCATTTTGCAGGAATTCGGCCTTGTGGGCGCAGGCTGCCACATCGTCAACGGTCATGTACCTGTGCGCGCCATTGAGGGGGAAAGCCCCATCAAGGGCGATGGAAGGCTGATCATTATTGACGGCGGTTTCTGCCGCGCTTACCATCAACGCACCGGTATTGCGGGGTATACACTGGTTTACAACTCCCGCGGGCTGATTTTACGCACCCACCAGCCCTTTGAAAGCGCCGAAAAAGCCATTCACGAGGACGAGGACATCGCCAGCAAGAGCGAGTATATCTATACCGCGCCGCAGCGCATCCTTGTGCGCGACACCGACGAGGGCTTGCGCAAGCAGGCGCTGATCCGCGACCTTTGCGCCCTGGTACAGGCGTACCAGACCGGCGTTTTGCCGCAGGGTGTATCGCAATAGAAGGAGAATATGAACAAACTGAAAAAATTACAAATAAATTACAAAAAGGTCTTGACATATAATGACAAAAGGGTTACAATTTAATCACAGGTTAGATATGACCTGTTGTGATCGATAACTCCACATTTTCATGTGTTCTTCTCCTCCTTTCTTTTGAACTCCGCCCTTCCCTCAAGGGCGGAGTTTCTTTTTACCTTATTATAATAGAAACTCCGCAAGCCGGGCTGACGGTTTCTCTGCCGCGGGACATGTACGACACGCTTTCGGTAAAGTCATACTTTGCGCAAAGATTTTGGTGCAATCTGCCCAAGTTTCCGTTTTACGGTGCAAGAAAGATTTCCGCAAAAAGGCTTTGTATTTTGTCCGTGATTGTGGTACAATCTTTCTAATATATGATGCAAACAGGAAGTTAGGAGAGTGTGACTATGGCTTATTATTTTTCCGAACCGTCCCGTACTTTTGGTGAATACCTGCTTGTCCCCGGATATTCTTCCTCCGAGTGTGTTCCTACGGCTGTCAGCCTGAAAACCCCGCTGGTCAAGTACCGCAAGGGCGAGGAAGCCTGCCCGCTGGAAATGAACATTCCCATGGTTTCTGCCATTATGCAGTCTGTTTCCGGCGAAAAGCTGGCCATTGCGCTGGCTAAGCAGGGCGGTGTTTCCTTCATCTACGGCTCCCAGACCATCGAGCAGGAGGCCGACATGGTGCGCCGTGTCAAGAGCTACAAGAAGGGCTTTGTTACCTCCGACTCCAACCTGCCGCCGGAGGCCACCCTGGGCGATGTGCTGGACATCAAGACCCGCACCGGCCACTCCACCGTTGCCATCACCGATAACGGCACTGCCCACGGCAAGCTGCTGGGCATTGTGGCCAGCCGCGACTACCGCCTGTCCCGCATGACGATGGACCTCAAGGTCACCGAGTTCATGACCCCGCTGGAGAAGCTGGTCACCGCACCCTCCACCACCAGCCTGCATGACTGCAACGACATCATCTGGGACAACAAGATCAACTCTCTGCCCCTGGTGGACGAGGAAGGCCACCTGGAATACATGGTGTTCCGCAAGGATTACGACTCCCACAAGGAGAACGTCAACGAGCTGCTGGACGAAAACAAGAGCTATGTGGTCGGCGCCGGCATCAACACCCGCGACTACGCCCAGCGCGTTCCCGCCCTGGTGGATGCCGGTGTGGACGTTCTGTGCATTGACTCCTCCGAGGGCTTCAGCGAGTGGCAGTCCCGCACCATCGCCTGGATCCGTGAGAACTACGGCGACAAGGTAAAGGTCGGTGCCGGCAACGTTGTTGACCGCGAGGGCTTCCTGTTCCTGGCCAAGGCAGGTGCCGACTTTATCAAGATCGGCATCGGCGGCGGCTCCATCTGCATCACCCGCGAGACCAAGGGCATCGGCCGCGGTCAGGCTACCGCTGTCATTGAGGTTGCCAAGGCCCGCGACGAATACTACAAGGAAACCGGCATCTACATTCCCATCTGCTCCGACGGCGGTATTGTGCAGGATTACCACATCACGCTGGCGCTGGCCATGGGTGCCGACTTCGTTATGCTGGGTCGTTACTTTGCCCGCTTTGACGAATCCCCCACGAACAAGCTGCGCGTGGGCGGAAACTACGTCAAGGAATACTGGGGCGAGGGTTCCAACCGCGCCCGCAACTGGCAGCGCTACGACCTTGGCGGCGCCCAGAAGCTGAGCTTTGAGGAAGGCGTAGACTCCTACGTTCCTTATGCCGGCCCCTTGGCGGACGGCGTGCAGACCACCCTGTACAAGGTGCGCTCCACTATGTGCAACTGCGGTGCACTGTCCATCCCCGAATTGCAGGATAAAGCACGTCTGACCGTCGTTTCTTCCACTTCCATTGTGGAGGGCGGCAGCCATGACGTTATCCTGAAGAACGGTCCCCAGAACCGCTGATTTCTGTTTACCCTCATCCCGCCTGCGGCGTTGCCGCAGGCGGGATTTTTGCATAGTTTATTTTTCCGCTTTTTTCGTTCTTTGTGCATTTTGACAGTTGACGTACAATCAATTTTCTGTTACAATAACTGCAACGTTAGAAATGCCGTGAAGGGAAGATGGCAATACCCCTACCGTTGCAGAGAGCTGCCGTTTGGTGCAAGGCAGCACGGCGGATATTGCGTAACTGGTCCCGGAGCAGCCGTGCCGAAGGTTTCAGTAGGTGCGGACGGTGCCTGTCCGTTATCAAGCAGGAGCGATTCGCCGTTTTGGCTGATCGTGCAGAGGGGCCGATTTTCGGCAATGAGAGTGGTACCGCGGGTACAGCAAACAGAATTTGCTCCCGTCTCTCAAAGGCAGTGCCTTTGGGGGGCGGGTTTTTATTTTCCCCGGGGGCGTAAAACGCGCTTTTGACAGGAGGAATCTTACTATGATGGACGCAACCAAGTACAGCATCGGATATTATCAGCCGCCCGTAGAGCCGGGCCATGTATATGAGTGGTGCAAAAAGGACCACATTGAAAAAGCCCCCGCATGGTGCAGCGTGGATCTGCGCGACGGCAACCAGAGCCTGATCGTCCCCATGAGCCTGGACGAAAAGCTGGAATTCTACGATATGCTGGTAAAAATCGGCTTCAAGGAGATCGAGGTCGGATTTCCTGCCGCCAGCGAGACCGAGTACGAATTTCTGCGCGCCCTCATTGACGGTCATCGCATCCCGCAGGACGTCACGGTGCAGGTGCTGACCCAGTGCCGCGACCACATCATCCGCAAGACCTTTGAGGCAGTCAAGGGTGCGCCCCGCGCCATCATCCACTTTTACAATTCCACCAGCGTGGCGCAGCGCGAGCAGGTATTCAAAAAAAGCAAGGAAGAGATCAAGCAGATCGCCGTGGACGGCGCCAAGCTGGTCAAGCAGCTGAGCGAGGAGTACGAGGGCAACTTCCTGTTTGAGTACAGCCCCGAGAGCTTTACCGGTACCGAGCCGGAATATGCCGTTGAGGTCTGCAACGCCGTGCTGGATATCATGCAGCCCACGCCCGACCGCCCGATGATCATCAACCTGCCGGTCACCGTGGAAATGAGTATGCCCCACGTTTATGCCAACCAGATCGAGTGGTGCTCCAACCACCTGAAATATCGTGACAGCGTCATTTTGTCCACCCACCCCCACAACGACCGCGGCTGCGGCGTGGCAGATGCCGAGCTTGCCGTGCTGGCGGGCGCCCAGCGCATCGAGTGCTGCCTGTTCGGCAACGGTGAGCGCACCGGCAACGTTGACGCCATCACGCTGGCCATGAATATGTACAGCCACGGCGTGGACCCCCACCTGGATTTCAGCGATATGCCCGCCATCTGCGAAACTTACGAGCGTGTGACCCGTATGCACGTCTATGAGCGCACCCCCTATGCGGGCAGCCTGGTCTTTGCGGCGTTCAGCGGCAGCCATCAGGACGCTATCGCCAAGGGCATGACCTGGCGCAAGGAGCGCGGGCAGCACCGCTGGGATTGCCCGTATATTCCCATTGACCCGCATGACATCGGCCGTACCTACGATGCCGATGTGATCCGCATCAACTCCCAGAGCGGCAAGGGCGGCATCGGCTTCCTGCTGCAGCAGAATTACGGCTACAACCCGCCGCCGAAAATGCGCGAAGCGCTGGGCTACAAGGTCAAAGAGGTCAGCGACCACGAACACCGCGAGCTGAGCGTAAAAGAGGTGCTGGCGGTATTTGAAAAGAACTATCTCAACCACACCCACCCTCTCAACGTGCCGGACGCGCACTTTATCCAGAATTCGGACGGCAGTATTACTGCCAACATCGTCATCACCGGCGGCGGCAACACTGTCAAATGTACGGCCACCGGCAACGGTCGTCTGGACGCTGTTGCCACTGCACTGGAAAAGCAGACCGGTATGCACTTTACGCTGGTGCATTACAGCGAACACGCCTTGGATTCCGACACCGACTCCCGCGCCTGCTCCTATGTGGGGCTGAAGTGGGCATCCGGTGAGGAAACATGGGGCTGCGGCACCCACACCGACATCATCGTCGCCGGTATCCGCGCCTTGGTAAGCGCCATCAACAACAGATAAGCGGAGGTTTTTCCTATGGCAATGACAATGACCCAAAAAATCCTCGCGGCCCACTGCGGTGAGGCCTGCGTGTACCCCGGCCAGCTCATCAACGCGCGGCTGGATATTGTACTGGGCAACGACATCACCACCCCTGTTGCCATCAACGAATTTGAAAAAGCCGGCTTTGACGCCGTGTTTGATAAGACCCGCGTCAACATTGTGCTGGATCACTTTGTGCCCAACAAGGATATTAAAAGCGCAACCCAGTCCAAGCAGTGCCGCGAGTTTGCCGACAAGTATGACATTCTCAACTTCTACGATGTCGGCAGGATGGGCGTAGAACACGCCCTGCTGCCCGAGAAAGGCATCGTAACGGCAGGGGACTGCATCATCGGTGCTGACAGCCACACCTGCACCTACGGTGCCGTGGGCGCCTTCTCCACCGGCGTCGGCTCCACCGATATGGCCGCCGGTATGGCAAAGGGCGTGGCGTGGTTCAAGGTGCCCGCCGCCATCAAAGTCGAATTGGTCGGTGCGCTGAAACGCTCGGTCTGCGGCAAGGACGTGATTTTGCACCTCATCGGCGAGATCGGCGTGTCCGGTGCGCTGTACAAAAGTCTGGAATTCACCGGCGAGGGCATCAAGAGCCTGACGATGGAGGATCGCCTTTGCATCTGCAATATGGCTATTGAGGCCGGTGCCAAGAACGGCATTTTCCCGGTGGATGAAATCACCGAGGCCTACCTCAAAGGCCGCAGTCAGCGCCCGTGGGTCAAGTACGAAGCCGACCCCGATGCCGAGTACGAGCGCACCGTTAACATCGACCTGTCCGCCTTGGAGCCGACCGTCAGCTATCCGCATCTGCCGGAGAACACCCACCCCGCCAAGGACGGCAAGGACATCAAAATTGACCAGATCGTCATCGGCTCCTGCACCAACGGCCGCATCGAGGATATGCAGGCAGCCTATGAGATCCTGAAAGGCAAACAGATCGCCAAGGGTGTGCGCGGCATTATCATTCCCGCCACGATGGAGGTCTACAAAGAGTGCATCCTGCGCGGCTATACCGAAGCATTTATCGACGCAGGCTGCATCGTTTCCACCCCGACCTGCGGGCCCTGCCTGGGCGGTTATATGGGCATTTTGGCGGCAGGGGAGCGCTGTGTTTCCACCACCAACCGCAACTTTGTGGGACGTATGGGACACGTTGATTCCGAGGTCTACCTGGCCAGCCCCGCCACTGCCGCCGCCAGCGCCCTGACCGGTTACATCACCGACCCACGGGAGGTATAAGCCATGAACGCAAAAGGAACTGTTTTTAAGTACGGTGACAACATTGACACCGACGTCATCATTCCCGCACGCTACCTAAACACCCAAAGTTCGGCCGAGCTGGCCGCCCACTGCATGGAGGATATCGACAAGACCTTTGTTGACCGCGTAAAAGCGGGGGATATCATGGTCGGCGGTGAAAACTTCGGCTGCGGCTCCTCGCGCGAGCATGCCCCCGTGGCCATCAAGGCGGCGGGCATCGACTGCGTAATTGCCAAGAGCTTTGCCCGCATTTTCTACCGCAACGCCATCAACATCGGGCTGCCGATTCTGGAATGTCCCGCCGCCTGCGACGCCATTGCCGAGGGCAACACCGTGCGCATCGACTTTGACACCGGCCTTATCACTGACGAAACCACCGGGCAGCAGTTCCAAGCCGCCCCGTTTCCGCCCTTTATCCAGCAGATCATTGCCAAGGGCGGCTTGATGAACAGTCTGAAGGATTGAGAGGGAAACGCACATGAACAAAAACATTGCCCTGATTTACGGCGACTGCGCCAGCCCGGAAATTGTAACACAGGCGGTGCGTGTGCTGGACAGAATTGCCGACAAGTACGGTCACACCTTCACCTACACCCGCGCCTATATGGGCGGCGAGGCGATCGACAAGTTCGGTGACCCGCTGCCCGCCGCCGAGCTGGAAAAATGTAAGGCTGCCGACAGTGTGCTGCTGGGTGCCATCGGCGGCCCCAAGTGGGAGGGGCTGCCCGGCGAGCAGCGCCCCGAAAAAGGGCTTTTGCGGCTGCGCGCCGGCATGGGGCTGTATGCCAACAACCGCCCCGCCCGCATCTGGCCGCAGCTGGCAGATGCCTCCCCGCTGAAAAAAAGCATCGTGGACAAGGGCATCGATTTTATCGTCGTGCGGGAACTGATTGGCGGGGTATATTTCGGTGAGCATAAGACCTACACGCAGGACGGCGAGAAGGTTGCCGTGGACACGATGCCCTACGCCGAGCATGAGATCGAGCGCATCGGGCGCATCGGCTTTGAAACGGCGATGAAGCGCCACAAAAAGCTGACCTGTGTGGACAAGGCCAACGTGCTGGATACCAGCCGCCTGTGGCGCGCCGTTATGCACCGCCTGCAAGCCGAATACCCGGAGGTCGAGTACAGCGAGATGTTTGTGGACAACTGCGCGATGCAGATCTGCAAAAATCCCGCGCAGTTTGATGTCATTGTGACCGAGAATATGTTCGGGGATATCCTTTCGGACGAGGCCAGCGAGATCACCGGCAGCATCGGCATGGTGCCGTCCTCCTCCCTGGGGCAGGGCAGCTGCGGGCTGTATGAGCCTATCCACGGCTCGGCGCCCGACATTGCCGGGCAGGATATCGTAAACCCCATCGCCTGCATCCTGTCCGCCGCCATGATGCTGCGGTACAGCTTTTCGATGCCCGCCGAGGCGGATGCCATTGAGGCGGCTGTGAACGCCGTCCTGGACGCAGGGTTCCGCACCGCCGACATGATGGCGGACGGCTGCATCAAGGTCGGCTGCACAGCCATCACCGACGAAATTCTGAAACACATCTGATTCCAAAAAAGGAACCCCGCGCTTGCAAGCTCTGCAAAGCGCGGGGTTCCTTTTGATTTTTCACTTTTGCCAAGGGGAAACCACAACCTGCCCCGACTCCACCTTGGTAAAATCGGGCAGAACGGCACCGGCCTTTACAATGCCGCCGGGCGCTACATGGACACCGTTTCCCAGCACGGCATCATGGTCGACAATGGCTCCGCCGTTGATGATACAGCCGATACCCGCCTGCACATTTGTCCCTACATAGGCCTGCGGCAGCACCACACAGCCCGGAGCCAGCGTGATTTCATGGCTTACCGAAGCCGCACGGCTGATGAAAACCGGCGTAGCATAGCCGACCGCCGCCAGCTTTTGCAGCAGCTCTACCCGCAGCACATTGTTGCCGATGGCCGCAAAGGCAGGGCGGCCCTTGCGCAAAAGGGCAGGGTCTGTGTAATCCCGCAGCTTACCTGCACAGTCTGCGGCCGCGTCGTCCAGAAATTCCGCGCGACCCCAACCCTCATCCAGCAACCACTCGGCCAGCTGTCTGCCAAAGCCGCCTTTTCCCAAAATCAGCGGCACACGATTTCTTTTTACCAAAAAAGGCATGACATTTTTCCTCTTATTCGCTCAACTCATGTCCCGTGCGGGGTGTCAAAGCCAGTGGATCGGGCAGCGTGTCGGTCGCAATTTGTTCCAGCACCGTCTGTACGCCCGGAAAGAGCTTTTCAAAACCGCTGCCCCTGCAGTGGATGCCATCGTAGAAATCTTCTTCCCCCAGCCCTTCGATCAAGCTGGGATCGTAACTGCCATACAAAGGGATCTTATTTTCGGCGCAGTATTGGCGCACATACAGCTCCACATCAAAGAAGCCCTGATGCTTTTCGGTCTCCGTCAGCATGTAATCGTACAGGTAGGAGTGCCATGGCGCCAGCACCAGAACGACTGTCGTGCCCTGCGCATGCGCATAGTCGATAAACGCCTCAAAAGCCTTTACCTGCGTCGTGTCCAGGTGGTCAAAGCCCATCATGTGAACTGTGTCGATCGTCTCGCGCACGATGATTGCATCGTTGCGAATCTCGTCCAGTGTGCGGTTGCGGTAATTGACATCGTACAGTACACTGCCATCCGAGCGCTTTACCGTGGCCGTCTGGTCGAAAACATTCCCCGTAACAGCGTTAAATTCAATGGCCTTGCCGTCGGCATCCACCACGGTATCGCTGTTGCGGTTCTTTAAGTAGTAGTCAAAGTTGCCCTGAAAATAGGCAGGATCCGCCAACGCCTCCCACGCCTCGGGGGAGATGGGTTCCTTGTAGTTGGTGGGGATATTGAGCACCTTCGTCAAGAATTCGTTGTACAGGTTGGCGTCCGCGCGGCTGTCCAGCGAGTTCTCGCCGCCATGAAACACCCACGGGTCCACACTCCACAAAAGCACCTTGGGGGCCTTGCCATAGCAGACCATCTTGTAGTAGCTCGTCATGGCGTCGCGGACGTCGGCACCCGTAACGCCCATGTTGAAAAAGCTGTCGCTGCCCACGATTTCCCGGGTAAATTGCAGCACGCGGCTGGAGCCGATGCCGATGACCTCCGGCGTTTCCGGCACGTCCTGGGCATACAGCTGAACGACCGTGCGCTCATCCATCTGCTCAAAGTTGGTTACGTCCTTGCCGGCCAGCATCAGGTCCACAATGCGGCGGGGTGCCAGCGCGCCCTGATAAAAGCCGCTGCGATCCACATGATAGCTGAACGCCACCATAAACAGCGGGATAGGCAGCAGCAGCAGCGCCTTATAGCTGATTTTTATGCCAAAGTAGAGGCGGCGCAGCAGTTCCCTGAAAAGCAGTACAAAGGGATTCGGCCGTTTTTTGCGGCGCGTATGATATTTTGTGCGCGGCGGTGCAGCCTTGCCGCGCTGAATTTTTACAGGCGGTGCGGGCAGTGGGGTAGAGGTTTGAACCGGCATAATGTATACCGCCTTTCTTTAGTAATTCTGGTAGATGAATGCGGACTGCCCAAAGGCCGCAAAGAACAAGATGGCAGCCGAAGCGGCATAGTACAGCGTCCAGCGCAGCGGCCAGGGCTGTTCACGGATCCAGCGGGCAACGTTGCGGCCGCCGTGCTCAACGGCAAACACCACAAAAATGCTGAACACCAGCACGACCGGCATACGCCCGTCCAGCCCGCTGGCCGTCAGCGAAGCGCTGATTTCGGCAAACGCCGGGGCAATGCCGTGCCAGCCCTTGGTAAGCCCGGCAAAAATCACCGACGGCTGAACGTCCAGCAGCGCACAGTTGAAAAACACAAACACCAGCGCAAACAAAACATCGGCGCACAGCGTCTGGAACAGAACCTTGAACCATTCCATTTTATACAGCGGGTTGTGATCCGCAAAGAATTGGCGGGGCTTTGCGGTCAGGATGCTTACCACGCAGACCATGCCGCAGGCAGCACCCCACATCATATAGCGCCAGTCGGCACCATGCCAGATGCCCGACACCGTAAAGACGATCATCGTGTTCAGGCAATGCCGCCATACCGAGCAGCGGCTGCCGCCCAGCGGGATATAAACGTAGTCCCGAAACCAGCCGGACATCGAAATGTGCCAGCGCCGCCACACGGCACCAAAGGTGCGCGCTTCCAGCGGGGCCTTGAAGTTTTCCAGCAGGTCGTAGCCCAAAATACGGGACGCACCCAGTACGATATCGCAGCAGCCCGAAAAATCCATGTACAGCCGCACGGCAAACAGCAGCGTCGCCGCCAGCAGGTTGGGGCCGCTCATCTCGGCGGCATTCTGATACACCGAGGAAATGTACAGGTTCAGGTTATCGGCAATGACCATTTTTTTGGTATAGCCCCACAGCATACGGAACGCACCACCCGCACAGCGGGTATAGCTGAAACGGCGGCTTTTCTTGATTTGCGGGCGCAGATGGGGATAACGCTCAATGGGGCCGGTGATCAGGGTGGGGAAATAGCAGACAAACAGTGCATAATGCAGCAGGTTGCTTTCCACCTTGCAGCGCCGTTTGAATACGTCAATGGGATAGCTCAGGGACGACAGCGCAAAATAACTCAGTCCCATGGGGGCCAGGATGCTTTCGCGGTGAGGCAGCACGGCGGCCAACGGCGTGCGGGCCGCAATATCCGCCGCCATGTTCCAATACTTGTAGTAAAACAGCAGCCCCACACTGCCGGCTATGGCTGCCAGCAGCGCCAGCACCCGCACAGGCTTGCAGCGCACACGGCCGATAACAAGCCCGCACAGCCAGCTAAGCCCGGCCAGCCCCAGCAGTGCCCAAAGCAGCGGCCGATACTGCGGTTCATAACAGAAATAACCGATGCTTACTGCCAGCAGATAATAGGGGCGCAGGACGCGGGGCAGCGCATAGTTGACGATGGCCACCGCGGCAAAGAATACCAAAAAGTGCAGCGTAGTTACCGCAAGGCTGCCGCTTTTTTGTAAGTAGGTAACGAATTGCTCCGGCGTAATCGCCGCAATCACCTGAGCCAAACTCATTTCTGATTTCCATCCTTTACCATATCTTCCAGATCACGCAGACGTTTTTCCATAATAGCGTTGGCCTGCGTCAGCCGTTTGCATTTTTCCGCCAGCTGTGTAATGGCCACACTTAAAGACAGCAGCACCACCAGCACAAAGCAGAACATCAGCAGAAATATCAGATTTACGGGCATCTGAATGTCCAGCATGTCCCGCAGAACAAATACGGTATAAGGCACCGCTGCCGCAATAACCAGGCAGACCGCCAGCAGCAGCCACAAAAGGCTGTACTTGACGCTCATCAGCCCGCGCTTGAGCAGGCTGAAGATAACGGCCAGCAAAATCACTGCGCCGATAATCATATACAACTGCAAACGTCCGGTCACGGTCTGCCTCCTTTTTGTTTGCGGATGGAAAAGCGGTCAATAATCAGCGCCAGAGAGACCTTTATCATATAATAGGCGCTCTTAAAGCCAAAGATGCTGGAGGCGCCGCCCTGACGCTCGTGCATAATAACGGGGGCCTCCTTTACGCGGAAACCGACCAGAGAGGATGCCAAGATAGCCTCCGGTTCGGGGTAGTCGATCGCGTAATGCAAAGAGAAATACTGTGCCAGCTTTGCATTTACGGCACGGAAACCGCTGGTGACATCCAACACGCGGCGGCCGCACAGAATATGGATCATCCCGCTTAAAAAGCGGATGCCGACGCGACGCATAAAGCTGGTCTGGAACCCTTCGTTGGTGATAAATCGGCTGCCGATGCACATATCGCACGCATCATCCAGAACCGGCTGCACGATGGTCTGCAGATACGCGGGGTCGTGCTGGCCGTCACCGTCCATCTGTACTGTCACATCATAATGGTTGCGTACCGCGTACTGATATCCGCACTGCATACCGCCGCCGATGCCCAGGTTTACAGGCAGATCCAGGAAGGGGTAGTTTTTTTCGCGCAGCAGCGCCGCACTGCCATCGGTAGAGCAGTCGTTGATGACAAGGAAATCCACCTCCGGGCAGGTCGCTCGCAGGTGCTCCACCGTTGACACGATGTTGCTTTCCTCGTTATAGCAGGGGATCAGTACCAATATTTTTTTGTCCAAGGCTGTACCTCTCTTTCAGGGCGGCTCAGTTGCCCTGCAAAATAAACGTTTCCAGGCGGCGCAAAAGCTCGGCGCGCCGATAATGCTTTTCGTAGTATTCCTTTGCGTTTTGGCCCATCTCCCCGCGCTGCGGGGCAGACATGGCGTACAACGCCAACAGGTTTTGGGTCAGGGCATCCTCGTCGCAGGCGGCGCTTACCAGCCCGCCGCCGCTTTGCTGCACAGCCTCGGCCCCCGCGCCGTTCATAGCTGCCACCACAGGCTTACCCGCCGCCATATAGCTGGCAAGTTTTCCGGGAATGGTCATTCCCAAATCAGGGGTGTCTGCCAGGGAAATCAGCAGGGCATCGGCCAGCGATGTGAACGCGGGCACCTGCTGTGCGGGCACGCTGCCGTAAAAGGTCACGGCATCGGGGTCGTTCAGCTCTGCTGCCAGCGTTTGCAGGCCTTCACGGCTCATGCCGTCGCCCACCAACAGCAGGTGCAGCGTCTTTGCCCCTGCGGCGCGGGCCTTTACCACAGCCCGCAGCACCTTGTCAAGGCTCTGCGCGGGGGTCAGGGTTCCTGTGAAAACCAGGTTGAACCGTCCGCCGAACCGCTGCTGCAGTGCATCGTCTTTTTGGGGCACAGCGTAAAAATCCTCACAATACTGGGGTATGACCGCTACCGCACTTGCGGGCTTTCCTGTGCGCTCACACAGGCGGGTCTGCAGCGGCACACTCATGGCGATCAGGCGGTCAGCGCGCTTATACAGGCTGTCGCTGACGGTCTGCGCAACCCAACGCATAAATCGGTTCTTCACCGGCAGTACACTGTACAGATTTTCAGGCCAGATATCCAGCACATAGTTGGTAAACGGGATCTTATGCTTTTTGGCGTAACGCAGCGCAGGCCAACACATCAGCACAGGGCTGGTGTTAAAGCAAAACACAGCGTCGTATCCGCCGGGCAGGCGGTGCAGCTCTTTAGCGGCATACCACGGCCAGCTGACGTAATTCAAAAATATCCGCAGACCCGTGTTGCCCTTGCGGGGGATCTCCTTAGCGCGGTAAACCCCCGCGCCCTTGTACGTTTCCTCCCAGGGGCCGCTTTCGCTGTAACCGTCAAACCATTCGCCCTTGGGGTAGTTGGGCAGACCGCAGAGAACATCCACGGCCACACCGTCCCGCACAAATCCTTCCACCATGTCGTTGATACGGAAATTTTCCGGCCAAAAATGCTGGGTCACGACCAGTATGCGCTTTTGCATACAGCACCTCTTAACTGTTGAATTCATAAATCGCCACGTCGGCGTTCTCAAACACGGCGGACATGCCCTGCGGGCCTTCGCCCTGCCAGCGCTTGGCAAGTACCAGCCAGCGGATGCCGTTTTGCGCGGCAAGCTCCGCGGCTCTTTCTTCGCTGCAGCCGCTGAACAACTCGGCGTTCACGTCCATTTTTGCGTAGATGGTCTCCAACTCGACGCCCATGTTGGTCATCGCGTAGGTCCAGCCCTCCAGATAGGCGGGGCAGCCGCTCATGGCGCTGTAACCGTTGCTGATAGCATCCACCGAGTCGGGCGTGTGGGAAGTGCGGTTGGTGGCAAAAAGCTGTTCCTTGTCGGAATGTGCCTGCAGCCACTCCATGGCCTCGGCATCTCCTGCGGTCCAGTAATCCTGTGTGGCATCGCCCTCGCACAGCCCCGCCGTGGCCGCCAGGCAGCGTGCCCCCTTAACGGTATAGCAGCCCACCATAAACAGGGTGGTGCACAGCGCCGCAGCGCCAACAAAGCAAACGCCTAAGCGCAGGATTTTATGCCTGCTTTGCAGCAGACGCTGCAATGGCTCCACAGCCAGCAGCGTCATATAAATCATGGCCACCAGCGCGAAATATACCTGGCTGGAGCTGCTGTGGTAAAACAAATGATACCCCAAAAAGCCGCCCACAACCACGCCGTTGGCCATAATGCGGGCAGGGTCCAGCCGGAACAGCCTGCGCAGGTCATGCGGCACGTCGGACAGCCACAGCAAGAATTGCAGGGGCAGCATCAAAAACACGTCTGCCACGCCAATCAAAAACAGCCACACATAACCGGAGATCGGCAGATGTGCGCAAAGCCATTCGGTATAGGGGCTTAGGACACGGTACGCCCAGTAATTGCGCATGGCGTAAATGGTAAACTGCACACTGCCGCTGCCGGAGGCAAACAGCACAAAGTAGGTCACCGCAAACACGGCCGCGATCCCTGCCAGACAGGCAAATGCCGTGAGGTAATGCGGCTTTTGGAACACCAGCACAAGCAGCATGGTCACCCCAAAAGCGCACACAACGATCGCCGCCTCCGGGCCTTTGGCAACGCACAGCAGAAAAAAGCTGACAAACAGCATCAGCAATTCCTTGCCGTTCGGGGCAAAGCGGCTGCGGCTCAAACGGATAAAGCTGACCGTAAAGGCGCACAGGAATACCAAGGCCGTGGCCTGGGCATTGATGTTGGTGACAAGATGCTGCAGCAGGGTATTGCCGAACAGGCTTAACCCGTTGGGGATGACCTTCCATATAGAAAGGCAGGAAAACCCGAACAGCAGCAAAATCATCAGCCGCCCTGCACGGGGGTTATCCTTGCCGAAATAGGCGCGGGCCAGCGCCTTGAGCGCCACCAATTCCCCGGCCAAAAACAACGGCCCGGCCAGAAACACATAGATGTCGTACAGTTGTACGCCGCTGACCAGCCCCAGCGCAGCCGCAAGCAGCTCCGTCAGATAATGGTAGGACAGCAACACCCCGGAAAACCGGATATCCTCCGCCGGAAAATGGCTGCTGAGCGCGGCGGCATTGCCCACATTCCAGAGCATATCAGGGTCAAGATGCACCGCCCCTGCGTTGGCAGGGTAGGGGTTTACCGCACCGAAACGCATCGCGTACAGCAGGCACAGCAATGCCCAGAAAAGCCCTGTGTCACTGTCCAGGATGCGCAGCGCCCCCTTGGCGGCGGCGCTTACGTCCAACGTACCGCTGCGATGTCTCCCATACAGCCAGACCGCTGCCAGCAGCGGCGGCACCGTGCGCAGCAGCCATACCGCGCCCAGCCGCACGCTGATGCAGTGCAGCCCGGCCAGCAGGGCACAGCCGTATACAGCGGCAAACAAAGCCGTAAGGCCTTTCTGTCGGGGTGCCAGCCAATCTGCCAGCGCCCAGCCGGGCAGGATCAGATACATCATACAGCATAAGCCGAACACGATGACCGTAATCGGGGAAAGCGACCTGCCCCCCAACAGGGCCACAGCCAGCCACCCCGTCAGCGCCAGCGCCGTCACAATGCGGCGCAGCGCGGTCACTGCACGGCTTGCGCCGTTATTCTGTTTTTCCATAACTGCGGTTTGCATATAAAACCGATTCCTTTATGAATCAAAATCCCGGCTTGCGCCAGACCATCTTGTTGACCACGCCCGTGTAGCTCTGAATAATTTTGACGACCTTGACGGAGACGTCCTCAGTATAATAGGGAACGGGGATACCGTTGTCGCCGTTTGCCACCATGGCCACTGCCGTTTCCACAGCCTGCTCCACACCGCCGGCGCGGATGCCTGCCAGCACAAAGCAGCCCTTGTCCAGTGCTTCGGGACGTTCGGTGGAGGTACGGATGCAGACAGCCGGGAACGGATGTCCCACGCTGGTAAAGAAACTGGATTCCTCAGGCAGCGTGCCGGAGTCCGAGATGACGGCGAAGGCGTTCATCTGCAGATGGTTGTAGTCGTGGAAACCCAGAGGCTCGTGCAGCTTGACGCGCTCGTCCAGCCGGAAGCCCATGGCGTCCAGCCGCTTTTTGCTGCGGGGATGGCAGGAATACAAGATAGGCATGTCGTAAGTTTCGGCCAGATGGTTGATGGAGGTGAACAGGTCGATGAAATTCTGCTCGGTATCAATATTTTCCTCGCGGTGGGCAGAGAGCAGCATATATTTATGTGCCTGCAAACCCAAACGCTCCAGCACATCGCTGGCCTCGATCTTGGCAAGGTTTGCATGCAGCACCTCGGCCATGGGGGAACCTGTCACATAGGTGCGCTCCTTGGCAGTGCCCTCGGCGTTCAGATAGCGGCGGGCATGCTCCGAGTAGCACATATTGACATCGGCAATGTGGTCCACAATGCGGCGGTTGGTTTCCTCGGGCAGGCACTCATCAAAGCAGCGGTTGCCGGCCTCCATGTGGAAGATGGGAATATGCAGCCGCTTGGCGGCAATGGCAGAAAGGCAGCTGTTGGTATCGCCCAAAATCAGCAGGGCGTCAGGCTTTTGCTCTGCCATCAGGGCGTAGGACTTGGCAATGATATTGCCGATGGTCTCACCCAGATCCTTGCCCACGGCGTCCAGATAAAAGTCGGGTGCGCGCAGACCCAGATCGTCGAAAAACACCTGGTTCAGGTTGTAGTCGTAGTTCTGGCCGGTGTGCACCAAAATCTGGTCAAAGTATTTGTCGCACTTTTTGATAACGGCAGACAGGCGGATGATCTCCGGGCGGGTGCCGATGATGGTCATCAGTTTCAATTTCTGCATCTTGCAACGCTCCTTACACTTAAACAGGCAGGCCGAAGGTGTCCGGGTGGCCGGGGTCAAACAGTTCGTTGGCCCACATCACGGTCACCAGATTTTCGCTGTCGCTCAAATTGATAATGTTGTGGGTGTAGCCGGGCAGCATCTGCACGGCGGTGGGCTTATCGCCCCAGACCTCAAATTTCAGCACCTCATCGCTGTCCACACGGCGCTGCTGAATCAACCCGTGTCCCGACACGACAATAAAAAATTCCCACTTGGTATTATGCCAGTGCTGCCCCTTGGTGATGCCGGGCAGCGACACATTGACGCTGAACTGCCCGCAGTTTTCGGTTTTGAGCAGCTCAGTAAAGCTGCCGCGGGCATCGGTGTTCTGCTTTAAGGAAAAGGCGGCCTTTTCCTTGGGCAGGTAGGAAAGATAGGTGGAATACAGCTTTTTGGCAAGGCTGCCCGCCGGGATCTCAGGCATCTGCAGGGTAGCGGGCTGCGCCTTAAAGGCGTCCAGCAGCGCCACAATTTCCCCCAAGGTCACCTTGTGGGTCACAGGTGCTGCGCAGTAGCGGCCGTCCTGCCCAAATATCGGGGCAAGGCCGTCGTAATCGCAGCGGTGGGGGTGTCCCTCCAGCGCGTCCAGCATTTCCTCGACCAGATCGTCAATGTACAAAAGCTCCAACTCGGTGGCAGGGTCGTTGACGGTCAGGGGCAGGTCGTGCGCGGTATTATGGCAGAAGGTCGCCACGGCGCTGTTGTAGTTGGGGCGGCACCATTTGCCGAACAGATTGGGAAAACGATACACAAGCACGGGGGCACCGGTCTCTTTTGCGTAGGCAAAGAACAGTTCCTCGCCCGCCAGCTTGCTTTTGCCGTAATCGCTCTGCCCGTAGCGACCGATGAGCGTTGCCTGGATCGAGCTGGACAGCATCACAGGGCAGGTATTGCCGTGCTTTTTTAAGGTGTCCAGCAGGGTGGAGGCAAAGCCGAAATTGCCCTGCATAAACTCGCTTTGCTCCTTGGGGCGGTTGACGCCCGCCAGGTTAAAGACAAAGTCTGCCTTGGCGCAGTATTCGTCCAGCAGCGCAGGGTCTGTGTCCAAATCGTATTCAAAAACATTCTCCACGCAAAGGGCGGGGCGGGTACGGTTTTTGCCGTCCCGAATGTTTTTTAAGTTTTCGCAAAGATTGCGCCCCACAAAGCCCTTGGCGCCGGTCACTAAAATGTTCATACTTTCCCCGCTTTTTTCAGTTCTTCCTGAATGTATTCGGTGGTCATAATTTTCTTGATGGTGCCCTCCACATCCAGGCGGCGGGTGTTGTGGCTGGTGTAATCCTCATCGGCCTGGGTGTGTACCTGACCCTTGACAAAGAACTTGTCGTAGTTCAAATCGCGGTTATCGGCAGCGACGCGGTAATAATCGCCCATATCCTCGCTGCGCATACGCTCCTCCTTGGTCATCAGCGTCTCGTACAGCTTTTCGCCGTGACGGGTGCCGATGATGCGGGTGCCGGTATCGCCAAACAGCGTCTGCACCGCCTTGGCCAAGTCGCCGATGGTGGAGGCGTCGGACTTCTGGATGAACAGATCGCCGGGGTTGGCGTGTTCAAAGGCGAACATGACCAGATCCACCGCCTCGTCCAGGTTCATCAGGAAGCGAGTCATATCGGGGTCGGTGATGGTGATGGGTTCGCCGTTTTTGATCTGGTCCACAAACAACGGGATCACGCTGCCGCGGCTGCACATAACATTGCCGTAGCGGGTGCAGCAGATCACGGGGCCGCCGCGCTGGGCGGACACGCGGGCGTTGGCGGTAATGACGTGTTCCATCATCGCCTTGGAGATGCCCATGGCGTTGATGGGGTAGGCCGCCTTGTCGGTGGACAGGCAGACCACGCGCTCTACACCGGCCTCCATGGCGGCGTGCAGCAGGTTGTCGGTACCCTCAACGTTGGTGCGCACTGCTTCCATCGGGAAGAACTCGCAGCTGGGCACCTGCTTTAAGGCCGCGGCGTGGAAGATAAAATGCACGCCGGGCATAACATCGCGCAGGCTCTGGATGTTGCGCACGTCACCGATATAGAACTTGACCTTAGCGGCGTACTCGGGGTATTTTGCCTGCAGCTCGTGGCGCATATCATCCTGCTTTTTCTCGTCGCGGCTGAAAATGCGGATCTCCCCGATATCGGTGGTCAGGAAATGCTTCAAAACGGTATGGCCAAAGCTGCCCGTACCGCCGGTGATCAAAAGTGTCTTGCCCTTAAAAATCGTGTCTGCCATAACGGCCTCCTTATTATACGTTGTCTGCCTGCGCAAGGCGCAAAGCATAAGTATCCTTTATAATCTTTTTTATTTTACCATAAAACTTTGCATTTGAAAAGCCTGTACCCTTGGAAATTGTTACTTTTTGTGCTATAATATGCGTTAAAGTATATGGCAGGCACCGCCCGCCGCTTTTTAAGGAGGATTTAGCCCGTATGCGCGCTTACGAAAGACTTTTGAACTATGTCAAGGTGTACACCACCTCGGACCCCGACTCCGGCACCCATCCCAGCACGATGCGCCAGTTCGATTTGGCACGTCAGCTGGTCGATGAGCTAAAGGCGCTCGGTCTTGCCGATGCCCGCGTGGACGAGCACTGCTATGTCTACGCTACGCTGCCCGCCACCCCCGGCAGCGAAAACGCCAAGCCTCTCGGCCTGATTGCCCACATGGACACCGCCGACGACGCCCCCGGCGAGAACGTCAACCCCCAGATCCACGAAAACTACGACGGCGGCAAGGTCGTACTGCCCGCCACCGGCGCTGTGCTGGACCCGGCGGTTTTCCCGTTTTTGACCGAGATGAAGGGCCAGACTCTGATCACCACCGACGGAGCGACCCTGCTGGGTGCCGACGACAAGGCCGGCGTTGCCGAAATCATGACCGCGCTGGAGCGTATCATCACCGAGAAGCGCCCCCACGGCAAGCTGTGCATCGGCTTTACCCCCGACGAGGAAATCGGCGAGGGTGCCAGCCTGTTTGACGTACCGGGCTTCGGCGCCGCCTACGCCTACACCGTGGACGGCGAGGACGTGGGCGAAATCAGCTACGAAAACTTCAACGCCGCCGCTGCCGTTGTGACGGTACACGGCTTCAGTGTACACCCCGGCAGCGCCAAAAACACGATGGTCAACGCCCAGAATGTGGCTATGGAATTCCACGCGGCACTGCCCGCCTTTGACCGTCCCGAACATACCGAAGGGCGCGAGGGCTTCTTCCACCTGACCAGTATGCAGGGCGATGTGACCACCACCCACTTGGGCTACATCGTGCGCGACCACGATGCCGCCAAGTTTGCCGCCCGCAAGGCACAGATGCAGCACATTGCCGCCTGCCTGAACGACAAATACGGCGCAGGCACGGTGGAGCTGGATCTGCACGACAGCTACTACAATATGCTAGAGAAGATCGAGCCGCACTTCCACTTGGTCGAAAACGCCCGCACCGCCATCCGCGCGGCCGGGCTGGAGCCTATCGAAACCCCCGTGCGCGGCGGCACCGACGGCGCGACCCTGAGCTATATGGGTCTGCCTTGCCCGAACCTTGGCACCGGCGGGTTCAACTTCCACGGCCCGTGTGAGTGCATCACCGCCGAAAAGATGGACCAGAGTGTCGAAATTCTTTTGAATATCGTAGACCTGTACAAGTAAAAATTGCAAAAAGAATCGGGGCGCAGCCTGCATTGGCTGCGCCCCGATGGTTTTTATTACTTCATTTTGCCCTTGTAGACTAAGTAGGAATACACATAGATCCAGATCGTGCCGCCGAAAATCGCCACCATCAGCACAGCCATCGAAACGACCTCGCCCAGCGCCTTGCCGAATATGCTGAACAGCAGCATCACCGCGCCCATTACCACAAAGGTAATGCCGCCCATATGCTGTGTGCGGTTCCAGTTATGCTCATCGTTGAGCGCCCACGGTGTCCGGCAGCCAAAGGTGTAGTTCTGCTTGATCTGCGGCATAAAGTTGCCAAAAACGATGAACAGCACGCCGCAGCCGCCCAGCACCAGCGTCGACACCATGCTTTCGCCGCCCGGCATCAAGCCAAAGCTGTCCAGTGCGGACGTCCACGACATACCAATCATAAACAAGGTCATCAGCAGGGTAAAAATGTTCCACGCCTTTTCAAAGCGGGCAAAGTTTTCGTGCTTGGGGTCTATCCTGCGCACCACCTGCATCATCAATACTATGCCAAACGGCAAAAGCGCTATCACCAGAACCTGCCACTTGTCACCCCAGCCGTCCGCCTGACCGTTCACGCCCCAGTGCATCGGCACCATTTCGGGCAGGGCAGGGTAGACGCAGAGCTGTGCCGCAAGGTTTGCGGCACACAGCGCCAGCATAATCCAAAACAGCTTATTCTTTTTCATTGTGATTGCCTCCTTGCATAAGTCCCAAATCGTAAAACCATTTCATCAGTTCCTGAAACACCGTCATATTTACGTTGTATACGATGTTTTGCCCGCGGCGCTCATCCTGCACCAGACCGGCGCTTTTCAGAATCGCCAGATGGTGACTGACCGACGGCTTTGTCATATCAAACTGTGCAGCAATTTCGCCGGCGGTCAGCTCGTTTTGCGCCAACAGTTCTAAAATCCGGCGGCGCGTAGGGTCTGCCAATGCCTTAAATCCGTCCCCCATAGGTTTGGTTTTGCTCCTTTCGTAAGTTTGATATTTAGATAATTATCTAAATATCTTGCCGTAAGTATACACCCGCCGACGGGCGCTGTCAATAGGGGAAGTTGAATTTTTTCCGGAATGCAAAAAAGCACCGCCGAAGCGGTGCTTTTTGCATTTGGGCAGGGGATCGCTGCCCGTTATTCGTATTTTACGTTGTCGATCAGGCTCTGCATAACCTCGCTCTGCAAAACGTTCATCTTAACGTAGTTTTCGCCATAGGTGCTGATATACCGGCTGGGGTCGCTGCTGCCGAAGAAACGGCTGAAATCGGCAGCCAGGGCAGCGTCGTCGCACTTCATACCCTGCTTCTCGGCAATGGTCTGCATCAACAGCTGCTGCTGGGTAAAGTTGGTGATGGTCGGCTGCATATCCTCCAGATAGGCATCCACGCTTTCGTAGTTTCGCATACTCAGGATGGTTGCCATATCCGTGCCGTAGTTCTGGGCGTAGCGGTATACTTCCATCAGAATAACATCGCGGTAGTAGTCCAGTACGCTCTGGGGCAGCTCGTCAGCAAAGGTGACCTTGTCGCGCAGCGCCTTGTACACCTCGCCGGACTGCTGGTCGTACAGTATGGAATCCTTGACAAAGGCGTTCAGCTCCTCCACGTTACTCATAGCCATCGTGGGGGCAAGGTTTTCCGCCACCCACTCGTCGCTCAGCTCGGGGGTGACCTTTACGCTGATGTAGTTCAGCGTCGTCTTGAATACGGCAGCCTTGCCGTTCAGTTCTTCCTTGCCGTAATCCTCCGGGAAGGTGACCTGCACGTCAAAACTCTCGCCGGGGGTGTGGCCGACGATCTGATCCTCAAAGCCGGGGATAAATGTCCCGCTGCCAAGAACCAGGTCGTAGCCTTTGCCCTGCGTGTTGCCGCCCTCAAACTCAACGCCGTCGACAGAACCGACAAAGTCGATGTTGACGGTATCGCCGTCCTCGGCCGCGCGGTCGGTGACCTGCTCGGTGGTGGCAAACTGGGAAAGCACGTTCTCGTCAATGTAGGAATTCAGGGACGCGTCGCTCACAGTGCCAAGGTCGGCGCTCAGGGTAATGTCGGCGTAATCCTCGGGCAGGGTAACATAGTCGGACGCCTTGATGCCGACAAGATATCCGTTCTCATCAAACGCCTGCGCATAGTCGAAATCGGCAAGATACGCATAGGCGGAATCATCTGCGGCGGTGCTTTCGGCGGCAGATTCGGAGCCGGATTCGGCAGCGGAGGACGAAGATGCCTCGGCGGATTCGCTCGAAGCGGCGGTATTGCCGCAGCCGGTCAGGGCGGCGGTCAGCGCCAGAGCCAGCATAGCGGCAGCGGCGCGGTGCATGGTTTTCAGTTTCATTGGTTACTCCTAGGTTATACAAATTTTCAACATACCTTCTTATTATACACACTTTTTGAAAAAAGTACAGCCGAAACGGATGAATTTTTTGCAAATTTATGATATACTGACGTCAGGGTAATACCGCAGAATTCTAAGTGCCGATACGGCGAGCGAGGTGCGGCAGCTGCTAAGCCAAAAGCGCAAATAATACTTTGTGTATTATCGAGCATTTTGGTAACGCAGATGCCGTGCCGCAGCCGTCGGAGCGGTGCTTAAGCCGTAAGGCGGGAATTGTGTGGTGTTGCCTTAGTTCATTCCCTAAAGGAGGAAGTTTCTATGGACGCATCCATGATTGAACGCATCAACGCACTGGCGCGCAAAGCCAAAACCGAGGGTCTGACCGAGGCGGAAGCCGCCGAGCGCGAGACCCTGCACAAAGCCTATCTTGCCGAATTCCGCACAGGGCTGCGCCAGCGGCTGGATTCCACCTATGTGCAGACGCAGGACGGGGCAAAGATACCTTATAAGGAGTATGTCCGCCTTGCCAAAGAGGCAAAGGAAAAAGAATCTTGAATAAATCTTGAAAACCAGTGGAAATCCGCCGCAGCCTGTGTTATAATGAAAGACGGCGGCGGATCCCGGATTTTCCGGAGAAGGCTGAATTGCCTATGATTTTACGAAAGAGGTAAAAACGTATGCTTACTGCAATCACCGGTATCAACTGGGGTGACGAGGGCAAGGGTCGTATGGTCGACCTGCTCAGCCAGGATTATGACATTGTTGCCCGCTATCAGGGCGGCGACAACGCCGGTCACACCGTCAAGAACGAACGCGGCAAATTTGTGCTGAACCTGATCCCCTCCGGCATTCTGCGCCCGGACGTCGTCTGCGTTATGGGCGGCGGCATGGTCATCGACCCTGAGCATCTCGAAAAAGAGATCGCCGCTCTGACCGAGAAGGGCATTGAAATCAGCCCCAAAAACCTGAAAATTTCCGACCGTGCCACCATCACCATGCCGTTCCATGTTGCACAGGACGGTCTGGAGGAGGAGCGCCTGTCCAAGACCGGCGCCCAGTTCGGCTCCACCAAGCGCGGCATCGCCTACAGCTACGGCGATAAGTTTATGAAAAAGACCCTGCGTATGGGCGACCTTGTCCATATGGACGCAGGCGTGCGCAAGCGTCTGGAAACCATCGTCGAGTCCAAGAACCTGACCATGGTCAACATCTACGGTCAGCAGCCCGTCAGCGTGGACGAAATGTGGGCATGGTGCGAGCGCTACGCCAAGCTGTTTGCCCCGTATGTCTGCGACGTAGGGCAGTTCCTTGCCGAGGCAGACGATGCCGGCAAGAAGATCATGTTCGAGGCTCAGCTGGGTGCGCTGCGTGACATCGACTTTGGCATCTACCCCTACACCTCCTCCTCCAACACCATCTCTGCCTATGCACCCATCGGTGCCGGCATTCCCGGTCGCAAGCTGACCCTGTCCATCGGCATTATGAAGGCTTACTCCTCCTGCGTGGGCGAGGGTCCCTTCACCACCGAGCTGGCTATGACCGAAGCCGACAAGGACGTTCTGCGTGAGCATGGTCACGAGTACGGCGCCGCCACCGGCCGTCCCCGCCGTGTCGGTCCCTTTGACGCCGTTGCCAGCCGCTACGGCGTACAGTGCCAGGGCTGCGATGAGCTGGCTCTGACCCTGCTGGATGTTCTGGATTACATGGAGGAAGTCCCCGTCGTCACCGCCTACAAGCTGACCGACGGCACCACCACCGACCGTTTCCCCACCGGCAAGACTTTGGACGATGCCCAGCCTGTTGTGGAAATGCTGCCCGGCTGGCATTGCGACATTTCCGGCGTGCGCAAGTTTGAGGACCTGCCCGCTGCTGCCCGCAACTATGTTACCCGTCTGGAAGAGCTGGTCGGCTGCAAGATCAAATACATCTCTGTCGGTCCCGAGCGCGATGCCTGCATCGTCCGCGACTAAAATTTCCCCTATATAAATATCACGGCGGACTTTACACAAGTCCGCCGTTTTTAGAAATTTGGGCAGCACCGTGCCGCCCTTGTAAGAAAAGTTGGTGTTCTTCTTTGATCGAACTTTTGATCCGCGCCTTTATTAAAGACCACGAAAAGCACACAGACCGCAAGGTGCGCACCGCCTACGGCAATTTAGCCTGCCTTGTCAGCGTTATCTGCAACCTGCTGCTGTTTGCCGGCAAAACCGCTGTCGGCGTGCTTTCGGGCAGTGTTGCCATCACGGCAGACGGCCTGAACAACCTTTCGGATGCAAGCTCCAATCTGGTCAGCCTTGTCGGCTTCCGGCTGGGGGCGCGTCCCGCCGACTCCGAGCATCCTTACGGCCACGCACGGTATGAGTATCTGGCCGGGCTTGCCGTATCCGTGATGATTCTTGTCATCGGCATTGAGCTGCTGAAAAGCAGCTTTGAGAAGGTTCTGCATCCCACCGAGGTTTCCTTCAGCGTTACCATGGTGCTGGTGCTGATTGCCTCCATTCTCGTCAAGCTCTGGATGGCACGTCTGAACCGCACCATCGGCGGGCGCATCGACTCGGAAACCCTGATGGCGACCGCCGCCGATGCCCGCAACGATGTCATCACCACCGCCGCCGTGCTGGTCGCCTCGGTGCTGACTTACTTTACCAAGTTCAACCGCATTGACGGCGTGATGGGTCTGGGCGTTGCCGGGTTTATTCTGTACAGCGGCGCAACGCTTGTGCGGGATACCATCAACCCGCTGCTGGGCGCAGCGCCCGACCCCGCCTTGGTCGCCCACATTGAGGAAAAGGCGCTGAGTTACCCCGGCGTGCTGGGCATCCATGATTTGATGATCCACGACTACGGTCCCGGCAACTGCCTGGTCAGCTTTCATGTCGAGATGGACGCCAACGCCGATGTGATGCGCAGCCATGACATCATCGACAACATTGAGCGCGATATGCTCGCACAGGACGGTCTGGTCGTGACCATCCACTATGACCCCATTGTCACGGGCGACGCGCACGTTGCCGAGCTGAAAGCCTTCTTAAAAGAAGAAATCAAACGTCTTGACCCCGAGGCGGACATCCACGACCTGCGCACCGTACCCGGAAAAACCCACACCAACGTTATTTTTGACTGTGCCGTCCCCGCCGAGTATCTGCACGACAAGCAGCGCCGCGGTGCCAAATTGGCAGCCGCCCTGCGCACCGCCGTGCAGGACAAATGGCCGGATCATTTCTGCGTCATCCGCTTGGAGCCGGACTACACATCCCACAACGTCCCCGCCAAAGACTGAAAAGAGAGGTATATTGCCATGGATTACAACAAAGCCGCCCTGGAACTGCACAGCCGATTCCCCGGTAAAATTGCCGTTCAAAGCCTGGTTGCCTGCAAAGACCGCGACGCCCTGTCCACCGCCTACACCCCCGGCGTTGCCGAGCCCTGCCGCAAGATCAAGGCCAACCCCGACGATGTCTACACCTACACCATGAAGGGCCGCACGGTCGCCGTTGTCACCAACGGCACCGCTGTGCTGGGTCTGGGCAACATCGGCCCCGAGGCAGGTCTGCCTGTCATGGAGGGCAAGTGCGTCCTGTTCAAGGAATTTGCCGGTGTGGACGCCTTTCCCATCTGCCTGAACGCCAAAACCAAGGAGGAGGTCATTGCCGCTGTCAAGGCGATCGCCCCCACCTTCGGCGGCATCAATCTGGAGGATATCCGCAGCCCCGAATGCTTTGAGATCGAAGCCGAGCTGGAGCGCGATCTGGATATCCCCGTGTTCCACGACGACCAGCACGGCACGGCCATCATTGTGCTGGCCGGTGTGCTGAACGCGCTGAAGGTCGTCGGCAAGCGCATTGAGGACGTCAAGATCGTGCAGAACGGTCCTGGTGCCGCCGGTACCGCCATCATCCATATGCTGCAGGTCGCCGGTGCCAAGCACATCATTGCCGTGGACGAGCACGGTATTCTTGTTCCCGGTCGCGCCGCCGGGCTGGAAGGCCACAAGGCAAAGCTGGCGGAGGAAACCAACCCCGACAAGCTGACCGGCGGTCTGGCCGAGGCCATCCGCGGCGCGGATATCTTTATCGGCACCTCCATCGCCGGGGCACTGACCCCCGAACTGGCCGCCACGATGGCCAAGGACGCCATTGTCTTTGCCATGGCGAACCCCACCCCCGAAATTATGCCCGACCTTGCCAAGGCCGCCGGTGTGCGCGTGATCGGCACCGGTCGTTCGGACTTCCCGAATCAGGTCAACAACGTGCTGGCGTTCCCCGGCATCTTCAAGGGTGCCTTGTCGGTGCGCGCCCGCGACATCAACCCCGCCATGAAGATGGCTGCCGCGAACGCCATTGCGGGTCTGATCGCCGACGACGAGCTGAGCGAGGAAAACATTCTGCCCAAGGCGTTTGACTCCCGCGTAGCGGACACCGTTGCCGCCGCCGTCGCCGAGGCTGCCCGTAAGAGTGGGGTCGCCCGCGTATGAGCAACATTCGGGAGCTGGACGCTGCCCGCATCACCGATGCGGTCGAAGCGCTTTGCATTGAGGCAAACACCACCCTGCCCAAGGACGTAAAAGCCGCACTGGACGCCGCCGAGGCTGCCGAGCCGTGGCCCTTGGCAAAGCAGACGCTGGGGCTTTTGCAGCAGAATCTCTGCGTTGCCGCGCAAAAAGAACTGCCCATCTGCCAGGACACCGGTATGGCCTGTGTTTTTGTGGAGTTGGGGCAGGACGTACATATCAACGGCGATCTGACCGATGCCGTCAACGAGGGTGTGCGCCGCGGCTATGAAAAAGCCTACCTGCGCAAATCCATCACCGCCGACCCTTTGCAGCGCGTCAACACGGGGGACAACACCCCTGCCTTTTTGACCGTACATCTCGTGCCCGGCGACGGCTGCCAAATTACGGTAGCCCCCAAGGGTGCCGGCAGCGAGAATATGAGCCGCATGGCGATGCTCAAGCCCGCCGACGGGGTGCAGGGGGTCATTGACTTTGTGCTGGACACCGTAAAACAGGCGGGTGCCAACCCCTGCCCGCCGATCGTGCTGGGCATCGGCATCGGCGGCAGCTTTGACCACTGCGCCGCCCTTGCCAAAAAGGCACTGCTGCGCCCGCTGGATGCCCCCAACGCCGACCCCTACTATGCCGCACTGGAAAAGCAGCTGTTGGACGCTATCAACGCCACCGGCTTCGGCCCGCAGGGCTTTGGCGGTGCCACCACCTGCCTGGGCGTTGCCATTGAGCAGCGCCCCACCCATGTGGCGTGCCTGCCCGTAGCCGTCAACATCAGCTGCCATGTGACCCGCCGCGCGGTCTGCCGCCTGTAAGGGCAAGGAGGAACGTATGCAGCATATTTTACATACCCCGCTTACCAAACAGGCGCTTGCGCCGCTGAAGGCAGGGGACACCGTTCTGCTTTCCGGCGTTGTGTACACCGCCCGCGATGCCGCCCATGCCCGTATGGCAGAGCTGCTGGACAAGGGCGAGGCCCTGCCCTTTGCGTTAGAGGGTGCCGCCGTGTACTATGTAGGTCCCACCCCGGAGCGTCCGGGCTGCGCCATCGGTGCCGCCGGTCCCACCACATCGGGCCGCATGGACGCCTACACCCCGCGTTTGCTGGACTTGGGTCTTGCCTGTATGATCGGCAAGGGCAAGCGCAGCCAAGCCGTCAAGGATGCCGTTGTCAGAAACGGTGCCGTCTACCTTGCCGCCATCGGCGGTGCAGGAGCGTTGATGTCCGGCAGCGTGCAAAGCTGCGAGATCATCGCCTGGCCGGACCTCGGCTGCGAGGCCGTGCGCAAGCTGACCGTACAGGATATGCCCCTGACCGTTTTGCTGGACGCCCACGGCGGCGATTTGTACGAAAGCGGCCCCGCCGCCTACCTGGCCGCCTGCGAAAAAACCTGAACCGTCCGCAATTTACCGTCCCGCCATTGACAAACCCCGCCAAAGTTGCTACACTAATAGTTGCCTTGCGACCATGGCGGAATTGGCAGACGCGCTGGTTTTAGGGTCCAGTGTCCAAGACGTGCAGGTTCAAGTCCTGTTGGTCGCATACCTTATTCAATCACGCATTATCGTTTGTTTTTCGATGATGCGTGATTTTTTATTTGTTGCGAATGGATTTGTGTTGCTGTAAGGTGTACATTTGCGCGTCGTAAAACGTCGTATAGCCCCTTATTTTTCCATTTTGTCGTAAAAACGTCGCACAAAAAGCGGCAGATTTCTCCGCCGCTTTTGCCTATTTTCAGGTTGTCAGGATGTAGTTCTCGATCTGCGCGGCGGCGTTTTCCAACTGGCGCTCCCGGATGTGGGTGTAGATCCGCCGGGTGGTCGTAATGTCGGAATGACCCAGCAATTTCTGCGCCTCCAGCTCGCCCACATTTGCCTCATACAGGATAGACGCGAACTCGTGGCGGAACTGGTGCGCCGTGACATCTGCCTCCCAGACCTTGACGTTGGTGGTGTACTCTTTGCCTTTGTGTCGGTTTTTGCGCGTGACAATCTTGTAGTGCGCCAGACCAATGCCCTTGCAGTAGTAGGTCCATCGCCGCTGATAGCTGGTGCCGGACAGGGGTCGCTCACCGCCTAGGATATATTCCTCTGGCTGGCCGCACAGTGGTTCCAGCAGAGCGCGCAGGGGAGAGAGCAGCGGGATGGTGCGCACCGCGTTTTTCGTTTTGGGCGTCTGCACTGCCGGCTGGTTATGGATCCAGGTGACCGACTTAGACACACAGATGCGGCCTGCCTCCCAGTCAATATCCCGCCATTGCAGCGCCAACACCTCGCCCAGACGGCAGCCCGTGAACACAAACAGCCACGCGCACAAACCGAAGCCCTCCGGGTGGGCCTTGACGGCGGCCAACTGGGCAGGCGTAGGCGGTTCTCGCTCGGTTTTCTTCATGCCGCGGGGCAGGGAAGTCATCGGCACGGGGTTGTACACCTGGTCATCCCGGATACACCAGTATTTGAAGATCAGGCTCAACACGCTGCGGGCGTTGCGGGCCGTGCCGCCTGCCATGCCCCGGCTTTTGAATTTGCGGCTCCAGTTATCCACTACCGACGGGGTGATTTCCTTCATGTGGTAGCCGGTGAACTCTTGCATCGCATTGTTGTAGCCGCCCTGGTAGGCACGGGTGGTGCCGTTTTTTACCTGTTGCTGGTACTGCTCCCACCATTCCGGCGCGACGTTCTCGAACAACGGGCCGACCATCTCCAGCCGGCGGCGCTCTTCCTCGTAGGCAGCGATCTTGGCGTTGACCTCGGCCACCCGTCTACCGTAAAAATGCACCCGCTTGCCATCGTAGGTGCGGGTCCGCTCCACCAGCCCTCCGGGCCGCTGCTTGGTTTTTCCCATAAAAATAACCTCCTTCAGGGTACACTTTGACAAGCCTGCCTGAAGGTGGTACAATACGATTGCTGGGTCGTGCTGTACCACCATGTGGGCAAGCTGATCTATCAAAACGCTCCACGGTTGCCGCCGTGGGGCGTTTTTTCATTTATTGGCCATTTCCTCTATCTTTTTACCATTCCAAAGCAGCACATTTGTTTTCCTGGCTGTTTCAACGGCAGCAGGAGTAAAGTCGCTGTTCGTCATCACAACTGCAACCATGCAGTGATAATACTGTGCTCCAGATAAGGCCTCTTGTACGGCATGGTTGCCGACTTTATCGGTATAGTATTTGCACTGGATGCCATAGGTGACATCGTCTTTTTCTGCCAGCACGTCAATTCCATAGTCACCGCTGGCCTGAGTGACTTCTGCCTTAGAAAATCCATTTTTTAAAAGTAGATCTGCGCAGTAATGTTCAAATTGATGTCCGTCCATAGCGAGGGGGACTGTATCTGGAGCTGCTTTTTCTCTGTACGAATTTCGAATAATCTTCCAATCAATTTCAGACACAAGCAGTTTCCTTATTCCTTTATTTGTAGCGCTCCACGGTTCAACCCATCCATTCTCTTCCATTTTGTCAAGATATTCCGCTGATGCTGCATAGCCAATTTTCATGTTTCGCTGTAAAAAGGCGGTGCTACACCACCCCTGGCTTACGCAAAGATCCATCGCCTGAATTAAAGCCGGATCACTTTGCACAGATTTTACAACATTGCTTTTTCTCTTTTTAAGCTCGTTTTCTAATCTGTTCCAAAGTTTTAATGGCATTTTTTCTTTATATATATCCAACTGATGCTCAAGTAAAAAAACATCGCGCTTGTTTTTTTCTGTTGCTCTATTCATCATATCCAGAGCAAGCGATGTGTACCGTTCCTCTTCTGAAATTTCTCTAAGCGTAACACTGGGCAGTGTTCCACTAAACGACACATACTTTTCAAGGTCAGAAAGTTCTTCCAAATCTTCAACAAGTAAACTATAACACGAAAAAAATTCAGATGGTGTCGTTGCATTGTTTATTTTATCCGCATAAGACTGTGCCATCATTATCAATGTAGACGCACGGCTTTCTGTTTCTGCTATGCATTTATCACACAATCCACTGTTCAGCTTTAAAAATGGCCCCCACCTGTTGCATCGAACACATTTCGGCATAAAGCAATATTCCTCTTTACGAATTAAAGTCCACGCCCCTGCACTCTGTCCAGTAGTGCAGGGCTTCTTTTATATAATCCTCATCCAGGTTGAAGTATTCGGCCAGCTGCCAAGGCTCGGTAAATCCGCAGGCCATGGCATGACGCAAATCATCCACTGGCAGGTATTTCTCGACCGATGCCGCAAAGGCTTTGTTCTCGACCTGCTCCTTGATCTCGTAGGGGCTATACGCCAGGTAGAATGCCCCGCTCAGATAGTGCCCGGCCTCGTGGGCCAGCACAGTGCGCTCTTTGGCAGCCGTCTTGCAGCGCGAACGGTCGATGACCAGAAAGTTATCCATAAAGGCGATGGCAGTGTTGGCTTTCAGTTTCAGCTCGGCCACATCCACCCCAAGGCCCTGCAGGTCATTATATATTGCACCGACAGACGTGTTCATCTGCTTAAACACCAGTTCCTTTTCGTTTGTTTCGCTCTGCCTTAACGCGCATCGATGCCATGATGTCGTCGATGTCATCCTCGGTCAGGTGATTTTTCACCTTACCATAAAAGGCAATCAGTTGGTCTTTCATTTCGGTTTCCGGCTGAACTTCGCCGATCAGATCATCCACGGACACCCCGAAATATGCCGCCACCTTCGCGAGAGTTTCGCCAGAAGGTGTGGCCCCTGTCTTTTTCCACTTAGTTACCGTTGAATTACTCAGCCCGATTTCGTCTGCTGCCCGGCTAAGACTTATGCCCTTGTTTTTGCAAAGTGCGACATATACGTCATAAAACACAATTTCCGACGCTCCTTTTTGTGCAGAGCGCTAAAACTAACCAAATTCAGAATTTGTACTTGACTTTCTAACCAAATTCAGATATTATAGTGACACAGATTGAATTTGGTAAGGCACAGAAAGCCCCCACGGTCTGTTGGCTTTGGAAAGATTTTTGCGCTGATATTTGTTGGCGCTTTTATCTTACCGCAAATTCTAACCAAAGTCAAGTTTTTATGAAAAAGGAGGTTAGATTTGTATGCCTGCACAATGGACGGGCGAACTTGTTGGGAAAATGCACAATGCGGGTGTCACTGCAAAGCAGCTGGCAGCCGAGATGGGCAAGAATCCCAAGTACGTTTCCCAGGTCTTGAATGGGCATTATTCGCCCAAAAAAGCAGAGACCGAGTTCAACGAGGCTTTCAAACGACTTGTCTCTCCTGAAGCCTGACCCCATTATACCACCTTGCCTGTCCCATTGTCCGGACCGGCAAAATTCGACAAGGAGGAACCCCTATGGCACGAGAAAAAGACGGCTACCGGGATGCGTTAGAGCGCATCCGCAGCCAGGCTGCGGGGGAGTTGGTCACAGTAGCCGAGGCGGCCCGCATCGTTTACGGCCCCGATGACACCCGAGGCAGACGCAAGGTCTGCCAGCAATTCACCGGCTGGATCGGCGGCGATCACGGCAAACGTATCCCCGCTACCGCATTAGCAAGACAAATCTGTTGAACTTAGAAAGGAGGAAATCACACAAAACACATGAGCAGACAAAGTATCCGCCTGTCTTTGCTGATTATGGGCATCGTGTACCAGATAGCCTTTTGGTTTCACGACCGGCAGCTTGATCTGGTAATGACCGCAATTTATCTTGTAGGATCACTGACAATGAAGGAGGACTAATCGTGTACCAAAACAAAGTGGCCGCCCGAGTGCTGGAACACTCGAACGGCCAGAGATGTGAACTTGCACAAATCCACAATCATATTTTACTGCATGCCGTGCGTTTTGGCAAGGTTTTTTGCAAGACCTGCGCGGTGATGCTGGCCCTGCTGGGGCTGGCCGCGCTGGCGTCCCTGCCCACCGCCCCGGTGTCAGCCGTGCTGACGCTGATCGGCGCCGTCGACGCCCTAAACTGGGTCTGCGGCGCATGGTTTACCCTGTGCGAGATGGAGGTGGCCTTATGCGCGGCATTTTGATTGACCCCGGCTGCGCGCCGGAGATCCGCAAGCTGCCCAACACCGCCCAGGGGCTGAACGCCTTCCTGGGTGGGGAAGTACAGATCTACCGCTTTGGCAGCGTGTTTGCGGCACTGGTCTACACCCACCAGGCGCACCAGGCTATGCCCAACCGGCACTACATCGACCGCTGGTATTACGGGCGGCTGTGCATCGTAGGCTGGCGAAACAACCGCATGACCGACCTGCCCGCCGACCTGGCCGATGAACTTTGCCGCCGCTGGGCGGATGTGGAGGTGCAGGTATGATGACGCCCGGCTATATCCGTTTCCAGTTTGAGAACAGCACCCCCGGCCGGTTTCTGGATTTTTATACCGCCGTCTGCCAGGTACTGGACTCTGACACGCCTGACCGGCTGAGCCAGATTGGGGCGCTGCGCGACGCTGCCGATGATGGTGCCCGCCGCCACATTCAGCAAATCCTGGAGGCTGACCCGTGAGTAAGCCCAAACTGGCCGAGGCAGATATGCTGCGGACCGACTGGGACCGCAGCCACGATCTGACGCTGGTGGCCCAGCTGCATGCCTGCACCTCGCAGGATGTGATCGACGCGCTGGGCCTGACCGAGGAAGAGATCCCCGCCCGCTACCGGCAGCACACCCAGCCCAACGGAAAGCGCTGGGGGCGTATCCCCTGGGAGGAAGCCCACCCCGAGGAAGCGCAGCGTCTGTACGCCCTGATGAACAGCGGCCTGACCGCCACCGAGGCGGCCGCCATCATGGGGCTGACCAAAGGCCGCACCTATGCCATTTACAAACGAATGAACGCGAAAGGAACCGCTATGGAAAATAAAGTAGAAAGCCACAAGAAAAAGCCATCCGCCAAGTACGAGCAGGGGCTGATAGACCTGGAGGATTTCATCACCTGCTTTAAGACGACCGGCCTGCTGGATGCCGACACGCTGACCCTGCTGGACAGTTTCCGAAAAGAAGCCCGCGGCTTTGTGCTGGGCATGAAATTTGCGGAGGCCTGCCATGAGTGAAACAATCCTGACCCCGGCAGCACCGACCGCGCCCGCCGAGTTTGACTACAGTGGGCTGGATGAACAGACGGTTAATGACCTGCACCTTGCAGAACGAGAGTACGCAGCAGGCAAACGCCTGGCGGAAATTGGACTGCATCGCATGGCAGACGGTGTGGCGATTGCACATGAAGCGCTTGTCCCAAATTGGGACAAGCGCAGCAATCAATACAGTGAGGACACCTTCCGCCGTTGGTGCGAGAGTATCGGTGTCAGTAAGTCCGCAGCTTACCGTCTGCTGCAAGTTACCACTCTGTTTGATAACAGCAGCCCCGAGCAGCAGAAAATCCTTGATTCGCTCTCTCCATCTTTATTATACGCTGCCGCCAAGCCCAGTGCCCCCGCCAACCTGGTGCAAGCCGTCAAGGATGGCGACATTACCACCCACAAGCAGTACCAGGAACTGCTGAAAGAAAATCAGCAGCTGCGCGCTGATCGGGTAAGCGCCCTCAACGCCGCCCAGGCTGCCGAGCACGCCCGCGATGCCGCCCTGGCCGATGTCAACGGTTTGCACGAGCAGAACAAAAAACTGTGCAGCGAGAAAGCCGAGGCCGAGCGCCAACTGGACGGTGCCCGTCAGGTGGCCGAGGCTGCCAAGATGCGGGCCGACAAATGGCAAAAAGAGGTCGAAGCCGCCAAGGCGCAGCCCGTAGAGGCCGTGGTGGATGAGGAGGAGATCGACCGCCGCGCCCACAAGCTGGCCGCTGACCTGACCGCGCCCCTGCGGGAAGAACTGGATGCCCTGAAAGCCCGCCCGGCTGCGGATACCACCGAGGATGACCTGCGCAACGCCTACGACAGCCTTTTGCTGGTCGGGCGCAGCATGCAAAACGCCTGGAAGTCGGTAAAGCCGCAGCTGCAAAAGCTGCCGGCGGACACCCGCGCCGGGGCCATCAACCAACTGAACAACACCTTGACCGAAATCCAGACGGAGGCGATAAAATGTCTGTAACCATTACCGCATTGGAAGCGGAAAACGTAAAACGCATCAAGGCCGTGGAGATCACGCCTGCCCCCACGGGGCTGACGCTGGTCGGCGGCAACAACAACCAGGGCAAGACCAGTGTGTTGGATGCCCTGGCATGGGCGCTGGGCGGCGATAAATTCCGCCCGGCCGCCGCTGCCCGGGACGGAGCCATCACACCGCCTCACCTGAAAGTGACCCTGTCCAACGGCATTGTGGTGGAGCGCCGTGGCAAAAACAGCACCCTGACCGTCACCGACCCCACCGGTCGCCGCGCCGGCCAGCAGCTGTTGAACGAGTTCGTCGAGGTATTGGCGCTGGACCTGCCCCGCTTTATGGATGCCAGCGACCGCGACAAGGCCGACACCCTGCTGAAGATCATCGGGGTGGGGGAGCAGCTGGCCGTGCTCGACCAGCGCATCAAGGCTCTGTACGACAAGCGCACGGCCGTTGGGCAGATCGCCCAGCAGAAAAAATCCTACGCCGAAGAAATGTTGAGTTACCCCGAGGCCCCCGCCGAGCCGGTCAGCGCGCTGGAGCTTATCCAACAGCAGCAGGAAATTTTACTGCGCAACGCCGAGAACCAGCGCCAGCGCGACCGCCTGGCCGAAGTGACCCACGCAAAACACCGCTATGCGGACGAACTGCAGCGGCTGGATGAGCGCATCGAAGCCCTGCAAGCCCAGCGCCGGGAGCTGCAAGCCAGCTATGATGCCGCCGTGGTGGCCGAGGAAAGCTCCACCAAGACCGTGGCCGAGCTGCGAGACGAATCCACCGCCGCACTGGAGGAGAGCATCCGCAACGTGGAGGACACCAACCGCAAGGTGCGTGCCAACCTGGACAAGGCCCGCGCCGAGGATGATGCCGCCGAGATGGCCGCTCAATATAGCAATCTGACCGACCAGATCAACGAGGCCCGCCGCAAGCGCACGGCCCTGCTGGACGGTGCCGATCTGCCGCTGCCGGGCCTGGGGGTCGAGGATGGCTGCCTGACCTACCACGGGAAACGCTGGCGGGACATGAGCGGCAGCGACCAGCTGCGCGTAGCCACCGCCATTGTGCGCCGCCTGAACCCCAACTGCGGCTTTGTGCTGCTGGACAAGCTGGAACAGATGGACCTTGCCACGCTGGCCGAGTTTGGCCGCTGGCTGGAAGCCGAGGGTTTGCAGGCCATCGCCACGCGGGTCTCGACCGGCGGCGAGTGCCAGATCATCATCGAGGATGGGCGGGTCAAAGAGGATACCGCAGCTTGTGACACGGTGTTACAAGCTCCCGCAGACACCCCCGCCTGGAAGAAAGGAGCCTTTTAAATGAGTAAGTACACGATCACCACCGGCATCCAGAACACGCCGGTCAAAACCGTGCTGTACGGGCCGGAGGGCATCGGCAAAAGCAGTTTTGCCGCCAAGTTCCCGCAGCCGGTGTTCATCGATACCGAGGGCGGCACCAAACGGCTGAACGTTGCCCGCCTGCCCGCGCCCACCAGCTGGGCCATGCTGCTGGACGAGGTGGAGGAAGTGCGCAAGGGGAACGTGCCCTGCAAGACGCTGGTCATCGACACCGCCGACTGGGCCGAGCGCCTTTGCACCGAGGCGGTCTGTGCCAAGGCTAAGGTCAAGGGCATCGAGGATTTCGGTTACGGCAAGGGTTACACCTATTTAAAGGAGGAGTTCAGCCGCCTGCTGGATGCCCTGGAGGAAGTTCTGGGCACCGGCCGCCATGTGGTGGTGCTGGCCCACGCTGCCATCACCAAGTTTGAGCAGCCCGACGCTGTGGGCAACTACGACCGCTGGACGATGAAAACCAGCAAGCAGGTAGCCCCGCTGTTGCGGGAATGGTGCGACATGCTGCTGTTCGCCAACTACAGGACCATCGTGGAGAAATCCGGCAGCGGCCAGAACGCCAAGAACAAGGCCAGCGGTGCCCGCCGGGTGCTGTACACCGCCCACCACGCCTGCTGGGATGCCAAGAACCGCTTTGGCCTGCCGGAGGAAGTGCCCTTTGAGTACGCCAGCATTGCTGCCTGTATCGAAGCGGGCAGCACCCCGGCTGCGCCTGCAACAGCCCAGATGCCTCCCCCAGTGCAGCAGCCCAAGTCCGCACCGGCACCTGTACAACAACCCGCGCCACCGCCACAGGAGACCGCAAACTCCCAGGTACAGTGTGTGCAGGATACCGCCCGCGAAACGCTGGAAAAAGAGCTGATTGCCGAACAGGTGCCTGAAAAATTGCGCACCTTGATGGTGAACGACTTTGTCAATTCGGCCGAGCTGCGTCACGCCGTATACCAGCGCGGATGCTACCCCGAGGACACGCCCATTGCCAACTACGACCCGCAATTCGTGGCTGGCAGCTTAGTGGCCGCCTGGAGCAAATGGTTTGAGTTCATCAACGAAAATTCTGACATTCCGTTTTGATTTTGAAAGGAGAAATCTTTATGTCTTACGAAACTGTTGCTGTGAGCGACCGCGCCTTTGGTTGGGATGATGAGATCAAAAACGACAGTCCCGACTTTGTGCTGCTGCCCGAGGGGGACTACCTGTTCACCGTAACCGCCTTTGAGCGCGCCCGCTACGAGGGCGGTGCCAAACTGCCGCCCTGCGCGATGGCCAAGCTGACCATCCGCATCCATGGCGGCGACAAGGGCGAGACCAGCGTGGCCCACCGCCTGTATCTGCATTCCCGTTGCGAGGGGTTGCTTTGCGCCTTCTTTGAGAGCATCGGCCAGCGCAAGCACGGCGAACCGCTGCGCCCGCGCTGGGATGACCTGGTCGGTGCGCAGGGTCTAGCCCACGTGGGTGTGCGGGAGTACACCAAGCAAAGCGGCCCCAACGCCGGGCAGACCGGCCAGGCCAACGAGATCACCCGTTTCCTGCCGCCGCCGGAGCCGACCGCCGCCCCGCAGCAGCCCTGGGCACAGGGGGCGTTTTAAATGGAGCTGCGCCCTTATCAGGAAGCGGCGCGGCAGGCCATCCATACGCAATGGAACAGCGGGGTGCAGCGCACCCTGCTTGTTTTGCCTACGGGCACCGGCAAGACCATCGTGTTTGCCGCCGTTGTGGAGGATGCCGTCCGCGCTGGGCGGCGGGTACTTATTTTAGCCCACCGCGGGGAGCTGCTAGGCCAGGCCGCCGACAAGATCCGCCGCAGCACGGGCCTGGCCAGCGCTGTGGAAAAAGCCGAGAGCAGCTGCCTGGGCAGCTGGTACCGCGTGGTGGTCGGCAGTGTACAGAGTTTGCAGCGGCCGCAGCGGTTAGAGCAGTTCCCGCATGACTACTTTGGCACCATCGTCATCGACGAAGCGCACCACGCCATCACTGACGGCTACCGCCGTGTACTGGATTGGTTCCCCGAGGCGGATGTGCTGGGCGTAACCGCCACGCCGGACCGCGGCGACATGCGCAACCTGGGCGAGGTGTTCGGCAGCCTGGCGTATGAGTACAAGCTGACCGAAGCCATCCGGGATGGATTTTTGTGCCGCATTCTAGCGCAGACCCTCCCGCTCAAGCTGGACATTTCGACCGTCGGCATGAGCGGCGGCGACTATGCCGTGGGCGAACTGGGCGGGGCGTTGGACCCCTACCTTGACCAGATCGCCGCCGAGATGGAGAAGCACTGCCCCGACCGCAAGACCGTCGTGTTTCTGCCGCTCATCAAGACAAGCCAAAAATTCCGGGATATTCTGAACGACCATGGATTCCGTGCTGCCGAGGTCAACGGCCAGAGCACCGACCGCGCCGAGGTGCTGGCGGATTTTGAAGCAGGGAAGTACAACGTGCTCTGCAACTCGATGCTGCTGACCGAAGGCTGGGACTGCCCCAGCGTGGACTGTGTCGTCGTGCTGCGGCCCACCAAGGTGCGCAGCCTCTACAGCCAGATGGTGGGCCGCGGCACGCGGCTGTCCCCCGGCAAGAAAGATTTACTGCTGCTCGATTTTTTGTGGCTGACCGACCGCCACGAGCTGTGCCGCCCGGCCGACCTGATCTGCGAGGATGCCGCCGTTGCCAAGCAGATGAGCGACAACCTGGCCGCTGCCGGCTGCCCTGAGGATATCGAGGATGCCGCTAAGCAGGCCGGTGAGGACGTTGTGGCCCAGCGGGAGGAATCCCTTGCCAAGCAGTTGGCCGAGCAGCGCCGTAAGCGTGCCCGGCTGGTGGACCCGCTGCAATACGAAATGAGCATCCAGGCCGAGGACCTGACCGGCTACGTGCCCGCCTTTGGCTGGGAGAGCAGCCCGCCCACCACCGAGCAGCTGACCGCCCTGGAAAAGCTGGGCATCCAGCCAGACGGTGTGGACAGCGCCGGCAAGGCCGGGCTGCTGCTGGACCGCCTGGCCAAGCGCCGGAACGAAGGCCTGACGACGCCCAAGCAGATCCGCTGCCTGGAGCGGTACGGCTTCACCCACGTGGGCACCTGGAGCTTTGACGCTGCCAAAAGCATGATCGACCGCATCGCTGCTGCCGGATGGCGCAGTGCACCCCGCGGTATCGACCCCAAAACCTATACGCCGTAAAGGACAAGTATGGAAAACCAAGACCTTTTAGAAGCATTGGATTTTTTGGACCCCGGCACCCTGACCTACGAGGAATGGACCATCGTGGGCATGGGGCTAAAGCAAGCCGGGTACCCGGTAACGAGCTGGGAGCAGTGGAGTGCCCGCGATGGTGGCCGATACCACCGGGGCGAATGTGCCCGCAAATGGGGCAGCTTCCGCGGCAATCCCAACCCCGTTACCGAGAACAGCATCTTTAAACTGGCCCGCGACCACGGCTGGGGCGGCCCCGCCGGGCATGCCCTGGACTGGAACGACGTCATCGATGCCCCTGCCGCCAAGACCGAGGGGCGGGTCGTGGACCCCCACTGGCTGGACATGCAGGAACTGGCCATCCCCGCCGAATGGGACCCCGCCGACCAGCTGGTGCGCTACCTACAAGCCCTGTTTGAGCCGGAGGAGCACGTGGCCTACGTGACCGAAAGCTATCTGCGGGATGACCGCTATGCCCCCACCAAAGGCTGCTGGGACCGCACCGCCGGGCAGCTGATCGAAGAGCTGCGCCACTACCATGACATCCACGCCGTGGTGGGGGATTGCAGCCCTGAAGCGGGGGCCTGGATCTGCTTTAACCCCGTGGACGGCAGCGGCCGCAGCAACGACAACGTGACCGACTACCGCTACGCGCTGGTGGAGTGCGACAACATGGAGCTGGAAAAGCAGCAGGCTATCATCCGCCAATTGGAGCTACCCTGCGCGGCGCTGGTCTACAGCGGCGGCAAAAGCCTGCATGCCATCGTGCGGGTGGGTGCGCCCGATTATGCCGAGTACCGCAAGCGGGTCGACTACCTGTACACCGTCTGCCAGAAAAACGGCCTGACGCTGGACCAGCAGAACCGCAACCCCAGCCGCCTGTCCCGCATGCCGGGCATTGTGCGCGGCGGCAAAAAGCAGTACCTGCTGGCAACGAACCTGGGCAAAGCCTGCTGGGAGGAGTGGCGCGACTGGGTGGAGGCCTGCACCGATGACCTGCCGGATACCGAGTGCATGGCCGATGTCTGGGGCGCGCTGCCGCCGCTGGCCGACCCGTTGATTGAGAATGTACTGCGCAAAGGCCACAAACTGCTGCTGGCCGGACCCAGCAAGGCGGGCAAAAGTTTCGCCCTGATCGAGCTGTGCATCTGCATTGCCGAGGGCAAGCCCTGGCTGGGTCGGTTCAACTGCGCCCAGGGCAAGGTGCTGTACATCAACCTGGAGCTGGACCGGGCATCCTGTCTGCACCGTTTCAAGGATGTGTACGATGCCCTGGGGTATCCGCCCGATCACGTGGGCAGCATCGACGTGTGGAACCTGCGCGGTGCCTCGGTGCCTATGGACAAGCTTGCCCCGCGGCTGATCCGCCGGGCGGCCAAAAAGGGGTATCTGGCTGTGGTGCTGGACCCCATCTACAAAGTCATCACCGGCGACGAGAACAGCGCTGATCAGATGGCCAAGTTCTGCAACCAGTTCGACCTGGTCTGCCGGGAGCTGGATTGTGCCGTCATCTACTGCCACCACCATTCCAAGGGCTTGCAGGGCGGCAAAAAGTCGATGGACCGCGCGTCCGGTTCCGGCGTGTTCGCCCGTGACCCCGACGCCATGCTGGACATGACTGAGCTGACCCCGACCGATGCCATCCGCGAACAGCTGCACAACAAGGCCGCCTGCGCTGCTTGCCGGGAACTGTTGGACGCCCACGGCCACGCCAATGCCTACAGCCAGGACGATGCCTGCAGCCGCAGCCGGATGCTGGAGATCGCCAAAGAGCATCTGGGCCTGGCTGACCTGCGGGCGCTGGATGCTGCCATTGCCGAACGCAAAAAACGCGCCGACAGCATGACCGCCTGGCGCATCGAAGGCACCCTGCGCGAATTTGCCCGGTTTGAGCCGGTCAACCTGTGGTTCGACTATCCCATCCACAAGCTGGACACCGGCCTGCTGGAAGATTTGCAGCCGGACATTGATTACAAAGCAATGGGCAGCCGGGGTGCAGCCCGCCGTTGGGGCGATAAGGAAAAAGTCAGCAAAAACAAAAGTGCCGAGCTGCGCACTGCCTTTGAAGCCTGCACCATGGATGGCGCTGTAACGGTCTACGCGTTGGCCGAATACATGGACCTGAAGCCGGACACTGTGCGCCGTCGCTTAAAAGCGGATGGCGGTTTCTGGGTAGATGGGGCCAATGTCGGGCTGAAAGAACCGGGCAGCCGGGGTTGATTTCTCGGAAAATAGCCGCTATTTTTCCTCCGTCCCATTTTCCGTATTTCGGAAAATAGCGGCATTTCCTACGGATTTCGGACGGAAAATAGCCTTATATATATAGACAAATCCGTCCGTGTGTTGGGGTATCCCAGAGGATGGGGCCGTAAAGCGCCCCATCCCTCCGGGAGACCCACCCCAACACGTGCGCAAAAAATTGAAAAGGAGAAAACGCTATGAATTTTTTTATGCCGATGCGCCCGCCCACGGTGACGCATCACGATAAACAGCTGCATGCCTACATGAAGGGCGGCAAGCCCTGCGCTGTGCTGCATGACACCCCCGAGTTGAAAGCCGCCCGCGCCAAGCTGCATGCAGCCCTGGCACCTTATGCCCCTGCACAGCCCATGACCGGCGCGGTGCAGCTGGTGGTAAAATGGCTGTTCCCGGCCGAGGGACGCCCGAACGGCAGCTGGAAAACCTCGAAGCCGGACACCGACAACCTGGAAAAGGTCCTAAAGGACGAAATGACCCGCCTGCATTTCTGGCGCGATGATGCCCAGGTGTGCAGCGAGGTAGCCGAAAAGTTCTGGGCCGACACGCCCGGCATTTATATGGAGGTGAGGGAGTTGTGAGTGTGGGATATTGCCCGATTCCCGGTATGAGCCAGCCGACACCGGCGCCGACCTACGAGGAGAAGCGCCGCTGGCTGTGGCGGTACCGGGACGCGCTGCGGCGCGAACGCGAACTGAAAGAGGAACTGCAGGAGCAGAAGACCCGTGCCGCCAGCGTGACCGCTGCCCTGACCGGGATGCCGGGCGCGGCCAGCGACGGCCAGACCCTACCCCGCGCGGTGGAGTGCATCGTGGCCGCCCAAGCCGAGCTTCAGGCACAGATCAACATCTGCGAGGCTGTGCGGCGGGAGGTTGTCGCTGCCCTCGATCAGGTTGCCGATGAGCGGGATCATGAGATTTTGCGCAGGCGGTATCTGCTGGGGCAGCGGTTTGAGGAGATTGCGGTAGAGATGTGTTTGGAATATCGGTGGGTGAGGAGGAGGCATAAGAGGTCGGTAGAAGCAATCTTATAGCGTCATACCTTGAATTATTCCTCAAAATCATATATAATAAAATAAAAAGGAGGTTATTGCATGGACGTTTTGACAATACCCGCACAAGCAGTCTGCAATTCGATTCTTCAGCAAGCGTTCAAAGAAAATATTCCGATAAGTCCCATGAAATTGCAAAAGCTCCTCTATTTCACTTATCGTGATTACCTAAAGAAAACAAATCAGCTTTTGTTTTCGGAAAGATTTGCAGCTTGGCCATATGGCCCTGTACTTCCCAGCATTTATGATGAATTCAAGTCCTTTCACGGGAAACCCATCACAAAATTTGCCAAAAACGCCGATGGGAGTGCCAGTATTATATCCAGTACTGCCAGCGGTGCGCAGGGCGTGGTCTATTCGATTGCAAACGTATGGCAAAAGTATAAGTATATGAGTGGCATTGAGCTTTCAGCACTCACACATCAAGAGGGGACGGCCTGGTACAAAGCCCACGCCAGTCATGCTCCTTTGCTCGACTTAGATGCCATTAAGGAGGAAGCGGTTGTCTAATCCTATTTTAACGGATACAATTGATGAATCTTATCCGGCTGAAGTCGAAATTGAAACCCCGAAAAGCGAGCAGGAAATGCCCCCGCCTGAAGCCCAGCAAAGGTCCACCCTGATAGTGGATTTACCAAAGGAAGACGTAGACAGACTCGAGAAAACAGTCCGAGTTACAAAAGCAGCACAGGAAATTCATTTGAAAAATAATGCTTTTGTCCTGCTTTGCTTTTGTTTGGGTTCTTTTGTGCTTTTTTATTTCGCAGATACAATATTCATCAATATCGGATGGGAAACAAGTACTGTGCTTGCTTCTGCAATTGACATGGCAAAAACTATAGTAACTTTCTTGATTGGATATCTCTTCGCAACAGAGAAGTCAAAGAATTGACCCTCGAAAGCCCCCTGTAAAAGTGGTATAATGATACTGTCAAAAGCCGTAAGGAACGGGAAACCGCCTTGCGGCTTTTGTGTTGCCGGGAGTTGGGCAGCCACCGGTGGCGATTGCGTCCATAGCGAACCCTCCTATTCTTTATCACAGCTGACAGCCGGGAAAGACCGGCGCTTTTTTGTAGGCGTAGCTTAATGTAAAGCAGCGGTCTCCAAAACCGCAGGATGAAGGTGCAAGTCCTTCCGCCTGTTCCATCTGCCCCGCCAGCCCGGAGAAGCTCACACATCCTTTCTTTTCTCTTCTGTCTGTGCGCTGGCAGGGTGGGTTTATTTTGCGTTTAAAGAGAGGTGGTGGTAATGCCGAATGAAGAAAACCTTATCCCGAACTCCGAGCGAACCCCGGAGGAATTGCACGAAATGGCGCAGAAAGGCGGCATTGCCAGTGGGGCCGCACGGCGGCGCAAGCGCAGCCTGCGGGAGGCCGCCGATCTTTACTTATCGCTGCCGGTAGCGGACCGGCGGCGCACCAACAAACTGATGCGCCGATACATAGATGCCGAGGACGCCGACAACCAGATGGCCATGATTGTCGGGCTGCATGACGCGGCTGTGAACGGCGATGCCCGCGCTGCCACGGTGCTGGTCAAGCTGCTGGGGGAGGAGACCCCGCGTGAGAACCCCGGTGCGGACCAGCTGGCCCGTGCGGCGCAGCTGCTGGGAGGCATTGACAGTGTTATCGAGTAAACAGCAGGACTACCTGAACACCTGCTGCCACCGCTGGAACCTGAAGATTGGCGCTACCGGCAGCGGCAAAAGCTGGCTGGACTACGCGGTTGTTATCCCCAAGCGGCTGCTGGCGCTGCGGGGTGAGGGCGCTGCCGTGCTGCTGGGCAACACCCAAGGTACACTGGCCCGCAATATTTTGGAACCCATGCGCGCGATCTGGGGGGATGAACTGGTAGGGACCATTGGCAGCGACAACACCGCGCGGCTGTTCGGGCAGCGGGTGCATGTGCTGGGCGCTGACAACAAAAAGCATGTGGCGCGTTTGCAGGGCATGACCCTCGAGTACGGTTATGGCGACGAGATGACCACTTGGAACGAGGAAGTGTTCCAGATGCTGAAAAGCCGCCTGCGCTGCCCGCACAGCGCCTTCGACGGCACCGCCAACCCGGCCGACCCGCACCATTTTATCAAGCGTTTTATTGACAGTGACGCCGACGTGCTTTGTCAAACATCTGCCATCGACGACAATCCCTTTCTGCCCGCCGCCTTTGTGGAAAACCTCAAACGCGAGTATGCGGGCACCGTCTACTATAACCGCTTTATCCTTGGCCAGTGGACCGCCGCCGAGGGGATTATCTACCGCCTGTTTGCTGACAGCATCACTGCCGGGGACGGGCTTTTTTGCTGGCCGCAAGATACGCCTTTGCCGGCCGGCAGCCAGATCCGCATCGGGGTGGACTTTGGCGGCAACGGCAGCTTCCACGCTTTTGTGGCGGTGGCCGTGCTGCCGGGCTTTGCCGGTGTGGTGGGGCTGGCCAGCCGGCGCATTGACCCGAAAAACACCGACACGGCCTTTTTGGCGGCGCGCTTTGTCGCGTTTGCCGAGGACGTATTTGCCGCCTGGGGCGAGATCCGCGCTGTGTACTGCGATTCTGCCGAACAGGTACTGAAGAACTCCCTGCGCACCGCCCTGCTGGGCACGCGGCTGGCCTGGCTGGCAGACCGGGTTTGCAACTCTAAAAAGATTGCCATCAACGACCGTATCCGGCTGACGGGGCTGCTGATGGGCGGCGGGCGGTTCTGGCTGATGCCGGGCGCAGCCACCTTGCGCGATGCGCTTTCCACCGCGCTGTGGAGCGGCAAGCGCCCCGGCATGGATGAACGCCTGGACGACGGCACGACCGACATCGACACGCTGGACGCCTTTGAATACACGATCGAGCGAGACTTTAAACGATTTTTGAGGCTGGCATGAACATTTTGCAATTCATCAACTACCTGAATAAGACAAAACACTGGCACATTGAGGGAGCCTACTATCAGGCCATCGACGAGTGGCGCGCCTGGTGGCGGGGCGAGTATGCGCCGTTCCACACAGTTAAAGAGCTGGGGCTGGACTGCAACTTCCGCAAGCGGGAGATGTTCCGCCTGCGGATGCCCAAGCGCGCTTGCGAGGACTGGGCCAGCCTGCTGCTGAATGACAAAACCACCGTAACCGTGGGGGACAAGGCCGCAGCCGACTGGCTGCTGGGTGCGGATGCCAGCCAGACCGGCGGTGTGCTGGGGCAGCTGGCATTCTGGCAGCGCGCCAATGAGTTGGTAGAGCTTTGCTTCCGCAGCGGCACCGGCGCGTTTGTGCTGGGTGCTGAAAATCTACATCTGGATGCGGGGCAGGCGGTGGCCAGCCCCCATGCGCAGCTGACCCTGGACTGCCTGCCCGCCGAGTGTATTTTGCCGATCACGATCCGCCACGGGCGGGTGGTCGACGTGGCCTTTGCCAGCGAGGTAACAGTCGGCGGCAGGAGCTGCATTTATCTGCAAACCCACACCCTGACGGCTGCCGGCTACCGCATTACCAACGAATACTTTACCAGTGAGCACGAGGACGGCGAGAACGCAGACTACAAGCCTGCACCGCTGCCAAAAGGCGTGGCCGCTGCCTTTTGCACGGGCAGCACGCTGCCGTGGTTCAGCCTTATGCGGCCTAACATCCTGAAAAACCGCCGCGGCGGGCCCGGTTTGGGGCAGGCCGTTTTTGCCGAAGCCATTGATGCCGCCAAGATGTGCGACCTGGCCTTTGACAATTACAACCGTGATATTCAGCTAGGCGGCAAAAAAGTATTTTACAACAAAGACCTGTTAAAAAGCTGGGTGGACAACAATGGTGTGCAGCATTTTGCCGCGCCGGATGACATCCGCCAGCAGCTGTTCGTGCATACGCCCGGCAGCGACCCTGACGCCGAGCCGGACTGGCACGAGTACAACCCCGATCTGCGCGTAGAAGCCAACAGCCGCGCGGTGCAGGACGCACTGGATTATTTCAGCTTCAAGGTGGGGCTGGGCACGCACCATTACCAGTTCAGCACCGGCGCGGTAAAAACAGCCACCGAATACACCGGCGACCGGCAGGATATGGTGCAGCACGCCAACCGCCACCAGATCGAGATCGAGGGGGCGCTGTTGGGCATTTTCCGCGCCATGCTGTGGGCGGGCAGGAATCTGCTGGGCGTGGCCTTGGATGCCGACACCACACTTGGCATCAACTTTGATGACAGTTACATCACCGACACCGGCACCCGCCGGGAGACCGACCGCCAGGATGTGCGGGATGGGCTGTGGCCCAAATACCGCTACCTGATGGAGTGGCGCGGTTTGAGCGAGGAGGACGCCAAAGCGGCTGTGGCCGAAGCTGCTGAAGAAGATGGCAGCGACGTGCTGACCTTTGGCGGTGCCTGATGCTGGGGCCGGATTACCTGGACCGGCTGCCTGATGCGCTGACGGCCCTGTGGCAGCAAGCAGAAGATGACATTTTGCTGGATGTGGCGCGCCGCCTGCGCAAAACCGGGCTTTTGACCGAAACGGCAGCTTACCAGGCGGCACGGTTAGAGGCGGTGCGGACCTTGCAGCGCGACATAACCGGCATACTGGCCCGCTACAGCGGGCGCAGCCGGGCCGAGATCCGCCGGATGCTGACCGAAGCAGGCACGCGGACGCTGGACGGCGATGACGAGATCCACCGCCTGGCGGGAAACGCGCCTGCGCCCGTAAACGAAAGCCCCGCCCTGCTGAACTTGCTGAACGCCGGATACCGCCAGACCCTGGGCAGTTGGCAAAACCTTACCGCCACCACCGCTGCCACCGTAACGGGGGAGTTTGAGGCGCGACTGGACCGTGCCTGGCTACAGGTGAGCAGCGGCGCATTCGACTACAACACCGCCATCCGCCGCGCCGTTGACGACCTGGCCGACGGCATGAAATACGTGGCCTATCCCAGCGGCCACAAGGACACGCTGGAAGTGGCCGTGCGCCGCTGTGTATTGACCGGCGTAAACCAGACCGCCGGCAAGCTGCAACTTGCCCGCATGGAGGAAATGGACTGCGCCTTTGTGGAAGTAACTGCCCACGAGGGCGCGCGCCCCAGCCATGTAGCCTGGCAGGGTAAAATCTACCACCGGGGCGGGGAAGTGGTGCAGGATGGCGTGCGGTATGCCGATTTTGAAACGGCCACCGGCTACGGCACAGGGCCCGGCCTGTGTGGTTGGAACTGCCGGCACAATTTCTACCCATTTTACCCCGGCATCAGCACACCGAACTACACCCCGGAAAAACTGAAAGCGCTGAATGCGCGGGATGTGCCCTACCATGGCGGGCTGTACACCAAGTACGAGATCAGCCAGATGCAGCGGGCTCTGGAACGCAAGGTGCGCAAGTACAAGCGGCGCTACCTGGCCGAGAGCGAAGCAGGGCTGGATGCGCGGGACACCGCTGCCAAGCTGAAAGCGGCCCGCCAGCAGCTGGCCGAGTTCATCCGGGATACTGGCGGCAAACCTGACAGTGCCCGGACTGCCGTGCAGGGCTTTGGCCGCAGCGCGGGGAGTAAAGCGGCGTGGGCGGCTAAACGCTTGCAAGACGCCCCAGCCCATGCTATACTGGAAGAAAACAGCAACTCCGGCTATAAGGAAATTACGATGCAAAGCATCCAGCGCATACAGCCGTTTGCCTGCGAAACCCTGGATGCCGCCGGCAGCCGGGCACTGGCCAACGCACACAAAAAGTTGCTGCTGGAAGCACGCAAGGTGCCGCTGGGCATAGAGAAAGCCCGCTGCTATGGGCTAGATATGCAGCCGATAAGTGGATACTTTACCGGCATCAAGTCAGGAAATGTTCACATTCCGGGTTTCCATGAGCCACACATTGCAATACACAACCACCCAAGCGGGCTGACATTCTCGCCAGGTGATATTCTTGGCTTCGCGAGCCGGAATTCGATGCAGATGCTGACAATTGTCGGCAATGATGGCAGCGTATATGCGTTGGAAAAGACAGCTGCAACCAATTCCGAATTGTTGAAAAAGGCCGCATTGGAGTTGCATGATGCGACAAATGTACCTACCTTAACGCCACAATCCAAAATAAATCTTGTTACTAATTTTCTTGAGGGGGTTGCGCAATATGGAGTCAACTATTACGCCGGAAGAGATTGAAAAAATGAAGGCATTCCTAAAAGAGCATCCTGTTGACCCGCAGTATGATGGGTTATTGGATGGGGATATTCCAACAGAACAAGCTCATGCGCTGATTTATACATCTCTTCTGGAAGAGATTGGCGAACTTCCCGAATAACACCACAACACTAAACCACGATGCAAACGCACCGTGGTTTTTTATGCCTGTTTCTGGCCGCATGAGGCTGGGACGGGCTATTTTTATACCAAAAATTGCCCGGCATGGCGTAAAACTGTACAGCCAAGGCGGATGCGACCCGCGTAAACAAAGCGCAGGCGGAAAGGACAAACCCATGAAACGCGAAGAAGTCAAAAACAAAATCCCCGGCATTACCGATGAACAGCTGGACTGGCTGATGGGCGAAAACGGCAGGGACGTCACCGCCGAAAAGACCAAAGCCGCCAGCCTGCAAGGCCAGGTGGATGACCTGACCAAGCAGCTGAACACCGCCAAAGACGGCCTGAAAGCCTTTGAGGGCGTGGACGTGGCAGACCTGAAAGGGCAGATCACCAAACTGCAAGGCCAGCTGACCGAGCAGGCCGATAGTTTTGCCTTTGATTCCGCCCTGGACGGAGCCATCCGTGATGCACACGGCCGCGATGTAAAGGCCATCCGCGGCATGCTGGATGTGGCCGCGCTGAAAGCCAGCAAGGACCGCACCCGGGATATCAAAGCCGCCATTGACACCCTGGCCAAAGATAAGGCCTGGGCTTTTGGCGGTGAGGGCACCGGCGTGACCGTGACTACCGGCGGCGAGCATGGCACCGGCGGCGGAGCCGGGGATGCTGACGGCGTGGAGGCTGCTTTCGCGTCGATGAATCCGAATCTGAAAGTGTAAGTTTTACAGAAAGGAGCCAATTATGGCACATGCAAATCAGGAACGCTGGAGCAAGTTGGTGGACGCTAAGCTGCGCAACCAGCTTGTGACCCGCGACAATTTAATCTTTAACAACCGCTACGAGGGCGACCCCAAGAGCGGCAAGGTCAAGATCCCGGTGCGCGACACCGAGGTCGAGGTCAAGGCCTACGACAAGGCCAAGGGCATTGACCCCAAGGCTGGCACGACCACCTATCTGGATCTGAACATCGACCAGGACGAGGCCGTAAACGAGCTGATCGACGGCTACGACGCCGCCAGCGTGCCCGACGGCATTGTGGCGGACCGCCTGGACAGCGCCGGTTACAGCCAGGGCCTGTCCATCGACAAGAAATCCATCGAGGCGTTGCAGAGCGCCGACGGCGCGACTATCTGCGCCACCAAGACTGCCGCGACCGAGACCAACGCCTACAAGCTGGCGCTGGAGGCCAAGCGCGTGTTGAGCCGCAATGGCGTGCCGGCTGACGGCCGCTTTATGATTGCCAGCCCCGAGTACCTGGAAGTTCTGATGCAGGATGACAAGTTCATCAAGCAGGGCGACCTTTCCCAGGAGCTGGTACAGGCTGGCGCTGTGGGCAAGATTGCGGGCTTTGCCGTGTTTGAATCCAACAACATGGATTATGAGAACACCACCCGCGTAACCAGCAAGAAAGTCACCACCGAGTTCATCTGCGGCCACCCGAACTGGTGCCACCGCGTGATGGAGTGGCAGGTTCCCGTACACTTGCAGGACCTGAACGGTTCCGGCAAATACATCGGCGCTTCCGCTGTGCAGGGCCGCAAGGTGTACGGTGTCAAGGTCTCCAAACCGCAGACGCTGTACATCAAGCGCACCGAGACCGCCAACGGCTGATAAGGGGATAACGTCATGTACTGTACTTACGAAACCTACCAGGCCATGGGCGGGCGCATGACGGAAAACGAGTTTTCCATCTACGCCCCCTGCGCAGCGGGGCGGCTGGATGCCATGACCCTGGGCAGGGCAGCAGTCCACGCGGCGGAGCTGCCGCAAGAGCTTGCCCGCGCAAACGCCGCCATGGCTGACCTGTTGCTAGCTGCTGACGCCAGCATGCAGGCCGCGGCGTGCGGCCTTACCTCTGCCAATACGGACGGCTACAGTGAAAGTTATGCCGATGCGCACACGGCGCGCCGCGGGCTTGATGCCGCTTTGCGCACCGCCCTGCGGGACGCCCTGGGGGCTGACCCCTACGGCCTTTTGTGGCAGGGGGTGTGCTGATGCTTGGCTGCGACAAAACGATTACGCTGGTGCATACCGCCTATGACAGCGCGGCGGATACCGACATCACCACCGAAACGGTGCTGGCCGGCGTAAGCTGGTACGCCCAGAACAGGGCCGCTGTGGACAGCACCGGGCTGCACAGTGCCCGCGTGTATAAGTGCCGTATCCCTGCGGCTGTATGGGGCGATACTGCTCTGCCAGTGCCGGGGGATACCATCCGCTGCGGTACGGTGAGCGCTGCCGTGCTGGATGTGCATGATAACCGCGGCAAGGCAAACGGCCACATCTACGTGGAGGCGAGCTGATGCAGTTGCAATTTAATGCCAGGCTGGAGCTTTCCGACCTTGACACCCTGCTAACGCGCCGGGGCCTGACGCCTGGCGGGGCCGTGCAGAAAGTGGTGGACAGAGCCGTGTTGCGCTACTGCGCCCCCAAAGTGCCTTTTGCTACCGGCACCCTAAAGGGCAGTGCCATCACGGCCAGCGCCGTGGGCGATGGCCTGCTGGTCTACGCCACGCCCTACGCCCGCCGCCTGTACTACCACCCCGAGTATAACTTCCAGGGTGCCCCGGACAGGGGTGCCTACTGGTTTGAAAGAGCCATGGCCGAACACAAAGACGATGTGGTGCGCGAAGCTGCTGCCGCCGCAGGAGGGAGATCTACCCGATGAACGCACTGGATGCCACCCGAAAGTGGCTGCGGGAGAAATGCCCGCTGATCGACAAAAACAACCGCTTCAATGCCAATTACCTGGGCGCCAGCGGGGTGGAGTACACCTTGCGCACCAGCGGTGAAAAGCACCGCCAGAACATCGTGGGGGACGACATTGCCACCCACGACCTGGTATTTGAAGCACAGCTGCCCTTTGGCACAGCGCTGGCCCCCAATCTGGCCGCTGCCGACTTTTTTGCCGGGCTTTCCGCTTGGGTGCGGGGGCAGGCTGCCTGCGGCCAGTATCCCGAAATAAACGGCTACGAGGTGACAGAACTGACCGCCAGCAATGCCGGGGTCATCACCTCGGCCACCGCCACCGACGCCCGCTACCAGCTGCAATTGCAGTTGGTGATGAAAGAAAGGACCTGATTTTTATGAAAATCGAACGCAAATACATGGCGCACTACCTGAACGCCGCCTTCTCCTCCGAGAAGCCCAGCTACGTACGCCTTGGCGCTGACCTCGAGGAGTACAGCCCGGAACTTTCCGCCAACGTGGAGAAGAAATCGAACATCCTGGGCCAGACCTCCGTGACCATCGACAGCTACCAGAAACAGGGCGAGGTCAGCCCCTACTACGCTGAAAAAGGCGACCCGCTGTTTGAAAAGCTCCAGGAGATCATCGACGGCGACCTGGTGCTGGACGACCTGAAAACCGACATCGTCGAAGTCAAGCTGTGGGATGCCGAAGCGAGCGGTGCGTTCCCGGCTGTGCGCGAGGAGTGCTACATCGAGGTCTCCAGCTACGGCGGCGACACCACCGGCTACCAGATCCCGTTCAACGTGCACTACACCGGCGTCAAGACTAAGGGCACGTTTAACCCCAACACCAAGGCATTCACCACTGGTGAATAAGCAAAACGGAGGGACGCGCAATGGAACTGAAAATCGACCGTGGCATTAAAAGCTACGACATCGTGGACACCGACGGCCACCCCGCCGGGACGATCCGCTTCAATCCCGCCGACCCCGGCCTTGCAGGCCGCTGGGAAGCCGTGGAGAAAGAGCTGGAGCCTTACAAGAACACAGACATCAGCATCGGCGAGACCGTGGAGCTGGATAAGCGCATCAAGGAGAAAATCGACTATGCGCTCGGCAGCCCGGTGTCGGGGGTGCTGTTCGGCGGGTTGAGCTGCTTCGCCATGTGCGAGGACGGCAAGCTTGTGTTCGAGCACATCCTCGACGCACTGTCCCCGCTGATTGAGGAAGCCCAGACCAACGCAGCCAAAGCCGCCGAGGAACGCATCAAGCAGCGTACCGACGCCTACGAGGGCAGCGCGGTAGGTCTGGCCCCGGGCCAGACGGAATGACCGGCTGGAGGCTGCCTGTCACCGTAGAGGTTGGCGGGCAGCCTTTTTCTATACGCTCGGATTTCAGGGCGGTGCTTGACGCCCTGGCCGTTTTGCAGGATGAAGAGCTGACCGTCGAGGAACAGCGCATCGCCTGCCTGCGGATCTTATACCCGCGCTGGCGAGAGCTGCCGGACTGGGGCGAGGCGTTTTGCAAGGCAATGGAGTTTGTGAACCTGGGCAGGCCGGTAGACAGCACCGCCCCGATGCGCGCGCCACTGGCCGACTGGAAGCACGACGTGCAACTGATCGCGCCCGCCGTGGACGAAGTGCTCGGCTACAGTTGCCGCCAGTGCGCCTATCTGCACTGGTGGGACTTTATCGGGGCCTACCAGAACATCAACTCGGACGGGCTGTTTGCCACGGTTCTCCGCATCCGCAGCAAACGCCGCCGGGGCAAAAAGCTGGACAAGGCAGAAGAGGAGTTCTGCCGGGAAAATCCAGACCTTATCAAGCCGCCGCGGCCTAAAACTGAGGAAGAGCTGCGGCTATTGGCGCTATTGGGGGAGTGAGAAGATGGCAGACGGGCGCATTGTAATAGACACCCGTATCAACAACAAAGGGGCCGAAGCCGACTTGCGGGCTTTACAGGCCAAGTGCAAGGCGACCAGCCAGGAGCTGGGCGCTGTTGGGAGAGAACTGGAAAAAGCCAGCAGCAAACGAACCCAGATGGCTGCTGACCTGGAAGCGGCCCGCAAGAAAGCGGAAGAAACCGCCCAGGCGCTGGAAGAGGTAAACACCCGGCTGGATGCCGGCTACCATTCCAAGTTCGGCCAGGTCAGTGAGAAAGATGTTGCTTTGAGCGATAGCCTTTCTGCTAAATTACAGGAACAGGACGCCAATGTTGCACAGATTACTACCGAATATCAAAAGCAGCAGGCCGTTGTAGCCGACCTGACCGCCCAGCAGGCAGCACTGAACACCCAGCTTGGCACCGAAACCGCAGCCGCCAACCAGGCGGCTGACACCTATGCCCGTCAAATGTCGATGCAAAAGCGGCTGGACAAAGCCAGCAAGGCGGCCAGCAGGTTTGGAAAAAGGCTGCTCGGCCTTGGTGCGGCTGCGTTTGTGTTCAACGTTATTTCTGCGGGCTTGCGGGCCGTTGTGAAAGAGATGGGCACCGCGCTGATGAAAACCAGCAGCGTCAAGAAAGCCTTTGCGCAGCTCAAGGGCGCCGCCGCCACTGCGGCCGCAGGGCTTGCCAACATACTGGCCCCCGCCGTGACCTTTGTGCTGAACCTGCTGAACGCACTGATGAACGCTTTTATCAGGCTGCTCTCGTTGATTTCCGGCAAGAGTGTAGCAGCCCTGAAAAAGCAGGGCAAGGCCATAACGGCCACCGGCGGCGCCGCCAAAAAGGCTGCCGGGCAGCTGGCCGCCTTTGATGAGCTGAACGTGCTGAACAAGAAGGACAGCGGCGGCGGGGCGGATTTCAGCGGTGTGGGGCAGGATGTCGCCGCCCTGTCCGCTGCGGCCGAAAAGCTGAAAGCGGGCTTTGACGCCGCCTTTTCCGGCGCCCGCGCCGGGCTGGCAAACCTGAAAGCCGATGCCGCCAAGGTCGGTGACGCTTTGCGCGAGATCTGGGCAAACCCCGCCGTCGCCTCTGCCGTGGCAGACTTTACCCAAAGCGCCTTGTTTGCGCTGGGGCAGCTGGCCGGGTCGGTCGCTTCCGTCGGTGTGTCCGTTGCGGAAAATCTGGTCGGTGGCCTGGCGCGGTATCTTGACGCGTACAAGCCCTATATTGCCGAACGGTTAGCGGGGCTGTTTTCTGTCGGCGGCGACCTTGCGCAGCTGCTGGGCAACACGGCACAGGCGCTGGCAGAGATTTTCCGCAGCCTGGGCAGCGAGGGCGCCAAGCAGCTCACCGCGGGCTTGCTGGGCACCCTGGGCAATGCCCTGCTCGGCATGGCGCAGACCCTCGGAAACACGCTGCAAGCTGTACTGGTTCCGCTGCTGCAACCCATCATCGACAACGCAGTCAAAATCAGGGACGTGCTCTCCGGCGCGCTGGCCGTCATCGCCCCGTTCTTTCAGGGCGCTGCGCAGGGCGTTGCGGATTTCTATACAGCGCTGGACAAGCTGTACAACGAAGTCGTTCTTCCGGTTTCCAAGGGCATCTCTGACGTGCTGAGCGGCAGTCTGGGCATCTGCCTGGACGCACTGCTGGACGTGCTGGAGGCTGCCACAGGAACGTCCGACGGGCTGCATGCTCTGGGCGTAGTGGTGGGCTGGGTCGTCGGCGGCATTACCGCAGCCATCGCGGTGTTCGCTGCCATCAAACTGACCATTGCCGCCGTGACCGCCGTCCTCGCCGCTGCCAAGTTGGCCGCCGCCGCTTTCGGGCTGGTCATGGCAGCGCTCAACTCCCCCTTTACCCTTGTAGCGCTTGCCATCGGGGCTGTGATTGCCGCGGGCGTAGCGCTGTATAAAAACTGGGATACCGTCAAGGCGCGCGCCGCAGAGCTGGTAACAGACCTGAAGAACGCCTTCGAGGGGCTCAAGGAAAAGCTGCAGGCCATCTTCCAGGGCATAGGCGACTTTTTCTCGGCCATATTCACGCCGATACTCAACACCATCAACACGATATCAGGCGCCGCCGCATCGGGCGGCACAAGCAGCGCCAAGCCGTCCCGCAACGGGCGCAGCACACGGTCGGTTTTGCGGGCGGCCACGTCCGCCGACCTAACGGCCCTGCCCGTGCCCGCGCTGGCGGGCGGTGCGGTCATACCCGCGAACCGCCGCTTTTTGGCCATGCTGGGCGACCAGCGCAGCGGAACCAACGTCGAGGCACCGCTGGATACCATCAAGCAGGCCGTGGCCGAGGTGCTGAACGGCTTTGC
>NZ_CAKTFU010000001.1 GCF_934561205.1 uncultured Gemmiger sp. | reverse complement strand
TCGGCTCTTTTAGCAATACTATCTACCGGAATCTTGCCCTCGCCCTCTCCAAACTCCACATCAATGTGGATATAACTATCGGCTTTTTTGTGGGACAAAAGAACTACCGTCTCGACGTGTTTGGTATGCGGAAAAAGATCGACAGGGATGCAGCGGCGGGCGCGGTAGCCGCTGCGGCCGAACAGCACTACGTCGCGGGCGAGGGTTTCGGGGTCGCAGCTGACGTATACCACGCGCTTGGGGGCCATTTTGGCCACGGCAGCGATACATTCCGGGGTGCTGCCCGCGCGGGGCGGATCCAAGAAAATGACGTCAGGGTGCAGTTTGTCGGCTTGCTGCATCATCCACTCGGTGGCGTCGGCACAGACAAAGGCGGCGTTTGTAATATGGTTGCGGCGGGCGTTGGCGGCGGCGTCCCTGGCGGCGGCAGGGTTGCGCTCGACGCCGATGACCTGCGCGGCCTTGGCGGCGGCGCACAGGCCGATGGTGCCGATGCCGCAGTAGGCGTCAATAACGGTCTCCTTGCCGGTCAGGGCGGCCAGTTCCAGCGCGGTGCGGTACAGCACTTCGGTCTGAACGGGGTTGACCTGATAAAAGCTGCGGGAGGAAATCGCAAATTGCAGCCCGCACAGGGTGTCTGCCACAAAATCGCGTCCGAACAACGTTTTTTCGCGGTTGCCCAGCACGGCGCTGGTCTGCGTGGGGTTGATATTCTGCACAATACCCACGACCCAAGGCGCTGCCTTGCGCAGGGCGCTGCAGAAATTGCGGCTGCCCGGCAGCTCGGGGCGGGCGGTCACAATCGTCACCAGCACCTTGCCCTCGCGCGAGGCACGCAGCACCGCATGGCGCACAAGGCCGGTGCCGCGGTCCTCGTCATAGGCAGTCCAGCGGCAAGCGCGGGCGGCGTCCAGTATGGCGGCCAGCGTCTGGTTCAACGCCTTGTTTTGCAAAAGGCAGTTGCAGCCCGGCAGCACGCGGTGGCTGCCCTCGGCATACAGGCCAAGCACCAATTTTCCGCGCTGCATCGCAAAGGTGGCGATGGCCTTGTTGCGGTAATGCCACGGCTCCCGCATGGCGCGCAGCGGCTCGACGGGGACATAATGCCCCAGCAGCGTACTGACGCGCGCCTGCTTTTTGGCAGTCTGTTCGGGGTAAGGCAGGGCAAGCAGGGGGCAGCCGCCGCACTTTTTATCATAGTTTTCGCAGGTGTTGGGCATAAGCGATTCTCCTTGTCATAGAATGGAAAGACGTGGTATAATGCAGATACAAACGGAGGTGTTTGTCATGAATGTTTTGCTGATCAACGGCAGCCCGCACAAGCAGGGCTGCACCTATACCGCACTCAGCGAGGTCGCCGCCGCGCTGAACGAATGCGGCGTAGAGACAACGATTTTTCACATCGGCGCGGCCCCTGTGGGCGGCTGTGTGGGCTGCGGCGGCTGTGCCAAGGCAGGGCAGTGCGTGTTTGGCGGGCCGGTGGCAGAGGTCTTGCCGCTGGTGCAAAAGGCCGATGCAGTCGTTTTCGGCGCACCGGTACACTATGCCACGGCGGCGGGCAGTATGCTGGGCTTTATGCATCGTCTGGCATATAGCGCGGGGCGGTATCTGCACCATAAACCGGCAGCCGTTGTGACCAGTGCGCGCCGCGCGGGCACGACCGATGCGCTGAACGCCATGGAAAAGGTGCCTCAATTTCTGGAAATGCCGCTGGTCAGCTCCACCTACTGGCCGATGGTGCACGGCTCCGACGCCGGGCAGGTTCGCCTGGATGAGGAAGGCTGCCAGACCATGCGCAACCTGGGACGCAACATGGCGTGGCTGCTGCACTGCATCGAGGCAGGCAGGGCGGCGGGTATTGAACCGCCCACAGCTGAAACCGGAAAACGCACCAACTTTATCCGCTGAAACGGCAGGGAGCAAGTGCTCCCTGCCGCTTTTTCGGTTATTCCTCAGGGGAGACAGCCTCCACCACCGTGTCGGCGGCGGGCAGCTCGGCGGAGGCGTGGCCGGTGGGGTAGACGCCCTGCAAAAGCGCCACGATGGGCTGATAATCGCTGGTGCGTGCGGCGGCGGTCACATACACCGTCTCGCCGCAGGCGTAGTCCAGCTGCGCAAAAATCGCCTGGTAACTGCCGCAGTCATAGCGAACGGCCTTGGCGTCGGCGTCGGGCACGGCCAGCTCCATGTCGTATTTTACGGTGCCTGTGGTTTCCTCCAGCTCCTGGCCGGATTGCGCCAGAAAATCCGTGTAATCGTCACATTTTTGCAAAAGAACTACCGTATAGCTCAGCTTGTTGCCCGCCACCATCGACAGTGTGTCCGCTTGGGCCAGCGTGGGGGTGCTCCATGTGTTTTGGTCAAATACGACGCTGACACCGTTGGCACCGTCGCAGCGGGCGTAGTCGGCTTCCTCACTTTGCACAAAATCATCACCGCCGTACAAGTACAGCATGGTGTCCTTAAAAGAGCAGCCCGCCAACCCCAGTGCCAGCACGGCGGCTGAAAGAACAGCAAAAAATTTACGTTTCATAGTCCTATTTCCTTTACAACAGCATGACGGGGTAGAAACCGAGCATGGATACGAACACAACAAACAGTTCGCTGCCCAGCAGGGCAAATATGGCACCGAAGGCAAGCCCTGCCAGCACGTCGCTTATGTAGTGTACCCCGCACAAAACACGGGATACGGCAATGATAACGGCCAGCACCGCCAGCACCACAGCGGCAGGGGGCAGAACATACCACACGGCCACCGCAATGGCTGCCACCGAAAAGCAGTGCCGGCTTGGCATGCTGCAGCCCGGCTGATTTTTGGGAAACAGCGGTTTTTCGCCATATTTTGTGTAGGGGCGCGGGCGGTTGATACCTTTGCGCAGTGCGGTGCCTACCAAAAAAGCGGCGGCGGGCACAAGGGCGGCGGGCAGCAGCTGCGTCCACATGGTGTGGTACGCCATCCAAGCCAGCAACCCCAGGTAGATCCCGTACACCGACCACACGGCAGCCTTGCTGACCCAAAACAGCACATTTTTTGCGGCACTGTGGCTGCGGAACCAACGCAGCATCGCGCGGTAATTCTGCTCAGACATACAAGCTCCTTATGGTTTCCGGATACCTTATAAAAGAATTGATTTTATAGTATCATTTTTGGGCGGGAAAGTCAATTTGCCCGCATCATTCGGTGGGAAAATCCGCTGCGTCAGGCACAGCGGCGGTTTCCTGCACGGGTTCGTCGCGCGCGGCGTCTGCCATTGTCTCGGCGGTGGTCACCAGCCCCGAAACCTCACCGCCCGGCTTTTGCAGCAGGTAGGCACCCACGGGCTTTGCCTTGTACACCAGCAGCACGCAGTAGGTGTCGTGACCCTCAGTCGAAAGCTGCGGGCAGAGCAGCGTCCATTTCTCCACGGTTTTGCCCTTGCAGTCTGCCAGTGTCAGGCCACTTTCCTGCACAACGCCGTCAAAGGCGGCAAAGCTGTCGTCCCATTTGCGGGGAATTTTGACCTTATCCACCGCGGCTGAGGATAGATCCGTGTCAAAGCCGCGGCCTGTAAAATAGTCCGCGATATCCTGTGTGGTCGCTATCTCGGTATGGGTGGCGGCGGCTGTCGGGACACTCTGCCCCGAAAACCGCACCGCCGCTGCCACGGTGCCGCACAGGCACGCCGCACACAGTGCCAGCGCCCCCGTCTGCCGCAAGCCGGGCTTGGTAACGGTAAACAAAAACATACGCGCAGCCCCTTTCCAACGATGTCCTTGTACATCGTATGCAAAAAGTCTGCGCGTATGCGTTATTTATATTGCGGCTTGGGGGCGTACCACTGGAAGATCACGGCGTCGTTGTCGGCCTCCAGCTTTTGGGTGTCGTGCTCAGGCAAAGCTGTCCACATGACAGACATGGCGCCCAGCCTGATGCACAGGGACACCGCCCAGTTACGCGGGGCAGGGCACCAGGCGATAAAATCCGGCCGCGCCATAAAGTTGCCGAACAGGTGCGAAAGCGCATAGGCCGCCAACGGGCGGGCACCGCTTTCGCGGTTGGCCTTGTAGCTGTCGGCCAGCTGACCGCGCAAAACGCCGGGTGCCATGCGGCGTACCAGCGCCACCACGCGGGGGTCAAAACTCTCCAGGCAGTAAGGGCCGGGGTAGTCCTGCAGCGTGTCCAGCGTGGCCCGCACCAGCTCGGTCAGGTACGCCTTGGAATACTCGGTTCGGCTTTTGATCTCCACGATCAACGGGGTGGCGGGGTTGGCATCGGCCACGGTCTTCAGCATATCGGAAAACAGCGGGGGATGCTCCTCACTGCCCGCCAGCGGCAAAGCGGAAAATTCCGCCCACGGCATATCGTGCACAAAGCCCTTGGCGGGGGTCATGCGGTCTAACGTGTCATCGTGGAAAACCACCAGCTTTTTGTCGCTGGTAAACTGTACATCCAGCTCGATGCCGTAGCCGTTTTTGGCGGCAGCGGCAAAGGCGGGCAGGCTGTTTTCGGGCGGGCGCTGGTCCTTGCCGAAGTACCCGCGGTGGGCGTAGTTGCGGCCGTAAAAGGGCTTGCGCAGTGCGGCGCGCCTGGCACCGGGCAAAACGCAGAACAGCACCACGGCGGCAAGCAGGAGCAAAATCAATACAACTGTCATAAAAAATCACCTTCCGCGCCTATTGTACCGCGATGTCTGTCGATTTGCAACCGATTTCCGGGCGAAAAAGTCATTTTGTGGCAAAAGATTTTGTCCTTTTTGTTGCGCACAGGCGCGTGCTTTGCTATAATAAAAGTACCGCGCGGCATTTCCGCCGGGAAGTATAGGGAGGGTTTTGTATGAAAGCTGTAATTACTGTTATCGGACGCGACACGGTGGGTGTTGTTGCCAAGGTCAGCGCCGTATGCGCCGAACTGAACATCAACATCGAGGATGTGTCCCAATCCATCATGCAGGACATGTTCTGCATGATCATGCTGGTCAACCTGAACCGCTGCGCCGTCGACAGCGCCGCCATGCGCGAGCGCTTTGCCGCCTTGGGCAAGGAGATGCAGATGCAGGTCACTGTGACCCGTCAGGAAGTCTTTGACGCCATGCACACGGTATAACAGGGGGGGCAGGGTAATGAGAATCATCAACAGCGGCGATATAATGGAAACCATCGAGATGCTGACCGAGGAAAACCTCGACGTCCGCACCGTTACCATGGGCATCAGCCTGTTGGACTGCATCGACCCCGATGCCGAGAAGGCCTGCGAGAAGATCTACAACAAAATCGTGCGCCTGGCGGGCAACCTGGTGTCCGTTGTGGACGGCATCAGCTCCGAGTACGGTATTCCCATCGTCAACAAGCGCATCAGCGTAACGCCCATTGCCATGCTGCTGGGCGCTGCCCCCGATGCCGATCCCGTGCTGTACGCCAAAACGCTGGACCGCGCTGCCAAGGCCGTGGGCGTCAACTTTATCGGCGGCTTCGGTGCGCTGGTACACAAGGGCTTTTCTGCCGGTGACCGCCGCCTGATCGAGGCGATCCCCCGCGCTTTGGCCGAAACCGACATCGTCTGTTCCAGCGTCAACATCGGCTCGACCAAGTCGGGCATCAACATGGACGCCGTCAAGCTGATGGGCGAGGTCGTGCGCGAGACCGCCGAGCTGACCAAGGACAATATGTGCATGGGCGATGCCAAGCTGGTCGTGTTCTGCAACGCGCCGGAGGATAACCCCTTTATGGCGGGTGCCTTCCACGGCGCGGGCGAGCCGGACTGCGAGATCCACGTCGGTGTTTCCGGCCCCGGTGCCGTGCGCGCCGCGCTGGCCAAGCTGCCCAAGGACGCCCCCATGGACGAGGTGGCCGAGCTTGTCAAGCGCACCGCCTTCAAGATCACCCGTCTGGGTCAGCTGGTCGCCAACCTGGCCAGCGAGCGCCTGGGTGTGCCCGCGGGCATCATTGACCTGTCGCTGGCACCTACCCCCGCCATCGGTGACAGTGTCGCCAACATTCTGGAAGAAATGGGCCTGGAAAGCTGCGGCTGCTGCGGCACCACCGCCTGCCTGGCTCTTTTGAACGATGCCGTCAAGAAGGGCGGCGTCATGGCCTCCAACCATGTGGGCGGCCTGTCCGGCGCATTTATCCCCGTGTCGGAGGATGACGGCATGATCAACGCCGCCAACTGCGGCAGCCTGACGCTGGAAAAGCTGGAAGCCATGACCGCTGTCTGCTCGGTCGGCATCGACATGGTGGTTATCCCCGGCGATACCCCGGCGGAGGTCATCAGCGGCCTGATCGCCGACGAGGCCGCCATCGGCATGGTCAACAGCAAGACCACGGCGGTGCGTGTTATCCCCGCCATCGGCCACAAGGCCGGTGACGTGCTGGACTTCGGCGGTCTTTTGGGTCACGCGCCCATCATGCCCATCAGCCAATACAGCCCGGCGGTCATGATCCACCGCGGCGGCCGTATCCCCGCCCCCATGCAGGCACTGAAAAACTAAGGATGGTTCTTTGCCATGTCGGTTTTGCTTCCGGTTTTGCTTTTGAACCTTGCGGCGCTGCTGCTGCAGGAATTTTTGCATACAAGCTCGATGCACTGCTACTTTACGGCGCTGTGCACGGCGCTGGCCGTTCTGTACGCTGCCGGCGTGTGCGGGGTTATGCCCGCCGCCGCTGCGGGGCTGTGGGTGCTGACGGCTGCGGGTGCTGCGGTCTATCTGGTGCGGCATCTGCGCAAAAAGGATCTGGCGGCCCGCCTGCGGGACTATGCCGACCCCTTTGCCCTGCTGTATAACGGGGCGGCGGCGGTATTTGCCGTGATTTTTACGCTGCAAAAGCCGCTGTGCTATTACTGGGACGAGTATTCGTTCTGGAGCGTATCCGCCAAATATGTCAAGTATTACGGGCAGTATTATAACCGTCAGCCGGATCTGACCTTCTCCACACTGCCGCCTATGAACAGCGTCCTGGGGTACTTTTTTATGTATTTCAGCCGCGATTTTGCGGACTATAAGCTGCTGTTGGCCTATGCGTTCCTGATGCTGGTGGTCTTTGCCATGACGGCCGCCTGGCTGCACAAAAAGACCCAAAACCTGCCGCTGGCGGTGGGTGCCTTTGCGGTGCTGGTGTTCTCCCCGTTTTGGGAGGCATACCATACCGCTGCCGAGGATTACAGTTCGCTGTCCTACGCCTACGGCACGACAATGGTGGATTTTCTTATCGCGGTGGTGTTTTTGGGGTGTGCTGTCTCCTACCTGGAAAGCGGGCGCGCCCTGCTCACCCTGCCGCCGCTTGTCTATCTGACGCTGATGAAAAACACCAGCGTGTTCTTTGCCTTGCAGGCGGCTGCGCTTATCACGTTTTTTGCCGTCTTTGCGTCGAGGCCAAATCGACGGAGAAAGTCCTTGTCGGTCGTGCTGACCCTTGTGCTGACGATGGCCGTTGTGGGGACGTCTTATCTTTCGTGGTTTTGGTGTCTGGCCAAGACAACGCCCGAATCTACCGTGTCCGCCTTCACCCTGACCGAACCGGAAGGGGAGAGAGAAATTATGCGCGCCCCCGCCGCCGAGGCGGCGCCCGACGCACAGCCGGAAACGGAAATAGCGGAAACGCCGCCGCAGGAGCAGGCCGAAGAACCTGCCGAACTGCAGCAGGACGAAGAACAGGCCGACGGAGACTTCCTGTCGATTTTTGTGGCGTCCCGCCGTTCGCAGCGGCATAAGCAGGTGCTGGAAACCATGCGGCAGGAATTTGCCACAGCCAAAATCACCGCTTTTGTACCGGACAGATTTTTGGTAGTGCTGCTGTTGGCGCTGGGGCTTCTGTGCGCAGCCCTGTGCAAAAAGCATCGCCTGCCGTTGGCACTGCTGGCGGTGGCCCTTGCTGCCGGTGCACTTGTGTACAACCTTACCATCAGCTATTTTATCGCGGATTTCAACGATGGCATGGTGGAATATCCCCGCTACATGACCAGCTATTACTGGTTGTGGCTGTATATGGTGTTCCTTGTGGCCGTGCCGATTCTGCATGCCATGCGCCCTGCGGCGGCACAGCTGGCCATGGCGGCACTGGCCTGCTTTGGCCTGTCCACGGTGCTGAACACGGGGCTTTCCCACACGGTGTTTGCGGCCCCGCAAAACGCCTACGCGCAGGAACTGGCAGCGGAAGAAATCATCGAAAAATACCGCGATTTCCTGACAAAGGACACCCGTGTCTATGTGCCGCTTCGCGACCAGGACACCTGGAGCTACTTTTTATATAAGCAGCGGCTGCTGCCGGCGCTGGCCGATGTGGACACCCTGAATTCAGGGTTGGATTTTACCGTTTCTTTCCGTGACCATATCGACCCCGACAGCGAGCGCACCTATTATAATGTGGCAGACCTTACCACCTTTACCGAGGTTATGCGCACCTACTTTGACTATGTTCTGATCGTCGACCCCGACCCTGAATTTGTGCAGACCTACAGCAGTCTGTTTGCAGGGGGCGTCCGCGGCGGTGTGCTGTACAAAATTACGGGGGAAGATATCCCTTTGCAGGAGGTGGATGTCCATGACTGAGCGCCTGCAAGCCTTCCGCCGTTATGCTCACGCCCATTTTGCGCGCTTGCTGGCGGCGGCCTATCTGCTTACGGCGGTGTCCGTCGTGGTACTGCACCTTGTCTACGGAGCCTGCATTGCGCTGAGCGGCCGGTTTTCCGCCAAGGATTTGACCGTGTCGGATTTTGAGGCGGTCGGGGCGATGCCTGCCGGCTACCAAACGGTGCTGACCACGACCGATGACGACCAGCTGATTTATGACGGCCCTGTGCGGGAATTGGATATCATTTTTATCTCCTCACAGGATCCCGGCGAGATGGTGGCATTTTACACCCACAAGCCAAACGGAGAGTTTGGCACCGACCGCATGGTCTACGCCCAAAAATACGGCGATGGCTACCGCTTTGTTTTCCCGGATTCCACCTGCCGTATTCGGCTGGATCTCGGTGTGTATCCGGGCGTGTGGTTTGACTTTTTGGAAATCAGGATCAACCCGGACGGCTGGCAGAATTTGTTCCGCTTTGGCACGAAGGATTTGTTTTACGGCCTTGTCTGCCCGCCTGTCGTGCTGTTTTTGGCGCTGGCCCTGTGCGACGCGGCGGCAGATTGGCCCCGCCGCAGAAAATAACGGCAAAGTCCCCTCCCACGGAGGGGGCATTTTGGCTGCCGAAAAAAGTTGCGCCGCGAAGCAAAAAACTGCTTGACGAAACCCGTCGGGAGTGTTAAAGTAATATCGGTAGGGTATGTCCCTGCCCAATTTTATAAGAAAAGTGTGGTGGTTGTCATGGATACACCCAGTAGTCCCAGTCCTGTGTACCGATGTATCTTGAATAAGGCAGCCGTCATATTTTGGTTGGGAAAAGCAGACTATGCGCTAAGTTAGGCGTATGGGTCCGCTGTGCGTTGCATTTTCCCAAAAGTAAAGTGTTCGGCTGCCGCCTGAAAAGGAGGCGGCTTTTTTATGTCCGATACTGCAATTCTGACCCTGAAAACCATGCTGGCCAACTTGGACGATGCAAAAAAGTACCAGAGCCTGCGGGATGTCATGGAAAACCTGCCCGCGCCCGATTTGGCTGCGGTGTTTGAGGATCTCCCGCCCGAAAAGCTCCCCGTGCTGTTTCGCCTGTGTCCCAAGGACCTGGCAGCGGAAATTTTTGCCGAGCTTACCCCCGAGACCCAGCAGACCCTGATCGACTGCCTGACCGATAAAGAACTGAAGGTCGTGGTCAATGATCTGTTTGTTGATGATGCGACGGATCTGGTGGAGGAAATGCCCGCCAATGTCGTCAAGCGTATTTTGGCGCAGGCTGACCCGGCGACCCGCCGCATGATCAACGAACTGCTCAAATACCCCGAGGATTCCGCCGGCGGTGTCATGACCACCGAGTTTATGGAGCTGCGCGCCGGTATGACGGTGACGCAGGCCATCGAATCCATCCGCAAAAACGGCTTTGACAAGGAAACCATCAACAACTGCTACGTTACCGACCGTGACCGCACGCTGATCGGCGTGGTCTCGCTGCGCGCGCTGATACTCTGCCGCGAGCCGGACGCCGAGCATATCGCTGACCTGATGGACGAAAACGTCATCAGCGTCAGCACCACCACCGACCAGGAGGATGTCTCCCAGCTGTTTGAAAAATACGGCTTTCTGGCAATTCCCGTTGTGGACAACGAAAAGCGCCTGGTCGGCATCGTGACCATCGACGACGCTATCTCCATCCTGCAGGACGAGGCCAGCGAAGACATCGCCAAGATGAACGCTATCGGCCCCACCGACAAGCCCTACTTCAAGCAGTCCATGTGGGATCTGTACAAGAGCCGCGCCCCGTGGCTGCTGTTCCTGATGGTGTCGTCCTCCTTCTCCAGCATGGTCATCCGCGGGTACGAGGATGCGCTGGCCGCCGTCACCGTGCTGACCGCCTATATCCCGCTGCTGACCGACACCGGCGGCAACGCGGGCAGCCAGAGTACCTCCACCATCATCCGTGGTATGGCGCTGGGTGATATTGAGCCGAAGGACCTGCCGCGCATTTTGTGGCGCGAGAGCCGCGCCGCTATTCTGTGCGGCGGCACGCTGGCGATTCTGAACTTCCTCAAGCTGATCGCGCTGGACGGCATTGCGGCCCCCGTGGCGGCCGTCGTCTGCCTGACGCTGATCTGCACGGTGCTGCTGTCCCAGATCATCGGCGGCTTTTTGCCCGTTGTGGCGGAAAAATTCCACCTTGACCCTGCCGTTATGGCGTCGCCCCTGATTACCACCATCGTGGATACCACTACGCTGCTGATCTACTTCAACATCGCAAAGATCCTGCTCAAAATTTGAACACTGTGTATAAAAATGTAAATTGTGCCGCATCGCCCGATGTGGTACAATTTTTTTATAGAATAAACGACAAGGAGCGTTTCAGCCATGGATATGCAGGCATTTTATACCGGCCATGCCTTTGATGCGTATGAGTTTTTCGGTGCCCACACCTATTTTGGCGGCACCCATTTTGCCGTCTGGGCACCCGCCGCACAGCATGTGCGGGTCGTGGGTGAATTTGGTGAGTACGACATGCACCGCACCCATTCCGGCGTGTGGGAGGCCGACGTAAACGGCGCCGATGCGGGCATGGCCTACCAGTACCGCGTCACGGGGGCCAACGGCCGCACGGTCGACCACTGCGACCCCTACGGCTTTGCCATGAAGCTGCGCCCCGACGGCCGCAGCATCATTGCCGAGCGTCCCGACGGCTTTGCCGACGAAAAGTGGTTGGCGCAGCGCAGCAAAAACTACGACAAGCCGCTGAATATCTACGAGGTACACATGGGCAGCTGGCGGCAGAAGGAGGACGGCAGCTGGTACACCTACGCCGAGCTGGCCGACCTTTTGCCCACTTACTGCAAAAAATACGGCTACACCCACCTGGAGCTGATGCCCCTGGCCGAGTATCCCTTTGACGGCAGCTGGGGCTACCAGACCACGGGTTTTTTTGCCCCCACCAGCCGCTACGGCACGCCGGAGGAGCTGGCACAGTTCATCAACGCCTGCCACAAGCAGGGCATCGGCGTGATTCTGGACTTTGTGCCGGTGCACTTTGCCGTGGATGAATACGGTCTGAAAGAGTTTGACGGCACGCCTTTGTATGAGTACCCCGCCGCCAGCGTGGGGCAGAGCGAGTGGGGCAGCTGCAACTTTATGCACTCCCGTGGGGAGATCCGCTGCTTTATCCAGTCCTGCGCGGACTACTGGCTGCGGGTGTTCCACGCCGACGGCCTGCGCATGGACGCCGTCAGCCGCCTGATCTACTGGCAGGGCGACCCCAACCGCGGGGTCAACGGCAGCACGCTGGAGTTTTTGAAAGGGATGAACGCCGGCTTGCAGCAGCGCCACCCCACGGCCATGCTGATTGCCGAGGATTCCACCAACTTCCCCAAGGTCACCGCGCCCGTCGAGTACGGCGGTCTGGGCTTTGACTACAAATGGGACCTCGGCTGGATGAACGACACGCTGGACTACTTCAAAAAAACACCCGCAGAACGCAAGCATAACCTGGGCAAGCTGACCTTCTCGATGATGTATGCGTGGAACGAGCATTACATTTTACCCTTCAGCCACGACGAAAATGTTCACGGCAAGGCGACCATCGTGCAAAAAATGTACGGCGAGTATGAGGGCAAGTTCCCGCAGGCGCGGACGCTGTACCTGTATATGGCGATCCACCCCGGCAAAAAGCTGGACTTTATGGGCAATGAGTTTGCCCAGCTGCGCGAATGGGACGAAAGCCGCGAGCAGGACTGGTCGGTGCTGAAGTACCCCAACCACGACAGCTTCCGTGCGTTCCGCAAGGCGCTGAACGAGGCCTACCTGCAAAACGACGGTTTCTGGTCGCGGGAGTACGACCCCGCCGCCTTCCTGTGGCTGGACTGCGCCCACCCCGAAAAAAACGCCTGCGCCATCTGGCGGCAGGGGAGCGAGGGCGCCGTGCTGGCGGCGTTCAACTTTGGTGACACCGAATTGACCGACTACGAGCTGACGCTGCCCCAAAAGGGCAAGCTGACCCTGCTGCTGCATACCGACTGGACGGATTTCGGCGGCGGCACGGCTAAGCCCGTCAAGGCAAAGGCATTGCCCGCAGCCGATACGCTGACGCTGGATCTGCCGCCCTTCAGCGGTGTGCTGTACGCGCTTATATAATAAGGAAGAAAAGCCCCGCGCCGCCCGAATTTCACGGGCGGCGCGGGGCTTGTTTTTATGGGTTACATGGGGGCAATGTCAAAGCGGTAGATGGTCGTGCTGCTGTACGGGTGGTCGGGCAGGACGGTAGTGTCGGGGAAATCCGGATGGTTCGGTGCATCGGGAAAATCCTCGGTCTCAAAGCAGACGGCGTCCCGCTTATGGTACTCGGTGCCGTCCTTGCCGGGGGTTTTCGGCGCCAGGTAGTTGGCGCTGTACAGGTGCATACCGGGCAGGGTGGTCAGCACCTCCATGCGGATGCCGGTCATCGGGCCTGTGACCCACGCGGCGTGGCGCAGACCGCTGTCGCGGATGATGAAGCACTGGTCATAGCCCAAGCAGTTTTTCAGGGCAATGTGGTCGGCCTCGATATCGCGGCCGATGGTTTTCTCCTCGTTGAAGTCCAGCGGCGTACCTGCCACGGGCAGCTTGCGCCCGGTGGGGATATTGTGGGCGTCACATTCCAGATACTGGTCTGCGTCGATGGTCAGCCGATGCCCCAGCGCGGTTCCGGTGCCCTGGCCGTTCAGGTTAAAATAGCTGTGGTTCGTCATGTTGCAGACGGTCGGCGCGTCGGTGGTGGCGGCATAGCGGATGACCAGCCCGCTCTTGGCCAGGCTGTACTGAATTTCCAGCTCCAGATTGCCGGGGAACCCGTCGGTGCCGTCGGCACTCAGGGCGGTCAGCGTCACGCTGTCGGCGGTATCGGGGGTGGGCTCCATCGTAAACAGGCTGCTGCGGAACCCGTGCAGGCCGCTGTGCAGGCAGTTGCCGTTCTCGTTGGGGGTGACATGCACGATTTTTTCGTACAGGGGGAACTGCGCCCCGCCGATGCGGTTGGCAAAGCGGCCGACGGCAGCGCCCATGCTGTCGCCGTTCAGCTCGTAATCGGTGGCGGAGTCATAGCCCAGCGCCACGTCCACGGGGTTGCCGCTGCGGTCGGGCACGACAATGCGGTGGATGATGGCACCGTAGTTCAGGATATGTACCTCGATAAAATCGTTTTTCAGAACGGCAACCTTGACGGGCTTGCCGTCAGCGGTGCTGCCGAAATCACGGATCAGAACAGACATTGGACATACCTCCCGGCCTTACGGCTCTTTTTGTTCTTGCGCTGCCAGATCTTCCTTTACGCAGTCGGCCAGCTTGCCGGTGCCGTAGTTCAGCATACGGTTGACGCGGCTGACCGTGGCGCTGGACGCGCCGGTCTCGCGGCGAATCTCACTGTATACCTTGCCTTGCAAAAGGCAGCCGGCCACGGCGTAGCGCTGTTCCATGGTGTGCAGCTCGGTCACGGCGCAAAGATCATCAAAAAATCGCAGGCAATCCTCCAGATTGTCTAAGCGCAGAATGGCTTCGTACATGGCAAGATTGCGGTCATTGGGGTCCAGGGGTGCAGGGCGCATAGAGGGGCGCCTCCTTATCTTGTGAATTTTGTTTGCAGCGGGGGCATAGATTATCTGTATTTTAGCAAATTTGCCCAACATAGTCAATAGTTTAAACCGTAAAAGTGCGATAAAACGGGTTGCGCAATATCCCGAAAAAGTGTAAAATGAATCTATTCTACAAAGGCGGACAGAAAATTATGGAAATTACGGTAATTTTATTAATCGTCCTGCTGGTGCTGGCACTGGCGGGGGATATACTTTTGGCGGTGCTGCTGCGGCGCAGCGGCAAAAAAACGGCGGCGGCCCCCACGGCGCAGGAGTATGTGGACGCCATGACCCCCGTTTTGCAGGGGGAAACCGACCTTTTGTCGGAGCAGCTGCGCGCGATGCAGGGCGAGAGTGTGCGCACGACGTCGGCCTCTCTGCGGGATTTTTCCGCCGTGCTCAGTGAGAACCAGCGCCAGACGGCGGCGGCCAACACCGCCCGGCTGGAATCTATCGACCGCGCGGGGGCGGCGCGGCAGAAGGCTGCCAACGATGCTATGCTGGCGCAGCTGACGATGATGGAAACCCGCTTAAAAAATCTGGAGGATTCCAACGCCGTCCGCTTGGAGGGAGTGCGCGGGGCGGTGGTGCAGGGGCTGAACACCATCCGCGCCGACAACAACCAAAAATTGGAGGAGATCCGCGGTACGGTGGAGGAAAAATTGCAGGACGCCCTGCAAAAGCGCATCACCGATTCCTTCCGCACCGTCAGCACCCAGCTGGAGCAGGTGTACAAGGGTCTTGGCGAGATGCAGAGCCTGGCCGCCGATGTCGGCAGCCTGAAACAGGTGCTTTCGGGCGTGAAAACGCGCGGTATCCTGGGCGAGGTACAGCTGGGCGCGATTTTAGAGCAGATCCTTGCGCCCGGTCAGTACGAAGAAAACGTTGCCACGGTACCCGGCAGCGCCAACCGTGTGGAGTATGCCATCAAGCTGCCGGGGCAGGAGGGGCCGGTCTGGCTGCCCATTGACGCCAAGTTCCCCGGCGATACCTACCAGCATTTGCAGGCAGCTTTGCAGCAGGGCGATGCCGCAGCGGCTGCCGCCATGCGCAAGGCGCTGTACAACGTGCTGCGGCAGGAGGCCAAGGACATCCACGACAAGTACATTGAGGTACCCTACACAACGAATTTCGGCATCCTGTTTTTGCCGTTTGAGGGGCTGTATGCCGAGGTGGTTTCCGGCGGCGTGACCGAGACCCTGCAGCGCGATTACCAAATCACCGTGGCGGGTCCCTCCACCATGGCGGCGCTGCTGAATGCGCTGCAGATGGGCTTCCGCACGCTGGCGATCCAAAAGCGCAGCGGCGAGGTCTGGACGGTGCTGGGCGCGGTAAAGACCGAGTTTGAAAAGTTCGGCACAGGGCTGGCGCAGATGCAGCGGCACCTGAACCAGACAGGCTCCGATCTGGAAGAGCTGATCGGCACGCGCAGCCGCGCCATCACCCGCAAGCTGGAATCGGTGCAGCAGCTGGAGGATGACACGGCAAGGGAGATTCTGGGCATAGGGGACGAGGGAAAACAGATAATAGATAAAAGATAAAAAATAAGGTGGTGTTGGCACACCCCTTGGCGGGGTGTGCCAACAAATGGCGGGGCGTGCCAACAAACGGGCAACAGGGGTAAATAAGAAATCAATTTGTCAAAAAGCCCATTTCCGGGCAGTAATGTAGGGAGGGGTCTATCTCCGCGCTAAGAGCCGCCGCTGTGCGGCGGTTGCGCTCCGAAACGCGCCTGCGGGCGCAGTGACCCCTCCTTGCTGCCTTGCGGTTGCGACGGGCTTTATAAACAGATAACGCAGGGGCGGGGTATGCCCCGCCCGCGACCTGACGGCAATAACAACATTACGGGTCATTTGTAGGCACGGCTACTATGCCGCCCGCAGCAGCCATCCCGGCAATGCAACCCAACGGGCAAACGGCACGGGTCGCCCCTACACATTCCATAGACTAAGAACGTGATTCCTTGACACGCTGTCGCGTCGAATGATGCGGGGTTGAAATTTATTGAAAAAACCTCCGCTTTGCCCCTTGACAACGGCTTCCACCTGTGGTAAACTATTGCTTGTAAAAAAAGCAGCAACCGGCAGTAGGCCGTCGGCTCACCTTGAGAGTTCGCAAAACTCCGGGTCATACCCAGTACGCACACAAAGTGCGCTATTTCGTATGTACGGCGGCTGCTTTTATGGCAGCCGCTTTTATCATTTATCAGACACTTGTGGGAGGTGTATTCCAATCGCCAGCAACAGCAATTCCAAGGAACTGGAAATCAATGAACAGATCCGCGACAAGGAAGTCCGCGTGATCGGCGCAGACGGCGCACAGCTCGGCATTATGAGCCCGCGCGATGCCCTGCGTATGGCTATCGATAAGGACCTTGACCTGGTCAAGATTGCCCCGACGGCAAAACCGCCGGTATGCAAGATCCTGGACTACGGCAAGTACCGTTTCGAGCAGCAGAAGAAGGAAAAGGAAGCCAAGAAAAACCAGAAAGTGGTTGAAATCAAGGAGATCCGCCTGTCTTTGAACATTGATACCAACGACTTTAACACCAAAGTGAACCAGGCTGCCAAGTTCTTGCAGCAGGGCCACAAACTCAAGGTAAGCATCCGGTTCCGCGGCCGCGAGATGGCACACACCAGCCTGGGTCTGGATGTGCACAATCGTTTTGCCGAGGCGTTGGCAGGCAAGGCTGTCATCGACAAGCAGCCCAAGCTTGAGGGCCGCAGCATGATGATGTTCATGTCTCCCGCACCCAACAAGTAAAAAGCAACTCTTTAGGAGGAAACAACAATGGCTAAAATGAAGCTCAAGACCCTTTCCGGCGCCAAAAAGCGTTTCAAGATGACTGCTTCCGGCAAGATCAAGCGCAATGCATCCAAGCGCCGTCACATCCTGACCAAGAAGACCACCAAGTTGACCCGTGGTCTGCGTATGCCCAAGTACGTCGACAAGACCAACGAGGCAGCCGTTAAAAAGATGATGCCCTACGGCGGCTAATCTGTAAACACTTAGGTCAGAACAATTACCAGAGTAATAAAAGGAGATATAAACCATGGCTCGTATTAAAGGCGCTACCATGACGCACAAGCGTCGTGCTAAGACTCTCAAACTCGCAAAGGGCTACTACGGTGCTAAGTCCAAGCACTTCCGCATGGCCAAGCAGGCCGTCATGAAGAGCGGTAACTACGCTTTCGTCGGCCGTAAGCAGAAGAAGCGTGAGTTCCGCAACCTGTGGATCACCCGCATCAACAACGCTGTTCGTGCTCAGGGCATGAACTACTCCACCTTCATGAACGGCCTGAAGAAGTCCGGCATCGAGCTGAACCGCAAGATGCTGAGCGAGATGGCTATCCACGATCCCGCCAGCTTCACCGCTTTGGTCGAGACCGCCAAGAAGGCCCTGTAATAACCGCAAAAAAGACTCACGCGCACGCGTGAGTCCTTTTGTGTTTAAGGGGCAAATGAATTTCCCGCACAAAAATATTGATTTTACCGGAAAGGGGCGCTACAATGGAAGCAGCCATCACCAGCCGCGACAACGCCAAAATCAAATTTGCCTGTGCCGTGCGCGACAGCGAAAAACGCCGCGCGCAGGAGGGGCTTTTCTTTGCCGAGGGGCCCAAGCTCTGCCTGGAGCTTGCCAAAAGCTGCAGCCCCCGCATGGCCTTTGCCACGGCGGCGGCGTTGGCCAAAACCCCCGCGTTAAGCGCCCTGGACCCCGCCGAAATTGCGCCCCATGTGGCCGAAAAGCTGGCGGGTACCAAGTCCAGCCAGGACGTTTTTGTGCTGTTTGAAACCCCTGCCCCCGATGCATCGGCCTTGCAGACGGCGCGGCGTATCCTGGCGCTGGAGGGCGTGCAGGACCCCGGCAATGTGGGCACCCTTTTGCGCAGTGCGGCGGCCTTCGGCTTTGATGCCGTGCTGCTGGGCGCAGGGTGCGCGGCACCGTTTTCGCCCAAGACGCTGCGTTCCTCCATGGGGGCGGCGGGGCGTCTGCCCGTGGTGCAGACCGAAAATCTGCCCGCTGCCCTGCAAACGCTGCGCAGCCGCGGGGTGACCTGCTTGGCCGCGGCACTGTATCATTCTGTTGCGCTGGACGAGGCCGGCAGCGATTTCCCGCAGGGGCTTTGTGTGGTCATCGGCAGCGAAGGGCAGGGACTTACGCAGGAAACGATCGATGCCTGCGATCTGGCGGTGCGCATCCCCATGACCGACAGGGTCGAAAGCCTGAACGCCGGTGTGGCGGGCAGCGTGCTGCTGTGGCAGTTTCGCGGGGTGTAAGCTATGGACAAGACACTGGCGTGGCTTTGGCTGGCCGAGGCCGTGGGCACGGCGTTTCCGGCCGCCAAGGAGCTGCTGGAACTGTACCCCGACCCCGAACAGCTTTACGAGGGGCTGCGTCTGGGCAGCGAGGCACCGCCCCTTTGCCTGAGCGATGCGGCCGCTGCCAAGCTGTGCGACACCACCCCCTTTGACTACGAGGAACGCTACGACCACTGCCTGCTTTCGGGCGTGGAGATTTTGACCCCCGACGACCCGATGTACCCCGCGCGTCTGCTCGATTTGCCCGATCTGCCGCTGGTGCTGTACGCCACCGGTGACATCACCTGCCTGAACGGACGGCGCTATGTGGGCATGGTCGGCACCCGCCGCCCCGGTGCTTACGGGCGGCAGGCGGCCTATGACCTGTCACTGGAAATGACAAAGCAGGGCGTGGTCATCGTAAGCGGCCTGGCCGACGGGCTGGACAGCGAGGGACACCGCGCCGCCGTGCAGGCGGGCGTACCCACGGTGGCGTTTTTGGGTACCGCCATCGACAAAACCTACCCCGCCGCCAACGGCGCCCTGCGGCAAAAGCTGCAGGATTGCGGCGGTGCGGTATGCAGCGAATACCCGCCCGGTTACCCTGCCAAGATGAAGGGTACCTTTTTGGAGCGCAACCGCCTGATTGCCGGCATGAGCGAGGCACTCTGCGTGGCGGAAGCGCGCACCCGCAGCGGAACGCTGAACACCGTGGGACACGCCCACCGCTACGGCCGCCCCGTGTTTGCCGTGCCCGGCAGCATTTACAGCCCCCTGAGCGAGGGCACCAACGAGCTGCTGCGCACCCACCGCGCCGAGCCGCTTTGCAGCGCCGCCAACGTGCTGGAAACACTGGGCTTGCAGACCAAGCCGCAAAAGACAAAGCACAAGAGCAGCTTTGATGCGTCGGCGGTCAGCGCCGATGCCAAGCGCATCTATGCTTGCCTGAGCCAGACCCCGCAAAGCGTTGAGGAATTGTGCACCGCTGCCGGGCTGAACGTGCCGCAGGCGGCCGCCGCGCTGGTGGAACTGGAAATTTTCGGCGGTGCCGAAAAGCAGCAGGGCGAGCGCTATATAGCCAAGTAAATCCCCGTGGGCGGCTCGGCTGCCCGACGGTACAATATAAAGAGGTTTTTCAATATGCCTAAAAAGCCAAAACTTGTCATTGTGGAATCCCCCGCCAAGGCCAAGACCATCGGCAAATATCTGGGCCGCGGCTACAAGGTGACCGCCAGTATGGGACACGTCCGTGACCTGCCCGCCAGCAAGCTGGGCATCGACGTGGAAAATAACTACGAACCCAAATACATTACCATCAAGGGCAAGCAAAAGCTCGTCAAGGAATTAAAAGCAGAAGCCAAGCAGTGCGACGGCGTTCTGCTGGCAACCGACCCGGACCGTGAGGGCGAGGCCATCAGCTGGCATCTGGCCAACATTCTGGGGCTGGACCCCGCCGCGCCCAACCGCGTGACCTTTGATGAGATCACCAAAAAGGGTGTGCAGGAGGGCATGGCGCATCCCCGCGCCATCAATATGGACCTGTTCAATGCCCAGCAGGCGCGGCGCGAGCTGGATCGCCTGGTGGGCTACAAGCTCAGCCCGTTCCTGTGGCGCAAGGTGCGCCGCGGCTTGTCTGCCGGGCGCGTGCAGAGCGTCGCCGTGCGTCTGATCCGCGACCGTGAACTGGAAATCGAGCGCTTTGTGCCCGATGAATACTGGAACATCGACGCCGTGGTCTACCCCAAGGGGGCGGCCAAGAGCGCCTTTACTGCGCGTCTGGCCGCTGCAGCGGACGGCACCAAGCTGACCGTGACTGACAAGCAGCAGGCGGATGCCATCACCGCCGCGCTGGACGGCAAGGAATATGTCATCACCAAGCTGGAAAAAGGCAAGCGCCGCCGCCAGCCCGCGCCGCCGTTCATCACCTCGACGCTGCAGCAGGACGCCAGCCGTGCCTACGGCTTTTCCGCCACCCGCACGATGCGCGCCGCCCAGACCCTGTACGAAGGCGTGGACATCGCCGGGCACGGCACCGTGGGTTTGATCACCTATATGCGTACCGACAGCCTGCGCATTGCCGACGAGGCTGCCGCCGCCGCCAAGGGCTTTATCGCCAACCGCTGGGGCGAGGACTACGTCTGCAAGACCCAACGCAAGTGGAAGTCCCGCTCTGCCACGGCAGCGCAGGACGCCCACGAAGCCATCCGCCCCTCTATGCCCGAACTGACCCCCGACGAGGTCGAGCAGAGCATCAGCGGCGACATCGCCAAGCTGTACCGCCTGATCTGGAGCCGCTTTATGGCCAGCCAGATGGCGGACTGCGTGCAGGACACCGTGTCGGCGTCCATCACGGCGGGGGACTACCTGTTCCGTGCTTCGGGTTTCCGCGTGGCATTTGACGGTTTTACCGCCCTGTACGAGGAATCCACCGACGAAAAGCAGAAGAAGGAAACTGCCCTGCCCCCGCTGGAGGAGGGTCAGGTCCTGCAGCTGCGCTCACTGACGGCTGACCAGAAATTCACCCAGCCGCCGCCGCTGTACACCGAGGCCACCCTCATCCACGCGCTGGAGGAAAACGGCATCGGACGTCCCTCGACCTATGCGCCCATCATTACCACCATTGTGGATCGCGGCTATGTCGAGAAGGATCAGAAAAAGCTGAAAACCACCCCCTTGGGGCAGGCGGTCAACACCGTCATGCTGGAACAGTTCCCCAACATTGTGGACGTAAAATTCAGCGCCGATATGGAGAAAAAGCTTGACGTTGTCGAAGCCGGCAAGGAGGACTGGGTCAAGGCTGTGGACGAGTTCTATCAGGGCTTTGCCAAGAGCCTGGACGAGGCTGAAAAAAACATGGAGGGCAAGCGCGTCAAGGTCGAGGATATCCCCACCGATGAAATTTGCGACAAATGCGGCAAGCCGATGGTCATCAAGTCCGGACGGTACGGCAAGTTCGTTGCCTGCTCCGGCTTCCCTGAATGCCGCAACGCCCACCCCATCGTCAAGGATACCGGCGGTATCTGCCCGCTGTGCGGCGGCCATATGCTGCTGCGCAAAAGCGCGAAGGGACGCATTTATTACGGTTGCAGCAAGTACCCGACCTGCAACTTTATGACCTGGGACGAGCCTGTGCCCGAAAAATGCCCGCAGTGCGGCAACACCCTGTACAAGAAAAAAGGGCAGCTTTACTGTGCCAAAGAGGGCTGCGGATTTGAAAAGCCCGTTGAAAAGAAATAAACCCCATGGGAGTCTATATGCAAGTAACTGTAATTGGTGCCGGGCTTGCCGGTTCCGAGGCCGCCCTGTGGCTGGCCGACCGCGGTGTGCAGGTCACACTGTATGACCAAAAGCCGCAGAAATTTTCCCCCGCGCACAAAAGTGCCGGCTTTGCCGAACTGATCTGCTCCAATTCCTTGAAGGCCGAGCGCCCGGATTCCGCCTCCGGTCTGTTAAAATTGGAGATGAAGGCGATGGGCAGCCACCTGCTCACCGCCGCCGAGACCGCCCGCGTGGCGGCAGGTGGGGCTCTGGCGGTGGATCGCGATGTGTTCAGTGCCGCCGTTACCGAGATGGTGGAGCGCCACCCGAATATCACCGTCCGGCGCGAGGAAGTTACCGAACTGGACGAGTCTGCGCCCGTGCTGGTTGCCAGCGGCCCCTTGACCGAGGGGGCACTGGCTGCCGCCATTGCCGGGTTGACGGGCGACCATCGTCTGAGCTTTTTTGACGCTGTGGCGCCCATTGTCACCGCCGAAAGCCTGGATTACAACAAGGTGTTTGCCGCCTCCCGCTACGGCAGGGGAGAGGCCGACTACCTGAACTGCCCCTTTAACAAGGAAGAATACGAGAACTTCCACGCCGCCCTGACCGCCGCCGAGCGCGCCCCGCTGCACGATTTTGACGGCGACCTGACGGTGTATGAGGGCTGTATGCCCATTGAGGTCATGGCGGCGCGCGGGGCGGATACCATCCGCTTCGGCCCCTTGCGCCCCGTGGGTCTGCGCGACCCCAACACCGGGCACCGCCCCTGGGCGGCTGTGCAGCTGCGCGCCGAAAACACCGCCCGCACACTGTATAATCTGGTCGGTTTCCAGACCAACCTCAAATGGGGCGAACAAAAGCGGGTATTCCGCATGATCCCGGGTCTCGAAAATGCCGAATTTGTGCGCTACGGCGTTATGCACCGCAACACCTTTTTGGAAAGCCCGCGTGTGCTGAACGCCAAGCAATACTTAAATGAACACCCCAACGTATTTTTTGCGGGGCAGATCACCGGCTTTGAGGGCTATATGGAAAGCGCCGCCAGCGGCCTTTTGGCAGCACGGCAGATTTTTGCCCGCCTGAACGGGCGCGAGCTGCCCCCGCCCCCGCCCGCCACCATGTGCGGTGCGCTGCTGGAATACATCACCACCCCCAACAAAGACTTTCAGCCGATGGGTGCGAACATGGGCATTTTGCCCCGCACCGCCGAAATTGATGCCATCCGCGACAAGCGCGAGCGCTATGCCGCGCTTTCGCAGGCGGCGCAGGATGCCATGAACGAATGGGTAAAGGAGTATGACGTATGAAAATTCTCGTAGATGCCATGGGCGGTGACAACGCCCCTTTGTGTGTTTTGCAGGGCGCAGCACAGGCAATGGCCGAGTTTGGTGACGGCATGGAGCTGGTCCTGCTGGGCGAGCAGGCTGCCATCGAAAGCTGTGCCGTACAAAATAACATCGATTTGACGCGGTTTACCGTCATTTCCTGCACCGAGAACATCACCATGGAGGACGACCCCGTCAAGGCCGTTCGCCACAAGACCGATTCCGGCATGGTCAAGGCATTGACGATGCTCAAAAACGGCGAGGCCGACGCCTTTGTGTCCGCCGGTTCCACGGGTGCGCTGCACGTCGGCACCAGTTTGATCGTGCGCACCGTCAAGGGCGTCAAGCGCCCTGCGCTGGCCACCCCGATGCCCGGCGCCAAGCAGAACTTCCTGCTGCTGGACTGCGGCGCCAACGTCGAGTGCCGCCCCGAGATGCTGAACGCCTTCGGCACGATGGGCAGCGTCTACGCCGAAAAGGTCATGGGCCGCACCCAGCCCAAGGTGGCGCTGGTCAACAACGGTGCCGAGGAAACCAAGGGTACGCCCACCTACCGCGAGGCACATCAGCTGCTGAAGGCCAACCCCTGCATCAGCTTTGCGGGCAATATCGAGCCGCGCTACATTATGGACGGCGACGTGGACGTTGTGGTCTGCGACGGTTTTGTGGGCAATGTGGTGCTTAAATTGAGCGAGGGCGTCGCCAAGACCCTGCTGGGTATGCTCAAGAAAATTTTCCTCAAAAACCTGCTGACCAAGCTCAGCTATCTGGGCATCAAGGGCGGTCTGGGTGAGCTGAAGCGCATGATGGACTCCGAGGAGGTGGGCGGCGCACCGCTGCTGGGTGCCGCCAAGCCGGTCATCAAGGCGCATGGCTCCAGCCATGCCAAGGGCATTAAGAACGCCATCCGTCAGGCCAGGCTCTGTGTAGAAAACGATTTGTGCGGCACCATGCAGGCCGCACTGGCCGAGACCGCAAAAGCCACGCAAGAATAACAGAAAGTGTGAAGATAGATGTCCCACAAACCCGAAGAACTGCAGCAGGTGCTGCACTATACCTTTAAGAATCCCGCGCTGCTGCGCATTGCGCTGACCCACACCAGCTTTGCCAACGAGAGCAAGGTCCCCACCACCCACAACGAGCGGTTGGAGTTTTTGGGCGACAGCGTGCTGAGCGTGGTGGTCGCGGACCATCTGTTCCACCAGTCCAAACGCCCCGAGGGCGAGCTGAGCCGTATGCGCGCCAGCCTTGTCAGCGAGGAGGCACTGTTCCAGTTTGCCGAGGAAATCCACCTGGGCGAGTACCTGCGCCTGGGTCACGGCGAGGAACTGGGCGGCGGCCGCACCCGCCCCAGCGTGGTGTCCGATGCGTTTGAGGCGGTCATCGCCGCCTTGTATCTGGACGGCGGCTTTGAGGTGGCGCGCAATTTCATTATGCCCTTTATCACCGAGGGCAAGACCGCCGAGGATGACTACAAGACCCGTCTGCAGGAGGTCGTGCAGCAGGACCCCGACGCGGCGCTGCGCTATGAGGTCGTGGGCGAGACCGGCCCCGACCATGACAAAAAATTTACCGTCAGCGTGTGGCGCAACGGCGCCCATCTGGCGGACGGCATCGGCCGCAGCAAAAAGGCAGCCGAGCAGAACGCCGCCAAAAAAGCCCTGGAAAAACTCAAGCAGGGCTGAGACAACACCGCTTCTGTTTTTCAATGAGAAAGGTTTACTGAATGCGCCTTAAAGAACTGGAAATACAAGGCTTCAAATCTTTCCCGGACCGCACCAAAATTACCATCGGCACCGGCATCACCGGCGTGGTAGGCCCCAACGGTTCGGGCAAGTCCAATATATCCGACTCCATCCGCTGGGTGCTGGGCGAGACCAGCTCCAAGCAGCTGCGCGGCAGCGGCAAGATGGAGGACGTCATCTTCGGCGGCACCCAGACCCGCGGCGCTATGGGCTATGCCAGCGTGGCACTGACCATCGACAACAGCGACCACGGGCTGGATATGGACGCCGACGAGGTCACCATAGGCCGCCGCTATTACCGCAGCGGCGAGAGCGAATATTCCATCAACGGGCAGAGTGTCCGTTTGAAGGATGTCTATGAACTGCTGCTGGATACGGGTCTGGGCCGCGATGGCTACGCCATCGTCAGCCAGGGCCGCATTGCCGAAATCGTCGGCGCGAAATCCTCGGAACGGCGTGAAATTTTTGAGGAAGCCTCCGGCATTGCCAAGTACCGCTACCGCAAAAACGAGGCCGAGCGCCGTCTGGCGGCTGCCGAGGGCAATCTGGAACGTCTGCGCGACATTCTGGGCGAGCTGGAAAAGCGCGTCGGACCCCTGAAGCGTGACAGCGAAAAAGCCCAGCAGTTTTTGCAGCTTTCCGAAAAGCGCAAAACGCTGGAGATCACCCTGTGGGTCGATGCCATCCGCCGCGCCAACGAAACGCTGCGCGACCAGCAGCGCAAGTACGAGGCCGCCCAGGCAGACTATGACCGCCTGAGCCGCCAGCTGGACGCCTTTGACGAAAAAAGCGCGTACCTGCGCGAGGAAACGCAGCGCCTGATGCTGGATATCGAGCAGGCGAACGCCGATATCCGCACCGTGACCGAGCAAAACGCCGGCAGCGAAAGTGAAATCGCCGTCTTGAAAAACGAGAGCGAACACAGCCGTTTCCGCATTGACGAGGCAACGTCGGAATTGCAGCGCGCCGGGCAGGGCAGGGAAGCCATCGAGCAGGAAACCGCCGCCCACCGCGCCGCCATCGATACCCTGCGCACCGCCCTGTCGGAGCTGGACAAGGGTGTGGCCGCCCTGCGGGACGAGCTGCACGCGCTGGAAGAAAAAGCACTGCAAAGCGGGCAGCGGCGCGACGTTGTGGACGCCGCCATGGCGCGCCTGCAGGACGCCGCCACCGCCGCCAAGGTCAAGGCTGCCGCCGCGCAGTCCGCCGGGGCTGCCGCCGCCGAGCGTTTGGCCAACGCCCAAACCCGGCGGCAGGAGCTGGACGCCGAAACGGCGCAGACCGAGGAGCTAAAAGCCCGCGCCGCCCGCCGCGTCAAGGACGCCGAGGAAGCAGTGACCCGCAACGACAACATCAAGGCGGGCTTAAAGCTCAAGCTGGAAAGCCGCCGCCGTCAACAGGCGGAGGCCGCCGACGCGCTGCAAAAGGCTGACAGAGAGCGCTCCAACGCCGCCCAGCGCATCCACATTCTGGAAGATCTGGAGCGCAATATGGACGGCTATCAGCAAAGCGTCAAGGCGGTCATGCGTGCCGCCGCCGGCCGCCGTCTGCGCGGCGTAATCGGCCCTGTGGCGGGCATTTTGACCGTGCAAAAGGGCTATGAGATCGCCATTGAGACCGCCCTCGGCTTTGCCTTGCAGAACATCGTGGTCGAGGATCAGGGCTGCGCCCGCGCTGCCATCGCCTTTTTGAAGGACGAGCGCGCCGGACGCGCTACCTTCCTGCCGCTGGACACCGTGCAAGGCTCCCGCTTTACGGGGCGCCTTTCCGGAACGGCGGAGGTTGCCGCCGACCTGGTCAAAACGGACGCAAAATATCAGCATATCATCGACAATTTGCTGGGGCGCATCATCGTGGTCGAGGACTTGACCGAGGCATCCGCCGTGGCGCGCGACCTCGGCTACCGCAACCGCATCGTCACGCTGGACGGGCAGGTAATCAACGCGGGCGGCTCCTTCACCGGCGGTTCGACTGCCCGCAGCGTCGGCGTTTTCAGCCGCAAGCAGGAGCTGGACGAGCTGCGCAAGCGGCTGACCAAGCTGGACGAAGCCCACGCCGCCGCCGAAAAGGAACTGGCCGCCCGCAAGGCAGAAGCTGACAATCTGGCTGCCCAGCTGAACGGCGCCGAAGCGGAGGGTATGACCGCTGCGTCCGAGCGTCTGCGCGCCGGGCTGGATTTAGACCGCCTGAACGCGGCCTCCGCCCAACTGGCCGAGACGGCCCGCGCACTGGAAGCGGAGATCGCCGCCCAGACCGCAGCCCAAGCGGCAAGCGCCGCCACCGAGGCCGAGGCCGAGAAAGCCCGGCTGCAGGCGGAAACCGAGCTGGCTGCCTACGCCGCCGAGCTGGCAGAATTGGGCGAGAGCGCCGGCAGCCTGACCGCCGAGCGCCAGCGCATCAGCGATGAGCTGGCAGAAAAGCAGATGCAGCGCCTTGCCGACGAAAAGGACATCAGCCTGCATGAGACCGCGCTGGAAGGGCTGCAAAGCCGCACCGGCGAAGCCGAGGCCCGCGCCCGCGAACTGAACGCCGCTATTGATGCGGCCAAGGCAAAGATTGAGGCTAACGAGCTGAAAATCACCGAAATTGAACGTGTGCGCGGCGAAAACCTGCAAAAAATCGCAGCGGCGGAGCAGCTTATCCGCACCGCCAACGCCGCCCGTATGGAAAAAGAGGCCGAGTCCGCCCGCCTGGCCCAGGAAAACCGCAGCCTGACCGACGAGCGCGAGCGCATGAGCGGCGAAATGGCCCGCCTGGCCGAGCGCCGCACCGCCGCCGAGACCGAACTGAACGACACCAACGCCAAGCTGTGGGACGAATACCAGCTGACCGAGTCCGAGGCGCGCGCCCTTTGCGTGGAGTTTGACACGCTGACCGAACTGCGCCGCCAAGTGACGGAGGTACGCGGAAAAATCCGCGCCTTGGGCAATGTCAACGTCGGTGCTATCGATGAATATAAGGAGGTCAAGGAACGCTACGACTTCCTGAAAGCGCAGGTTACCGACGTCGAAAAGGCCAAGAGCGAGCTGACCAAGATGATCGCCGAGCTTTGCAGCGAAATGCAGGAACTGTTCACCACCAGCTTTAAGGAGATCAACCGCCATTTCGGCCAGATCTTCCGCGAACTGTTCGGCGGCGGCCATGCAAAGCTGTATCTTTCGGACGAGGAAAATGTGCTGGAATCCGGCATTGAGATCGAGGTTTCGCCCCCCGGCAAGGTCATTAAAAACCTGAGCGCCCTCTCCGGCGGTGAGCAGGCTTTGGTCGCCATATCGATTTATTTTGCCATTCTCAACGTCAATCCCGCACCGTTCTGCATTCTGGACGAGATCGAGGCCGCGCTGGACGACGTAAACGTCAACCGCTATGCCCAGTATCTGCGCCGTATGACCGAGAACACCCAGTTCATCGTCATCACCCACCGCCGCGGCACCATGGAGGCCGCTGACGTGCTGTACGGCGTCACCATGCAGGAGGACGGCGTTTCCAAGATTCTGCGCCTTGACCTCGAAAACGTCAGTGCAGATTTGATTTCGTAAAAAAAGGAGACTTTTTTGTGGGCTTTTTTGATTTTTTGAAGCATGATATCTCCGAGGAGGAATTTCAAAGACAGCAAAAAATGCAGCGCGGTCTGGAAAAAACCCGCACGGGCTTTTTTCAGAACATCGTCAACACGCTGACCAATGCGGAAATTGACGATGATCTGTACAATGATTTGGAAGAACAGCTCATTTTGGCCGATGTCGGCCCCGCCTGCGCCGTGCGTCTGGTGGACGAGCTGCGCGACGAAGTGCAGGAAAAGCACCTGAAAACGGGGCAGGAGGCGCTGGACGCCCTGCGCGCGCTGATTTGCCGCGAAATTACCCCCCGCTACCCGCTGGAACTGGACGGCAAGCCTGCCGTGATGCTGGTCATCGGCGTAAACGGCGTGGGCAAAACCACCACCATCGCCAAGCTGGCAGCCCTGTACAAAAATCAGGGGCGTAGGGTCATGCTGGCGGCGGGCGATACCTTCCGCGCAGCCGCCAGTGAGCAGCTGGAGCTGTGGGCGAACCGCGCCGAGGTGCCGCTGGTGCAGGCAGGGCAGGGGGCAGACCCCGCTGCGGTCATCTTTGACGCCGTCAAAAGCGCCACCGCCAAGGGCTATGACATGGTCATTGCCGACACGGCGGGTCGTTTGCACAACAAAAAGGGTCTCATGGACGAGCTTGCCAAAATTTCCCGCAGCGTCAAAAAGGCAAGCCCCGAAGCCAGTCTGGAGGTGCTGCTGGTGCTGGATGCCATCACCGGACAGAACGCCATCAGCCAGGCCGAGGAATTTGTCAAGGCCGCCGGTGCCACCGGCGTAGTGCTGACTAAGCTGGACGGTACTCCCAAAGGCGGCTGCGTCATCAGCGTGTGGGAAAACCTGGGTCTGCCCATCCGGTTTATCGGTGTGGGTGAACAGATCGACGACCTGATGGAATTTGATGCCGAGAGCTTTGTGCAGTCGCTGCTGCCGGGCCTGCCCGAACACGAACCCCAAACCAAGGAGGACGGACAATGATTATCTGTGCAGCCAGCAACAACCAAGGAAAACTCAAGGAACTGCGCCGCATTCTGGAGCGCATGGGTCATACCGTCAAGAGCCTGCGCGAGCTGGGCATTGACATTGACCCTGAGGAAACCGGCACCACCTTTGCCGAAAACGCCCGCATCAAGGCCGAGGCCTTCTGCAAGGCAAGCGGTCTGCCCACGGTGGCCGACGACTCCGGCCTGTGCGTCGACGCACTGCAGGGTGCCCCCGGCGTGTACAGCGCCCGCTATGCCGGCCACCACGGCGATGATGACGCCAACAACCAGAAGCTGCTGGGCGAAATGCGGGATATCCCCGCCGAAAAGCGCACGGGGCAGTTTGTGTCCGCCGTCTGCTTTATGCTGCCGAACGGGCAGGAGCTGACCTGCCTGGGCAGCTGCCCCGGCCACATTGCCGCCGGGCTGCAAAACGGCGATTACGGCTTCGGCTACGACCCGCTGTTTATCCCCGATGCCTGCGGCCTTGCCGACGGCAAGACCCGCCCCAACACCGAGAACCGCAGCTACGCCCAGCTGACCCCCGACGAGAAGGACGCCATCAGCCACCGCGGCCGCGCCCTGGAGGAAATGGAGCGCCGTCTGCCTGAATTTTTGCGTCAGAACGAGATATAACTAACAGAGAACAACAAGGAGAGTATCTATGGCACTTACCAGCAAACAGCGCGCTGCCCTGCGCGGCGCCGCCAACACGATGGACCCCGTATACCAGATCGGCAAGGGCGAAATTGACGAGACCCTCATCCAAGGCGTTGCCGACTGCCTGGCCGCCCGCGAATTGATCAAAGTCAAGGTTCTGGACAACAGCGAGTATTCCGCCCGCGAGGCTGCCGACATCCTGTGCGAGAAGATCGGCTGCGAGAGCGTGCAGGTCATCGGCCGCAAGTTTGTGCTGTTCCAGCAGAAAAAGAAAGAGAGCGCCTACGCCGCGCTGCTGGGCAAATGAAGATTTTGCTGTTCGGCGGCACCTTTGACCCGCCGCACAACGGGCACATGAACAACCTGCGGGCGGCCATGGACTGTGTGCAGCCCGACAAGGTCATCGTAATGCCCGCAGGTATCCCGCCCCACAAAAAGGCCAGCGGCACCGATGCCGCCCTGCGTCTGGCCATGTGCGAGTGTTTTACGGCGCTTTCGCCCAAGGTCGAAGTGTCGGACTGGGAGGTTCGGCAGGGGGGACGCAATTACTCGGTCAATACTGTGGAGATGCTGCACAGCCGCTACCCCCACGACAGGCTGTATATGTGTCTGGGCAGCGATATGCTGCTGAGCTTTACGCGCTGGTATCGCTGGCAGGATATCCTGCACCTGACTACCCTTGTGGTGGAAAGCCGCGAAACCGGAGACAATGCCGTGTTGCTGGCCGCTGCCGATGAACTGCGCCGCCAAGGCGGTACCGTTCTGCTGGCCAGGGCGCAGGCATTCCCTTGCGCGTCCAGTGATATCCGCAGCGGGCGCGTACCCCGCAGCGCGTGGCAGGACTTTTTGCCGCAAAACGTACTACAAATTGTAGAAGATAACAATTTGTATAGCAACAATACATGCCGTTAGGGGTAAAACCGCCCCCAAGCAGGATGTTTCCCTTGAAAGAAGGTCAATAAAACACCATGACTGTTGAGCAAGCCAAAAGCATTGTAAAGCCGCTGCTGAGCGAAAAACGCTGGACGCACACCAAAAATGTAAAAAAAATGGCGGTAAAATTGGCGCGCCGCTGGGGTTGCGATGGAGAAAAGGCCGCTGTATCGGCAATTTTGCACGACAGCGCCAAGGAACTGCCCAAAGAGCAGTTGTTGCAGATTTTTGCCGATAATGCTATAATAGCGCTAGATGCACCCAAACGCCCCACGCCGGTGTGGCACGGCATAGCCGCCGCCATTCTGGCGCAGACCCGCTGGGGCGTGCAGGACGAGGAAATTTTATCGGCCATTCGCTGCCATACTACCGGCAAGCCTGACATGAGCCTGTTGGATAAGATCCTCTATCTGGCCGATATGACCAGCGCCGAGCGGGATTGGCCCGGTGTGGAGGAGCTGCGCAGCCTGCAAATGCAGGATCTGGACGCGGCGCTTTGCCTGGCCCTGAAACGTAGCATCGATTTTGTGAACGACAAGGGCGGCACACTGGATCCCGAAAGTGTGGCCGCATACGAATACGCCGAACAACACAAACGACCCCCAACGTCAAAACAGGGAGGATAACGTCATGAGCGAACCGCGCAAGCTTCATACCGAGAGCGCATACGGTGCCTCACAGGATCAATACGAAAAAGCTCGCCGCCTTGCGCAGCAGCAGGCAGCCCAAAATGCACGCCGCCGCATTCAGCGCCCCGTGCAGCCGGTGCAGGGGCGGCAGATCGACCCGCACCATGCTGTCCGCCCCGAACCGCCGGAAACGGAGCAGCCGCAGGCCCCCGTTGAACAGCCTGCCGCACCGCAGCCCGTGCAGGAGCCTGTTGTGCAGGAGCCTGTTGCCGAGGAATTCGACCCACAACAGCCGCAGGAGCCTAAGCCCCTGACCCGTGCCCAGCAGCAGGCCATGGCGCTGCGCGCCCAGTATGAACGCAAATACGGCACCGACACCGCCTACCGCACCCAGCGCATTGAGCCGCAGCCTGCGCCGCGTCCCGTACGTCCCGCCGCGCCGCAGCCAGAAGCACGGCCGGTGCAGCAGGAACACCGCCGTGTTGTCCGCCCGGACGCCCCCGCCGAGGCACCCGCCCGCGCCGCACGGCCGCAGCAGTCGGTTTCCCGCACCATCAACCGCACCCCGCGCCCGACCACGCAGCCCGAACAGAAGGCTGCACCTGCGCCGCGTCCGGCTGCCAAAAATGCCGTGTTTGACTACGACGCCGCCACGGCGGACACCGCCCCCAAAACCGGCAAGGGCATCGCCTTAGAGGGTGAGCCTGCCAAACGCACAGCCTCCGGCGGGAAACCGCCGCGCAAGCCCGGCAGCAGCCCTAAGGAGGGCGGCAAGGGCAAAAAGCCCAAGAAAAAGCGCGCATGGTGGAAAACCCTGCTGGCCGTGGTGCTGGTGCTGGTCATCATTTTCGGTGCGGCCTTCGCCATTATCATGAACGCCCTCAAGCCCAACGGCGGCATCAACGGCACGACCATCAGTTCCATCGTCAACACCCCCAAGGCCTACCAGGGCAAGGAATTCAACCTGCTGGTCGTGGGTATTGACCGTTCGACCGAGGACGGAACCGCTTCGTCCGACGGCGTCAACGACGGCATGACCGATATGATCATGTGGCTGCACTTCGACAACGAAAACCAGAGTGTCAGCATGCTGCAGATTCCCCGCAACATTATGGTCACGACTGACCGCAGCGTTTCCGGCAACTACCAGATCAACGCCGTTGCCAAGACCCAAGGCAGCAGCGGTTACAACAATATTGACGCTCTGGCGCAGCTTTTGTACGACCAGTTCAAGCTGGAATGCGACGGCTATGTCAGCGTCCGTCTGGAGGCCCTCAGCGAGCTGATCGACATCTTAGGCGGCATTGACGTCAACGTGCCCGAAGAAATCGACTACCGCAAGGTGGAGGGCGGCGGCAACAGCTACCTGCCCGCCGGTTATCAGCGCCTGACAGGTGCGCAGGCCGAGTTCTTCCTGCGCGCGCGCAAGACCTACGGCACCAGCGACCTCAAGCGATTGGAGGTGCAGCGGTATTTCTACTCGGCGCTGTTCGCCCGCCTGCGCAGCATGACGGTGGTAGACATCGCCCGTATGCTGCCCTTTATGCTCAGCTATGTCGAAACCGACCTCAGCGTTTCCGAGCTGGTCAGCGTGGCGGTCAGCATGCTGAAGATCCACAGCGACAAGATCTGTCTGGCGCGTGTGCCTGTGTATATGGGCGGCAACCTTGCATGGCCGCAGAACGTGGAAAAACCCAACAGCGTCGTTGTGGTCGCCAAGCAGGAGACCGCCGACGTGCTGAACCAGTATTTCCGCTCGGCAGACCGTCAGGTCGATGCGTCGGAGCTGAACGTTTGCCAGGCGCTGGACACCAGCGGCATGACGCCGCAGGATGCCGCCGTCAAGGTCATGAACGACCTGAACAAAGAGGTCGTTGACGCGCAGCAGAACAACAACCATATTTCCAACGACGATGCCGGCGATGATGTCTATGAGGTCGTGCCCGACAGCGCCGCCGAATCCGAAAGCACCGACGGCGACAGTACTTCTGAACCCGCCGCATAAGGAGAACGTATATGCAAAGCAAAGAAATCGCCATCCGTCTGGCCCGCGCGCTGGACTCTAAAAAAGCGCTGAACGTGCACATTCTGGCAGTCGAGGCGCTGACCACCGTGACCGAGTATTTCGTCATCGCCACCGGCAACTCCACCACCCATGTGGGTGCCTTGGCCGATGAGGCCGAGTTCCAGCTGGGACAGCAGGGTGTACCCGCCCTGCGCACCGAAGGCCATGACGGCAAGCGCTGGGTGCTGCTGGATTACGGCTGCGTCATTGTCCATGTCTTTACGCAGGAGGCTCACGATTACTACGACCTGGAGCACCTGTGGGCGGACGCCAAGGCTATCCCTGCATCCGAGTGGCTGCCGGAGGAGGACGCCGCACAGCAGGGCTGATGCTAAATTTCAAAGGCAATACCGCACAATTCTAAGTGCCGATACGGCGAGCGAGGTGCGGCAGATGCTAAGCCAAAAGCGCAGGCAATACTTTGTGTATTGGCGAGCATTTTGGCAACGCAGATGCCGTGCCGCAGCCGCCGGAGCGGTGCTTAAGCCGTCAGGCGGGAATTGTGCGGTGTTGCCCACACATTCGGGGAGAGAAGAGAAGTTATGAAGTACGATTTCCAACAAGTTGAAGCCAAATGGCAAAAGGTCTGGAAGGACGAGAACACCTTCCATGCCGAAATCGACCACACCAAGCCCAAGTTCTATGCGCTGGTCGAGTTTCCGTATCCTTCCGCCGCCGGTCTGCACGTCGGCCACCCCCGCAGCTACACGGCGCTGGACATCGTGGCCCGCAAAAAGCGCCAGTGCGGCTACAACGTCCTGTACCCCATGGGCTGGGACGCCTTCGGCCTGCCGACCGAGAACTTTGCCCTGAAAAACCATATCAACCCTGAGATCGTGACCGCCAACAACGTCGCCCGCTTTAAGAGCCAGCTGCAGGCGCTGGGCCTGAGCTTTGACTGGGACCGTGAGGTCAACACCACCGACCCCGAATACTACAAGTGGACGCAGTGGATCTTTGTGCAGCTGTTCAAAAAGGGTCTTGCCTACAAGAAAGAGACCACCGTCAACTACTGCACCGGCTGCAAGGTTGTTCTGGCCAACGAGGAAGTCGTCAACGGCGTGTGCGAGCGCTGCGGCAGCCCCGTTGTGCAGAAAAACAAGAGCCAGTGGATGCTGAAAATTACCGCCTACGCCGACCGTCTCATCGACGATCTGGACGAGGTGGACTACATTGACCGCGTCAAGACCCAGCAGCGCAACTGGATCGGCCGCAGCCACGGCGCCGAGATCAACTTTGACACCACCTGCGGCGATGTGCTGACCGTCTACACCACCCGCGCCGACACGCTGTTCGGCTGCACCTACATGGTCATCAGCCCCGAACACGCTTTTATCAAAAAGTGGACCGAGGCAGGTCTTATCGAAAACGCCGCCAAGGTTGCCGCCTATCAGGAGGAGGCTGCCCGCAAGTCTGACTTCGAGCGCACCGAGCTGAACAAGGAAAAGACCGGTGTCGTCATCCAGGGCGTACAGGCCATCAACCCCGCCAACGGCAAGCAGGTGCCCATCTTTGTTTCCGACTATGTTCTGGCCACCTACGGCACTGGCGCCATCATGGCCGTGCCCGCCCACGACACCCGCGACTGGGAGTTTGCCAAAAAGTTCGGTATGCCCATTGTCGAGGTCGTCAAGGGCACTGTGCCCAGCGATCTGGATAAAGAGGCCTTTACCGACGTTGCCACCGGCACGCTGGTCAACTCCGATTTCCTGAACGGTCTGTCTGTTGAGGACGCCAAGACCAAGATGTACGCCTGGCTGGAAGAAAACGGCAAGGGTCACAAGCAGGTCAACTTCAAGCTGCGCGACTGGGTGTTCAGCCGTCAGCGCTACTGGGGCGAGCCGATCCCCATGGTCAACTGCCCCAAGTGCGGCTGGGTACCCCTGCCCGAAAGCGAGCTGCCCCTGCGCCTGCCCGAGATCAAGGACTTTGAGCCGGGCGAAAACGGCGAAAGCCCGCTGGCCCGCCACACCGAGTGGGTCAACACCACCTGCCCGTGCTGCGGCGGCGAGGCAAAGCGCGAAACCGACACCATGCCCCAGTGGGCCGGTTCCAGCTGGTACTTCTTGCGCTACTGCGACCCCCACAACAAGGAGGCTCTGGCCGGCAAGGAAGCGCTGGAATACTGGAGCCCCGTGGACTGGTATAACGGCGGTATGGAGCATACCACCCTGCATCTGCTGTACAGCCGTTTCTGGCATAAATTCCTGTACGATCTCGGCGTAGTGCCCACCAAGGAGCCGTACCAGAAGCGTACCTCCCATGGCATGATTTTGGGTCTGAACCCCCACGCCTACGAAAACCAGCCCGATGCCGAGCGCAAGCGCCTGCTGGCCGAGTATGGCGACGAAAAGGCAGCCCGTCAGGCACTCGTCAACAAATACGGCGAGATGGCCGAGCACCCCATCGTCAAGATGTCCAAGTCCTTGGGCAACGTGGTCAACCCCGACGACGTTGTGGCAGAGTACGGCGCCGACACCCTGCGCATGTACGAGATGTTCATCGGTGACTTTGAGAAGGCCGCCCCGTGGAACACCTCCTCCATCAAGGGCTGCAAGCGTTTCCTGGACAAGATCTGGTCCATGAGTGAGAAGCTCGTTGAGGGTGACGGCATCCGCCCCGAATTGGAGGCTGTTGTCAACCGCAGCATCAAGAAGGTCGGCGAGGACATCGACGCGCTGAAGGCCAACACCGCCATTGCGCAGCTGATGATCTACGTCAACGCCCTCAGCGACAAGGGCGGCGCCACCAAGGCCGAGTACGAGGTTTTGCTGCAGCTGCTGAACCCCTTTGCCCCCCACATGACCGAGGAACTGTGGCAGCAGCTGGGTCACACCGAGCAGCTGGCATACTATCCGTGGCCGGTCTACGACGAAGCCAAGTGCGTGGAGCAGACCATTGAGATCGCCGTGCAGGTCAACGGCAAGGTCAAGGCCCGCATCATGGTGCCCGCCGCCATCGAGAGCGCCGATGCCATTGCCCGCGCTAAAGAGGAACCCGCCGTGGCCGAGGCCATGGCAGGCAAGACCGTTGCCAAGGAAATTTACGTCAAGGGCAAGCTGGTCAACATCGCCGTCAAGGGCTAATAAAAATCAACAGCCACGGAAATTTCCGTGGCTGTTTTTGCGGAGAAAACTATGCGTGATATGACAAAAGGCGCACCGCTGCAGCACCTGCTTTTCTACGCCGTGCCGTTGCTTTTTGGCAACTGGCTGCAGCTTGCCTACAATGCGGCGGATTCCGTTATAGCGGGGCGGTTTATCGGGCAGGACGCCCTTGCCGCCGAGGGGATCGCCTCCCCGGTAATGAATCTTGTGATTTTGGCGATATCGGGGCTTTGCATCGGTGCCGGCGTTCTGATGAGCGAGGCCTACGGTGCCAAACAGCCTGACCGTCTGCGCAGTATTTTGGGCACCACCCTGACGTTCGGCTCGCTGCTTTGTGTCGCCGTGGCGCTGCTGGGTGTGGCGGTGACGCCGTGGCTGCTGCGGTTGTTGGCCGCGCCGCCGGAAATTGCAGACATCACAGGCATCTATCTGCGCATTACCTTTCTGGGCGCACCGTTCACCTTTTTCTACAATGCGCTGGCAGCAGGGCTGAAAAGCGCGGGGGATTCCAAAACGCCGCTGAAATTTTTGGCGTTTTCCGCTGTCCTCAACGCCGTGCTGGACCTGATTTTTATCGGCGGGCTGGGATTCGGCATTGTCTGCAGCGCCGTCACCACCGTGGTGGCAGAGGGGGTCAGTGCGCTGCTGGCGCTGGTGTACATGCTGCGCCGCGTACCCGAACTTTGCCCGCAAGGGAAGCAGTGGCGAATCGCCCCCGCCTTGCTTGGCCCGATTATGCAATACGGTGCCGTCACGGCGCTGCAGCAGGCCGTGCAGCCGGTCTGCAAGCTGCTGATCCAAGGGCAGGTCAACGCCTTGGGCGTACAGGCCATTGCGGCCTTTAACGCCGCTACCCGCGTGGACGATTTTGCCTTTACGCCGGAGCAGAGCATTGCCGCCGCCATCACGACCTATATCGCACAAAACCGCGGGGCAGGGCAGGGACAGCGTATCCGCAGCGGCTTTGCGGCGGGGCTGCGGCTGGAGCTGGGCTACTGGGTGCTGGTGGGCAGTGTGACATGGTTCCTGCGCCGGCCGATGATTGCGCTGTTTGTGGCAGGGCAGGGAGCCGACGATGTGGTGCGGCAGGGAGCCGGCTATCTCGGCTATATGGCGGTGTTGTACGCTCTGCCCGCGCTGACCAACGGCTTCCAGGGCTTTTACCGCGGCATGGGCAAGATGACCACGACGCTGCTGGGAACCTGCACCCAGGCGGGGCTGCGGGCGCTGTTTGCCGCATTGCTGGCCCCGCGAGTGGGGCTGTCGGGCATTGCGGCGGCCTGTGCCGTCGGCTGGACAGCCATGCTGCTGTTTGAGGTGCCCTATTATTTCTACACCTGCCGCAAACAGGGAATCGGATAAGAAAAAGCCGCCCGGTCGGGCGGCTTTTCGTTACATCTTGTGGTCGGCAAACAGGGGGTCGTCCTGCCACAGCACCACATGCCCTGCCGCGCGGGTGGCGTTCATGTCAATGATGCGCTGGTTGCCGCTGCCGCGAAAACGCAGGCTGATATCATGCTGCGCCTCAATAAAATCACCGTCCACCAATACGTCGATGTACTGCAAAAATTCGTCGGTCACCTCACAGCGGCCGGGTCCGGGCTGCATAACATCGCGTTCAAAGGTGTTGCCCGTGTAACACCAGATGGTCTTGTTGGGATACAGCACCTTTACATTTTTAATAAAGGGCAGCAGTTCGCGCTGGTTTTCCGGCTCCAGCGGCTCGCCCCCCAGCAGCGACAGGCCGTTGATGTAGCTCGGCTCCAGGCTTTGCAAGATCTCGTTGCGAACCTCCTTGGTGAAGGGCGCGCCATAGTTGAAATCCCACGCCACGGCATTAAAGCAGTTGGGGCAGCGGCGGCGGCAGCCCGATACAAACAGGCTGGTGCGCACACCCTCGCCGTTGGCAATGTCGCAGTATTTTATCGTTGCGTAATTCATGGCAGATGTATACTCCTTTGTGGTCGACCACTATATCTTGTATAAAAAGCGGCCAACCCCCTAAAATCTATACATAGTATAGCAGGGTTGCCGCCGATGCGCAAGCCCTTGCCATAGCCATAGCGCACAAAATACAACGGCACATCGTTATCTATGGGAAAACTGCTCAAAATACACAAAAAACCGGCCTGTTTTTCGGCATGGGCCTTTTTGCACGATGGTGCGATGAAAATGCAATATTTTGCGTGATTTTGCTTTTGAACCACAATATATAGTGGTTTCTGCTATTGACTTTCCCTTTGCGGTGCGGTATGATAAATGTGCTCGCAAATGCGGAATTATACATTGCGAATTGTTATACGATATGTATTAAGCAACTTGTTATCATCATTTTTAAGGGGATTCGGTATGAAAATCATCAAGCGCAACGGCAGCGAAGCCGTATTCGACATTACCAAAATTATCGCGGCGATCACCAAGGCCAACAACGTCGTGGCAGAAAACCAGCGCTTGACCAAGGAGCAGGTCATCGATATCTCCGACAAGGTTCAAAAAATCTGTCTGGAGCGCGGCCATGCCATGAATGTTGAGGAAATTCAGGACCTGGTCGAGAATGCCATCATGGAGACCGGCGCCCACGAGGTGGCCCGCAAATACATCACCTACCGCTATGTGCAAAGCCTCAAGCGCACCCACAACACCACCGACGACAAGATCCTCTCGCTGATCGAGTGCAACAATGAGGAAGTCAAGCAGGAAAACTCCAACAAAAACCCCACCGTCAACAGCGTCCAGCGCGACTATATGGCCGGTGAGGTCAGCAAGGATCTGACCATGCGTATGCTGCTGCCGCAGGAGATCGTCAAGGCGCACGAGGAGGGCATCATCCACTTCCACGACGCCGACTACTACGCCCAGCACATGCACAACTGCGACCTCGTCAACTTGGAGGATATGCTGCAGAACGGCACGGTCATTTCCGGCACCCTAATCGAAAAGCCCCATTCCTTCTCCACCGCCTGCAACATCGCCACGCAGATCATCGCGCAGGTTGCCTCCAGCCAGTACGGCGGTCAGAGCATCAGCCTGACCCATCTGGCACCCTTTGTGGACGTCAGCCGCAAGAAGATCCGCCGCGATGTCGAGGCCGAGCTGGCCGATTTGGGCATCAACCCCGGGGAAGAAAAAATCTCTGAAATCGTGGAAAAGCGCCTGCGCGAGGAAATCAAGCGCGGTGTGCAGACCATTCAGTATCAGGTCGTCACGCTGATGACCACCAACGGTCAGGCTCCCTTTATCACCGTGTTCATGTACCTGAACGAGGCAGGGGACAACCAGCGCCTCAAATCCGACCTTGCCATCATCATTGAGGAAATGCTGCGCCAGCGCTATCAGGGCGTCAAGAACGAGGCCGGTGTCTGGATCACCCCCGCGTTCCCCAAGCTGATCTATGTGTTGGAGGACGACAACGTCTACGAGGGGCAGCCCTACTACTACCTGACCAAGCTGGCAGCCAAGTGCACCGCTAAGCGCATGGTGCCCGACTACATCAGCGAAAAGAAGATGAAGGAGTACAAGGTCGACAAAAACGGCGAAGGCCACTGCTACACCTGCATGGGCTGCCGCAGCTTCCTGACCCCTTACGTTGACGAAAACGGCAAGCCCAAGTATTACGGCCGTTTCAACCAGGGCGTTGTGACCATCAACCTGGTGGACGTGGCGCTGTCCAGCGGCGGCGACTTTGATAAGTTCTGGAAAATCTTTGACGAACGCCTGGAGCTGTGCCACAAGGCGCTGATGTGCCGCCACAACCGCCTGAAGGGTACCCTGAGCGATGCCGCACCCATCCTGTGGCAGTACGGTGCGCTGGCGCGCCTGGGCAAGGGCGAGACCATCGACAAGCTGCTGTACGGCGGTTATTCCACCATCAGCCTGGGCTATGCGGGTCTGTATGAGTGCTGCAAGTATATGACCGGCAAGAGCCACACCGACCCCGCCGCCAAGCCCTTTGCGCTGAATGTCATGCAGCATATGAACGACGCCTGCGCGGGCTGGAAGCAGCAGCACAACATCGATTTCAGCCTGTACGGCACCCCGCTGGAATCCACCACCTACAAGTTTGCCAAGTGCCTGCAAAAGCGCTTCGGCGTGGTGCCCGGCATCACCGACCGCAACTATATCACCAACTCCTACCACGTCCATGTTTCCGAGCAGATCGACGCCTTCACCAAGCTGAAGTTTGAGAGCGACTTCCAAAAGCTGTCTCCGGGCGGCGCTATCAGCTACGTCGAGGTGCCCAACATGCAGGATAACCTCGAAGCCGTCATCAAGGTCATGCAGTTCATCTACGAAAACATTATGTATGCCGAGCTGAACACCAAGAGCGACTACTGCCAGGTCTGCGGCTATGACGGAGAGATCAGCATCGTGCAGGAGGACGGCAAGCTGGTGTGGGAGTGCCCCAAGTGCCATAACCGTGACCAGAACAAGCTGAACGTCGCCCGCCGCACCTGCGGCTACATCGGCACCCAGTTCTGGAACCAGGGGCGCACCGCCGAGATCAAGGATCGCGTGCTGCACCTGTAAGCATTGACAAAACCCGCGTTTTGTGCTTAAATTACACTATACGCGAATGAAGAAAAACACCCACCGCCCGGCGCGAATTTTCCCCTCGCGCCGGGCGGTTCGTATAAATACGGAGGTCTATTATGGCAGACGAAAAACGCAAACGTATTCTCTCGGGCATTCAGCCCACCGGCACGCCTACCCTGGGCAACTATATCGGCGCGGTGCGCAACTGGGCGCTGCTGCAATCGGACTACGACTGCCTGTATATGGTGGCCGACCTGCACTCTCTGACCGTGCGCCAGAACCCCGCCGAGCTGCGCCGCCGCACCCGTGAGCTGTCCGCCCTGCTGCTGGCGGTGGGCATCGACCCCAAGGAACACGTCCTGTTCGTGCAAAGCCATGTGCCTGCCCACACCCAGCTGTCCTGGGTGCTGGCCTGCAATACCCAGTTCGGTGAGCTGTCCCGTATGACCCAGTTCAAGGACAAGAGCGCCAAGCATCCCGACAACGTCAACGGCGGTCTGTTTACCTACCCCGTCCTGATGGCTGCCGATATTCTGATCTACAACGCCGACCTCGTGCCCGTAGGGCAGGATCAGACCCAGCATCTGGAGATCGCCCGCGATATCGCCGGACGCTTTAACAACATCTACGGCGACACCTTCACCCTGCCGGAGGGCTATGTCCCCGCCAGCGGTGCCAAGATCATGTCGCTGGCCGAGCCTGCCAAGAAGATGAGCAAGTCCGACACCAACGTCAACTCTTTCATTTTGATGACCGACGACAAGGACACCATCATCCGCAAGTGCAAGCGCGCCGTCACCGACTCGGACGGCTGCGTGCGCTTTGACCGCGAGCAGAAGCCCGGCGTGTCCAACCTGATGACGATCTACGGTACTTTTACCGGCAAATCCATGGACAAGATCGCTGCCGAGTTTGAGGGCAAGGGCTACGGCGACTTCAAGCTGGCTGTGGCCGAGGTCACTGCCGACGCGCTGACCCCCGTGCAGGCCGAGTATAGCCGTATTTTGGCGGACAAGGCTTATGTCGATGAGGTGCTGAAATCCGGTGCCGAGCGCGCCGCCCGCCTTGCCAACCGCACGGTCAGCAAGGTGTACCGCAAGGTGGGGCTCCTGCAGCTGGACAAGTAAGCAGAACTGCCAAAATTTTACTTGACAAAACGGCGCTGAACCGTTATAATAATTCAGTTAGTGCGGCTCCATACGGGCCGCACATCTTTTACTATTACTTTGTTAGGAGAATCTGCTATGGCGAAAGAAGTCGTTGTTACCCGTGCGGGTTATGATAAACTGGTCAAGGAACTCGAAGATCTGCGCACCGTCAAACGTAAAGAGGTTGCCGATAAAATCAAGGTAGCCCGCGGCTACGGCGACTTGAGCGAAAACGCCGAGTACGACGCCGCCAAGGAGGAGCAGGCCTCCGTCGAGGCCCGCATTGCCGACCTGGAAGCCACCCTCAAGGTTGCCCGCATCATGGACGAGAGCGAGCTGAGCGCCGACACCATTTCCATCGGTATGCACGTCACCATCCAGGAGGAGGGCGAGGAGCCTGAAGAATACGACATCACCGGCTCTACCGAGGCCGACATGGACCTGAACCGCATCAGCGACGAAAGCCCCGTGGGCGGCGCGCTGGTCGGCCATAAGGCCGGCGACGAGGTCGATGTCACCCTGCCCAACGGCAGCATCATCACCTACAAGGTGCTGAGCGTTTCCCGTTCCAACTAATAAAACACGAAAGGACGATCAAAATGGAGCAGAATAAGCCCCAGACCGAGCAGGATATCAGCCAGCAGGCCGCCGTGCGCCGCCAGAAGCTCGCTGATTTGTGCGAAGCCGGTCAGAACCCCTTTGTCATCACCAAGTATCAGCAGGACGCCTACTCTGCCGACCTGAAACAGGAATTTGCCGACCTGCCCGCCGAGGCCGAAACCGGCAAGATCGTTTCTTTGGCGGGCCGTATGATGTCCAAGCGCATCATGGGCAAGGCCAGCTTTGCCCACCTGCGCGACCAGAAGGGCGATATCCAGATCTTCGTCAAGCGCGATCTGCTGGGCGAGGAAGCCTATGCCGCCTTCAAAAAGCTGGACATCGGTGATATCATCGGTGTCAAGGGCGAAGTGTTCCGCACCAAGATGGGCGAGATTTCGGTGCGCATCTGCGAGCTGACCCTGCTGTCCAAGAGCCTGCTGCCCCTGCCCGAAAAGTTCCACGGTCTGACCGACCGCGAGGCCCGCTACCGTCAGCGCTATGTTGACCTGATCGTCAACCCCGATGTGCGCCGCGCCTTTGAGGTGCGCAGCAAGTTCATCAAGCATCTGCGCAACTATCTGGACGAACGCGGCTATATGGAAGTCGAAACCCCCGTGCTGAACACCATCGCCGGCGGTGCCGCCGCCCGCCCGTTCATCACCCACCACAACACGCTGGACATTGATATGTACCTGCGCATCGCCACCGAGCTGCCGCTGAAGCGTCTGATCGTCGGCGGCATCGACCGCGTGTACGAGGTGGGGCGTATCTTCCGCAACGAGGGTATGGACCCCAAGCACAACCCCGAGTTCACCACCGTGGAGCTGTATCAGGCTTACGCCGACTTCCACGATATGATGGACATTGCCGAGGGCGTGCTGTCCAGCGCCGCCAAGGAGATTCTGGGCACTTATGAGATCGAGTGGCTGGGCAACAAGATCGACCTGACCCCCGGCTGGCGCCGTATGACGATGATCGAGGCTGTGCGCGAGTATGTGGGCATCGATTTTGACGTCATCACCGATGACGCCGAGGCCGTGGCAGCCGCCAACGCCAAGGGTGTTGAGCTGAACCCCGCCGCCGAGCCGACCTGGGGCAACGCCCTGTATGCCTGCTTTGACCAGAAGGTCGAGGAGCATCTGATCCAGCCCACCTTTATTACGATGTACCCCGTCGAGGTCAGCCCGCTGACCAAGCGCAGCCCCGAGGACCCGCGCCTGACCGAGCGCTTTGAGTTCTTTATCAACCACAGCGAGATGGGCAACGCCTACAGCGAGCTGAACGACCCGCTGGATCAGCGTGACCGCTTTGTCAAGCAGGCCGAGCAGCGCGACCGCGGCGACGACGAGGCCGAGATGATCGATGAGGATTTCCTCACCGCCATGGAGTACGGTATGCCCCCAACGGGCGGTATGGGCATCGGCATCGACCGCTGCGTTATGATGCTGACCAACTCCGATTCCATCCGTGACGTTATCCTGTTCCCCACAATGAAGACCGTGGGCGACACCAAGAAGTCCGAGCCGAAGCCCGCCGCCGAGCCTGCCGCCGTGGCAGCACCCGAAAAAATCGACTTTTCCAACGTGAAGATTGAGCCGATTTTTGAGGAAATGGTGGACTTTGAAACCTTCGCCAAGTCCGATTTCCGCGCCGTCAAGATTCTGGCGTGCGAGGCTGTGCCCAAGTCCAAGAAGCTGCTGAAGTTCACCTTGGACGACGGCGTGTGCAAGGACCGCGTGATTTTAAGCGGTATCCACGAGTATTACGAGCCGGAGCAGCTGGTCGGCAAGACCGCCATCGCCATCGTCAACCTGCCCCCGCGCAAGATGATGGGCATCGCCTCCGAGGGTATGCTGATTTCCGCTGTGCATGAGGAGGACGGTCACGAGGGCTTGAACCTGCTTATGGTGGACGACCGCATCCCCGCCGGTGCCAAGCTGTACTAAGGCAACACCGCATCGACAGTTTTCGCAAAGGACTTGACGCGTCCCCTCGTTTTGTACTATAATAAATCAGTCGGGCAACTGCCCGGCTGTAACGAGGTGTTGCGCAGTTGGTAGCGCGCGTGGTTTGGGACCACGAGGCCGCAGGTTCGAGTCCTGTCACCTCGATATAAGACCGCAGATACTCAGGTATCTGCGGCTTTTGTTTTTTGGCACAAAATTATGCCCGTCACCCTTTTGGGGGTGGCGGGCATAGTATGTTGCAGCAGTTCAATTATTCCAGGTTGCCGGTCAGCAGCATGACGGCGGTCAAGGCGGTCAGGGGTGCTGTCTCGCAGCGCAGGATACGCGGGCCAAGGCCCACGGTCACAGCACCCGCAGCCTTGGCGGCGGCAGCTTCTTCTGCGGAAAAGCCGCCCTCGCTGCCCGTGATGATGGCAATTTTTTTGGCGCAGCCGGGCTTCAGCACCTCGCGCAGCGGCACACCGCCGCCCTCATAGAAAAACAACACCAGATCGTAGTCTTTCATATGATCACAGACGGCATTGAAATCCGGCAGCGGCATACGCACGGCGGGCAGCATGGCGCGTCCCGCCTGCTTGGAGGCTTCGGCCGCGATGCGGTTGTAGCGCTCGCACTTGGCGTCCTCTTTTTTCGGCGCGGCAATGCAATAGCGGCTGAAAAACGGAACGACCTCGCTGATGCCCAGCTCGACGCAGTGGCGGATGACCTCCTCCAGCTTGCCCTGCTTGGGGTAGGCGGCAAACAGCGTGACCTGCACGTCCGGCTCTGCCTTGCTGGGGGCACCGTCGGTGACGGTGAACTCCACACGGTCGGAGGCGAGGCTTGTCACGGTGCCGATATATTCCAGACCGTCGGGGCCGCACAGCACGACTTCCTCGCCCAATTTGGCGCGCATAACGTCCGCCAGGTGGTGGGCGTCGCTGCCGGTCAGGACGGCGCGTCCGTCCGCTAATTCCTTGGTAAAATAGCGATGCGGCATAGCTTACGCCTCTTTCTTTTCGCAGATAATGCACACCCAGCCGCGCTTTTCCTTGACCTGCACAGGCTCCAGCCCGGCGGCGCGCAGCCCGGCCAGCACTTCTTCCTTGCGCTCGTCAATGATGCCGCTGGCGATAAAGCGGGCGCCGGGTGCCATCAGTACAGGCACATGCGGGGCCAGGGACAGGATGGCGGCAGCGACGATGTTGGCGGTGATGATGTTGTACTCGCCGCTTGCCTTGTCGGACAAATCGCCCACCAGCACGGTAAAGCGGTCGTTCACGCCGTTGCGCTCGGCGTTTTCGCCGGCGGTGCGCACGCACATCGGGTCAATGTCCACGCCTTCGGCAACCTTGGCACCCAGCTTCAGCGCAGCGATAGCCAAAATGCCGGAGCCTGTGCCGATATCCAGCACACGCTCACCGCCCTGCACCAGCTCGTCCAGCGTTTCCAGACACAGGCTGGTGGTTTCGTGGGTGCCGGTGCCGAACGCCATACCGGGGTCCATCACGATCTTGATGCGGTCGGTGTCGTGCTGCTCCCAGCCGGGCACAATGGCAAGGCGGCTGCCGATATCCATCGCGTGGTAGTACTTTTTCCAGGCGTTCTGCCAATCCTCCTGCTCGACACCGGCGGTATTCAGTTGGTAGTCGATGCCGCTGGCTTTCAGGCGCTCCTCAAACAGGGGCAGCACCTCGGCGGGGTTTTCATCGGGGGCCAGGTACATGTGTACAATGACCACGTCGCGCGGTTTGTCCAGCAGCTCCTGCTCGATCAGATCCACATGGGCGATCTCCCACGCCTGCTGCTCCAGGTCGCTGTAATCCTCAATATAAATGCCGCCGTTGGCGACCATGGTGGCAATGGCTTCCGCCGTGTCGGCGTCGCGCTTCGCCACGGTAATGCTGATATCTGTCCATTCCATAAGAAAGAACCTCCCCAAAATAGTACCTTTATTATACAGGAAACTTTTCGATTTTTCAATCAGAAAGGAGATTCTCTATGCAGATTGCGACGCTTACCTTGCCCGAACTTGGAAATTTGTACGATACGGCGCTGGTTCGTGATTTTCCGCCCGCCGAGCGCAAGCCCTTTGCGGCCATGGAAGCCCTGCTGCGCCGCGGCCTGTACGAGCCGCTTGTGTTTACCGATCCGGCAGGGGAACGGGTGGCCTATGCCTTGCAGGTCGCGGCCCCTGATGTGCCCTGCGGGCTGATCGACTATTTCGCCGTGCGGCCCGACTTGCGGGGCGGCGGCGTGGGAACCTGTGCGCTGCATGCACTGCGGCGGCATTATGCGGGCAGGCTGTCCGCTCTGCTGACCGAGTGCGAGCACCCTGCGGAAGCGCCCGACCCCGAAACGGCAAGGCGGCGCATCGGGTTTTATCTGCGCGCAGGGGCACAATGTGCCGCGATGGAAAGCCGCGTGGCGGGGGTGCGTTATATGGTGCTGGCGCTGCCCTGCCGAGGAGCACTGTCGGAGGCGGCTGCTGCCGATGCCCTGCGCCGCCTGTACACCGAGATGAGCCCGCAAAGTTATGGGCGCGGCAACGTAATATTTTACGGGAACTGAGGGCATACTACCCCCAAAAAGGGGGAATCATGCGTGAAACTGAACCCAAGGCAATATGCAGAAATGGTCAAGCGAACCTCGCCGCCGTCCGCAGTTTGGCAAGACTGTGCGTGGGCGTTCGGGGTAGGGGGCGGTATCTGTGCGCTGGGCGAAGCGCTGCGCCAACTGTTTTTGCTGTGGTATGATGCAACGCTGGCCGGAACGCTGACAAGCATCGGTTTGATTTTTCTCTCGGCGCTGGCAACCCTGCCCGGCTGGTACCAAAAGCTGGCGACGCACGCGGGCGCGGGCACGCTGGTGCCCATCACAGGGTTTGCCAACTCGGTGGTCAGCCCGGCCATCGAGTTTAAGGCCGAGGGCTGGGTCACCGGTGTGGGAGCCAGGATCTTCATCATTGCAGGGCCGGTCATTGCCTACGGGACGCTGTCATCCTTTGTGTGGGGCGTGCTGTACTGGCTGATCGGAAAGGTGGGGTGAACGATGCCTGCCAGAAAGAAAGATACGCTGTTTTTTGACCGCCCGCCGATCGTGGCCTCCTGGGCGGCTGCAGGGGGCAAAAAGGAAAGCGAAGGCCCGCTGGCCGCGCAGTTTGATTTTTTGACGCAGGATGCCGCCTTTGCCGCGCAGGGCTGTGCCGACTGGGAGCAGGCCGAAAGTCTGCTGCAGCAGCAAGCAGTCGGGCTTTGTCTGCGCAAAGCGGACGTTGCCCGCAAGGACGTGCAGCTGACCTTTGCCGGAGATTTGCAGGCGCAGTGTACCGCCAGCAACTACACGATGCGCACCCTCGGCACGCCGTTTGCAGGCGTGTACGGGGCGTGCTCCACCATGGCGGAAACCCTGGGGCTTGCCGCCTGCTTTGCCGCCTGCGGGCTGGCGCAGCAGGCACTGGCGTTTACAAGCAGCCATTTTTGTGCGGCGGAGCGTCAATTCCGGACGCCGCTGCCCTATGGCGCCAAGCGCACGCCCACGGCCCAGTGGACCGCGACCGCCGCAGGGGCCTGTCTGGTGCGCGGCGCGGGTGCGGCAGGAGTGCCGATTTTTTCCGTCACCTTCGGCCGCGTACAGGACTACGAGGTACGCGACATCAACAACATGGGCGCGGCCATGATGCCCGCCGCCGCAAGCACGTTGTTGCGGTATTTTGACGCCACGGGGGCGGCACCGCAGGACTTCGACGCGATTTTTACGGGCGACCTGGGGCAGGTAGGCAGCGACCTGCTGCATGAGCAGATGGATAAAGAGGGGCTGCCCCTGCCCAACCATCGCGACTGCGGCTGCCTACTATATAAGGTAGAGGAACAAAACGTACAGGCGGGCGGCAGCGGGGCCGGGTGCAGTGCCGCCGTGCTCTGCAGCCACATTCTGCCGGGGCTTAAAACGGGGCGGTACCGCCGTGTGCTGTTTGTGGCAACGGGGGCGCTGATGAGCCAGACCACCTTTTTGCAGGGGGAAAGCATCCCCGGCATTGCGCACTGCATTGAACTGGGAGGTGCGGTATGAACTACGTCTGGGCGTTTGTTGTGGGCGGTGCCATCTGTGTGGTGGGGCAGCTGCTTATGGACTACACCAAGTTGACCCCTGCGCGCATCCTGACAGGGTATGTGGTGGCGGGTGTGGTGCTGAGCGCGGTGGGCTGGTACGCGCCGCTTGTCGAACTGGCAGGGGCGGGGGCGAGCGTGCCCCTGCTGGGGTTTGGACATCTGCTGGCACAGGGCGTACAGACCGCTGTGGACGAGCTGGGGCTGCCGGGCGCGTTTACCGGCGGACTTACTGCGGCCTCCGGCGGCATAGCGGCCAGCCTGATCTTTGCCCTGGCGGCCGCAGCCGTGGGCAAAAGCAAGGATCAAAGCTGAAACAGGACTCGTATAGGTGCGCCCGCGCAGCGGGCGCTTTTTTACGGCATAAATTTGCAAAAATCTGCCGATATCCTTGCAAAATCTATTGACACGACCCCTTGGATGTGTTATTATGATAGCACCTCTTTTGCGGGTTTATTTTTTATGCCCTTTTTCCAGGGCGGCCCGCAAGCGCGAGGGAGGCTTATTAACCGATAATGGAGGTGCCGAAACATGACTGTCAAGATCACCCTGGCTTGCACCGAGTGCAAGCAGCGCAACTACAACAAGGAGAAGAACAAGAAGAATTCTCCCGATCGTCTTGAGATGAAGAAGTATTGCCGTTTCTGCAAGAAGCATACCCTTCACCGCGAAACCAAGTGAGGATAGGAGCTTAGAGATGGCAGACAAAAAAGCAGCTCCCGCTGCAGCCCAGACTCAAAGCAACAAAACCAAAAAAACTTCGTTCTTTGGTAAGGTCAAAAACTTTTTCAAGGGCATTGGCAAGTATTTCAAGGATACCAAAAGTGAACTGAAAAAAGTTGTATGGCCCAGCAAAAAGGATGTTAAGACCAACACCATCACCGTCATTCTCGTGGTGGCGGCCGCAGCCGTTGTGCTGATCGTGCTGGATCTTATCTTTGGCGGCGCCATTCACCTGATGATCGGCGCCTGAGCGCTTTGAGCGGAGGCAATGACCCTTATGGCAGAACAAGCAAACTGGTATGTCGTGCATACCTATTCCGGCTATGAGAACAAGGTCGCCCAGGACCTGATGACGATGGTGGAAAACCGCCGTATTCAGGACCTTATCTGCGACGTCAAGGTTCCCACGGAAACTGTTGTCGAAGAAGTCTTTGACAAGCGCGGCAACAAAACCGGCGAAAAAGAGGTGCAGCACAAGCTGTACCCCGGCTATGTGTTCGTTAAGATGGTGATGAACGACAACACCTGGTACATCGTGCGCAACACGCGCGGCTGCACCGGTTTTGTCGGCCCGGCCTCCAAGCCGGAGCCTCTGACCGAGGAGGAAGTCGCCAAGATGGGTGTCGAAAATGTCGTCACCGATCTGAGTGTCGAATACAAGGTCGGCGACACGGTCGAGATCACCGCAGGCCCGATGGAAGGTTCCGTCGGTACGGTCGAGGAGATCGACATCCCCGCGCGCAAGGTGCGCGTAAAGATCACGATGTTTGGCCGAGAGCTGCCCGCAGAACTCGAACTGCATCAGGTCAAGCTGTTCTAACACAGCAACGAATTTCCGGTAGAAACCGCGAACGGATATCCTTCCGGGGTACGGTTTTTATAGGGCGTGCGGAGGTCGCGCGCCCGTGGGAGGTCTGCACCGCAGGCCGCAACTCACCACAAAATTTGGAGGTGCAAATATTATGGCACAGAAAATCACTGGCTACATTAAGCTGCAAATCCCCGCCGGCAAGGCAACTCCGGCTCCCCCTGTTGGTCCCGCTCTGGGCCAGAAGGGCGTCAACATCATGGCTTTCACCAAGGAGTTCAACGAGCGTACTAAGGGCCAGATGGGCATGATCATCCCCGTCGTCATCACCGTTTACGCTGACCGTTCCTTCTCCTTCATCACCAAGACTCCTCCGGCGCCCGTTCTGATCAAGAAGGCTGCCGGCATCGACACTGCTTCCGGCGTGCCCAACAAGAACAAGGTTGGCTCCATCACGCTGGCTCAGGCCGAGGAGATCGCCAAGACCAAGATGCCCGACCTGAACGCTGCTTCTCTGGAAGCCGCTGTCAGCATGATCAAGGGCACCGCCCGCAGCATGGGCGTTACCGTTGAGGGCTGAATAGGAGGGGAATAAGCAATGAAACACGGCAAGAAATATATTGACGCTGTCAAGCTGATCGAGGCCAGCAAGACCTATGATCCGACCGAGGCCTTGGAGCTGTGCTGCAAGACCGCTACCGCTAAGTTCGACGAGACCGTTGAGCTGCACGTCCGCCTGGGCGTTGACAGCCGCCACGCTGACCAGCAGGTTCGCGGCGCTGTTGTTCTGCCCAACGGCACCGGCAAGAACGTCCGCGTTATCGCCATCGCTAAGGGCGACGCCGCCAAGGCCGCCGAGGCTGCCGGTGCGCAGGAGGTCGGTGATGACGATCTGATCGCCAAGATCGCCGGCGGTTACCTGGACTTCGACGTCCTGGTCACCACCCCTGACATGATGGGCAAGGTTGGCCGTCTGGGTAAGGTTCTGGGCCCCCGTGGCTTGATGCCCAACCCCAAGGCCGGCACTGTTACCCCTGATGTCGGCAAGGCTGTTACCGATGCCAAGGCCGGTAAGATCGAGTACCGTCTGGACAAGCAGAACATCATCCATGTGCCCATCGGCAAGGCCTCTTTCGGCGCCGAGAAGCTGATGGTCAACCTGGACACCGTTCTGGATGCCATCGCCAAGGCTAAGCCCGCCGCTGCCAAGGGCCAGTACTTCAAGAGCGCTACCATCGCCACCACCATGGGCCCCGGCGTTCGCGTTGCTACCAACAAGTACGGCGTATAATTTCAGGATTTTTCCTGAAAGTGCTTGACAAACGCACATTCTTGTGCTATACTAATTAAGCTGTTTTTAAGACAGCAGGTGCCGTAAGGCATAACGGGGAAAACCCACCTGCCGAGAAACGTGCGTTTGATTGCTATGCTTTCAAGCCCTTTTCCCGGCGACGGGAAAGGGGCTTTTTTCTGTAATATCACAAAAAAGCCGCTTACCGAAACCAATCTGTAAGTGGAACGAGGTGAAATTCAAATGCCCAGTGCAAAGATTCTGGAATCCAAGAAGGCTCTTGTTGCCGACCTGAACGCTAAGATCGAGGCCTCTCTGGCCGGTGTTGTCGTTGCTTACAACGGCATCAGCGTTTCTGATGACACCAAGCTGCGTAAGGAGCTGCGCGAGGCCGGCGTCCATTACATGGTAGTCAAGAACTCCATGCTGCGTCTGGCTGTTAAGGGCACCCAGTACGAGGGTCTGACCGAGTACTTCAAGGGTGACACCGCCATTGCTCTGTCCGCCGAGGATCCGGCTGCTGCTGCTCGCATCCTGTGCAAGTTTGCTGACGCCGACAAGTCCAAGCGCTTTGTTGTCAAGGGCGGCTTCTGCGACGGCGTCGTCATGGATGCTGCAGGTGTCAAGAGCCTGTCTACCATGCCCAACCGCGAAGGCCTGCTCTCCATGCTGGCCGGCAGCCTCAACGGTATCGTTGGTGGTCTGGCCGTTGCCCTGCAGGGTATCGTCGACAAGCAGGACGAAACCGCTGCCTAAGTTTTTTAGGTCACGCGGCATAAGCGCACAGGCGCAGCGCTTTTCAACAAACCGCGCCGCATAACAACATTAAAATTTATGGAGGTAACTACCATGGCTTCTGAGAAGATCACTGCCATTGTCGAGTCTGTCAAGACTATGACTGTTCTGGAGCTCAAAGAGCTCGTTGATACCATCTGCGAGGAATTCGGCGTTTCCGCCGTTGCCGCCGCTGCTCCCGCTGCTGCCGGTGCTGCTGCTCCCGCTGAGGAAGAGAAGACCGAGTTCGACGTCATCCTGGCTGACGTTGGCGCCAACAAGATGCAGGTCATCAAGACCGTTAAGGAGCTGACCGGCGCTTCCCTGATGGAGGCCAAGAAGCTCGTTGAGACCCCCAACGCCAAGCTGAAGGAGCAGGCTTCCAAGGCTGACGCTGAGGACATCAAGAAGAAGCTGGAAGAGCTGGGCGCCAAGATCGAGCTGAAGTAATTTTAGCTTATCAACGCTTTTTAACACCGTGTGGTTTAACACCGCACGGTGTTTTTTATTGCGCGATATGCACAAGTTTAACGGGTAAAATTTGTACAGAAAATCCTTTTTGTATCTGGTATAACCGGCGCAAGGCTTGTATAATAAAATTATCATAGTAGGGGACTGAACCCAAAAGGGAGGCATCTTTCTTTGGAAAACCAAAAGCCGAAAGGCAATGCCATGGAAAAGCTGGCGGCGCTTATCGTCGATAAACGCAATCTGTTTTTCTTATTGTACATATTTGCCTTGATTTTCAGCGCTGTTGCGACTGGCTGGGTCAAGGTGGAAAACGATATCACCACCTACCTGCCCGACTCCACCGAGACCCGTCAGGGCCTGACCGTGATGAACGACAACTTTATCACCTACGGCTCGGCGCGCGTCATGGTGTCCAACATCAGCTACGACACCGCGCTGGACCTGCAGGAGGTCATTGAGGACATTGACGGCGTGGATACCGTGGAATTTGATGCCACCAAGGATCACTACGCCGATGCATCGGCGCTCTACTCGGTCAGCTTTGACGCCGAGGAGGACGACGAGCGCGCCAAGACCGCCATGCAGGATATTCGCGACGCGCTGGCAGATTACGACACCTACGTTGACACGCAGGTGGGCGTGGATACCTCCGCCGACCTGCAGGCGGAGATGAGCGTCATCGTCGTCATTGCCGCCATCATCATTGTGGTCGTGCTGACGCTGACTTCCCGCTCCTACGCCGAGGTGCCGGTTCTGATTATGACCTTCGGCGCGGCTGCCCTTTTGAACATGGGCACAAACTTTTTGTGCGGCACCATCAGCTTTATCTCCAACTCGGTCACGGTGATTTTGCAGCTGGCACTGGCCATCGACTACGCCATTATTCTGTGCCACCGCTTCAGCGACGAGCACGAAACAATGGACACCCGCGAGGCTTGCATTGCCGCCTTGTCCAAGGCTATCCCGGAGATTTCCTCCTCCTCGCTGACGACCATCAGCGGTCTGGCCGCGCTGGGCTTTATGCACTTCGGCATCGGTCGTGACCTTGCCGTGGTGCTGATCAAGGCCATCTTGTTCAGTATGCTGGCCGTGTTCACCCTGATGCCGGGTCTGCTGGTGCTGTTCAGCCGTTTGATCGACAAGACCCGCCACAAAAACCTGATTCCCAAAATCACAGCCGTCGGCAAATTTGACGTAAAAACGCGGTATGTCGTGCCGCCTATCTTTGCGGTCATCGTCATTGCCGCCGCCGTCTTTGCCAACAAGTGCCCCTACTGCTACACCTATACCGATCTGGTCACCGCCAAGCAGAGCGAGAGCCAGATCGCCTACCAGAAAATCAAGGGCGAGTTCGGCACCTCCAACATGGTGGCCGTCATCGTGCCCTCCGGCAGCTATGAGAACGAGGGCAAAATTTTGCAGGAGCTGGAAAACTGCTCCGAGGTCAAGTCCACCATGGGCCTGGCCAACATTGAGGCCATGGACGGCTATATGCTGACCGACGCCGTGACCCCCCGCCAGCTGGCGGAGATGGCAGGTCTGGACTACGAGGTCGCCAAGACCCTGTATGGGGCTTACGCCATCAACCACGACCAGTACGGCGAGTTCATCAACGGTCTGGGTAACTACAAGGTGCCCATCTACGATATGTTCAAGTTTCTGGAGCAGGAAATGCACGACGGCAACGTAACCCTTAGCGGCGATGTGCAGGACACGCTGGACGACCTGTTTGCCCAGTTGGACAAGGCGCAGGTCCAGCTGCAGGCCGAAAAGTACAGCCGCTTGGTCGCTTACCTGAGCGTCCCCGAGGAAAGCGACGAAACCTTTGCCTTCCTGGACAAAATGCACGATATCGTGGCTAAATATTACCCTGAGGACGCCTATATTGTGGGCAACTCCACCAGCGCTATGGACCTGTCCAGCTCCTTTGGCGAGGACAACCTGCTCATCAGTGTGCTGAGCGCCCTGTTCGTCATTCTGGTTCTGCTGTTCACCTTTAAGTCCGCCGGTCTGCCCGTGCTGCTGATCTTTGTCATTCAGGGCAGTATCTGGATCAACTTCTCGGTGCCGTATCTGCAGGACTCTCCGCTGTACTTCCTGGGCTATCTGATCGTCAACTCCATTCAGATGGGCGCCAACATCGACTACGCCATCGTGATTTCCAGCCACTACACCGACCTGAAAAAGGTCATGCACCATAAGGACGCCATCGTCACCGCGCTGAACGAGTCCTTCCCGACGATTTTCACCTCCGGCTCCATTCTGGCGTCGGCGGGTGTGCTGATCAGCAAATTGACCACCAACCCCGTCATTGCCGCCATCGGTCAATGTCTGGGCCGTGGCACCATTGTTTCCATCATTCTGGTCCTGTTCGTGCTGCCGCAGATTTTGGTGCTGGGCGATGTCATCATCGAGCGCACCAGCTTTGAGATGAAGGGCATTGCCGGGGCGACCCGCAATGTCAGCGGTACGATGCACATCAACGGACGCGTGCGCGGCTACATCAACGGCGTGGTGGACGCCGACATCAAGGGTGTGCTGCACGGTCAGTTCAATGCGGCCATTTCCACGGGCACCGAGGTCGATGTGACGCAGCCCGACATGTACCTGACCGAGGGCAGCGTGACCGAGGCAGAATCCAACGAAACCAACGGCACCACCGAAGGAGGCGGCAAACAATGAAAAACGATCTGATGCGCCGCCTTGCGGCGGGCTTTACCGCACTGGCACTGTCGGTCGGCCTTGCACTGCCGGTTTTTGCCGATGATGCCGAGCCGTTGCCGGAGGAAAAGCCCACCGTGCATATCACGACGGTGGACGAGCTTTTGCAGCTTGCCAAGGATTGCAGCCTGGACACCTACAGCACCAACCGCACCGTCCTGCTGGAGACCGATCTGGATCTGGTAGGGCAGGGGTTTGCGGGTATCCCCATTTTCAACGGCACCTTTGACGGTCAGGGGCATACCATCAGCAACCTGAACCTGGTGCAGGACGGCTCGGTCGTGGGCTTCTTCCGCTATCTGGATTCCGATGCCGTTGTGCAGAACCTCAAGCTGGAGGGCCGCGCCATGCCCGAAGGCAGCCGCCGCAGCGTCGGCAGCGTCGTCGGCAGCAATGCCGGCACAGTGAAAAATTGCAGCTTTGTGGGTGTGTCCAGCGGTGTGTCCAAGGTGGGCGGCATCGCAGGCGAAAACCTGGCCGGCGGCACGGTCGAAAGCTGCTCGGTCACAGGCAGTGTGTACGGCGCGCACTTTGTGGGCGGCATTGTGGGCGACAACCACGGCGTTATCGCCAGCTGCGTCAACAAGGCCGGTGTCAACACCCAGGTCGAACAGAACGAGATCGACATTTCCTCCCTGACCATGAAGGATCTTATCGGCACAGAAAATGTCGCTGACATCACCGATATCGGCGGTGTGGCAGGCAGCAGTGCCGGTGTGGTCAAAAACTGCCAGAACCTGGGCACGGTGGGCTACCAGCACATGGGCTACAATGTGGGCGGCATCGTGGGCAGCCAGACCGGCTATGTCACGGCCTGCACCAACTACGGTACCGTATACGCCCGCAAGGAGGCCGGCGGCATTGTCGGCCAGATGGAGCCGAACAGTATTCTGGAATACGAAAAGGATACGCTGCAAATTCTGGGCGAGCAGCTGGACGAGCTGCAGACACTGGTGGATCACGCCTGTGACGATGCCAACGCAGCCGCCAGCGATGCCAGCGCCCAGCTGAACGTGCTGCAAAGCAACGTCACCAATGCCCGCACCGCACTGGAACGCCTGCTGCAGACCACGGCGGACAATGTGACCCTCGGCCAGACAGACACAACGGTGGATTTGAGCGAGCTGAAAAACAGCCTGAAGGGTGACTCTGACGCAGAACCGACCCCCACACCGACGCCAGAGCCTACGCCGCAGGCAACCGAGACCCCTGACGAGAACGTCCCGACGCCTACTCCGACACCTACCCCGACGCCGGAATCTGCCCCCGAATCTGCGGCAGCGTCAGCGCCGGAATCGACCTCTGAATCTGCGGCGGCGTCTGCGCCGCAATCTGCCTCGGAATCTGTGGTGGAACCCGCTTCGGAACCCACGCCGGAACCGACCCCCGAATCCGATACGGAAGCGCCCGCCGTCGAGTCTGCCGCCGAGAGCGGGGAGGATCGCGTCGTTCACGGTCAGCCCGACCCGCAGTCGGACGAGGCCACGCCGAGTGTCGGCATCGTAGACCCGGATTTTTCCACGTTGGGAGAATTGGGCGGCGACACCTCCGACTCGGACAGTGAGAACGCCACACCGAGCTTGGGCATCGTGGACCCCGATTTCTCCACGCTGGGCGACCAGAGCATCTGGAACGATTTGGGCAACGCCCTGCCGGACTCGATGCAGGTCACGGTGCCCACCGTTGAGGTGACCGACCGCGACGCCATCACTGCCAGCAAAAATGATTTAAGCGGCACCCTCAACTCGGTGGCCAACACCATCGCCGCGCTCAACAGCAGCGGCAGCAGCAACTCGCAGACGCTCATCAACGATGTGCGCGCCATCACCAAGCAGATGAACAAGATCGGCAACACACTGGCCGGGGCAGGGGACAACACCGCTGACCCCGATGACCTGTTCAGCGATGTGTCCGATACCGACACCGAGCAGGACACCACCGGCAAGGTCTCCTACTGCGTCAACCACGGCACGGTGGACGCCGACATCAACGCGGGCGGCATTACAGGTGCCATGGCACGCGAGAACGACCTGGACCCCGAGGACGATTTCCATACGGCGGGCAGCGATTCGATGAACTTTAAGCTGAAATCCCGTGTGGTCATTCGCGGCTGCGCCAACTACGGCGAAATCACCGGCAAAAAACAAGGCGTCGGCGGCATCGTCGGCAACATGGAAATGGGTTCCGTGCTGTCCAGCTGGAACTACGGCAATGTGACCGCAGCGGACGCCACCTGTGTGGGCGGCATTGCGGGAACCAGCAAGGCTACCATCCGCGAAAGCGGCGCCAAATGCCGCTTGGCCGGTGCCAAGCAGGTGGGCGGCATTGCGGGCAGCGGCTACGACATCGACACCTGCCGTGCCATGGTCGTTATAGATGCAGGTACCGAGCAGCTCGGCGCGATCGCCGGCACGGTGGACGACCCGCGCTCGGGCAATATCACAGGCAACACCTTTGTGGACGAGGGCGTGGCCGGTTTGGACGGCGTAAGCTATGCCGACATTGCCGCCCCGCTGCCCTTTGATGCGTTCGCTGCCCAGGAAAACCTGCCCGGCGCGTTTAAGAAAATCACCGTGCATTTCAATGCCAAGGGCAACTGCGTGGCGGAGTTCACGCTGGACTACGGCGGCAGCTTTTCTGCAGAGCAGTATCCGGAAGTTCCGCAGCAGGACGGCAGCTGGGGCACCTGGTCGGACGTGGATTTGACCAACCTGACCTTTGATGCCGTAGTAGAAGCCGAATACAGCGATAAGACGAGCGTTCTGCAAAGCGAGCAGCAGCGCGATGGCCGTGCCCTGCTGTTGGTGGAGGGCAGCTTTGACTCCAACGACAAGTTGACCCTGCAGCCCTGCGAGGAAAATCCGCAGCCCGGCACGCTGGAAAGCTGGCTACTGCCCGTGCAGGACGAGATAGCGCACACGGTGCGCTATCTGGCCCCGCACGACCCCGACACGCTGCAGCTGTGGCTGAAAACCGCCGACGGCTGGCAGGCATGGGACGCACAAACGGACGGCAGCTACCTGAAATTTACCGCACCCGCCGATGCCACAGCCTTTGCGGTGACGGAAAACCCCGTCAGCGGCAGCCGACTGCTCATCGCGGGCATCGGAGCCGCCGTGGCGGTCGTGCTGTTGCTGCTTTTGCGCAAACACTGTAAGCAGAAAAATAAAAAGAAGGCGTAAAAGCTCAGACTGTCGATAAACCTAACGGGATGATTGCAACCTTTCGTTTGGTTTGTAGGGAACGGTCTTGACCGTTCCGTGCCGCCGTGCCAAAAGTACGACGTAGCGAGAAAACCGCGCGCCTTCCGGCGCGATTTTATGCGCTGCGCGCGGCCAGATGTGCGGATGGGTCAAGGCCCATCCCTACAAATCTTCTGGTAACAGACTTTTTCTACAAGCTGAGCGTAAACGCTCTTATAGGGGCGAGCATCGCTCGCCCGTACCCGATTGCCTTGTAAGAAACCACCGCGGAAAACGCGATGCTGCGCCAAGTTGGCGGGCGACCGATGGTCGCCCCTACACATCCCATAGACCAAGAATGTGTTCTTTGACACGTCAAGCCCTCCCCCTACAGGGAGGGCTTTTGCGTTGCCGGTTTCGTTGCCGGTTTTCAAAAAACCTTTGCAATTTCCGGCGGCTATGGTATACTTATACTGTATTCGTATACGGCGGCGCCTTTTGCGTCCGCCGCCCATAGAGAGAGGTGTGCATGATGGAAGAATTGCTCCGTATTTTGGAAAGAAACGCCCGTATGCCGATTGAAGATATCGCCGCCATGATGGATAAGACCCCCACCGAGATCGCCGCTATGATGGATGACGCCGCCGCCAAGGGCTTTATCCGCGGCTTTGAAACGCTGGTCGACTGGGAACGCGCCGGCATCAATCAGGTCGAGGCTGTCATTGAGCTGCGTGTGACCCCCCATAAGGCCCGCGGTTTTGACGATATTGGCATGACCATCGCCCAGTTTGATGAGGTCGATACTGTGCTGCTGATGAGCGGCAGCTACGACTTGCAGGTCATCATCAAGGGCCATAGCTTTCAGGAAATCGCCATCTTTGTGGCCAAGCGCCTGTCCCCGCTGGACGACGTGATCTCCACAGCCACCAGCTTTGTACTGCGCCCCTACAAGCGCAGCGGCCGCCTGTACCTCGAAGAAGAACCCGATGAAAGAGAGTGTACCGTACTGTGATGAACTACGACGAATTGCTTTCACCGGCTGCCAAACAGATGCGTCCGTCGGGCATCCGCAAGTTCTTTGACCTGGCTGCCGATATGCCGCACTGCATCTCGCTGGGCGTGGGCGAGCCGGACTTCAAGACCCCGTGGAGCGTCCGCGACGCCGGTATCCGCAGCCTGGAACAGGGCCGTACCAAGTACACCGCCAACGCAGGGTTAAAAGAACTGCGCGCCGAGGTCTGCAACTACCTTGCCCGCCGCTTTGAGCTGCACTATGAACCGCAAAATGTGCTGGTCACGGTCGGCGGCAGCGAAGCCATCGACCTGGCTATCCGCGCGCTGGTCAAGCCGGGGGATGAGGTCATCATTCCCGAACCCTGCTTTGTCTGCTACGAACCGATCACCCAGCTGGTGGGCGGCGTGCCTGTGCACATTGCCACCCGCGCCGAGGATGAGTTCCGCCTGACGGCCGAGCAGCTCAAGGCAGCCATCACCCCGCGCACCAAGCTGCTGATTTTCCCTTACCCCAACAACCCCACAGGCGCTGTGATGAGCACTGCCGACATGGAATCCATCGCAGAGGTGCTGCGCGGCACCGATATTCTGGTGCTTTCGGACGAAATTTACTCCGAGCTGACCTACGGTCTCGACCGCCATGTGTCCTTTGCGTCGCTGCCCGACATGGCCGAGCGCACCATCGTGGTCAACGGTTTCTCCAAATCTTACGCCATGACAGGCTGGCGGCTGGGTTATGCGGCCGGGCCTGTGCCCATCATCAAGGTCATGACCAAGATCCACCAAAGCTGCATCATGTCCGCGCCGACCACCAGCCAGTTTGCGGCCATCACCGCGCTGCGCCAGTGCGACGACCAGATCGAGATGATGCGCGACGAATACAACCGCCGCCGCCGCTATGTGGTGAAATCGCTCAACGACATGGGGCTTACCTGCTTTGAGCCGCGCGGGGCATTTTATGTGTTTCCGTCCATCCAGATCAGCGGCCTGAGCAGCGAGGAATTCTGCGAGCGCCTGTTAAAGGAAAAAGAAGTTGCCATCATTCCCGGCTCTGCATTCGGTGCCTGCGGCGACGGCTACGCCCGCATCAGCTATGCGTACAGCGTGGACCACCTGCAAACTGCCATGCGCCGCATCCGCGCCTTTTTGCAGGAAAACGGCTGGCTGAAGGAGTAAACTATGCAAAAACGTTCCGTGACCGTGCTGGCCCCCGCCAAGCTGAATCTTTCGCTGGATGTGGTGGGCACCCTGCCCAACGGCTACCACGATTTGGACATGGTCATGCAGACCATTGACCTGTATGAAAAAATCACGCTGAGGACAAGCCGCGACCTGCGTCTGGCTCTGCCCGGCAGTTTTGTGCCTGCCAACGACAAAAACACTGCCGTCAAGGCCGCCCTTGCCTTTTTTGACTACACGGGGCTGCTGGCCGGTGTGGATATGAACGTTTATAAACGCGTGCCCGTGCGCGCCGGCATGGCGGGCGGCAGTGCCGACGCCGCCGGTGTGCTGGTGGGGCTGAACGAGCTGTACGGCGCCAGGCTGTCCATGAGCGAGCTGTGTGCCATCGGTGCGGGCATCGGGGCCGATGTGCCCTTTGCCCTGCTGGGCGGCACCTGCCGCGTGCGCGGTGTGGGCGATTTGATGAAAGCCCTGCCGCCCTGCCCGGACTGCCGCTTTGTGGTGGTCATGCCCAGCGTGGGCGTCTCGACCCCCGAAGCCTTCGCCCGCTATGATACCATGGGCAGCCCTGTGCACCCCGACTGCGAAGCGCAGGAACAGGCGATCCGTAAAAACGATCTGGCTGCCGTCTGCGCCGCCGCAGGCAACGCCCTGGAGCACTGCTCCGGTGCGGTGGAAACGCCTGCCATCTGCGAGATTCTGCGCGCCAACGGTGCCATTACCGCCCAGATGACCGGCAGCGGTGCCGCCGTGTTCGGCATTTTTGCCGACGATGCGCAGGCGCGGGCCGCTGCCGCCGTGCTGCGCAAAAGCTACAGGCAGGTCTATGTCTGCCGCCCCACCACGGGCGGCCCGCGCGTGACCGCCGTGCGCACTTTGGGTTAAAAATTTGTATACATCGCCCACCCTTATCCCATACTGTTTGTAGTCAAGGGAGGGTTGGCGATGTTTTTTACTGTACAGCGCAAAAGAGTGGCAAACCGGATTCTGGCGGCGGCCTTTGTACTTACCGTTTTGGCGGCCCTTGGGCATGCATTTGCGGCGCAGCAGGTCTGCCGCGATACCGTGCGGCTGCATATTTTGGCCAACAGCGATACCTTGCCCGACCAGCTGCTGAAATTGCAGGTGCGGGACGCCGTTCTGGACGCCCTGCCCGCTGCGCTGGCCGCAGCCCCCGACGCGCAAGCCGCCGCCGACATACTGCAAGCCAATCTGCCCCGGCTGCAAAGCGCCGCGCAAGCCGCCCTGCGCAAAGCCCACAGCGGGCAAACCGTGCAGCTGCAGTTGGAACACTGCCATTTTGACGCCAGGGACTACGGCACCTTTGCCCTGCCTGCAGGGCAGTATACCGCCCTGCGTGTGGAGCTGGGCCGGGCAGACGGGCACAACTGGTTCTGCGTGGTGTACCCGGCGCTGTGTGTGGCAGGGGCAACACCGCACTATGCCACAGGCGCGCAAAACGCGCTGGTGTTTGGCCGCTATCAGGTGCGGCTGGCCGCGTGGGACGCCTTACAAAAGGCGCTGCACCGTTAAATATAAAGGAACAGGTACACACTATGCTCACCTTATTGCTTGGCACCTCCGGCAGCGGTAAATCCTACCGTATGCTGGCAGAGCTGCGCGCCCGCGCCGAGCGCGGCGAACACAGCCTGCTGATCGTGCCGGAACAGTTCACCTCCTCCACCGAGGGGCTTTTGTACCGTACACTGGGGGACAGCCTGTCCGCCTATGTGGAAAGCTACTCCTTTACCTCGCTGGCGGAAACGATTTTGCGCCGCTACGGCGGTGCCGCCGTGCAGACACTGGACGAAGCCGGGCGTGCCCTGCTGGTGCGCCGCGCCGTGGACAGCCTGCTGGACAAGGTGGTGTATTACAGCCGCCAGCGCAAATCCGCCGCCTTCTGCGAGAAGGCGGCGCAGACCATCGGTGAGATGAAAAGCGCCGGCATCACCCCCGATGCACTGGCTGCCTACGCCGCCGTGCCGGGCATGGACCAAGAGAAAATCGACGAACTGGCGCTTATTTATGGTGCGTATGAATCGCTTTTGGGGCAGAGCGTCATGGATCCCACCGACCGCCAGCAGCTGGCGGCGGAGCGTTTGCAGCCGGACTTTTTTGCCGGGCGCGCCGTGTTTGTCGATGAGTTTGATACCTTCAACGCCCCCAAACGCGCCCTGCTGGCGGCCATGCTGCCGACGGCGGATGTGACCGTCTGCCTTTGCTGCGACGGGGAAACCGACCCCGACCACGGTCTGGGGCTATTCAGCGGTGCCAAAAAGGTGGCGGCCACCCTGCGCCGCATGGCCGCTGACGCAGGGGTGGACGTACACACCGAGATCCTGCGCGACGATCTGCGCCATGCCGATGCCCCCGCCCTGGCCGAACTGAACCTGCTGCTGGCCGATCCCACCTACACCCCCGAACCCCTGCCCGCCGATGCCCCCGCGCAGATCACCTACTGCGCCGCGCCCACCCGCCAGGCCGAGGCCAAGGCCGTGGCGGCCGAGATTGCCGCCCGCGCACGGCAGGGCACACCCTACCACCGCATGGCCGTTATCTGCCGCGACACCACACGGTATCTGGCGGCGCTGCGGTACGAATTTCGGCTGCAAAATATCCCGCTCTTCTGTGACGACGCCACCACCCCCGAAAACACCGCCCCCGCACAGGCCGTGTTTGCCGCGCTGGACATTTTGCGCATGGGCCTTGGCAGCCGCACGGTACAGCGCCTGATAAAAACAGGGCTGGTGCACCTGCCGGAGCGGGTGCTCTGCGCGCTGGAAAACTACACCTATACCTGGGGACTTTCCGCCGAGGACTGGCGCCGCCCCTTCACCCGCAGCGCCGCGGGCTATGACGGCATGGAGACCGAGCAGGAGCAGCAGGTTTTGGCCGACGCCGAAACCGCCCGCGCCGCCATTGTCCCCACGGCACAGGAATTTGCCGCCAAGGCAAAAGGAGCCTCCGCCGCCGAGCTGACCAAACAGATTTTTATATTTCTGCAGGCACTGGGGGCCGAGGACTCTCTGAACGAGCTGGCAGCAGACCTGCGCGCCGCCGGACGCCTGCCGGAAGCCGACGAGGCCCTGCGTGAATGGAACGTTGTGATGCGGCTGCTCAACCAGCTGGCGCTGCTTCTGGGGGACGAGGTCTTTGCCCCCGCCGATTACGCCGAGCTGTTCACCCTGCTGCTGCGCACCACCGACATGGGTCATATCCCGCAAAGCCTGGACAGCGTCATTGTGACCTCTGCGGGGCGTATGCGCCTGCCGGAAACCGACGCCGTGTTTGTTGTGGGCCTTACCGAAGGAGAGTTCCCTCAGACGCCCGGCGACCGCGGCCTTTTGAACCACGCCGATCGCGATATCATGATGCGCGAGGGCGCCGACCTGCCCGACTGCTTTGAAAACAAACTGCTTCGTGAGGGCATCTGCTTTTACAAAGCGCTGACCGTGGCGCGCCGCTACCTGTGGCTGAGCTGGCCCGCCGCCGCCCACGGGCAAGACACCGCCCCCGCCAGCGCCGCACTTTTGCCTGTACTTACGCTTTTGCAGGTGCCGCCCTACACGCCCTCGGCTGCGGACATGGCAGCGGCACCCACCGCCGCGCTGGATCTGTACAGCAGCCTGTGCCAACAGCCTGAGCAGGGAGGTGTGTGCGCCGCTATCCTGCAGGTGCTGAAAGAGACCCCCGCCGCTACCCACGGCTTTGACGCCGTGCACCGCGCCATCGGGGCCGGCGGCTTTACGGTGGTGGACACCGCCGCGCTGGAAACCGTGCTGGGCAAAAGCCTGCGGGTCAGCCCCACCAAATTTGAGCGGTACCAGCTTTGCCCCTTCAGCTATTTTATGCAGTATGTGTTGGGCGCTGCACCGCGCAAAAAAGCAGAACTTGCCCCCAACATCAGCGGTACGCTGACCCACTGGGTGCTGGAAAACGCCCTGCGCCGCCAAGGCGAGGGCTTTACCGAACTTTCTGCCGAGGAATTGGAAACCCTGGTGGACGCACTGGTGCAGGAATATATCGACGCCAACCTACCGGGTATGACGGTGCGTATGCAGTATCTGGTGCAGCGCATCCGGCGCAATCTGGTGGGGCTGCTGGGCTTTTTGCAGCGGGATTTCCGCCAGTCCGGCTTTAAGCCTGTGGCGTTTGAGCTGCGCATCAACGACCGCGATGACGGCACCCCCACCGTGCCGCCTGTGGAGCTGGAAGCCATGGGTGGGCATACTGTGCGCGTGGTAGGCACTGTGGACCGCGTGGACGCCATGCAGCTGGGGGAAACGACCTACCTGCGCGTGGTGGACTACAAGACCGGCGGCAAGAATTTTGCCTTAAAAGAGGTCTACTGCGGCCTGGACTGCCAGATGCTGATCTATCTTTTTACGCTGGAACGCAACGCAGGCAATTTGTTCCCGAACGCACAGGCGGCGGGCATCGAATACCTGCTGGCCGACCCCGCACAGGAAAGCATTACCCGCACCGAGGCGGACGAGCAGGACGGCAGCCTGCTGCCCACCTACCCGATGAACGGGCTTTTGCTGGATAACGAGAGCGTCTACCGCGCCATGGACACCCGCGCCACCGGCGAGTTTGCGCCCATCAACTTCAGCGCCAAGACCGGTAAGCCCCTGAACGCCAAAAATTCGCTGGCCGACCGCGACAAGCTGGACAAGATCCGCGCGCATCTCGACACGCTGCTGACCGCCATGGCGGACGATCTGTACGGCGGCAAGGTGGACGCCCTGCCGCTGGGCGGCGCAAAATCGCCCTGCCAGTACTGTGATTTCCGCGCTGTCTGCGGCCACACCGACGGCCAAAACGAGCGCGAGCCAAAAATCCCGCAAGATTTGTTTGAATAAGAGGTATTTCTATGCCCGATATCCAATTTACCCCCGCCCAACAGGCCGCCGTTGAGGCCCGCGGCGGCAGTCTGCTGGTGTCCGCCGCAGCGGGCTCCGGCAAGACGCGCGTTCTGGTTGAACGGGTGGTAGGGCTTATCACCGACCCAAACCACCCCATAGAAGCCGATCAGCTGCTGATCGTGACCTTTACCAACGCTGCCGCCGCCAAGCTGCGCGGCGACATCGCCGCCCGCCTGGGGGAAGAGGTGCGCGCCCACCCCGAAAACGCCCGCCTGCGCCGCCAGCAGATGCTGCTGCAGCGGGCCTCCATCGGCACGGTGGACGCCTTCTGCCTGCACTTTGTGCAGCAAAACTTTGCCGCGCTGGACATACCGCCGGACTTTGAAACCGCCGAGGAGGCTGACCTGGCCCGCATAGAGCAGGAAACGCTGGCCGAGGTGCTGGAAACCGCCTATCAGGATGCGGATTTCCGCGCCTACGCCGATTTGTTTGACCGCGGCCGCAGCGATGCCACCGCCGGCGAGACCGTGCTGGAGCTGTACCGCTTTGTGCGCGCGCTGCCCCACCCCGACAGGGCGCTGCAGAACTTCGCCGAAAGCTGGCAGAACGACGCCGCCCCGCAGGATACCCCCTGGGGACGCGAACTGTTAAAAATTGCGTACCAACGCGCCAAAGACGCCCGGCGGATGCTTTTGACCGCCGCCACCCTGGCCACCCGTGACGATGCGGCCCAAACCGCATACAGCGGCGTTTTGCAGGACGATGCCGACCGCGCGGGGCGCATCTGCAAAAAACTGGAATCCGACGACTGGGACGCCATCGTTGCAGAGCTGGACGACACCGCCGGTGCCAACCGCAAGGCAGGGCGCATCAAGGGCGGCAAGGAATCCAACGCCACGGCGCTGGCTGTGTCTGAACTGCGCGACCGCGCCAAAAAGCAGCTGGCCGCCCTGCGCACCGACTGTATCCTGTGCACGGCGCTGCAATGGCAGCAGGACCGCGAAAAAGCCGCGCCGCTGGTGGCAGCCCTTGTGCGGGTGACCCGTTTGTTTTCCGAAAAATGCTTTGCCGCCAAATGCGCCGAAAAAAAGCTGGACTACGCCGATTACGAGCACTTGACGCTGGATCTGCTGGTGGACGGCGAAAACCGCCGCACCGCGCTGTGCCGTGTTGTCAGCGGGCGCTATGCCGCCATTTTGGTGGACGAATATCAGGACACCAATGCCCTGCAGGACGCTATCTACTTTGCCTTGGCCCACACCGAGGCGGACAACCTGTTTTTTGTGGGAGACATCAAGCAGAGCATTTATCGCTTCCGGCAGGCCGCGCCCGAGGTGTTCATCGAAAAACAGCAGGTCTGGCTGCCGTACCCGCAGCCCGCGCCGCTGGCATCGACGCTGAGCCTGGACCGCAACTTTCGTTCTGCGCCCCGCGTCATTGACGGCATCAACTACTTCTTCTCGGTGCTGTTTTCCGAGCAGGTCGGCGGTGTCGAGTACGGCGACGGCCAGCGCCTTGTGGTGGGGCTGCCCAACCCCGACTACCCCGGTTTCTGCGAGCTGGATGTGACCGTCGGCACTGTCGAGCAGGACGCCGAGCAGATAGCCCGCCGCATTGCCGAGATGGTGGACGCGGGCTTTGCCGTGCGCTGCAAGCAGGGCACACGCCCCTGTACCTACGAGGATTTTTGTATCCTCTTGCGCGGACGCAAGGATTTTACCGCCTACGAGGCCGCCCTACGAAAGCACGGCATCCCCGTGTTTGCCGATACATCGTCCGATATTTTGGATACACCTGCCATCCGCCCCTTTGCGGCGCTTTTGCAGGTGCTGGATAACCCCGCGCAGGATATCCCACTGGCCTCGGTTTTGCTAAGCCCGATGTTCCCCTATACGCCCGACGACCTGGTGGCCCTGCGCGCCCGCTGCCCCAAGGGTAGCCTGTATGCCGCCGTCCTGTACAGCGGGGGAGAGCGCTTTGCCCCCTTTGTCGAAGCCCTGCAGGAGTACCGCCGCCTGGCCCGCACACTGCCGATCGACCGCCTGCTGGAGGAACTGCTGGCGCGCACGGGGTATCTGGCTGCCGTGGGCACCCTGCCCGAAGGCCCGCGCTGCCGCGAGGATCTGCTGGCCTTTACCGGCTGGGCTGCCGGGGCGGGGCGCAGCGGGCTTTCGGCACTGTGCCGCGCCATGGAATCCGCCAAACGCGGCAAGGGGCTGGTGTTAAGCCCTGCCGGGCAGACCCGCCCGGGCTGTGTCTCGATTATGACGGTGCATCGCTCCAAAGGGCTGGAATTCCCCGTCGTGTTTGTAGCAAACACCACCCACAAATTCAACCAATCAGACGCTGTGCGCCCCGTGCTCAGCCACAGCACACTGGGCGTCGGCGTTATGATGCGGGCGGGCAGCACCTCCAAGCGCTACAAGACATTGCCCTACGCCGCACTGACCCAGACCATCCGCGCAGAGACCGTCAGCGAGGAGATGCGCATTTTGTATGTGGCGCTGACCCGCGCGCAGGACGCATTGATCATCACGGCGCCCATTGCCACGGCGGCGGGTACCAAGCTGCCCGCACTTTGCGCCCAGACCGAGGCCGCAACCCCCGAAATGCTGCAAAGCATGAGCAGCTGGGGCGCCTGGCTGATGACGGCGGCGCTGCTGCACCCCGACAGCCACGCCCTGTGGGATCTTACGGGTATGCTGCCGCACAGTCTGCCCACCCGTGTGCCGCTGGCTGTGCGGGTATACACGGGGCAGGAGGCCGAGGTCGAAGCCGTGCAGGCGGACCTCGCCGCACCTGATGCCGAATTTGCACAGCGTCTGCAGCAAAACTTTGCCTGGCGCAGCCCCCGCGCCGCGCTGGAAACGATACCCGCCAAGGTCAGTGTCAGCGCCGTGACCCACGCTGCCAAGCCTGTGGCGCTGGAACGCCCGGCATTTATGCAAAAATCCGGCCTGACGGGCGCCGAGCGCGGCACGGCGATCCATGCCTTTATGCAAAGTGTGCCGTTTGACAGCCCCGCGCCCGACCTTACCGCCGAGGTACAGCGCCAGATCGACGCCGAACTTCTGGACAAGAATTTGTCCGAAAAGCTGCGTCTGGACGATGTGCGGCCGTTTTTTGAAAGTGCCGTCTGGCGGCGCATCCGACAGGCCCGGCAGATTTTGCGCGAGGAACCGTTTATCACCGCACTGCCCGCCGACCGTATCGTGCCCGGCAGCAATGTGCCCGATGCCGAGGTGCTGGTGCAGGGCATTGCCGACCTGGTGCTGGTGTTTGACGACCACGCCGAAATTCTGGACTACAAGACCGACCGCAGCACCGATGCGGACTTTTACCTGCGGGAGTACGCCGGCCAGCTGCGCCTGTACCGCCGCGCCTTTGCCCAGCGCCTGAGCGTCCCTGTGACCAAGCTGACCGTTTACAGCTTTACCATGCAGCAGGAAATCGACGTGCCGCTGCGGTAAATCGCGGCATGGCCGTAATAAAAATGAAAATGCCCGCCGTTTTCACGGCGGGCATTGTTCAAGTGATTTTACTGAGCAGCGGCCTTGTTGGCGCGCTTAGCCATGCGGCTGATCTTGCGGGCAGCGGTGTTCTTATGGATGACACCCTTGCTCTGGGCAGAGTTCAGTGCAGAGGCAGCAGCCTTGATGGCAGTCTCTTTGTCAGCAGCGTTGCTTTCGATGGCAGCGTCAGCCTTCTTAATCACTGTTTTCAGGTTGGACTTGATGGCCTTGTTGTGCATAGCCTCTTTCTTGGCCTGAACAACACGGTCCTTCTGAGATTTGATATTAGGCATTCGTTCCACCTCCTTGGTTCCCCATAACAGTACAAGTTATCTTACCACGTTTTGCGCCGACTTGCAAGGCCTTTTTGAAAAATAATTCTAATTTTCGATGCAAAATCATAAAATTATGGTCAAAGGGGGTGCAGCCATGCCCAAAAAACACCTTGCATGGGTCGCCGTGGGGCAGACGATCCTGTTTTTGCTGTGCACGGCGGCGGGGTTTGCGGCGTTTTTGCAGCTGCCTCAGCGCAAAATCGCGCGGCAGGTTCTTGCGGCAGCCGCCGTGCCGACCGCTGCCGAAGCCCCACAGCCTACCCCCGCACCGACCCCCGTCCCGACTGCCGCCCCTGCCCCTGCTGCGCCCACGCCCGGCCCGACGCCCGCTGCCACCCCCACACCTACACCGCCGCCGAACGCAGGGGCGATCCGCAGCGAGTATCTTTCCCCCGATGCGGGCACCGTCAAGCTGGCGGCAGGCACCATCCGCAACATGACCGAGCACGCGGACGCCGACCTGCTGGCCGCCGTGACCACCGCCAACCTGCCTTTCACGGTGGACGTCGGCAGCGCCGAGCCGCAGGTTCTGATTTTGCACACCCACGCCACCGAAACCTACCAGACCCATCCCGAACTGTATTTTGACCCGGATTTCACCGCCCGCACACGCAATACGGCGCTGAATATGTGCGCGGTGGGGCAGGTGATGGCCGATGTGCTGAACGCTGCGGGCATCACGACATTGCACGACACCACCCTGCACGATTCGCCCAGCTACACCGAAAGTTACGCCCGCAGCCGCGCCACGGCGCAAAGCTACCTGCAAAAATACCCCAGCATCAAAATCGTGCTGGATGTGCATCGCGACGCCATCGAGGACTCCGACGGCACGCGCGTCAAGCCGCTGTGCCAGATCGACGGGCAGGACACCGCCCAGGTCATGCTGATTGCGGGGTGCGACAACGGCACCACCGCCAAACTGCCGAACTGGAAACTGAACCTGCGCTTTGCCGCCGCATGGCAGCAGGAGATGGCGGCGCAGTATCCGGGGCTTGCGCGCCCCGTGCTGTGCGGCTACCGCTTTTATAACCAGGACCTTGCCGTCGGGTGTTTGCTGCTGGAGGTCGGCGGCCATGCAAATACCCTGACCGAGGCCAAGCGGGCAGGGGAGCTGGCCGCCATGGCACTGGTAAGCGCACTGACGGATTCCTGATTTCTACCGCCAACCCGCGTCAGCCCCTTTACTTTTTTGCAATAACCATATATAATAGGATGTATTCATAAGTATAAAAATGAGGAGTGGACTACCTATGCAAAGAACCGAACTTGCATCGCTGTACAAATCCACCCCCGCCGACGGCACCAAGGTGACTGTCTGCGGCTGGGCCAAAACCGTGCGCGATTCTAAAAATATCGGCTTTATCTCTCTGTCTGACGGCAGCTGCTACAAGCCTGTGCAGGTCGTTTTTCAGGCCGACAAGCTGTCCAACTATACTGAGATCGCCAAGGCGGGTCTGTACACCAGCTTTGAGGTCACCGGCACACTGGTCGTGACCCCCGGCGCCAAGCAGCCCTTTGAAATTAACGCCGACGAAATCACCGTGCTGGGCAGCTGCGGCGGCGACTATCCGCTGCAGAAAAACAAGATGGGCATGGACTACCTGCGCACCATGACCCACCTGCGTCCCCGCACCAACACCTTCAACGCCGCGTTCCGTGTGCGCGGTCAGGCTGCCTTTGCCCTGCACCAGTTCTTCCACGAGCACGGCTTTACCTATGTGCACACCCCCATCTTCACCGGCTCTGACTGCGAGGGCGCGGGCGAGATGTTCCAGGTCACCACGCTGGACCTCAACGACCTGCCCCGCACCGAGGACGGCGCCGTCGATTACTCCAAGGACTTCTTCAAGCGTGCCGTCAACCTGACCGTTTCCGGCCAGCTGGAGGCAGAGGCCATGGCTATGGCGCTGGGCAACGTCTACACCTTCGGCCCGACCTTCCGCGCCGAAAAGAGCTACGACACCCGCCACGCCGCCGAGTTCTGGATGATCGAGCCGGAAATGGCATTTGCCGACCTGAACACCTATCTGGAAACCGCCGAAGCTATGACCCGCTATGTCATCCGCTATCTGCTGGATCACTGCCCCGATGAGCTGGCGTTCTTCAACCAGTTCTTTGACAAGGGTCTGATCGAGCGCCTGAACCTCGTGGCCGACAGCGACTTTGCCCGCGTCACCTACACCGACGCCATCGAACTGCTGAAGAAAAACAACGACAACTTCCAGTACAAGGTCGAGTGGGGCACCGATCTGCAGACCGAGCACGAGCGCTATCTGACCGAGCAGATCTTCAAAAAGCCCGTCTTTGTCACTGACTACCCGAAGGAGATCAAAGCCTTCTACATGCGCCAGAACGACGACGGCAAGACCGTTGCCGCCGCCGATATGCTGGTTCCCGGCATCGGTGAGCTGATCGGCGGCTCCCAGCGTGAGGAGCGTCTGGACGTGCTGGAAGCCCGCATGAAGGAGCTGGGTCTGAACACCGCCGACTACGACTGGTATCTGGACCTGCGCCGTTACGGCAGCGTCAAGCACGCCGGTTACGGTCTGGGCTTTGAGCGCCTGCTGATGTACGTTACCGGCATCCCCAACATCCGTGACGTCATCCCGTTCCCGCGCACCTGCGGAGGCTTCTGATGCAGCCCATTGCCGCCCCGCTGCTGCAATGGTTTTACGCAAATAAAAGGCTCCTGCCCTTTCGGCAGGAGCCTTCTGCGTACCATATCTGGGTCAGTGAAATCATGCTGCAGCAGACCCGTATGACCGCCGCCGTGCCGTACTACAACCGCTTTATCGCCGCTTTGCCTGACCCGGCGGCGCTGGCAGCCTGCCCCACCGACGCCCTGCGCAAGCTGTGGCAAGGGCTGGGGTACTATAACCGCGTCAATAACATGCAAAAGGCGGCGCGCATCGTATGCGAGCAGTACGGCGGCGAACTGCCTGCCGACTACGCCGCCCTGCGCGCCCTGCCGGGTATCGGGGATTACACCGCCGGCGCCATTGCCAGCATCGCCTTTGGGCTGCCCGTGCCCGCCGTGGACGGCAATGTCCTGCGCGTTTTTGCGCGGCTGTACAACGACGATGCCGACATTATGACCCCCGCCGCCAGGCGGCTGTTCACCGGGCGGGTCATCGACCAGATGCCCAAGGATACCCCAGGTGCCTACAACGAAGCCCTGATGGAGCTGGGCGCGCTGGTCTGCATCCCCGGTGCGCCGCACTGCGAAACCTGCCCCTTGCAGCCGCTTTGCCAAGGCTGCGCGGCGGGCCGCGCCGACAAGCTGCCCGTAAAACCCGCCCCCAAGGAAAAACGCACCGTCCCCGTGACGGTAGCGCTGATTTCGAGCGAACAGGGGCTGCTTTTGCAGCGCCGCCCCGCCAAGGGGCTGCTGGCCGGGCTGTGGCAGCCCGCCGCATGGGAAAGCGCCTTAACGCGCGAACAGCTGCAGGCCGAGCTGGAAAAGCTGGGCGTACACGCAACGCTGGGCGAAAGCCTGCCCCCCGCCAAGCATGTGTTTACCCACCGCATCTGGCAGCTGGGCGGCTGGCAGGGGACAGCCCCCGCTGCGCCCCTGCCTGCGGGCTATGTCTGGGCCGCCCCGAACCAACTGGCCGAGGTCTACCCCATACCCAACGCCTTTGCGGCGTACCGCACACTGTGGCCCTGATTTTGCGCTGTAAAACGGCAGATTGATACCAAAAATTTACATCTTCGGTGTTGTAAATTTTGGCAAAGTCGGGTATAATTACCTTGTAATATTATTGCGAAGGGAGAACCCCCCTATGATGAAGAAATCTACCTTTGGTGCCGTGCTGGCCTTTATGTTTGCCGCTGCCGGTGCTTTGACCGCCGCCGCGTTGTATCTGTATCACCGTGAGAAGGAACTGGACGAGTACGAGCGCCTGCTGTTCAGTGATGATATGGAAGATTATGACGACGATGAGGACACCGTCTACGAGAAGATCCAGGACGATGACACCGCACCTGCTGAGGATACCGACCCGGACGCCATCAAATTCTGATACCAACGATTCATGCCGGGCGCAGCCGTGTCTGCGCCCGGCATGTTTTAACAGGAGAATCCCAACATGCGCAGATTCCTTTTATGGCTGGTCATGGTGGCCGCCACGCTGGCGTTGATCCTGGGCGGTTCCGTCGGCTACTTTTACAGCCGCGCCGGTGCAGCCGACCTGCCGCAGCAGCCGGTTGTTTTCGGCGGGGCAGAGCTTACCTCCAACGGCTGGGACTGGACGGTCCCCGTTTTGGGGGACAGGCTTTCCAAACAGGTGCAAAGCCCGACCAACCTGTCGGTGCAGCATCTGGGAACCTTCAGTGAAGGCGTTCCCGCGCTGGAATTGCCCGGCTGGGTCAGCCGCGCAAAAATTACCGTGACCGCCCCCTCCGGCGTGCAGTGGAGCGGCTCTGCCGCCGAGTTTGACAGCTATTCCTATGATGCCAACGGCACCTACCGCCTGACCCTGACCGTCTGGCACGTTGCGGACGAAGCCTCTGAACCGGAGGGCTGGTCTGCCTACTGTGCGGACTTTACCCTGCAGCAAAAGCCCAAGGTGGCGCTCAGCGCCGACCGCGCGGTGCAGGGCAGCGTCGTGGCCCTGTCCCTGACAGGTCTGGTAGAGGGCGAACCTGCTTTGCAGACCGACCTCGGCACTGTATGGTTCCGCAAGACGCAGGCCGGTTACATGGGGTACATCCCCGTAACATACAACGCAGAAAGCGGCGTACACACGTTGGATTTGAGCTGCGGCGACTTTTCGCAGCAGCTGGAACTGACGGTAAGCTCCGCCCAGACCGACACCGTCACGGTGGCCGAGGATACCCGCACGGGCGGCGAGGAATACCGCAACAATATCTGGCCGCTGTTCACCACAGGCAGCGCCGAAAAATTGTGGCAGGGCGCCTTCCGCGCACCCAGTGCCGCAGCGGTGCAGCTGCATTACGGCGATGTACAGATGGTCAACGGCGCCCGCGTCGGACAAGCCACCGGCCTTGCCTATGCCCCCGCCCCCGGCGAGCAGGTCACCGCCCCGCAAAGCGGCAAGGTGCTGTTTGCGGGCAGCCTGCAGCTTACCGGCGGCACGGTGGTCATCGACCACGGCTGCGGCGTAAAAAGCTATCTGTACGGACTGGCAGCCATAGACGTACAGGTCGGTCAAAATGTGGAAACAGGAACCGTTTTAGGTGCCGCCGCCGACAGCGGCACAGATTACGAGCTGCGCATCGGCAGCAAGACCGTGGACCCCGAATCGGCCATGACAGGCCGCGGCGGTCTGCAATTCCGAGAGTATGAATGATTTCCCAACGGGGAATTTTGGGGAAGGTTTGGAAATGGAAGACGAGAAAAAACTGACGGCTCCGTCGGTCAGCTCACAGCAGGAAACCGCGGCAGATAAGAAGTCCGCCCCTGCCGAAACGCAAAGCCAACCGGCAGATACCGCCGCAGCGGCAAGCCCTGCCGCTGACGCACCGAAAAAGCCCGCCAACACAACACGGAAGAAACCCTCCGCCACAAGAAAGAAAAGCACCACCGGCACAGCGGCAAAGAAAACCGCCGATAAAGCGACAAAGAAAACCGGCACCACAGCGGCCAAAAAGTCCGCTGCCACGCCCAGGAAAAAGCCCGCCGCCAAGCCGAAGCCGACCGCCGAGACGGCCAAAGCACCCGAAGAAGCACCGAAGCAGCCTGACGCAGCGCCCGAAAAAACCGACGCAATGCTGCCCGAAACCGCTGCTGCCGTGCCGACGGAAGCCACGGAGGAGGCCGCCCGCAAGGAAAAGCGCGCCGCCGACATGACCCGCACACTGCAAATTACCATCGAGCAGATCATGGAGGAATCCGAAAAACGTGCACAGGCCGAGGCCGACGAACAGGCCGCCCGACCCACATCGGAACCCACCCCCGAGGATGAGTACGATGCGGACGACGAGCCGGAGGTGACCGCACTGGATATCCTGCACAGCGTCGCCAAGGGTCTGAGCAAGTGGCTGCTGCTGGTCGTGCTGTTTGTGGCGGTCATCGCGGGCGGCGGTGTGGCATGGCTGTACCGTTCGGCCACGCCGGACATGATCCCGCAGATCGAAGTCACCTTTGCGGGGCAAACGCCCACGGTCAGTGCTTATAACTGGAAAATCCCCGTTGTGGGGCATCTTTTCCGCCGCAGCTACAAAGAAACCGTCAGCTCCAAGCCCACGGCGCTGGAGCAGGACGTCACAGAGCTGACCCCCCGCCTGCGCGTCACACCTGTCGACTACACCACTGCGTTCACGGTCGCCGATGCCGACGGGCAGGAGGTCTACTCAGGCACAGCCGAAGGCTTTTCGTCCTATCGCTTCACGGCCAACGGCAATTATACTGCCAAACTGGTCATTACCCGCGAAAAGGAATACGCCGACGAAACCGAGGTTATCGGCTCCGAAACGCGGCTGTTCAGCTTTACCGTCAGCCACAGTCCCTCGCTGCGCATCAGCCCGGCGCGCTCGACGCCCGGCAGTGTGGCCGCTGTCTGCGTGGGCAAAACGCTGGACGGCAAAGAGCCGCAGCTGCAGACCTCGCTGCCGCACACGGCCTTTTTGGCCACGGCCAACGGCTGGGTCAGCTACCTGCCCCTGGCCCGCGACACCGAACCCGGCAATTATGAGGTCGTGGTCACGGCGGACGGCTTTGCCAAGCCGCTGATGCTGACTGTCTCCGCCGGCGACTTTGCCTACGTCGATTATTACAGCGCCAGCCAGCGCAACGCCTACTATATCGGGGACGAGGACATGCCCGCCGCCGTAAAGGCCTGCCTGCCCGGCGCAACGGCACTGCCCCAATGGCTGGAGGACGGCTTTGCCGAGCCTCTTGCCGACTATACGACACAGCTGGCCTTCGGCACGACCGAGTATGTGGGCCGCCCCCGCGACGAGCGCGACACCGACCCCGGCACCGGTGGGCGCACCAGCGTGAATGTTGTTGTAAAAACGCCTGCGCGCGGTATGCTTACCGCCCCGGCGGCGGGCCGCGTCATGCTGGCCGATGAGCTGCCCGACCCCTACGGCAACACGCTGGTGATCGACCACGGCTGCGGGCTGCTGAGCATCTTCTACGGTCTGCAGGAACTGCAGGTCGAGCACGGCGATGAGGTCAAGCAGGGCCAGGAACTGGCCAAGGCCTACCGCATTACGGTGGCTGAGATGCGCCTGATGGGCGTAGCCATCGACCCCGAACCGATCTGGCAGAACCGCAGCGACGCCTTAAAACAGCAGTAACTCCTTCAGGAGGCACCTTTTATAAGGGTGCCTCCTTTTTTCACGCCCGGCGCGACCTTGGCATAGTATGGCGCAAACACAAGGGGGTGGCCGCTGTGGCTAAATGTATTTGCATCGTCGGGCAGGACGCCCGCCAGTGCGCGGCCGGGCAAGTGCTGCGCCGCGCCGGGTATCGGGTGACTGATCCTTCCGGGGCAGGGCAGGCGGAATACCTGCTGCTGCCTATGTCCCAAAGCCGTGTCGGTGACGAACTGGCCCGCTGCCTGCAGGCTGCACGGCCGGGCACCGTCGTGCTGGCAGGGCGTCCTGGTGCGCCTGTGCGGGCTGCCGTGCGGCAGGCGTATCTGCCGCTGATCGATTATTTTGAGCGCCCGGAGCTGGAATGTCTGAACGCCGTGCCCACCGCCGAGGGCTGCCTGCAGCTGCTTTTGCGGCTGCGGCAGTACACCGTGTGGGAGAGCGAGTTTCTGGTATTGGGCTACGGACGCATCGGAGCCGCCGTGGCGCAGCGGCTTTTGGCTCTGGGCGGGCGGGTGACCGTGGCGGCGCGCCGTGCCGAGCAGTTGGCCTATGCCCGCTGTGCGGGCTGCGGAACTGTACCGCTTGCCCGGCTGGAGCATATTTTGCCGAGGCAGACAACGCTTATCAATACGATACCCGCGCCGATCCTGCCCCGCAGCCGTCTGGCGCTGCTGCCGCCGGGGGCGCTTGTGCTGGACCTTGCCAGCCTGCCCGGCGGTACCGACTTTACCGCCGCACAGGAGCTGGGTCTGCAGGCCGAACATGCACTTGCGTTGCCCGGCAAATGTGCCCCCAAAACCGCCGGCTTGCTGATCGGCCAGACGGTACTGGCTCTCTTGCAGGAAAGGAGCGACCCTCATGACAAGACCTGACACCCCGCGTGTGGCGGCCTTTGCGCTGTGCGGCAGCTTTTGCAGCTTTGATGCCGTACTGCCGCAGATCACGGTGCTGGTGCAGCGCGGCTGGACGATTTTACCCGTTTTAAGTTACAGTGCGGCCGTGCAGGATACCCGCTTCGGCACGGCCGCCGCCCTGCGCAAGACGCTTTGCCGCCTTACGGGGCATGAACCGCTGACAACCCTGCAGCAGGTCGAGCCGCTCGGCCCCAAACATCTGGCAGAGATGCTGATCATCGCCCCTGCCACCGGCACCACCATGGCGATGCTGGCGGCGGGCATCAGTGCAACGCCCGTCACACTGGCAGCCAAAAGCCTTTTGCGGGGCGGCAAGCCGGTGGTGGTCGCGCCGTCCAGCAACGATGCACTGGCGGGCACAGCCCCCGCACTGGGGCAGCTTTTGCAGCGCCGCCACTACTATTTTGTGCCCTTCGGGCAGGACGACGCCCTGCACAAGCCGGCCAGCCTGAAAAGTGATTTTACCCTTTTGCCGGACACGGTGGAGTGTGCGCGGCGCGGCGTGCAGCTGCAGCCCCTGCTTTTGTAATAGCCCGCAGCCCGCGCCCATATACATGGGTAATGACTTTGTGTAACGGGGGCAGTGTATGCAGACTATCATCATCACGGGCGGGCGCACCCTGCAGGGGACTGTGTGCCCGGAATCTGCAAAAAACAGCGTACTTCCGCTGATGGCGGCCGCCTTGCTGTGTCGGGGGCGCGTGACGCTGCACAGTGTGCCGCGCCTGGCCGATGTCGAAACCAGCATCGCCCTGCTGCGGGCCGTGGGCGCTGATGTGCAGCGGCGCGGAGCCGACCTTGTGCTGTGCGCCGACACCCCGCTGTGCGGGCAGATTCCTGCCCGACTGTCCGGCGCGATGCGCAGCTCGGTGTTTTATCTGGCCCCGCTGCTTTGCCGCACGGGGACGGTGCGTCTGCCGCTGCCCGGCGGCTGTCGGCTTGGGCCGCGTCCGGTGGATATCCATTTGGCAGGGCTTACCGCGCTGGGTGCCGCGGTCGAATTGGAGGGGGACGCCGCAACACTGCGTGCCGCCGACGGGCTGCGCGGCGCGGATTTCACGCTGCGGCTGCCCAGTGTCGGTGCCACGCTGACCCTGATGATGGCCGCCTGCTGTGCCGTGGGCACCACCGTGCTGCGGGGCGCTGCCTGTGAGCCGGAGGTAGCCGATACGGCACGGTTTTTGACCTGCTGCGGGGCGGATATCCAAGGCGCGGGCACACCCACGCTGGTCATACAGGGGGCCAGACCGCTGATGGGCACGGCCTACACCCCCATGCCCGACCGCATCGCCGCCGCCACCTATGCCGCCGCGCTGGCCTGTGTCGGGGGAGAGGTGACCGTTGCGCACTGCAGCCCCCGATACTATGCGGCATTTCTGGCATTTTTGCGCAAATGCGGCGTTGAAATTTTTTGCGGCGATCATTCAGTGACCCTGCGCCGCGATGCAGCTGTGCCGCTGCACGGCGGGCACAGCCTGTGCGCCAACGCCTGGCCGGCCTTTGCCACCGACACCGCCCCTTTGGCCGCCGCCGTACTTCTGCAGGCCGATGCGCCGAGCGAAATCTACGACGCCCTGTTTGCCCGCCGTTTTGCCTGCGCCGCAGGCTTTGCCGCCATGGGGGCGGTTTGCAGTGAGCAGGGCAGACGGCTGCAAATACAGGGCATCGCACGGCTGCACGGTGCCGAGGTCGAAGCCCCCGACCTGCGCGGCGGGGCCGCTTTGCTGTTGGCCGCCCTGGCAGCCGAGGGCACAACGCTGCTGCACGATGCGGGGCATCTGGCGCGCGGCTATACCGATTTGCCCGGACATCTGGTTGCCTTGGGCGCATATATACGATAAAAAGTGCATTTTTGTGGTTTTTGGCGGTTTTTTTGCCCGCCTGCGGAGCACAAACAGGTAATTTTTTATGAAAATTTCTCTTAGCTATTGAAATTGACAGGAAAATTTGGTATTCTAATAATCAGTTATATACAAAAAATACGGAGCAGTGTGCCCATTTGTGGCCGTTCATCTGCTTTCCCATGAAACAATAAATACTTTTAGGGGGACATACTCATGGCTTTCGTACTCGACGAAGAAATGCAAAATGTGACCAACATTAAGGTTATCGGTGTTGGCGGCGGCGGCGGTAACGCTGTAAACCGCATGGTGGAGTCCGGCCTGTCCGGGGTCGAGTTCGTCGCTATGAACACCGACCAGCAGGCTCTGCTCAACTCCAAGGCCACCCAGAAGGTTCAGCTGGGCGCCAAGCTCACCAAGGGCCGCGGCGCCGGTGCCGACCCTGAGGTCGGCCAGCGCTCTGCCGAGGAGAGCAAGGACGAAATTTCCAACGCCCTGAAGGGTGCCCAGATGGTCTTTATCACCGCCGGTATGGGCGGCGGCACCGGCACGGGCGCTGCCCCTGTCGTGGCCGAGACTGCCCATGACCTGGGCATCCTGACCGTCGGCATCGTCACCAAGCCCTTCGCCTTTGAGGGCAAGCGCAAGATGAGCCTGGCCGAGCAGGGTATCGCCAGCCTGATGATGCACGTCGACTCTCTGATCGTTATCCCCAACGAGCGCCTGAAGCTCATCAGCCAGGAGCGCATCACCCTGATGAACGCCTTTGAGGCTGCCGACAACGTTCTGCGTCAGGGTGTCGAGAGTATCTCCAGCCTGATCAACATCCCCGCCTTCATCAACCTGGACTTCGCCGACGTGCGCTCCATCATGAAGGACGCCGGCTTTGCCCACATGGGCGTCGGCGTCGCCAAGGGTGCCGGCAAGGCCGAAAATGCCGCCAAGGCTGCCATTTCCAGCCCCCTGCTGGAGACCAGCATCGCCGGTGCGCGCGGTGTCATCATCAACATCACCTCCAGCCCCGACATCGGCCTGGATGATGTCGAGACTGCCGCCTCCATGGTCACCCAGTCTGCCCACCCCGATGCCAACATCATTTGGGGCACCGCTTTTGATGAGCGCCTGAACGATGAGATGAGCATCACCGTCGTGGCCACCGGCTTTGAGAGCACCCCCGAGGTGGATGCCCCCATCCAGGCTCACATGGACGCCAAAACCACCCAGACAGCCGCCCCCGTGCAGGCTGCCGCGCCTGTCAAGCCCGCTGCGCCCGTGCAGCCCGCCGCAGCCAAGCCCACCATCAACCCCGTTATGCCCAACCCCATCTTCACCCAGAGCTTCAGCACCGGCGTGGACACCCCTGTTTCCGCCCCGAGCGCTGCCCCCGTTGAGGAGGAGGACGACGGCGATTACTTCAACGATCTGCTCAGCATCTTGAACAAGCGTTCCTGATCTGACAAAGGAAATTCTGCCCCGAGAGGATGTGAAAAGTCATGGCGTCTGAACCGAAGAATATTCAGGAACAGGGTTTCCGTTCCAGTCTGTTCGGCTTTGACAAAAATGACGTCCTGGCTTACATGAACACCCTCGCCAACGAGGCGCAGCAGCAGGAATTGGAATATCAGCAAAAGCTGCAGGCTTTGCAGGATCGCATTGATGCCCTGGGCCATGCGCACAGCGGCACCGATGCGCAGACTGCCTCCCTGCAGGAACGGCTGGCTGCCGCCGAGCAGCGCGCCGACGCCGCCGAGGCCAAGCAGCGCGAGCTGACCCAGACATTGGAGGAAGTGCAGCGTCAGGCAGATACTTACCGTGACAGCCAGAAGGAAAGCCAGAAATCCGCCAACATGTGGCAGCTGAAATGCCACGACCTGCAGCAGCAGGCCGAGACCCTGCAGCAGCAGTTGGCGGCCTCGCGCCAGATGAATGCAGCCATCCAGACCCCCACGCCCGACGCTGTGCGCAGCGCCCAGCTGGAGGCCCGTAAAATTTTGCAGGATGCCAAGCTGTATGCCGACAGCGCCGAAAAAGAATTGCAGCAGCAGGCCGAGCAGCGCAAGACCCGCATGGCGGAAAACGCACGCGGCATTGCGGCAGGTGTCATGCTGGTGCGTGAGCGTCTGGCCCGTGTGGACGAGCGTTTGGCCGCTGCCACGCTGGATCTGGACGGCTTGACCCAAACGATTTATCAGGCTTTGGACGAAACCGAGTCCGAGCTGAAGGAACTGGGCACCCAAATGCGGGATTACGCGCAGGGTACACCGGAAACCGATGCTTCCAACACCGCCCCGCAGCCTGCGGCCGCAGCGGACAAGCCGGAGACTAAGCAGTTCCGCGTCAAGGCGCAGGCGCAGCCTGTACGCCAAAAACCGCAGCCCAAGCCTGCCAACCGTCTGCGCAACAACCGCCGCCCGGTTTCCCAGCTTTTGCAGGATCAAATCGACCGCCTGGACGAGCAGAATAACAAATAACACAGCAACAAGACCCCCGCAGCGAACGCTGCGGGGGTCTTTGCTTCTGTATGCGGTTATTTTGCGTGGCCGTTTTCCACATTGCTGGTGCCCTGCTCCAGCAGGTAGGTGGCGGTCAGGTCTGCAATGTGCAGCTTGACGGCCAGCGGGTAGGTGTTGTAGGCGTCGCTTACGGCAAAGCTGCCACCGCGCACGGCATCATCAAACCCGCCCATGTGCCAGCGTATGGCAATGGCCTCGGCGGTTTTCAGGCGCATAAAATGTTCGATCAGATACACGCTTTTTTCGCCGTGGCCGTAGGGCAGCCGGTCAGCCACCTGATAAAACGGCACTTTTTCCCATTGGCCGGTCTCGTCGTTTTTGACGTTGCGGGTGCCCACCTTGTAAAAATTCGCCTTGCACAAATCGTGCAGCAAGCCGCAGATGGCATAGCTTTCGGCGTTTTCGCCTTCGGTGTAAAAATGCTGCATCATGGCATTGTACACATTGATGCTGTGCATCACAAGGCCCTGCTCACAGGCACCGTGAAACCGTGTGGAGGCCGGCGCCGTAAAGAAGTCGGTCGTTTCCAGCCATTTCAGCAGTCGGTCTGCACCGGGGCGGGTGATGTTTTTCGTGTAAATTTCCACAAACTGGGCATGATAATCCGGCATAGGGGACCTCACAGTTCAATTTCGTTCAGGATATCCTTCAAAGCCTTCAGTTCCTCGGCGGTCATGCTGATGCCCTTGGCCATGCGGCTGCCGTCGGGGGACCAGTCACGGATATCATATTTGGGGGCAGCGCCGTTCCAGCTGATCATATTCAGCTGGCGTTCCCAGCCGCGGGCGTTGGTGCTCAGTACGGCGATGCGTTCGGTAATTTCATAGGTAAATTCTGCCATGGTTCAAAACTCACTTTCCATAATAATCTACTGCATCATCATAGCCGATTTGGCGGCAAAATGCAAGAGATAATCAAGAATTTACCCGCACGGCAAGCAGCGCAAACCGCTTGTCGGTGCCAAAGGCAGTGTCACCGCAGGTCGAAAGCACCAGCAGCCGGTCACCGTACTGCGGCTGTACGCCTGTATCATACAGGCTCAGATCCAGGATGGCCTGCACACGCTGCTTCCATTCCAGCTGGGTGTCTGCGTCAAAAAAGGTGTAGTAGGGCAGGGGATCCTGCCCCAGGGCGGTGTCCAGCACTGCCGCCACCTGCCAGGTGCCCGGCTCATAGATCGTGTCAAAGGTAAAGGTCGGGTGCGCCTGGTAAAAGGCCTCGTCGCGATACTGCAAAAGCGGCGCAAAGCGCGCGCCGTCCGCCATATTATGCCCGTAAATCAGCCAGTTGGCTGTGGCATAGCCCGGCGTCACGCAGCAGTTAGCGTCCATAAACGGCGTGCCGCCCACGGCGTAGTAGCGGTCAAAGCCGCGGCGCAGGTAATATTCGTTGTCGTCGGGGGTCTGCATCACCGGCAGGTCGATGCCGTCCATGCGCAGCCAACCGATCAGATCGGGGTTTTGCTCGTACAGGTCGCGGTAGGCGGGCAGGATATCACTGCCCGCCGTCACGTCCTCGGCAGCTTCGGGGGCCTCGTGCGCAGCGGCATCGGCCGCGTCCGTGTCGGCCAGCACATCGCGGGTGGCCGCCTGCGGCGCCACCGTCACAGTATCGGGCAGGGGCGCAGGTGTCTGCACGGCAGGCGGCGGGGTGGGCAATCCGTCGTGCAGCAGCGTTTGCCGCACGGCCAGTACGGCTGCGGCGGCCAAGGCAGCCACACCCACGACCTGCAGCAGCCCCGCACGTCGGCGCTGCTTTGTGCGCAGCGCCGTGCGCGCCGCAAAGGGATAGTAGGCACTGTCACCCCGCAGCTTGCGGTAACGCTTTGCCATGGCAGCCTCCTTTCAGACAGATAAAACTCGTGCAGATAAAACAAAAAACGCCCCAAAGGGCGTTTGAGATCAGATTCGGCGCAGCATCAAAAGCCCGGCAGAGCAGAAGCAAATCAGCCCCGTGGCCCCCAACAGGTACATCACCGGGAAATCCCCCGTTTCGGGCGTTTCGACTTCCTGCGGGGCGGCCGTGGCCTGCGGCTCTGTGCGGCTGCCGTTGGCGGTGACGATCTCCACCTTGGCGGCGGTCTCATCCACCTTTACGGTGTCGTTTTTCTCACTGCGGGAGGTCGTGCCGGTGGGGGTGGCAGTTTGCAGGGGGACGTTCTCGCCCCGCATCATGCCGCAGGCTGCAAAAAGAACCACGACGACAATCAGCGCCGCAGCACACAAAAAGCGTCTCAAACGAAAACGCCTCCTTACTTTACAATTTGTCAGGAAAAAGGCCAAAACAAGCCGAAAAAATCTATCCGAAATGGCGGAATCACACACCATCGCAATTTACATTAAACGTATTGTATCACAGTTTGCCGCCCGCGTCAAGCGGACAACCCATCCATTCCCAAATTTGGCACGCTGCAGCGGCTCCGCACAGATTTCCCCTTGCGCAAAAGCAGCAAATGCGGTATAATACATTTATTATTGTGTGAGATTATGCCCCGTGGGATGGGCGGCGCGCACGGATATAATATAAAAGGAGATGTTACGATGAAAGGTATTATCCTTGCCGGCGGTGCCGGCACAAGACTTTACCCGCTGACGATGGTCACATCCAAGCAGCTGCTGCCCGTGTACGACAAACCCATGATCTACTATCCGCTGTCCACCCTGATGCTGGCGGGCATCCAGGATATCTTGATCATTTCCACCCCCACGGACACCCCCCGCTTTGAGGCGCTTTTGGGGGACGGCAGCCAGTACGGCTTGCACCTGCAGTACAAGGTGCAGCCCAGCCCCGACGGCCTGGCTCAGGCCTTTATCCTGGGTGAGGAATTTATCGGTGATGACTGCTGCGCCATGGTTCTGGGCGACAATATCTTCTACGGTGCGGGTTTCTCCAAACGGCTGAAGAATGCCGCCGCCAACGCCGCCGCAGGCCGCAGCACGGTCTTTGGCTACTTTGTCAACGACCCCGAACGTTTCGGCGTTGTGGCCTTTGACAAGGACGGCCGCGCCACCTCCATTGAGGAAAAGCCCGCCCAGCCTAAGAGCAACTACGCCGTGACCGGCCTGTACTTCTACAACAACGAAGTCGTCAAGATGGCCAAGCAGGTCAAGCCCAGCGCCCGCGGCGAGCTGGAGATCACCACCCTGAACCAGATGTATCTGGACGCCGGCAAGCTGGACGTGCAGCTGCTGGGCCGCGGTTACGCCTGGCTGGACACCGGCACGATGGATTCCCTCGTCGAGGCTGCCGCCTTTGTGCAGACTGTCGAGAAACGCCAGGGCATCAAGATTTCCGCCCCGGAGGAGATCGCCTACAAGTACGGCTGGATCACCAAGGAAAAGCTGCTGGAAAGCGCCGCCCGCTACGGAAAATCCCCCTATGGCCAGCACCTGAAGAATGTGGCCGAGGATAAGCTGCAATACTGATACGAGGCATTTGTATGAAAATTTTGATTACCGGCTGCCACGGCCAGCTCGGCACCGAGCTGCAGCATCAGCTCGCCGATGAGCACTGCGCCCTGGGCCCCTTGCCGATGCGCCTGCAAAAGGCCACTGTCATCGCTGTCGACGTGGAGGATCTGGACATCACCGACCGCGAGGCCACCATCAACTACATCAGCCGCCATAAGCCCGACACCGTCATCAACTGCGCGGCGTTCACCAACGTTGACGGCTGCGAAACCGCCCGCGATGCCGCCTTTAAGGTCAACGCCCTCGGCCCGCGCAACCTGGCCCTGGCGTGCGAAAAGATCGGCGCAAGGCTGATCCATGTTTCCACCGACTATGTGTTCCCCGGTACCGCCAACGGCGGCATCCCCCTGGACGAATGCTGCGTACCTGCGCCCATTTCCGCCTATGGGCAGACTAAACTTCTGGGCGAACAGTATGTGCAGCGTTTCTGCCGCCGCCACTTTATTGTACGCACGGCATGGCTGTACGGTTACTACGGCAAGAACTTTGTCAAGACCATGGTGCGCTTAGGACAAACCCACGACGAGATCACCGTCGTCAACGACCAGCTGGGCAACCCCACCAATGCGGTGGATCTGGCTTACCACATCTTAAAGCTGGCAGTCAGCCACGATTACGGCGTTTACCACTGCACGGGCACCGGCGTGTGCAGCTGGTATGATTTTGCCGCCGCCATCATGCAGGAGGCAGGGCTTTCCTGCCGTGTGCTGCCCTGCACCAGCGACGAGTATGCCGCCGCCCACCCCGAAAGCGCCCGCCGCCCCGCGTGGAGCGCGCTGGAAAACCGTATGCTGCGCTGCACGGTAGGGGACGAAATGCGCGACTGGCGCGAAGCGCTGAAGGACTATTTTGCCAACTGGAACGGAGAATAAACTATGAAAACTTACCTGATCACCGGCTGCGCCGGTTTTATCGGCTCGAATTTTGTCCACTACATGCTGGAAAAGTACGAGGATATCCGCCTTGTCAATCTGGACAAGCTGACTTATGCCGGCAACCTGGAAAACCTCAAGGACGTCGAGGGTGACGCCCGCCACATCTTTGTGCAGGGCGATATCTGCGACAAGGCGCTGGTCACCGAGCTGATCGCCAAGTATGACCCCGACTATGTCATCAACTTTGCGGCCGAGAGCCACGTTGACCGCAGCATCAAGAACCCTGAAATTTTCGTCGAGAGCAACGTTCTGGGCACCGTCAACCTGCTGCAATGCTGCAAGGACGCCTGGTATGATGCCGACGCCAAGACCTGGAAGGACGGCAAAAAGTACCTGCAGGTTTCCACCGACGAGGTCTACGGCGCCCTGGGTGCCGAGGGTTACTTCATGGAGACCACCCCGCTGTGCCCGCACAGCCCGTACTCCGCCTCCAAGGCCAGCGCCGACATGTTCGTCAAGGCATTCCACGATACCTACGGTATGCCGATGAACATCACCCGCTGCTCCAACAACTACGGCCCGTATCAGTTCCCCGAAAAGCTGATCCCGCTGCTCATCCATAACGCCCAGCAGCACAAAAACCTGCCCGTCTACGGTGACGGTATGCAGATCCGCGACTGGCTGTACGTTATGGACCACTGCAAGGCCATTGACATGGTTGCAACAGGCGGCAAGGACGGCGAGGTCTACAATGTCGGCGGCCACAACGAGCGCCCCAACATCTTCATCGTCAAAACGGTCATTGCCCAGCTGCACGACCGCCTGAAGGACGAGGGCATCAGCGAGGAGCTGATTACCCACGTTGCCGACCGTCTGGGTCACGACCGCCGTTACGGCATCGACCCCACCAAAATCAAGGAGGATCTGGGCTGGTACCCCGAAACTCCGTTTGAAAAGGGCATCGTCCTGACCATCGACTGGTATCTGGCCCACCCCGACTGGATGGCCCATGTCACCAGCGGCGATTACCAGAAATACTACGAGCAGATGTACAAAAACAAGTAATCTTTCCCGTAAAACGCATCTTCCCCAAAGGAGCAGCTAACAAACTATGGCAAATTATAAAGAAGAACAAACCCGCAACAGCCGCCGCCTGGCACGGCAGATTTTAGGCGCTGTGGCCCTGCTGCTGGTGTTTATCGGCCTGCTTACGGTGGTGGGCTGGGGTGTCACCGGTGTGCGTACCCTGCTGGATGATTCCGACCTGCGCAATGAATACGCAGATCAGCTGTACGGCATGGTCATGCTGGACCCTGTGACCTTTGACGACGTAAGCACCGTAGATCAGAGTGTGTTTAAGCAGGCTGCCATTTGGGGCACCGTGTACCGGGCGCAAAAGGACGGCCTGGGTCTGGATCAGTATGAACGCGACGCCGACACCGGCTCTGTCATGCTGCCCAAGCTGGAGATCGACACCTATATTACGAACCTGCTGGGGGCGGATTACGCCCAAAACGTGACGGTGGGTTCCTTTGAGACCCCGGAGTTTATTTATCAGTACAACGAGGAAAAACAGTGCTATCTGGTGCCCGTTACGGGTTCTGTGGCACAGTACACCCCGCTTGTGGAAAAAATCAAGACCAGCGGCCGCCAGCGTGTTGTCACCGTCGGCTATGTACCCACGGCGTTCAACAACGACAACGGTGAGCTTTCGCTGACGGCCCCCACCGAGCCGACCAAATACATGGACTATGTATTTACCCGCAACGCCAAGCGCCAGTGGTGCCTGACCGCCCTGCGGGACAGCGAAATGAAAGTAGCCGCCACGCCCACCCCGACCCCGACGGCAACGACCCTGCCCGATGTGCAGGTCATTCTGGAAAACCAGATGAACGCCTCGTCCGCCCCTGCGGAGGAGGAGGGCGCCACCTCGGCCGACAGCGATGCGGCAGGGGAGGAGACCCCCGAAAGCGCAACCTCTGAGGAGGAAACGGCTGAGAGCACGACCTCCGAGGATACCGCGTCCGACAGCACAAGCAGCGTAGGGTAAAACGAAAAATTTCAAGGCTCTTCCCGAAAGGGGAGAGCCTTGATTTTTTTGCAATTTCCTATTGACACGGCGGCAAAATGGTGCTATTCTTTACCCATTAAAAGCGATGAGCAGGAAAAGTACCGTGCCCATGCCGCACAGAGAGCCGGACACCTGGTGTAAGCCCGGACGGAAACGGCACGCGAAAGAACACCTGTCAGCTGCAAACTGAACCCGCAAAAGGCAGTAGGGGCGCCGTAGGCCGTGCGTTACAGCGGCAGCGTTTCAAAGGTGAACGTGTACGGAAAAGTGACCGTATGCCGTTATTTCGGCTGCGGTAATTTAGGTGGCACCGCGGATCCAAGACAGCGATTCGTCCTAATCGTAGGGCGAATGGGCTGTCTTTTTTGTTGCCGTTCGCGGGGTAAGAAAAGGAAAAGGAGTGTCATCTATGTGCTGTGTTATGGGCTATGTCGGGCATGATCTGCCCAAAGAAAAATTTACGGAGTATCTGCTGCGCACCACAAGCCGCGGTCCCGACGACCAACGCGTCGAAAAGACCGAGTTCGGCTGGCTCGGCTTTGGTCGTCTGGCCATCATGGGGCTTACACCTGAGGGAATGCAGCCGTTTTTCCGCGGCAAGGATTGCGTAGTCTGCAACGGTGAACTGTACGGTTTCCGTCCTGTCAAGGCAGAACTGGAAAAAGAGGGCTACACCTTCTCCTCCGACTCGGACTGCGAGATCATTCTGCCGCTGTATTACAAGTACGGGCTGGATATGTTCCGCCATCTTGACGCCGAGTTCGCCATGATTTTGTACGACAGCCGCAAAAAGCTGGTCATTGCCGCGCGCGACCCCATCGGTATCCGCCCGCTGTTCTACGGCTACAGCGAAAGCGGCTGCATCGCCTTTGCGTCCGAGGCTAAAAACCTGGTGGGACTGTGCCGGGAAATTTATCCGTTTCCCATCGGCTGCTACTACTGCAACGGCAAATTTGTTCGCTACTGCGACATTGCCGACACCCCCGCTTTCAGCCGTGACGAACTGCCGCAGATTTTGACGAACATCCGCGAAAAGCTGGTGGCCGGTGTCGATAAGCGGCTGGACGCCGATACCCCCGTGGGCTTTCTTCTGTCCGGCGGGCTGGATTCCAGCCTGGTGTGCGCCATCGCCGCCAAAAAGCTGGGCAAACCCATCCGCACCTTTGCCATCGGTATGAGCGAGGACGCCATCGACCTGAAATACGCCAAGCAGGTTGCCGACTATCTGCACGCCGACCACACCGAGGTCATCATCAACAAGGATATCGTGCTGGACGCGCTGGAAAGCGTCGTGGCGCTGCTGGGCACTTGGGATATCACGACCATCCGCGCCTCGGTGGGTATGTATCTGGTCTGCAAGTACATCCACGAGAATACCGACATCCGCGTGCTGCTGACGGGTGAGATCTCCGACGAGCTGTTCGGCTACAAGTACACCGATTTTGCCCCGTCCGCCGCCGAATTTCAGGCCGAAAGCCAGAAGCGCCTGCGCGAACTGTATATGTACGATGTGCTGCGCGCCGACCGCTGCATCAGCGTCAACAGTCTGGAAGCGCGCGTACCCTTCGGCGATCTGGATTTCGTGCGCTACGTTATGGCGATCGACCCCGCCAAAAAGCTGAACACCTACGGCAAGGGCAAGTACCTGCTGCGCAAAGCATTTGAGGGCGACTGGCTACCCGAAAGCATCCTCTGGCGCGAGAAAGCGGCCTTCAGCGATGCGGTGGGGCACTCGATGGTGGACGACATCAAGGAGTACGCCGAAAGTCTGTACACTGACGCCGACTTTGCCGAAAAAGCCGCCCGCTACCGCTGGTGCCCGCCCTTTACCAAGGAAAGCCTTTTGTACCGCGAGCTGTTTGAAAAATACTACCCCGGTCAGGCGCAGATGATCGCCGGCTACTGGATGCCCAACAAGGCATGGCCGCATTGCGACGTCAGCGACCCCAGCGCCCGCGTGCTGGCCAACTACGGTGCCAGCGGTGTGTAAAAAGCACTTGCATTTTTTGGGAATTTATGTATAATAATTGGATAGGACAGCCAAACGCTGTCCGAACAATTTTCGCAGAGTAGAGAACCGTGCGTAAAGTGCCTGACCAACGGGGAGTTGTGGCAGGACGAAAGGCAAAACGCGCCTGCGGTACGGTTTTCGCATCCCACTGCTGCATGATGTAGTGCAACGGGGGTGTGCCCGTGCACACTCTTTTGCCTCCTGTTTTATGCGGCAAGCCGCGTAAAATGAGGAGGTATTTTTTATGCAGCAAAATCCGTCCGTCCTTTCTGCCGCTTACTGGCAAAGCGCCAGGGCAGAGCTTCGCAACGTCCGCGTGCTGGCGTTTTCCGGCCTGGTGTGCGCCATGGCCATCGTGCTGGAGAGCTTTCCCGTCTATATCTTAGGCCCCAGCCTTAAAATTTATTTCAGCTTTGTGGTCGTTTCGCTGGGCTGCGCTTACTACGGCCCCGTGGTCGGCATGATTGCCGGCGGCATCATCGACTCGGTCGGCTTTCTTTTGGCGGGTTACGGCGAGCCGTATTTCCCGGGGTATCTCGTCACCGCCGTTTTGTCGGGGCTGATCTACGGTGTGCTGCTGTATAAGCGCCGCCCCACGCTGCTGCGCATTATCGCGGTGCGCCTTATCATCAACTACGGCAGCAATGTTTTGCTGGGCAGCGTGTGGAAGGCCATGCTGTACGGCAAGGGTTACGTCTATTACGCCACCAGCGGCTTTATCAAGAACACGACGATGCTGCCCATCGAGGTGTTTTTGATGTGGGCGGCGCTTACTGCAGCTGAACGCATGGGTCTCGACCGCAAATATTTGCACAAACGCGGGTGAAAAGTCATACTTTTCACCGAAAAATATAGGCAGAAGTATGACTTCTGCCTTTTTTTATTGTGAGTAATGCCCATTGTTTTTACAAAATATTCACGAATTTTCCGTTTTTATCCAAACTTTTTCCAAATCTGTAAAATCCATTGAAAACCCAAAATCAAACGTTTACAATATACACCGTGAGGCAAACAGAAATGCGTCCTGTTGCGGCAATGTCACAGCAGGTAAGGACGCATTTTTTGTTTTTCTTGCAAGGGTAGACACATTGAGGGTGTTTACCGCAACCGTTTTACGCTTTTTAGGGAGGAAAAACACACATGAAGAAATTGATGGGCATTCTGCTGGCCGCCTCTATGGTGTTCAGCTTGGCAGCCTGCGGTTCCACCGCTTCCGGCAGCAGCTCTGCTGCCGCCAGCAGCAACGGTACCGCCGCTGCTGACAATGCTGACAATGCTGACAACGCCTATGCCGGCCTGAAGATCGGTGCCATCGTACTGGGCGACGAGACCGAGGGTTACAGCGCCGCTCACATCAACGGCATCAAGGAAGCCGCTGCCGAGTTGGGCATCAGCGATGACCAGATCGTCTGGAAATATAAGGTTCCCGAGGGCGGCGAGACTACCGATGCCGCCGAGGACCTGGTCGGTCAGGGCTGCAACCTGATCATCTCCAACTCCTACGGCCACCAGACCTACATGGTTGAGGAAGCCGAGAAGTACCCCGATGTCAACTTTGTTGCCATGACCGGCGACTTTGCTGCCATTTCCGACCTGGACAACTTCTACAATGCCTTCACCTCCGTATACCAGAGCCGCTACGTCTCCGGTGTCGTTGCCGGCATGAAGGTCAAGGAGCTGGTCGAGTCCGGCACCCTGACCCCCGAGACCCAGCCCAACAGCTTCACCGCTGACGGCAAGGTCAAGATCGGCTACGTCGGCGCCTTCGGCTATGCCGAGGTCGTTTCCGGCTACACTGCCTTCTTCCTCGGCGTGCAGAGCGTTTACCCCGACGTCGAGATGGAAGTCATGTACACCAACTCCTGGTTCGACATCGACAAGGAGGGCGCTGCCGCCGAGGCTCTGATCTCCAACGGTGCCGTTATCATCGGCCAGCACGCCGACTCCACCGGTGCCCCCGCCGCCACCCAGAAGAAGAAGGACGCCGGCACCATCTGCTACTCCATCGGTTACAACATCGATATGCTGGCTACCGCCCCCACCGCTGCTCTGACCTCCGCCACCAACGTCTGGTCTGTCTGCTACAAGGAGCTGTTCGAGGGCGCTGCCGCCGGCAGCATCCCGCAGGACTGGGCTAAGGGCTACGAGGACGGCGCTGTCGCCATCACCGATCTGGGCCCCGAGGTTGCCGAGGGCACTGCCGAGAAGGTCGCCGAGGTCGAGGCTGCCCTGAAGGACGGCACCCTGCATGTCTTTGACACCAGCAAGTTCACCGTGGACGGCAAGGCTGTTGAGTCTGCCCCCATCGATCTGACCTACTACGATTTCAGCACCGGTTCTCCCGTTGCTGTTTACGCAGGCGAGACCAAGGAAGCTGTCTCTGACGGTTACTTCCACGAGAGCGAGCTGCGCGCCGCCCCCTACTTCACCCTGCGCATTGACGGCATTGTTGAGGACACCGAGCCTGTTGCTTAATTCCTAACGCCGTAATAAAAGGGAAGGCTGCGCCAGTTCGCAGCCTTCCCTTTTGGCGGTTGTATACGATGTTTTCTTTCCCTACGATATAACGACAAAAAACGAGAGGAGCCTGCAACCATGGCGCAGACCGAATACGCTGTACGCTTGGAGCACGTTACCAAGACCTTTGGTTCCGTTGTGGCCAACAAGGATGTTTCGCTGGGGGTACGCCGCGGCGAGATTTTGTCCCTGCTGGGCGAGAACGGCAGCGGCAAAACCACCCTGATGAATATGATCGCGGGTATTTATTTCCCCGATGAGGGCGACATCTACGTCAACGACGAGCCTGTCACCATTCGTTCCCCCCGCGACGCGCTGGACCTGGGCATCGGCATGATCCACCAGCACTTCAAGCTGGTAGACGTTTTTTCCGCCACCGAAAACATTGCCCTGTCGATGGGCGGCAACGAAAAGTTTGACCTGAAAAAGGTCCACGACAAGGCCCGCGCCATCTGCGAAAAATACCAGTTTGCGCTGGATCTTGACCAGAAGGTCTACGAGATGAGCGTCAGCCAGAAGCAGACGCTGGAGATCGTCAAGGTGCTGTACCGCGGTGCCGATATTCTGATTTTGGACGAACCCACGGCAGTTCTGACCCCGCAGGAAACCGAGCGCCTGTTTGCCGTCATCCGCAATATGAAGGCGGACGGCAAGGCGGTCATCATCATTACCCATAAGCTGCACGAGGTGCTGGCTATCAGCGACCGCGTGGCCATTCTGCGCAAGGGCGAGTATGTGGGCGATATTGACACCAAGGACGCCACCGAGGCCACGCTGACTGAGATGATGGTCGGTGAAAAGGTCGAGCTGAACATCGAGCGCCCCGAGCCTGTCGACCGTGTAAAGCGTCTGGACATCCGCAACCTGACCGTGCGCAATGCCGACGGCATCACCGTGCTGGACGACGCCAGCTTTTCCGTGTACGGCGGTGAAATTCTGGGCATTGCGGGCATTTCCGGCAACGGCCAGAAGGAATTGCTGGAGGCTATCGCCGGTTTGCAGCCTGTCGAGCCGTCGGCAGCCATTCAGTTCTTTGCCCCCGAAAAAGAAGATGAGCCGATTGAACTGGTGGGCAAGACCCCCAAGGCCATCCGCGAGGCGGGCATCCACCTGTCCTTCGTGCCGGAGGATCGTCTCGGCATGGGGCTGGTCGGCTCCATGGGCATGACCGACAACATGATGCTGAAAAGCTACGGCAGCGGTAGTTCCCCGCTGGTGGACCGCAAGACCCCGCACGATCTGGCCGAGACCATTCAGCGCGAGTTGGGTGTTGTTACCCCCGATTTGAACACCCCCGTCTCCCGCCTGTCGGGCGGCAACGTGCAAAAGGTGCTGGTCGGCCGCGAGCTGGCCGCCAACCCCATTGTGCTGATGACCGCCTACGCTGTGCGCGGGCTGGACATCAACACCTCCTACACCATCTACCGCCTGCTGAACGAGCAGAAAAAGAACGGTGTAGCAGTTATTTATGTCGGTGAAGACCTCGACGTCCTGCTGGAGCTGTGCGACCGCATCCTGGTACTTTGCGGCGGCAAGGTCAACGGCATTCTGGACGGCCGCAAGGCCACCAAGGAGGAAGTCGGTCTGCGCATGACCCGTCTGGCAGAGGAGGAGCAAGTATGAGCCAAACCGTAACCGCGTTGCATGAGCCGCTGCTGCGCATTGCCAAGCGCGAGGGCACCACGCTGCCGCAAAAAATTCTGGTGCGCGCCGTCGCCATTTTGCTGGCACTGGTCGTGGACGCCCTGTTTATCTTTTTTGTCACCGGGCTGAACCCGCTTTCGGTCTACGGCGTTATGTGGAACGGCACCTTTGCCAACACCACCCGCTTTAACTGGATGCTGCGCGACCTGTCCATTTTGCTGTGCGTCGGCATTGCCTTGGCGCCCGCCTTCAAGATGCGTTTCTGGAACTGCGGCGGCGAGGGGCAGATCCTCGTCGGCGGTCTTGCTTCCGCCCTGATCATGGTGTATCTGGGCAGCAACCTGCCCGCCCCGCTGTTGTTTGCCGCCATGGCCATCGGCAGTATGGCCGCCGGTGCGCTGTGGGCGTTTGTGCCCGCGTGGTTCAAGGCGCGCTGGAACACCAACGAAACCCTGTTCACCCTGATGATGAACTACGTTGCCACCAGCATTGTGGCCTGCGTCACCAACATTATGCGCGGTCAGGCATCCAGCCTTGGCACGCTGAACAAAGCCACCAAGGCGGGCTGGTTCCCCATTATTCTGGGGCAGCGCTACACCATCAACATCATTGTGGTGTTCGTGCTGATGTTCGCTATGTACGGCTACCTGAAATACCTCAAGCAGGGGTATGAGATCAGCGTTGTGGGCGAAAGCGAAAACACCGCCCGCTACGCCGGCATCAATGTGCGCAAGGTCACCATCCGCACGATGATGCTGTCGGGTCTGATTTGCGGCCTGTGCGGCTTTTTGATCGTCGCCGGCAAGGATCAGACCATCTCCACCACCTCGGCGGGCGGACGCGGCTTTACCGCCATCATTGTGGCGTGGCTTGCCAAGTTCAACACCTTCTCGATGGCACTGATTTCCTTCCTGCTCGTGTTCCTGGAGCGCGGCGCTTCCGAGATCGCCTCCGCCTACTCGCTGAACGAGTACGCCGCCGATATCATCACAGGCGTCATCCTGTTCTTTATTCTGGGCAGCGAGTTCTTTATCAACTACCGCGTCATTCCCCGCGGCGCACATAAGGAGGGCAAGTAATTATGCACAGCAGCTTAGTTGCATGGATCATGCGTGCCATTCCTTTCGGCACCATTATTATGTACGGCGCCTTGGGCGAAATTCTGACCGAGAAATCCGGCAACCTGAACCTGGGTGTGCCCGGTATTATGTATCTGGGCGGCTTTGCCGGGTTTGCCAGCGCCTGGGCGTACGAAAACAGCGTACCCAACCCCAACGGCGCGGTCAGCGTGCTGATTGCCCTGTTCTTTGCCATTGTGGCCTCGATGCTGGGCGGCCTGATCTACGCCTTTCTGACCATTTCGCTGCGCGCCAACCAGAACGTCACCGGCCTGGCGCTGACTACCTTCGGCATGGGTGTGGCCAACTTCTTCGGCGTGTTCATTCTGAACGGTGCCAGCTACTCCGCCGCCCCCGTTGCCAACAAGGCGTTTGCCGCCAAAATTCCCGTTCTGTCAGGTCTGGGCGATCTGGGCAGCACGGTGTTCAGCTATGGCTTTCTTGCCTATGCCGCCATCGTGCTGGCCATCGTGCTGCACTGGTTCCTGACGCGCACCCGCGCGGGTCTGAACCTGCGCGCCGTGGGCGAAAACCCCGCCACCGCCGACGCAGCGGGCATCAATGTCACGCTGTACAAGTATCTGGCGACCTGCATCGGCGCGGGCATCTGCGGCATCGGCGGTCTGTACTATGTGCTGGACTACAACCAGGGCATCTGGGCAACCACAGGCCAGATTGAGGCGCTGGGCTGGCTGGCTGTGGCGCTGGTCATCTTTACCACATGGAAGCCCCTCAACGCCATCTGGGGCGCGTATCTGTTCGGTATGCTGTACTGGCTGTACCAGTTCCTGCCCAGCCTGTTGGGCATCAAGATGGCCATCTATATGACCGACCTTGTGCAGATGCTGCCCTATGTGGTCACCATCGTGGTGCTGATCGTGGTATCCATGCACAAGAAAAAAGAGAACCAGCCTCCCGCCCATCTGGGTCTTGCCTACTTCCGCGAGGAACGCTGATTTCCCCAAAACCTATGCCTGCGGCTTTCCGTGGGCATTTTTTTGTTGCGCAGCGCGGGGGATGGTGCTATACTGGATATATACTGGGAAAGTTTGTGGAATTTTTTATAAGTAAAGAGGGGATCGCTGCTATGCAGCCGTTACAAAAAGAGAAGATTTTTACAAACCGCCAGCTGCTGACACTGCTCTGGCCGCTGATCATCGAACAGGCGCTGAACGTACTGGTCGGCATGGCGGACACGATGATGGTTTCCTCGGCAGGGGAGGCCGCCATCTCCGGCGTGTCGCTGGTCGATATGATCAACATGCTCATCATCACGGTGTTCGGCGCGCTGGCCACCGGCGGTGCCGTGGTCACCAGCCAGTATCTGGGCGCCAAAAAGCCGGAGGATGCCGCCCGCAGCGCCGGGCAGCTGGTGGGGTTAAGTGCTCTGCTGGGCAGCGGCGTGGCGGTGTTCTGCCTGCTGACCCGCGCCCCTATGCTGCGGTTGCTGTTCGGCACCATTGCCGACGACGTGATGCAGGCGGCGCTGTTGTACTTTACCATCACGGCGCTGTCCTTCCCGTTTTTGGCGCTGTACAATGCGGGTGCTGCCATTTTCCGCTCCACCGGCAACAGCGCCGTGTCGATGAAGGTTTCCTTCCTTGTCAACGCCATCAACTTTTGCGGCAACGCCTTCTGCGTGTTCGTGCTGAAAATGGGCGTGGCGGGCGTTGCCGTGCCGACGCTGATTTCCCGCGCCGTGGGTGCCATCGTCATTTTGCTGCTGGCGGCGCGCCCGGACTATGTTTTGCAGATCACGCCCTATTCCGTCACCCATTTGCAGCGCTCCACCGCCAAAAATATCCTGCGCATCGGGGTACCCTCGGCCTTTGAAAACAGCCTGTTCCAGCTGGGGCGCGTGCTGGTCGTGTCGATGATCTCGCTGTTCGGCACGGTGCATATTTCCGCCAACGCCGTGGCCAACAATCTGGACGGCGCGGGGTGCATCATCGGCAATGCGATGTGCCTTGCAATGATCACCGTTGTGGGGCGCTGTGTCGGTGCGCAGGATTTTGAGCAGTGCGTCCACTACACCAAAAAGCTGCTTTTGTGGGACTATGTCGCACAGGGGCTCAGCAACGCCGCCATTCTGCTGGCGCTGAACCCCATTTTGAATCTGTATACCCTGAGCGCCGAAACCCGCGCCCTGTCCGCCACGCTGGTTCTCATCCACTGCGGTATGGGCATTTTGCTCTGGCCCATCGGCTTTGTGCTGCCCAACGCCCTGCGTGCCGCCAACGATGTGCGCTTTACGATGCTGGTTTCCATCATCTCGATGCTGGTCTGGCGTATGGGCTTCAGCTGGGTGCTGTGCGTGCAGCTGGGCTGGGGCGCACTGGGCGTATGGTGGGCGATGATCGTGGACTGGGTCTGCCGTTCGATTTGCTTTATCGCCCGCTTTGCGAGCGGCGCGTGGAAAAAACAGGCTGCCCGCAAGCTGGCCGCCTGATTGTGGGAGGAACCTATGAAATTTATCAGCTGGAACGTCAACGGTCTGCGCGCCTGCCTGAAAAAGGGCTTTGAGGAGCAGTTCAATGCGCTGGACGCCGACTTTTTCTGCATACAGGAAACCAAGATGCAGCCCGGCCAGGCAGACTTTGCCCCCGCCGGCTACACCGAGTACATTTACAGTGCCGACAAAAAGGGCTACTCCGGCACGGCGATCTGGGCAAAAACGCCCGCCCTGTCGGTGCGCTACGGGCTGGAGCAGGACCTGCACAACCACGAGGGACGCGCCATCACGCTGGAATACCCCGATTTTTACCTTGTCAACCTCTATGTCCCCAACGCCCAGAACGAGCTGGCGCGCATCGACTACCGTATGCAGTGGGAGGACGACCTGCGCGCCTACCTGCAAAAGCTGGATGCCGACAAGCCGGTCATCGTCTGCGGGGATCTGAACGTTGCGCACGAGGATATCGACCTGAAAAACCCCGGCCCCAACCGCGGCGCGGCGGGCTTCAGCGATCAGGAGCGCGGCAAGCTCAACGAGCTGCTGGCTGCCGGCTTTACCGACAGCTTCCGCCATCTGCACCCCACCGATACCGGGATGTACAGCTGGTGGAGTATGCGCTTTCGCGCCAGAGAGCGCAACGCGGGTTGGCGCATTGACTATTTCCTTGTCAGCGACCGCCTTGCCGACAAAATTGAAAAGGCGGATATCCTGATGCCGATCTTGGGCAGCGACCATTGCCCCGTACTGCTGGAAATGCCGCTGTAAAAAAAATCAAAATAATATCCCCCGCGTTGCAAAAAACGGCGCGGGGGATTCGTATTCATATACAGAAGGCAACAAACAAAGGAGGTGTGGGGACTGACAAACGAAGAATTTACCGGGCTGATGCAGCAGTATCAACGGCTTGTCTACACCGTTTGCCTGCAATTTGTACATGACCCCCACACCGCCGAGGATCTGACGCAGGACACCTTCTTATCTGCGTTTTCCGCCATTGACCGATGCGAGCCGCAGTATTACAAGCAGTGGCTGGTGCGCGTGGCGGCCAACAAATGCAAGGATCACCTAAAAAGCGCGTGGGTGCGCAGGGTCGAGGCACCGGGTGACGACGCCATGCCGGAACCGTCCACATCCCCCGGCAGCGACAACGGCGACCCTGCCGAGCAGCTTGCCAACCGCGCGGGTGCCGAGGAACTGGCAGAGCTGGTACGCGCCCTGCGCGAGCCTTACGGGCGCATCGCCGTGCTGTATTTTTTGGAACATAAAGAAACCGCCGAGATTGCCGCGCTGGTGGGACGCCCGCCCGCCACGGTAAACAGCCAGCTATGGCGCGCCAAGAATCTTTTGCGGCAGCAAATTTTGGAAAGGAGACAGAGGGAATGAGCCTGTTTTTTGACAACAATAAACTCTTTGATGCCGAAGGGCATCTGACCGATGACGGCTTGTACGCCTTAAAGGACGGCACACTGGATGACCTTGGCGCTTTGGAAGCTGCCGAGCATCTGACCTTCTGCGATTATTGCTTACTGCGCTACACGGCGCTGATCGACGCCGCGCCGGAGTGCTTAAAAACCCCCATGCGCGACCTGATCCCGCAGGTGCAAAATCTGATGCGCCTGCGCCGGTTCCGCATTATGACAAACCGCTATGTTTCCACTGCCGCCGCCGTGGCGCTGGCCTTTATGATGTGGCGCTGCATTTCCATCGGTGCGGTGGACATCACCGTGCCGCAGCTGAACCAGGCAACCGAGCCACGCCCCAGCTTTGGGCAGACCGTCAGCACTGTGGTGGGGGGCTTTTACAAAAGCCTTGACAACGCTTGCCGGGATTTCACCCTTGTCGCACAAAGCGGCATTGACCAATTAAAAACACAGAACGGCAGCACGACTGCCCAGGGGGACTGATTCTATGAAAAAGAACGCATTACTGACCTTTATTTTTGCCTGCATCCCCGGCGCGGGGCAGATGTACTACGGCTATATGCAGCGCGGGCTGGCGATCGTTTCGTTGTTTGGCGTCTGTTTTATGGTAGGTACCATCTTTGACCCCTTTATCATTACGCTGCTGATCCTCTGGATGTACAGCTTTTTTGACACCTACGACCTGATCCGCCACCTTGCCGCCGGGGAGCCGAAGGAGGACAGCCTGCTGCTGCTCGGCAATTGGAAAGACTGCAAGGAGCTGATTCCCCAACACAACAAGCTGCTGGGCTGGGGGCTGATCATCATCGGCGGCTGGGCAATGTATGACACGGTCATTTCCAACTGGCTGGCGAACATCCTGAATCGCCTGTTCGACGACTACGGTATAGTGTACAGCATCATCCACGGCATCCCCAATGTGTTTATCGCCGTGCTTCTGATTGCCGCCGGTTTCAAGCTGCTGGGGCTGCACCCGGCAGCACCTGCAGCCAAAAACGACCTGCCGCCGTTCCCCGGCGAGGACGACCACGAATAAGGAGGACTTTGCACAATGGAAGAAATCAAGACTGCGGCTCCCGCACAGGAACCGCCTAAAAAAGTGCGCCGTGTCGGCACCGTTGCCTTTGCCCTGCTGCTGATCGCGTCCGGCTTTTTGCTGATTGCCCAGCAGTTCCTGCCGAACTTTGACCTGCTGTATGTGTTCCGCTTTGCGCCCGCTTTGCTGATTTTGCTGGGCATCGAGGTGCTGATTTACGGCACCAACACCAAGGTACAGATGAAATTTGACTGGCTTGCCATTGTCGGCAGCGCCGTAACCCTTTGCATTGTGGGCGCTGCCACGCTGGCGCCGTATGTCTGGCAGTATATGGGACCTGCCAACGCAGCTGCCGAGAATGCATACGAGCACCGCTTTACCGATGGGCTGTACAACGCCATGAACGATGACCCCGCCCTGAAAAGCCACGTCAGCAGCCTGTTTGTGTCGGTATCGCTGAACCACTACGGCGACAACACCCTGCAGGAGGGTGACAATGTGTACGCCGAAGCCTGCCTCGGCAATACCTACTACGCAACCGCCGAGGACTTTGCCGCCGACTGCCTGCGCATCTATCAGGCTGCGAAAAAGGCGGATATACCCGTGCGCGACTACTCCTTTTACACCGATACCGACCGCAGCAACACAGCGCGCGGCTATAGGTTGGACTTCCTTGCCAGCCAGGCGGAGGCTCTGACCGCCGCCGAGTTGGCAAATCAAGTCGACGAAACCTACTACTATAACGGCGTCATCTACGGTACGCTGGAGGAACGCCTTGACGCCGAGCGCGCGGATACCGACGAAATCGCGAACGATGCGTTTGCCCCCGAAACAGAGGAAACCGCCCCGCTGGAACCCGCCCCCGCCGAGGAACCCGCTCCTGCCGAGGAGCCCGCCCCCGCCGAGGAACCCACCGAGGAACCCACCGAGGACATCGCCGCCAGCGAGCAGACCTATAACGGTTAAACCCGCCGAGAAAGCCTTCCCCCGCAGGGGGAAGGTGGCGCGGAACGCGCCGGATGAGGGGCAACTGTCCAGCAGGCACCCCCTCATCAGTCACCTGCGGTGACAGCTTCCCCCAAAGGGGGAAGCCATAAATACCTGCTTTGACAAACAAAAGCCACCCTTTCGGGTGGCTTTTTTCGTATCTGCGTAGTTATTCCTGATGCGCCTGCAGGGCGGCGAGCAGCGGCGGGATCAGCTGCTTCTTGCGGCTGACGACCCCCGGCAGCACCGCCATACCGTCCTTGACCTCCACATGGAAGGCATCCCGAACGATCTCCTCGGCGTCAAAACCAAACACCATCAAATCGGTGCTTTGGGTTTTCATATCGGTGAACATATAGAAAATCAGCGGCAGCCCCTCGCGGCGGCTTGCCTCCGGCAGGAAGGGACGCACCAGCGCTTCAGCGGCGGCGCGGGAATTGTCGGTCATGTAAATCGACTGTCCTACGCCGAATTTTACATCGCCGCGGCTGAACGCCTTAAAGTCCGAGCGGAAAACATCCTCGGCATCGCGGCCTGTCAGGTCAGCCCCTGCCTCAAACATCTGCTCGGCATAAACGGGGATATCCTCGCCCGCCAGCTCCGCCAACGCCTTGGCGGTCGCTTCGTCCAAAAGGGTCGAGGTGGGGGAACGGAACATCAGCGTATCGCTCAAAATCGCGCTCAGCAAAAGCCCGGCGACCTGCTTGGTGGGCGTAACGCCCTGTTCCTTGTACATCTGGTACAAAATCGTGGCAGTGCAGCCCACAGGCACATTGCGGAAATACACAGGCCCGATGGTTTCCAGGCTGCCGATGCGGTGATGGTCGATAATCTCCAGAATCTCCGCCTGCTCCAGCCCGTCCACGGCCTGGGTGCGCTCGTTGTGATCCACCAGAATGACCTGCTTGCGGTGTACGTTCAGCAGGTTACGGCGGCTGATGACACCGCAGTACTTGCCGTTTTCGTCCAGAATGGGGAAGTAGCGGTGGCGCACGCTGGCCATGACCTTCTGCGCGTCCTCCACGGGCGTGTTTACGCTGAACTTCAGCAGGCGGTTGGTGCGCATAAAGTGGCGCACGGGCGCGGCAGTCGTCACCAGACGGCTGGCGGCGTAGGTGTCGTAAGGCGTGGTCAGAATGTAGCAGCCCTTTTCCTTGGCGCGCGCCACAATGGTGCGGGGCACGGCAGAGCCGCAGCAGACGATCAGCGCCGCCGCGCCGCAGTCAATGGCGCACATCTGGGTTTCGTACCGGTTGGATACCAGCACCAGATCGCCGGGCTTGACCAGCTCCTCCATAATTTCGGGGCTGGTGCCGATGCAGATATTGCCTTTCGTGATGCGGGCGTCCTTATCGCCCACCAGCAGCTCGGCGTCCAGCGTTTCCAGCAGATTGGTCAGCGGGGTGTTGGCGGCAGCCAGAACACCCGTGTCCAGCAATTCCATGTTGGCATCGGCAATATCCTTGATGGTGATAAGCCCCTGCAGCTCGTCGCTTTCGTCGGTGATGCAAAGGGTGTCGATCTCCACCTCGCGCATCAGGTTCCATGCCGCGCGCACGCTCATCTCGCCTTGGATGCCGGGCTGCGTGCGGATGTCAATGTCCTTGATCTGCGGGCTGATATCGGTGCAAAGGCGCGGGGCGTCCACGCCGAAATGCTGCAAAGCAAACTTGGTTTCGCGGTTGACGTGCCCGGCGCGGCGGGCCTCATACAGCCCGGTAAAGCTGCCGCCGTTTTTCAGCCAAGCGTAAGCCAGCGCCGAGCAGATGGAGTCCGTATCCGGATTCTGGTGCCCGATGATGTTAATATGGCGCGGTGCGGTCTTGGGCATAACTTTCCAACTCCTAAAATCAGAATAATTTTCAACTTTTTTATTATACCACACATTTTTTCAATTTGCGATTCTTGACAAATACCATTTTATATCGTAAAATAAAAGGGTATGTGAATACAGGGGCAATGCCCCTTTGGATATGGCTTTTTCACAAGAAGGGAACGTATATGATTCAGGAAAATCTTCGTAACGTCGCCATCATTGCGCACGTTGACCACGGCAAGACCACGCTGGTTGACCAGATGCTGAAGCAGTCCGGCGCTTTCCGCGCCAACCAGCAGGTTGCCGAGCGTGTTATGGACTCCGGCGATATCGAGCGCGAGCGCGGCATTACCATTCTCGCCAAGAACTGCTCTTGCACCTACGAGGGCGTCAAGATCAACATCGTTGACACCCCGGGCCACGCCGACTTTGGCGGCGAGGTCGAGCGCGTGCTGAAGATGGTCAACGGCGTTCTGCTGCTGGTTGACGCAGCCGAGGGCTGCATGCCCCAGACCCGTTTTGTTTTGCAGAAGGCTCTGCAGCAGAACCTGTCTCTGGTCATCGCCGTCAACAAGATCGACCGCCCCGACGCCCGCATTGCCGAGGTCATCGACGAGATCCTTGAACTGCTGATGGATCTGGGCGCTACCGACGAACAGCTCGACAGCCCGATGGTTTTCTGCTCCGGCCGTAACGGCACCGCCAGCTACGACTGGACTGATCCTTCCTCCGGCACCGACCTCAAGCCCCTTTTCGATACCATCCTCAAGTACGTTCAGCCGCCGGAGGGCGAGCCTGACGAACCGCTGCAGATGCTCTGCTCCAGCGTGGACTACAACGACTTCGTCGGCCGTATGGGCGTGGGCCGTGTGCAGAACGGCGTCATCAAGGTCGGCTCCGCCATCCAGGTGTGCGACTGGCACAACCCCGATGTGCATATGAGCGGCCGTATCACCAAGCTGTTTGACTTCAAGGCCAACGGCCGTGAGCCCATCGAGAGCGCCCAGGCAGGCGATATCGTCGCCTTTGCCGGTCTGCCCGATATTTCCATCGGCAACACCATCTGCGATCCAAGCAAGGTGCAGCCGCTGCCGTTTGTTAAGATCAACGATCCTACGGTTGAAATGACCTTCTCTGTCAACGATTCTCCGTTCGCCGGCAAGGAGGGCAAGTATGTCACCTCCCGCCAGATCCGTGACCGCCTGATGCGCGAGCTGCTGAAGGACGTCGCCCTGAAGGTCGAGGACTCTGCCACCAACGATTCTTTCCGTGTCATGGGCCGCGGCGAAATGCACCTGTCCATCCTGATCGAGACCATGCGCCGCGAAGGCTACGAGCTGCAGGTCAGCCCCCCGCACGTTCTGACCCACGAGGAGGACGGCAAGGTCATGGAGCCTATGGAGCGCGTTGTCATCGACGTGCCCGAGGTCTACCAGGGCAATGTCATGACTGCCCTCGGCGCCCGCAAGGCCATCCTGATGAACATGCAGATGATGAACAGCCGTTCCCGCATCGAGTTCCGTATGCCCAGCCGCGGCCTGTTCGGCTATCGCAGCCAGTTCCTGACCGACACCCACGGTGAGGGCATTATGAACACCATCTTTGACGGCTACGAGGAATGGTGCGGCGATATCCAGACCCGTTCCACCGGCTCTCTGATCAGCTTTGACACCGGCGACGCCGTGACCTACGGTCTGTTCAACGCGCAGCAGCGCGGCACCCTGCTGGTCAACGCCGGCGAAAAGGTCTATGCCGGCGAGGTCGTTGGCTGCACCCCGACGGGCGAGGACATCACCGTCAACGTCTGCAAGACCAAGCACCTGACCAATACCCGTGCTTCCGGTTCCGACGACGCGCTGCGTCTGGTACCCATCAGCAAGCTCAGCCTGGAGGGCTGTCTGGAGTTCCTGGCCCCCGACGAGCTGCTGGAAGTCACCCCCGAAAACCTGCGCATCCGCAAGCGCATTCTGGATCACGACCTGCGTATGAAGGCCGCCAGCAAAAAGAATAAGGGCTGATAAGCCATAAAAACACCCCTGCGCCGATAAACGGCGCAGGGGTTTTTGGTTGTATGGGGCGTAAAAGGGGGGTTATCCCTCGTCCTTTTGGCGGCATTTGGGGCAAAGGTAGTGGATGGTCAGCGCGTAGCTGCGCACCTCGGTGCCGATGGCGTTCTCAATTTCGCGCAAAAGCCCCACCACCGGCAAATCGGCAAGGTCGCCGCAGCCGTCGCACAAAAGATGCCCGTGGGGTACGGGGTTAAAGTCGTATCGATCGGGGCCGTCGGGCATTTCCAAGTGACCGATCTGGTTGTCCAGCTCCATCAATTTGAGATTGCGATACACCGTGCCGCGGGCAATGCGGGGCATCTGCTCCCGCGCGCGGGCAAAAATCTCATCGGCGGTCAGGTGGTTGGGGCATTCCTGCCGCATAATATCCAAAATCAATGTCCGTTGACGGGTCATGGCGTTCTCCTTGTAAATAAGAATCTTTCCTAAATTTAAGTGTATAGGAATCTTATTGTCTTGTCAAGTCCTGTACTGTATAAATTACAAATAATGTCGCGGCGGGGCAGGGGAGAAAAAGAAACTGAAAAAACGCTTGACAAGCCCCGCAGCGTATGGTATATTCTTGGTGTTAGTTATTACTAACCGCTGATTTGCTCTGCCGCACACCATAGTTTTGCTCCCTGTGGTGTGCGGATTTCTCGCCATTTGAGTTAGGTATGCCTAACTTTAATACATAGAATAAGGAGATGTCCTATGTCCGCAAGCCGCCGCAGCTTTGCCTTTGACCTTGCCACCCTGTGCGCCCCCACCTTGGCGGGGCTAAAACCCGCCAGCCTGTTCCGCTACCAGCCCGGGGCAGGGCAGGACGGCGGCTCCATGGCCGCCGCATGGCATACAGCCCTGTGTGACCGCGGTGTCGCGGTTCGGGTGCTGAAGGCGTGCCCGCGCACGGGTGCGGTGCTGGTGTATGTTTACCGCCCCGCACAGATCGATACCCTGCTGAAAAACCGCGATGTTCTGCAATTTCTGCAAAGCGAGGGCTACCGCCCCGGCACGACGGACGAGCTGCTGGCACAGCTTTCGCAGCGGCTTTGCTGTGAGGAAGATTTCCCCCATGAGATCGGCATCTTCTTGGGCTATCCGCTGGCCGATGTGGTGGGTTTCATCCAAAACCGCGGGCAAAATTTCACCGCCTGCGGTCACTGGAAGGTTTACACCGACCCTGCCGCCGCGCAGCAGCAGTTCGCGCGCTACAAAAAATGCGAAACTATTTACGCCCGCTGTTACAGGCGCGGCACGCCCATTCGGCGGCTGACCGTGGCTGCCTGATTATAGCAACACCGCATTGCCTTAGAAAGGAGGCGCTGCCTTTATGCGCATACCGTATCCCAACCCGTGGCATCGGGTGTTTGCCAAGCCCGCCTTTTGGGCGGCGCTGCTGATTTTGGCTGCCGCCTTTGCGGCTTCCCGCGTGTTTTAGGCAGGGCGTACGTCAATTTGGCAGGCGGTTAGTCAAAAATAACTGTGCAGAATTCTGAATTTTGGTTATTTTAGGCTAACCGCTTGACTTTATAAGTTAGTCGTGCTAAACTGACATCGTTAAGCGGTTAGAGCGTTCTAACCGCAATGCTTTGCGCCGTATGTTAGGCAGTGCTAACGCGCGGCAGAGGGGAGTGTGCCTATGCCTTTAACAATGGCAAAATCCGGCGAAACCGTCACCATCGTCCGGATCACCGGCAAGGACGAGGTTCGCCTGCATCTGGCAGAGCTGGGCTTTGTGGTGGGGGAGGTCATCACCGTTGTCAGTGAGATCGGCGGCAGCCTTATTTTGCAGGTCAAGGAAGCCCGCATCGCACTGGACCGCACGATGGCGACCCGCATCATCGTACAGTGAACGCAACGAGGAGGAATTTGTATGAAAACACTCAAGGATCTCAAGGTCGGCGAAACCGCCGTTGTCAAGCGCCTGCACGGCGAAGGTCCCGTCAAGCGCCGCATTATGGATATGGGGCTGACCAAGGGCGTTGCCGTGCATCTGCGCAAGGTTGCCCCTTTGGGCGACCCGATGGAGCTGACCGTGCGCAACTATGAGCTCAGCATCCGCAAGGCGGACGCCGAAATGGTAGAAGTAGAGGAGTAAACGAAAGGGGAACGAAGGTATGGCCATTAAAATTGCACTGGCAGGCAACCCGAACTGCGGTAAAACCACCCTGTTCAACAGCCTGACCGGCTCAAACCAGTACGTCGGCAACTGGCCCGGCGTCACCGTAGAAAAGAAGGAAGGCAAGCTGAAGGGACACGAGGATGTCATCATTCAGGACCTGCCCGGCATCTACTCGCTGTCGCCCTACACGCTGGAGGAGGTCGTCGCCCGCGGCTACCTCGTCAGCGAAAAGCCCGACGCCATCCTGAACATCATCGACGGCACCAACATCGAGCGCAACCTCTACCTGACCACCCAGCTGATCGAGCTGGGGATTCCTGTGGTCATGGCGGTGAATATGATCGATCTGGTGCGCAAAAACGGCGACAAGATTGACCTGCACAAACTCAGCAAGGAACTGGGCTGCGCCGCCGTGGAGATCAGCGCCTTAAAGGGTGAGGGCTGCCGCGAGGCCGCTGAGAAGACGGTTGCCGCTGCCAAGGCTGCCCGCAGCGGCGAACTGCCCCACGTTTTCACCGGCAGCGTGGAACACGCCATCGCCCATATCGAGGAATCCATCCAAGGCAAGGTCGATGCACGTTTTCTGCGCTGGTACGCCGTAAAGCTGTTTGAGCGCGACGAAAAAGTGCAGGAAGAGCTGGCACTGGACAAGGAGCTGCTCGCCCACATTGAGCAGCACATCGCCGACTGCGAAGCCGAGATGGACGACGATGCCGAGAGCATCATCACCAACCAGCGCTACGCCTACATCAGCACCGTGGTCAGCAAGTCGGTCAAAAAGAAGCCCCGCACCGAAAACCTGACCGTGTCTGACAAGGTGGACCGCGTTGTCACCAACCGTATTTTTGCGCTGCCCATCTTTGCGGTGGTCATGTTCCTGATGTACTCGCTGTCGATGGGCACCTCGATTGCCGACGGCGGCTGGTCGATCGGCACCTTTGCCACCGACTGGACCAACGATATCCTGTTTGGCGAGATCGTTCCCAATGCGCTGGGCGGTCTTTTGGAGAGCATCGGCATTGCCGACTGGCTGTACGGGCTGATCATGGACGGCATTGTCGCCGGTGTCGGCGCGGTTCTGGGCTTTGTGCCGCAGATGCTGGTTCTGTTCTTCCTGCTGTCCATTCTGGAGGACATCGGTTATATGGCGCGTGTCGCCTTTATTATGGACCGCATCTTCCGCAAATTCGGTCTGTCCGGCAAGAGCTTTATCCCCATGCTGGTCGGTACCGGCTGCGGCGTTCCCGGTGTTATGGCGTCCCGTACCATCGAGAACGAGCGTGACCGCCGTATGACCATTATGACCACCTGCTTCATTCCCTGCGGCGCCAAGATGCCCATCATCGGCTTGTTTGCCGGTGCGCTGTTCGGCGGCAGCACTTGGGTTGCCACCTCGGCCTACTTTATCGGCTTTGCCGCCATTGTCATTTCCGGCATTATCCTGAAAAAGACCAAGCTGTTTGCCGGTGACCCCGCCCCCTTTGTTATGGAGCTGCCTGCCTACCACATCCCCGCGTGGGGCAACGTGCTGCGCGCCACTTGGGAGCGCGGCTGGTCCTTCATCAAGCGCGCCGGTACCGTGATTCTGGCATCCACCATCATTCTGTGGTTCCTGCAGGGCTTCGGCTTTGAGAACGGCGCCTTCGGCATGGTCGAGGATCAGGATAACTCTGTGCTGGCCGCCATTGCGGGCTGCATCTCCTGGATCTTTATCCCCTTGGGCTTCGGCGATTGGCGCGCTACCGTTGCGTCCATCTCCGGTCTGATCGCCAAGGAGAACGTGGTCGGCACCTTCGGTGTTCTGTACCACTACGCGGGCGAGCTGTCCGACAACGGCGACGAGATCTGGCCCGAGGTTGCCGCCAACTTTACCGCCATCTCCGCTTACAGCTTTATGATCTTCAACCTGCTGTGCGCGCCCTGCTTTGCCGCTATGGGTGCCATCAAGCGCGAGATGAACAACGGCAAGTGGACGGCGGTCGCCATCGGCTATATGTGCCTGCTGGCGTACTGCGCAGCACTGGTCGTCTACCAGATCGGCGGTCTTATCACCGGCGAGATCGGCTTCAATGTCTTTACCGTCGTTGCGGCTGCTTTGGTGGCGCTGGTTCTGTACCTTTTGTTCCGCCCCAACAAGTATGAAAACGTGAAGGGATGAGCTTTTATGATGTCGTTTCTGGCTGCCAATTTCAACCTGCCCACCGTGATCGTGGCCGCTATCGTGTTCGGCGGCGTGGGCTGGCTGTTGTACCGCACGCGCAAGTCCGGCGGCTCCTGCGGGGGCTGCAGCGGCGGATGCCACGACTGTGACGGACACTGCTGCCACAGCGGCAAATAAACGCATAGGCGCGGGGCATTTGCCCCGCGCCTTTTTGTGTTCTTGTGCCGGTTTGCCTTGCAAAAAAAGCCCCGCCGTGGTATGATAGAACTACTATAAGTAAAGGGGGATGCCGCCTTGAAGATACACGAATCTGCCGAGGATTATCTGGAACAGATCCTGATGCTCAAAGAGCAGAAAGGCTCCGTGCGCTCCATCGACATTGCCGTGGCCATGGGCTTTTCCAAGCCGAGCGTCAGCATTGCCATGAAAAACCTGCGCGAGAACGGCTATATTTCGGTGGATGCCGACGGCTTCATTACGCTGGAGGAACCGGGTCTGGAGATTGCCCGCCGCATCTATGACCGCCACCGCAAGCTGACTGCCTTTTTTGTGGCGCTGGGTGTTGACCCGGACATTGCCGCCCACGATGCCTGCAAGATCGAGCATGATTTAAGTGACGAAACCTACAGCAAGATGATTGCCTTTGCCGAGCAGTACAAGCAGTGACACAGCGACAAAACGCGCCCCGCATCGAAACGATGCGGGGCGCGTTATTTATTGCTGCATTTCCTTGCAGACGGAACGAATGATATCCCGTTCCGCAAAGGGCGTTTTCACGCCGTTGATCAGCTGGTAATCCTCGTGTCCCTTGCCGGCAAACAGCACAATGTCGCCGGGCCGCGTCATGGTCACCGCCTCGCGGATAGCCTCGGCGCGGTCCACCACAATTTTGTAGGGTGCCCCCGGTGCCATATGCTGCGCAATTTCCGCCGTGATGGCGGCGGGGTCCTCGTGGTCGGGGTTGTCGCTGGTCAGGATGCTGAAATCTGCATAGGCAGAGGATGCCTCCGCCAGCTCGCGGCGGCGCAGCTGGGTGCGCTCGCCCACCGAGCCGAACACGCAGATCAGCTTACGGGGCGCATACGCCCGCAGCGTCTTTAGGGCGCTGGTCAGCGACAGCCCGTTGTGGGAGTAATCGACAATAAAGGTGCGGCCGGGCAGCCCCTCGACCACCTCAAAGCGTCCCTGCACCGTTGTGTGCGCCAGCACGGCGGCACAGCGGTCGGGCGCCACGCCAAAGGCGCCGCACAGGGCAATGGCGCACAGCGCGTCCGACGCGCTGAACGCGCCGGGGCTCATCACCTGCACGGGGGTCGTCTTGCCGCCGTGGCGGCAGGTGAAGGTCACGCCCAAGGCGGTTTCGCTGCGGTACTGCCCCAAGCCTTCGGCGCGGTAGTCGGCAGCGCGGTCAATGCCAAAGCTGACCTGCTGCCCCGCAAAGCCCTGCCGCATATAATCGGAGGTATCGTCGTCGGCGTTATAGACCATCACGCGGGCGTTGTATTCGGCAAACAGGCGGCGCTTGGCGGCCTTGTAGTCGGCAAAATCGGGGTGTTCGCCGGGGCCGATGTGATCCTCAGACAGATTGGTGAACGCCACCACCTCAAAGGGTACGCCGTCCACGCGGTTGTGGCGCAGCGCCTGGCTGCTGACCTCCAGCACACAGTGGTGTACCCCGGCATCCAGCATTTTGCGGAACAAGCGGTGCAGTTCCAGACTTTCCGGCGTGGTGTTGGCGGTTGCCTCATGCTCACCGGCAATGTTCACGCCGTTGGAGCCGATGTAGGCGCAGGGCAGCCCCGATTCCGACAAAATCGCTGCCGTCAGCAGCGCCGTGGTCGTCTTGCCCTTGGTGCCGGTAATGCCGATCAGATGCAGCTGCTCGGCGGGGTTGCTGTAAAAATCGGCACCGATCACCGCCAGCGCGGCGCGGGTGTCGGGGGTCAAAATCTGCACGGCATCGGCGGGCAAATTTACCGTATGCTCGCACAAAAAGGCGCGGCAGCCGTTATCATAGGCGCTTTGGGCGTAGGTGTGACCGTCCGCCCAAGCCCCGACAAGGCAGACAAACAGCGTGCCTGCCTTCGCCTTGCGGGAATCGTACACGATAGCCGCGATTTCCGCATCGGACTCCCCCGTGTGAGGGATCCGAGTGATAAAGTCATTTAGCTTCATAGAACATCCCTTTTTCAGATACAGACAGCCCGTGCCGCCCGATCAGTTTTGACCCGGCTTGGGGTAATAGGTCTTGAACTTCTTGAACTGGCGGCGCAGCTGCTCCAGCACGCAGGCGTAGCGCACAGGGTTCCAGCGCAGGTCGGGGGCGTACAGCAGCGAGCATTTTTCTTTTCCGGCTGCCTTCAGCGCCTTCGCCTTGCGGACAAGGGCGGGGTCCTCGGTGTAGGTAAAGGCCACCTGTGCGGGCACATGGTGCCAGAACACCTCGTTGCGGTTCAAAACGCAGTCGTCGCCGTTGTCGTCCCATTTTTCTACGACCAGACGGGCAAGGTTCATGCCGCCTGCGGTGACGTAATAGTTGCTGCGGCCTTGGCGCAGGTTGATTTCAAACACGCGGAAATCGCCCGGCTCGTCGCTGCACTTGATGTCAAAGTTGGAAAAACCCGTGTAGTGGCAGGCCTCCAGCATTTGGCGGATGTTTTCCACCAGCGGCAGGGCGGCGGTGTCCTCGGTCACGATGGCGGCGTGGTTGCCCAAGCCGTGGGGGGTGTGTTCCTCGATCATCGTGTGTCCCAAACACATGGCGCGAACCTTGCCGCTTTTGTCGGAGAAAGCGGTCAGCACGCGCATATGGTCGTCGCCGCCCGGCACCATCTTTTGCAGCAGCATCTTGTCGGGGTAGCCGCTGGCGTAGACGGTGCGCACGATCTCGGCGGCTTCGTCGGCGGAATGGGCAGTGTAGACCTTTTTCATGCTGTCAAAGGGGAATTTCCAGTAATCCACGCTGGAACTGGGCTTGACGATCAGGGGGTAGCCAAAGCCCAGCTTTTCCTCGCTCAATTCGGCAGCGTCCACGGGCGCGGTCAGCACCTTGGTGGCGGGGTAGGGGATGCCGAACTTGTCGCAGACCTCGTAAAACTCGGCCTTTTTCTGCACGGTGGTGTACAGATCGGCGGCGGGGCCGGGGGCAATATACTCCGGCAGCTCCGCCTTGCGGCGGATGATCATGGCGGCGTAATCGTCGGTGCAGCCGAACAGGTACAGCCGCTTACCGGTATGCTGTGCGGCAAAGTCCTTTAATATGCGCATCATCGTGGTTTCGTTGTCCATATCCGGCACAGTGGTAAAGTGGACAATGCGGGAATACTTGGTCGGTGCCATGGGGTAGCGGCCAAAGGCGTAGCTTTCTACGCCGTAAGCCTCGTGAAAGGCGCGGGCAAAGTTATAGCAGTTTAAATCGGCGCCCAGAAATACAGGTACGATATCGGACATTTGCGGAAACATCTCCCCATCAAAAATTCAAATTTTTCTTTTATCCTGCCACGTCGCAAACTTACGCATCGAACTTTTCAAAGAACTGTTCGTGCCATGTCAGGAAGGTCAGCGCCGTCCAGACCTTGCGGCGGTTGTGCTTGGGGTCTGCCAAAAGCGCCAGCAGCTTATCCTGGTCAAAGTACTCGGCGGCGACGTCGCTCTCAAATTTTGCACGCACCTTGGCGGAAAATTCCGGGTCCTCCAGCCATTTGGCGATCGGCACGGGGAAGCCCTTCTTGGTGCGGTTTGCCCAGGCATCGGGCAGGGTCTTGTTGGCGGCGGTGCGCAGCACGGCCTTGGTGTCGCCGCGCAGCTTGTAGCTTACGGGGTAGGTTTCTGCCTCGCGCAGCACCTCGCGGTCAAGATACGGCACGCGCAGCTCCAAAGAATGCGCCATACTCATCTTATCCGCCTTCAGCAGGATATCGCCGGGCAGCCACAGGTTCAGATCCAGATACTGCTTTTTCTCCAGCTCGCTCAGATCCTTGACGCGGTCATAGATGGGCGCTGCCACCTCGCGCGCGGTGGGACCCACGCGGTATTTGGGCTTTAAGATGTCATACGCTTCTTTTTCGTCAAAGACCAGCGCCTGACCGATAAACCAATCCTCCGGTCTGCCGCTGCCCTTGATGATAAAGTCGTGTCCCTTAAAATAGGGCAGCTGCTGGCTGATATCGCTGGCAATATGGCGCAGCCCGGCGGGCAGACGCTTGTATTTTTTCATCAGGTCGGTGTCGGCGTACCATTCGTACCCGGCGTAAATTTCGTCCGCGCCCTCGCCCGAAAGCACCACCGTGACATGCTGCTTGGCCAGCTGGCACAGGAAATACAGCGGCACGCTGGACGGGTTGGACTGCGGCTCATCCATATGGTACTGGATGTCGGCAAATGCCTCCAGACACTGCTCCTTGGTCAGCATATTGCGGTAATTGCGGATGCCCAGCTTTTGGCTCAGCTCGGCAGCCTCGGTGGTTTCGTCAAATTTGTGGGTGCCGTCGGGGCTTTCAAAGCCGACGGAGAAGGTTTCGTTGGGCATCAGGCAAGCGGTGATATAGCTGGAATCCACGCCGCCGGACAAAAACGACCCCACCTTGACATCGCTGATGCGGTGGGCAGCCACGCTCTCGCGCACGCGGGCGTCGATCTCGTCGGCAGCCTGCTCGTAGGTCAGCGACGTCTTGCGGCGGAAATCGGCGTCCCAGTAGCGCTCGATGTGCATCGTGCCGTTTTCAAAGGTGAACCAGTGCGCGGGGGGCAGCTTGTAGGTGCCCTTAAAGAAGGTTTCGTTCATGGCGCTGTACTGGAAGGTCAGGTAGGAGCGCAGGGCTTCGGGGTTGACCTCACGGCGGAAACCCGGATGCTCCAGCAGGCTCTTGATCTCGCTGCCAAACAAAAGCTCGCCCGCCTCGGTTTTGGTATAATAGAACGGTTTAATGCCAAAAATATCCCGTGCACCGTACATTTTGTTGGTCTTGGTGTCCCACACAACAAAGGCGAACATCCCGCGCAGCTTGGCGGCCAGCGCGGTGCCGTATTCCTCATACCCGTGCAGGATGACCTCGGTATCGCAGTGGGTGGTAAAGATATGCCCCTTGGCCTGCAGCTCGGTGCGCAGCTGCATAAAGTTGTAAATTTCGCCGTTGAACACCACCACCACGGTGCCGTCCTCGTTATACATCGGCTGCTTACCGGCGGCCAGGTCGATGATGCTCAACCGACGAAAGCCCAGCGCCACAGCCGTCTGCGGGGTGTCGCCGCTGAGGTGGTACCCCTCCATATCCGGACCGCGGTGAATGATGCGATCCGCCATTTTATGCAAGATGGCCTCGCGCTCGGCACGCAGCCCGGTAAAGCCTACAAATCCACACATAGTTTTTATCCTCTCTATGCAAGTAACACAGTTATACATTTTTATATTACCACAACTGCCCGCAAAATAAAAGCCTTATGCACAAATTTGGCAGTTTTGGGGGCAAATTCCCTATAAAACGGTATGGATTTGCCGAAATTTCATTTTGGGGGTTGCATTTCCTATCGAATTGGTATAGTATAATTCATAGAAATTCACTGGGTTATAAAACCCCGTTCACAATAAGGAGGCTTTTCTATGAACAGCGCATTGCTGCAAGTCAAGGATTTACAGGTCACAGTGGGGGAGGAGCACAAGGTCCTTCTGGACGGTGTTGACCTTACGGTAAACGCAGGGGAGGTCCATGTTCTCATGGGCCACAACGGGGCGGGCAAATCCACCCTGATGAGCGCCCTGATGGGCGACCCGCGCTACACCGTGACCCGCGGGCAGATTGTGTTCCGCGGGCAGGATGTCACCCACGAGCCTGCCGATGTCCGCGCGCGGCTGGGAATGTTCCTGTCCTTCCAGACGCCGGAGGAGATCCCCGGCATCACGCTGGAAAATTTCCTGCGCACCGCCCAAGGCGCCGTGACCGGGCAGCCCGTCAAGGTGATGGCGTTCCGGCATGAGCTGGCGCGGCAGATGCAGGCGCTGCAGATCGACCCCGCCTACGCCGACCGCTACCTGAACGTCGGGTTTTCCGGCGGCGAAAAGAAAAAGGCCGAGATGCTGCAGCTGCTGATGCTCAAGCCCAAGCTCGCCCTGCTGGACGAGACCGACTCCGGCCTGGATGTGGACGCCGTCAAGACCGTTGCCGCGGGGGTGCGCGCCTACCACAACGCCGATAACGCGCTGCTCATCATCACCCACAACGCCAAAATTCTGGAGGAACTGACCGTGGATTTCGTCCACGTTCTGGACGATGCCCGCATTGTGCGCACCGGCAGCGGCGCACTGGTCAACGAAATTTTGCAGGAGGGCTTTGCCTCGGTAAAGGGGGACGCCGCAAAATGAGGGCTTACGAAACCGAAAAAACCAACGTTGCCGCCGTGGACCGCAGCATCTACGACATCAAGGACGCCGCCAACGCCGCGTTTGAGGTCGGCTCCGGTCTGACGCCGGAGATCGTAGAGCAGATTTCTGCCGAAAAGCACGACCCCGCCTGGATGCGGGACTTCCGCCTGCAATCCCTGCAAATCTACGACCGCACCCCCGTGCAAAACTGGGGACCGGACATCAGCGGACTGGATATGCGCAACATCGTGACGTATGTGCGCCCCAACACGGCCATGCAGGGCAAATGGAGCGATGTCCCCGCCGACATCAAAAACACCTTTGAGCGTCTGGGCATCCCGCAGGCAGAGCGCTCGGGGCTGGCGGGCGTGGGCGCACAGTATGATTCCGAGGTCGTCTACCACAACGTCCGTGCTGAGGTCGCCGCGCAGGGCGTTGTCTACACCGATATGGAAAGCGCCCTGCAGGGCGAATATGCCGAGCTGGTCCGTACCCATTTTATGAAGCTGGTCCCGCCCACAGACCACAAGTTTGCGGCGCTGCACGGCGCGGTGTGGAGCGGCGGCAGCTTTGTGTATGTCCCTGCGGGTGTGCATGTGGAAATCCCGCTGCAGTCGTATTTCCGGCTCAACGCGCCCGGCGCCGGGCAGTTTGAGCATACGCTGATCATTGTGGAAAAGGGCGCTTACCTGCATTTTATCGAGGGCTGCTCCGCCCCCAAATACAATGTTGCCAACCTGCACGCCGGCTGCGTGGAAATTTACGTCGGCGAAAACGCCCGTGTGCGGTATTCGACCATTGAAAACTGGTCCAAAAATATGTACAACCTCAACACCAAACGCGCCAAGGTCGCGGCGGGCGGCACCATCGAGTGGGTGTCCGGCTCCTTCGGCTCGCACACCTCCTGCCTGTACCCCATGAGCATCCTGCAGGGCGATGGCGCGCGGATGGAATTTACCGGCATCACCTTTGCCGGGGCCGGGCAGGAGCTGGACACCGGCGCCAAGGTGGTACACGCCGCGCCGCACACCACCAGCCATATTTCCACCAAGAGTCTGGCGCGTGACGGCGGCATCTCGAACTTCCGTTCCAGCGTTGTCGTGCTGCCGAACGCCGAGGGCAGCAGATCGAGCGTCAGCTGCGAATCGCTGATGCTGGATGACCGCTCGCGCTCCGACACCATCCCCGAGATGGACATCCGCTGCGACAAGGTCGATGTCGGGCACGAGGCAAAGATCGGGCGCATCAGCGAGGATGCCATCTTTTACCTGATGAGCCGCGGCATCTCGGAGGAGGACGCCCGTGCGCTGATCGTAGGCGGCTTTGCCGAGCCGATCGCCAAGGAACTGCCTCTGGAATACGCCGTCGAGATGAACAACCTGATCCATCTGGAAATGAAGGGCAGTATCGGCTAAGGCTGCCGCAACATAGGATTGTATAGGTGATTTTTATGAACACAACACTCAACCGCCTGCCGGTACCCACATGGAATCGGCTTGGCGTGAACACTGCCCCTGCGGCGGCCGCACTGCCCGCCGCACCGATCGGCGGCGTGAACACAGCGCAGGTCGCTGAAAGCCCGCTGCCGACAGGGGTCTGCACCGCCGCGCCGGATTTTGCTGATTTTGCAGCCAGCGGCGTCGGTTCCGATGCTGACGCATGGATACTGCAAAGCGCAAATTTTGTGCGCCATATCGCGGTAAACGAAACCGTATCCGCACCGCTTATCTATGAAACCACGCTGGACGATGCCCACCCGGCAGCCGTTGGCTACCTGACCGTGGACGCCGCCGCCCACACCCGCCTGACCGTTGTGCAGGTTCTGCGCGGCGATGCCGAAAACGGCGCCGCTGCCCAGCTGACCCGTATTCGGGCAGGGGAGGGGGCCGTGGTAACGCTGGTGCAGGTGCAGCTGCTGGGCGCCCGCGCCCGCCGCTGGAATGCCGTCGCCGTCGAAACCGCCCAAGGCGGCAGGGTCGAGCAGGTGCGGCTGGAACTGGGCGGCGCGCTGACCGTGTGCGGCACACGCACCCTTCTGCACCGCCGTCAAGGCTCTTATGAACTGACCGCCGCCTACTGCGGCAGCGGCAAACAACTGTTGGATTTCAACGATGTCAGCGTACACACCGCAAAGGACACCGTTTGCGAGATGCACACCGCCGGTGTGCTGGCGGGTGAGGCGGATAAAATTCTGCGCGGCACCGTGGATTTCAAGCGCGGCGCCGTGAACGGCATCGGCCACGAAAGTGAGGACGTGCTGCTGTTCAGCCCGCATGTGCGCAACCGCACCGCGCCGCTGATCCTCTGCGGCGAAGAACGGGTCGAGGGGCAGCACGCCGCCAGCGTCGGGCGTCTGGACGACGCCAAGCTGTACTATCTGCGCTCACGCGGGCTGAGCGCCGCACAGGCGCGCCGCCTGATGGTGGACGCCCGCTTTGCCCCCGCCATTGAAAAACTGCCCGACGAGGCACTGCGGCAGGAGGTACGCCACTTTGTGGCAGAAAGGCTGGATGCGTATGAACCCTTGGATCGCTGATTTTCCGATTTTGGCGGCGGATGAAAACGGCAATCGCCTTGTCTATCTGGACAGCGCCGCCACCACCCAGCACCCCACCCAGGTGCTGGACGCTGTGGCAGACTACTACCGCCGCGACAACGCCAACCCCCACCGCGGTGTGTATGAGCTGGCGATGCGTGCCACCGATGCGCACGAAAATGCACGCCATACCGTGGCAAAATTCTTCAACGCGCAGGACGACGAGATTGTCTTTACCCAAAACACCACCGAATCGCTCAATCTGGTTGCTTACAGCTACGGGCTGCATTTTCTGCACGCAGGGGATGAGATCGTCCTCTCTGTGGCGGAGCATCACTCCAATCTGGTGCCGTGGCAGCGGGTCGCCGCCGCTACGGGGGCTAAACTTGTGTACCTGTACCCCGATGAGGGCGGGCACCTGACCGAGCAGGAGCTGGACAAAAAAATCACCGACCGCACAAAACTTGTCGCTGTGGCGATGGTTTCCAACGTACTGGGGCTGCGCGCCCCCGTGGAAAGCATCGTGCGGCGCGCCCACGCCGTGGGGGCGGTGGTCGTGCTGGACTGCGCCCAAAGCGCACCGCACGTTCCCGTGGACGTCAAGGCGCTGGACGTGGATTTTGCCGCCTGCTCGGCCCACAAGCTGTACGCACCCATGGGCGTGGGGGCGCTGTACGCTAAGCGGGAACTTTTGGACAAAATGCCCCCGTTTTTAAGCGGCGGCGATATGATTGCCGCCGTACACGAGCAGACCGCCACCTACGCCGAGGGACCGCGCAAATTTGAGGCGGGCACCCGCAACGTGGGCGGCGAGGTCGGCTTTGCCGCCGCGCTGGACTACATGACCGCCATCGGCTGGCAGACCCTGCAGCAGCACGAGCACGCCCTGCTCAAGCAAATGCTGGACGGTATGCGCGCCCTGCCGTGGCTGACCGTCTACGGCGAGCCGACCGCCGATGCCCGCTACGGCGTGGTCAGCTTCAACGTGCGGGACGTACACCCCCACGACGTCGCCACCATTCTGGATGCAGGCGGCGTGGCGGTGCGTGCGGGGCATCACTGCGCCCAGCCGCTTATGGAATACCTCGGCATCGGCAGCTGCTGCCGCGCCAGCGTTGCCCTGTACAACACCCCGCAGGACATTGACGCACTGCTGCAAAATCTGGAAAACGTCAGAAAGGTGATGGGCTTGTGAACCTGAACGAACTGTACACCCAAATTATAACCGAAAACAGCCGCAGCACCGCCAACCGCCACCCCGTGGCGGGGGCGACCCACAGCCTGGAGGGGGTCAACCCCAGCTGCGGCGACGACATCACCCTGCAATTGCGCATTGCCGACGGCGTCATTCAGGACGCAGGATTTATCGGCAGCGGCTGCGCCATCTCGCAGGCGTCGGCATCGCTGATGATCGACCTTGTCAAGGGGCGCAAGGTGACCGATGCCAAGCGGCTGATCGGGCTGTATTTCCAAATGATAAAAGGAAAAATCACCCCCGAGGAACTTGACGAATTGGAGGATGCCGCCGCCTTGCAGGGCATCGCCCATGTGCCCGCCCGCGTAAAATGCGCCGTATTGGCATGGCACACCTTGGAGGAAGTTCTGGATAAAGCATCGTAACAGCGCAAAAAGCAGCCGTGTCGACAAAGCCGACACGGCTGCTTTTTTCTGCCTTTTTTAGAAATAGCACTTGATTTGGAAACGATCTTCCTGCTTGTTTTCCTGCACGACCAGCTTTTCGTGGTTAAAGTCAAACTTCACCGCCTGGCAATCCTCCAGATTGCGGGTCAGGCGCAGCAGCTGATCCACCCGCTTTTCCTCGTCCTTGGTGTAAAACAGGTAGCTGGCACCCTGTCTGCGGGCGCGCCCCGTGCGCCCGATGCGGTGGGTGTAATGCTCGTTTTCGTCGGGTACATCGTAGTTGATCACAGCGTCCACATCCGAAACATCAATGCCGCGTGCCGCCACGTCGGTGGCAACCAGCACATCGATTTCACCCGCCTTAAAGCGGGTCATAATGCGGTTGCGCTCTGCCTGCGACAAATCGCCGTGCAGGCAGTCCACATTAAAGTTCAGCCGTGCCAGCTGGTTGGCAAGCATCCCGGTGTTGTACTTGGTGTTGCAGAAAATCATCACACGCTTGTACCCTTCGCTGATAATGATCTGCGCGGCGTCCGCCAGCTTGTCGCGCCCGGTGGTCAGCAGCTTGTACTGGGCAATTTTGGGGCTGGAATCCTCCACAGGCTGTACGCTGACCTCGGCAGCGTTGTGCTGGTACAGCCAGCCGATGTCCAGCACCTCGCGGCTGATGGTGGCAGAGAACATCGACAGGCTCTTGCGGTGCTTCATCAAATCAATGATGTGGCGCACGTCCTTGTAAAAGCCCATATTCAGCATCTCGTCCGCCTCGTCCAGCACAACGGTTTCCACATCGGAAACATCAATGGCATGGTGGCGGTAGTGGTCCATCAAGCGCCCCGGCGTGGCAACCACGATATGGCAGCCCGCCTTCAGCTGGCGCTGCTGCTTTTCCAGCCCCGCGCCGCCGTACACGCAGACGATTTTGATTTCCGGGCGATACTGCGCCAGATTTTGCAGATCCTGCGCGATCTGCTGTGCCAGCTCGCGGGTGGGGCTTAGCACCACAGCCTGCGGCTTGCAGACGGTCGGGTCCACCTTGGACAGAATGGGGATGCCGAACGCCACCGTCTTACCGGTGCCGGTGGGTGCCTTGGCGATCATATCATGCCCCGCCAGCATCAGCGGGATCGCCTTTTCCTGAATTTCCGTCATTTCGGTAAAGCCCATGGTCTGGGTGGCGCGGATAATTTCCGGCGCGACGCCGGTAAGCTGGGTAAACTGCATAGGTTGTAACTGCCTTTCCGTCAAATTTGTACATTTACAGTCATTATATCAGCATTTTTTGCTTTCTGCAAGACGCAAAAATCCCCGCCCTGTGGCGGGCGGGGACAAAGCGGTTTATTTTTTGGTGGCACGGCGTGCCGATTTACCGCCGGTCTTTTTGGCGGTCTGGGTGCGGGTGGATTTTACAGGGGCTTTGCGGGGGGCTTTCGGGGCGGGGTCAATTTCTTTCAGCAGGCGTTCGGGTACAGGCTCCAGCCGCCACTGCTGGTTTTCGCCAAAGACATCCTGCCAGATCTGCGCCTGTGTGCCGTTTTCCACACGCATACCCACCAGGTCGATGACCTTATCGGCCAGCACGTTGCGCAGCTTGACCTTGCCGCCGCCGGCCTCCACGACCTGCCAGCGCTGCCCGGCACCTGTGGTACTGCTCCACTGGTGCACCCAAGTGCCGTTAACCACGCCGGACATGGCTAGATCCATGACCTTGCCGGTAAAGCGGTTGCGGATGCGGTATTCGCCCTCACCGGCTTCCTCAAAGCTCCACTGCTGCCAAGGCTGACCCTCATAGCTCCACAGCTGTACGGATGCGCCGTTCTCGGTATTGAAATCTGCCACTTCCAGCACACGGCCATTGGCGGCGGCGATGGTATAGAATGCCTCCGGGCGGATAACAGTCTGGGCGGATTTTTTCATAACGGGTTCCTCCTTTGCGGAATCGGCAGCCTGCCGTTCCGTTTTGCAGTCTGCCGTTCCGTTTTTCTTATTATAGCACGTTTCCGCCGCGCGGTTTTGCCAAATTTTCGCCGCCGTTTTTGTCGGTTTTGTCAGGGCTATCCCTGCATTTTCTCCGCCAGTATCGGCAAAAAGTCCTCGGTGCGGTTCGGCATCTCGCCAAACCACAGCGCACTCATCACGGTGTCGCCCTTGACCAGAATCACCTGCTCAAACACACCCTCGTTGTCGTAGGCGTAGGCGGCATCGACCCCCGCGGGGCAGGGGATCGCCACCGGGTCGGGTGCCATATCCTTTTTAAGGCCATGCAGTTCTTTCGCAAGGCGCTGCGCCATCCACGGGGCAGCCGTCCGGTAATAATCCACATACAGGTGGCAGGGTGCGGTGCCGATGTAAGCGTCCTCGTCATAGTGCAGGATGCAGGGTGCCAGCACACTGCCTTGCGCGGTCAGGCTGGTCTTTTCCTGTACCGCGTCGCTGCCTGTCAGGTCGGTCAGCGTGGCAAAGGGCAAAGCACCGTACTCGTCCGCCGAAATCTGCGTCGGCTCGCCCCAGCCTGCCGCCACCGCCACCATACCGACAACCAAAACCAGCGCGCCCAGCACGCTTGCGCGGTAGCGCACTGCCTCAGCGCGCCACGGCTTATTGTGGTCAAGGGGGATTCCCTGCTTGAGCTGTCGGGTCAGCCTGCGCAGGTTCAGCCAGCCGCTGACGCCGTACAGCAGGTAGTCAGCAAAAAGCAGCGCGGCAAGCAGCACCGTACCCGGTGCTTTGACCAGTGTACCCAGCCAGAAAAAGCCGCCCCGCATCCCCATATTCAGCGCCACCACGGCGGCATTCAGCAGCACCACCACGGCGGTGATGCGCGCATCCCGCCGCACCATTTTTAGGCTCAGTGCCTGTACAGCGGGGTCGGTGTCCAGCTCGGGCGCGGCAGGGTCGCTGCAAAGGTAGACAAACAGCTCGCCGCGTGCGGCAACAAACTGCCATCCCTCGCCGGAAAACAACTCCTGCTGCTCCGGGTCGGGGGCTTCGGGCGGGTTCTCAAACAAATTTCCTTCCAGCCGCGCCGCCGTAATGCGGTAGCGCACCTTGGCAGGCTCTGCGCGGCGGAAATGGGCAAACACGCTGCCCCACCGGGTGAGAAACAGACCCTTGGCTGCCTGCTCCTGCAGCCAGCTTTCCATACGCTCCACATCATAAAAATGGCAGGGCAGGGGACGCAATACAACGTCATTACGCATCTTCGTTCACTCCTTTGGTTGTCAGTTCCGCAGGGGAAAGCACCTCTGCCGCGTCTGCGTTTTGCAGGCACCGCAGCAGGCGGCTGCGCTCCCCTTGGTAGGCGGCTTTTCCGGCGGCGGTCAGGCGGTAGTAGCGCTTGCAGCCCACCGTGCCAGCCTGTGTCAAAAAGCCTTCTTTTTCAAATTTGGCCAGCAGGGTATACAGGGTGGCAGGTCCCAGCCGCACCGCACCGCCCGAAATTTCCGCCGCAAAGGCGGTAATTTCGGTGCCGCAGGCGTCGCCGCGGGTCAATGCCATCAGGGTATAGAACATAGCCTCGGTCAGATTCTCCAGTGCTTGCTTGGGCATCTTGGTTCACCTCGTATAACGATATCGTCTAATGATATTGTATTACGATATCTTGGTTTTGTCAATAAAAAAATCCCCGCTTTTTTCAAAAAAGCGGGGAACAGTCTGACGAAAAATTTTACCGCACCACAATGGCTTTGGCAACACGGTCGGCGGCGTCCTGCCCGTTCAGGCGGGCAGCCAGCGCCAGCGCAAAGGGGATCGCCGCGCCCAGTGCCTCACCGGTAATGATGTTGCCGTCCTCGGTGACCTGCTCGCCGGTGTAGGTCGCCCCTGCGGCGGTCAGCGGCGCGTCCATACCGGGGTAGACGGTGGCGCGCTTGCCTTTCAGCACGCCGAAATCCGCCAGCACGGTGGGTGCTGCGCAGATGGCGGCAATGTACTTGCCCTTGGCGGCAAAGTCCTGCACAATGCGGCGCACAACGGTGTCGGCTTTCAGGTTATCCACACCGGGGATACCGCCCGGCAGCACACAGGCGTCATAGGCGTCCGTCAGCACCTCCTCTGTCAGGGCGTCCGCTACCACCGTAATACCGCGCGCACTGGTCACGGCTTTGCTGCCGCCCACTGCCGCAATGGTCACTTCCACCCCGGCACGGCGCAGAATGTCCACGCACAACAGACCCTCGCACTCCTCCAGACCGGGAGCAAAAAATACCAACGCTTTTGCCATAGTAATACCTCCTTACAAAATCAATCCAGTTTCAGGTCGCCGTCCTTGATGTAACCCTTTTTGCGCATAAACTCGCAGAAGATCACACTCAGCACGGCGGGCAGAACAAAGCATACCAGCACAAGGCCCAGCCAGTCAAAGGCAGTCACAGCCTTGCCGGCCTCGACCCAGCCGGTGTACACGCCGATCTGACCCACCAGACCGCAGGTGCCCATACCGCTGGATACGGCAGGGCCGTTCATCTCCAGACGGAACAGGCAGGTCGCAATGGGGCCGGTGATGGCCGCGGCCAGCGTCGGGGGGATCCAGATGCGAGGGTTGCGGATGATGTTGGGCATCTGCAGCATGCTGGTGCCCAGGCCCTGGCTGACCAGACCGCCGACACCGTTTTCACGGTAGCTCATCACGGCAAAGCCGATCATCTGGGCGCAGCAGCCTGCCACGGCAGCACCGCCGGCCAAGCCGGTCAGGCCCAGCGCGGCGCAGATGGCCGCGCTGGAGATGGGCAGCGTCAGCGCAACACCCACCAGAACAGAAACCACAATGCCCATCAGCAGGGGCTGCAGCTCGGTAGCCCACATGATGACACTGCCCACGGCGCTGGCCGCCTTGCCGATGGCGGGGGCAAACAGCACGCTCAGGCCGGTGCCGACCAGAATGGTAACGGCGGGGGTGACCAGAATATCGACCTTGGTCTCCTTGCTGACAATCTTGCCGACCTCGGCAGCGACGATGGCAATCAGGTACACAGCCAGGGGGCCGCCTGCGCCTCCCAGTTCATTGGCAGCGCCGCCTACGGCAATCAGGCTGAATAGCACCAGCTGCGGTGCATGCAGCGCATAGCCGATGCTGGCAGCCATGGCGGGGCCAGCCACGGCGGCGGCATAGGTACCGGCAGTGACCAGAAAAGCAATCCCCAGCTGCTGGCCCAGCGTCTTGATGATGGTACCGATCAGCAGGCTGGCAAACAGCCCCTGCGCCATGGCACCCATGGCGTCAATACCATAGCGGTGCGCGGAAAAAACAACGTCCTTCCGCTGTAAGAAACTCTTAAAATCTTCCATGCAATTTCCCTCTTTCCGAGCCTTTTTGGCAGGCTCATTGCCTGTAATTGTAACACGATGTTGCATAAAAGACAAGTTACGGGCATTGAAAAAAGCCCGCGTATGCGTTAAAATAATATAGACATTTTGTACATAGTTATAAAGGAGTTCCTATGGATAACCGTTCTGTTTCGCGCCGCGTGCGGTTTTCAGCCGCATTGTGCTACGTCAGCGTATTGATTTTGATCCCTGCCTGTACGCAATCCCGCAAGGATGACTTTGTTAAGTTCCACTTAAATCAAGGCTTGGTCGTGCTGGCGCTGGCCACTGTCTGCGGTGCCGTCTCTCTGCTGCCCTATTGCGGGGAGCTGGGCCTGACATTGACCCTGCTGGTGGACGCTCTGTCGCTGGTGGGGCTGGTGCAGGCACTGCGCGGGTATATGACCCCGCTACCGTTGGTGTCATATATCACAAGGAATTTCCACCCGTTTGGGTAAAGAAAAGGCCGCACCCCGTTTTTTGCGGGATGCGGCTTTTTGCGTATATACGGCCTTTCGGTCACTCGGTTTTCAGGTGATACGGCGCAAAGGCGTTGCTGCCTTCGGGCACCGCCGTGACGGTTTTTCCTGTTTGCTCGCTCAAATAGCTGCACAGCGCGTCAATGCCGTGGTAATCCACATACACATCGCTGCGGTCAACGGCATCCCGCAGGGGGTTCGTCATGCCGTAGTTTTTCAGCGTTTGCAGATACTGCGGCGATCCGTTGTACCACCCGCCCTGCATTACAATGTTGGAGAAAAATCCCTTTTCCCGCGGCTGCCAGACAAGGTAGCCGTTGATTTCCGTCGTCTTTTCGCCGGACAGCAGGTACACATGCTCCTTGTCAGCGGCCATAGCCGTCAGGTATTCCTCCTCGCCCTGTGCCAGCTGCTCCAAAGCCTGCCTGCTCGCTGTAAGGCCGTGATAGGTCGGCACAGCCATGGCCAGCGTTACCGCTGCTGCCGCCGCAAGCGCCCATGTACCGCGCCTTGCGGCCATCGGGTTTTCCTTGTCCGCGCGGGCAAGACCCGCCGCCGCAAAAACCGTCGCGCCCAGCATGAGCGATAGTTCGACCCATTCGGGCAGACGGTTGACATAACACAGCAGCAGCATCTCCGCCGCGGTCATACCTGCGGCCCACAGCACGCCGCCGGGGTGCCCGCTTGCCACAGCAAGCCCCAGGCACAAAAGCAGCATCAGCGCCGTGCCTCGGCCGTACAGGCTGCCGCCCAGCGCACGGATATGCCCGCCCAGCGCCCTGACCGCACCTGTCAGGCCGTACCCGTGGATGCGGCTGCTGATTTCCTGCAGCCGCTGCGCCGTGAAATTCTCGGTATCATAAAAATCCCAGCGCAAAAGCTGGGTGTACTCGGCATCGGTCACACCGATGTCAGCCGGTGTGTTTTCCTCACCCAAAAAATTGCACTTAAAATCGCTGAATTCTGTGCGGGCCGCGTTGTACTGCAGGTAGGCCGCCCAGTCGGGGTCGGCCTGATAGGCCGCGCGGTCAACCAGTTTTGCCCCAAACACCAGGCAGAACATGGCCGCCGCCACAGTCAACGCCCGCTTTTTTTCGGGCTTGTCCAAACGGATAAACCTCTGCAGCAAAACCCAGGCCGACAAGCCCCCCACGGCAAAAAACATGTCAAACCGCAGCATGGCCCCCAGCAGCACCAGCGCCAGCCCCAACAGGTTTGCGCGGCTTTTTTTGCCCAGATTCTCCAGCAAAACCACCAGACCCGCGCACAGCGCCAGCGCCGCCGTCTGGGTATACTGAATACGGAACAGTGCATTTGCCCCAAAGGCAGCCATCATCGCCACGGCAAGCACCGCACCCCGCAGACGGCCAAAGTGCCGTATGCCGTAATAGGTCAGCACCGCCGTGCCCGCATACAGCAGCCCCACCTGGGACAGTGCAAACCAGTTCAGGCTGTCGTTCAGGCATTGCAGCCCCCGCAGCAGCCAGCCGTACAGAATATTTACATACACTAGATGCACGCGATCCGGCCCGTAGGCGCCAAACGCAATGTTGGAAAGTATCGCGTCGTCGTTGGTTCTGTACCAAACACCCCAAACCCCGATGACCACCGCAAAAAACACGACGGTCAGGGCGCAGCTCAGGGCGGCATCCTGTTTTTGATCTTTTGTCATTTTGACCACACAATCCGCAAATACAGCAGCACCGCGGTGTAGGTCACATCGCGGTGCTGCGGAATAGCCATTTTAATTTTTTACTGCACCATCATGTCGGCAGCCTTGTACAGGTCGCCGCAGCTCATGCAGACCACCAGGTCCCCCTTGCGGGCATTCTGCTTAACCCAGTCGGCAGCCCCCTGCAGACCGTCGACCACCACACTGCCGGGCAGCCTGGCGGCCAGATCCTCGCTCTTGACGCTGCCGTCGTCAGCCTCGCGGCCGCCCATAACCGGCAGCAGCACGACCTGGTCGGCTTCCTTCAGCACCTTGACAAAGTCGTCCATCAGCATCTTGGTGCGGCTGTAGGTGAACGGCTGGTGCACAGCGATAACACGGTCATAGCCCAGTTCCTTGGCGGTGGCCAAGGTGGCGGCCATCTCGGTGGGGTGGTGGGCGTAATCGTCCACGATCACGGCGCCGTTGCATTCGCCCTTGATTTCAAAGCGGCGTCCGGTACCGTGAAATTCCTTGGCGGCGCGCACGGCGTCCTCAGGCTTCAGACCCAGCGGGCGCACACAGCAGCACATAGCCAGGGCGTTATAAATGTTGTGGTAGCCGGGCACACCCAACTCGATGTGGGCAAAGAAATCCCCCAGTTCGGTGACGTCAAAGGCATAAAAGCCGGGCTTATACTCCACAATATTGACAGCGCGGAAACGAGCCTCCTCGCGGATGCCGAAGCTCAGCACCGGACGGTCGATGGTGTTGACGACGTCCAGCGTATTGCGGTCGTCCATGTTAAAGACCACCGTGTGGGACAGCAGGGCAAACTTCTGGAATGCCAGTTTCAGCTGACCCATGGTGCCGTAGTATTCCAGGTGGTCGTTGTCGATGTTCAGGATCACGCCGACCGCGCTGGTCAGATGCAAAAACGTCTCGTGGTACTCGCAGGCCTCAATGACCACACTGCTGCCGCTGCCGGCCTTGCCGTAGCCGCCGATAAGGGGCAGCTTGCCGCCGATGACGGCAGCCGGGTCCTTGCCCGCCAGCTCCAGCATGGTGGTGATCATGCCGGTGGTAGTGGTTTTGCCGTGGGTGCCGGCGACACCGACGCTCTGGATATAGGCACGGCTGACATAGCCCAGCAGAATGCTGCGTTCCACCGCCTTGATGCCGCGCTCACGGGCGGACTTGAGTTCGGGGTTGTCGTCATGGATGGCGGCGCTGTACACGACCAGATCGGGGTTGCCCAGGTTGGCGGCATCGTGGCCGATATGCACCGTTACGCCCAGGGCACGCTCTGCCTCGGTGTTGTGGGTCTCCTCCACATCCGAACCGGTGATGGCGATACCGCGACTGTGCAGGATCTGGATCAGGGGGTAGGTACCGGAGCCGCCGCAGCCGATAAAGTGCACGGTTTTTACGCCGTCCAGCAGGGCGGAATCAAACATAGGATACATCATTGGGACGTCACCTCAAAAAATCAGCACCCGATTCGGGCGCAATTTTAATTTTACCAGTAGATTTACATTATTATAATATTTTTTTTCGGTAAAATAAACACTTTCTACAAATTTTTGGTATAATGACAGAAAAGGAACTGCATTTCTTGACAGTTTGCACATTCGCATGGGCGGATGTATGACTTTTTGTCCGCCGCCCGGCGTCAAAGTCCGATAAACAGGAGGGTAAAATGGCAAAAATCATCTGGGGCGTTGACCCTTTGGCTATCAGCCGACTGCACGAACCGGCAGGGGAGTGCCCCCTTACCGCCGCCGAATTGGCACGTCTTAGCATACCTGCGCGCAAGCGTGAGCGTGTAAGGCAGGAGCTGACGCGCCTGGCCGCCGATTTTGACAAGCCCACACTGGAAAAGCTCGCCGTGCAGATCGCCCGGCGGCTGTGGTAGGGCAATTCCCCTTAATTCCTGTACATTGGTGGGAATTTGTTCTTGTGCTTTCGGGCGCAACGTGGTATAGTATAGCTTGTTAGTATTTTTGTAAGGAGCATCTCTATGCTGGAATTACGTCATGTCGGCTTTGAAACCGCCGACAATAAAGAGATCCTGCACGACGTCAACCTGACCGTGGAGGAGCGCTTTGTCGCTGTCACCGGTCCCAACGGCGGCGGCAAATCCACGCTGGCCAAGGTCATTGCCGGTATTTATCAGCCCACCTCCGGCCAGATCTTGCTGGACGGCGTGGACATCACCCACATGTCTATCACCGAGCGTGCCAACCTGGGTTTGAGCTACGCTTTTCAGCAGCCCGTTCGCTTCAAGGGGCTGCGCGTCAAGGATTTGCTGAGCCTTGCCGCCGGCAAGGACACCGACGTCAACCAGGCCTGCAGCTATCTGAGCGAGGTCGGCCTGTGCGCGCGCGACTATGTGGACCGCGAGCTGAACGACAGCCTGTCCGGCGGCGAACTCAAGCGCATTGAGATTGCCATGGTTCTGGCACGCGGCACCAAGCTGTCCATTTTTGACGAGCCGGAAGCCGGCATCGATTTGTGGAGCTTCCAGAACCTGATCCGCGTATTTGAAAAAATGTACGAGCAGACCCGCGGCAGCATCCTGATCATCAGCCATCAGGAGCGTATTCTGAACATTGCCGACAAGATCGTCGTTATCAAGAACGGCCATGTCGAAAAGGTCGGCGCCCGCGCCGATATCCTGCCCGCCCTGCTGGGCAGCGCCGATGCGGCCAATCCTGCCTGCAGCGTGCTGGCAGACAAAGTGGAAGGGGTGCGCAAATGATCGACGCGATTGAACAAAACCTGCTGCGGGAGGTCGCCGACCTCGACAGCCTGCCGGTCGGCGCTTACAACATCCGCGCCAACGGCGAGCTGGCCGGGCGCAACACCACCGCCAACATTGATATCGTGACCAAGCAGGACAAGCCCGGCATCGATATCTTTATCCGCCCGTTCACCAAGAACGAGAGTGTACACATCCCCGTCATCCTCAGCCAGACCGGGCTGAAGGACCTCGTTTACAACGACTTCCACATCGGGGAGGGCGCCGACGTCACGATCATTGCCGGCTGCGGCATCCACAACTGCGGCGGCGGCGATGCCCAGCACGACGGCATCCACACCTTCTACCTGGCCAAAAATGCCAAGCTGCGCTATGTCGAAAAGCATTACGGCGAGGGTGACGGCCGCGGCAAGCAGGTCATGAACCCCACCACCATTGTGCATCTGGCCGAGGGCGCGCAGATGGAGATGGAAACCGTGCAGATTGCCGGCATTGATGATACCATCCGCAACACCAGCGGCGATTTGGCCGCAGATGCCAGCCTTGTCATCCACGAAAAAATCATGACCACCGGCAGCCAACGCGCCGTGACCAACTTTGACGTTGAGCTGAACGGCGACAACTGCTCTGCCAACGTGGTGTCCCGCAGCGTTGCCAAGGACAACAGCGTGCAGGAGTTCAACAGCCACATCAACGGCAACTGCGCCTGCGCCGGTCACAGCGAGTGCGACGCCATCATTATGGACCACGCCTCGGTCATTGCCAACCCCGGCTTGGTCGCCAACAATGTGGACGCCAGCCTGATCCACGAGGCCGCCATCGGCAAAATCGCCGGCGAGCAGCTGATCAAGCTGATGACTCTGGGCCTGACCGAAAAAGAGGCAGAGGATCAGATCGTCAACGGCTTCCTGAAATAAGAACCTATACAAAAGCCCCGCTTTGCTGTGCGCAAAGCGGGGCTTTGTTTATTCTTCGGTTTCTGTTTCGGGGGCAGGGGGCAGGTCGTTGCCCTCGCTGTCAATGCCGCGGCGCGCCAGCAGCACATGCACAAGTTCCTGCATCAGGCCGTACAGGGTGGCAAACACCGGCACACCGATGACCATGCCCACCAGGCCGAACAAATCGCCGCCCACAATGATGGAGAACAGCACCCACAGCGCCGAAATGCCGATGGACTGACCCAGAATTTTGGGGCCGATAAAGTTGCCGTCAAACTGCTGAATGACCAGAATCAGAATGACAAAGACAAACGCCTGTACGGGGTCGACCAGCAGCAGAATAAAGATACTGGGCACCGCACCGATAAAGGGGCCAAACACGGGGATAATGTTCGTGATGCCGATGAATACGCTGATCAGCATCGCATAATCCAGCCGCAGAATGGTCATGGCCACAAAGGTGATAACGCCGATAATGGCCGAGTCGATGATTTTGCCAACAAAAAAGCCGGTAAAGTTGGCGTTGGCGTAGCTGCAGATACGCAGCACATTGGCTGCCATCTTGCGCGGGAAAAACGCATGCGTCAGCGTGCGCAGCTGGTGCAGCAGGTGGTCGCGATCCGCCTGCATGTAGGCGCTGGCCGCCACGGCGGTAAAGATGCCCACAAAGTTGGACGCCACATTGCCGATGGACGCCAGGATCTGCGGCATGGCGTCGGTTGCCAGCTTGCTGATTTTGTTGACCAGCGTGGCGGTATCGCTCAGGGTTTGTATGGCTTTGTCTAAATTGACCGCGTAGGTTTCCTGAATGTACAGCAGGGTATCCTTGGCGTTGGACGCATAGGTCGAGAAGTTGTTGAACAGCATCATCACGCTGGCCACAATTTGGGGAATGACCATCCACGCCAGCAAAAACAGCACCAGTACTGCCACGGCGTAGGCCAGCAAAATGGCTACCCAGCGAAACTTTTTGCTGTTTTTCAGCAGCTTTTCCTCAAAAAAATTCACCATGGGGTTCAGTATATAGGCAAGCACCACGCCCCCCGCAAACGGTGACAGAATGTTCAGGAATTTTTGTACGCCGCCCACAAAGTACCCGATATTGTTCAAAAGCAGATAAAACGCAATGCTGGCAAAGGTCAGGCACATCCAGTCCAGCATCGTGTCAGGCTTTTTTTCCAAAAAATTCTTGCTCACACCTTATAGCTCCTTTTTCCGTATTATTACTATTGTACCGCTTTCCGCGCGGGGGGACAAGACCCGCTTTGCATAATTTACAGAACTTTTACGGTTGCGCAAAATCTCTTGTGCGCGTATACTGAGTATAACGATTCTGTGGCAGAAAGGATTGCATACACGATGAAAATTTTGGTCAGCACCTGTCTTTTGGGCGTTCACTGCAAGTATTCCGGCGGCAGCAACCATGTGTCCGGCATGGCCGAGGCTCTGCAGGCGGCAGGGCACACACTTGTGCCTGTCTGCCCTGAGGTGTACGGTGGGCTGCCCACGCCACGCACCCCCGCCGAACGGGTGGGGGAGAAAGTTCTGGCAAAGGATGGGCGCGATGTGACCGCCCAATACCAAAAGGGCGCTGCGGCCGCCTTGCAGCTGGCGCACCTGACCGGCTGCACCGCCGCCGTCCTCAAAGCCAACAGCCCCAGCTGCGGCTGCGGCACCATTTACGATGGCACCTTCAGCGGACGCAAAATCTGCGGCAACGGCGTAACAACGGAGGTTCTGCTTGCCGCCGGGCTGGCGATTTATAACGAGGAAACCTATACCGAGCTGCTGTAATTTCACAGCAAGCAGCGCCCCCGCGGGAATTCCGCAGGGGCGCTGCTGTTTTGTTTAGTGGTTTTTGTAATAATTGATCAGGCAGCCGTCCGCCAGAATCTGCCGTTCGGCGTCGGTCATTGCGCCCAGCCGCACCGCAAAGGGTACAAGGCGTCCGTCCGGCTTGACCGCCACGGCGGGCAGCTGCTCCGCTGCCGTCAGCAGCGCCTTGCGCACGCCGGGCAAAAAGACGTAATCGCCCTTGGCAAGCAGGTCGGGGGTATCGGTCACAAAAGGCAGCATGCCCCAGTTGATGCAGTTGGAGCGATACCGCTTGGTCGCGTACTCGGTGGCGATATTCGCCGCGCCGCCCAGCACGCGCTGGCAGCTGGCGGCCTGCTCACGCGCAGAGCCGTCACCGGGCTTGTTGGCGTAAATCGTCGATCCTACGTTTGTATTTTGGGTATCCACGGCATAGCCGCCCTTTTGCAGGGCTTCGTACACTGCCTGCAATTCGGCAGGCACAGCACCCTTGCGGCGCTCGGCGTCCAGCGCCTGCACCGCCTTGGCGGCGGGCACATAGTCGGGGTCCTTGCGGGACAGCGTAAACTCCGCCAACCGAAGCGGGTTGGAACGGAAGGACGACGTCTCGCCGGAGGGGATCAATTCATCGGTCGTCGTCACAGGGTCGGTGATGTAGCTGACCACCTTGACCAGCAAGTCCTCGCTCAACGCGGGCTGGGCGGGCCAATCCTTGATGTTGGGGCCAAAGCGCAGGGCGTAGTCCGGCTCCGGCTTGCCCCAGCCGTTGTAGACGCGCTTTTCGTACACAGAGCCGTCAAAATGGTAGGCAGGCAGGGTCGGCTCGCTGTCGCAGACCTCGCTGGCGGCGGTCAGGTAGCCGCCGTTGGCAGCCGTGGCGGCAATGGAACGGGCGTCCATCAGCGCCACCGCGCTGATCTGTCCCTCGCCGGGCTTGGAGCCTTCGCGGTTGGGGAAATTGCGGGTCGTGTGACGGATGGACAACTCGCCGTTGGCGGGGGTGTCGCCCGCGCCGAAGCAGGGGCCGCAGAAGCACTCGCGGAAGATACCGCCCGCCGATACAATATCCGCCACCGCGCCGTTTTTGACCAGCTCCAGATAGGTCGGCATACTGTCGGGGTAGACGCTCAGCTTAAAGGCGCCGTTGCCGCAGCTGCGCCCCTTGACAAGGTCCGCCACGGCGCAGATGTTTTCAAACGTGCCGCCGCTGCAGCCCGCCACAATGCCCTGATCCACATAGATACGGCCGTCGGGGCATATCTTGCTCAACAAATCCATCTGCACCTTGCCGCCCAGCTGGCGGTTTGCCTGCTGCTCGATCTCGTGCAGAATATCCTTGGCGTTCGCCTTTACCTCGCGGATGGGGTAGGCATAGCTGGGGTGCATCGGCAGGGCGATCATACATTCCACCGTCGAAAGATCCAGCTCAATGCAGCCGTCATAGTACGCGCCCTCGGCGGGCTTCAGTTCCTTGTACGCTTCGGGGCGGCCGTGCTGCACAAAGTACTGTTTCGTCACCTCATCGGTCTGCCAGACCGAACTCCAACAGGTGGTTTCCGTCGTCATAACGTCAATGCCGTTGCGGTAATCGGCGCTCAGATTGGCAACGCCGGGTCCGATAAACTCCATGACCTTGTTCTTGACATAGCCGTTGGCATAGGTGGCACCCACCAGCGCCAGCGCCACGTCGTGCGGGCCGACGCCGGGGTTGGGCTTGCCGGTCAGGTAGACCGCCACCACACCGGGATAGCTCATATCGTAGGTGCGGCCGACCAGCTGCTTGGCCAGTTCGCCACCGCCCTCGCCCACAGCCAGGGTGCCCAGCGCGCCGTAGCGGGTGTGGGAATCCGAACCCAAGATCATCCGCCCGCAACCGGACATCATCTCGCGGTTGTAGCTGTGGATGACCGCCATATTCGGCGGCACATAGATACCGCCGTACTTGTGCGCGGCGGACAGCGCAAAGCGGTGGTCGTCCTCATTGATGGTACCGCCCACGGCGCACAGACTGTTGTGGCAGTTGGTCATGACATAGGGCAGGGGAAAGCGCTCCATGCCGGAGGCACGCGCCGTCTGGATAATGCCCACATAGGTAATGTCGTGGCTGGTCATTGAGTCGTATTTCAGCCGCAGCTCCTGCATAGAATCGGCGGTGTTATGTGCTTTTAATATGCCATAAGCGATGGTGCCGCAGCGGCCTGCTTCGGTATCCGCCCCGACGGGAGCCGCCTGTACCTTGCCGCCCCGATAGCAAACGCCCGTTTCGTGCAATTTCATAGCCAAACTCCTTTTTACAACCGTTGGATCAGCGCAGCGGTAAATGCCTTTGTACCGGCCGTGCCGCCCACGTCCGCCGTGACCACCTTGCCCTCTGCCGTCTGGTCATAGATGGCACGGTTCAGCCGTTCGGCCTTGTCGGTCATGCCCAGATCGTTCAGCATCATGGCAAAGGCCATCAGAATCGCGCTGGGGTTCGCCTTGTCCTGCCCGGCAATGTCGGGGGCAGAACCGTGCACCGCCTCATATATCCGCGTGGTATCGCCGATATTGGCGCTCGGCGCAAAGCCCAGGCCGCCCACCAGCCCCGCGCACAGGTCGCTGATGATATCGCCGTACAGGTTGGGTGCCACCAGCACGTCAAACTGTTCGGGCTTTTGCACCAGCTTCATGCACAGCGCGTCAATGATCACATCATCGGCGGCAATGTCGGGGTACTCGGCGGCGACATCGCGGAATACACTTAAAAATAAGCCGTCGGTCAGCTTCATAATGTTGGCCTTATGCACTGCCGTGACTTTTTTGCGCCCGTTCTTGCGGGCATAGTCAAAGGCAAAGCGGCAGATTTTGTCGCAGGCGGGGCGGGTGATGAGCTTGACGCCGTTGGCGATATCGTCGTTGAGCATATACTCGATGCCCTTGTACAGGTCCTCGGTATTTTCGCGCACGATGACCACATCAACGTTGTCATAGCGGCTTTTTACGCCCGGCAGTGTGTGTACGGGGCGCAGGTTGGCGTAGGTGGCAAAGCGCTGGCGCAGCTGCACATTGATGCTGCGGAATCCCTTGCCGATGGGTGTGGCCGTGGGGCCCTTCAGCGCCAGGCCGCAATCCTCGATGGCATCCAGCAGGCCCGGCTGCAGCAGCTCGCCCTCCACGGCGGCATACTCCGCCCCGGCGGCAAATTCCTGCCACACAATGCCGGTATCCAGCGCCTCGGAAACAGCACGCACGCTTTCGGCAATTTCACGGCCGATGCCGTCACCCGGAATCAGAACAGCCTTCATAAGTATTTCCCCCTCATTAAATTACACTGTATATTTACCACTATACCCGCTTTGGGCGGCCTTGTCAATGTGTGCGGTAAAATTATTTTGTTTTGTATGCGTGTATCTTAATTTAATAAATTTTTAACCAAATATTTTTGCAAAAACTTTAAGTTTTGCTTGACGCAAGCCCCAAGTGCGGTTAAAATAGTAAATAAGCATTGCAACTCAGCCAAACCCGCCGCGCGGGTCAAAGCAGTATATTTATACATTTGCAAGGAAAGGGGCTGCCTATGTACTATCCCGATGTACCGGCCTTGGAGCCGGACGAGCTGGAACTGCTCTGCCATGAATATATCGAACACAACGCCACGCTGGACCCGCATCTGGCGGATAAACTCGGCGTCAAGCGCGGTTTGCGCAATCTGGATGGCACCGGCGTGCTGGCCGGTATCACCAACGTTTCCAGCGTTATCGGCTACGACAAAAAAGAGGACGGCACCATTGTGCCCATTCCGGGTCGGCTGGTCTACCGCGGTATCGACATTGACACCCTGGCAGCCGAGGCGGACGCCAACGACCGCTTTATGTTTGAGGAGGTCATCTGGCTGCTGCTGTTCGGCTCTCTGCCCACGCAGGAGCAGTTTGCCAAATTCCAAAAGCTGCTGGAGCATCACCGCGAACTGCCCGAAGGCTTTGCCGATGATATGATTTTGAACTCGCCCTCGCCCAATCTGATGAACAAGATGGCGCGCAGTGTGCTTGCCATGTACAGCTACGACGAACACGCCGAGGACAACAGCCTGCCCAATATCCTGCGCCAAAGCATCAACCTGATTGCTGAGCTGCCCACCATGATGGTCAACGCCTACCAGATCAAGCGCCGCGTCTATGACCGTTCCAGCATGTATTTTCACCTGCCCACGCCGGGGCAGAGCACCGCCGAGCATATTTTAAGCACCTACCGCGCCGACCAGAAGTTCACCCACGAGGAAGCGCGTCTGCTGGATCTCTGCCTGCTGGCACACGCCGACCACGGCGGCGGCAACTGCTCGACCTTTACCTGCCGTGTGCTGTCCAGCTCCGGCACCGACACCTACGCCTCCATCGCGGCAGCCATCGGCGCGCTGAAAGGCCCCAAGCACGGCGGTGCAAACCTGAAGGTCATGCACCAGCTTGACCATATCCTTGCCAATGTGGAAAACCCCGCCGACGATGACGAGGTGCGGGAGTATCTGCGCAAGATTTTGCGCAAGCAGGCAGGGGACGGCAGCGGCCTGATCTACGGCATGGGTCACGCCGTGTATACGTTAAGCGACCCCCGCGCCCAAATCCTGAAAACCCACGCCAAGAGCCTGGCTTACAAAAAAGGCTATGATGAGGAGTACGAGATGCTTTGCAGCATCGAGCGTCTGGCACCGCAAGTCTTTGCCGAAGAAAAGCACGGCCCCAAAAAAGTGTGTGCCAACGTCGATTTGTTCAGCGGTCTGATTTACCGTATGCTGGGCATCAGCGAGGATCTGTACACACCGCTGTTCGCCATTGCGCGTGTGCCCGGCTGGTGCGCCCACCGCGTTGAGGAGGTGGAGTTCGCCAACCGCATCATCCGTCCGGCGTACAAGTACCTGGGCCACGACCAGGAGTATGTGCCGCTGAACCGGCGGTAAGAACGTTCCGCAGCAACAGCAAAGCCCCCTGCCTTGCGGCAGGGGGCTTTTATAGTATTTCTATTTACCTCAGAACGCAACCTTCTTGGCAATGTAGTCCTTCAGCTCGCTGATGGGCATACGCACCTGCTCCATGGTGTCGCGGTCACGCACAGTCACGCAGCCGTCGGCTTCGACCTTGTCGTCGCCCACGGTCTGGAAGTCCACGGTGATGCACAAAGGCGTGCCGATCTCGTCCTGACGGCGGTAACGCTTGCCGATGGAACCGGCATCGTCGTAGTCGACCATAAAGTCCTTGGCAAGCTCGTTGCGGATCTCCATCGCCTTGTCGCCCAATTTCTTGGACAGCGGCAGCACGGCGCACTTGAACGGTGCCAGATAGGGGTGCAGACGCAGCACGGTGCGCACGTCCTCCTTGCCCTTGGCATCGACCATATGCTCCTCGTCGTAGGCCTCGCACAGGAAAGCCAGCGCCACACGGTCACAGCCCAGAGAAGGCTCGATGACGTAAGGCACATAATGTTCGTTGGTTTCGGGGTCAAAGTATTCCAGGCTCTTGCCGCTGGCCTCCTGATGACGGCTCAGGTCATAGTTGGTGCGGTCGGCAATGCCCCACAGCTCGCCCCACTCGGTGAACGGGAAGGCGTACTCAATGTCGGTGGTCGCGCGGGAGTAGAACGCCAGCTCGGCAGGCTCATGGTCGCGCAGACGCAGGTGTTCTTCCTCAATGCCAAGGCTCAGCAGCCAGTTCTTGCAGAAATCCTTCCAGTAGGCGAACCACTCCAGGTCGGTGTCGGGCTTGCAGAAGAACTCGCACTCCATCTGCTCGAACTCGCGGGTGCGGAAGGTGAAGTTGCCGGGGGTGATCTCGTTGCGGAACGCCTTGCCGACCTGGCACACGCCGAAGGGCAGCTTGCGGCGGGTGGTGCGCTGGATGTTGGCAAAGTTGACAAAGATGCCCTGCGCGGTTTCGGGGCGCAGATAGCAGGTGGAGGAGGAATCCTCGGTAACGCCGATGGCGGTCTTGAACATCAGGTTGAACTTGCGGATGGGGGTAAAGTCGTGCTTGCCGCAAACGGGGCAGACGACCTCGTCATGCTCGGCAATAAAGGCGTCCATCTCGTCAAAGGTCATCGCATCGACGTCCACGTTCTTGCCCTGCTCGCAGTCGGCGATCAGCTTGTCGGCGCGGTGGCGGCTCTTGCAGGCGCGGCAGTCCAGCAGCGGGTCAGAGAAGCTGGCAACGTGGCCGGTGGTGACCCAGGTCTGGGGGTTCATCAGGATGGCGGCATCCAGACCCACGTTGTAGGGGCTTTCCTGCACGAACTTTTTCAGCCATGCCTTTTTGACGTTGTTCTTGAACTCAACGCCCAGGGGACCGTAGTCCCAGCTGTTGGCCAGGCCGCCGTAAATTTCGCTGCCCGGATAGATGAACCCGCGGTTTTTGCACAGGTTCACGATCATGTCAAGGGTCTTTTCACTGTTCTTCATACATTACTCCTTCCGCATGGCTGGCTGCCACACAAAGCGATTTATTTCCCACCGCGCCGCGTTTTCGGCGCGATAGCCACATTATACCACGCCCCGCCGCGCAGGGCAAGCGCTCAGGCGTTGCCGCCCAAGGTCTTGATGTCGTCGTTGTCGGCAAAGGCCACGGCATTGTAACCGGCAGCCTCCAGCGTTCCGAACTGCTTGCCCAGCTTTTTGGCTTGGGGCAGCACGGTCACGTCGTAGTCGGCGCGCAGGGTCTCGGCCTTGTGCAGCACGTCGGCAAAGTCGGCATCCTTCAGATACAGCAATGCCAGATGCGGCTTGGCGCCGGGGATCTGGTAGCCCTGCTCCAGCAAAATGCCGCAGACACGCTCAAAACCGATGGAGAAACCGACCGCAGGCACCTGCTGCCCGATAAACTTGCCCACCATGTTGTCATAGCGTCCGCCGCCTGCCACCGCGCCGCTGAACTGCGGGCAGGTAACCTCAAACACCATGCCGGTGTAGTAGCCCTGACCGCGCACCAGGCTGGGCGCATAGGCAATGCCGTAGCGTCCGCCGGCGATTTTTTCGCTCACGGCAATGACGTAGCGCAAATCGGCGGTCAGCGCCTCATCGTCGACCTTGGCGGCGACGGTATCCAGGCTGAAATCCCCCGCGCGCAGGAACTCGTCCAGCGCCTGCACGGCGGACTCGGCAAAGCCCTTCTCGGTCAGTTCCTTCTTAACGCCGTCCGCGCCGATCTTGTCCATCTTGTCAAAGCTGATGCAGACGGAATCCAGCTGATCCTCGGCAAAGCCCATCTTCTGCAGCATGGCGCGCAGGATGCGGCGGTCATTGATGTTGACGGTAAAGCCCGTAAAGCCGATGCTCAGCAGGGCGCGGGCGGTCACGTCGATCAGCTCCACCTCGGCATTGGGGGAGGAATCGCCCAGAATGTCGATATCGCACTGCACAAACTCGCGCAGACGGCCCTTCTGCGGGCGCTCGGCGCGGTAGACGCGGTCGGTCTGGATGACCTTAAAGGGGTTGGGCAGCTCGTTGCGGTTGGCCGCATAATAGCGGGACAGCGGCAGCGTCAGGTCATAGCGCAGACCCATATCGGACAGCTGCTTTTCGTCGCCGCTTTGCAGGGCGGCGGCCAGCTTGTCGCCGCGCTTCAGCACCTTAAAAATCAGGTTCAGGTTGTCGCCGCCGTCGCTCTTGTCCAGGTTTTCCATATCCTCCAAGATGGGGGTGGAAATGCGCTGGAACCCGGCTGCGCGGTAGGTAGATAAAATCCGGCCCTGGATATAATCCCGCAGGGCCTGCTCGCGGGGCAGCAGATCGCGCATACCCTTCAACGGTTGTGTTTTCATGGCGGTTGCTCCTTTATACACAATGTAGGATTCAAGTCTTATCCTTATATAATAGCTTGCCCGCCGCATTTTGTCAACGAAAAACGTCCATACTAGCCCCTATGGGGAGGGGATGGCGTGGACAAAGCAAACCGAGGGCCTTTTGTTTTGGCAGCAGGGGCGGCGGTGCAGCTGCTTACCGGTATACCGGCGGCGTGGGGCGTATTTCAAAAGCCGCTGATGCAGGGGTACGCGCTGTCGCGCGGGCAGGTGATGCTGGGCTTTGCCTTTTTGGTGGCAGCCTACGGCGTGGGCTGTGCGGCGGGCGGGCTTTTGCAGGACAAGCACGGTCCTAAGTTTGCCGGGCTGTGGGGCACCGCGCTGCTGGGCGGGGGATTTCTGGCGGCGTCCCTGGTGCCCGCGGGCAACACGGCACTGTTTTTGCTGGTGTTCCCGCTGCCGGCCGGGCTGGGCAGCGCCTTTTTGGCACCGTCTGTGTTGGCCTGTGCGCAAAAATGGTATAAGGGCAAAAAAGGTCTGGCCACCGGCGTGACCGGCGCGGCGATGGGGTTTTCGGGTGCGTTCTACACGCTGTTTGTGCAGGGGGTGGGGCAGCGCTTCGGCATACGGGTGTGCCTTGCCGCCTTGGGTGCGGTGATGCTGGTCGTCTGCGGGGCAGGAGCGGCGCTTTTGCAGGACCCGCCCCCGGCAGCCGCCGCACCGCCGCAGCAGGGGCTTACCTATAAAGAGATGCTGCACACCGCACAGTACGCCCTGTGCGCGGCGGCGGTGGCACTGTCCGCCCCGGCGGTGCTGCTGTTCAGCCCCGAAATTTTGAAGATTGCCGCCGAGCGCGGTGTGCCGGAATCTGCCGCCCCGCTCAGCATTGTGCTGGGTTCGGCATTCAGCGCGGCGGGACGTCTGCTCTGCCCGGCTGCCAGCGACCGCCTGGGCCGCAAGTCGGTTTTGCTGGGCATCTATGCGGGGCTGGCGGCAGGTTCGCTCTGGTTTGCCTTTGCGCAGGGGCAGACGGTGCTGTTTTCCTACGCCTTGCTGACCTTTTTTTATTCGGGCGGTGCGGCGGTGCAGCCTGCCCTGAACAGCGATCTGTTCGGCCTTGCCCACGCAGGGGTGAACTACGGCTTTATCGCACTGGGAATGAGCGGCGGCAGCCTGATCAGCTATATCGGCAGCCAGGCGCTGCCCTTAGCCGCGCGCCACTGGCTGGCAGGGCTGTGCGCCCTGGCGGGCGGTGTCTGCATTGCCTGCCTGCACCCGGTGAAGAAGGAGTGATAGGGGTGAAGCCTGACTGTCAATAAACTTAACGGGACGATTGTGAACCCTCGGTAGGTTTGTAGGGAACGGTCTTGACCGTTCCGTGCGGTCTAGCCGGTAGTACGATGTATCGGTAAACCACGCGCCATTCGGCGCGATTTAATGCGCTGCGCGCGGCCAGATGTGCGGATGGGTCAAGACCCATCCCTACAAATCCTCCGGTAACGGGTATTTTCTACAATCTGTGCCGCCCTGCGGGCGGTTTTTGTCTTTTTGCAGCAATTTTTCCAAATTTCCACAAGTTAGCTTTGTCTAACCTCTTGAAAAACCGACTTCGACCCTTTATAATAAAATTAGCTGTGAAAAGCATAACAATTACGCAAAGGAGAGAATATTATGATCGAATACTCCGCACAGGTCAGCAATATGTGCCCGATCACAAAAGGTCCTAAGCACGGTCCCGCCCCCATCCCCGAAGAAGGCGAATGGGTAAAGGCCTATAAAATTGAGGACATCAGCGGCTACACCCATGGTGTGGGCTGGTGTGCTCCCCAGCAGGGCACCTGCAAACTGAGCCTGAACATCAAGAACGGCATCATCGAGGAAGCTCTGGTCGAGACCATCGGCTGCTCCGGCATGACCCACTCTGCCGCTATGGCCGGTGAGATCCTGCCCGGCAAGACCATTCTGGAAGCCCTGAACACCGACCTCGTCTGCGACGCCATCAACGTTGCCATGCGTGAGCTGTTCCTGCAGATCGTCTATGGCCGCAGCCAGACCGCTTTCTCTGAGAACGGTCTGCCCATCGGCGCAGGTCTGGATGACCTGGGCAAGGGCCTGCGTTCCATGACCGGCACCATCTTCTCCACCAAGGCCAAGGGCGTCCGTTATCTGGAACTGACCGAGGGTTACATCATCAAGACCGCTCTGGACAAGGACAACCAGGTCATCGGTTACCAGTTCGTCCGTCTGGGCAAGATGATGGAAGACATCCGCCACGGCAAGGATCCCAAGGAAGCCTACGAGAAGAACATTGGCACTTACGGCCGCTTCTCTGCCGAGCAGGGCGCTGTCAAGTACATCGACCCGCGTGAAGAATAAGAGAGGGAGGAACATACATTATGGCAACTTTTGAATCCCAAAACCGCCGTATGCCCAAGATCGAGGCCTGCCTGAAGGCAAATGGTCTGGAGAGCCTGGACGCCTGCAACGAGCTGCTGCTGTCCAAGGGCATCGACTGCGATAAGATCATCCGCGGCATCCAGCCCATCTGCTTCGACAACGCCGTCTGGGCTTACACCCTGGGCACTGCCATCGCCGTCAAGCGCGGCCTGAAGAGCGCTGCCGACTGCGCCGCCGCCATCGGCGAGGGCCTGGAGGCTTTCACCATCCCCGGTTCCGTTGCCGAGCAGCGTAAGGTTGGCTTGGGTCACGGCAACCTGGGTGCCATGCTGCTGCATGAGGACACCCATTGCTTCGCTTTCCTGGCCGGTCACGAGTCCTTCGCTGCCGCCGAAGGCGCCATCGGCATTGCCCGTACCGCCAACAAGGTCCGCAAAGAGCCTCTGCGCGTTATCCTGAACGGTCTGGGCAAGGACGCCGCCCAGATCATCAGCCGTATCAACGGTTTCACCTATGTGCAGACCGACTACGACTTCAAGACCGGCGAGCTGAAGGTCGTCAACACCATTCCTTACTCTGACGGCGAGCGCGCTGCTGTTAAGTGCTACGGCGCCAACGACGTTCTGGAAGGCGTTGCCATCATGAAGGCTGAGGGCGTTGAGGTTTCCATCACCGGTAACTCCACCAACCCCACCCGCTTCCAGCATCTGGTTGCCGGCACCTACAAGAAGTGGGCCATCGAGAACGGCAAGAAGTACTTCTCCGTCGCTTCCGGCGGCGGCACGGGCCGTACCCTGCACCCCGACAACGTGGCTGCCGGCCCTGCCTCTTACGGCCTGACCGACTCCATGGGTCGTATGCACGGCGACGCCCAGTTTGCCGGCTCCTCCTCCGTGCCTGCGCACGTTGAGATGATGGGTCTGATCGGCGCCGGCAACAACCCCATGGTCGGCATGACCGTGGCTTGCGCTGTTGCTGCTTCTCAGGCTAACGCCTGATTCCCTTTGCAATAGTTTTTATGGGAGAAACCTCGTTTGTGGGTTTCTCCCATTTTTTATGCCCTTTTTTGTGTATCGCGCCAAACTTGCGCGCGGTACCTTGCGCAGATACAAAAAACTATGATACACTTTATATATAAGGGAGAACCATGCAGGGGCGAGCATTGCTCGCCCGCCAACTTTGCCACAACGCAAATGCCCGCGGGCGACCTATGTTACTCTTGACACAATGGTCGCCCCTACATAATCAACCAGGTTCAGCAGAATCCGCCGATCCGCAAAAAGGAGGGAACCATTATGAAGCTTGCCGCCCGTATCGCTTTGGGGGCGCTGGCTGTTGTGGCCGTGGCCGCCGTCGGCTTCGGCGCGCTGTATGCCAGCCGCATCCGCACTGCCAACTCCATCATTAAACTGACCGACTACGACGATTACAACCTTTACCGCATGCAGGTCAGCTATAACTACGACCTGGACAAAATGATCGCCAACACCACTGCCGACAACCAGAGCTTCATCGACGAAGCCGTCAAGCAGGCGCTGCCGCTGCTGCCCATCTCCATCAAAGCGCCCAGCTTCGGGTGCAGTGCGTTCCGCGCGCAGGCCACGGACGGCGACCACCTAATGGGCCGCAACTACGACTTTAAGCGTGATACCTCGGCCATGCTGGTCTGCACCGCGCCCAAGGACGGCTATAAGTCCATCGCGTTTGCCGCGCTGGATAATCTGGGCATCAAGCAGGCCGACGCCAGCGCCAAGGGCAAGATTGCCAGCCTGCTGGCCCCGTTCGCCTGCCTGGACGGCATCAACGAAAAAGGCGTGTCGATCGCCGTGCTGACACTGGACAGCGAGCCGACCAAACAGGATACAGGCAAGCCTGTGCTGGCCACCACCATGGCTATCCGGCTGGTGCTGGACCGCGCCGCCACCACCGCCGAAGCCGTCGAACTGTTGGAGCAGTACGATATGTTTGCCACCAGCGGCCGCGACTACCATTTTTATATCACGGATGCCACCGGTGACGGCCGCGTGATTGAGTTTGACTGCGACGACCCGGCACGCCCGCTGGTTGCCACGCCCAACCCGCAGGTGACGAACTTTTTTGTGCTGTACAAGGATAACGTGCTGCCCAACCAGAAAAATGGCATCTACGGCCATGGCCGTGAGCGGTACGACGCAATTGAGGAGATCCTGACCGCCAACGCCGGGGCCATCACGCCCGATATCGCCTGGCAGGCGTTGCAGGCATCCAGCCAGGCCCCCAACCCCGAGAACGTGACCAGCAATACGCAGTGGTCGATTTTATATAACAATACGAATTGTACAGCGACCATCGCCCTCCGACGCGATTGGAGCAATACGACCGAGATTGAGTTGGAAAGTGTGACTGCGTTTTAAAGGTGTTGTATTACACAAAAGGCTCCCCTTGATGGGAGCCTTTTTAACGTTCGCTTTCCGCGTCCTGTTGACAAAATGCAGCATCTGTTCTATAATCAGATGCTGTAAAACATAGTAAATCAGTAGTTTAATGCATTGGACGTGAGGGGAACGGAATGCTCAATCAATTTTCGAGAACGGAACTGTTGTTTGGCCATGAGACCATGGAAAAACTGTACAATGCCCGGGTGGCGGTGTTCGGTGTCGGCGGCGTCGGCGGCTATGTGGTCGAAGCCTTGGCAAGAAGTGGCGTAGGCACGTTGGATATTATCGACGACGACAAGGTCTGCCTGTCCAACCTGAACCGCCAGATCATCGCCACCCACGCAACCTTGGGGCGCTACAAGGTCGATGCCGCGCGCGAGCGCATCCTCAGCATCAACCCCGACTGCGTGGTGTACGCGCACAAAACCTTTTACACCCCCGAAACCGCCGCGCAGTTTGATTTTGCGCAGTACGACTATGTGGTGGATGCCATCGACACCGTGACGGGCAAGATCGCACTGATTTTACAGGCGCAGGCGGCGGGTGTGCCTGTCATCAGCTGCATGGGCGCGGGCAACAAATTGAATGCCGCCGCCTTTGACGTTGCCGATATCTATGCAACATCTGTCTGCCCGCTGGCGCGCGTTATGCGCACCGAGCTGCGCAAACGGGGCGTCAAGCAGCTGAAGGTCGTCTACTCCAAGGAAAAAGCCCTGACCCCCCAGCCCACCAACGATACCGGCAGTGACGTGCCCCGTGTCGGGGCTGCGCGCCGCCAAACCCCCGGCAGCACCGCCTATGTGCCCGCCGTGGCCGGGCTGATTCTGGCCGGGGAGGTCATCAACGACCTGACCGGCCGGCACGGCGTCATGGCATAACCGCCGCCCTGAAAACGCCCCTTTCCGGCACCTAACACTTACGCAAGGAGAACCCGCCCATGGAACGCCAAATGGACGAATGTCAAAAAATCGAGCGCAGCATCATCAAAAAATACCGCAAGCAGCTGTGGACCCCCTTTATTGTGGCGGTCAAACGGTACGAGCTGATCCAGGCGGGGGACAAAATTGCCGTCTGCATTTCGGGCGGCAAGGATTCCATGCTGATGGCCAAGCTGATGCAGGAATTGCAGCGCCACAGCGAGGTTCCCTATGAACTGGAGTTCCTTGTGATGGACCCCGGCTATAACGAGGTCAACCGCCAAAAGATCGAGAGCAACGCCGCCTTGATGAACATCCCCATCACGGTGTTTGAAACCAACATTTTTGATGTGGCCAACCAAACCGAAAAGAACCCCTGCTACCTCTGCGCCCGTATGCGGCGGGGACATTTGTACAAAAAAGCGCAGCAACTCGGCTGCAACAAAATTGCATTGGGGCACCACTTCAACGATGTCATCGAAACCACCGTCATGAGCATGTTCTATGGCTCGCAGCTGCAGGCCATGCCGCCCAAGCTGCACAGCACGAACTTCCCCGGTATGACGCTGATCCGCCCGCTGTACTGCATCCGTGAGGAGGACATTCTCGCCTGGTGCCGCTACAACAACCTGGAATTCATTCAGTGCGCCTGCCGCATGACCGAGAGCATGACGGTCAGCGCCTGCGGCAGCAGTTCCTCCAAACGGCAGGAAACCAAGCTGCTGCTGCGTCAGCTGAGCAAAACCAACCCGAATATCGAAAACAGCATCTTCCGCAGTATTCACGCCGTTGCGCTGGACACGATGCCCGGTTTCAAAACCGAAGGGCAGGAGCACAGCTTTTTGGAGCGCTTTGACCGTATACAAGAGCAGTTGGACACCGCAGACTGATGCGCCAGCCCTGCCTTTTCGCCGCACCCTTGCCGGGGTGCGGTTTTTGTTTTGCACCCCTGTATAAACGCCGATCGCCCCGCCCAGACTCTAACGCGAAAGGGGAGGGTGTCTTATGGGGTCGCGACGCGGATTTTTCTGGCAAAGTCTGTTGTTCACGCTTGTGCTGTTGGTGCCCATGATGGGGGTCACGCTCTGGCTGCTGCAGGCGCAGCAGCAGCAACAGACACTGCGTCAGGCAGCGGCGCAGCGGGGCGGCATCACCGTGGAGGCAGGCTCACAGAGCGTGTGGCGGTTCTTGCTGGTCGTGCAGCAGGAGCAGCCCGCCTTTGTGCTGGTGCGGGCGGACAGCCTGCAGCAAACGATAACGCTGTGCGCCCTGCCGGCCGATGTACAGGTCAACGCGCCCGCTGGCACCACCACCATAGGGGAGTGTACGCTGACCGCCGGGGCCGGGCGTGCGGCGCAGCTTTTGCGGCAGACGGTTTTCGGGGACGAAGCTGCCCCCGCGCTGTACTATCTGGCTGCCACACCCGCCACCTGGCAGGGCATGGCCGATGCGGACGAAGTGCGGTGGGACACCTCAGCTTTTCTGAACGCCGACCATCGGAAACGGCTGGGCTGCGAGTCTGACCCCATCGCGGTGCTGACCGCCGCCTCTGCCGCCGAGCTTCTTACCAAGGTGCAGCGCATCTTGCCGGACGACGCAGCCGCTGCCGCCCGCGCCGCCATTTGGTGCGCCTTTTTGCGCCAGCAGCCGACGCTTTTGCCCGAACTGGCCGACCGTTGGCGGCAGTACAGCGCCCGCACACTGACCAACCTGCGCAGCGGCGATTTGACTTCGGCAGGGGAGTGCTTTGGCTATCTCGCCCGGCAGGAGGCGCTGCGCATCGATTACCTGCAGGTGCCGACCCAGGACAACGCGCTGACCGCCGAAGGTCTGCGCACCCTGCGGGAATTGTTGGGATAATGAAAAGTGCCGCCCCATCGGGGCGGCACATTGTATATAACGCAGGTATTTTTTTACTCCTGGCGGAAACGCGCCAGAAATTCTGCCGTGCGGGGGTTCTGCGGGTGGTCAAAGATCTCGGCAGGGGTGCCCTCCTCGGCAATGACGCCGTCCGCCATATAGACCACATGGCTCGAAACATCGCGGGCAAACGCCATCTCGTGGGTCACCACGATCATCGTCAGCCCGTCGGCTGCCAGCTGGCGCATAACGCTCAGCACCTCGCCCACCATCTGGGGGTCCAGCGCGGAGGTCGGCTCGTCAAACAACAGCACCTCCGGCTGCATCGACAGGGCGCGGGCGATCGCCACGCGCTGCTTCTGCCCGCCGGAAAGCTGGCGCGGCTTGGCGTGGATATACGGCGCCATACCGACCTTTTCCAGGTTTTGCAGGGCGGTTTTGCGGGCGGTCTCCTTGTCCTGATGCAGCACATAGCGCAGACCCGCGGTGCAGTTATCCAGCACGGTCATGTTGTTGAACAGGTTAAAGCTCTGGAACACCATGCCCACCTTGGCACGGTAGGCGCAGGGGTCGCTGCCCTTGGCGGTAATGTCCTGCCCATGGAACAGCACCTGACCGTTGGTCGGGGTTTCCAGCAGGTTGATGCAGCGCAGCAGGGTAGACTTGCCGCTGCCGGATGCACCGATCACACAGGTGACATCGCCGGGATTTACGGCAAAATCCACGTCGCGCAGCACGACGTGGGTGCCGAAGCTCTTGGAAAGATGCTTGACTTCAATAACAGCCTCAGACATGGGCGTGACCTCCCTTCATATCCAGATTCTGCGATTCGTGGTTGGGGTCGGGGGCATTGTACATGCCGCTGGTGTAGGCGAGGGTATCGGTCGTGTTCAGGTCGTAGTTCTGCGGACCGTCCAGCACCTTTTCCCACAGGCGCAGCAGGTAGCTGGCCAGCAGCGTCATCGACAGGTAGATGACCATCACGATGGCCGCGCTCTCAAAATAGGTGTACAGCGCGCCGACAACGCTCTTGTGGACAAAGAACAGGTCGGTGATGGAAATGACCGACAGCACCGAGGTATCCTTGATGTTGATGATAAAGTTGTTGCCGATCTGCGGCACGATGTTGCGCAGTGCCTGCGGGAAGATGACGTGCAGCATCGTCTGCCAGTGGTTCATACCGATGGCCTTGGCGCCCTCGGTCTGGCCGGGGTCAATGGACACAATGCCTCCGCGCACGGTTTCTGCCATATAGGCACCCGTGTTGATGGACACGATAAAGAACCCGGCGCTCCACATACCCATCTTGATGCCGAACACCTGCATCATACCGTAGTAGATGAACACCGCCTGCACGATCATGGGTGTGCCGCGGAACAATTCCACATAGCAGCGCAGAACAACGTGCAGCAGCTTGATCAAAAAACGCTTCCATACGGGGTCGCGCTGCTTGTCAACGGGGATGGTCTGCAAGGCGCCGACGGCAAAGCCGATCACGCAGCCGAAAAACGTACCCACCAGCGCCAGCAGCAGGGTCGTGCCCGCGCCGCGCAGATAGCTGGGACCGTACTTGGCAAGAACCTTGGCGCAGTTTGCCACAAACAATTCCATGGAAAATTCTCCTTTTGAACTGCCGCAGCCCCTGCCGCAAAAAACGGCAGGGGCAAGGGCAGAAATGTTTTACTCGCTCAGGGGCTGGGCGGCGATGGCTTCGTCCATCAGGTCGTTGTAGTCGTCGGCAGTCATACCGGACAGTACCTCGTTGATGGCATCGCGCAGGGCGGTGTTGCCCTTCTTCATCGAGATGCCGATGTTGATATCCTCCTGGCTGACCTGGAAGTCATTCTCGCCGCCGCCGAAGTCCAGCAGCGTGAAGTCGGGGTAGGCGACCAGGGCAGCCTGGGCGGTGGGACGGTCGGTGACGACCACGTCGCAGGCACCGCTGTTCAGCGCGACCAGCATGGCGGGTGCGGTTTCCTGGGCGGCCAGGATGTTGCCGTTGGGGATCTGCGGCAGGCAGTTGTCATACCAGATGGTGCCCAGCTGGCTGGTAGCGGTGGCACCGTCAAGGTCGGCCACGCTCTTGGCGTCGGCGTACTTGCTGTCCTTCTTGACCAAGGTCACGATGGAGGCGTAGTAGTACGGGTCCGAGAAATCGACCTGTGCGGCGCGCTCGGCGGTGATGGACTGGCCGGCAATGACGCAGTCCACGTCGCCGCTGGTCACGGCGGGGATCAGGCTGTCCCAGTCCAACTTGACGATCTGGACGTTCTGACCCAGCGCCTCGCCGATCTTCTTTGCCATAATGACATCGTAGCCGTAGGCGTAGTCGCCGGAATCGCGGATCTGAACGGCACCGTTGGTGTCGTCATTCTGCGTCCAGTTGTAGGGGGCGTAGGCACACTCCATAGCAACGGTCAGGGTAGTGGGGTCGCCGTCACCATCGGGGACGGTAGAATCCACGGCAGGGGAGGCAGCGCTCCCGCAGGCGGTCAGACCCAATGCCAGAACGGCGCTCAGCGCCAGGGCGGCAGTGTTCTTCAGTTTCATAATGCACTCCTTTTCGTAAATCGCAAAATCCCTCTATACTTCCAAAAAGTCCCGGCATCCTTGGCGGAATACCGGGACTTGGAACCTAAAATGCAGCCTCCATATGCGGCACAGCGCGCAGCCGCGCCGTTGCGGCTTTACTAAAGTATCATACGCCGATTGGGCGGATTTGTCAAGAAATATCCGTATTTTTATACAGAATATTCAAAAACGCATCAGGCAGAGGCTTTTTCGCTGTTCTGTTCGCTTGCCTTGTAGCTCTTGACGCTGGTCACCACAATGCTGATGCCCAGCACGATCAGCAGCACACCGATGATCAGCTGCAGACCGTTGGCGATGAACACCGCACCCCAAGTGGTTTCCCCTGCGGGGATGCCCACCGCTGCGGCGGTGCGGATCGCCTTGACCATCGCCATAACGCGCTGCACCAGCGCGGTAAAGGTGACGCAAAGCATAATGACCAGCGGGGGGAACAGCATCTTATTGCTGCGCCCGGTCACCTTCAGGAACACGCACAGGGTGACCAGCACCAGGGCGCTCAGCAGCTGGTTGGCAGAGCCGAACAGCGGCCAGATATTGGCATAGCCGATCTGGGTCAGCAGGAAGCCGAACGCCAGCGTCACAAATGTGGAAAAATAGGTGTTGCACAGCAGCTTGCGCCAGCCCTCGGCGTGCTGCATGTCGTCCACGCTGAACAACTCCTGAAAGCTCATACGTCCGATACGCGCCACAGCGTCCAGGCTGGTCAGCGCCAAGGCGGAAACGCACATCGTCATAAAGACGGTAGCGGCATAAACGGGAACGCCGAACATCTCAAAGAAACCGGCAACGCCGCGGCTGAAGATCTGGAACGGGGTACCGGCGGCGGGGGTACCGTCCGCAGCAGCGGCAGCACCTGCCACGCAGAGCGCCAGCACCGCCAGCAGGCTTTCCAGCACCATGGCACCGTAGCCGACCTTGAGCATGTCTTTTTCGTTCTCCACGGTCTTGGAGGACGTGCCGGAGGAAACCAGGCTGTGGAAGCCCGACACGGCACCGCAGGCCACCGTCACGAACAGAATGGGGAACATCGTGCCCAGCTTATCGTTGGTAAAGCCGGTAAACACAGGCAGGTTCATGGTGGGGTGGGCAACCAGCAGACCGACGGCCGCGCCGCCGATCATACCGATAAACATAAAGGTGGTCATGTAATCGCGCGGCTGCTTGAGCATCCACATGGGCAGCACAGCGGCAAAGAAAATATAGACAAAGGTGATGTAACTCCAGGCAGCCTTGCCCAGGATCAGCGGGAAGTTGGCACCCACGGCGAAGGACAGCGCCAGAAAGACGATACCGAACAGGGCCTCTTTCCAGCCGGAGAAGTTGAACTTCTTCTGCACAAAGCCGAACGCAACGGCAAACAGCATAAACATAATGCTGACCATACCTGCGGCGCCGTTGGTGGTGGCAGCCTCGACGAGGGCGCCGTCGCTGCCGTAGGCATTAAAGGTACCTGCGACCATATCGGCAAAGGCGGCAATGACAATGCCGCAGAACAGCCAGCAGAACAGTAGGAACAGCTTGCGTCCCGCCTTGCCGATGTACTTTTCGATCAGCATACCCATGCTTTTGCCGTCGTTCTTGACCGAGGCATACAGCGCGCCGAAGTCGGTGACCGCGCCGAAGAAGATGCCGCCGATCAGTACCCACAAAAGAACGGGCAGCCAGCCGAACGCGGCGGCCTGAATGGCACCGGTGACAGGGCCGGCACCGGCAATGGAGGAGAACTGGTGGCTGAACACCGTCCAGCCGTTGGTGGGGACATAATCCTTGCCGTCGTTCAGGCGAACGGCAGGGGTTTTGGCGGCGGGGTCGATGCCCCATTTGTTGGCAAGCCAGCGACCGTACCCTGCATAAGCAGCTACCAGGCAGACCGCTGCGATCAAAACGATTGCGAGCGTATTCATATACAATTCCTCTTTTCTTAAACCCTCAACAGACGCCTTGTCTGTCTCTCGCGGTGTACTTACTGTAACGCTTTGGTGACGTTTTGTCAACGGTTTGTTCACACTTTAGCAATTTAGTAAAATTCACGTCACGAATGAGAAAAACTATCGTCATATTTGTCAAAAGAGGTGGCTTTGTTCAGAATAAGCTGCCGATAATTCTATTCGGTTGATTGCGAACCTTCGGCAGGTTTGCGGCTATTGCAAATCTCCCCGGCGGGGTGGGGTCGCCCTACAAAAATTTTTCGACTTTTTGCCGCCCACCGCCGCCCCCACCGCACAATGCTTGCTATATCGCGCAGCTTACACAAAATAATTGTTGCTTTTTTGTCAAAGTCAATGTATAATAGGTACATAAGCGCGCAGAGTTCTTCTGCGGCTGGCTTTTATGATTAACTGGAGGTATGAACAATGCTGGTAAATGCTACCAATATGCTGCTGAAAGCACGCGACGGCCACTATGCGGTCGGTCAGTTCAACATCAACAATCTGGAATGGACCAAGAGCATCCTGCTCACCGCACAGGAGATGAACTCCCCTGTGATCCTCGGCGTTTCCGAGGGTGCCGGCAAGTACATGACCGGTTTCAAGACGGTTGCCGCTATGGTCAAGGCCATGGACGAGAGCCTGGGCATCACCGTTCCCGTTGCCCTGCATCTGGACCACGGCACCTACGAGGGCGCTAAGGCCTGCGTAGCCGCCGGCTTCACCTCCATTATGTTCGACGGCAGCCACTACGCCATCGATGAGAACGTTGCCAAGACCACCGAGCTGGTTGCGCTGGCACATGACCACGGTCTGTCCATCGAGGCCGAGGTCGGCTCCATCGGCGGCGAGGAGGACGGCGTCATCGGCATGGGCGAGGTCGCCGATCCCGCTGAGTGCGCCAAGATCGCCGCACTGGGCATCGACTTCCTGGCTGCCGGCATCGGCAACATCCACGGCAAGTACCCCGCCAACTGGAAGGGTCTGGACTTCGAGGCTCTGGATCGCATCCACGCCGCCACCGACAACATTCCTCTGGTTCTGCACGGCGGCACCGGCATCCCCGCCGAGATGATCAAGAAGGCCATCTCCTTGGGCGTTTCCAAGATCAACGTCAACACCGAGTGCCAGCTCAGCTTTGCTGACGCCACCCGCAAGTACATCGAAGCTGGCAAGGATCTGCAGGGCAAGGGCTTTGACCCCCGCAAGCTGCTGGCTCCCGGCGCCGATGCCATCAAGGCTACCGTGCGCGAGAAGATCGAGCTGTTCGGTTCTGCCAACAAGGCTTGATTTCTGCCGTAATACCGCAACAAATTTGCCCGCAGGCGTTTTTGCCTGCGGGCTTTTTTATTAAAATTCTTTTTCGTGACCTTTAAAAAATTCCCATGTAGCGCGCACATTTTCCAACTGCGTCCATCGTTTGGTCACTACCGGCTCTGCATCCAAATCGTACACACGCGCTCCCGGCATGGCCAGCAAAAAAGGCGAGTGCGTGGCAATGACAAATTGACAATTATAGAATCTGGCCGAATCATGCAAATATTGTGCAAGCTCCTGCTGACGTTGGGGCGAAAGACTATTTTCCGGTTCATCAAGAAGATACAAGGCATTCTCGCGGATACGTTCATTGAACACCGCAAGGGCGCTTTCCCCGTTGGATTGTGTGCGCAGATTGACCGGCAGCATCTGTCTTGCCGCCTGCGAGTTGGACAATCTGCGCGCAGCACTGACCTGCTTGAGTTCGTCATAATCCTTCATGCTGTGCAGCTGAAATTTCCGTCGCCGCAAATCATCTAAATCATCAAACAGTTCTTCCCTCCGGGTGTCAATTCTATCGTTTACCGCCCTAAGGTCAAGCATATAATCAAAAACATCATCGCTGGTCAGTATCAGGCTGTTCCGTGGCACCGGGCGTTCTGTTTCGGCAGAGGAAAGCCCCACATAGCTATCAAAAAAAGGGGTTCGATTATACTCAGCGTGTCGTTGCAACCCCAACGCATCCGCCATCACGTTCAGCAAGGTTGTCTTTCCGGAGCCGTTGCCGCCATACAGGATCGTGATTTCCAAAAATTCCAGCGCAGGCAGGCAACGTTCTGCAAAAAGTCCAAACGGGTAGTATGAACTGTAACAATATTGCTTAGCACGCCAGTTATCAGCCAGAAAACGTGCTTCATCCTCCTCACCGGGGAATCGAAACTTTGACAGGTAAATCATTTTCGTGCCTCCTTGTTTATATTGTAGCACAAACCGCCTCTCCCGCATAGCCTGAGGACAGGAGGTGTTTGTATGCCCACTGGCAGTATTTTTGTCTATGTTTCGGTGGCGGGGCAGGCTGCGCCGCTGCCCGGTGCGCGCGTGCAGCTGTTTTCGGAGGCGGACGTTGCGCTGCAAAGCCTTACCGCCGACGAAAACGGTCTTGCCGCATTTGACGCCCTGCCCGCGCCCGACAGGCAGTACAGTTTGAGCGAGTCCAACACGCAGGTACGCCCGTACAGCGTGTATGGGCTTACTGTTTCCGCCGACGGCTGGCAGACCCATCGGCTGGCGGGGGTGCAGGTGTTCGACGGTCAGCAGACCGTGGCGCGGGTGGAGCTTTTACCCGCCGATGACAGCGCCCCGTCGGGGCGGCAGACCAACGTCACGTCGATACCGCCCCACGCGCTGTTTGGCGGGCAGGGCGGCACAGGCCCCGCCCCGCAGGAGCGCGCCCCCGGCGAGGTGCTGAACGAGGTCGTCATCCCGCGCAAGATCACCGTGCATCTGGGGCGTCCCAGCGCCAGCGCCCGCAATGTAACGGTCAGCTTTCAGCATTACATCGCCAATGTTGCCTCCAGCGAGGTGTACCCCACCTGGCCGGAGCAAGCCCTGCGCGCCAACATTTTAGCCCAGATCAGTCTGGCGCTCAATCGCATCTGGACCGAATGGTACCCCAGCCGCGGCTATACCTTTAACATTACAGGCTCGCCGGGGGTCGATCAGGCGTATGTGGCGGGGCGCACGGTTTTTGCAGTCATGGAGCGCCTGACCGCCGAGCTGTTTACCACCTATGTGCGCCGCAGCGGCGACCGCGAGCCGTACTACACCGAATACTGCGACGGCCGCACGGTGACCTGCCCCGGCATGAAGCAGTGGGGCACCGTGGCCCGCGCCAAGGAGGGCAAAAATGCCCTGCAAATTTTGCGCTATTACTACGGCGACCGCGTACAGCTGGTGACCAGCCGCAACATTGCCGCCATTCCGTCCAGCTACCCCGGCCAAAGCCTGAAGCGCGGCAGCACCGGCACGGCAGTGCGGGTGATCCAGCGGCAGCTTTCCCGCATTGCCAAGGATTACCCGTCCTTCGGCAAGCCCGCCGTGACGGGCCATTTTGACGAAACCACCGAAACCGCCGTCAAGCGCTTTCAGCGCCAGTTCGCTCTTACGCCCGACGGCACGGTGGGCAAGGCGACGTGGTACAAGATCAGCTATATCTACGTCAGCGTCAAGGATCTGGCAGAGCTGACCAGTGAAGGCGAAACCGCCGAAGGGGCGCAGTCTGCCGGGTCGTGGCCGGGCACCGTGCTGCGGCGCGGCTCCACCGGCAGCCATGTGGAGCAGGTGCAGTTCTGGCTCAGCGGGTTGGCGCAGTATGACAACACGCTGACAGACCCCGATGTAGACGGGCGGTTCGGCCCCACGACCGAACGCGCCGTGCGCAGCTTTCAGCGCGCCAACGCCCTGACCGAGGACGGTGCCGTGGGGCAGACCACCTGGCAAACGCTGTACCGCGCCTGGGTGCAGCTGCAAAGCGACCTCGGCGGTACGGCCTGGCCGGGGCGGGTCTTGCAGCAGGGCGCGGCAGGGCAGGACGTTCGGCTGCTGCAATTCTGGCTGCGTCTGGCAGCCGACAACTACACGGCGCTGTCTCCCGTGGAGGTGGACGGACGGTTTGGGGCGGCCACGACCCGCGCCGTGCGGGCGTTCCAGACGCAGTTCGGGCTGAATGCCGACGGCATCGTGGGGCGCACAACGTGGAACAAGCTCAAGGAGGTCGGCCTGGCAGTCGCCAATGACCTTGTTGCCCCCGACATAGCCCCCGGACAATTCACGGGCACCTTGCGGCAGGGCAGCAGCGGCCGCAGTGTGCGCGCTGTGCAGTATTACCTGCGGCGGCTGGCGGCGTATTACAGCAACATTCCCGCCGTCACGGTGGACGGTCACTACGGCGCAGCCACGACCCGCGCCGTCCGCGCCTGGCAGGAGCAGGCAGGGCTTGCCGTGGACGGCACGGTGGGCAGCCTGACCTGGCAAAGCCTGTATGACGCCGTGCAAAAGCTGGACACCAGCGGGGCCGTGGTGCGCGCCGCTGCCCTGCCCGTATTGAGCCGCACCCTGAAGCCGGGGGACAGCGGCCCCGATGTCATGCGCCTGAACCGAACCCTGCTGTTTTTGGGGCAGTGGCTGCCGGACATCACCTTTTTAAGCAGCTTTGCCCCCAGCGACACCTTTGACCCCGAACTGGAGATCGCTGTACGCAGCGCACAGGAATACTTTGCCCTGCCGGTCACGGGGCAGGTCACGCAAACCGACTGGCACACCTTTGCCGCCGCCGCACAGGCGCTGTTTGCCGCCAACCCCGCCGCCTCCGCGCCTGAGCCGAGCGGGGTTTGGCCCTCCGCCGCGCTGACGGTGGGCAGCAGCGGCCCCGCCGTTTTGCAGGTGCAGCAGTGGCTGAACCTGCTGGCGCAGGTGGATCAGACCGCCGACTTTGTGCCGGAAACCGGGCATTTTGACGAACTCACCCGCCAGGCGCTGGAAAGCTACCAGCTTACCGCCGGCTTGCAGCCCTTGGGCGTGGTGGATGCCGACACCTGGCAAAGCCTGCAGCTCGCCGCCGAGCAGCTTTGCCGCGAACCACAGCAGGGGGAGGGGTAAGTCATGGCCAAACTGTTTGTTTACGACAGCTACAACGACAAATTTTATAAGTACAATCTCAACGAAAACGACCCCATGCCGTACAGCTACGGCACCACCCTGAGTGTGCGGGAGTTTCGCGGTTCCAGCGGGGCCAACGTGCTGTGGACCACCACCGCCGCCATGGAGGCGTGGAACCTGACCCGCCGCACCTACGGCGGCGCCATTCCCGTGGGGTACGCCTTCAAGCGCATCTGGGAGGGCGGCCACGGCACCGCCAGCCAGCACTATGCGGGGGTGTCCTTTGATGTGGGGCAGGGCACCAACAACGCGATACGACGCAAAATTTACAATGCCGCCCTGCGCAGCGGCGCGTGGGGCTATGTGGAGCCGCTTTCCATGACGCCCACATGGGTACACATTGACCGCCGCTACGGCACCCCCGCCTGTGCGGGCACCACCGCGGGCTATCCCACCCTGCGCCGCGGCCGCCGCAGCACCTATGTGTTGATTTTGCAGGACGCCTTAAACGCGCTCGGCTACTCGACCGGCACGCTGGACGGGGTGTTCGGCGCACGGACGGAAAATGCCTTAAAAGCCTGTCAGCGCCGTTTCGGCCTGAAAGTCGACGGCATCTGCGGCTGCGCCAGCTGGAAAAAGATCACCTCCGCCGTGCTGGGCATCGGACGCACCTCCACCGTCATAGACCGCTAACACACACCGCACGATGCAGCTCTTGCATCGTGCGGTTTTTCATGGACTTTTATGCTTTTTGTGCCATGCCGACTGCCTTGGTATTTTTTGGGCTTTCCGCGCATTTGCCGCCTGTTTTTTGTGGGAAAATTATTAGATTTCCCACTTGACAAACCGCCTTATCCAAACTGTTGAGTGGAAAAGTTTTCCACAAATTGTGGAAAACCCATCGGCTATTCTGTCGGAAACGTTGCCGCATCGGTAGTTTTTAACACTTTCCACAGAGTTTTCCACAAGGGGAAAACTTCGGCTTTTCTACGCATCGTATAAAGCGCGATACAGCGCGAAGCGCCTGTTTTCACCATGTACTTTTGATGCAAGTGTGAACGCGATGTAAAATTTTGCATATTTTTGCGGCAAAGACGCAAAAAAAGATAGCCACGGCGCAGCAAATGTGGTATACTTGTATCTGTATAAGAATGACAAACTACTGGCAGGAGGCCCATCCATGGAAAAGTTCACCCGTGACCCCGCAACCGAGCGTACCGACACCCTAGTCTGGGGCAAAAACCCCGTTACCGAGCTGCTGAAAAGCGGCGGCGCGGTGGACACGGTCTACCTGACCGATACCATTCCCCAGCCTGTGGCGGGCTACTACACCGCCCTGGCCAAAGAGTGCGGCGCCGTCGTCAAGCGCGTACCCGCCAACAAGCTGCAAAAAATGTGCGGCACTGCCGAGCATCAGGGCGTTGCCGCCCGCGCTGCCGAGGTCGAATACGCTTCCCTGGACGACCTGTTTGCCGCCGCCGAGGCAAAAAACGAACCGCCGTTTTTTGTGCTGTGCGACGGCATTGAGGACCCGCACAATCTGGGTGCCATCGTGCGCAGCGCCTACCTGTGCGGCGCGCACGGCGTCATCATCCCCAAGCGGGGCGGCGTCGGCGTGACCGGCACCGTGATGAAATCCAGCGCCGGGGCGGCAGCCCGCCTGCCCATTGCCCGTGTGCCCAACCTGGCCCAGGCGATCCGCACCATTAAAGAGCGCAACGTTTTTGTCTACTGCGCCGACCTTGGCGGTGCACCGCTGTCCAAGACCGACCTTTCCGGTGCCGTAGCACTGGTTCTGGGCAGTGAGGGCGCAGGCCCCGGTGCCCTGACCCGCAAGCTGTGCGACGCCGCCGTCACGCTGGAAATGGCCCCCGGCCAGTCCACCGGCGTGGACAGCTACAACGTCAGCGTGGCCGCCGGCATCCTGTGCTACGACGTTTTGCGCTGCCGCACCCGAAAGTAACATTTTATCGCCCATTTTCAAAGGGAGTCTAAACCATGCCAAGCAAACGTACCAACGATTCGGTGGATCGCATCCTGCAGGAGCTGAGCGTTCAGCAAACCGCAGCCGGTGTAACGGAAACCGTGACCGACCACCAAATCGATGAAATCCTGCGCAGTGTGGGCATTTCCTCGGCATCGCTGGATGACGCCTCGGTCGCGTCGGACAGCCTGGTCTTTGCCGAGTTGTCCGACACGAAGGACGTCCCCCGCCACAGCGAGCCTTCAACGCGCCCCGCGCCACAGTCTGCCGTGCAAAAGCCTGTCGTGCAGCAGCCTGTCGCGTCAAAGCCGGTTGTACAGCAGCCCGCCGCGCCAAAGCCGATACAGCCCGTGCAGCCCCAAGGCAGCGGGGATACCACCAACACCAGCATCATCAAGGGCTTTCTTGTCAAGATGGCTCCCGACGGCGGCGCCGGTGTTGAGGCCCTGAACGAAGGGAAAAATCAGTTTCAGAAATTCTTCCGCGAGACAGCGGCCGTCATTCCCGACGAAAAAGGCCGTATTCGCGAGTCGGGCAAAAAAAAGCGCGGTTGGTTCGGCTTAAAGCACGCCGAGGAGACCGAGCAGTTCGTACCCATCAACGTTGCCCTGAGCAGCCCCCCTGCGCAGGATACCGCCCCAACGGATTCCACCCCCGCGCAGGAGTATTTCCCGGATGAAGAACCCGCGCCTGCGCCGCAGCCGGAGCCTGCCATCCCCGTTCAAACGGCTGCCGCCGCGCCCGCACAGCCGAAGGAGGACACCAAGGAGGTCTGGCACAGCAAGTACACCCGCCCCGCACGGCCCGCCGCGCCGGCGCAAACGCTGGAAATGCTGCGCACCTCCCTGGCCGATGCCGCCAAAGCCAACGACCCCGCCGCCACCGGCACGGTCTACCGCAAAAAGCGCAACACCGTTGAATTTATCCTGCATCAAAAAATCACACCGCCGCCCGCGCCGCAGTACCCCGTAGGGGAGCCTGCCGGCGAACCGATATCCCTGCCCGAAGCCACGGGCTTTACCCAGCAGATCGGCATCCCTGCCGCAGGGCAAAGCGACACCCAACAGTTTTTGGCCGCCTACAACGAGGTGCGCCCCCGCCGTGCACCGCAGCCGACCCCTGCGGCAGCAACGACCCCTGCGACAACACCGCAGCCGGAACCCGCAGCCCCCGTACAAACGCCTGCAGCTCCCGTACAAACGCCCGCTGCCGTACCCAATCAGTCTGCCCCCGATGTGACCCGCCTGTTTGACCCCAACCGTGCACCCGACGACGTTGACCGCCTGGTGGACAGCCTGACCGGCAAACTGCCGACGCTGACCGATATCCCTCAGCCCTCGGCGGACAGCCACAGCGGTTTTACCCAGCAGCTGGGCAGTGTCCCCGCCGCACCTGCCGCGCCTGCCCACACAGGCTTTACCCAGAGCTTTTCTGCCCCTGCCCCCGCCGATGACACCGCCGGTTTTGTCAACAACATTGCCCAGGTCATCAACAGCCAATCTCCCGCGCAGGACACTGCCCGCTTTGACAGTGCCGCCGCCCGCCTGACCGATCTTTCTTCTGAGGATGAGGACGCGGCAGGGCAGGGGACTGCCACCCTGACAGGGCTTCGCAGCAAGCTGTCTATGCCGCGCTTGGGCGGCACACCGACGGACGAACAGCGCGACACCGCCGCCCAGCCCTTTGACACCGCCGAGCTGCCCATAGCCCACGGCCACGAGTACGAGCGCGCCGAGGACGCCCCCGCCGTGCAGCGTCAGCTGGACAATGACCTGCTCTACCAAAGCATTGCCTGCATCGTCACGCTGGCCGCCGCTGCCGTGCTGCTGACCCTGGGCATTCTGGCTGCCGCCCTGCCCACGCTGCCCGGCGTGCTGGCACAGCCGTCGGTATATCCCGGTGTGGCGCTGGTTCTGCTGGCTGCCGCCTGCGCCGTCAACTGGCGTACCGTGCTTTCCGGTCTGGTCGGCTTTGCCGGGACCCCCACGCCCGACAGCCTGGCCATTCTGCCTGCGCTGGGTGCCCTGGTGCAGTGCCTGGTTCTGCTTATCGCCAAGCCCGACGCCTACGGCACACTGCTGGCCGGGCCTGCCGCCCTGGTGCTTTTGCTGAACGCCGTCGGCAAGCGGCTGCATCTTGTCACCGTGCGGGACAACTTCACCCTTGTCAGCGCCAAGGTGGAGCACGCCGTGGCCTACCGTCTGCGCGATGCCGGTGCGCTGCGCGCTGTCACCTCCGGCCTGGCCGAGCCGCACCCCAGTGTGCTGGTCAGCCGCCCCACGCAGGTGCTGCGCGGCTTTTTGGCCAACAGTGCCGCCCACGGCACCAGCGATAAAAACCAGCAGCAGTTTGCGCGGCTGGTCGGCGGCATTGCCCTGGCCGGTGGGCTGTTCACCCTGATTTCCACCAAGAGCGCCGCGTCAGCCGCCTGTATTCTGGCTATGATCCCCTGTTTCTGCGCACCGCTGGCCGGCACGCTGCTCTCCGCTTTGCCGGAGCACAAAATGCAGCGCAGCGCCGCACAGGTGGGTGCGGTCATTCCCGGTTGGCGCAACATCCGCCAGCTGGGCCGCATCAATGTGCTGCAGGTCGCCGCGCGGGATCTTTTCCCCGCCGGGTGTGTGTCGCTTGTCGGCATCAAGCCCGTCAAGGCCGAGCACATCGACCTGGCCATCGTCTTTGCCGCCTCGATGCTCTCTGACGCCGAGCCGACGCTGCGCGACGTATTTTTGAACATGCTGGGCGGCAACCGCGGTCTGCTGGCCAAGGTCGAGGACCGCGAGACCGTCTACGGCAAGGGCTATATCGGCTGGGTGCGCAAGCAGCGCGTGCTGATCGGCAACCGCAAGCTGATGCAGGATTACGGCATCAAGATTCCCAGCGCCGATTTTGAACAGCACCACTCTGTCAACCAGCGCCGTATCATCTATCTGGCCGTGGGCGGCAAGCTGTTTGCCATGTTCCAGGTGGCCTACCGTGCCGACCCCGACACCGCCGCCGTGCTGGAAAGCCTGCACCGCGCAGGTCATTCTCTGCTGGTGGACTGCGACGACTTCAACGTCGATGCCCAACTGCTGGAAACCGCTTACACTCTGCCCACCGGCTCGGTCAAGGTACTGAACACCGCCGAGCGCAACGCCCTGGCGCCTTCGGTGGCCTGGCTGCCGGAGAGTGAGGGCAACATGCTGCATCTGGGCAGCTTTGCCAGCTTTGTCGGCGGTCTGGAGGCCGCTGCCGGTGCAGCCGAGGGCGAGCGCAAGTCCGCCTATATTGTCACGGCATCGGTGCTGCTCAGCTGCGCGCTCTGCGTGCTGTTCACGCTGACGGGGGGCTTGGCCGCCATGCCGCTGCCGGGCCTTGTGGTCTACCAGCTGATTTGGTGCCTGGTTTCGCTGGCGTTTTCTCTGGTTCAACATTATTAAAATAAAAAGGGCGACTGCGCACAGCCTAAAATGCCGCCACGGCGGCGGGGTGTGCGGCGTTGCCAAAAGCGAGGTTTTATGGAACTTATTCTGGATGCCCTGTTGGATGCACTGATCGACGGCGTAAAAATGCTGCCGTTTTTGTATCTGGCCTATCTTTTGATCGAATGGCTCGAACGCCACCACGGCGAGCGCATTGAAAACGCGCTGGCAGGGGGCGGGCAGTGGGGATTTCTCCCCGGTGCCTTGCTGGGCTGTGTGCCGCAATGCGGTTTCAGCGCTGTTGCATCCAACCTGTATGCCAGCCGTGTCATCACGCCCGGCACCCTGCTGGCGGTGTTTATCGCCACCAGCGACGAGGCGATCCCCCTTTTGGCGGCCGAGCCTTCGCAGTGGAGCAGCCTTGTGCTGCTGATCGTCTGCAAGGTGATTTTTGCCATTGCGGGCGGTGCGCTGCTGGACATGCCCCTGCGCCGCGTTTTGCCGCGCTCGCTGTACGGCGGCTATGCCGGCAGTGCAGATGACGTCGACTGCCACGAGGAGCATGAGGAGCACAGCGGCATTTTTCTGGCGGCGTTGCGCCACACGCTGGAAATTTTCGCCTTTATTCTGGTTTTCAGCTTCCTGATCGGCCTGGTATTTGAGTCCGTAGGCGAGGACGTCCTGGTTTCCGCCCTGGGCAGCATGGGGATTTTCCAGCCCATGCTCACCGCGCTGGTAGGGCTTATCCCCAACTGCGCCGCCAGCGTACTGTTGGCCCAGCTCTATGTGCAGGGGGCCATCGGCTTCGGCAGCCTGTTTGCCGGGCTTACCGCCGGTGCCGGTGTGGGCTTGGCGGTGCTGTGGCGGGTAAACCCCAGCTGGAAGCAGAATGTATTTATCACCGGGCTTTTATGGGCAGTCGGTGCGGCAGCGGGTATGCTGCTGCAGCTCGTCCTGTAAGCCACACTTTACACGGAGGGAACTTTGTATGCAGTATTCTGTCGAGAATGAACTCTTGCGCCTCACCGTAGACACCCACGGCGCCGAGGCCGTCAGCGTCATCCACAAGCCCACCGGTGCCGAGCTGCTGTGGCAGGCCGACCCCGCCGTCTGGGGCCGCCACGCACCGATTTTGTTCCCCTACACCGGCAAGCTGACCGGCGGCAAGATGATTGCCAAAGGCATGGAGTATGCCGGCAGCCAGCACGGCTTTGCCCGTGATGTCGAGCATACGCTGGTCAGCCAAACCGCCGACACCCTGGTATTTGAGCTGCACGCCAACGCCGACACCCTGCCCAAGTGGCCCTACGCCTTTGTGCTGCGCAGCACCTTTGCGCTGGACGGCGAAACTGTGCACCACACCCTGACGGTGGAAAACCCCGTCGAGGAGCAGCTGCGCTTCGGCATCGGCTACCACCCCGCCTTTGCGCTGCCCTTTGACGACAAGCACAAGACCGAGGATTACGAGATCCGCTTTGACGGGCTGGAATCCCCGCTGTGCGTCAGCGCCGTGCCCAATGGTCTGCTGAACGGGCAGAGCTATTATCTGGCCCGCAACACCGAGGCGATCCCCCTGACGGATGATTTGTTCGACAACGACAGCCACTGCATGGTCAACCTGCGCAGCGCGCATGTCTCTGTGGTCGAAAAGGATACCGGGCGCAGCGTCATCTGCGATGTTTCGGGTTTCCCGTACACGCTGATCTGGTCGGCCGCCAAAAAGCCGCTGCACTTCATCTGCATTGAGCCGTGGCAGAGCCTGCCGGGCGAGGAAAACGGCCCCCTGGAGTGGGAACAGCGCCCCTGCGCCGCCAGCTTAAAGCAGGGCGAAAGCTGGTCCACGACCCTTTCCACCACCTTTGTGCGGTAATATTCCAAAACAAGAACCCCCTGCCTCAGAGCGCTTGCTCCGGGGCAGGGGGTTCTTGCTTTATGATTTACATTACAGCGGGCAGGCGGTAAAGCCGTCCTTGCCCAGCACCTGGACCTTGGTGTAGCCCAGTTCCTTCAGCTTGGCGGCGACATCCGCAAACCCGAAGGTCAGCGCCTTGACCTCGTGGGCATCGGCGGTGATGACCACATTGCCCGACAGGATCAGCCACTCCTTCAGCAGTTCGTCAGAAGGGAAGTAGTCCTTGCGGAAACCGCGGTACACGCCGCTGGTATTTACCTCCAGCACGCAGCGGTTGCGCGCGGCGGTCATCAGGGCTGCCTTGGCGGCTGCCAGGTAGCGCGGGTCGCTCTCGTCAAAGAACTCGCCGCTGCCGTTGATTTTTTTGATCAGGTCAAAGTGTCCCAAAATCGTGGGCTTTTTCTCCGCCACCTTGGCCACGTTGGCAAAGTATTCCTCCGCCACGGCCAAGCCATCGCCGTCAAAATCATCATCGATGCAGGCGCGCAGATCCTCCTTGCGCCAGTCGATCTCATAATATTTGCCGGTCTTGGGACCTTGCACATAGTGGCAGCTGCCGATCCAGTAATCGTAGCGGGTGGGGTCATCGTCGCTGTACAGATCCCACTCCAGCCCGCACAGGATATCCATCTTGCCGGCGTAGCGCTCCTTCAGCTTTTCGATCTGCGCCTTGTACAGCGCGGTGCGGCTTTGGGTCATGCAATATTCCAAATCGTGGGCGGTGTGGCTGTGCCCGGTAAAGCCCAAGGTCTGCAAGCCGTCCTTCCAGGCGGCAACAGCAACCTCCTCCGGTGTGTTTTTGCCGTCGCACAGCTTGGTGTGAACGTGCACAGAACTCTTCAAGTATTGGTCAGCCATATTACTGCATCCTTTCCTGCTTCACTTTATGGTCGATCACATGTCTTTTTTCCAGTTCCTTGGTGATATCCTCCACCGAAATTCCCAGCTCGATCATCAAGACCATGACATGGTACGCCAGATCGCTGATTTCGTAGACGGTTTCTTCCTTATCGCGCTTGGCTCCCGCAATAATGACCTCGGTGCTTTCCTCGCCCACCTTTTTCAGGATCTTTTCCAGTCCCTTGTTGAACAGGTAGGTGGTGTAGCTGCCGTCCTTGGGGTCGGTTTTGCGGCCCTCGATCAGCGTATACAGCCCCTGCCAGGTGAATTGCTTCAGTTCGTCGGACAGGTACACCGTGTTGAAAAAGCAGCTTTCGGCACCGGTATGGCAGGCAGGGCCGTCCTTGATGACCTCCACCACCAAGGCGTCCTTATCGCAGTCTGCCGTAATAGACACCACGCGCTGCACATTGCCGGAAGTCTCGCCCTTACGCCAGATTTCCTGCCGGCTGCGGGACCAAAACACGGTGCGGCCCTCGGCAATCGTCAGCGCCAGAGTTTCGGCGTTCATGTAAGCAAGGGTCAGCACTTCCTTGGTGTAGTGATCCTGCACAATGGCGGGAATCAGACCGTTGGCATCGAATTGTAAGGATTTGGAATTTTCACGAATCTCCATAGCGAAACGCTCCTAAAATATATAATATAGTGTACCTCTTTTGTGCACATTTGGCAAGGGGTATTTGGGCTTACAGCCGCACTTCCACGCCGTTTTGGCGCAGATATTGTTTTAACGCGCAAATTTCCAGCTGCTTTGTGTGGAAAATCGACGCGGCCAGCCCGGCATCCACAGCGGGGTGGTTGCAGAACAGCTCGCGGAAATCCTCTTTTTTGCCTGCGCCGCCGCTGGCGATAATGGGCACGGCACAGCGCTTGGCCACAGCGTCCAGCAGCTCCAGGTCAAAGCCGTTTTTGACGCCGTCGGTGTCGATGGAGTTGACCACCAGCTCACCTGCGCCGTTTTGGACGCCCTGCTGCAGCCAGTCCAGCGCGTCCATGCCGGTGTTTTCGCGCCCGCCCTTGGCAAACAGCATAAATTTGCCGTCCACACGTTTAATATCGGCCGAAAGCACCACACACTGGTTGCCGTATTTTTGCGCCGCCGCGCTGATGAGCGCTGGGTTTTTGATGGCCCCCGAATTCACGCTGACCTTGTCGGCCCCGCATTTCAGCACGCGGTCAAAATCCTCTAAGCTGTTGATGCCGCCGCCCACCGTCAGCGGGATAAAAACCTGCCGCGCGACCTCGCGCAGAATGTCGGTAAACAGGGCGCGCCCCTCGGCGCTGGCCGTAATGTCGTAAAACACCAGCTCGTCCGCCCCTGCGGCGTTGTAGTAACGCGCCATCTCCACGGGGTCTGCCATGTCCTGCAGCCCCGCAAAGTTCACGCCCTTGACCACACGCCCGTTTTTGACGTCCAAGCAGGGAATAATGCGTTTGGTAACCATACTTTCCCTCCGCTCCTTTTAATTCTGATAGCGCTGCAGCGCGGTTTTCAGGTCAATGCCGCCGGTGTAGACCGACTTGCCCAGAATCGCGGCGTGGCAGTGCATGGCCTGCAATTCCGCCAGTTCCTCTATGCGGGCAATGCCTCCGCTGGCAGTGATCTGCAAATCGGGTATCTGCAAAAGTTCGCGGTACAGCGCCATATTGGTGCCCTGCATCGTGCCGTCGCGGGAGATATCGGTGGCAATGACCGCCTGCACGCCCGCCGCCGCGCACCGTTTGCAAAAGGCAACGCCCGGCTCGGGGGTGACTTCCTTCCAGCCGTTTACCGCCACAAGGCCGTCCTTCATGTCAACGCCCACGGCGATGCGCGTACCGTATTTCTGCGCCATGTGCTCTGTGAAGGCAAAATCCTTGACGGCCACCGTGCCCAAAATGCAGCGGTCAACGCCCAGATCCAGGTACATTTTGATCCGCTGCTCGTCCCGTATACCGCCGCCGACCTCGATTTTCAGCCCGCCCAGCGCTGCAATGGCGGCAATGGTCCGGCGGTTGGCGGTGGTGTCGTCCTTGGCGCCATCCAGATCCACAACGTGCAGATACTTCGCACCTGCGTCCAAAAACAGCTTTGCCTGCGCCACGGGGTCGGCGTTGTAGACCGTCATCTGGTCGTAATCGCCTTGGAACAGCCGCACGGCCTGCCCGCCGCGCAAGTCAATGGCAGGGTAGATGTTCATAGCGTCCTCCTCACAATTCCATAAAGGCCTTCAACAGCCGCAGCCCCGTGTCGCCGGATTTTTCGGGGTGGAACTGCGTGCCGTACACCAGCCCCCGCCGCACCGCGCCCGTGACCGGCAGGCTGTACTCGCTGGTGGCCAGCGTGGACGCCGCGCAGTTTTTGGCGTAAAAGCTGTGAACATAGTAGACATATTCGCCGTTTCGGATGTACTTAAACAGCGGGTCGTCCTCATGCCCCGACACAATGTCCAGCGCGTTCCAGCCGATATGCGGCACCTTTAAGGTGGGATCCCGCAAATCGTCTGCCAGCGGCACCACCTCACCGGGGATCAGCCCCAGCCCCGCGTGCTCACCGTATTCGTAGCTTTTTTCAAACAGAAGCTGCATCCCCAGGCAGATACCTAAAAGCGGCTTTTTCTGCGTTTCTTCACGCAAAACGGGCACAAGGCCGGTGGCGTTCAGCTTGGCGGCGGCATCGGCAAACGCGCCCACACCGGGCAGCAGGATGCGGTCGGCTGCGCGCAGATCGTCTGCTTTATCGGTCACGCAGACCTGTACGCCCAGGCTTTTTACCCCCGATACCAGGCTGAACAGGTTGCCCACGCCGTAATCCACAATGGCTATCATACTTTCTTCCCCCCTAAAATACATCATAACGCCAGAATTTCGTCCAGCGCCGCAAAGAACCGCGCCATCTCGGCGTCGGTGCCGATGGTAATGCGCAGATAATTTTCAATGCGCGGCGCGTCAAAACGGCGTATCAGCACACCGCGCTGCCGCAGCTGCTCAAAAATTTCACGGCACGGCATACGGTCGGTGGTGGCAAACAGGAAATTCGTGTGGGAATCCGCCAGCGTAAAGCCGCGGCGGCGCAGCTGTTCGGCGGTCTGTCGGCGTGTTTTCAGCAGCGCATCGCGGGTTTTGGCAAAATAGGCCTCGTCCCGTATGGCCGCCGCACCCGCCGCCTGTGTCAGCGAATTTACGTTGTAGGGGCTATAACTGAACTTGACGCGGTTCATATCCGCAATCAGCTCCGGGCGGGCGATGCAGTAGCCCAGCCGTGCCCCCGCCAAATTGTGCGTTTTGGAAAAGGTATGCGTGATCACAAGGTTTTCGTAACGTTCCAGCAGCGGCAGACAGCTTGCACCTTGCGGGGCAAACTCTATGTAGGTTTCGTCCACCACCACGATGTTGTCGGGGTTGGCCTGCAGAATTTTCTCAATTTCCGGCACCGGCAGCAGCAGGCCTGTGGGGGCGTTGGGGTTGGCGATCACCACCGTTTCATGCAAGCCGCAGTAGGGGGCTACGTCCAGGGTAAAGTCCTGCCGCAGCGGGATAACATGCTGCGGGATATGCAGCAAATCACACAGCACCGTGTAAAAGCTGTAGGTTATATCGGCAAATGCCAGCGGTGTATCGGCATCGCAGAAGGCGCGCAGCGCCAGCAGCAGGTTTTCGTCGCTGCCGTTGCCGCACAGGATATTTTCCGGCTTAACGCCCCAGTGCGCCGCAATGGCGGCGTTCAGGTCGGCGTTGGTCAAATCGGAATACAACCGCAGCCCCGGCACCGCCTGTGCCACCGCCTGTGCCACTGCAGGGGAGGGGGGATAGGGGTTTTCGTTGGCGTTGAGCTTGACAAGGTTTTTCAGCTTCAGCTGTTCGCCGGGCACATACGGCTCCAGCGCCGACAGCGTTTTGGTAAAATAGCGGCTCATGGGTCGTCCTCCTACGTTCGCGTTCTCACTCCTCGAACCGAATGGTCACGCTCTTGGCGTGGGCGTGCAGGCCCTCGTGCTCGGCAAAATCGGCAATGCGGCTCTGCACCTCGCCCAGTGCCTCGCGGGTGTAGTAGATAAAGCTGGACTTCTTGACGAAATCGTCCACGCCCAAGGGGCTGCTGAACCGCGCCGTGCCGCTGGTGGGCAGGGTGTGGTTTGGCCCGGCGAAGTAGTCGCCCAACGCCTCCGGCACATTTTTGCCCAGGAAGATGCTGCCCGCGTTCCGGATTTTATTCAGCACCGCAAAGGGGTCGTCCACGCAAATTTCCAGATGCTCCGGCGCAATGATATTCACCGCCTCGATTGCCTTGTTCATATCATCGGTCACAATGATCTTGCCGTTGGTGTCCACGCTCTCGCGGGCAATCGCGGCGCGGGGCAGTTGGGGGATCTGCACTTCTAACTCTGCCTGCACGGCCTTGGCCAATTCGGCGCTGTCTGTCACCAGCACGGGGCTGGCCAGCTTGTCATGCTCGGCCTGGCTCAGCATATCGGCGGCCACCCACGCGGGGTTGCAGCTGCCATCCGCCAGCACCAGAATTTCCGACGGCCCTGCGATCATATCAATGCCCACCTTGCCGAACACCTTGCGCTTGGCAGTGGCCACATAAATGTTGCCGGGGCCGACGATTTTATCCACAGCGGGCACACTCTCGGTGCCGTAGGCCAGGGCGGCCACCGCCTGTGCGCCGCCGCTTTTGAAGATGCAGTCAATGCCCGCAATGACCGCCGCCGCCAGAATGTTGGGGTTCACCTTGCCGTCCCGCTCGGCAGGGGTCATCATGACAATTTGCTGCACGCCCGCAACCTTGGCGGGGATAACGTCCATCAAAACGGTGGACGGATACGCCGCCGTGCCGCCCGGCACATACACGCCCGCGCGCTGGATGGGGGTGTATTTCTGCCCCAGCACAATGCCGGGACGGTCGGTCATAACAAAATTTTTGTGCAGCTGCTGCTCGTGGAAATGGCGGATATTCTCCGCCGCCATTTTCAGGGTGGTAATAAACGTCGGATCGTCCTTTTCCAGCAAGGCAAAGGCGTCCTCGATCTCCTGCGCACTCACCTGCACGCTGTCCAGCTGCGCGTGGTCAAATTTGGCGGCGTAGTCGATCAGCGCCGCATCGCCACGCGCGCGGACATCGGCAATAATGGCATCCACGGCGGCTTCCACGTTGGCTTCGGCGCGGATATCGCGGTTCAGGATATCCTCAGGGCGTACTTCATCAAAATCATACAGGCGAATCATTGGGCAAGCGCCTCCTTCATTTTTTGTAAAAGTTCGGTAACACGCTGATATTTGAACTTATAGCTCGCCTTGTTGGCGATAAACCGTGCCGAGATGGGCATAAACTCCTCCAACACGGTCAGGTCGTTTTCCTTTAAGGTCGTGCCGGTTTCGACAATGTCCACAATGACGTCCGACAACCCCAAAATCGGGGCCAGCTCAATGGAGCCGTTCAGCTTGATAATGTCAATATCCCGCCCTCGGCGCTCGTAGTGGTCACGGGCGATGTTCACAAACTTGGTTGCCACCCGCAAAGCGCGGCTCTCATCGTCGACAAACTGCCTGGGGCCTGCCACACACATGCGGCATTTTCCCAGTCCCGTGTCCAGCAGCTCGTACACATCGGCGGCGGATTCCGTCAGAATATCCTTGCCCACAAAGCCGATGTCCGCTGCGCCATGCTCCACATAAATGGCCACATCGCTGGGCTTGACCAAAAAGTACCGCACGCCCGCGTCGGGGTTTTCCACCACCAGCTTGCGGGTGTCGTTGTAATCCTCGTTGGCGCTGTAGCCCGCATTTGCCAGCAAATTGTACATCGTATCGCCCAAACGGCCTTTGGGCAGGGCGATGTTCAGCCAGATTTTTTCGGGCTGCTTTTGCTGTACGGGGGGCAGGGGAGCCGCCAGGCGTTCCAATTCGTCCAGGTACATGGCAAAGCCAATGGCGTTCGCGGTGGGGGTAAAGCGCTGCATCAGGTAGTCATAGCGGCCGCCCTTCAGCACCGCGCAGGGGATGCCCGCCGCATAGCCGGTGAACACCAGCCCGTTGTAGTAGTCCATCTCGTCCGCCATGCTCAGATCGAGACGCAGTTCGCAGCCCTGCGGCGGCAGGGTGTCCAGCAGCTGGCGCAGTTCTGTCAGGGCGGCGCGCTGGGCTTCGCACAGGCAGCAGGTTTCCGCTTGCGGCAGCACCTCGGCGGGGGTGCCGTGCAGCGTCAAAAGGCCGCACAGACTGTCGGCCGCCGCAGCAGACAGGCCGAATTTTTCGGCGGCGCGACGCAGTTCGTGTCCGTTTTTGCCCCGCAGGTATTTCAGCAGCCGTCCCCGTGCCGCAGGCTCGATGTTCAGCGCGTCCAAAAGCCCCGTCACAAAGCCCATGTGGCTGATTTCCAGCACCGTGGCAACCCCCAGCGCCGCCAGACTCTGCAACGCCAGACCGACGGCCTCGGCCTGAACGGCAGCGTCCACCGCACCCATACATTCCAAGCCCATCTGCCGTATGGTCTGGAAGGTGTGGCTTTCGCGGCTGGGGCGGCAGACCTCCTCATTGTAATAAAAGCGCTTGCATTCCTCGGGGGCAGGCTGCGCGGTTTTGGCAATACTTAACGTAACATCAGGCTTTATGGCGCGCAATTTGCCGTCCAGATCGGTAAAGGTCACCACCTGGGTGTCCGGCAAAAAACGATTGTACTCCTGATACAGGGCGTACTCCTCAAAGCGGGAGCAGCGGTACTTGCGGTAACCGGCCTGCTCATACAAAGCGCGCAGCGTAAAGGTCGCGCGCTCGGCGGGGGTAAAATTTTGCAGATCCATATCCATATCCTGCCTCTCCTATCCTCTATCTCTCTATTATACTTTAGCACAGTAAAGTTGTAAAGTGCTAGTTCAATAAAAAAGGGCGCACCCTTGCCAAATCGCAAAGATGCGCCCGTTCAGCGTGATATCAGCCCTTGCAGCCCTGTTCTTCCCAATCGCCGAAATCGGCGGGGTCGGCAATCTTGGTTGCATCCAGCTTGCCGTCCTCGGTCTTGGGAACCTCCACCGCGCCCAGCTCTACCGGGTTGACGTTGGGGGTCTCGTCCGCCTTGGCGGGGGCAGGCTGCACTTCGGCAGCGGTGTCCTCGGCTTCGGCAGGCACGTTCTCAGGGTCTGCGGGGGCAGGGGTTTCCGCCGCGGCAGACGCATCCTCAGCGGGCTCGGCGGAATCGGTCTCGACCTCATCCTCCGGGCCCACAATATGCTCGTACTCCTCGGTATGCTCGTCACGGTTCAAAAGATAGGCAGCCGCGCCCACAGCGGCAGCACCGACAGCCAGACCAACCAGCTTTTTCAGCAAAGACATTGTCAAAACCTCTTTTCCACTCTTGCGGCGCACGGCAATTTATGCGGTGTCGCCTTATATTTTTTGGTTAGTATACCACAGCACGCACAAAATTACAAGCAATGTCAATAAAAATTCACAATTTATGAACTTATGGCAATACCGCATAATTCTAAGTGCCGATACGGCGAGCGAGGTGCGGCAGCTGTTAAGCCAAAAGCGCAGATAATACTTTGTGCTGCAAAGGTGAGCGCCGCCAGTGGCGGATACAGCGAACCGAAGCAGGGGCAGCGGTCGCAGAGTGCAAGGGGCTTTTGCCCCCGAAGCACGATGCGGGTACCGCAACCCGACATTATCGAGCATTTTGGCAACGCAGATGCTGTGCCGCACACCGAGCCGCAGCGAGGCGCTTCGGAGCGCAACCGCCGCTTGCGGCGGCTCTTGGCGCGGAGATCCGCCGGAGCGGTGCTTAAGCCGTAAGGCGGGAATTGTGCGGTGTTGTCTTATATACCCTCTGTAACATACATCGTGTCTTTGCCGTCTATGTAGGTGAACGGCAAAATGACACGGTACCGTCAGCCGCATAAGACAAGATTTTGGAGGATTTTTTATGAAACGCTTTTTCTGTTTTTTGTTGACCGTTGTATGCGCCGCCACTCTGGCAGCCTGCTCTACCCAAAGCAGCCGTTCCGATGTTGCTGACCCAACTTCTGCTGCGGACAGCGCCCAAATTCCCAACCCCTGGCAGGAATACGACACCTTGGATGCCTTAAACGCGGCTGTCGGAACATCCTTGACCGCCCCCAAAGACCTATCCGTAAGCGAGGAGCATTTCTCCGCCATGGAGGGTGAAGCCTACACGCTCGCGGAATACCGCTTTACATATAACGGTGCCGTATACACCCTTCGCACAGCCCCCACGCAGGAGGATATCTCCGGTTTGTGGATGGCCGGCAAAACCGTCGGAGATACCAATGAGGATTTTGCCACTGTGGACGGCAGTCCTTGGACACGCTGGTATGACGAATCCGGTCAACGCCAGTTCTCCCTGTATGGCAAAAACGCCTCTGCCGAGGATTTCGCCGCTGTGACCGCCACACTGGCGCAATAAAAACAAACGCCGGACTCCTTCGGGAGGCTGGCGTTTTACTTTTTGCGTGCTATAATAAATAAAAGGGAAAGGAGGGGATCGCTTGCCCACAGGTTTTTCACTTTCCGGCAGCGGGCTGAAATGGTTTGCCATGCTCACCATGCTGCTGGATCATATCGGGGCCGTCCTGCTGGTGCCGCACCTTGCCGACCCCACGGCAGCGGCCGTCTATCTGGTGCTGCGGTGCATCGGGCGGATGTCCTTTCCGATCTACTGCTTTCTGCTTGCCGAGGGCGTGCGCCACACGTCCCATCCGCGCCGCTACGCCCTGCGGCTGCTGGGCGTAGCGCTGCTTTCCGAGCCTGCGTTTAACTATGCCACACTGGGTCGTTGGCGGGACGCGGGACACGCCAACAATGTCCTGTTTACGCTGCTGCTGGGCTTTTTGGCGCTGCAAATTCTGCGCGCCCTGCAAGCCCGCTTTGGGCAAACCGACCCCGCTGCGCTGGTGTTGGGCGGCGCTGCCGCTGCCGCCTTGACATTTCTGGCGGAGCTTCTTGGTACCGATTACGGCGCCGCAGGTGTTGTGACTATCGTTTTATTCTACGTTTTGCCGCCGCTTTTTGCTAACCGCAGTGTCGGCTTTACCGCCGCACTGCTGCCCCTGTGCCTGACAGGCTCTTTAGAAATTTTCGCCCTGCCCGACGTTTTTCTGCTGAATGCCTACACGGGGCAGCGCGGGCGGCAGAACGCACTTTTCTTTTATGCCTTTTACCCCGCACACCTTCTCCTGCTGGGGCTGCTGGCGCATGGGTGGCAGTTCGTATAAACTTCGTAACGCGCTATTTTTATAATATCAAAAACCCGCATATCTTACGCAGATACGCGGGTTTTTGTTGGCGGAGTAAGAGAGATTTGAACTCTCGCGGCGGTTTCCCACCCTACGCCCTTAGCAGGGGCGCCTCTTCGACCTCTTGAGTATTACTCCACAGTCAAAGTGATATCTCTATTCACTTGTCATTAAAAATGGCGGAGAGGATGGGATTCGAACCCATGGTCCGCTCTCGCGAATCGCTGGTTTTCAAGACCAGTTCCATAAACCACTCGGACACCTCTCCACAGTGGCTGCCGCCAAGTACGTTTGATAGTATACCAAACGTTTTGGCAAATGTCAAGCCTAAAGCAGAATTTTTTTATACTTTTTATTTTTTCGGCACAGCTGCGCCTTTTTATTTTTACGCTGTCCGTCGGTGGCTTGCATTGCGGCACAAAATCCAGTATACTAAAGGCAATATCGTAACCGTAAACAACAGGGGGCACAACTATGCGTTTATTTGATGTGCTGGGCCCGGTCATGACGGGGCCTTCCAGCAGCCATACGGCGGGTGCGGTGCGCATCGGCAGCACGGCGCGCCGCCTTTTGGGCGAGGCACCTGCCCAAGCCGACATTATTTTATACGGCAGCTTTGCCGCCACGGGGCGCGGACACGGCACCGACCGTGCGCTGGTTGCGGGGCTTTTGGGTATGCAGCCCGACGACGACCGCATCCCGAACAGCTTTGCCATCGCTGACGCGCAGGGGCTGCAGTTCACAGTTTCCACCGGCACGCTGCGCGGGGGCTATCCCAACACCGCCATGCTGCGGCTGGTGGGGGTATCCGGGCGCAAGCTGGAGGTCATGGGCGAATCCATCGGCGGCGGACGCATCAACATCTGCCGCATTGACGGCATTACCACCCATTTCGGCGGCGACCGCAACACGCTGATCGTCTTTAACCAGGACTCTCCCGGACACGTTGCCGCCGTCACCGGCGCGCTGAGCCGCCTTGGCATCAACATTGCCACCATGCAGCTGTTCCGCTCCGAGGCGGGCGGCTACGCCGTTATGGTGCTGGAATGCGACCAGCCCCTTCCGGAGCAGCTGTGCGGCGAGCTTTCTGCCTTGCCGGGCATTATCAAGGTCACGATATTAAACGTATAAGGGGGTGTTGAAATGGCGTTCTCATCTGTCAGTTCCATGCTGGATGCCTGCAAGCAGAGCGGGCACCCGCTGTATGAAGTCATTTTGGAAAGCGACCTTGCCGAAAGCGGCCTGACCCGCGCCGAGAGCGAAGCCGAAATGCACCGCCTGTGGGGCGTTATGTGCGCCACCAGTGCAGGGTATTGCGGCGCTGACCGCTCGATGAGCGGCTACGCCGGGGGCGACGCCGCCAAGGTTGCCCAGGCAGCAGGGGAGGGCAGGCTTTATGCCGACGGCTACTTTGCCGAGGTCATCGCCGAAGCCCTGAAAACCGCCGAGTGCAACGCCTGTATGAAACGCATCGTGGCGGCGCCCACCGCCGGCAGCTGCGGTGTTTTGCCCGCCGTGCTGCTGCCGCTGTTCCGCGCCGGACGCGCCGACGAGGACGCGGTCTGCCGCGCGCTGTATGTTGCCGCCGGGTTCGGGCAGGTCGTTGCCGCCAGAGCCACCCTGGCAGGGGCGGAGGGCGGCTGCCAGGCCGAGGTCGGCGCCGCCAGTGCCATGGCTGCCGCCGCGCTGACCGTGCTGAAAAACGGCACACCCGAACAAGCCGCCGAGGCGTTTGCCATGGCCCTGACCAATCTGGAAGGGCTTGTCTGCGACCCCGTGGCGGGTCTGGTGGAAATTCCCTGCGTCAAGCGCAATGTCATCGGCGCGATGAACGCCGTTTCTGCCGCCGATATGGCGCTGGCGGGTGTGGTGGGGCACATTCCCGCCGATGAGGTCATCGACGCCATGGCTGAGGTCGGCAATGCGATGAGCCACGAATTGCGCGAAACCGGCATCGGCGGTTTGGCAGGCACCCCCACCGGCTGCAAGATCCGCGACGCCGTGACCCGTGGCTTTGACACACCGTGACCCCTTGCCAAGTATGCTATACTATATTATATAGAACAAAATAAACCATCCGGAGGTTTTTGACTATGAATGATCCGCGTTGGGCATCCATTGATGCCTTTGCCGAACAAAACCGCGACGCCGTGTTGCGGGACATTACCCGCCTGGTAGCCGTTCCCAGTGTCGAGGGCACCCCCGAGCCGGGCGCACCCTTCGGCGCAGGCCCCAAGGCCGCCCTGGACAAGGCGCTGGAGATCGCCGCCGAGCTGGGTCTGCACACCTATAACGCCGACGGCTACATCGGCTGGGCCGACACCGCCCCCATCGCCGAGGGGCAGAAGTTCCTGGCCACCATCACCCACACCGACGTTGTCCCCGAGGGCAACGGCTGGGACGCCGACCCCTACACCGTGCGCGTGCGCGACGGCTGGCTGCTGGGGCGCGGCGTTGCCGATGACAAGGGGCCGAGCATCCTCTGCCTGTACGCCCTCAAATACCTGAAGGACAGCGGCATTGCCCTGCGCTACCCCGTGCGCGCCCTGCTGGGTGCCAACGAGGAGACCCATATGCACGACGTTGACTACTACGCCGAGCACTACCCGATGCCCGCTTTCTGCTTTACCCCCGATGCCGAGTTCCCGGTCTGCAACGGCGAAAAGGGCGGCTTCAGCGGCGAGCTGGTCAGCCACGCGCTGAACGGCGTCATTCTGGACTTTCAGGGCGGTGTTGCTGTCAACGCCGTGCCCGACCGCGCCTTCTGCGTGGTGAACGTCCCCGCTGACCGCCTGACCCCCGCCGAGGGCATCACGCTGGAAGCAGGGGAGCAGCCCGGCACCACCGTCATCCGCGGCTGGGGCAAGAGCGGCCACGCCGCCATGCCCGCCGGCACGGTGAACGCCATCGGTCTGATCGTGCGCTATCTGCTGGACAGCGGCATCTGCACCGAAGCGGAAAACGCCTATCTGCAGGTACTGCGCACCCTGCACGCCGACACCGACGGCACCGCCTTGGGCATTGCCGCCGACGATGGTCTGTTTGACCCGCTGACCGTGGTGGGCGGTACCATTTGCATGAAGGACGGCGTCATCCGCCAGACCTTTGACTGCCGTTACCCCACCAACACCAACCCCGAAACGATGTCCGCCGCCGTGCGCAAGGTCTGCGGCGATGCCGCCGCACTGGAGAATGTTTCCAGCCGCGTGCCGTTCTATATTGCCGCCGACAGCCCCGCCATCCAGACGCTGATCCACACCTACAACGACGTCACGGGCGAGGGCAAGACCCCCTTCACGATGGGCGGCGGCACCTATGCGCGCCACTTCCCGTATGCGGTCAGCTTTGGCCCCGAGCATACCGACCTGCCCCTGCCGGAGTTTGCCGGTCCGATGCACGGTGCCAACGAGGGCGCTAACTTCGATAAGCTCATCGAAGCGCTGAAAATTTATATTCTGGCCCTGCTGCGTCTGCAGGAAATCGAGCTGTAAAACAGCAGCCCCGCTTCCCAAGGGAAGCGGGGCTGTTTTCATTCTTTTAATGTACTCTCAAAGTACACTCAAAATTCCACGCCGCTGTCGTACAGCGTGACATAGCCGCTGTCCTGCCGGTTTGTGCGGCGGCACAGGGCGGCGACCAAGGCGAAAATACCGCCCGCCACAACCAAAACTGCCAAAATTCTGCCAAGATGTTTCATATCGCTGCCCTCCCGGTTTGCGCCTGTTATTTTTTCTACTTATACTATACCACAAGAAGCACGCAGTTGCAAGTAAGTTACATACTTTGCAACATTTGCGCAAAACTCTGCATAAATTGCGCATTCCGATTTTTTCGGACGTTCTTCACAAAATCGCCTTGACTTGAATCCCAAAAATGTTAAAATGATACTGTATATTTGTCCGGTTGGAGCAAGGCTTGCCTTTTTCGCTGGCATCACCGCAGCCGGACGCCATTTCAACGTGACTGTGCCGCACCGCAAAATCGGTGCGCGGTCACATCAGAACAGGGGGAAATCAGCTTGTTTAAGTCCCTAAAGCGCTCCGCCAAGGGTGCTGCCGTCCCGCACGACAAAGGCACAGCAGGGCTGGCTACGGTGCAGATGCCCGTTCCCGACCGCGTTGTGATCCCTATGTCTATGCACATCGGCGCACCGGCAGAGCCGACCGTCCAAAAGGGTGACACCGTGCAGGTGGGCACCATCATCGGCAAGGCGGGCGGGTTCGTCAGCGCCAACATCTACTCCAGCGTGTCCGGCACGGTGGAGGGCATCGCCCCGCTGCGTATGGTCAACGGAGCCATGACCACCGCCGTCACCATCAAGACGGACGGTGCCCAGACGGTAGACCCCGCCTGTGTGCCGCCCACCGTCACCGACAAAGCCAGCCTGATGGCCGCCGTGCAGAACTGCGGCCTGGTCGGCGTAGGCGGTGCCGGCTTCCCGACCCATGTCAAGCTCGCTGCCAACACCATCGACACGCTGCTTATCAACGCTGCCGAGTGTGAGCCGTACCTGACCACCGACTGCCGCGAAATGCTGGAATGCAGCGACACCATCATCTCCGGCATCAGCGCCGTGATGAAGTACTGCGACATTCCGCACTGCATCATCGGCATTGAGCGCAACAAGCCCGAATGCATCGACCTGATGTGCTCCCTGGTGCGCAAGATGCCCGGCGTCACCGTCAAGCCGCTGCCCATGCGCTACCCGCAGGGCGCAGAAAAAACGCTGGTCGAAACCTGCACCGGCCGCGAGGTGCCGCAGGTGGGACCCTCCGGCAAGCCGGGTCTGCCCGCCGATGTCGGCTGCGTCATTATGAACGTGACCAGTGTGTCCACCTTGGGCAAATACTTAAAGACCGGTATTCCGCTGGTCAGCAAGCGCCTGACCGTGGAGGGCGACGCCATCGCCAAGCCCCAGAACATTGAGGTTCCCATCGGCACTATGTACAGCGATGTCATCGCAGCCTGCGGCGGCATCAAGGAAGATGTGCCCCTGGGCAAGATCATCTTCGGCGGCCCCATGATGGGCGGTGCCGCGCCCGGCGCGGACTTCCCGGTTTTGAAGCAGAACAACGGTCTGCTGCTGCTCAGCAAGGCAGCCGCCGTCCTGCCTGAGCCTTCGGCCTGCATCCGCTGCGGCCGCTGCATTGAGGCATGCCCCATGGGTCTGGAGCCTGTGGCCATTGCCGAAGCGTTCAACAACAAAGATTTTGATGTCTTAAAGGCCCGCTGCGTAGATTTGTGCGTGGCCTGCGGCAGTTGCAGCTACGCCTGCCCCGCCAAGCGCCCCGTCAGCCAGACCATGACGCTGGCCAAGGGCTGGTACATGGGCGAGCTGCGGAAAGGGGGCAAATAACCCGTGGAAAACCTGATTGTAACCGCCTCGCCCCATATTCGGGACAAAGCCACCACCCGCAGCCTGATGGGCTATGTGGTCATTGCGCTGCTGCCCGCCGTGCTGGCGTCGGCTTTGATTTTCGGTATGCGCGCGCTGGTGCTGGTGGTCGTTACCACCTTTGCCTGTGTATTCTTTGAGTATCTGTATGAGATGCTCCTGCACAAGCCCGTCACGGTCAAGGACCTGTCCGCCGTGGTCACGGGCATGATCCTTTCGCTGAACATGCCCGTGGGTATGCCGCTGTGGATCGCCATTGTCGGCGCGTTTGTCGCCATCGTGATCACCAAGCAGCTGTTCGGCGGCTTGGGCTACAACTTCGCCAACCCCGCGCTGGTGGGCCGTATCGTCCTGTTCCTGGGCTTTACCTCCCGTATGACCGCCTACGTCTACCCGGATATGAGCGTTGACGCGCTGGCTTCCGCCACGCCGCTGGCGCTCGGCAGTGAGCTGCGCAGCGTAAACCTGCTGCATATGTTCCTGGGCTTCCACGGCGGTATGCTGGGCGAGGTCAGCGTGCTGGCGATCCTTGCCGGCTTTGCCATTCTGCTGGCCAGCGGCACCATCCACGCCACCATTCCCGTCAGCATCGTGGGTACGATGTTTGTACTCAGCGCCCTGTACACCGGCGACCCGTATCTGGCACTTTTGCAGTGCATGTCCGGCGGTCTTTTGTTCGGTGCCGTCTTTATGGCGACCGACTATGTGACCTGCCCGTTCACCACCAAGGGCAAGCTGTTCTACGGCATCTTTATCGGTCTGGTGACCTTCCTCATCCGCAACTTTGCCTCGATGAACGAAGGCATGAGCTTTGCCATTCTGCTGGGCAACCTGATGGTGCCCTGGTTCAACGCCTGGGGTCACCAGATCCCGCTCGGCTACAAAAAGCCCAAGAAAGTCAAGGAAGGGGGCGCTGCCTGATGGCCAACCATTCTTCTGCCGAGAAGCAGTCCGCTTCTAAAGAGCTGGTTTTTCCCGTTATCGTGCTGGTTGTCATCTGCCTGGTGTGCAGCGCGATCCTGGCGGTGCTGAACAACATCACCGCCCCCATCATTGAGGCCAACACCCGTGCCGAGACCCTGGCCGCGTATGTGTCGGTGCTGCCGCAGGGTACCACCACCGATGAGCTGACCGAGGTGGAAAACCTGACCACCGCCAACGTGGCCGGTGCCGTCAAGACCGCCGCCGGCGATGTTGCCGTCAAGGCAGCTGCCACCGGCTACTCCGGCAAGGACGTCACCGTCTACGTTGCCTTTGATGGCAACGGTGCTATCTCCGGCATCAGCATCGACGCCTCCACCCAGACCACCGGCATCGGCTCCAAGGTAGGGGAGGAGCGCTTCGCCTCCGGCTTTATGGGCTGGAACGGCGGCAAGGTTTCCGCGGGCAGCCCCGTAGACAGCATCTCCGGCGCGACCTACTCCACCAATGCCGTGTACAATGCGGTCAACGCCGCAATCGACTGCTACAATAACGAAATCAAGGGGGGTATGTAACGATGGCGGAAAAACCGAGCAAATGGAAAGTATTTACCGCGGGCATCCTGCGTGAAAACCCCGTTCTGCGTCTGGTGCTGGGCTGCTGCTCTGCGCTGGCCGTTACCACCACCGTATCCGGCGCTGCCGGTATGGGCTTTGCCATGACCTTTGTGCTGGTATGCTCCAACATTGTTATCTCTGCCATGCGCAAGATCATCCCCGCCAAGGTGCACCTGCCGTGCTACATTGTCATCATCGCCACCTTCGTTACCGTGGTGCAGATGATCCTGCAGGCGTTTGTCCCCAGCCTGTACAAGAGCCTGGGCGTGTTCCTGGCGCTGATCGTCGTCAACTGCATCATCCTTGGCCGTGCCGAGATGTTTGCCTGCAAAAATACCGTGGTCGATTCCGCACTGGACGGTCTCGGCATGGGCGTGGGTTATATCCTGACCATGGTGCTGATGTCCTCCATCCGTGAGATCATCGGCAACGGCACCTGGCTGGGCATCACCGTCATTCCCGAAGGCATCGACCGCATGACCGTGATGAACTCTGCCCCCGGCGGTTTCTTTGTGTTCGGCTGCCTGATGGCCGGCTGTGTCTGGCTGGAGCGCAAGCTGAACAAACCCATTGAGCGCAAGACCTGCGGCGACGTTATGCTGGAGCAGATCGACGACGCCAAGCAGAATCAGAAAGAAGGTGCCCAGCAATGAATCCCGTAGCCACTTTTGCCACCATTTTCTTCAGCATGATTTTGGTCAACAACTACGTTCTGGTGCAGTTTTTGGGTATCTGCCCGTTCCTGGGCGTTTCCAAAAAGCTGGACTCCTCCGCCGGTATGGGCATGGCCGTTATCGTGGTCATGGTCATTGCCACGGCGGTGACCTTCCCGCTGCAAATTTTGCTGCTGGACGCCTTTGACCTCGGCTACCTGCAGACCATCGTGTTCATTCTGGTCATTGCCGTGCTGGTGCAGCTGATCGAGATCACCCTCAAAAAATACGTTCCCGCCCTGTACCAGTCCCTGGGCGTCTACCTGCCGCTGATCACCACCAACTGCTGCGTGCTGGGTGTCACCATTCTGGCCGTGCAGGACTACTCCGCCGTGGTCGAGCAGTACGGCTTCGGCCTTGCTTATGCCGAGGCGCTCGTCTGCGCCGCCGGTGCCGGTGTCGGCTTCCTGGTTGCCATGCTGCTGTTCTGCGGTGTGCGCCAGCGTGTCGAAAACGCCAACCCGCCGGAGAGCTTTAAGGGTCTGCCCATCACGCTGGTGTCCGCCGCCATTACCTCGCTGAGCTTTATGGGCTTCGGCGGTATGGTCGAAAACATCATCAACGCGATTTTCTAAGAAAGGGGAAACAAACGTATGAACCCGATTGTATTAGCTATCGTCGTACTGGTGGTGCTGGGTCTGGCCGGCGGCGTCATTCTGGTGCTGGCCTCCAAATTCATGGCCGTGTACGAGGACCCGCGCATTGCCCAGATCACCGAATGTCTGGCAGGCGCCAACTGCGGCGGCTGCGGCTACGCCGGCTGTGCCGACTACGCCAAGGCGATCGTTGAGGGCAAAGCCCCCACCTACAAGTGCGCCCCCGGCGGCGACAAGACCAACGATGCCATCAACCTGATCATGGGCAACGATACCGACGACCGCCCCAGCCTGCGCGCCACCGTTATCTGCAACGGCGGTGTCAACTGCGGCAAGCGGTTTGACTATCAGGGCATCCAGACCTGCGCCGCCGCGGCTGCCGTGGCGGGCGGCCCCAGTGCCTGCGCCTTCGGCTGCCTGGGTCTGGGCGACTGCACCCGCGCGTGCAAGTTTGACGCCATCCATGTGGTAAACGGCGTTGCCTTGGTCGACCGCACCAAGTGCACCGGCTGCACCGCCTGCACCGTCGCCTGCCCGCGCCATATTATCCAGATGAAACCCATCGCCTCCCAGCCCGCCGTCAAGTGCTCCAGCAAGGACAAAGGCCCTGTGGTCAACAAGGCCTGCCGTGTCGGCTGCATTGCCTGCGGCCTGTGTGTGCGCAACTGCCCCAACGAGGCCATCTTCCTCAAGGACAACGTTGCCGTGATCGACTACACCAAGTGCAACGGCTGCGGCACCTGCGTTTCCAAGTGCCCCAAGAAGGCCATCCAGTGGGTCGAGGGTTCGCCCCGCCCTGTGGATTCTGCCGTGCCGGAGCATAAGGTCCTGTAAGCAGGGCCTGTCCCAAACAAACCAAAAAGCACCGCGTCATTCCTTTGCCTTAGCGGCGGGAACGGCGCGGTGCCTTTTCTGTTTATAAGGGCAATGCCGCACAATTCTAAGTGCCGATACGGAAGGCGAGGTGCGGCAGCTGCTAAGCAGTTAGGAGAGAATTGTGCGGTGTTGCCATTAGGTTTCTTCCTGCGGGGGTGCCTTCAGCACGGCCACCACCCAGGCCATCAGCAGCGGGGCCGCCGCTGCCACAGGCAGTTCATAGCGGATAAATCTTGACAGCGGGCTGGCCAGGCAAACGCAGATGTTCACACCGATGGGCAAAAGCGGGATAAGCTCCTTCCACTTTTTTTTGCGCAGCAGCGACCAGCCGCACAAAAACGCCACCTGGGTGTAAAAGCCCGCCGTTGCCAGATACCGCAGTCCCGGCAGATTTTCCACCTTGGATATAAACTCCTGATATCGTCCGCGCGCCGCCTCGGAGAACGCCGGCGTCAATTCCAGCCGCGGATCCGGCTCGATCTCATGGCCCAGCAGCTTGACATAGCCTCTGGCCGATGCCGAATAATAGCCAAAGCATTTGTTCAGCGATGCCTGCACACAACTGGCAGGGTAGCGCAGTAAGATCCTGAACCACAGCTGCTGAAATGCCCGTATCTCCTCCGGCGTGGTCGCGCGGCGTATGCCCAGTATGGGATCCAGATTGGTCGGGCTGTACGTCTCGACCATCTTGTCGGCCTCGATGACCTCGTCGATGATGGCATATTCCTCCGGCGTGATACCGCCGGGATGCTCAATATAGCTGCGCATGACCTGCTGCACCTGGTTCAGGTGCACCATGCCCGCCAGTTTCAGGGGCTGGTTTTCGGTGATGCGGCCGGCCGGCACGCTCAGCACCTTGTGCGCCCCCGTGTAGATGACCAGCACCGACAGCAGCGACACCGCCAGATATTTCTTTGTAGCGCGCGGCATGGCCAACAGCAGCACGACCATGGTGGGGAACACCGCAAACGGCCCGTTCAGCCGCAGCAGGCAGGTCAGGATGGCCGTAACCGTCAGGCATACCAGGTTAGCCCGACTCACGGTTTTGCCGCTGCGGATGCACCGCATCATGCAGACCAGCCACAGCGTTGTAATGGCCGTATAGGGCACGTCCTTGCTGATCCACTGGGCAAACTGCCCCCACATGGGCACCACAGCAAAGAACAAAAGGCTCAGGACATAGCCGGGCTTGCGGCCCTTGCCCCGCAGCATGGTGTAAATTTCCGCGCAGACCACCGCAAAGCTGACCGCCAGCAGCAGCGCCTGAAACACCGTGTACAAAAACGCGCCCAAGCCACGGTTGCCGAAAAGATCCCCCAGGTTTACAAAAACCGCCATCATCAGGGTATGCAGCAGGTTGTCGTCTATGAACACCTCGTACCCGTAATAGCCCTTCAGCTGATACAGTGCATCGGTGCCAAAGCTGCCCGGATAATTTATGACGATGCCCGGCAGCCAGCAGATGCCCAGCACCAGCAGCGAAAAAGCAAATACCTTTTTGTAGGGCACAGGCGTTTCGGCGGTAAAGGGGCGCTCGCACCAGCGGTAGGCCGCCGCCAGCAGGGCATACCACAACATAAATACGGTCAGGAACTGCACCGTGCTCTGTACAGGGTTTTCAAACAGCCGGTTCCAGCTGTTTATGGCGGAATAGCTTTCCCCCATGACCTGCAACAGCGCCACAACAGCCACCATGACCGCCGTCAGGGGAAAGACCAGTTTTTTACATGCGTTCATAGAAAAACCTTCTCATTTTGATAAGAATACCGCCTTAATTATACCACATTTGCCCATTGCCTAGCAAGCCGCGGCAGGGGATAAGCGGGGCAATTTCTGCCGCGCCGCGTCGGTTTTACAGAACCCCCAGCCCGGTCAGCAGCGTTTTGGCGCCAATCAAAATCAGCACCACGCCTCCCGCGCGCTCTGCCGGGGCACGGTATTTGTCACCGAACACCGCGCCCGCCTTGACGCCCGCAGCGGACAGCCCGCAGGTGATACCCCCGATCAGCCCCGCCGCCGTGGCAATGTGTACCTGCATGGCCGCAAAGCTGACGCCCACAGCAAAGGCATCAATGCTGGTGGCCACAGCCAGCGGCAGCATGGCCTTGGCGGAAAAATCGTCGTCCAGCGTTTCGTCCCCGCCAAAGCTCTCCTTGATCATATTGCCGCCGATCAGCGCAAGCAGCACAAAGGCGATCCACGGTCCAAAGCGGGTCAGCAGCACGGCAAAGCGGTCGCCCAAAAAGAAGCCCAGCAGCGGCATCAGCGCCTGAAACCCGCCGAACCACACGCCGCAAAGCAGCGCATGTCTTGCGCTTACCCTGCGCACCGACAGCCCCTTGCAGACAGACACGGCAAAGGCATCCATCGAAAGCCCCACGGCAATCAAAATCAGATCCGTTAAAGTCATCGTATTTCCTCCATCTTTTTGCGGGAGCGCGGCAAATAAAAAAAGACTCATCTGCCCCCGAATCCGGAGCAGATAAGTCTCGTCAATTAAAGTTAAGCCAGGGTCATAAACCCATTATGTTGGCAGAACTGTGCGGCAAACCCGCACCGACTACTCCCTTATTGCCAAAAAAGCATACCATACTCTGAAAATAATGTCAATATGTTAGAAAACGCTAATCCGACAAAACATTTTTTTGCACCCACTGTTTTTTTTCGGCAAAGTATGCTATACTGATTACATATAATGTGAAAAATAAGAAGGGAGCTCCCTATGCAGCAGGAAACCGTTATCGTTTTGGATTTCGGCGGCCAGTATAATCAGCTGATCGCCCGCCGCGTCCGCGAATGCAACGTGTATTGCGAAATTTATTCTTACCGCACCGACCTGGCCAAAATCAAGGCCAGGAACCCCAAGGGCATTATCTTTACCGGCGGCCCCAACAGTGCCTATCTGCCGGATTCTCCCACCATCGACCCCGACATTTACACCTGGGGTGTGCCCATTCTGGGCATCTGCTACGGCAGCCAGCTGATGATGCACACCCTCGGCGGCCACGTCTGCAAGGCCCCCGAACGTGAGTACGGCAAGACGCTGGTCGATCTGGACACCGAAAGCCCCCTGTTTGACACCCTGCCCGCCCAGAACATCTGCTGGATGAGCCACAACGACTACATCGAACAGGCCGCCCCCGGCTTTGAGATCATCGCCCATACCCCCAACTGCCCCGTTGCCGCCGTGCAGGACAAAACCCGCGGCCTGTATGCCGTGCAGTTCCACCCCGAAGTACTGCATACCGACAACGGCACCCGCATCCTGCACAACTTTGTGTATAACGTCTGCGGCTGCGCCGGCACCTGGAAGATGGATTCCTTTGTCGAGAACACCGTCCTCGCCCTGCGTGAGAAGATCGGCGACGGCAAGGTGCTGTGCGCCCTGTCCGGCGGTGTCGACTCCAGCGTCTGCGCTGCCATGCTGGCCAAAGCCATCGGCAAGCAGCTGACCTGCGTGTTCGTCGACCACGGCCTGCTGCGCAAGAACGAGCGCGAGCAGGTCTGCGAGGTCTTTGGCGAAGGCGGTCAGTTCGACATCAACTTTGTCTGCGTCGATGCCCGTGACCGTTTCTATGCCAAGCTGGCGGGTGTGGACGCCCCCGAATCCAAGCGCAAGATCATCGGCGAGGAGTTCATCCGCGTCTTTGAGGACGAGGCCAAAAAAATCGGTGCTGTGGACTTTTTGGCGCAGGGCACCATCTACCCCGACGTTGTGGAAAGTGGTCTCGGCGGCGAAAGCGCCACCATCAAGAGCCACCACAATGTCGGCGGCCTGCCCGATTATGTAGACTTCAAGGAGATCGTCGAGCCTCTGCGTGACCTGTTCAAGGACGAAGTCCGTCAGGCGGGTCGCGAACTGGGCCTGCCCGAATATCTGGTGGCCCGCCAGCCGTTCCCCGGCCCCGGCTTGGCCATCCGCATTATCGGCGATGTAACGGCCGAAAAGGTCGCCATCGTGCAGGATGCCGACGCCATCTGGCGCGAGGAAGTGGACAAGCTGCCCATGGAGCAGCGCCCCAGCCAGTACTTTGCCGCCCTGACCAATATGCGCAGCGTCGGCGTTATGGGCGACGAGCGCACCTACGACTACGCCATCGCCCTGCGCGCTGTCACCACCACCGACTTCATGACCGCCGAGGTCACGCTTCTCCCCACCGAGACCCTGACCACCGCCGCCAGCCGCATCGTCAACGAAGTCAAGAACATCAACCGCGTACTGTTCGACTACACCACCAAACCCCCGGCAACCATTGAGTTTGAATAAATAAAAATTTCTAATGAATTATTTTAAATGACAGGCAGTCTACACGATTGCCTGTTGTTTTTCTAATAGCTGTATTTGTCATAAACAAATATCAAATTTGTTATCGTTGTAAAATTTCAACTGTGAATTTATTTATTAGATGATGTATGATATATTTTTAATATAATCTTTTATATATTTGAAAAAAATAACGTGAAAGAGGAATTATTATGTATAAAATCAGAAAAATTAAATTTCAAGAGCATCCTATTTTGAAAAATTTGGAACTCGATTTTTGTGGAAAAGATGGGAAAGCATTCGATACAATAATCTTTGCTGGCGAAAATGGAACAGGAAAAAGCACGATTATAAATGCGCTATACGAAATAGCATCTCATACAGTTAAATATCCTGTGTTAGTTGAGTTTGAATATAAGGGAAAAATTTTTAGTATTAGATATTACTTAAAAGAGATTAATGGTAAAAATTATATATATGCTAATGACGAACAAGGAATGAATACATATATTGGGTCTGATGATATAAAGAACAGATATCCGTTTAGTGGTATTTTTTCTGATGTTGATATAAATTTTCATGCAGATGATGTTTCAACTGTGACGAGTTTAACACTTGATTCGATAAAAGATAGTAGACGTTCAACAGAAAAACTACCGACACAAATTAATCAACTACTTGTTGATATACAGTCCATGGATGATGGAGAGTTAGCTCGTGCGTATAGAACTGCAAAAGAATTAAAACAATCTGTTGAGGATATTGTTTTTCAAGAGCGTATGCCCCGATTTACAACCGCATTTAATAGGATGTTTGAAAGCTTAAAATATAGTCGAATAGAAAACGTGGGAGGTAAGAAATTGATTCTTTTTCGAAAGAATGGTATAGACATTCCGATTGATAATTTGAGTTCTGGTGAAAAACAAGTGGTTTATCGTGGCTGCTTTTTGCTTAAGGATGTAAATGCAACAAATGGAGCTTTTGTGTTTATTGATGAACCAGAAATAAGTCTTCATCCAAATTGGCAAGTAAAGGTAATGGATTATTATAAAGGTATATTTACAAAGTGTGGAGAACAGACTTCTCAAATTTTTGCTGTTACACATTCACCGTTTGTAATTCATAATGACACACGAAGAAATGATAAAGTAATAATTTTTTCGCGTGATGATAATGGAGATATTGTTGTGAAAGATAAACCGGAATATTTTAAGTGTAATTCTATAGAAGCAGTTCAAGATGCCTTTCAAATTGATTTACCGGTTGATGAACAACCAGTTGTTTACTTAGAAGGTAGAACGGATGAAAAATATTTTAAGAAGGCACTTGAAGTTTATGGGTATGATGTAGATTTTAAATTCAAGTGGATTGGATATATTGATGAAAAGGGGCAGGAGGCAAATACCGGTAAAGATGCATTGAATAAGGCTGTATCCTTTTTGATAGCCAGAAATTCAGCGGTAAAAAGTGTTTGTTTATATGACTGTGATACCAACAAACCATTAAAAGAATCAAATAATGTTATTACTTTGAGCATTCCGAAATTTGAAAATTCTGCTGAGATTAGTATAGGAATTGAAAATGCGCTTGTTTTGGATAATATAGATATCAAACCATATAAAAAACAGCGAAAAGAAGTTGATGGATATGGAATAGAAAGATTGATTCCAGATTTTCAGAAAATGAAGTGTTGTGATGATATTTGTAATCTCGATGTCGAACAACTTAAGATTATTTTTAAGAATTTAAAAACGGTTATAGACCATATAATACAGTTGCTTAATGATAACAAGAATAAGGAATAATTTTAGACTTATCTGAAAGATAGTTATATTAATAAATATACTTTATGTTTTGATATATCAGTCTATGGGACAATTAGGTTATCAGAAACGAACTGACTTGAAAAGTAAATTCTAGTGCAGAACGGGGCATGCGGATTTTTAAATCTCATTTTAGTTTATCAGAAACAATTGAAATTCTATGTTGATTTTCTAAGTAAAACTTCTTATAATTTGCGTCGGAACATATTGCTATTATCCACAGTTACAGAGCTAATGTTATCAATGCCGATAACAAAATGATAACATTAGCTCATATAGGCAGGATAATATGGATAAATCAAAAAATCGAAAGAAAAGCAAACACGGCAACAAATAATCTCTAAGCAAAATTGATTAGTGATTGTCGAGTTTGAATAATTAAACAAGCCCGGATAGGGAACGAATTACCGCTCCCTATCCGGGCTTTTGTTTTTCGCGCAGGCTGTCCCTGCAAAATATTAAGGCATTGCCTTATATCAATTCCTCCAAAATGGCGTTTTGCACCACAAGACCCTGCGGGGTCAGGGCGAAGGTATCGTCCTGCCAGACGGCGTAGCCGTGGGCGACGCATTGGCGCATAAAGGCGCGCTGGGCAGCGGTAAACTTACCGTCGCGTGCAGCATACTGCGGCAGATTCAGCCCCGTGCGCAGGCGCAGCTGCATCAAAAGAAAATCCTCGGCCGTGCAGTCGCCCTCCGGCTGGGGCTGCACCGTGCCTGCGATAAAGCCCTGCACATCGTTGGGCCAGTAGCTGCGCAGGCCGCCCAGGCAGCTGTGCGCGGCAGGACCCAGCCCCAGGTAATCGCAGCAGTTCCAGTACAGCAGGTTGTGGCGTCCCTCGTGTCCGGGGCGGGCAAAGTTGCTGATTTCATACTGGCGGTAGCCCTCCTGTTCCAGACGGCGCACCGCGTACAGGTAAAAATCGGCGGCCTCGTCTGGGGTGGGCAAGCCGTCGGGCGGATATTTGGCAAACGCCGTACCCGGCTCAATCTTTAACAGATACGCAGAAATATGCGTGCAGCCGCCTTTTTTCAAAAGTGCCAGCGTGGCGTCAAACTCTGCGTTGCTGTAATGGGGCAGCGCCAGCATAATGTCGCCGCAGATTTCCGCAAAGCCCGCTTTTTGCGCCATCGCCAGGGCTTCGGCCGCCCCGGTGGCTGTGTGGGTGCGTCCCAAGCGGCGCAGCTGGGCGTCATCGGCGCTCTGCACGCCAAAGCTGATGCGTGTCACCCCCGCTGCACGAAAGCCGTCCAGCGTTTCCTGCGTGACCACATCGGGGTTGGCCTCCAGCGTGATCTCCGCGCCGGGCAGCGGGTCACAGGCGCGCAGCAGCAGTTCCACCTGCGCAGGGGAGAGCAGCGCCGGGGTCCCGCCGCCAAAATACACCGTGTCGGGGCGGCGGGTGTTCTTTGCCAGCTCCCGCAGCAGCGCGTCCACATATTCCTGCGGCACGCCGCGCGCACCGGGGGCGGAGTAAAAATCGCAGTAACGGCACTTCGCCTTGCAGTAGGGAACATGCAGATACAGCCCAAACAAATTTTTATTTGACATTTTGCCCTTTCTGTACCATACTTGTTTACAGGTACTTCATAGTTTTGTGATACATTGCACATCTTTTACGTTTATAATACAGCATAGAGAAAGGGGAATGCAACTATGAATCCTAACTATTACAATATTTCCTACGCAGAAAGTCCCTTCGGCACCCTGAACGAATATATGACCAAGACCTTCGGCTGGATGTTCGCCGGCCTGCTGGTCACCTTTGCCGTGGCGCTTGCCACCGTCACCACCGGACTGTTTGTACCGCTGTACAGCAGCGGCCTGATTTGGATGACCGCCATCGGCGAGTTGATACTGGTCATGATTTTGTCCACCCGCATCATGAGCCTGCAGCCGTCCACGGCCACAGGGCTGTTCTTCGGGTATGCGGTGCTGAACGGTCTGAACCTGTCCACCCTGTTTGTGGCCTACCGCTTCGGCACGCTGGTGCTGGCGTTTCTGGTGGGCGCTGTCTATTTTGGCGTTATGGCGGTCTACGGTGCCACCACCCACAAGGATCTGACCGGCTGGGGTCCCAAGCTGTTCGGCGGTTTGATTGCACTGATCGTCTGCTCTTTGGTGGGCGGGCTGTTCAATCTGCTGGGCTTTGGCTTCGGCTTTGGCGACATGCTGCTGTGCGCTGTGGGTCTGCTGCTGTTCATGGGCATCACCGCCTATGACACCCAGATGCTCCGGCATCATTACGCCTACTTTGGCGGCGATGCGGCCATGCTGCAAAAATCGTCCATCATCGGCGCGCTGAACCTGTATCTGGACTTTATCAACATTTTCCTGTATGTGGTACGCCTGCTGGGCCGCCGCGACAACTAACCCATAAGAAAACTGCCGATGCAGAGGTTTTTCTGCATCGGCTTTTGTTTGTTAAAGAAGCAATTTTTCGGGTAGAAATGCAGGGCGCGTGTTTACCCGGTAGGTTGATTTGCTGGGATGGCTGCGGCGGGCGGTCAATGACCGCCCCTACAAATAACCGGAAGGTAAGCAGTTATAGGCAAAGCTCCTATTTCCGGCAGGTTGTAGGGGACGCATATATGCGTCCCCTGGCGTTTACCCGTTACACAGCATTACCGGTGCGGTTGCAACGGGCGGCATATATGCCGCCCCTACGGAGTACCCGTAATGTTGTTGCAACCGTAAAACCGCGGGCGGGGCGTGCCCCGCCCCTACCGCGCAATGATTTTTATTGCCGCGCAATCCCGTGATGATTTGGGATTCCTGTTAGGTTTATCGGCAGTTTTTATTTTTTGTCAAAGGCCTCGCGGCGTTTCGTCGAAAGGCGGAACATCTCCTGCAGCCCGTCGCGGTCATCCTCGACCAGCTTTTGCCGCATATCCTGCAATGCGTCGGAGAACATGTCGATCTCGCTGATCAGATTGTCCTTGTTCCACAGGAACAGCTCCGCCCACATTTTATCGTTGATTCGTGCAATTCTTGTCAAATCCCGGAAAGAATCCCCCGTGTAGCGTGCAAGCTCCGTATTGTCGGAGGCACACATCAGGCTGACGGCGATGGCATGGCACAGCTGGCTGACATAGCCGATCATGTGGTCATGCTCGGCAGGGGACAGCACGCTGATGCGGCAAAAGCCCAGGGTCTCGGCCAGTTCGCGGCACCATTCGATGCCCTGCGGGGTGTTTTTTTCGGTCGGGGTGATGATAAAGTTTGCGGGGGCAAAGTTGACCTCGGCACTGTGGGCAATGCCGCTGGTCTCGCGCCCTGCCATCGGGTGGCTGGCGATAAACTCCACGCCCTCGGGCAGCGCCTGCTGCACAGGCTCCACCACGCCGCGCTTCACGCCGGAAACATCGGTCACCAGCGTGCCGCGGCGCAAAAGGTGCCCATACTGCCGCACCCAGTCCAGCAGCACCGTGGGGTACAGGCCGAAAATCACGCAGTCCGCCTGTTCGACCAGATCCTCAAAATTTTCGGTCTTGCCCGCGCAGACATAGCCGTGGCTGAGCGCAAAGTCCATGGTTTCCGCGCTGTGGGTAATGCCCGTAACGCGGTAGCCCTTCTGGCTCAGCACTTGGGCGTACTTGCCGCCCAACAGACCCAGACCTACGATGAGATACGTTTTGGATTTATCCAGCATACCGTTCCCGCCTTTACTCCTCAAATTCCACGCGCTCGCCCAGGGACTGCAGCACCTGCCAGAACGCCGGCCAGCTCTTGTTGACGGCCTCTGCCCCCAAAATTGTGGCGGGCAGACCGCCGGCGGCCGCCGCCACCGCCAGCGCCATGACAATACGGTGGTCGTTGTGGCCGTTCAGCGGGCGTTCGGGGGCGCGCAGCGCTGTGCCGTAAATATATACGGTGTCGCCGTCGACCTGGATACGCGCACCCATTTTTTCCAGCTCGGACTGCATGGCCGCAATGCGGTCGCTCTCCTTGATGCGCAGCCGTCCGGCGTTGCGCAAAATCGTTTCGCCGCTGCAAAAGCAGCCCAGAGTGAACAAAATCGGCCCCAGATCCGGGCAGTCGGCCAGATCAATTTCGGTAGCCTTGAGCAGACTGCGGCTGAATTTCAGCCCGCCGTCCACTGCCTTGCATTTGCCGCCGCAGCGCTGCAAAATATCCATAATGACCTTGTCGCCCTGCTTGCTTTCGGGGTTCAGCCCCGTCACGGTAACGCCGCCCAGCACACAGCCCAGCACCGCCAAAAAGGCGGCCTGGCTGTAATCGCCCTCAATGGTCACGTCACTGGCCGTGTAGGTCTGGGGCGCGGCAATGCGGTAGACAACGCTGCCGTTTTTGCGCGCGCGCTGCGCCACCTTGATGCCGAACTGCTGCATGGCGTCCAGCGTTAAATCCACATAGGATCGGCTTTCATACGGGGGCAGCACCTCGATCAGGCTGTCACTTTCCATCAGGGGGGCGGCGAACATCAGCCCGCTGATAAACTGGCTGGACACATCGCCCGGCATCTTAAAACCGCCCGGACGCAGCCGCCCAAACACCGTAATGCCGTCCGGCTCCTGGGTAAAGCGCAGCCCCTGGCTGTCGAACAGCATCTGGTAGACGGCCTGCGGGCGGTCAAACAGACGTCCCGCACCGGTAAAGTGTATCTTCTGGGCGGTCAGGCTGAACAGCGGGATCAAAAACCGCAGGGTCGAGCCGCTCTCGTTGCAGAAAACCGGACGTGTCACCGTCACAAAACCGTTGCCGGCACCGCGTCCCTGGATGCTGACGGCGTTCGGCTCCTCGCAGATTTTAGCCCCCAGCTGCGCCACCGCACCCAGCGTCGCGCGGATATCCTGGCTGTACTCTATATTTTCAATGCGGCTGGTGCCCTCTGCCAAAGCAGCGCACAGCACAGCGCGGTGGGCCGCACTTTTGCTGGGCGGCACTGCCGCCGTGCCGCCGATGCGGCTGGAAAAAAGATTAGCTTTCACGGGTGTTCTCCTAACGAAAGGTTATTTCAGCAGATGCAGCGCAGCCGTAACAGTATCGGTCAGCGCACCGTCGTTGCAGACGGTGCCCGTCGCAGCGGCACGGTACAGGGGCAGCCGTTCGTGTTCCATTCGGCGCAGGGCCTCACTGCCCTTGGAAAGCGGCCTGCCGGCAGTCGCCAGCTTTTCTATCGGGCGCTGCACCCACAGCACAGGGCCGTTCTGGCGCAGGGCATGCAGGTTTTGCGGCGTCTTGACGACCCCGCCGCCGCAGGCAATGACCTGTCGGTTCTGCCGTGTCAGGTCGGCAATGACGTCCGCCTCATACCGACGGAACGCCTCCTCGCCCTCCTGGGCAAAGATGTCGGGGATTGCCTTGCCCGTGCGGCGCTCGATCTCCGCGTCGGCGTCCACAAAGGTCTTGCCCAGCTTCTGGGCCAGCGCGGCCCCCACGGTGGACTTGCCGCAGCCCGGCATCCCGATCAAAACCACGTTTTGCAGTTCTTTTTGCAGTTCACGGCTGATTTTGGGTATCAGCGTTTCGCAGTCCAGCGTCCGGCCTGTAAAATACTCGGCCGCGTACACCGCCTGCGCCACCAGCATCTCAAAGCCGCCGGCGGCCACCAGACCCCTGTCCTTAGCGCGCAGCACCAGCTCGGTGGCAAAGGGGTTGTACACAACGTCCAGAACCGCCTGCAGATGTGGCAGCGCCGCAATGTCCAAAAGGCACTGCCCCGTCTGGGGATACATGCCGCAGGGTGTCGTGTTGACGACGATCTGCACATCGCTGCGCGCAGCGGCCTGTTCATAGGTCAGTGCACCGTCCTTACCGGTGCGGCTGGCGGTCAAAATCTCCTTGGCACCGCCGTCGCGGCATACGGCGCTTACCGTCGCATGGGTACCGCCTGTGCCCAGCACCAGCACGGTCTTGCCCGCAAAGTCAACGCCATGCGCCTTGGCCAGGTAGGCAAAGCCCGCATAGTCGGTATTGTAGCCGTACAGCTTTCCGCCGCGGTTCACCACCGTGTTGACCGCCCCGATGGCCTTGGCGCGGGGGTCGACCTCGTCGCAGCAGGGGATGACCATCTGCTTATAGGGAATGGTCACGTTGACCGCCGCAAACTCCCGTTTTTCAAAAAAGGCGCGCGCCTCCGCCTCGGTGGGCAGGGGCAGCAGGGTATAGGTGTAATCGGCAATTTTTTCGTGGATGATTTTGGAATAGCTGTGTCCCAGCCTGGCCCCGATCAATCCGTACAAGGGCTGTGCCATGGCGGTAACCTCCTTTGCTTTGGGCAATACGACCTCTTACTGCTGTTTCGGCAAGCCGTGCTTTTGCGCCAGCGTACCGTAGCGCACCGTCAAAAGATCCAGCAAGCCAAACGCTGTCAGCGTGTTTTGCACCACGGCGGCGCGGGGCACAATGCAGGGGTCATGGCGGCCCTTGATTTGCAGCTCGGCGTCCTGTTTTGCCGCAAAATCTACGGTGTGCTGTTGTTTATAAATACTGGGGGTGGGTTTTATCACGGTGCGGAACACCAGCGGCATGCCGTTGGTAATGCCGCCGTTCACGCCGCCGTTGCGGTTGGTGGCGGTGCGCACAGCCCCGTTTTGCATGGTAAAGGCATCGTTGGCCTCGCTGCCGCGCATGTCGGCAAAGGCAAAGCCCGCGCCGAATTCCACGCCCTTGCAGGCGGGAATGGCAAACATCAAATGGGAAAGCTCACTCTCGACACTGTCAAACCACGGTTCGCCCACACCGGCGGGCAGACCCGTTACGACGGTTTCCAGAATACCGCCCACACTGTCGCCCTGCGCACCCGCCTCACGGATCGCCTGCTGCATGGCGGCCTCCTTTTCGGGGTCCAGCAGGGCAAAATGCCCCGGCTCCGGCTCCGGCAGCAGCAGACCTGCCGCGCTCGAAAGCGGGGCGTCCTGCACCCCGCCGCAGGCGGCAATGTGGGTGTACACCCGCACGCCAAGGGACTGCAAAATGCCCTCGCAGACAGCGCCCGCCGCGACCGATGCCGCCGTGATGCGGCCGGAAAAATGTCCGCCGCCGCGCGCGTCCTGATACCCCTCGTACTTGGCGTAGGCCGTGTAGTCGGCATGTCCGGGGCGCAGCAGATCCTGCGTCCTGGCGTAGTCTCCGCTGCGGGTATTTTGGTTGCGGATCATCAGGGTCAGTGCCGTGCCGGTGGTTTTGCCCTGATACACGCCGGATAAGAACTCCACCTCGTCCGCCTCGGTGCGGGCGGTCGAAAGCCCGTCGCCTCGAGCACGGCGGCGATCCATGGCGGCAGCCACAGCGGCCTCGTCAACGGGCAGGCCGGCAGCCAGGCCGTCCAGCACAGCGCCCACGGCGGGGCCGTGGCTTTCGCCAAAAATGGTCATAGATACGGCATTTCCAAAGGTGTTTTTCATAAGCGTCATTCCATTCCCAGCAAGGTGGGCAGCTCGGTCAGGGGCAGGGTATCGGCGCGCCAGCAGCCCAAACCTGGGCACTTGATGACGGTGATGGTGCCGTTGCCCGCCTTCTTGTCGTGCAGCATGTATTGCAGCACCTTCTCCTTGCTGACGCCTGTGCGCACGGGCAGACCCAGTGTGCGGTAAACGGCGCGCACACGCTTGGCCAAGGCGTTGTCCTCGATCATCGGCAGCATACCCAGCGCCACGCACTCGCCGTGGTACAGCCCTGTGGTGCGCCGCCCGCGGATGCCCTTGACGGCCTCTATGCCGTGGCCGATGGTGTGGCCAAAGTTCAGGCATTTGCGCATACCGCCCTCGCGCTCGTCCTGCTCGACGATTTTTTTCTTGAATTTCAGGCTGCGGTAGATGATCTCCTCCAGATTTTGGCGGGGGTCGTCGCACTCAAACAGCGAGAACAGCTTGGGGTCGCCGATCAGACCCGTTTTCAGCGCCTCGGCCATGCCGTTGGCGACCTGGCGTTCGGGCAGGGTGGCCAGCGTGTCAAAATCCACCAGCACCACCTTGGGCTGCCAGAACGCCCCTACGATGTTTTTTGTTTCACCCAGGTCGATGGCCGTCTTGCCGCCGATGGAGGAATCCACCTGCGAAAGCACCGTCGTGGGGCAGTTTACAAAGTCAATGCCGCGCATATAGCTGGCCGCGCAAAAGCCGCCCAAATCGCCCACAACGCCGCCGCCCACGGCGACCAGCAGGTCGGCGCGGGTCATACCAAAGGCCAGCATGGCCTGCAAAACCTCGCCGTATACCTTCAGGCACTTGCTGCCCTCGCCCTGCGGGATGGTGTAGACCATCGCATCGGGGCACTGGTCGGCTACGGTTTGGGCATACTGCGCCGGCACGCCGGAATCCGTCAGCACAAACACCTTTCGGTTGGCGGTGTTTGTGAACTGGTGCAGGTTTTTCAGGCAACCGGCCTTCAGGATAATATCGTAGCTGCGCTGTTTCAGCTGCATTGTAAGTTTCATACCAAACTTTTCCTTTTTCATTGTATTAGCCCCCCAGGGTAAACGCGCCCAGCAGCCGCAGGGTGCTGCAGGCGGCGGTCAGGGTATCCAGCAGGTCGCGGCAGTCCTGCGCGCGCGAACCGGCAGGGCAGACCAGCTGCACATAAAAATAATATTCAAAGGGCACATGGGGCAGGGGACGGCTCTTGATGCACTCCATATTAAAGCCGCGCGCGCCGATCTGGTCCAGCACGGCAGCCAGCTGGCCGGGCTTGTGGCGGGCGGTGAACAACAGCGCCAGCCGCTGCCCTTCTCCCGTCAGGGCGGGCGGGGTCTCGCTGCGCTCGATCACGATAAAGCGGGTGGTGTTGTCGCCCTCGGCATTGATACCCGCCGCCAGAACCTGCAAGCCGTACAGCTGCGCGGTCTCGGCGCTGGCAACGGCGGCCAGCGTGGGGTCGTTCTGCTCCGCCACATGGCGGGCGGCATCGGCTGTATTGCCCCACGGCTGCAGGGTAAAGGCATGCTGCTGCAAAAAGACATTGCTCTGCGCCAGCGCCTGCGGATGGCTGATGACCGTGCGTATCTCCTCGATTTTCGCACCGGGCAGCGCTACCAGATCCTGCCGGATGGGCAAGTCGCACATGTCGGCCACTGTGATCTGCGGGTGGGTGTACAAGAGGTCCAGCACGGCGCTGACATCTCCGGCGCTGGAATTTTCAAACGGCAGCACGCCAAAGCGCGCATCGCCGTTTTGCACAGCGTCAAACACCTCGCCCCAGGTGGCAAAAGCCGCAGCGCGGGCAAAGGGGAACAGCTTGCGCAGGGCAATGTGGCTCCACGCGCCCTCAATGCCCTGATAGGCGGCCGTGTCCTGCCCCAGCGCGGCGCGCTGGTACGCGCGGGAAATCGACATGGCTTCCTGCAAAAAGGCGCGGTAATAGGGGCGCAGCGCATCGTCCTGCAGACGTGCCGTGTTCTTGTCCAGCACGGCGGCCTCCCGCGCGGCATCAAACACCGGCTTGCCGGTTTGCGCCTTGTAGCGCACCACATCGGCCACGGCCTGCATACGCTGCTCAAACAGAGCGGCCATTTGGGCGTCGATTTCGTCAATTTGGCTGCGTGCCTGCTGTAAAAGATCCATCGCAGACGCTCCTTTGCTTTAGAGTACTATTGTATAAAGTATAGCATAAAGAAAGCGCCGCCACAAGGGTGACGGCGCAAAAATCAGACAGTTTTCCTGGTTTCGTGTAATAGGTTTTTAGGCGTGCAGGGCGCTGCGCAGTGCTGCCAGCAGCTCGGCCTGGTACTTCGGGTCAAAGGTTCCGTGCAGCAGCTTGGGCAGGGCCTCCTCCTGCAGGCGGCGCCAGCTGGCAGCCTCGCGCCCCGGCAAAATGGGCACAAACGCCACACCGTTGGCGGCGGCGGCCTGGGCATCGCCCATGGCATCGCCCACCATGACCACCTTGCGGCTCTCGTACCCGCAGGCCAGCATGGTAGCGATGGAGTTCGCCTTGCTGCCCACTTCCTGGCCAAAAATCACGTCCGCGTGCTTGGTCAGACCATAGCGCTTCCACTCGCTGGCGATGGCGCTCTCGTTGGCGGCGCTGACCACAGCCAGATCAGCCACGGCATGCAGCTGGCGCAGACCGTCCTCCGCATAGGGGAAGGGCTTGAACGTAGGCTCCAGCAGCTGGATGCGGCGGTTGCAGGTGTTGTTCCACTCCTGCAATTTGCGCAGCGCGGGGCTGCCGGTTTTCAGTATTTCCTTTTGCAGACTCGCCGTCGAAAGCTCTGCCGCCGTGTTGACCCACGCGGCGATATCCTCGCTGCCGGGCAGCTCAATGCCGCGGTTTCTCAGCCGGTCAAATACCAGCACCACGCTCTCAAAGCGGGAAATTCCCCGCGTAATGGTGTGCAGGTTGATTTCCTCCCAGGCGGAACGGACAAAATCCGCCTGTTCTTCCAACGCAAATATCCGAATCAACTCCGGGCACATTACGGTAACATGCTTGGTGCGCACGGTGTCCATAACGCAGCCGTCGGAATCCATACAGACCAAAAATTCACGCCGCTTGGTAAAATCCTGCAATACGCTTGCCATACCCATAAACCCCCTTATACATTATAAACATCATACCAACAAAGGCGCGGTTTGGCAATGGGTTTTGACAAGAATTTAGCAAAATTTCACACACCGCGCCCCAGCGCCTGCCCGATGGGCATGTGCAGCAGCAGGTTTGCCATGCCGTCCGCCGGGGTGGGCTGCTTGTTGATGACCACCAGCGTGTCCCCCCTAAAGTACCGCAGCAGCCCCGCCGCCGGGTACACCGCCAGGCTTGTGCCGCCCACGATCAGCACATCGGCGGCGCGTATCGCCTTTACCGCGCCTTCCATCGTTGCCTCGTCCAGGCCTTCCTCATACAGCACGACATCGGGCTTTACAATGCCGCCGCACTCGGTGCAGCGGGGGACACCGTCGCCCGTTTTGCCCGCCTCCTCGATAAAGCTGACGGGGTAAAATTTGCCGCAGCGGGTGCAGTAGTTGCGCAGGGTCGAGCCGTGCAGTTCAAACACATTTTTGCTGCCCGCCGCCTGATGCAGCCCGTCAATGTTCTGGGTCACCACGGCGGCACACTTGCCCTCGCGCTCCAGTTCGGCCAGCCGCAGGTGCGCCGCGTTGGGCTTGGCACCGTGTACGATCAGCTTCTGGCGGTAAAAGTCGTAAAACTCTGCGGTATGCCGTTCAAAAAAAGTGTGGGAGAGCATTTCCTCCGGCGGGTAGCGGAATTTCTGGTGGTACAGCCCGTCCACCGAGCGAAAATCCGGGATGCCGCTTTCGGTGGACACCCCCGCCCCGCCGAAGAACACCATCGCATGACAATTCTGTAAAATTTCCTCCAAAGCAGGCACCATAAGCCGACAACCCCTTTCGTTTTTTTGCGGTTTCCTGTATAATATCATTATAAATCCTTTTGGGGGAGGTTTCAATATGCCGCAGGAGATCACCGTTCAAAACGCGCGCCAATGGCTGCCCGCCCGCCTGGCAGAAAGCAACAAGGGCAGCTACGGCAGTGTACTGGCCGTAGCGGGCAGCACCGCCTACCGCGGTGCCGCCGCCCTTTGCACCGAGGGTGCACTGCGCAGCGGAGCGGGGCTGGTGTATCTGGCCTCGGTCGAGCCGGTCCTGCAGTTGGCACTCGCGCGCACACCCGAATGCTGCGTCTGCCCCTGCCGCACGGCGCGAAACGGCGGCATCCACGCACAGGACGCCGCCGCCCTGCGGGAGTGGTTCCGCAGCAAAAACAACGCCGTACTGCTGGCCGGGCCGGGTCTGGGGGAGAGTGCCGCCTCCGTCTGCAAGGCGCTGCTGCACCGCGATGCCCCTTGGAGCGCTGCCGTGCTGGACGCCGACGCCCTCAATGCGCTGGCCGCCGGCAAGCTGAAACGGCTGCCCCTGCCCAAGAACACCGTGCTGACGCCCCACCCCGGCGAGGCTGCCCGCCTGCTGGGCAGCTCTGTGCGCCAGGTTCAGGCCGACCGCACCGCCGCCGCAAAGGCGCTGGCCGAAACCTACGGCTGCGTGGCCGTGTTAAAGGGCAGCGGCACGCTGATCGCCCAGCCGGACGGCACGCTGTGGCGCTGCTCTGTCGGCAACGCGGGGCTTGCCAAGGGCGGCAGCGGTGACGTGCTGGCGGGTATGACCGCCGGGCTGCTGGCTGCCGGGCTGCCGCAGGGTCGCACCGCCGCCCAGATGGCCGCACTGGCCGTATGGCTGCACGGCGAGACGGCCGACCGCTGTGCAGAGCAGCGCAGCATGACCGCCATGCTGCCCCAGGACCTGTTTGAGGAGCTTGGGTACTTATTAACGGAACTGGAAAACTAAGCCCGCCAAAAAAATCTCGCCGCATGGGCAAACACTACTTGCCAAAAATTTCATAAGGGTATATAATAGGACTGCTTTTTGAAAGCGGAAAGGAGCCGATCCCGTATGCCGCGTGTGGAAGGACAAAAACGCAAGCTGCTGGCGCTTTTGCAGATTCTAATTCGTGATACCGACGAAAACCACCCCCTCAGCGTTCCCCAGCTGGTGGAAAAGCTGCAGGACGAGGGTATCGTTTCCGAGCGCAAGAGTGTCTACAACGATTTAGCCACCCTCAAAGAAATTCCCGGTGCCGGATACGACATTGTGCAGCAGCGCGGGCGCGGCGGCGGCTATTATATGACCGACGCCCCCTTTGAGTTAGCCGAATTGAAGCTGCTTGTGGACGCTGTGTACGCCAGCAAGTTCATCACGGCGCGCAAGTCCAAAACGCTCATCGACAAGCTGGGGCAGTTCACCTCCCGCTACAAGCAGGCCGAGCTGGACCGTAAGGTTTTGGTCAGCGGGCGCATCAAATCCACCGACGAAAAAATCCTGTACACGGTGGACGCACTGCACACCGCCATCACGGCAGGGGAACAGGTGCAGTTCAAATACTGCGACTGGAACCTGCAAAAAAAGATGACGCCCCGCCACGACGGCCAGCTGTACCGCGTCAGCCCCTGGGTGCTGGTGTGGGAAAACGGCAACTACTACCTCATCGCTTACACCGAGGGGCGGCTCAAGCATTACCGCGTGGACAAGATGCAGTCGGTGCATCAGATGCCCGGCACCGCGCGTGAGGGTGCAGCGGAGTACGCCAATTTTGACGTCAACACCTACATGCAGCAGATGTTCGGCATGTTCAACGGTCCCTGCAAGCATGTGACCCTTCTGTGCGAAAACCGCTTTGCCGGTGCCATGATCGACCGTTTCGGCACGGTGCCCATTCTGGTGCCCTGCCCGGACGGGGAGCACTTCAAGATTTCGGTGGATATTCAGGTCAGCCCGCAGTTCTTCGGCTGGGTAGCCGGCTTCGGCGCGGGGGTATCGGTTTCCGGCCCGCCGGAGGTGCGCGCCGAAATGAAAAAGACGCTGGATCGTATTCAGGAAATTTATCGTTAAGAGGAACTTTTTATGTATGATTATCTGATCGTCGGTGCCGGTTTGTTCGGTGCCGTCTTTGCCCGCGAAGCCGCCAACGCCGGAAAATCCTGCCTTGTCATCGACAAGCGCAGCCACATTGCAGGCAACATCTATACCGAGGACGTCGCCGGTATCCCCGTGCACCGCTACGGCGCGCATATCTTCCACACCAACAACAAGACCGTGTGGGACTATGTCAACCGCTATGCCGAGTTCAACCGCTACACCAATTCCCCCGTGGCCAACTACAAGGGCGAGCTGTACAACCTGCCCTTTAATATGAACACCTTCAACAAGATGTGGGGCGTCATCACCCCCGCCGAGGCGGAGGCCAAAATCAGCGAGCAGCGCGCCGCCCACTACACCGCCGAGCCGAAAAACCTGGAGGAACAGGCCATCAACCTGGTTGGCGTCGATATCTACGAAAAGCTCATCAAGGGCTACACCGAAAAGCAGTGGGGCCGCCCCTGCACCGAGCTGCCCGCCTTTATCATCCAGCGTTTGCCCGTGCGCCTGACCTTCGACAACAACTACTTCAACGCCCTGTATCAGGGCATCCCCACCAAGGGCTACACCGCCTTGGTTGCCGCCCTGCTGGACGGCATCGAGGTGCGCACCGACACCGACTACCTGGCCGACAAAGCCGCGCTGGACGCCTTGGCGCAAAAGGTCATCTACACGGGTCCCATCGACGCTTATTTTGACTACAAGCTGGGGGCTTTGCAGTACCGCAGCGTCCGCTTTGAAACCGAAACGCTGGACTGCCCCAACTATCAGGGCAACGCCGTCATCAACTACACCGACGCCGAAACGCCCTACACCCGCATCATCGAGCATAAGCACTTTGTGTTCGGCTCCACCGAGCCGGGCACCCAGACCGTTATCAGCCGCGAATATTCTGCCGAATGGCAGCCCGGCGACGAGCCGTATTATCCCGTCAACGATGCCGCCAACGGCGCACTGTATGCCCGCTACAAGGCGCTGGCGGATGCCGAAAGCCGCGTGGTGTTCGGCGGCCGCCTGGGCGAGTACAAGTACTACGATATGGACAAGGTCATCGAATCCGCCCTTGCCTGCGCCGAAAAAGAGCTTCATTGACTTTTTCCCCATTTGCCGCGATTTTTGCAAAATTTCCTCTTGCGTGCGCGGGCTAAGTATGCTATACTGTATCTTGCATGAAAATTTTAAGGAGTGCTACATCAATGAACTGGTATGAAATCGCTCTCGGCGTCGTTCTGATCGTCGTTTCCGTTTTGATCGTTGTCTTTACCTTGGCCCAGGAGCAGAAGGGTCGCGGCCTGTCCGGTGCCATCATGGGCGAAAGCTCTGCCATGGCTGCCGGCCGTCAGCGCGGTGTCGACGCCAAGCTGGCCAAGATCACCAAGATCTGCGGCATTGTGTTTTTTGTGGTAACGCTGGTGGTCTGCGTCCTCAGCGCACGCCTGTAATCCGGCCGCACGGTATAACAAGAAAAGCCGACCCGTACCTGTACACACTGGTGTCAAGGCGGGTCGTTTTTTGTGGGAAAGTTTGCGGCTCCCCCCGCACAGGAAGGGCTTTATCGGACGATAAAGCGACGTAAATCAAAGGAGTAACTATGACACCCTTACAGAAAAATGTTTTAAATGCGGTCAAGCGCCGCCCCATGACGCTGCGCGAACTGCAAAACAACCTGCAGGTGGACAATTCCCGTCTGCGCACCACCGTGTCTGCCATGGTGGCCACCGGCGAACTGACCATCAAAAACGGGCAGTACGCCCCCGGCTTTGCCACCTTCAGCAACGAAGCCGCGCCCAACGCCATTCCCTGCACGCTGGTCAAACTGGCAGCCCGCTTCGGCTTTGCCAGCCGCGACGACGGCACCGGCGATATTTTCATCCCCGGCCGCGCGTTGCACGGTGCTATGCCGCAGGACAAAATTCTGGTCAAGCTGTTTGACCGCCCCCGCGTGGAAGGCTCGTCCGAGGGCGAGGTGCTGGAAGTCACCGTGCCCAACAACCGCTTTGCCGGTACCGTCTGCCTGTCCGACGATGGTCGCCTCTGCGTTGAGCCGGACGGCTGCCGCGACGTCAAGTTCCTACTGGCCAAGCAGGGAAGTGAGGGCGTGCATCTGGGCGACAAGGTCGGCTTTTTGATCACCCACCGCGGCGAGCGCCACAGCGACCACCGCGCCGCCGTGGTCGAAAAATTCGGCTCGTCCGACTATGCGTCGGAATGCTCCAAGGCGATTTTGTACGGACGCAACGTCCGTCAGGAATTTCCTGAGGACGTGCTGGAGGAAGCCCACGCCTACGACAACGCCGTCATCGACCAGACCGAGGCCGCCAAGCGGCTGGATCTGCGCGCCATCCCCATTTTCACCATCGACTCCGCCGAAACCAAGGATATCGACGACGCCATCAGCCTGCAAAAGCTGGCCGACGGCTACGAGCTGGGCGTTCACATTGCCGACGTCAGCCACTATGTGCGCCCCGGCTCCGCCCTGGATACCGAAGCGTTTGAGCGCGCCACCAGCATCTACTACGCCGACAAGGTCATCCCCATGCTGCCCACCCAGCTGTCCAACGGCATCTGCTCGCTCAATCAGGGCGAGGAGCGTCTGGCATTCTCCTGCCTGATGCGTCTGGACGAGCAGGGCAACATCAGCAGCTATAAGTTCGTCAAAACCGTGATCTGCAGCCGCGTCAAAGGCGTGTATAAGGAGATCAACGCCCTGCTCGCCCCCGAGGAGGGCGCCGACCTCAGCGAATTGCAGGCGAAGTACGCCCCCGTGGCGGATCAGCTGCCCGTCATGGATGAGCTGTACCGCAAGCGCATGGAACTGCGCAAAAAGCGCGGCGGCATGGATATCGAATCCACCGAGGCCAAGTTCATTATGGACGAAAACGGCCGCTGTATCGACATTGTCAAGCGCGAGCGCGGCACCTCCGAGTGCATGATCGAGGAGTTTATGCTGCTGGCCAACCAGTGCGCCGCCAACGCAGGCCGCACCAACAAGGTGCCCTTTGTCTACCGTGTGCACGAGGCACCCGACGCCGAAAAGATGGAAAAGCTGTCCGCCACGCTGCTGGCCTGCGGCCTGAACGCCAAGTTCAAGAACCCCATCCCCACCCAGCTGGAGCTTGCCGCCCTGCTGGACGAAACGCGCGGTCAGCCCATCCAGATCCCCGTACACACCGGCATTTTGCGCAGTATGCAAAAAGCCCGCTACGCCCCGCAGCCCTTGGGGCATTACGGTCTGGTGCTGGCGGACTACGCCCACTTTACCAGCCCCATCCGCCGTTACCCCGACCTTGCCATTCACCGCATTTTAAGCGAGCTGCTGCTGGGGGCTTCCGCCAACCAGCTGAACGCCGATTTCGGCGAGTTTGCCCAGCGCGCCAGCGAGCAGTCCAGCAAGCAGGAGGTCGCCGCCGTGCGCATTGAGCGCGACGTCGAGGACCTGTACAAGGCAGAGTATATGCACAGCCGTCTGGGCGAGGTGTATATGGGTACCGTGGCAGGCATCACCCCGCGCGGCATCTTTGTGGAACTGGAAAACACCGTCGAGGGCTTTGTCCCCGCCGCCCAGCTGTGCAAGGGCGAGCCGCAGGTCATTGACGGTGTCAGCATGCTGGACCCGCTGACGGGTCGCAGCTGGATGCTGGGCACCTCGATGAAGATTCGCGTTGCCGGTGCCGACGTCGCACTGGGCCGCGTGGACTTCGAGTATATGGTGGAGTAAGCTCTACCTTTTTATACAGCACAACAGCCGGCAGGGGAAACCCTGCCGGCTGTTCCGTTTGTCATTTGGCGCAGACCCTCACCAAACGCAGAGAGATTCCCCGCCTTAGCAAACCCAACCCGGAAAAAGACATAAAAAGCAAAAGCTACATTCAAAACGAATTTGAATGTAGCTTTTTAACATGTCTCGATGTGACAAAAAAGATACCAGACTTCATGCGTTGACAAAATTTGAAGCAGAAAAAATTTCCTTACAAATGGCAATGTCAATCATCTGGTGCAGATAAGGTCGGTGGCCATTGGAGCATCCACTCAAGATAGTCCGATGACGTGATTCGACCGTTCTCGAATGCTGTCCTATGAATCTGCCAATCTGCTAAAAGAGCCTTTACGGCAGGATGACTGCACGAGAGCCGAATGCGTAATAAGAAACATTGCGTACTATCTCCAAAGTCTTGAAAAGGCAAACTATGCTCCCAATCGTACCATATCAACGTGCGAATGAGATCGACTATGGTATCGTTTGGCATATAGAATGTTTCTTCCCGAACATTTAGAACTTTAGCGATTTTCTCTACAATTTCGGCTTTAGGTGTGCGGTACCCGGTTTCGTACTGTGCAATGCGGTTCGCTGCCCCGTTTTTAATATCAATCAATATACCCAACTGCTGCTGTGTAAGACCGCGATGGCGGCGCACGAGTTTGATTTTATCTCCGATGTTCATAGTGTGGCTGTCTCCATTCTTACGCAAAAATAAAAACTGCCCGTCCGCGTAAAGTTGCTACGCAGATGGGCAGTTTTGGCTGTGTACCTTTATTGCAGTGAAATCTGTTGCGTATAACCTCCGATAAAAATAATTTCTAAATCTTGCCGTGATTTAACGATGATTTTTTCTATGATTCTCGCTGTAAGCATATCGTCGTATTCTGTAATCAAAAGGTCCTTTGCGGTTATCGGATTTGTAGGGGTGGATGGCGTTTGGCTATTGACTGAACTTTGTGTGATGGCAGTTTTTAGCTGTTTGATTTTATCGCTGAGCCTTTTCAGCTTGTCATCAAGGAATGGGGTGTTTTCATCAAAGTCCAGCGACATTTCCAGTAGGTGGTCAAATTCCTGTTGGTTTTGCTCTAACTGTGCTTGCAGCTGTGGTGTCAGACTTTCGCCGACTTCTATCTGATGGAGAATCCCATTAAGCTGGTCAGCAACCTCGCTGGTAAACTTGGCAGCTAAATTCTGCACGGCCTTCAAAATTGCTTGATGCAACTCTGTTTCGGGGATAGAGGGTGAGTTGCTGCAAAACTTCGTTCCGTATTCAAGTCGGTTGACGCATCGCCAGACGATTTGCTTTCTGCCGTGGATGCTCCAAGTGACTCGCTTGTAGGAGCTGCCGCAGTCACCACAGACCAATCGTTCGGATAAGGCATATTTGCTGTTGTAGCGACCTCGATGTCGCTTGCGATGGTTGGTGGCCGACTTGCTGTTGCGGCGGGCAATTTCAGCTTGTGCCTCTCGGAATGTCTGCTTCGTGACGATTCCCTCGTGGTTATTCTCTATGTAATATTGCGGCAGTTGGCCGGTATTTTTCTTGGATACGCCTGTCAGTACATCCTCGATAAATGTCTTTTGCAGCAGCACATCACCGCAGTATTTCTCGTTCTGGAGAATCCGCTGGACGCTCTCGGACGACCACTTCTTGTTGCCACGTGCAGTGAGTACGCCGTCAGCCTCTAATCGCTTTTTGATCGTCTGTAAACTGGCGCCTTGCAGATAGCTGTTGAATATCATACGAATCACTTCGGCTTCTTCGGGAATGATTTCCGGCTTGCCGTCCGAACCCTTTCTGTATCCGAGAATTTGTCTGTAAGGAAACGGAAATTTTCCTTGTCGGAATCCCATTCGCTTACCGCGCGCGACATTCTGTGAAATTGACTCGCTTTCCGCCTGTGCAAAAGCGCTCAGCACGGTAAGAATCATCTCGGAGTTCATGGTTGATGTATTAATATTTTCTTTTTCAAAAATAACTGCGATGCCAAGTGCTTTCAGCATTCGGACGTATTGGATACTGTCCAGTGTGTTGCGGGCAAAACGCGAAATAGATTTAGTAAGGATTAAATCAATTTTCCGTTTCTTACAGTCCTGAATCATCTGATTAAAGCCGTCGCGTTTTTTAGTGTGTACACCGGAAATGCCATCGTCTGCGTAGATGCCGGCAATCTCCCATTCGGGAGTGGAAGTGATTTTTTCGGTATAATACAACTTCTGTGTTTCAAAGCTGCTTTGCTGTTCTTCTTCCTCGGTGCTGACGCGACAGTAGGCAGCCACGCGTAGTTTTCGGATGGCATGATTTTTTCCTTTGCCTGTCTGCATTGTGGCAGGTATTTCGATGATTCTTGTGTTGCTCATTTTGATTTTCCTTGTTACAGTATTTGTCCGTTTCGCAGTTTTATTTCAATGTGCGTGTCGCGATACAGGATGACATTGCTGACGATTTCTGCGTATAATTTCAGTGGGAAAGTGTCAGTCGGTTCAAGCTCGTTACAGGCACGCTTGATTTGCAGAGTTGCTGGGTCTGCATCACCTGCGGAGCAACAGGTAAATTGTAACTCTGCGCGGTGCAGGATTTTGCGAACAATAGACTCGGCATCTGGCTCCGGGGAAGCAAGCAGGGTATTTATTTCATGGCTCAACCGGGAAGATTCGATGGAGTGGATATTGCTTGCGCCCTGTGGAGAGCAGATTCTTTCATTATGCCGACAAATCCAGAATAACTTTTCACGAAGTTGCTGAGAGAGTTCTTCTGGGCGAATTCGATTCGACCACATTCCACAGTGACGACAGTACCATTGATGCGTTTTGGGATACCAATACAGGCGCTCTCCACAACAACATTGCATATCATCACGGAACGACTGCAGAACGCTGGAGTAGGATACAGACTTTTCATTGCGAAGTTGCTGTACTTGGAAATACAGTTCTTTTGTGATAATGGCGGGATAGGTTGCTGTACCGCAGTAAATGTCGCAGGAAAGCAATCGGGCAATGATATTTTTATTCCAGCGGTTGTCTGAAGAACGGTAAGGTGGCCCGCATGAACTCATGTGTGTGGCAATCTGCTGGAGACTGTCACCATTGCTGTAAGCATCAAAAATATACTCGACGGCGGCGCCTTCTTGTTGAACAATACAGAACTCACCATTTTGAATTTGATAGCCGAATAAGATGTAACGCTTTTTCATAGCGAACTCCGTTTTTCAGATAGTGTCATGCCATTCATAAACTTGAATTCTATTGTGGTAGGGCTGACCTGTACGCGGTTTACCAATTTGGTAAAAATGGTGCCATCAAATGTTTCCAGTGGGGGAGAAGATCCCAATTGCTGTTGTATGCTACGGGTTTGGAAAAGGACTCTTTCAAAACTATTGTCAGTGGTGCGTTTGGAAAGGAATTTTTTCTTTTCCCGTAGTTGTTGATCAAGGGCTATACTACGTTCAAGAAACTGGGCGTTGTCGATGTATCCCAGTGTGTGGATTCGTGTAAGGTTGTGCCGCTGTTTTGCAAGGCGCTGTACATCATCACGCGCTGTTTGCCGCGCAGAATTTGCTTGTTCTTGCAGAAACCTAAGCTGTAAAAGCGTGTCTATGATGGGCTGCAAAATATAGCTTTGGTTCGCCTGCAATTTATTGTAAACGGATAAAAATGCTTGCTGAATTTCAGTTTCCGAAACAGGCTTTAATGGGCAAAGGGCGGCAGATTGTAAATGCGTTCTACAGCACCATACAAAAGTTTGGGACTTTCGGACTTTTCTTGAGCAAACATGACCGCATAGGGCGCAGAATACAACCTTGGATAAAATGCAGGCTCGACTATTCGTGCTATTGATATTCTTTTGTGTAAGAAGCGACTGAACTCTTTCGAATTCATCTTTTGAAATAATACCGGGATGTGTTCCCTCAACGTAGTATTTTGGAAGCTGTCCAGTATTGCAGCAACTTTTTAGTGGAAGGGTATCAGGAGTATAGTTCTTTTGGAATAAGCTGTCGCCAATGTATTTTTCATTTCGTAGGATAAACCGTACAGAAGCAGAACGCCATATCACATCTGGCTTAGGGTGATTGGTATTTAGATGGTTCGCAATTTCCGCCGTGCTGAAACCATTCAAAAACAGATTAAAAATTTCTTTGACGGTTGCTGCTTCTTTTTCATCGGGAAACAGTTGCCGGTTAATCTTTTTATAGCCGAACGGTGTCAAGCTGGTTATATAAGTGCCGTCATGCATTTTCTTCCGTATGCCCCACTTTGTATTCTGTGATATGGACAGGGACTCTTCCTGTGCTGTAGCGCAAATCATACTCAGAATCATTTCGCCGTTGGCAGTTTCGGTGTCAAAGCCTTCTTTTTCAAAAACAACCGTTACGCCAAGACTTTTCATTTCGCGCACCGATGCCAGCGCATCCGCCGTGTTGCGGGCGAAGCGGGATGCAGACTTGACCAGCACACGGTCAATCAGTCCTGCGCGGCAGTCATCCAGCAAACGGTTGAACTGTTCACGGTGTTTGGTGCTGGTGCCGGTAATGCCTTCATCGGCATAGATTCCGGCGAAATCCCAGTTTGGATTTTCCTGTATCAGATGCGTATAATAGTCCACCTGCACGGACAGCGAGTTTAGCTGATCGGTTGAATCACTGCTGACGCGGGCATAGGCCGCCACGCGAAGGCGCTTCGGCTGTTGCTGTATCGGCTGGATGACTTGGACTTGCGGCATGATGTTCACCTCTGGATTTGACGCTGTGACACTCTTTTTGTCACATACAACATACCCGAAAGGCAGGTCAAAAGCTATTCACGAGAACCACTAAACATCGCGGCACAAAACGCTGCATTTCCGGGCATAACCAACATTGGCGCGCTGGCAGATGTCCCTAGGCAATCTTCCGCTTGCGGCAGCGGATACCAGCGCGGCATAGGCCAGTGCGTATTTCAGCTCCTGTTCCAGCCTTACGGGAAACGGGTCAATCTGCATCGACAGCCACCTCCCACGGCACTCTTTTTCCGGTCCGCGCGGTACGAGCCAGGATCCGACTCTCCAGCCCTGTCAGATAGAGTTCATATTGCAGATTGGTTTCGGTAGTAATCAGTACGGCACCATAATTCTGCAGAAAGCGCAGGATACGGTACAAGGTTGTAATGTCGTGGCTCAGTCGGTCAAGGCTCTGCACCATGACGGCGTTGACACGCCCCTGCTGCACAGCGGTGAGTATGGCGAACAAATCAGGTCGCCAGAATTCGGTACCGCACTTTTGCTCCATGCAGGAGTTGACGATGATGTAGCCGCGTCTGTCGGCCTCACGCATGACTTCTGCAAGCTGTTCTTCCAATGCGGGCAGGTTCGGTGCGGCACTGCGGGCAAACGCCCACACTTTGTATTCTTTCATGGGCGCACCTCAGAATTGCTCCATCAGAGGGAGACGAACATCAAATCGCGGCTTGCCGAACGATGCCCGCGTGAAGCGGTCACCGACAAAGCGTTCCAGACCGCTGTTGATGAGTTCGGCGTTCAGGTCACATTCGGTGGTGATGAGATAGACATCATTCTGACGCAGAATTTCAATAACGCCCACCAGTATGTAGCTGTTGCGGCTGATTTGCTCCAAATCGCGCACCATCACGGCTTCAATCCGACCGTTCTCTACTGCGTCCAACATAGAGCGCAGACCAATGCGGTCTTTCAAGGTGTTGCCGCTGCAATGGTCAAAAGATGTGCCGCGTACAAGGAATCCATGCCCTGCTGCTTCGTCGATAAGGTCATACAGCCGGTCAAAGGCAATGCGCGGATCGCTGTTGGCGCAGCGCACATAAATCCAGACATCGTGGTTTCGCATAAGGTACATTGCAGATCCCTCTTTTCACAAAAAGTAATCCGGGCGCTTCTGCTCCCGGATGAATTGCTGAACATCTTCGATTTTCTCGGTGATTGGGCAAGTCGGCAGTGCTGCCAGCGCGGCGTCATGGTACTTGCCGCCGATGCCCGCGCGCTCGTCCAGAATCGCTACCACGCAGGAATCCTGCTCGGTACGGATGGCGCGGCCAAATCCCTGCCGCAGTTTCTTCTGCATTTCGGGGATGACTTCGGCGTTTATGTAGTCGCGCAGGTTCGGGTACTGCTTGCGCTCATAGTCACTGACCGGGTCAGGAATCGGAAACGGCAGTTTTGCGATAATCAGCAGAGACACCATATCGCCGGGAAAGTCAATACCCTCCCAGCAGGAGCCCGCCGCAAACAGTACGCCGTTGCCGGATTCTTTGAATTGTTGAATCACCCTGCCGCCGTTGCGCCACGCCTGATAGGTCGGGTACTGCCACTGACCGTCCGTCAGCGCGCGGACTTCGGCCATTTGGCGGTAAGACGTGAACAGCACCAGAGCATGGCCGTGGCAGGCATCCACCAATCGGACGATTTCTTCTGCCATTTTGCGGTTGTCCATTTGCATTTTTACGCGAGGCGGAAAGTACAACAGACATTTTTTCTTATAGTTAAACGGAGAATCTGCGCGGAAATGGCGCAGGGGGGCATATGCTGCCAGCCCCAAAAGCTGTTCCGTGTGGCTGAAATCTCCGGCTGCAGCCAATGTGCCGGAGGTCAGAATCGCGGGTTCGCGGGTGTTCCAGAGCGCACTGCGAAGCAACTGCGGTACGCGGCTGCTGGCTGCGCAGAATGTGGGCTGACCATCGGCATCGTAGTCGATGTAGAGGATGCGCGTCGGCACCTCCAAAAGAAAAAGGCGCAGGAGACTTTCTGCTTCTCCCAGCCTGTTCAGCAGGTATCGCGGCACATCCGGCAATCCGCCAGCATTTTGCAACAATGCTATACAGTCGATGAGCGCAGCGCGGCGGAACGGCGTAAGCACGAACGGTTCGCTCGCTTTTCCTCGCAGCTTGGAAAGCCCCTGCGTGCAGGAGAACGACAGCGTAAGGAACGCCGTCCGCAGCTGTCTGGCAAAATCCTTGTAGTGCGCCTGTTGTAATAAAAGGCACAATTCATCCATGTTGTGCTGGGATAGTGTTTCCGTGTACATCTGGCGGGCGGCATCGGGTAATTTGTGCGCCTCGTCCACTACTAGAGCCTGATAGCTGCGCAGGAGCAGTGGTCTATCTTCAAGTCGGTGCGATGCGTCAGCCAGCAGATAATTGTGATTGCAAATTTGGATGTCGGGTTTCATGGAATCCCGCAGATACTGCTGGTAGCGGCAATCCTCGCGCAGAAAGCAATCGCGCGGGCAGGACTGCGGCACACAGATCCGGCAGCGGTCATAGCGGGAGAGTTCCGGGATATGATCCATGTCCAATATGTGCGCAGCGATGTTTAGACTGTTGGTTTGCCGTTTTCTGCTCGGCTGGACCAGTGAGGCCCTCTCAGCAAGGCGGGCATCGCAGACAAAGCGCTCTTTGCCCTTGCGGACAACAGCGGTAATAGGTTCGCGGATGATGCCCTCGCCCAGCAAAACAGCGGACAAGTCGGGCAAATATTCAGTAAGAATCGCATCTTGCAAAGCAACGCTGGAAGTGGAGATAACGCTGGGCAGCTTCATTCGCTCTGGGCGATGCATCTGCCAAAGGATGCAGGCTACAAGGTATGCCAGAGTCTTGCCGGTGCCTACACCTGCCTCGCACAGGGAAATTTCCTTATTATATAAGGTATCTAAAACTTCATGGCAAAGCGCGATTTGTTCCTCACGCACCGCCATGCTGTGCCGGGGTAAAATCTCCCGGAAAATTTTCTCGGCCATACGGTGGGATTCCGTATAGCCCGTTGGATAGGTTTGCATTTTACACCCCTGTTTTCCATCCCGTTTAAAGCAAAATGATGGACAGCAGGCGCTTGGGTTCCTGCTGCCCACGATTTGCCCTAAACGGCAAAAGTAGATAGTTAAGTAAGTGTGCCACATTTGCCGCTCGCACCCCTGACACCGGGAACATAACAGGCAGGGTGTTGGCACACCCGTTCACTGACTCCGCCGGAGTCTTACTGCTTACAACTCCGGCTCGGTCACCCCCTCTGACGCGGGAGGCTGCTGGCGTATCATTATGGTCTTTTCCGCCGCAATTTCGGTTTGCCGGACCGCCCACGGGGGCTTGCCGGGAAAGTAACGTACCTGTTATGCTGGGTATTCGGTTGTCAAGGTGCTGGGGAACGGACTATATCCGCTAAAGAGAAAAACGCCGGAGAATGGAGTGTGCCGCTATGCGATCTTCTTCGATTTCAGCTTCGTCATATTTCCGTTTCAACCATGAAGTTTCAAAATCTGTTAGGTATGGCACTTCATCGGTTTTTAGGTCCCTGTCTATTTCTATTCCACCGTGAGGACCGGACTTCGACTTGATATTGTGCTTGCGAGTAAGTACTACAATATCTGAGGTAATGGTACGTCTGCTGACTCCGAAACGCTCGACAAAATCGTTGACATTGCATTTTTCATGCATATACAACAGTTCTAATATTTCGGCTTGGCGTCGATCGGCACTTGACACACTCTCACCTCTTTTCTGCTCGTTTTTCCCTTGCTCATCATCTTAAAGGCTAATAGCGCAGAAAATGTTCTCTAATTATTTGAACTTTTTGTGAATTTTTCGAGAAGCAGGCATAAAAAAGCCCGCCGCATTTGAGATGCGACGGGCTTAGAACTGCAGCGTGAGATTTACTTTTTGTCCTGCGGTTTGGGCAGCGGCTTTTCGGGGCGGTGGGGTTGGTAATAAAAGCCCCCACTCTTGGGCGGCCAATCGCCGTATTCGTGGCGAATCACGTTCTGAATGGCTTTTTGCCCAACGGTGTGCAAATGTTGCTGCATGGTTTCTTTCATGAGTGGATTCCTCCTGAATTGTAATGATTTATTTATTGTATGCCAAAGCCGGCTGTGGCCATCATAAGGGAAACCGCGACCGAAAGCTCCGCCAACGCAATGGAGCTGGCGAAAAGGTGACCATGGACGCCCAACAGGGCAAGCGAAACAGCGCCCAGAAGCAATAGCCGCAAACGTGCGCGCTTTGCCATCGCCTTGCTTTCCGCACGGGAAAGGTGTATCTGCTTATTATCGGCAGGTGACGAAACCCATATCAGGGCAGAGGAGGCAATCATAATTGCCCAATAATTGTTGGGCTCCTCCGCAAAAATCGGCAAAGCGAACATCGTTGCAAAAATCATGGCGGCAGAGTATAATGCGCACTGCCATTCTGTTTTGGCATGGTAGCCGCCGGTGCGCTCACGGAGGAAAAGAAACGAAACGGTAAAGCAAAAGGCCGAACCGAAATCCGTAATCAGTCCACCAAGCAGGGTCAGAGCAATCAGGCCCACGGCGCGGGAAATACGTTGGTACAGCGCGTATTGGCACACCTCGGCGTCGTCCTCTTTGATAAGACCGTGCGCCAGAAAGTATTGCGTCAGCTTTTTTGCAATCTGTTCCATCGGCATCTCCTTGTCATCTTTCGCCCTTATCCTACTGCAAACCAGGCTAAAGTGCCAAGAATCCTGCGCAAGTGACAGAAACTCATGCGTGAACGCAAGAATTGCAGGCCACATCGGGCCATTCAAAGCAGAATTGGAACGCACCGTCATGATAATCCATCGTGTAAAAGGCGTTGTTGCGGCGCAGCAGCTCTTTGGCACAGGGCAGACCAAAGCCGTGCAGATGCGGTTCCAATTTCGTTGTGGCAATACAGTCCTTTTCGATGTGGACCGGCAGGCTGGTGTTGATAATCGAGACATACAGCTTCGCATCGCCGTCCGCGTAGGCTTCGTCCCGCAAAACGCTGACCTCAATGCGGCGCTTTGCTTCCTCCAGCTTTAGGCAGGCTTCGATGGCGTTGTCCAGCAGGTTGCCCAGCACGACTGTGCAGTCAATCAGTTCGATTTGCAAGGGCGACAGGTCGTTGACTTCAAACTGAATATCGATATGCTGCTTCTGAGCGGCATAGCCCTTTTGGTTCAGCACGGCGTCGATGGCCGAGTTGTGGGTGTTGACCATCAGGGCACGCTCAGTCTGCTGCTCCTGCAAAGCGGCAAGATAGTCCTGTGCCTGTTGTGTCTCGCCTCCCTGCAGCATCCCGGAAAGGGCCGCGATGTGATGCCGAAAATCGTGCGTCATTTTGCGCTGTGTGGCGTAGGCGCTGCTCAAGGCATCAATGTTGGCACGCTGGGAGCGCAGCTGCTCGTTAAGCGTTTTTTGCTGCTCCTGCGCGAGGTTGTTTTTTTCTGTCAAATCTATCAAAATCAGAATCACGGCATTGGTTGCCAGCAGAATTCCACTTGAAAAAAGTACAAATGCGGCTGCTATTTTGCCGTTCATGGATAAATAATAGCAAATTGATATACCAACCAGAGAAATAAGTGGAAATCCAATTGTCAGGGGTGCCCATTTGATGCTGGCGGAACTTGCCACCATCGGCTTGTGAATCTTTTTGATTCCAGAAGAAAGTAAGAATTTGAGACTATATGTTATAGCTGCGCTTGCAAGATAGAGCTTCATATTCGCCACATATTCATCATAACGAATATGAAGCAATGCCAGCAGAGAATAAAGAACGCAAAATTCCAGCAAGGTGGAAATTGCATACGCCAAAACAACCACCAGCAGCCGCAACCAGAATTTCCCGGTATAAAGCAAGGATGCAAAAACGAAGTAAACCGTAATAAGTGCGGCAAATTTTAAAAGCGTTATCGGCGATTCTTCCGAAATATGCGAAACGAAAACCGTAGCGATATAAGACAAGACTCCGTAGAGCAGAACCCCAACTACAAAGCGTAAGCCTCTTGTTTTTCTTTCAAGAAACGCATCGCAAAAAACGGCCACGCACAGCACGTCCAGGCAGCTGAAAGCGATCCCTAACCAATAACCCATTTCTTCGCGCTCCTCCACTGCGTATAGATTTTCCGCACGGCGCTGGCTGTGTGCGAGCTGACCGGCAGCTCGGTTCCGTCGCGCAGATACAGTCGCGTGCTTTGCAGATCGCGGATGTGCTCCATATTGACCAAAACGCTTTTGTGTGTGCGCACGAAGCCGTGGTTTTCCAGTAGGTCAGCCAAATCGGCCATGGTAGCGGTCGTGTACAACAAGGCCCGGTCGGCCCCCTGCAGGTGCAGGCATACCTTGCGGGCCGACATCTCGGCGTACAAGATCTGCTGCGGCTGCAGCTCGACATCCTCGCCATCGCAAAATATGCGAACCGTATCGCGGGTCTTGCGGTATGCGGTAAGGGCCTGCTGCACATAACGCTCCAGCTTTTGCGGCATCTCGGCTTTCAGCAGATAGCGAAATGCCTGCACCTCGTACCCCTGCAGGCTGTATTCGACGTAGTTCGTCACAAAAATTAGCAGCATATCGGGGCGCAGCTCATGCAGGCGACGGGCCAGATCAACGCCGTTCAGCGGGCCCATATCAATATCCAAAAAAGCCAGATCATATTTTGCCAGCGGCAAAGCACGCAACTGCGCTGCATCTGTGGCGCAATCCACCGTGGAGCGCGGCATTTGCGGCTTTACGATGGCCTCTATCTTTTCCGCCAACTGACCGGCAAAGGCTGCGTCGTCATCGCAAACCAGTATGCGCATGGAAAAATTCTCCTTTTCGGCATTTTTGCCCGGCGTGTGCTTGCGGGCATCTGCTGCAAACATAATCTTTTGCCCCCCTTGTTGTCAAGTATCTTGCCTAAAATCGCAGAATTACTGTTGTTTTTCTGATTATATAACAGATATATCGGTGTGTCAAACGGTACACTATAAGGTAGTGGAAGGGGGCCGTTTGGTATGTTTGATATGGGCAAGCGCATCTGTAAATTGCGTAGGGACGCACACCTGTCGCAAAAGCAGTTGGGCGAGAAAATTGGCAAATCAGCTTCGACCATCGGTTCGTATGAAAACGATACTGCCGTGCCGACGCTGGAAAACGCGGCAGCACTGGCGGAAGCGCTTCATGTTTCGTTGGATTATCTGCTGTACGGTGAAAAGAGCCGCACCCTTCCGCTGCAAAAGATGAGCGAGAACCGCGTGCAGCTGTTGACCGATCTGGCGCAGGAGTTTGCAGCACCTACCAGCCACGGTGCTGCTTTCAGTGACCGAAAGCTGGATATTCTGCGGCGGCTGTATCAGGAATTTTATCGTTAAAAGCATTGGCTGCTCGGCGTGTCTGCCTCCGGTGGGGGCAGACACGCTTTTGCGTTCACGCACGATTTTCTGTCACTTGCGCAGGTTTTGTAGATTTCGGGGGAACGCTGTGGTATTTTGGGGGCACAGCAAAGGTTCCCAGCATCGGCGCGCAGATGCTGAACATATCCGCCCCGCAGCCAACCCAATACAACTCGGATACCACAAACCACTACAGTTAAGGAGGATTTCCATGAAAACCAAAAAGTGTTTTTTCACCCTGATGCTGGCGCTTGCGTTGGCCGTCTGCATGGCGGTTCCTGCGTTTGCTAGTAATGAGGATTCGAACTTTATGATTCCTATTGCAAGCAACTATACATGGGGCGCCAATGAGGTCAGCGTTCGCAAAAAGGACAATTCGACCAGTGCCTATGTCAACTACAATATCCCGACCAGCCCCAATCGGATTGTTGTCCGTATTGACGGCGCATCCCGCAGCGCTGGTCCTTGGTATGACTGTACCAGCGCGATTTATGGTACCTCAACATCTCGGCGCGTTGCGGCGGTAACCTTTGGGCAGAAGGGTTATGTCCGTCAGGATGTGTATGAACGGTTCGGCTCTAATGCCTGGGCCCGTATCATGGCGCGTAGTGCGGATGGGAGTTCTGGCAGGGCCAACGGCAAGTGGAGCCCTGACAGTGTTTGGGAAAGTGGTTGCATCGAATTTAATAACTAATCACTTTTCTATGTCCCCTGCCGAGAAGCCATACATAAATGATACTCTTCGACAAAACCATCAGGTGGGTCGGCAGGGATTTGCTGCATATGCAAATTCCTGCCGACTTCATAAGTTGGAGGAATTGCAGCATGAGAAAAAGCACAAAGTGGGTTGTCTATGGTATCGTCATCCTCATAATCGCAGCAGCGATACTTTTTGTTTGGGTTTACCCTCAGCTGGATCGAAGCGCACAGCAAACGATCCGAGATATTCAGACAGGTGCGCTCGCAGATGATACACAAACGGAATCGCCAACCGTTGACGGCCATACGGAAGCCGAAAATGGTGGTGTCCCGACGGCCGCACCGGAAGCCTTGGCCGTCGGCCTGCGCGGTGTTGGGGAAACCATTCATGACACAGAAACGATGGGGGAAGGTTCCCGTGACTATACGCTGAACCGGGTGGATGTATACGACACGATAGAGGACTCTCCCATTTCTTTGTCCGAGTGTGTACCAAACACTTCCTATGACACCTATCAGACGTGGAAGTTTATTCTGCTCGATATGAACGTGACAAACACTTCAGAATCCGAAATGGAACCCCGTGCGGGTGAAGAATACCAATTTATGCTTGACCTCATTCCGCGAAATGAGGGTGATTCACAAATGCTCTATTTCAGTGAACACCCTGACAGCACAAATAGCGCTTCCGACTATAACAAGTTCAATTTGGCCCCTGGTGATACGTTAAATTTTCAGATTGGAATTTTTATTGAGCCATCCGCGTGGGAGGAACAGTCTGTATACCTCCAAGTCGGTTATGACAATGCGTCCGGTGTTGGCTTTTCTTATTTCTCATGAAAATGGTGGTGGCGCAGATGTATAACTGTATCCGCATGGAGTTCCGCAAATGCTTTCACTCTCATAACTTTATCATTTCAATGGCAACCTGCGTTCTTCTCGCATTGAGCAGCGCATCCTATTGCTGCCAGGGATATTTGAATATACATGATGCTCTGGATCAATATTGTTTTGAAAACGGACATATGGTCTCTAATGAATTGTTCCCTGTTTGGACTTCCTATAATTATTGGATTGGCGGCGAGTCGGAAACGCTTGCTTACTCTGCCTTCTACACGCTGCTTCCGCTATTTGCAATTCTTCCCCACTCGTTATCTTGTCTCCAGGAGAAAAAATCATCCTATGCCAACCAGATGGTTGTGCGTGTCGGCCGTCAGCCTTACTATCTTTCCAAAGGGATCGTATGTTTTTCCGCAGCGTTTATCACGATTGTGATTCCACTCATCTTAAATTTTGCTGTCACGGCTGCTTTTATTCCAAGCACGGTCCCTCAAATCAACTACGAAATCTATAACCATGTATATTTTGGCGCTATGTGGGCGGATCTGTTCTATACCCATCCGGCGCTTTATGTTACCCTGTACATTCTGCTGGATGGTTTGTTTGCTGGGTTGATTGCTTTGATCGGCTATGCGTTTTCTTTCTATATCACAAATCAATTTGCCGCAGCCGCTTTCCCGTTACTGCTTTTTTGGGGAATCGACTATCTTTCCGGCCTATTAGCCCGTGCAATTCCAGGGGCGAAATGGTCATACGAAATTTCGCCAATCGCATATCTTCATCCGGCAACTCTCCGCTATGATCCAAACGCAGCTATAATTCTTATAGAAGCTGTCATGCTGTTTTGTTCAGCAATCGCAATCATTTTCAAAAGGGGAGTATGGCATGAATAGAAGCAATCCCTTCCGTTTCGATTTAAGAAACGGCATCCGTTTTATCGCAAAGAAATTTCTGGTTTTGCCGCTTCTTGTGTCGCTTGTCTGTTTTGAATTCATGCTTCGCCTGAGAGAAACAGCTTCCCTCAATCATCAGTACGCAGGCGCACAGCCAACACTGGGGGATTTTGCCATGTATCTTTTTGGCGGCATGAAACCCTATATTCCGAATCCAGACGAACCATTCCTGTTTCCTGTTTCTTGGTTTCTGGTCTTTGGAATTTGCCTGTTTCTTACGCTTTATTATCCTGTGTATGATAGAGATACATTTGGGAAAATGGTCATCGTATATTCCGGCAGCCGCACAAAGTGGTGGACGGCCAAATGCGCCTGGATTATCGTTGCAACCTTCCTTTACTTTTTCCTGTGCTGGATCCTCCTCATCATCAACTGCCTGCTGTACGGCGGTCAATTTACCCTTTCTGTTTCCCCTTATATGAGCGATATTTTTTTGTTAAGGGAAACCGTACCGCCAGACCAGTGGAATGTATGCCATGTACTCCTGCTCATGCCTCCATTGATCACATCTTCTTTCGGCATATTGCAAATGCTGCTAACGCTTTGGTTTCGCCCCATTATCTGTTTTTTGATATCAGCAATTCTTATGTTGGCATCGGCATACTTTTGCGTCCCTGTATTGATCCTCAACTATGCATTCTGCATTCGCAGCAATGAAATACTGGTGGATGGGTTTTCCTTTCCCTCCGGAATCGTATACGCGCTTGCTTTGTCCCTCCTTTGTATGTTCATTGGGCGACATCGCTTCCGAAACTTTGATCTTTACTGAGGGGGTCGTACCTTATGGATTTATTGCCAAGAATCGAAATTGACGGTGCATCTAAAACTATAGGGAACAGCGTTGTACTTGATCAGATTCAATTAACGGTTAAACCGGGAGAAATGATCGGTTTGCAGGGGGTTAACGGCTCCGGTAAAACAATGCTGCTGCGGCTAATTTCCGGTCTCATATATCCTACAAAGGGCCATGTCCTAATTGACGGCAAAATGTTAGGTTCCGACTTGGAGTTTCCTCCCAGCATCGGCTTTCTCATTGAAAATCCTACGTTTTTACCACAATACACGGGCGCTGAAAACTTACAGATGCTCTCGTCTCTTCATCAAATGATGCCCACTGCTCAAATCGAAAGCGTATTGCAGCGTGTTGGCCTCCATGACACAAAATATAAAAAATATTCACTTGGGATGAAGCAGCGGCTTGGCATCGCAGCGGCTGTTTTCGAACAACCCGATATTATTCTTTTAGATGAGCCAACCAATGCTCTTGATGAGAGCGGCATTACCATGCTGGAAAATGTGATTCAAGATGAAACTTCGCGTGGCGCGACTATTGTCATGGCAAGTCACGACATGAACTTTTTGCACCATTGCTGCAGCAAAATCTATACGATGCGGGCTGGCACACTGTCACTGTAAAGAGGTACTTTGCTATGGGAAAAAAGATTCGCTTAAAACGGAAAAGCACCATCGCTGTGTTGTCAATTCTTGCGTGTCTCGTCGGTTTGGCCTCCTGGATGGCGGCTTTTTACCATACCAATCATCTTCCGTATCAAATCCCTGACAAAATTTATCAGGCGGGTGATTTTGTTCCAGTTGGCAACAACTATTTTATTTCTCCGGATGAGAACCCTGACGGTTATAGTGTGCAAGTCAATGATGCAAAATTGCTGACTTATCAGCAGTTGTTTGAACAGTACAACTTGGATTATCATGAATATTCCAGACTGGATGAATATGGGAACGTGGAATCTAATTATGTATATGACATAGAACTCAATATTTCTAACACAGATAATACGACTGGGTATATTTTCTTTGGACGATATCTTTTGGTAGACAAATCCCTGACGCTTTTCTATAACAGCACAATTCAAGCTCTGGTATATCCCGAACTTGCAGATGTCGGCAGCCTTAAGCTGAAGCCCGGAGCCAACAAAACCCTTCATTTCTTTTTTACGCCGAGCACTGGTGCTGTCCAAAAAAGAGTAAGAAAAGTCGAGAAGATGCTTACGGAAGATGTTTTTTCACTCTGCGTTTCCGAATTCCCTGCTCGTCTGCTAATAAAAATCAAATGATTGCATCATCGGATACCGAACGCTATGTTTTTCTGTGATGTGATTCGTACGCGAACGGTAGATATCCTCATCTGTTCGTTGCGAAGAAAGCTTCATCTTGAGAAGATCATTCGAACGGTTCCGACAGTTGGCTATATGTTGCGCACACCTTAGAAGTGTTTGTAAAGGGCGTTTGTTCCCGGTGGTCTATAGAGTATGTTGAAAAAGCTGTTTACCAAAATGCAGCGGCAAATCGTTTCTTTCAGAACCGTTCTGATTCTGCTTTGGGGAGCGTCCCCACAAGCCATCATTTTGCTGATTCTCGCCAGTAGTCTAACAGGCTTTCTGACGCCAATTGGGTTGTTATGCACACAGCATTTTTTAGATGCTATTGTTCGTTCCGTATCTGCAGGGGGAAAATTTGCTTCCGTAGTTATTTGGCTTTTGTTGTTACTAGGAGTGACTTTGTTTGGCAATCTAACTTCTATGGCACTTCAAACGCTCCGAGCAAACTTTAGTGATGTATTGGCGCTTCATATCACGCAAAAGACTCTTGCAAAATATCAAGTTATACACGCAGAAGCGTTTGAAAAGAAAGAAATTTATGACCGTATCCATATGGCGGTGACAGAAACGCCGAATCGATGCGCCTTATACATCGATATGATTTGTGGTGTGACCAAGGCAGTTGTGAGTTTAACCGGTGTTATTGCGATTTTAGCTTCGTTTGATGTGCGAATCGTTTTTGCTACTTGCTGTCTAACGATTCCATTGCTGAAAATAAAAAATAAAATCTCCATAAAAAAATATGGTATTTATCGTCAACAAGCCGAGAGCCATCGCCTGTGCAATTCTCTGTTTCGAGTTAAAATGCGGTACTATAATAAAAAACTATATAGTTACACTTGATGTGACGGTTGACCTAAGACAGTGGGTACTGTAAATCCTACCGAGGTGATGTTAAGCAGAAAGATACCACTAGGATTGTGTGGTATCTTTCTGCTTTTCTTGATAATGTGGAATATAGCAATGCCGTATATTTGTGGTATAAGTTTAAAATACAAGAATAAGTTAAGGTATTAGGATATGGGAGAAAGAAAAAAAGAAAAACTGAATTTAAAGAGATTTATATTAAAGCTACTGAGTTTACTAGGGTATGATTGCTCAAGAGTTGATATTGCGCCATTTCGTAAAGGGAAAAAGGGGAGTCAAAAGCTTTCCATTGCGTTGGCGGTAATTTATGCAGCGGTTTCATGGGTTACACTGAGCAGAGACAATATATTAGCAGAGTTAATAGCTATAATCCTAAATGGAATAACTGTAATACAAGTATTAATTGCTTCATACCAAAAAAGCGATCTGTCAAAGACTCTCTTGAATTTTATAGTGTAAAATATTGCATTGCATCCACACGGTTGCTGTCGATTCTTACTTCCAGATGTAGGTGGTTGCCCGTAACCCGCCCAGTGTGTCCGACATAGCCGATAACTTGCCCGGCCTGCACCTGCTGGCCGGTGGCAACGCAGATGGACGAGCAGTGGGCGTACAGTGTTTCCAGCCCGCCGCCGTGGTCGATTTGGATGTAGTAGCCGTAGCTGCCGCCCCAACTGTCAAGGCCGTTGGCAACAGTGGCGATGCCGTCTGCCGCAGCAAGAATCGGCGTACCCTCGGCACAGGCAATGTCTGTGCCGGTGTGGGAGTTTACCTCGCCGGTGATGGGGTCCACGCGGTGACCAAACTGCGAGGTAATCGTACCCGCAACGGGGAGCGGCCATTGCAGGGTGCCTGTCGGGATGCGGGTGCTGTCCGGGTTCATAAGTTCTCCACCGCCCTGTGCAAAGCCGCCGAGCAATTCTGCCCACAGTTCCTCATATTGCGGGTCTTGCAGGAGTTGCAGGTAGGTGTTCTGGCGGACGGTAAAGTGATAATCCAATGCCATCTCGTTGGGTGTTTTGTGGGTCAGTTCGATTACAAGGACGGTTTCGGTTATCTCTGTTGTGGTTGCTTTTCCGTTTTTGTCCGTCGTTTCTATAACGGCGGTTTCCGCACGAGTGGAGTAGTCCACCGCGTTCATCGCCCACATAATTTCCCGCAGCTTGTCCACTTGATTTTCCGTCAGCGCCGCAACGGGTGCGCCTTGTTCGCTGCCCGCCACATACGAAGAAAAGACCGCCAAGACATCCTGCCAGCGAATGTAGTACACATCATCGTTGGCTGTAATGTCTTGGCGGTCGTGCTGTACTGTCTCGGAGATTTCTTCCAGCCTGTCGCGGTATTCTGCCGTCAGGGTTTCTACGGCTTCGCGCACGGTGACGGACGCTGCGTTGGGGGCATTGGCGGCAAAAAAGATGCCGTAGGCCGAGCCGGAAACAAACGCTACAAGGCTGATGACGATAACAATGCCAAGTGCCACGCTGATGCCTGTGGCGATAGCTACAACTAGGCTGTGCAAATCGGCAAGAAAATTCCGAATTGCCGAGCGCACTGCAGCAACCGTCTTGCGGGTGTTTGCGACGGCTTTCTGGATGGCAAGCTGTATTTGGCGAGTGTGGGTCTGCATCTGCGCTTGGGTCGTCACACTGCGCACAGTTTGATTTGCGGCGGTGCGCAGTTGGCGCTGACCCTGGGTCACGCCGCGAATATCACGCGGCGCAGTCTTGGCGGTGACGGCTTTTTCTTTTGCCCACTGTCGGGGCAAATCTGCCCCACGGCGCGGGCGTTGGTCTGCATCGGGCAGCGTGCCGTACCTGACCTGTTTCGGACTGACACCGCGCTCACCGGCGGCGTGGACGCGGGCAGCAGATTCCTTTTGGCAGTGCTGGCGGGCTTGGGTTTCTGCCAATTTCTGCCCCTGACGCCGCACAAAAGCTGCCGACTGTTCCGCAGCCGAACCCGCAAGGTTTGTCGGTTCCTGCTGTCGGGTGTCGGTGTCGGTTTCCCGTGCGGCGGTGCGGGACTGTTCCTTTGTTTTTAGCCACACCGCTTTTAGCGTGGCTTTGGGTATCGTCCCCGCCGTACTTTTGGGGGTACGGTCACGGAGCTTTTGTTTGTTTTCTTTTGGCGTTCTCATACTCTCACCTCGGTTTGGTTATACGCTTTGCCACAACGACCACCCTGCTGTTTTTGCCGGAATCATCGCAGGTGGAAAACGTGATCAGCTTGTCCCCATAAGCAGCCGTCACGCCGGTTTCGTACAATGCGGTGCCCTTACAGGCGTCCACATAGGCGGCAAATTCCTGCGGTGTTTCGGCATCGGTACATCGATAATAGGCAAACAGGTCCTCCGCTTCGCCCCGAAATACCGCCATCACGGTATATTCTGCCTGCGCCGTCAGGGTATCAAAGCGGATGATCCTGTGCTGCTCCCAAAAGGATTCGCGCTTGTATTGCAGTAAATCCGAGAACATGGTGCCGTCCTTCATGTTGTGTCCGTACACAAGGATGTTGTCAGATGGCGCTTGCAGGTCGCAGTTTGCCTGCACATACGGGCAGCCGTGCGGGGAGTCGGCCTTTTCAAAGTTGTGTTTTAGGTAAAAGTCGGGATTCTGCTTTGACTGCATGACCGGGTAGTTGATGCTGGTGCCGTCAATCTGTATCCACCCGGCGAGGTCGCTGTTTTGCGCGTACATCGCCTGATACTGCGGCAAAAAATCATTCCCCGTTGACACGGTGTCATCGGGGAAATTTTCTGTCTGCGCGGCAAGCTGCCGATACATTCGCGCTTGCGTACAGGAGTCGGCGGCATAGCAGGCAATGCCAGCGGTACTTGCAAGAAAAACAGCGGTAAGGGGTAAAAGCAGGAAGCGGTAGAATTTCAACATAGGGTGTCCTTTCTCGGAATCGGTTTGCAAAGGAAAAACAGACGATGTATAATACAGATAGGTGTAATCATCAACGATACACAGGCCATCACATTTGAGGAAGCGGCAGAAGTCGCATCAAAGAGAAATGGTTCGGATTCGGATTGCTTTACGGCACCAAATTCTGAACGTAAAATCGTAAAATTCTGCATTCTTTCTTTATGCAGGAAAGCGACTGCACACTTTCTGCACACCAGTTGCACATTTCCCGAATATCAAGTCTTTTTGCGCAAGATGCGCACTGCCTGCTTTCCTTTGCATAAAAGGAAGAAAAGTTAGGCGAACAAGGCTCTCGTCAACTCTCTGCGTTCGTCTGCGTCCATCAGCCGGATGGCTTCAAGAATCTCCTTGCCGGAGATTTTTGTTGCCACCGGCTTTTCGTTTTGCCGGGGTTGGGGTGCTGCCGGGGACATATTTTGGGAATAGAAGTTTGCCTCGATCTTCTCGGTCAGCTCCAGCCGGGGCTTGTCCTGTGTGTGGACGTAGGTATCCATTAAAACGGCGGCAGTCGCATGGCCGATGTTACCCTGCACCGACTCGAGGTCGCCATCCGACTGCAAGAACTGGTAAGAACATAATAAAGGCAATTATTTGAAATTTTTGAAAAAACAGAAATCATTTTGATGATGTTGAACGTTTTAATAGACAGGAAGGGGGTGAACCGTATCCAGACAGAATTATTGCTGCGGAAAGCACAGAGCGGAGATACGGGTGCGCTGGACACTCTGATTACAGCGTACTATCCACAAATTCTGAACTATTGCCGTTGGCATACAGCGGACGAGCAGCAGGCGCAGGATGCAGCACAGGAAACCTTTTTGAAAGCGGTGCGCTGGCTGGATTCCTGTGGTGGATTTCAGGGGGCATTCCGTCCCTTTCTGTACAAAATCGCAAAAAACATTTGCATCGATCTGAACCGTACGATGAAGCGGACGGAGGTATCGCTGGAAAGCTTGCCGGACGAACCCGCCTATCAGGAAAGCGGCTTTGCTGCGGCAGAGGAGAAAGCAAACCTGCGAGCGCTGACGGCCCAGCTGGAGCCGGAACAGCGGGAACTGGTATTGCTGCGGTTCGCACAACAGCTTAAATTGCGGGAGATCGCGCAGATTACAGGTCTGCCCCTGCGCACAGTGCAGTCCCGCCTGCGTGCCGCATTGAAAACCTTGAAAATGCAATTGGAAAAGGAGGACTGGAGATGAATCGAGCCTTTGAAAAAGAACTGTCCAGAGCACTGGCGACAGAGCTTGACACAGCCGCACCGAAAACGCTGCTGCGCCGCTGCCGGGCGGAACATGTCGTAAAACAACGGAGTGATTGGCGTGATTTGCTGCACTGCCAGTTCAAATTGCTGGGCTGGAAGGTCTGGGCGCTGGAAGCAATGGCGGCACTGGCGTTGTACAGTGTGGGTCGGGAACTTGCCCTGTGGGAGAAGGCATGGACATTACGCAATGCACTGTTTGGTCTGAGCACACTTGCCATGCTGACAGCCCTGCTCGGTCTGCCGTTTTTATACCGGGCAAGTCAATATAAGATGCTTGAACTGGAACATGCCACATATGCAGGAGTCGGTCGTCCGCTGGTGATGCGGTTTTTGCTGCTGCTGGCGGGGGAAACAATCCTGCTGGGAGTGCTGGTACTCAATGTGCGGGCAGCCGTGCCATGGAGCATCGGGCAACTGCTGGCGGTGCTGACCGTGCCATTTCTGACCGCAAACAATGAGCTGCTTCTGCTGCTGCGCTGGGTGCGCCCGGAACGGATGATGACCGGGGCTGTACCACTGTTTGCAGGGCAGCTGTGTTTGCTGCGGTTCGTGCAATTATCGGAACTGCCGAAAGGTCTGCCACTGGCGGCGGGCGTGCTGGTGCTCTGTATGGTGTTGCAGTGCATCCGGCTTGCCGCCCGGTCAGAATATATTGCAGAAGATTGAAAGGAACAAGTCATGGAACTGAAAATTCAGAATATTACAAAGCGATACCGGGATAAAACGGCGGTGGATGATGTGTCCATCACTCTCACGCCGGGTGTGTGGGGACTGCTGGGGGCGAACGGTGCAGGCAAAACAACCTTAATGCGGATGCTGGCGGGCATTCTGCGGCCCAGCAGTGGCCGGATTTTGTGCGATGGGGTGGAGATTGGGACGCTTGGTGCGGCCTACCGGGAAAAGCTGGGGTATCTGCCGCAGGAATTCGGGTTTTACCCGGAATTCACGGTGCAGGACTATCTGGAATATATGGCGGCACTCAAGGGTCTGCCGCGTACAGAGGCTGCCCGGCAGATCGACGCACTGCTGGAGCGGGTAAGCCTGACTGAGGTGCGCCGCAAAAAGATTGTGAAGCTTTCCGGCGGTATGAAGCGCCGGGTTGGTATCGCACAGGCACTGCTCAACGACCCGGAAATTTTGATTTTAGATGAACCTACGGCAGGGCTGGACCCTGGAGAACGGGTGCGCTTCCGCAATCTGCTGTCGGAGTTTGCGCAGGAGCGGATCGTTCTTATTTCAACGCATATCGTTTCGGATGTGGAATACATTGCAGCTGAAAATGCCGTGATGAAGGCTGGCAAAATCATTGCACAGGACACCACCGAAGGGCTGGTAAAGCAGATCGAAGCCAAGGTCTGGCAGGGGAACATCCCGATGGAACAGCTTGCCCGGTGGGAATACCGGCTGCGGGTAGTGAACCTGCGCAACGAGCCGGACGGAACGGTAACATTGCGGTATCTGGCGGATGCACCGCAGCTGCCGGACAGCGTCCCGGCACAGCCCCGGCTGGAAGATCTGTATCTGTGGCTGTTCCCGGAGGAAATGGAGGAAGCAAAATGAACCTGTATCGTTTGGAATTGAAACGTGTGTGCAAAACTCGTATGACAGCTATTCTGCTGGCCATTGCGCTGGTGCTGGCTGTGGTCATGGCATATCTGCCGGTGACCTTTATCGGCTGGACGGAACTGGATGCCAGCGGAAACGAAGTGAGTTACACGGGTCTGAAAGCAATCAGGAAACGGCAGGAGCAGCAGGTATCCGGTACCATCACGCCGGATGTCATGCAGGAAGCACTGGAAGCCTATCAGCGGGTGTACCGGCAGTATGATGCAAGCTCCATCAACGATATCCCGGTCGAGGTGTTTTATAAAGAACTTGCCCGGCATCAGCCTCTTGTGAACAACGCAAAGGAAGCCTTTGCCGACCCGAAAACTGGCATGGCACCGGGCGTGATGGGGCTGACCGCAGAGGATATGCAGAACTTTTACAGCCAGCTCCCCAAACGGCTGGAATCGGTGATCTGGCTGGAACAAAGCGGAAAGCCCGGCTATGAGCAGGCGCAGGCCATTGCACAGAAAAAGTTCGATGCTGTACAAAAACCGTTCACCTATTCATTTGGGGTCAGTTCAGACGCAATGGATTACCAGACCCTGTTGAGCTTGCTGCTCACCCTGCTGTGCGCGGTGATTGCGGCCCCGGTGTTTGCATCGGATGCACAGACCGGGGCGCAGGACATCCAATTGTGCACAAAAAACGGCGGTCTGCGGCTAGCAGCGGCAAAGCTAGCGGCGGCGTTTAGTATCACAGGGGCGGCGTATCTGCTCTGCGGCGTGGTGTGGATCATGGTCACGAATGCTCTATTTGGCTGGGAAAGTACCCAAACTTCCGTGCAATGGCTGTTTTCTGTGACCAGCCTGCTGCCGTATACCGTTGGCCAGATGGAGTGGGTCATGCTGGTGGCAAACTTCCTGATCTTCTTTGCGGAGGTGGCCTTTGTGCTGACGGCATCCGTATGGGCCAAGAACAACCTGACCGCTTTGTCTGTGGCGCTGATCAGTGTGGTGGCACCGCTGATTGTTTATATGGTCGTGCCGGGCTCCTTCGGAGAATGGCTGTCCACCCTGCTTCCGGCAGGGGGCATTGGACTTTCCAACGCATTACTGTATAAAATGATTGGCTTTGATTTTCTCTATGCAGGCGGGCATGCCTTCTTTCAGGCCGATGTACTGCTGGCATCGGCACCGATCAAGATCGTTCTGCTCGTTGGATTGGCAGCATGGGGGTATCTGCGAAAGACCAAGGTGGCTTAAAAGGAAACGCTACTGAAAAAAGTTCATCGGATGCATAGAAAACTGCATCGGATGGTGTATTTGCAAAAACATATATAAATTCCAGTTTGCAGCACCCCTGAGGGACCGCTTCGGCGGTCCTTTATTTTTATATGTCATTGCTTTACTCCTTCCTCTCGGACGGGTTGGTCGACATCAATTTATAGAGCTTTGTATCCTTCGGGAAGGAATTTGTGAAAGGTACGATGTTGCCCGCGCAGCGAATCAACCCGCAACCTGCGGGAACATTGGTGACATAGCCCAGCTGGTTGTCGGAGATGTTCAGCAGCTTCGCCAATTCCGCGCGGTCGGTGGCGCTTTGGTTCAGCATTACCAGAAACTCCGAGTTCGCCAGCATCAGGCGGGCGGTGTCGGAGCGCAGCAGTTCGTCCACATTCTGCGTCAGCCCGGTCACAAGTCCGTTGTACTTGCGGATGCGTTTCCACAGCTTGTAGAAGAAATTGGCGCTGTACTCATAGCGGAACAAAATGTAAAACTCATCGCAGAAAATCCACGTTCTGCGCCCCTTTTTCCAGTTCTGAATGACGCGGTTATAAATCGCATCCAGCGTCACCAGCATTCCCAGCGGCATAAGCTGCTCGCCCAGTTCGCGGATGTCGTAAGCGATGATACGCGCCTGCGTGTCCACATTGGTGTGCCGGGCAAAGGTGTTCAGTGTGCCGGTAATGAACAACTCGGACGAAAGCGCCAGCCCCTGTGCTTCGGGTTCCGGCTGCATTTGGAGCAGACGGTAAAAGTCCTGCAGCGTAGGCGGTGTGCCTTTATAGCCGTTGCGAATGTAGGGCAGGTACACCTGCTCGGTGCAGCGGCCGAGGATGGACTTTTCTTTCGCCGTCACCATGCCATCACCGATGAGCTGCTCGAACAGCGACAGCACAAACTCCGACTTGCTGACGATGGGGTTGCGCTCATCGCCGTAGGCGCGATCCATGTCCAGCGCGTTGATGTGGGTGTCGGACGTGGCCGAGATACGAATGACCTCGCCGCCGAGGGCTTCGGTCAGATAGCCGAACTCCGACTCCGGGTCAAGGATGAGGATGTCATCCTCGGTGGAAAGCGCGATCTGCACAATTTCTTCCTTGGCGCTCATGCTCTTGCCGGAGCCGGACACGCCCAAACGGAAGCTGTTGCCGTTGAGCAGCAAGCGGCGATCCGCCACGATCATATTTTTACTGACGGCGTTCTGCCCGTAATACAGACCGTTCGGCTGCATGATTTCCTGTGCGCGGAACGGAATCAGCACGGCGGTGCTTTCGGTGGTAAGGGTTCGCAGGGCTTGGATTTTCCGCAGCCCATAGGGCAGCACCGTGTCCAGCCCGTCTTTCTGCTGCCAGCGCAGCGTGGAAAGCTGGCACAGGTGCTTACGCGCCGTAGAGTAGAGCGTTTCTGTGTCGCTGTCGAGCTGCTCTTTGCTGTCAGCCAGATGCACCAGCGTCACCAGCCCGAACATCATGCGCTGGTCGCGGGTCGTCAGATCGTCGAGCATCTCCTTGGTTTCCTTGCGCTGCAACTCCATATCGTAGGGAATGGTCGCGGTAAAATTGTTGTTGGCGTTCTGGCGGCGCTGCCAGTTGGCGACATTCGTCTCCACGCCCAGCAGTGTACTTTGCAGCTGGCGGGCGGCCTCGTCCGTTGGCACAGGCAGGATATCGATGGATAACATCAAGTCGCGGTCAAGGTCGCAGAGTTCCGACACAAAGCTGTCCTTGATGTAGCTGGCATAGTCCTGCAAATACAGCACCCTGCCATACCGTGCGTCCAGCTTGAAATGGTCGGCGGCAAATTCCATGCTGTCGGGGCAGAACCAATCCTTGAAATGCTGGCCGCGTTTGGCGTGTTCGTGGATGTTGAACTCTGCCGCAGCCTGCTCTCCGGCCTTGAAAAAGTCGCGGAAAATATGCAGGCGCTCGGTCAGCGTCAGTTCGGTTGCCACCGAGGAAAGCTGCGCGAGGTGTGTCACCAGATCCGTGCCAACGCGGGCAAAGTAACTGCGGGCTTCGTCTGCATTGCGTTTTACCACGCTTACGGTCAAATAGCGCTCCCGTACAATGCTGTTGCTGGTGCCGGTGACTTGGGCGGTGAGCATTTGATTGAACTCGTGGCGGTATTCGTCCAGACCATCATCCTTGTCGGGCAGCAGGACGCTGCGCTCAAATTCTGCTTTGTTGATGCGGCGGTTGTATATTGTGATTTTGGCAGAGGCCCCGGAGTCCAGCGCGTTCAGCAGCTCCGAGTAATCGAGGAACATAGCGGTTTTGTCCTCTTTGCCGGCGATGGCGTAGTTGATGTCGGTGAACGACCACGTTTTGGAATACTGGTTGCCGACTTGGAAAATCCCATCCGCAAAGATACGGCGGATGGGAATGGCGTCCTGTACACTGCGCGGAATACGGAACTTTTCGCGTTCCATCTTCTGCGCTTTTGACAGGGTTTTAATCAAGCGGTTTCCTCGCTTTTATGCGTATTTTTCTTCATAGGCAACCCTCTCTTTCGTTTCATGCCCGCGCGGATGGCGGGCTGCATGGCTTCGTAATAGTAGCTGTCGGATTTGAACACAAGTTGTTTCGGGCAGAGGATTTCAGATTTGAACCACGTCCAAAGCACCTGTTCGGCGGTCATGCCGTGGTATGTAAAGAACCCGCAGGCGGCAAAGGGTGCGGCACCCAGAATGCACATCCAGCCAATTTCTTCGGTGCCGACATACGGCTGCAAGGCAAAGTAGATGCCTACTGCCACGCCGACCGCCAGCATCGAGCAGATAAACTGCCGGGTGTTCAGCCCGAAAAAGATGTTTTCGTGGTAGTCGCGGACTTCTTTTGGTATTTTGATTTCTATAGCAGACACCTCCGTAAAGAAAAGCGCCGCTATGCAATCTGCACAGCGGCGTTCTTCATTATAGATATTTCGTATAATTTTGTGTCCCGTGGAAGATTCTGTAAATTTCCACGGTATTTCTTAATTCATCAATTTTGAAGAGAGCTACATATCGTCCAATTAAGAACTTCCTGTATTCTCTCTGCCGAAGCCCCTCGTCGCGGGAGTACCCATAAATTGTAGGAGTCTCTTCCAACCGAAGCAGCACTTCACCAAAATCTTTTACAAACGAGCGAATTGCTTGCTGAGAGTCGAACTGTCTCTCGAAGTATTGCAGGATTTCTTGGTAATCATCCTCTGCTGCTGGCAGCAAAATGACATTATAACTCATACTTCTTGCTCGTTTCTTTCAGAATATCAGCAAGAGGTCGCCCCATTCCAGCTTCGTGCTGTGCTTCAGCCGTTGCCAGCTTTGCGTATACCTCGTTCATGATTTGTTGGTGCTCATAGGCTTCCATGCTCATGATAACCATATCGCCATAACCGTTTTTGGTTACAAAGATAGGTTCTGCTGTTTCATGACAACGTTGGGAAATTGCGTTGGTGTTCTTTAAATCACGAATCGGAATAATTTCAGGCATAGTCCCAGCTCCTTTCGTGGCTTTATTATACCACAAAAAAGCCGCACCTGCAACTCACAATCCCATAATTTCCTTAACGATGCGGTCACAGCCTTTAATTGCTCCGACCAGCACCAGCAGGTTGAACGCCAGTTCCCCAACATAGGTCCAGACAGCCGTGACAACGGATGCGCTGGTATCCACGGCGGGAGGGCTGGACGAAATGGCGGAGAAAATAATGCAGGACAGTGCAATCACCACACCCTGCAAACAAACACCCGCATAACTGCGAATGAAGTTTTTACCCACGCTGCCGGTCGGCTCCCCGGCAAAGGTGGACAGCGGAATCGGTGCAATGGCTGCATACATCCACAGGCTGAACATTCTGCCGTAGACGGTCAGAATCATCGTGAACGACAGCACTGTAATCAGCAGCCCGCCGATCAGCGTGACCGCCCACAGCGGGATGCTATCCCAGAACCCCACGTTGTTTATGGCGTCGATCAACTCCTGTGGTAGTGTCACGCTGCTCATCCCGGAGCTGCCCGATTGGGTAATAATCGTAGACACCATGCCCTGCACGATAGAAAACACCGCCAGCATCAATTCCAGCCCGTAGGTCACCGCGCCCTTTGCCAGTGCAAAACGGATAAACAGCTTGAGGGCGTGTTCCGGCTTTTTGACCTCGACAAAGCTGCCGCAGGTTTTCATAACGCCTACGGCAAAAAACAGCACCAGCAGCCCATAACCGATTGCCTGCAACGCGCCGTGAATGCCGGTCATAACGCCCCAGACCTGCCCGCCTTTGAATGTCTGCGGACTTTCGGTCAGCAGTGACCAGATTTCCGCCAGCTTGTCGTTCCATGTGGAGAGCGCGGCGTTTAAGTTGCTGACGATCCATGACTCACCCACAGGGCATCACCGCCTTTCCTCTTGGTGCGGCCCTCACGCGGTGATGAGGTCGAGGATTTCTTTGGAGAACGTGATAACCAGACCGCCCGCCAGCGTCAGGAAACCTTGGCTGCGCTGGCTGGGGTCGTGGCTCTGCAAGGACAGGCCGACCTGCACGATGCCCCACCCCAGCAGGATAAGCCCCACCGCGCGGATCAGCGAAAAGATGAATGTGGAGAGATTCTCCACGACCGCCAGCGGGTCATCTGCGGCAAAGGCGGGCAGGGCAAAAACAATGCCGCACACCATGACGGCGTACAGCATGAACAGGCTGCGAGAAATTTTTACGGATTTTTTGTTGTTATTCAGCTTCATTTGGGCCTCCTAATTCTTTGTATGGTTGGCTTTATTTCTGCGGCTTCGGCGGGCAGAAAATCGTCCATATCCAGCAGTTCATAATTTTCGGGTGCACCGGGCAGATCGTCCAGCGCGTTGTCGGCGGCGGTGTAGTCATAGGGAGCTGCGCCGCCGTCCTCGGTGTAGCGAATGTTCGGGTGCTTCAGCAGATTGTATTTCAAATCCACCACCGGGCGTTCCCCACGAATGAACAGAATGCATTTGCTGTTGTCCAGCAGCCGCACCTCGTCCGGGGTCATAAGGTCGCGCCCGGATTGCTGGTGGTTGATGCTGTAACTGCCGCTGCGGCCTTTGCTCTGGTTGTAGCTGGTGGTGGAAATGGTTTCCTTTCCCAGCAGTTCCGAGACATACTTGTGGGTTTCCTTTTCAGTGCCGCCGAGATAGAGAAACTCATCACACAGACCGACCAGCGATTCCCAATCGTCTTTATACATGGCTTTGAGCTGTGCCATGTTTTGCACGATGATGGAGCAGAAAATGCCACGGGAACGCATAGTTGCCAGCGCCGACAAGAATGTATCTTTTGGCAGTGACAGGTTTGCATACTCATCCATGAGACAATGCACCGGCACAGGCAAGCGTCCTCTGTGTATGCGGTCTGCTTGGCGGTACAGCGTTTGGATGAGCTGGGTGTAAATCATGCCGACCAGATAATTCAGCGACTTATCCGAATCCGGGATGCAGCAGAACAGCGCGATTTTGCGTTCGCCCAATTCCGGCAAGTGCAGTTCGTCCGTCATCGTCAGCTTGGCAATGGACGGCAGATTGAATGCAGCCAAGCGTACACCTACGCTGACGAGGATGGATTTTGCGGTTTTGCCAGCCGCTTGTTTGAAAATGCGGTACTGCTTGCAGGCGATGCTGTCGGGTTCGCGCATTTCCAAGCGCTCGAACAAGATGTCAAGCGGAGATTGGTAGTTATCATCGTCCTCGCGGACTTCGGCGGCGGCAATCATCTCCATGACCATCGAGAAGTTTTGTTCTTCGGGTGGAGCTTCGTGCAGCAGGTACAGCATGAGGGCTTGGAGCAGGGCGGTTTCGGACTTCTCCCAGAAGGGGTCTGAGCTTTGAGAGTGTGACGGAGTTGTGTTTTGGATTAGATTGCTGATTAGGGAAAGCACATCTTTATCATCCTGCACATAGACAAAAGGGTTATAACAAAAGGACGTGGTAGGGTTGATGAGGTCAAAAATGATAACCTCATAGCCTTTTTGCTTCAGCAAATTACCGGTCTTACGCAAAATTTCGGCCTTGGGATCTGTAATTACCATAGAGCAGGCACATTCCAGCACATTCGGCACACCATAAGTGCGTGTCTTACCTGCGCCGGAGCCGCCGACAATCAGGATGTTGGTATTGTGCTTGTGTTTGTAGCCGTCTATCCCGATGTGAAAGTGTTGGGTCAGCAGCAGGTTCGGTCCGCGCTTATCCATGTAGAACTTGCTCAATCGGAACACATCGCCCCAAGCCGCCGAGCCATGCTCCGCGCCGGGGCGGGTGTTCTTCTGATCCGACACAGCCACGATAACCGCTACCGCGTAAATCACCGTAAACACAAGCAAAAAGCGCGGGCTGTCTTGACTCCACGCCAACGCAAACGGCTCTGCCAGTGCGCTGTTCAGCGCATCCAGCAGAGCCGTTATTTTCATGCCCGGCTGCCAGCGGCAAGCCACCGCCAGCGCCGCCCACCACACGAGGGGTAGCGGCAGCAGCCAGACCCACCAAGGATTCTTTCTTCCCGGCGTGGGGAGTTTTACCTTTCTTCACCGCGATAGGGCGGGCGCTTTGTACGTTCGGCATCCCATGCCTGACGCTTTCTCCACAACTTCGGCAAAACTACGGAAAAGTCTTGCGGCATCCGTTCCGCCTTGATTTGCGGCAGATTGGAAAACAAATCGCTTTGCAGCGTTTCCCATGCCACTTTGTCGGGGGCGTTTTGGGCATAGAATTTATTGTAGCTGTATGCCAGACCGCTGACTTCAATGTAGTGCTTGACTTCCGTCCGCAGCATTTGCCGTTCCCATTCGGTTTCCTGCGCACGGTGGGGTGCAAGCTGTTCCTGCATGATTGCCTGATGTAAATCGGCAGACGATTTCAGCAGGGCCGGATACTTTCGGAATAACTTGGCGGCAATTTCTTCCTTTTCAAAATAGGTGTGCAGCTGCTGCCCCGCGTAGGCATACCACGCCACATTCCCGCATCCCATCCACTCAGTATCTCGGAACGGAATGTTGAGCGCCGCGAGGTTATCCGGGTCAATCAGCGCCTGCCGATAAGCATCGTACCCCTGCATAATCAGCCAGTTGCGGAAATCGGTAAATCGATCATCCGAACTGCCGTCATTGATGATGCAGGCTGCTGCGACCATTTTGGGAAAGTTGGCTTTATTGCGATAGCTTTGCCATGCGCAATCGAAGCCGAGCAGTTCATCCTGCGGCAAGTTGATGAGTTCCGTGTAAAGGAACTGTTTCACGGACGCTTCATCCTGCATATCCGCTTTGGCGCGGATCCGGTCAATGATCGACCAGAATTTTTCCCATGTCATAGCCGGATTTACCAGATAAACAGCGGCGTGTGGGCATGGAGCAGCCGAGCCAGAGCATCGTCCACGGCATCGGTGTACCCGCCCTCAGCCAAGCGCTGGGTGCGCAGTTGGTTGAGAGCTGCTTTTGCCAGCCGATACTCTGCCGCCGACATCGTCAGTTTGCCGCCCGCGGGCAGATCGTTCACCCGCAAAATCAGCCGCCCCGTTTCTTCGGCGCTGCCGCCGCGGGCGCGTTGACCGTAGTAGACATCGCCCAGCGCCCGGAGCAGGATGCTTTTGTTGGCACGGTCGAGTTTCACTTTGTGTTCTGTCATTGTTTTTGCACCTCCTATCGCCAACATACCATAGAACTGCCGCAATAGCTATCTGCCATTTGAAAACAAACAGAAAACATTTACAGCACCTTTTCTTTGCGCCGGATTTTTACCGGCAGCTTGGGCATATGGTCTTTGGGCGCCTCTGCCCGGTTTCGCAGGTAGGCAGTAATATCCCGCAATTCCATGCGCACGCTGGGGCGCTCACCCTTGGTGCGCGCCATATCGGCGCGCGGCGACGGCGAGGTTGCAAAAGATCTGCTGCTGTCGGAGGAAGGCTCGGACGGACTGGCGTTCTCCGAGCCCAGCGGAAAATCCACGGCGGGTGTGTCCTCGTGGTTGGGGGCTGCATTTTCCAAATTTTGTTGCACAGCATCGACCAGTTCTGCCGTGCCGGTGTCCACGACATCCAACTGCAGTTTTTCAATAATGCGATTCGCTTTGGAAGCGTCGTCCTGCAAAATAGCGATCTCAATGTGGTCGGGATCCATCTTGTCGCGGATGGGGCAAAACAGCAGACCATGCGCTTTGGCAGCGCGGGCAAAATCGTGCATACGGTCTTTGTCTACCGTAAAAAATTTCAGCGGCTTCTGCTCTTTCAGCAAACGGATTAGGTGCGTTTTGCCGTGGGTCTTTTTGCTGTCGTGCAGCACTGCCTGTGCGAAAATAAAGAAGTTTTTCGCAGCGGTGCCGGAAATTCGCAGAGCAAACTCCGCGCCCTCCAGCGAGTAGCGGACGACCTGATCTGCGGGTTCAGAGCCGTAATTCATCTGGCATCACCGGTCTTTTCTTTGGGCGAGGGCAAGCGGCTGAACGAGTCCACGCCGGGGATGAGGGCAAGGCTGCGCCCGCAGTCCCAATCTACATGGATTTGCCCAGCGTCGTCGATACATTCCACCGTCCCCATGGAACCGGGCGGTACGGGAAATTCATCTTCCATACAGCTGAGTTGCAGCCGCGTGCCGGGCGGGTACTTGCGGTGCAGATGTTCGATGTAGTCTTTGTTGGGGTATTTCATGGGCATCTTTCCTTTCATGGTTATAGTGTCAAATCAATGTTGGGACGGCGGTCACGCGCACGTTCCTGTTCTTGTTTTTGCTGTTCAGCGCGCTCACGGCGGGCTTCGGTGAGGTGCTGCTGCACCTCGATTGAATGTTCTGCAATTTTTCGGCAGAGGCGTTCTTCTTGGCGAAGCTGCTTTAGGGCGGTGTTGACCGATTCACGCTGCGATTGTACATCATCGGTTTTGGGCAGTTGCTTACGCTTTGTCAGCAACTGCCTAATTTCTGTTTGCAGGGCTTGTCGGTGAGTTTCCAGCTGTGCCAGCGTGTTAATGTTGTTCTTAGATAAAAACTCCATCTGCCGGATGCGCTGGTCTAACTTGTAAGCATCCTGCCGCACGGCATAGCTGGAGTGGCTCGGCTTGCGGGGCAGCGCGCCCAACTCGTATAAGTATCGGTAATACAGAGCCCGCAGCCCGGTCAGCTTGCGATGGGGCTTCTTCCCTCTGTGCAGGCGGCCATGTTTGATTGTTGGTGGATTTTCCACATAAGGGTGGTAGCTTTGTGGATACAGGATGCGCGTCTGGATGGCTTCCGGTGTGTACCGCTTGCCCAGCGTTTTGAAGCGAACAAAGCGCTCCTTTCCGGGTGGGCGCAGGACGGGATACTTGCGTCCCATGCAGACCTCATATCCTTTGCGTTCCAGCACGGAAAGAAACTGCCGCCACGTAAGGCTCTGCTGAATGGCATCGTCCACATCCTGTCGGATGGCGGTGCGCCATGTGGGCTGACCATTCTTTTCTGCCATCCACTCCGCATAAGGCTTTGCTACATGATGGGAGTTTTCAGTATCGATGATCGACAACTTATATTTCCGGCAAAGTTCATCTGACGCCGCGCGGATTTCCGTCACATAGCTTTTGCCGTTGCTGTGATATTTTTTGCCGTCTATCCGGCTGACCGAATTCCAGACAATATGCGAATGGATATGCCCGGTGTTCAGGTGCGTACCGATGACATATTCATACTGCCCACCCAGCACGCGGTCTGCCAGTTCCTTTGCGATTTGGTGCGCAAGTTCCGGCGTCACTTCGCCGGCGGCAAAGCTCTGTACAAGGTGGTAACCCTGCACACCGCCCGGTTTGTGCCACTGTTCCTTGGTTTGGCGCATATCGGCAAAGGCGGTTTCCAGCGTGCAGGCATACGAGCTTTCAAAACAGGATTGCTCCGTTTTGTCACGGTTGGCGGCATAGTCGAGGGCATCCTGCAAGGATACCGCCGTGGTCTTTTCCTTGTTCATCACATACTTCACCGCCCGATCCAGACGGCGGACAGGGATTACGGATGTGTAAGCCATATTTCATAGAGCCTCCTAGTAGTTTTCTTTTATCTCGCGCCAGACTTCCTTGGCGATGCGCATCATCTCGTCCACGCTTTGCTGCCCCGCCACGCCCGTGCTGTTGGCGCGATGCGCAAGCTGGTTTGCGTTGTTGCACAAACCGGAAATTTGCCGCACAAGTTCCGCATGGTGTGTGCAGGGGCGCGGATGGATTTCTTTGCCCAAGATTAGGGAGCGCAGGTATTCCTCGCGCGAAAATCCACTTATTTTGACCTGTTCACAAAGATGGCGGTACTCGCGCTCGTTCAGCCGCAACGGGATAACATGACCGCGTCTGCGCATTGCGGGGGTTTGGGGATCACCCCAAAGGTGCGTTTGGATATCCAAACGCTATGCTTGCCAAACACGCCCCCCAGCGCCATTCATGACACAAGGTCGTCACCCTCCGAAACGGCTTTCTTCAAACCGTCCAAGGTCGTCACGATGCGGTTGTATTTCTGTGCCAAACCGATCTGCGCGTTGGTAGTTGCATCCTGATTGCGGCTGCAGACCACCAGCATCGGGCAGCGCAGCAGCTTATCCCGCACAATGGCGGTGTATTCACTGCGCTCCGCGGCATCTTCCAGCACCAAATACTGACTGTCCTGCAATTTGGGGCATACAGGCAGGTAGCCCAGCAGGTACACCTCGCGGCAATAATTGCGCAGGTGTTTGGATGTCGCGCCCTCGCTGGCGCAGATAAAAGCCCAAGGTCGTTTCATTTTCGTGTTTCCTTTCTGAATTTCGAGAGTGAATCAGATTTGATTCACTTTTCGGTATCTCTTGCAAAATAGTGAATCAGTTCTGATTCACTTCGGATTCAAGGGCAGTTTTCAGCCGTTCTGCACTGCGCCTGAAGTAGGCGTCCGACATCTCGATGCCGACAGCCTCATAGCCTTCCTGCACAGCGGCCAGCACGGTGGTTCCTGCCCCGGCAAAGGGGTCAAGGATGCGCCCGCCCGGCTCGCAGATCTGCACCACATCCCGCATAAGCTGCAAGGGCTTTTCGGTGACATGGATGCGGTTCTGCGGGTTCGGGTATCGGAACACGCCCGGCAGACACCCAACATTTCTCTCAAGCGGCATTTTGCCGTTGGACCCCCACACAATGTACTCGGACTGCTGACGAAAGCGTCCTTTCTGCGGGCGGCTGGCGACTTTATCCCACACCGCCACACCGCGCCAGGTCCAGCCCGCCCACTGCAGGGCCAGCGTCATGGCGGGCAGCTGCCGCCAATCGATGAACAGGCAGACGGGCGCGCCGGGCTTGGCAATGCGGCGGGCATCCTGCAGCCATGCCGCCGTCCAGAACATCCAACTCAGCTGATCCATTTGGTCGCTGTCAAAGTCGGGCAGCGCCTTTTCTTTGCTCATGCTGCTGTACTTCTCGTTGGTGCTGCGGTTCTTGGTGGTCTGGCTGCTGCCGCCGCTGGCATAGGGCGGGTCGGTGATGATTGCATCGAAGCTGTTCGGTTCAAACTGGCGGATAATCTGCAAGGAATCCCCGTGCAGGATCGACCAGCGGTCACCGCCGCAGTGTTCGGGCATCCGAAAATCGGGGTTGAGAATATTGCGCGTTTCGGGAGTATTCGTCAAAGGCATCCTTCTTTCTTATCGTTCAAAATCATGGGTACAGGGTTCTTTCGGAGGCGGGGTCCGGCTGGCTGTCTGCACAGAAACGCGGTCATCTTCGAGTACAAAGCAGTCCTGCGTCCTGTTGTCGAGCTTAGTGCCGGGCAGGACAACGGCATTGCCTCGGCAGACTACATTGCCGGAGATTTCGCCATATACACGGACGCTGCCGTCAATAATCGGTGCGCACAAGGTTTGCTCATCCTGCCGAATCACGGCATACCCGCAGACACAGCTTTCGCCCGTGAGCAGCCCGCCGCAAATAGCAGCATCATCTTGTGCGATGGCATGGTCGGTCATCATGGCATTATTGCCGACATAGGCATCACCTCTTGCAACAGCGTGATCTGTAAGGACTGCGTCGCCGCAGACAACTGCATTTTCACAGGCGATGGCATCCTCTGAAATCCATGCGCGACCCTCTTGGTCGAGGTTGTCATAGCTTTCCACATAGCCGCCGAGCATCCCGGCAAGGACCTCCTCGGTTAAGTCCGTCACCGCGCGGATGCGGTGCAGGTTGGGATTGTCGGGATGGGCAATGTCGGTGATTTCGTATTTTTTCATCCTCATCGTGCGTCACCTCGATTCGGTTTGTTTCTGGTTTTGGGCGTCAGTTCGGTTTCGACATACTCGGACACAATGGTCAGTGCCGCGTTATAGCTTTTGCTGGCCATGACACGGCCGCACATTTCCTTGGCCTTGTCGCTCTGTCCGGCACTCTTCAGCAGCCGGGAGGCGCGGCCCATGATGGCGAAAATGTTGCCGTCCTGCCCAATCAGCTGCATCTTGGGCTTCTTCGGACGATTCAGCAGTTTGTTGAATTCGGTCATATCCGGCACATCGCGTTTCAGTTCAAAATCGTGATCCTGCCAGAAATGGACATACAGCTTGCCGTCCTCCACACGAATATCCCTCTGTTCAAATCCCTCGCCCCAGCCGTCACTGTACTGGCCGGAGATGTAGTCGCAGAGAGCCGCCTGCTCACCCTCGTTCAAGGGTTCCCGCAACTCCACGGTCAGACACCCGCACAGCTTGTTGCCGCAAATTTTCGCAGACGGCACAGCACTTACCACCTTGCTGCGGACAGAATCGTCCTCATGGTAATACTGCATCAGGTCGCCGTTGAAATCTGCAATGTCCTTTTTCACAGCCTCATCAACAGCGTCTGCGTATTGCAGCAGGTCATGACCGTCCAGCGGGCAACCCTCATACTCGTCGTAGAACTCGTCCTCATAGTCCGATTCATTTGGGAAAAAGTCCGCAGTCAGCGGAGAATAAAATTTCATCTGCAAATCATGTCACCTCTTTCCGCCGCACAGGTCGTAGTCAATCTGTGCGGCATAGTAGTTTTCTATCGTCAGCGGCGCGTTGTAGAGCGCCGCCAGTAAGTATTGCTTGATGTTTCGGATGCGGGGCGGGTTGTCCTTGAGACAATCCAGAACATACTGGATATGTTCCGCGCCCAATTTTAGGAATCGAGATTTTACTACTTCTGCAGGCATTTCCTCACCCGAAATGCGGATAGCAGTCCGTTTGGAACAAACCACATCCAGCATCAACTCCACCAGTTCATCCAATCGCATCGTATCCATCGGGTTATTCTGCGCAAGGATCGGATACTCGATATTTTTCAGCAGCAGGGCGCGGTACTCTGCCCGCTGGTCCGCCGCGCGGATAGGATTCGATACGTTATTTGTTTCTTCTTTATTTATTTCTTTAGTATTTAATTGTGCAGGATTTTCCTGTGCAGGCTTTTCCCGTTTAGGCTCTGCCTGTTTTGGTTGGGCACACTTAGGCGCAGCTTCTTCGGAACCCTGTTCCGGGAGGTGCGGCTGCTCCAGAACCGTGTACTCCATGCCGCGCATCTGGCCGTTCTTGTCGCGGATGCGGCGGCGGATAATATAACCCGCTGCTTCTAACTCGCGCACGGTGGCACACACGCTGTCCACACCCTCTTTGCAGATGGATGCCAGCCCGCGCGTGGTATAATCCCAATCTTCAGGCAGGGACAGCATTAAAGATAAAAGCCCCTTCGCCTTGAGCGAAAGAGCCTTGTTGCGCAGATGATGGTTGGACATAATGGTATAATTTTGCGTCTTTTGTACACGGAACACAGCCATAACGATTTACCTCCTGTTTATGCCCTATAAGTGGGCGACCGAATATGTATTTTCATAATTTTCTCTCTATCGGCAAGCCACTGCGCGGTGGGCAGCAGTTCTTGCCATCAGGTTGTTTTTTGTCATATCAGCGTAATCTCCATTCTCGATGCCGGGCGGAAGGTCATGCACGGTGTAGCGGTCAGCGTAGATTTTCCGGATACCGACACTTGCCATGCGCCCTTTGGCATCGTTGTCCAGCCGCAGTTCTATCGTGGTGATCTCTGGGTGCTGCCGCAGGAACTCCTGTAAGGCCAGCGGCTCTTTGCCGGAGGATGAGACCCCACCCAGCGACAGACGGTACTTGTCCGCAGCATCGCCGCAGAGCGTCATCTCGGCCATGGCATCTATGGCGGCTTCGAACACCGCCACGGTGGTGCCGCGCTGCATCGGCGGGATGCAGAAACCGTACTGTTTCTGACTGCCGGGAGCCTCCCTCTTGAACGGTTTCCCATAGTCATAAATACCGCGCAGGGCAGCATATTTCGGCACACCCTGCGGGTCTTTGCCCAAGAAAACACAGTTGTGGTATTCTGCACTTTCGTACAGAATTTTTCTCTCAATACAGTATCGGATGGTAAGCAGAGACACACCTCTTCCCAGCAAATACCGCGTTACACGGTCATTATTCAGCGCGGGGTTCGGCAGACGGAACGGCGGGCGCTCGCGCTCCACCGCCTCATGCTGCACTGGGATGTACATCGGGCTTTCCTCACACAGCAGCTGCACCGCCTCCACAAACGGTACACCTTCCACATAAATCAAATATTTCAGCGCCGACTTGCCGCCTATGTCGCGGCTTTTCCAGTGCCACACACTGGATTCGCCGTTGATTTTGAAGCTGTCGTGTTCTGCTAGTTGATATTCACCCCGCGCACTGCTTTTTACCAGCGAGCCGGGTCTATACCGCCGCAGAAATTCTATTGCCGTCATCCGGTTGGCGGCATGGATTTGTTCCTTGCTGACGCGCGGCAATTACACAATGTAAGCGGCGAGGTCGCTCATATGTTCAACATTTTCCCACGGAAAATCCTCGCGTCCGAAGTGACCGCCCGCCGCCGTGCGGTTGTAAATGGGGTTCAGCAGGTTCAACTGCTTGATGATGCCCGCAGGGGTCAGGTCATACGCCTTGCGCACCGCGGCAGCCAAACAGTCATCCTCGCAGATGCCGGTGCCGAACGTATTCACATCCACCATGACAGGGTCTTTTTCCCCGATGGCATACGCCAGCGTGACCTGACAACGATTAGCAAGATGGGCGGCGACCATGTTTTTGGCAATGTACCGCGCCATATATGCGCCGCTGCGGTCTACCTTGGTGGCATCCTTGCCGCTGAACGCACCGCCGCCGTGGGGTGCAAATGTGCCGTAGCTGTCCACCACGAGCTTGCGCCCGGTCAAGCCGGTATCGGCATCCGGGCCGCCCTGCACAAATTTGCCGCTGGGGTTCAGGATGATTTCCGCATCGTCGGCGGGCATACCGTCAAAGGCCAGCGGGAACACATATTCGTCCAGCAGATCCGCCAGCTTATTGATGTCGGTGTCCTCCTTGTGCTGGACAGAAACGATCACTGTGGTGATGCGCACAGGCGTGTCGCCGTTGTATTCCATCGTGACCTGCACCTTGCCGTCCGGGCCGATGTCGGGGATAACGCCGGTCATGCGGGAGATTTCCAGCAGTGTCACAAGGCGCTGGGCGGCAACCACCGGCATCGGCAGGTATTCGGGCGTTTCGTTGCAGGCGTAGCCGACCATAACGCCCTGATCGCCTGCACCGAGGGTATCCTCATCCTCTCCCTCAGCCAATTCCGGCTCGACAGCGCCCGCAATGTCGGGGCTTTGGTCGTGGATGTAGCAGTCAATTTGGTAGCCCTTCGGGTCATAGCCGACATCCCGCAGGGTGTCGCGGACGATGTTGAACACGTCGGGCTTGGCCGAGGTCGTGATTTCGCCCGCCACAATGATGTGACCGTGGGTTGCCATGACCTCACAGGCCACGCGGCTGGCGGGGTCATGCTGCAGACAGGCGTCCAGCACGCTGTCGGCAATGAGGTCGCACAGCTTGTCAGGATGCCCGCGCATGACGGATTCGGCAGTGTAAAAACGGGGATGCTCGTTTTCTTTTATGGTTTCGGTGTTTTCAAAAATGTCGTTCATAGGTTCTTCTCCTTGCTTGTTGGATGATTTCGGACAAAGGAAAAAGCCCGCAGGCGGGCTGCGGGCGAAAAGGATCGTATTCATATCAGCGCTCCGGGGATTCTTTTGTTTTGGGTGGTGGAGCCATAACGCGGGTATATTCTTCCGGCGTGGTGTGTTCCACACACAGGGTCTTGCCCAACAGGAAAAACAGCTGCGGATCGTGGTACATTTCCCCGTAGTGCTTCATCTGCTTGGGCGTAAGGTCGGTAAAGTCGTCGCGGGTCAGACCGCAGACGAAAAATGTGCCATGGATGATGTCATAGTCACCCAGCATACGGTTCAGCGGCAGGTTTTCTGCAATGCCGTTGTCATTACAGACGATACAGGCGCTATCCCGCCAAGGGTACACGGCCTGAATGGTGCCGCCGACAACTGCCTGCTCGGCTTCAAGGGTATGCTCAATGTCGGCTTCGCGGGGGTACTTTCCGGGTTCAACGATCAGAACTTTCATCGGCGTCCTCCTCATCAGAAGTTTCTTTCAGCGCATTTCTCTGCTTGACGGTCAACAGCACGATACCTGTTGCAGACGCAAGCGAGACAAACACAATAGCCAGCAGCGGAAAACCATCTCCTGTCTGCGGGAGGGTCTGCACCTTGCGTGGCGTAATAACCGGCGTGGGCGCAGGAGTTGGCGCCGGGATTGCGGCGGGTGTCGGCTGCGGTGTGGGCGCAGGGGTCGGTGTGGGCGTGTCCTCGCGGGGCGTGGCTTCGTCTATCATCTGGATCAGGCGTTTGTCGGTGCGCACCCATTCGGCATCGGCGTTTTCGCGGACGAACAGAGAAATCACATCATCCACAGATTGCAACTTGAACTGCACCGATTCGGCAATTTCAAAGCCAGCCGGGGCGGCATCCTCGGTCAGGGTGTAGATGTACTCCTTGGTTTCGCCTGACAGCTTGAGGAAATCATTTGAAATGGGAACACGATGCGTTTTGTAGTCGGTTGTCCAAGTGTCGACGACCTCATCATTCGCATCACGGATCGTCAGCGTAGCCCACGGCAGCAGATTGCCTGCAATGTCCGTTTTGTCGATATCCAGCACCGGTGCGTCCTGCATGATGACGGTGGCCTCATCGCGTTTTACCCAATCATCGTCGGATTTCACATAGACCATATTGCTTTGTTCGTTGCCATCCTGCACCAGCTTGAACACGATGCTTTCGGCTTCGGCGTAGCCATCCGGGGCGCACTTCTCCGTTAGCGTGTACTCTTTTTTCAGTTCCAACCCGCGCACGGTGTGCGGCGTTTTACCGGAGGTCCAGCCCTCTACCAAATTGCCGTCTGCATCACGGATTTCCAGCTTTGCACCGGGCAGTTCCTTGCCGTTGGTGATATCCTGCTTGGAAATATTCACGGTGGTGCGCAGGTTGGTGTTTGTACCGTTCACGACCTGCCACGCGATTTGCTGACCCTCATAGGTGAACTCTACATCCACCGGGGTACTGTCCAGCAGGTAACCCGCAGGGGCTGCAACTTCCACAATGCGGTATCTGCCGCTGTTGCCGGAGTCGGGATAGCTTTCAGAACGGATGGGAACATTCACATCGAACCACGCGAAACCGTTGGCATTGGTGGCGCTGCCGGTGGCCAAATTTGTACCGGCGTCCAGCAGCTTTGTACCGTCTGCGGAATAAATGTCATCCACGGTGTAGAGTTCATACACCGCACCGGGCAGATAGGTCAGCACCTCTCGGTCCTGCTTGTAAATGCCTACACCGATTTTGCTGACCTTATCGCCGGGCTTTTCGGGCGTGGGCAGCACCCGCGCATTTTCAAACACGAGCGTCTGCCCATTCTTGTGGGCATCCGAGGCATCCCTGACATTCACTATGCTGTACGAACATTCCTTGTCGCCGTCCTGCTCGTGGCTGACAATAGTTTTTGCCAGCACAATGTCATTTTTCTGGTTGTCCCAGCCAAATTCCACAGTGTAGCTCTGCTGGGTCAGCACAAAACCATACGGCGCTTTGACCTCGGTAATGATGTACTTGCCCAGCGGCAGGGTCACGGTGACTTCGCCTTTAGTGCCATTATGGCTGACAGTGAGGAAATCGTAGGTAGCCTGTGTGCGGGTGGGGCTGAATTTTACTTCGTCCACCTGACCCTCCGCACCAGTGGTAACGGTGGCGACAAGGTCACCGTCCTTATACCAGTAGGTGCCTTGGCGGTCGGGTGTGACAATGTCGGCTGCAGCGTGAATTTCGTACACCGCGCCTGTGAGGTTGTCCTGCGTGTAGATGAACTGTCCATCTTGGTAGTCGGTCAGCACATTGCCCAGCTTACGAATGGTAAGCTGACCGAGGGTCTCGTGGTTGCAGTATTTCTCCGTGACGATGTACTCGTCCATGTCGTTGGTAGCATTGCCCACGACTTGCCAGACGCGGGCAGACTTGATTTCAAACTCCACCGAGTAGGCAGGATCGTTATAGTACCCTTCCGGACCTTGCAATTCTTCAATCAAATATCTGCCAAGCGGAAGTTTTTCGGGTGTTTTCATAAGACCGTCTGCATCGGTGTAGAACACATCCGTTTTCTTGCTGGCGCTGCCGCTGGCAGGGTCGATCATGGAAATGCGGGTCTTATTACCCTTGTCATCTAATTTGTACAAGGCAAAAGAGGTGTTGGCGATTTTGACCGCTTTGCCGGTTTCTGTATCGGTCTTGATGAGTTGCAAGTAACCCTCTAATTCTTCGTCCAGAATGTTGTAGGTCATGTAGTCGTTGCTGGCGGTGGTGACGCTGCCCGCAGGAATCGTGAATCGGCTCTGCGGGCTGTTGGCGTCCACTGTCACGATGAACGGATCACACTGGAACACATCCTTGGGGATGGTGGTTTCCACGACAAGGTATTGCCCATAGGGCAAGCCTTCCACGCGGAAAATGCCCTCGTCGTTCGTGAACATTTCTCCCAGCCTATACTCGGCGGGCTGATCCGTGGGCATCCAGCCGTTGCCCCTGCCGTTGGCGTAGTCGCCGTCTGCGGTCAAGGTCGCGTTATAGGCGTTGACCGTGTCGGTGTTGTTCTCGAACATATTGGCGATGGCTTGCCCCTCGGCGCGGAAATCGTATTTTAGTGTTGCGTTATCGTAATTGTCTTTGCGGTAGGCGGACAGGATGCTGGCGGCATCGTAGCTGCCATCCGGATTCTGCTTGAACTGCGCCGCCTTGCTCAATTTGGAAATACGATAGACAGTAAAGCCCGCACCCTCTAATTTCAGTGCCGGGCTTGGCTGACCGGTGGTCGAAACCAACTTTTGCAAACTAAAACCAGATTTCAGCACTTCGTCTTGACTTTCCTGCCCGGCGTGGATGTGGTAGGCGGACTCGTCTGCGTAGGTCAGCGTTTTGTAGTGGTTGACCTCGTCGCAGAGGTAGCCTTTGGCGTGGGATAGATAATAGCCATCCCACGCCTTGCTGCCGTTCAGCTTGCGGCTTTCGGCTACTGCAGAATACTGGTTTTTGTAGATGTAGTCGGTGTACTCTTCGTTTTCCCGCGCCAAATCGCTGTATTTTCCGGTGCGTTCCAGTTTCTTATTAAGCTGTGGGTACTTTCCAGTAATGTACAGTTTTCCGTTGCCATCTATGGGCAGAACAAGCCCTGTGCCACGTTCCACAAGGTAATATCTGCCCATATACAGGTTGGCAAACGCCAGTTTGCCATCAGTGATTTTTGCAGAGGCTACCAGCCGGTCTTTCTGCAAAATGGGCAGGTAATCGGTATCCCAACCGCCGTTGGTAAGGACAGTGGTGTGCCAAAGGGATGTGCCGTTGGCATCGGTGATTTTGGAGTAATCCACCACACCCGAAACACCGTCCGGGTGTTCAATCGTGTCAGCGGCGTACAGATCGTACACAGCACCTTCCAGCGTGGTATCTCCGTTGCTGCCCGCAGCCAGATACCGCGCGGCGTCCAAGTCCACTTTTGTCAGCAGAATATTGCCGAGGACACGGTCGTTCTGCATCTTGTCGGCATTGGCGTGCATGGTGTAGGAATCTTCGTTGTTGGCAATGCCCGTGGGGTCTGTGGCGTAGGTCTTATCTGCCTTGCGGCTGCCAAAGGTAATGGTGACCACGCCCTCGCCGGTGTCGATGAGCGTGCCGCCGCTGTTGGTCGTGGTGATGTCGGCGTTATAATCGGCGTTCCCCAGCCAAATCGTCTGGGCGTCCAATGATTTGGTAATTTCAAAGGCATACGCCCGCTTGCCCAGCACGGAACCGGCTGTACCGGGAGCGTTTACATCCGACCAGTCACCATAGTACCCACTGGGTGCGCGGCTTTCCACGATGACAAACTTGCCCTCGTTGCGCTGGGTGTAGAATAAATCATCCAAACCGCCCGCATAGTCGCTGTGGTTGATGACCTTGTAAGTGCCATCTGCTTGGCGCTCGACTTTGTACCGGTTGTACCCGCCTGCCGGAATATAGCACTGCCGAACGGTATCCCACTCGAAAATGGCGAACTCGGCATCCCCGTGAATCTGCTGTTTGGTCTCGCTGTCGATTTTATCAATCGACACCTTTACAGACCATTCATCGTTCTGCATCTGGTAGTCGTTGCTGCTGTTGGCGGGAACAGTAATCAACTGGTGGCTACCCAAAGCGCCGGGCGTGGAATCAAAGCCGTGAGGGATGGTGATTTCATCGTAGCTAAACGTAATATTTGCAAGCTGTGCCCGCGCCGAGGCGATGGCGGCATCTACCATACCTTGTGCTTCGTTTTTTAGTTGGTTGATGGCTGCATTTTTGGCAGCCTCGGCAGCAGCATCCGCTTCAGCCTGGCTGGTGAACGGTCCTTCCTGCCCGCTGAGTGTGCTGGTGCTGGTCTTGGACACCTCATAATGTACTGTCCATGTAGCAGAACCATCGCCGCCGTCCAAATGGTAGTTATTATCCTGCGTGTGACCGCTGGTGGTGATAGTCTGCGATCCGGCAGGAGTCATCTGCCAGCTGCCGCCATCCACGCTGCCACTTGTCCGGCTGGGCGTGACGGTAATGACCGCCCCGTCCACCTTTTCCAGCGTGTTCAGCTGGTACTTGTCGGTGTTGACAGTGAATGTCAGATCAAAGCTGCCGCCGGCAGTCTGGGCGGGAGCCTGCCAGTTGGCATAGTACTCCTGCGGCACGGGTTCCGGCTCCGGTTCTTCTCCCTCGATGGCGGGACCAATCAAGGCGACCGTCTGCCACCCACTGGCGGCGGGTTGATAAATGTAGGTGTAATATCCCGCTTCGGCGGTATAGGTCTGCACCCCGTTCAACAGTTCCTCTGCCGATTCCCGGTAAAGCGCAGCCGCCCGGCTGTCGGGGTAGTGCTGCATAATATACAGCTGCAGATCGTCGTAAATCATTTCGCAAAAATCCGAGACAGAGGGTTCCTCCTCTTCTTCCGCGCAAAAAACAGCGGGAAAATCACCGTCCTCGTCCAGAGAAAGCTGGTTCAGCCCGCCCCAAATGCGAATCTGGTTGCCGTAATGGTCACCGGGGATGCACTGGTCTGCGCCCACCGTGGAGGTGTGGGAATAGCTGTACGGCGGGCAGCCGTTGGGCTGACCGTTGGCGCCGTGGGTGCAGCAGTAGGCAGGTTCGCCGTTAAACCAAATCAACCATGTGGCGTTGACTTTTGCCACCTTGGTGATGCGCCCGCTTGTCACAGACGGGGTGGGGCGTCCTGCGTAAGGTGCAACCCCCATATCCGCAAACGGAGGGGCTGCCGTGCTGCTGCGGTCAATTACGACATTCAGATTTTGGGTCAGCGCATTACCGTCCGGGGCAGTGTAGACAAGCTGCGCCGTGAAATCACCGTCGGTCAGCAGATACAGCCCTGTGGCAGCGGCAGAGGTTTCCGCATACTCGCTGTGCAGAACGGTTGTGTCCTGCGTTGGCTCGCCGTAATAGTCCAGCAGCGTGACATTTTCGGGCAGCAGCACATCGGTTCGGGAACCGTCTGCTGGGTATTCAACCTGCGCCATAAGCGGCACAATGGCATAGTCGGTATCCCCGGTCAAGGGTACGGTCACGGTTTTGTCGCCGCTGTTCAGGGCATCCGGGTCAAGGTGGCTGTCCTGCTCCAACTGACCGTCCGCCCACAGCGACAGGCTGATTTTTGTCTGCCCTGTCGCAACCGGAAGCCCCTCGCTGCCGATGTAGGACCCGGCAGGTGCATCCGGCAGGTCGGCGTACAAAACCGCCGCGTCCGGGTCAAGGGCTGCCGTCTGCGCAGTTTCGGGGGTTGCTGCGGCATCCTCTGCAAAGGCGGGCAGCGCTGCGCCCAGATTTGTGAGCGCAATTCCACCCGCCAGCAGCAGCGACAAGCCCTGCTTTATTCTGTGTTTGTTCTTCATACGAATTTCTCCTTTTGTTGCAAAAGAAAAAGCCCGCTGCGGGGTGCAGCGGGCGGGGTTAGCGTTCGGGAGTGTGTTTCTTAGGGGCAGGCGCGGCTCTGGCCTTGTAGGCTTTTCTGTATTTTTCGTCAGCATCATAGAACTGCTGCGGAGAAATACCGGCATCCAGACACCCCTGCAAAACAACCGCATTGTAGCGGCTGCTGACCGGGAGCAACTGGTCGCGGTACGGTGCGTTCATGGTGTAAACCATAATTTCGTGCGGTGCGCCGTCTGCATCCGTGACCGTCAGGGTCTCCTTATCATAGAATGTCGGGTAACCCTCGTAACAGTCAAGCTGGGATTCGTCATGGTCGGTGATCGACCAGATCAGCCCTTCGACGGTTGCGCCCTCTTTGGGCAAAATCGTCAGGTAGCCGCGCCGGAACGCCAGCTCATAGCCGTCCAGCTTGGCGATACCCACGGCGGTTGCCTCCGGGCAGCGGTAAGCCATCTGCTCAAAATTCAGATTAGAGCCATAGGCAAAATATTCTTTTCGGGACATTTCTTCTCCTATCTGGCCTCGTCAGTGCGGAGCCTTGCTTGGTTGCTGGGATATAGCGACTTATCGTGCCGCCACGCCTTGTCACCGGGCAGGTTCTTCAGCAGGTGCATCCGCACATTTTTGTACTCCGGACCGATGAGTCCCAGCCGCAGCAGAAAGGTGCGGAAGGTGAACGCCGGATTATCCCCGATGGGCGTTTTTCGGAACTGCGTGTACTTCTGGTTGATGCCCTGCGCCGAGATCGCCATAGCCAGAACAATATTGGCTTTGACCTCGCCTGCATGCAGCGTGGAGTTGAACAACCGCCATTCGACCGTGCCGTGATAAAACACAGAGTGTAAATTACAGGCATGATATCGAGATTGGTCGAAGTGATAGTCACTCCCGTCCCGCCCGCGATACCAGCGATCCTTCAGTTGATCCATACTTGCACCGCTGGGCAGCTTGCGGATTTCTTCCAGAATCGGCTCATCCACCGCCTGACAGTAACTGTCGATGCGGGCAGGGTTGACTTTGAGTGCTGCAAATAGAATGTCCTCTTTGGAATACATGATGGACAGCACATTTTTGAGGCTCTGTGGCGTGTGCTTGCTTGCATCCACATGGACGTGCATACCGCAGGATGAATTGACCTTTCCGCCTGCACGGCGCAGTGCGCGGACAACCTCCTGCAGCTTTTCCATTTCAGCGTATTCCAGCTTGGGGGAGTTCAACTCAACTTTATACTCGCCCGAAGTAGAGGAGCGCAAATATCCTTCCGGGTGAATGCTGCCGTCCCGGACGATTTTCCACTCTTTACCGTCCAAATCTTTGACGCGGTAGGCATCGTAGCCGCCGCCGGAATGCTCGGCGCGGGTGCCAAACAGGTCGGCCAGCGTTTGGGCTGCCGTGGCGCGGTTTATCCCGGTCAGTTCAATTTCGCAGCCGAAATACTGGTCTTTGAAATCAAGGGGCGTTTTGCTCACCCCGCAGTTCTGCGTCCATGGCGGCAATGCGGCGGCCGATGGCCTCGATTACATTGACCGTCACGCCGTTTCCGGCCTGCTTGTAGGCTTGGTTATCGCTCTGGATGGCAAGCACCGTGTCGATGCGGTCATCTGCCCAGCCCTGCAGCCGCAGACATTCGCACGGTGTCAGACGGCGGATGCGCCCCTCACACAGAACGCCGGAGGATTCCCCGCGATGCGTTCGGATACCGTTGCCGACTCTGGCGTTTACGCACCGCGCGACCTCTGTGATTTTCGGGTCGGGGTTCAGGTCGATAAAATTCAGCGTACCCTGTCGGCAGCCGGTGGTGAGGGTGTGGGCAATTTGCTTGCCCACCCGCCCGCGCCGAGTATTGACAGTGGAGTAGCTCAGGTCAATGCTGTCACCGACCTGTGCCAACTGGTAGCCGGTCTTGGTGGCGCACTTGATCGGCACGCCCACCTCATACAGCCCGGTTTTGCCACCGAAGCCACCCGGATCAGCAGCCGGCGTACAACTCAGTCCTTCGGGGGAGTAGACTCGCTCTCCTTGGTGCCCGCCGTGGGTTTGAATAAGAGAACTTCCTGCTGTTTCGGTGAAAGGAAATACTTTTCCTCGGCATCGCTCATCAAGATATCCGATAATGTACACACGCTTTCTTGACTGCGGGACGCCAAAATCTTTGCTGTTAAGACATTGCCATTCGACAGCATACCCCAGTCTGTCCAGCGTATTGAGGATGGTCGCAAATGTCCGCCCGCCGTCATGGTTAAGCAGTCCGGGTACGTTTTCAAACAGCAGATACGGAGGCTTCCGGGCTTCAGCCAACCGGGCAAGCTCAAAGAAGAGAGTGCCTCGCGGATCACCAAATCCTTTTCGGGAGCCTGCAATGCTGAAAGTCTGGCAAGGAAATCCGCCGCAGAGTAACTGGAAATCGGGCATGGCGCTGGGGTCGGCTTTTCGGGCATCTTCAATGAACCACTCTCCCTTCGTGTCAAACAGGGCGTTGTAACTGCGGTTGGCGTATTTGTCGATTTCGCAGTGCCCTACGCATTCAAATCCTCCGGCACGGGTCAGCCCTTCGCGGAAACCGCCGATGCCGGAGAACATATCCACGAACTTGATCAAGGGCACAACTCCCGATGGGGATGTTTGCCGGATCTGCGAAGGTGCTTAATAGGCGCCCCTCATCAAAAACAAAAGCAGCCCGTCACAGGCTGCACCAAACAAGATTTTTTTACCATTCATAATGTATAAACCTCCTTTTGCCTTCTGCTTTTCTACCTATTATTAAAACATTGGAATCACCCCCTACAGTGAATTCAGGAAATCGAGCGCAGAGTCTGGTATAGCATTCGCTGGCGGTGGGCTTGGAACAGCGTTGGTTATGTTGACTGCCTGCAATTCCTCCCGCACAACCTTGCGGATGCTTTTTTCCAGCCTATCTGTCTGCTCTGCCTCAAGGATGCTCTGCACCAGAAACTCCTTGCGGCGAACTGACGGCATCTGCTGCAGCAACGCCCATGCGCGGCGGTGCTGCGGGTCGTTTAGGTTCGGACGGAAAACATACTGCGGGCGTTTCATACCTCGCTTTTACGGCGCGACACGGCGGTCAACGCGCGTTCGAACCCTACTGCGTTCACCTTATCGTCCAGTAGAAAAATCGTCTTACAAAGCCCGTCTTTTGGGCTGAGGTTGCGGCTCACCACCGATGCGCCGCCGCCCAGCAACACGGCGGGGATAGCGTGCAGGTCGAAGCCGGCTTCCATCGTGGCAGACAGCAGATGCTCTGTGTACTTGTGCCCCTGCTGATTCACAATGCCACGCACCACATCGCTGACCGTGCAGGGGTGACCCGCCAGCATATTTTCGATTTGGGCATCCGTGAGGGACAGCCCGGTTTCGCGCCGCACCTGCTCCCGGATGTCATCTACGCAGCGGATCATGCCGAGTTCCAAGCTGTGGGCAGTGTCAGCTACAGGAATAGCGTTGTCGATGCGCATGAGATCCACCGTCCAGCCGCCCAAATCCATAAGGAGCATGGACGGTTCGTCCTGCAAAAGCCCTACTTCGGTCATAAGGGCGGCGTAGCCTTGGGGGAAGATGGCAACTTCTTCGATGGTAATGCTGTACTCCACGCCCTCGAACTTGTAGTTCACAGGCTGGTTGCTTCGCAGCAGATAATCTCTGAACTTGGGTTTGTCGCGCCCGAAACTGGTCAGCGGCAGCCCCGCCGCAATGCGCACAGAACATTCGGGCGGCAAGCCGCGTTGCTGAATCTCCTTTGCGATAGCTGCCAGTGTCAGCAGGTAGTAGTTGTCGTTTACGGTCTTGTCCCGCTGGATAGGCTGCCGCCCGGAGCCACAAACAAAAAAGCACCCGCCAAACTCTAAGAGTCCTTGGCGGGTGTAGGGTTCGTGTTCTCCGTAGCTTGTCAGTCCTGCCGGGAACGAGCAGTGGGCTGTTTTGATGGCGTAGTAGCCGTGGTCGATGCCGATAATGATGCTCATAGTGAAAATCCTCCTTATTATAATAGGTATAAAATAGAAAATCTGAAAACAAACGGAAAACTGCCGAAAAAAACGAAAAATCCCCGCAGCCAACGGCTACAGGGAAATTGAAAACATTCTGAAAACAGCAGAAAAAAGTTGAAATTTTTGCTGAAAAACTGCAAAATCGGGCGGCAGGGGAGGGAAGACTCGCCCCAAAGCGCCCGACAAAAAAGCCCAACCGCTTTAAAACGGTTGGACATCTCTAAAAAATGTGCTTCAAAAATGACTCGTCGATTTTGCTGTTTTTGCACGATACAACAAAGAAAAAAGCCCATGACATCTTTTTTGTCATGGGCTTATGGCGGAAAGAAAGGGATTCGAACCCTTGAGGGCTTTAGGGGCCCTACACGATTTCCAGTCGTGCGCCTTAGACCAGCTCAGCCATCTTTCCACATATTCACTTGCGCCGTCAACTGACTGCATGGGTTATTATAGCAAAGAACATGTCGAATGTCAAGCGATTTTTCAAAATATTTTTCCTGTATTTTTTGTCCACCGAGTTTTCAAAATTTGTTCATATCTCTAAATTTTCACCGTCCCCTTGCAAACCGCATCGATCCGTGCTAAAACTAGAGTGGTTTTATAGAAGGAGATGACTGTATGTATACAATTTTTCGTGATTTAGCGATCATTATTCTCAGCGCCAAGTTCTTCGGCCTCGTAGCGCGCAAGTTTGCCGCACCGCAGGTCGTTGGCGAGATTCTGGCCGGTCTGCTCATCGGGCCGTGCATGCTGAACCTTGTGCAGGGCAGCGACGCCCTTTCCACCTTTGCGGAGATCGGCGTTGTTCTGCTGATGTTCACCACAGGCCTCGGCACCAACATCAAGGAGCTGCTCAAGGCAGGCCCCATCGCCACCTTTATCGCCTGTGTGGGTGTGTTTGTGCCGCTGGTCGGCGGCACGCTGCTGTACAGCGCTTTCTACGGCTTTGCCGCGGTCGGCACGCCGGAGTTTTTCCGTGCCCTGTTCATCGGCACCATCATGACAGCCACCAGCGTGTCCATCACGGTGGCGACCCTGCAGGAGCTGGGGCACCTCAAGAGCTTCCTCGGCACCACCATCGTCAGTGCGGCAGTCATTGACGACGTCATCGGCATCATCGTACTGACCTGCGTTATCGGTGCCAGCTCCGGCGAAGGCTCCAGCCTCGGCGGTGTGCTGCTGGACACGGTGCTGTTCTTCCTGGTCGCCATCGGCATCGGCTTTGTCATCCACTATGTCATGAAGTGGCTGGACGCCCGCAACCCGCACACCCAGCGCATCACCATCGTCAGCCTGGCGTTCTGCTTTGCCATGGCCTACCTGGCTGAACAGTATTTCGGCATTGCCGACATCACCGGCGCCTACATTGCCGGCATCGTGCTGTGCACCATGTCCGATGCCCCCTATGTTGAGCGCCGTGTTGACATCAGCAACTACGTCATCTTTGCCCCTGTGTTCTTTGCCAGCATCGGCCTGAAAACCGATATCAGCGGCCTGACCCCCGAAATTCTGCTGTTCAGCGTCTGCTTTGTTGTGGTTGCGCTGGCCACCAAGGTCATCGGCTGCGGCGTGGCCGCCAAGATTTGCCGCTTCGAGTGGGGCGATGCCCTCAAGGTCGGCGTGGGCATGATGACCCGCGGCGAGGTTGCCCTGATCGTGGCCAAAAAGGGCCTGGAGGTCGGCGTGGTAGACTCGGTCTACTTTACCGCCGTCATCCTGCTGATCGTGGTTTCCAGCGTTGCCACCCCGCTGGTACTGAAAACGCTGTTTGCCAAAATGCCGCCGATCCCGCACCCCAGCCAAGTCAAGTAAAACAAAAGCGACTGCCAAAAGGCAGTCGCTTTCTTTTATAATAGGCAGGGAATTACAGCACCACGTCGCCGTGGGTAACAAAGCCGCCCAACTCCTGCGCGTTGGACAAGCCCATCGCAAACGCCTTGCTGCGCATCGCGGCGTAAAACTCCGCCTCCGTAGCATTGATGTAAGGCGCCAGGAAGAAGGTGCCGATTCCCATTGTGATCCCGCACAGCAGATACCAGCCGATAAAGCTGAGCATCAGCACAAAGTAGTTCCACTTTTCGCCCTCCATGATCGCCTTGCTCAGTTCCATGGCGCGGCGGGGGGTCATATAGGGGTTTTCTGCCAGCAGGAAGGGCACCAGCGTGTAGCAGTAGCTCCAATAGATGCCGGGGATCACCAGCAGGCTGCCCAGTGCGATCTTCAGCCGGGTCAAAAAGCCGACCTTAACGACATTCAGATACGGGGTGCGAAAAATGCCTGTCACCGTGCCGAAGGGGGCAAGGGCCTGACGGCTTTCCATAAAATAGCGGGCAAGACCCACGTTCAGCGGTCCGAGCACAAAAATCTGCCACAAACAGCTCAGCACAAACACCAGCAGCGCAATGCCCAGAATCAGCGCCAGCGTTTCGTCCGGCATACCGTACATAAAGCTGTAATCGTACCCACCTCGGACGGTGTCCACATTGTTTTTTACGGTAAATACCCCGCCCGAAGCCAGGCTTACCAGCAGGCACACCCAGAACCCGCGCCAGTACCGCCCGCTTAACGCGCTGCGGGCATTGGTTTTCAGCAGTTGTCTTGTCCACATAGATATCCCTCCGTTTTCAGCAAGATTTTTGCTGTTTTTCTTTATTATAACAGAATCGTGCAAAATGTAAAGCGGGTTTTGCGCCAAACCGACGGCGGTTTGGCAAATCCCGGCTTTTGGAAAATTTTTGATTTTTTTGTAAAAAACGCTTGACTTTTTGGTGCAATCGGGCTATAATAAAACACGTCGTCAGGGCAAGCCCTGCGGCAAACAGAATATGCGGATGTGGCGGAACTGGCAGACGCGCTAGATTCAGGTTCTAGTTCCCTTAAAAGAGTGTGGGTTCAAATCCCTTCATCCGCACCATGACGAATGTTCTTACAGCATTTAGCTGTCAAAGAACATTCGTCATTTTTTATTTGCTAAATAGCGACATCACAGGGGGCGTAGTTCACAACTACGCCTTTTCTTGTATTCACCGACACATCGGGTGTCGGCAAAGGAAGTGCGCTTGGAATCTCGATGGTGCCCACGCAGTTGTAGTGAATGCGGAGCCGCTGCTCCCATACACCGTTGACCTTTTCTGCATTGAACACTTCGATTTTTTCCACCAGTTCGTTCAGCATCCGGGGTGTCAGCTTTTTCGCTCTGGTGTACTTGCGAACCAGACTGATGAACATATCCGTTGTCATAGTACGGCTGCTCTGCTTTTCGATTTCGGAGCGGAGCTGTTTGATTTTCTCGGTCAGCTCCTTTTGCTCGTCCTCATATCTCCGGGACATTCTGGAAAAGCGTTCGTCAGAGATTTTGCCGGAAACATTGTCCTCATAGATGCGCTCAAAGAGGCCGTCCAGTTCTTCATCACGGGCAAGGAGTGCTTTCAACTCTTTCTCTTTCAGCTTGCGGTCGGCTTCGTCCGCCTGCTGGGAGTGCCCGATAACAGCTTTCAGAAAGTCGTCCTCGTAGAGGCTGGCAAACTTGGTCAGCCGCCGAATCTCGCCCAGCACCACTTCTTCCAGAAAGTCTACACGGATGTAGTGGGTGGATTGGCAGGTGCCACGGTTGCCCTTGTAGTTGGAGCAGTTGAAATACTTGATTTCCGGGTTGCCCTGATTGAAGTGGAAGTGCAGATTGCAGCCGCAGTCTGCGCAGACAAGCAGGCCGGAGAACATATTGTGTTCTCCGTTGCTGGTACGGCGTTTGCGCATCTTTCCGCGCTTCTGCTGTACCTGTTCAAACACGGCACGTTCAATAATGGGTTCGTGAACATCTTGGAACACTACCCAATTTTCCGGGTCGTTATGAATCCGCTTTTTGTTCTTGTAGGACTTGGAGTAGGTTTTGAAGTTCAGAATATCCCCGCAATACTCCTGCTGATACAGAAGATGGGTAATCGTGGAGCCATTCCACTTGGTAGCGGGCCGCGTTTTGCTCTTTCCGGGACGGCCGATGCCTTTCTGAATCCAGTAGGCCTGCGGCGTCAGGATGCCTTCCTTTTCAAACTGGGTGGCAATCTGTTCCGTACCAAAGCCCTCCAACGTCATATCAAAAATGCGCCGGACAACTTGTGCAGCTTCTTCATCAATGACCCAATGCTTGGGATTGTTCGGGTCCTTGATATATCCATAGGGAGGAAGTCCCATCGGTTCGCCGGAGTTGCCTTTGATTTTATTACTGATACGGCGTTTCTTGCTGATGTCACGGGCGTACCACTCATTGAACAGATTTCGGATGGGTGCCAGTTCATTTTCTCCCTCGGCCGTGTCGATGTTGTCCGAAACGGCAACAAGTCGGATGTCATGGTCTGGGAAAAATTCTTCTGTCAGCCGCCCGACCTCGATATAGTTTCGGCCCAGACGGGAAAGGTCTTTGACGAACACAGCGGAGGCTTTCCCTTGTTCAAGCTGCTGCATCATTTCAACGAAACCGGGACGGTTCATGGTCACGCCGGAAATGCCATCATCCAGAAAGTGAACCAGATTGGTATAGCCTTTTTCCTTTGCAACTTTGGTGAGCAGCTTCTTTTGGTTGCCGATGCTGTAACTCTCGCCCTCCAAATTATCATCACGGGAAAGACGCTCATAGAGAAAAGCGGTTGCTTCACGGGATTTCTTGTTACTCGACTGTTTCATACTCGCTCCTTTCTTGGGACAGTCGAATAGCAAATTCACTTGTACACCTATATTATAACACAATCCGCTTTCTCTGTCCGCTGCCTCCCGAAAGGTCATTATAATTTTTCGCTTTCGGATTTCATCAGCCGGAGAAGAACTTCTCCTAAGGTCTGGGAGCTTTCTTCTTTGAACACCGGCTCAACGATAAAGGAGCGATTGCCAATACGATAAGTTGAATCCAGAGTAAGTATCTCTGGATTTTTTGTTTTTTCAGGGTTTGTCTTTTTCGCTTGCATCGTAAAATCCCCTTTCTTAAAAATCAAAAAATGAGCCAACGGACGGCTGCTGGCAGCAGCCCACGGGAATCTCACCCCTGCATTCCTCATGCAGCCCTACTCATTGCCTGCGACGCTCTGAACGCTCGGACTTTGACGGTAAGGGAGTATCAGCCTGCCTGTATGTCATGGCCCGCAAGCAGCCGCGCTTGCATTGCGGCGTGGTGGTGATCGCTCCACTTTTCAGAGAAAAGCATCGTGGCGCACCCGCCGTCCGGCTCGATACAGACAGCAACGTATCCGTTTGCCCTATGATGCACCGCCGTTGTCCTGCGGGCATATTTTTCAAGGTGCTTCCCGAAACGTGGAAAGGGTCAGACCGTTTCGGCTTTGGTTACAATAGAAGAAATCAGTTTGATTTCCAGATGGCGTTTCATGTACTCGTCTATGCACACATGAGGCTGACCGTGCTTGTCATAGAAAATGCCTGTACAGAGCTTGATGATATAGCCTCTGTAATGTCGCAAAACCTGTTCAACTGCATCGGGGTCCCCAGCGCAGGCAGAGCGAATCACCGAGAGCGGTAAAAACTCTCTGCTCGTGTGTTCATAGGAATTCATTTACGCCTAACCTCCCTCCGGCAAGTGCGCCTTTAGCTTTTTTTGCAGCTCGTTCAGCGTTTTTGTCCGGTGGCGCTGTACAGCACTCCGGGACATTCCCATGAGGTCGCCAATCTCGCCATCGCCCAGTTCCAGAACGCAAAACAGAATCAGAATGCTTTGTTCTTGCTTTGGCAGAGCGGCAAACGCATTGGCAACAAGTTCATTGTCGATGTGCAGATCACAGCCGTAGGATGAAAATACAAATTCTTCACTTGGATAATGGTCTACACTCGTGAGCTGCCCCAGTTCTTCCAACGAAAGAACGCTGAATGACTTTTCACGGTCAAGCAGACGTTTCTTATTTCGGTGATAGTTCCGGGCCTCATTTCGCAGCACCGCTTTGCAGAACGCATCGAATCGGTACTGTTCGCCATCGTTGCGAGGGATAGCTTCCATCTTCTCACCCCCTTTCCGTGGGGATGTCGGGTGGATTTTTCCCTTTCCGCTAATATGACACCTGAAACACCCGATTCTGCCCGCTTTTTTGAAAATTTCCAAAAATATTTTTTGAAACAGGCAGATTTTCAGGTGGCAACAGAAAAGCCCAGCAAACCGAAAACGGCCAACCGGGCATAATGGCAGTATTAAACGCGCAGCAGCTACATTGTATAGTACATAGTAAAAGCCCTGCTGACCCTGTGCGGGAGCAAGGCTTTTTTTGACAGTTCAAAGCTAGGCGTTCGATAGAATATCAGGCGCATGGCGGCATCCTCCTATGGCCGCCATACGGACGATGAAACGCTTTGATAAGCAAAAAGAGCCGGCGGCCTTGATTTTCTCAAACACCGCCGGTTCAAAATGGGCGCAAAGAGTCACCTGCTCCAACCAACGGCTTTTTTATTTCCCCTTAGTCGGGGCAGGTTCTCATCATATACTGAAAAAAAGAACCGATAATCACAAGTGAATTCACCTTGTGCATTACCGGCTCTGCGTCTGTGCGTCTGGCTCTTTGATAACAGATATATTCAGTTGTCGTGCGGAGATCAATGTTTCATGCTTGCATTTGGGACAGTACAACGGGAAGTTTTCAAGAACTGTATCTTCTCGTATTCGTACTCGCGTTTTGGAATCGCATACTGGACACAATATCCATGTTTCGATCATTGCTTTGTACCGTCATTCTTGCAGTTCTTGAAACCACGCATAGCAGCCCAAATGCCGATAACAATGATATATGCACAGATACCCAGCGCGACAATAGTTATTTCCGTGCCATAGTCCGAAATAGTGATATTCTGTATCGCCGGGATGGCCCGAAATTGAATGTACGATGTCAAGGCCAGCAACCCAACATCGACGAAAATCATAAGCAATCCAGTCTGCTTGCTTACCTTTTCCTTATCGTATTTCGCACGTTCTTCGGGGCTTTTCGTATTAAATCCTGAAACCAACATACTTCCTTTGCCCGTCAACAAGATAATCGTAGCGATAATAGCGATTGCCACAATCACCCACATAATCCAGATAAACCACATAATCAAAACTCCCTTCAATCCTTGATTAAACTTTGTAATATAAATACTGACCTTTTTTGTCTACCCACGTCACCATTGCTAAAAACAACAGTAAAATGATTGCACAGGCAATCCAACTCCCGATAAACAAAGAACTTGGGAAAAATCTCAACAACAAATATGCCGTTCCGCAGGTAACTACAACTCCAATCAATGCTGTCAAAATCGCTGGTAGGCTTTGCTTGATAATGTGGGTGACATTCTCCCATTCAAAATTTGGGAAAATAAGATTTAAGATGTAGCCTATCATTCCAATCAGCACCGAACATAGCAAAGGAAAAGCATACCCCAGCATAGCTTTAGGGAAAGACCATTGCAAATACAATGCCATGATGGTATTCAAAACAAAAATTGTCGGTACAGACATTGAGAGATGGTGCAGCAGCTTTACTCGAAAGAGGCTCTTTGCCGCAATGGGTAAGGATTTCAGTATTTCAATCTGTTTCCCCTCGATAGAAATACTGACATAGGTTGTGCAGGATATTGTTGTCAAGATAGAAAAAGCATATATGAACAGCACATCATAATCAGCAAAAGGCACCTGAAAATATTCGGCCAACTGATAAATGTATGGTGTGATCTTATCCGACATTAAAACAACCAGCAGAACAAAGACCGCAGCAAAAAGCAATCCGCAGGCGGTATTGGTTAGATATACTGGAAGCGAAAAATAACGTGTGCGCTCTCTTTCTAAAAGAGCAGATACCGGGCTGTGCTGTTCCGTGGTTTCTTTGTTCCAATCGACGGGCTGACTTTTTGAGCCTTGTATTGCATCATTGCTATACCAGTTACGAAATATTTTGATTAGACCATAGAGCAGAGTAACGCCTATCAGGAATACCCCGCCGAAGTATAAACCTATCAACAGATAGTCCCCGTTAAGCAATCGGTGAATATACCGGCCTGCATAAAGTGTAAAAGTCGAGGTAGAAATAACATCCCCAAAATTTCCGGCAGCTATATCAGGGAATTTGCAGAACATAAAGATCATAAATGCAAACAAAACCAGAATAGCCGCCGCTGCCTTTAGTCGGGCGATACGAGCAGAGGAACTTTTCAAGATGCGGTAAATCTGTGTTCCGATCATTGTTCCCAAAAGGCCGGGAATGACAGGAAAGAGGATTGTTATTTCAAGCACAATTAGATAAAACGGAAATCCCATATCTGCGGTCAGGCCAAACAGCACCATCATAGGAAGCAGCAGAGCCGCAGTAAGGGCTACTTCAACTATAAACAAGACACTCAATTTTGAGAGTATCAATGTACGCAGCGGAATTGGAAGCGCAAGCACACTGTCAATGTTAGTATCGCTAAGGAGCAGGCCGCTTCCCCAAAAAACACTAATCGCAATATTGAGTATCACGCAGATTAGCGCCATAGGAACAACAAGTTCTATGACTACTTCTTCCAACGACCACGCAATAGAATAAATGATTTTCAAGGAGTAAATCAGGTATGCAAGCAATCCCATTAGGATCGCGGCTATAAGCATATACAAAGTGATCGTTTTTGTGCGGTTCTTTGTATCTGCATATCGAAGCTGATTGGCATGAGATAGCTGCAAAAGATTATTCCTTAGTAGGGGTAACAGAAATTTCATCGCCATTCATCTCCATAAATACTTCTTCCAAACCCTTTGTTCCAACGATTTCTGTTGTCCTGCCGGAATACAGTAATTGTCCATGCTTAATAACGGACACTTTATTGCACACCTTTTCTACCACATCAAGAATATGGCTTGAAAACAGAACGGAATTTCCACTTGCACAGAGTTCTTTCATCTGCTCTTTCAGGATCACAAATGCCTCCGGGTCTAATCCGACGAAAGGTTCATCCAATATCAGCAGTTTAGGCGTGTGTGAAAAGGCGGCAATCAGCGCAAGTTTCTGTTTCATGCCGTGGGAGTAAGAGGAAATCAAGTTATTCAAATGCGGCCCCATCTGAAAAGCCAAGGCCAATTTCTCGAAGTTTTGTTTCCGCATCTTGGACGGTACTTCGTAAATATCACAGATAAAGTTGATATACTGCAATCCTGTCATATACTCGTCAAGCTGGGGATTATCTGGCACATACGCCATCTTCTGCTTACAAGCCAACGGTTCTTTTAGGACAGAAGTTCCATCCAAAAGGATTTCTCCCTCGTCAATGCCGATGATACCTAAACAGGCTTTCAATGTTGTGGTTTTGCCAGCTCCATTCTTTCCGATGAAGCCCATTATGTCGCCATCTTCCACGACAAAACTAAGGTTGCTTACAGCCTTTTTCGCACCGTAGCTTTTGGATAAGTTCTTGATTTGTAACATAGCATTCCTTGCCTTTATTTAGAAAAATTTCAAAATGAAACTCAAAAAAAAAAATAACCGTTCCGCCACCAAAGTTCTTGTTGGGGAAATTCACTTCATCCCCAAATAAATCATGATGCCCGTTGCTACGAATGCAACAACAGCCATGATATAGTACATATACGGCTTTGCATTCTCTTTCTGCCTTACGGTAAAGCCAGAAATGAGGTTCAGCAGGACGCAAGCCACAGGGACGCCGAACACTACAACATTGCGGGGCCAGAAAGAATTTGCAACTCCGGTAGAATCAAAGTGGACGGGGATAGACGCCGGCAGGCGGTTATAGAAAGCGAGAAAGACTACCAGCGTCAATGCACACAAAATGGTGCTGATAACAATATGCTTCGTTGCGGACTTCATAAGTATTACCTCCTTTAATTGCTTCGTTTCCTCTTAAAATAGAGGACAAGCGAATAGACCAACGGGACAATGCCAACCAGAAAAATGATTAGCGGAACGGTTACAAAAACAAGATTGTGTAGTGGATGAAGAATGCTGACAATACCGGCTAATATCCATGTGTAGCCGCCCAGCCGATGCGTCTTGTACCAGCCTTCTTCATCATTGAATAACCATGGAAACTTTAGCCCGATATAGGGGTTGATGTGGTTTTTGGGGAAATAATTGCCGCTGACAATAAATAAAATGCCAATAAAGACATACCAATAAGTATCTTGCATAGTCTTAGCGGGAAAAAGTACGGAATATACCTGCGGGATCAAATATACAACTCCCGCAATCGGCATAATCCATTTACCCAAAGATACTAACGCCTTGGCTCCGTTTGTCGAAGCGATTTTGATACTAAGCGCAAGGTTCAGAACAATATTCAGCAAAACGGCAATCACATAGAGCAGAATATAGTTTTCGTTGCTGGCCTCGCCCATGTGGGACAGAGCGAATGCTACGATGGACAAAATAATGCAAATTGTACTTGTCAGAAACAAGGTTCGTTTATTTTTGGGGTTCATCTTTATCCTCCTGAAATTGCATAAGCCACATGACAACACTTTCAAATACCGATGTATTGATTTCATAATAGATGTATTTCTGATAGCGTGTTTCAAAAATCAAATCAGCCTTTTTTAGAGTGGAAAGGTGGTATGAAATAGTGGCATTAGTCAAGTCAAATTCTGCGGCAATTTCACCGGCTGACATCTTCCGTTTTTGTTTTAGTTTCAGTAGTATCTCCCGTCGGACAGGATCACTTAATGCTTTGAAAATATTAGGTAAACTCACAGTGCTTTCACCTTTGCCCCCCTGTTATTTTGAAAAATCTCTAAATGATATTTTCATTGTAGCACAATAAGAAAGAAAGTCAACACTCATTTTGAAAATTCTCTAAATGGCTTTCTTATGGGCTGTTCAGGATGGCCCAGATTAGTCTACTCTGGTGTCATGGTTATGTATTGCCATAATCAAATAAACATGAATTATAAAATGTAGACAGAACGGACATAGCAACATTTCGCCAATCGCTCATGAACTATAAAATGTATATGGGTGATGCAGAATGGCGAAAATTGAGGACTGTCCCGGCTTTGAAACGTTCGGAGCGGATGTCAAGGCAGCACGAAAGGCAAAACAGCTTTCCCGCAGTGCGCTGGCCGACATGATACATTGCGACAGCCGGTATCTTGCAAACATTGAAAACGAAGGCACGCTGCCCAGCCTGCCGGTAGTGATTCAGCTGATAAAAATTTGCGGTCTGCCCGTAGAGCGGTACTTCAACCCGGAACTCATGCGGGAAGAAAGTGCGGAACGTCAGCGGGTCAGCCACAAGCTGCAGCTTTGCCCGGAAGAATACTTACCCATCGTAGAAGGTGCCATTGACGGTGCCTTACGAATCCATGAACAGGAAAAAGAGCCCGTGTGTGTCTGATTGTCATGCACGGTCATTGAGAGGATGCAAAAGCGTCCTCTTATTTTTTTGCATTTTGCGGGCAAAACGGGGGTGTTGTGGTGTCATAGTAGTGGGGAAAGGTAACGTAGCAAGCATAGGGAGTGTAGCCACTCCCGGCAAAAATGCTTGCTGGGGAGTACCCCAGACCCCCAAGAAACGAGGTGAAACTATGACGAACCGAACCCGAAAAATTGTTCTGCGTGTTCCCGTGACGCCGGAGGAACAGGAACTTATCCGGCAGAAGATGGCTCTGCTGCACACACGGAATTTTTCTGCCTACGCCCGGAAGATGCTGATAGATGGTTATGTTGTCCACATCGACACCACCGGCATCCGGGAACAGACCGCCGAACTGCAAAAGATTGGCGTCAATGTCAATCAGATTGCACGGCGGCTGAACAGCATGGGGCCGCTGTACACACAAGACGTTGCGGACATCAAAGGAGCGCTGGCACAGATATGGCAGTTACAAAGATACATCCTATCAAGTCAACGCTGAAAAAGGCACTGGACTACATCGAGAATCCAGCCAAGACGGATGAAAAAATGCTGGTGTCCTCCTTTGCCTGCTCCTATGAAACCGCCGACATCGAATTTGAACTGCTGCTATCACAAGCCATGCAGAAAGGCAACAATCTGGCCCACCACCTGATACAGTCTTTTGCGCCGGGCGAAACCACGCCGGAGCGGGCCCACGAGATTGGCCGGCAGCTTGCAGATGAAGTCCTGCAAGGCAAATACCCGTATGTGCTGACCACGCACATTGACAAAGGGCACGTCCATAATCACATCATCTTCTGTGCTGTGGACATGGTGAATCAGCGAAAGTATGTTTCCAACCGACAAAGCTATGCCTACATCCGGCGCATCAGCGACCGGCTGTGCAAGGAACATGGCCTGTCCGTGGTAATGCCCGGCCAAGACAGGGGCAAGAGCTATGCCGAGTGGGACGCGCACCGCAAGGGCACGAGTTGGAAGGCGAAGCTGAAAGCCGCCATAGATGCAGCCATTCCGCAGGCCAAGGATTTTGACGATTTTCTGCGGCTCCTGCAGGAGCAGGGCTACGAGGTAAAGCGTGGCAAGTATGTTTCGTTCCGTGCGCCCGGACAGGAACGGTTCACCCGCTGCAAAACACTGGGAGAAGCCTATACCGAGGAAGCTATTACCGAGCGCATTAAAGGACGGTCCGTGGAACGGAAGCCCAAAGAAAACCATAAAATTTCGCTGCGGATTGATTTGGAGAACAGCATCAAGGCCCAGCAGTCCGCAGGGTATGAGAAGTGGGCAAAACTCCACAATCTGAAACAGGCTGCCCGGACGCTGAACTTTCTGACGGAGCATGAAATTGATAGTTACCCGGATTTGGAAAGCCGGGTGGCCGAGATCACCGCCGCCAGCACCGAAGCTGCCGCCGCATTGAAAGCAGCAGAGCGCCGGCTTGCTGAAATGGCCGTGCTGATAAAGGATGTCACCACCTGTAAAGAACTGCGCCCACTGTTGCAGGAGTATCAGCGGGCTGCTGACAAAAAGCAGTTCCGACGTAAGCATGAAGGAACCTTGATTCTCTATGAAGCAGCGGCGAAAGCTCTAAAAGAGCAGGGCTTTCAAAAGCTGCCCGACCTCTACGCCCTGAAAAACGAGTATAAGCAACTGGCCGAGCAGAAAGACCAGATGCAGCGGCAGTACAATGATGCCAAACGCCAGATGCAGGAGTATGGCATCATAAAGCAGAATGTGGACGGCATTCTGCGGACAGCACCGGGAAAGGAGCAGATGCAGGAACGGTAAATCTGCACAAAATATTGTTCGGATTTTTGAATCCCAAACGCTTAGACCGGGTGGCGTTTCCGCCCGAAATCATGTAAAATAGACTTAGACAACGAAAGCGAGGAACCCTCTATGGCAGAAGTGAACGATAACGGCTCTATCCAGCTTTTTGAAGATCAGAAAATCCGTACTGCATGGGATGCAGAAAAGGAAGAATGGTATTTTTCGATTATTGATGTTATTTCTGTTTTAACTGGAACAGCCAATCCACGGCGTTATTGGAGCGATCTTAAGCGTAAGCTGAAAGCTGAGGGGGCAAATGAGTTGTACGAAAAAATCGTACAACTGAAAATGTTGTCCTCTGATGGAAAACGGTACAAGACAGATGTCGCCAACACCGAACAGCTTTTGCGTATCATCCAGTCCATCCCGTCCCCGAAAGCTGAACCGTTCAAGGCATGGCTGGCAATGGTGGGCAAGGAACGCATCGAAGAAACCATCGACCCGGAGCAAGCTATTGACCGTGCGCTTGATACCTATTTGAAGAAAGGCTACTCCGAAGAATGGATTCACCAGCGGCTTTTGGCAATCCGCATCCGCAACGAACTAACGGACGAATGGAAGAAGCGCGGAGTGCAAAAGGGCAAGGAGTACGCCATCCTGACCGATGAAATCTCCCGCGCATGGTCCGGCATGACCACGGGGCAGTACAAGCGGCTGAAAGGTCTGACAAAAGAAAATCTCCGGGACAACATGACCGATTTGGAACTTGTGCTGACCATGCTGGCGGAAGCATCTACCACGGATATTTCCAAGACTGCAAAGCCGCAGACCTTTGAAGAAAACAAGCAGGTTGCTAAACGCGGCGGCAAAGTGGCCGGCATTGCGCGGCAGGCTCTTGAAGCGGAAACCGGCAAGCCCGTTATCACAGAAAAGAATGCGTTTGACTTCCAGCAGCTTGTGACCGACATTGTAGAAGATGCCGCCGAACTGCCAGAAAATCCCACCGAGAAAAAAGATAAAGACTGATACATGAAAATAGCCGGACACAGCAGCCACAAGGCCACCGTGTCCGGCTATTTCTGTGTTGACAATGGCACATTACTTTCACTGAAAATAATGTGCCATTGTTAAGCTGGCGGTATTATTCACCCGTAAAATCAAACCTCTGCCCGTCAAAGTCAGCATCGGTCATGTACTCTAACTTTGTAATGGTTCCATTCGCCAGCCGCCGCATTTCCGTATCCATGTCCGGCAGGACGGCCAGCATCCGCGCCATCGTCCGGCGGCGGTCAGAGGTGTGGTACACACAGATCAAATTTTCTTCTTCTACGCTGAAATTCATGCGTTAGACCTCCATTTCGTATTGTTTGCTGCAGGCCGCTGCTTTTTTCGGGCTGGCGGTCTGTTTCGTTTCGGAAAGCTGCTTGCGGACAGAAGCACGGGGTTTGCGAATGTTCTTATCTCGGTTCTCGTTTTTGTCAACCAGCGCGTAGATGCCAAAACGGTCTTTTACGCTGGACAGATGTAAAGATTTATACGGCAGCATGGCAAGCAGCTGGTCAGTGTCCCGGCTGGATGCCAGCTTGGTGAAATAGGGCGATACCTCTACCATGAAATGATTCTTGTCCGGGCTGTTGGGAGCAGCCAGACGCTTCATATCGGCTACGATACGCTGTGCCTCGGCCTCGATCAGCCCGGTGTGCAATGCCGCAAGGTGTTCTTTGAAATCACCGGGTCGTGCAGGTTCCCGGCTGCGCTGCTCCTGCCGGATGACCGCTTGCAGAAGCTCCGGGTCGCGGGGCTGCATTTCATACCGCACGAGTGCCCCGAAATATTTGTCCGGGTGGCTGTCGAAATGCTCTTTGGGGCCAATCTCCCGCATCCCACTTTCGTAGATCAGGCGGTTGGCGCCCACGGACAAGGCTGCATCCCGGATATGCTGGAAATGCTGCTGGTAATCCAGTTCATACAGATTGCCCTGCACAGTTCCGTTGGCCGCGCCGGTCAGTTCTACTGCGTAGGCAAGAATCCTGTCGTGGGTCTGTTCGCCGCAGAATTTCCATGTGTTGTAGGCTTGTGTATCTTTGAGCAGCACGTCCCGTTCCCGGAAGCAGAATGTTCCAGAAGGCCGGGACAACCACAACAGAATCTTATCTTCCGGCTGGCCGCTGCGGGCGGCCTCCCGCAGCATTTTGATGTCATAGGCAAAATCGCTCTGATAGTATGCGGTGTTCTGGTGCATAATGGCTTCCAGCGCAGCGATCAAGTCCATATTTTCAAACTTCTGCACGGTTTACACCTCCAATTCTTTTGTCTTTTCCCGTGGCGGCGGTTGCTTGCTCTGCTCCTTTTTTGCGGCATCCAGCTGTACCCGGATGGACGGCTTTTTCGGCTTGGCTGTGCGTGACTTCTTGGCTTTTGGTGCCTTTTCCTCGGCCTTGACTGCGGCGGCAAGGTCCGTCAGAGAAATTTGTTCTCCGGCCTTTGCTTTGGCTTCCAACTCACCTAAAGAGGGCGCATTGTTCAGCACACCGTCAATCATGTTTTCGTTTTGTTCGGTGGAAAGTTCTGCGGTGCGCAGCGGGTTTTCCCGCAAGAACTCTGGCACCTGCTGGAAGCCCACACTATCGCAGTAGTGAGCGGTATTTTGTCCGTTCTGGTGCAGCACTACCACATCCGAAACGGACAGCGAGTGTCCCTTGAAATCTGCCGGATAGTCCACATTGAATGTGCGGTAGATGTCCTCCAACGTGGTACCAGCAGTCAGCGGCGCGGCGTATACTTCCGTATAGTTGGCCTTGTCCACGGTCAAACCGGCAGCCTGCAGGCGGTCGTAGGGCTCAAAACGGTAATCGCGGGTGGAATCTTCATTGCGCAGCTGGTAGATGGAAAAGCTGTCCTGCTGCGGTGCTTCAAAGCCTGCCGCTGCGTATTCCTCTACGGTCATTCCGGCAGCAGCCGCTTCCTGCGCGATCTCGGCCTGCACCTGTGCCTTGTAATCCTGCAAGCTCTGGTCAAAGTCAGCCAGCTTGGGCGGTTCCGGCAAGTTATACTGGCCTTGGTTAAGCAGCGGGCGGCAGTCCTGCACATAGGCCACAACAGTGTTGTAATAGGCAGCCTGTTCCGGCGAAATGTTCTGTCCCTCCCGCAAAGCGGCGGTGGCTGCCTGTTCCATGGCCGAAAGATTGCAATGTTGTTTGAGGTACGGGATAAACTCGGTCAGCACCATTTCCCGCTCTGCCTTGTCTTGTTCCCACGCTTCCGGGCCTTTGTTGTGCAGAACAAAATTTTTCCAGTTCTCGTCCTTGGCGTAGTATTCGTGGTAGTTCTGGATATGCTGAATCAAAGAACCCTCTCCGTCACCAAAATCCTGCCGCCCCTCGTAGTTGTCCGGCTGGCCGTTCATAGTAAAGTCAATGCGGAAGGCTGTTTTGTCGTACCAGCCGCCCGTGTAGCCGTCCTTTTCCCGGTCAGTGTGCTGGGCGGCGTCCAGTTCTTCAAAAACACGATTCGCTACGGACAGCGGCATGTTTTCGCCGTCCTGCAGCTTGTCGCTTTCGCTCCAAAGAATCGTGACCGTGGGCTCTGCGGCGGGGTCTGGAATTTTAACAGGTTCTGGAATTTCGTTGGCCTTTTCTGCGGCCTCTTGGAATGCCGCTAGCTTATCGCCCAACAGGACTTCCGACACCGGGGCTGTCTGCCCCAGCAGATTAAGCGCTTCCTGCCCGGCATCCGGCAGGGTCAGACCGGGCGCGTCCAGCTGGCCTCCGTCCAGAGCCGTGTGGTCCGGGCCATACAGAGTGTAGTCATAGCCAGAATCGCAGTTCTGGATGAACAGCGTATTGCCATTATCCAGCGCAAATGCAGCCTCCTGTGCAGTGGAAAGTTCTGTTTCCCGCTGCTGGCGCAGTTCTGCCAGATGTTCGTCCAGCGCGGAGATCAGTTCATGGGCCGTATTGCGGATAATTTCCAGAGAGGCTTTCAACTCGGCCAGTTCCCGGCCCGAACTCCACCCGGCCACATAACCAAAGGAATACTCGGATGTGTCCAGCCCGTAGTACTGGCAAACAGCATAGGCCACACTTTCGGCCTGTACCTCGCGGGTGCGGCTGTCCGGGCGGTTAGTCTGTTCTGGGTCGTTCGGGTCGATGGCGTGCAGCTTGGCATGGGCAATCTCGTGGATGGCCGTTTTGATGGTTTGCAGCTGGCTCATGCCCTCCTGAATTGCAATGCGGTTGTCGAGCAGATGAAAGTAACCGTGCGCCCCGCCCTCGATGTCCTCAAACCCGATGGGCACCGGGGAAGCCTGCTCCAACGCTCTGAAAAAATCTTGGTAGTCCTGCACGCTGCCGGACAGTTCATTCACTGCAATAGAGGGCAGCGGTTCGCCCTCGGTCTGGCTGACATCGAACACGGACACCACCTTGAAAGCCGGAATCTGCACCGTCTTTTCTTCCGTCAGCGGCTTGCCGTCCTTGTCCAGAATCGGCTTGCCCTGTTCGTCCAGCTTTTCCATCTTCTGCTTGACCTTGTACGGCGCAGGAGCCAGAATCTTGATGCCTTTTTCGCCTTTCTTTACGGTGCGGTGGAACGTGTCTTTCCACTTGTTGAAGCCCGCCACCAGCTGCCCGCCCTGCATGGCGATCAGCAAGGTGTTGTTGAAGCTGTAATTGTGGAATTTCGCCATCGTGGTGAGGTAGGCCTTGTAGCGGTCACTGCCGAACAACTGCTGAATGCCCGTTTCCAGCCGGTCCGTGATTTCTTTCATGCGTTCCGCGCTGTCCTTGCCGTTTAGGATAATGGGAATAACTTTCTGCGGTTCCGTTTCAGGCTGAACAGGTGGCGGGATGTTGGCCGAATCTCGCAAAACTTCCGGCGCAGGAAAGGACAGCACCCGGTATTCCTCCGGCACAGGCTGGCCCTCGTGGACTTTCTGCCACGCGTCCCCGCTTTTGACAAGGTAGCCATACTCGGTAAACACGCCCTGCTCCTGCTGGGCCACATACCGGCCGAACTGTGCCGTGTCGATGCCGCCTTTCCATTCTTCCGGCATATCCACCATGCCGGAGCGATTCAGGTAGTAATCTCCTAGCTGGGCAGGCCCGTGCACATCCGGCAGATGCACATAGTAGTCCACGTTTTCGGGAAAGTCGGTGATTCTCCCGATGCTGAAAAGCTCACTCTGCGGGGCTTGCAGGGCGGCGTTCAGCTCTGCGCGTTCCCCGGTAGAGAGTGTTTCCAGTCGTGATGCCAGAAAGTTCAGCTCGTCCACATTGGATGCCAGCACCATGTTGTAGGGGATGGCAAAACGCTTTTCTTCCTCGGCAAAATAGCCGGAAATGAAAAGGCCCTGCGGATTATCGGACGAAATGCCGATTTGCCGCAGGGCCGCTTGTACCTGTTCGGTTGTAGTGGGCAGGTCCAGCCAGACGCCATCCCTGCCTTGCTGCTGCCGATTTTGCAGCTGGATGGAAAATAATTCGCTCATTTGGTCACACTCCTTTTTTGCTATCCTACGGATAGAGAGAGCCGGTTATGGCAAAATGAATGCTTCACCTTACCATAACCGGCCCTCGTATTTTTGCCTTACTCTTTGCGCTCTACCCGGTAATTGACGTACTTGCCTCCCGTATCTGCCAGAAGCACCGTTGCATCATAGGTTTTGCCTGTCTTTTCGGAATAGAGGCCCTTGACCTTTGCCTTACCGTTTTTGAGCAGAGCAGCGGCGATCTTCGGTGTGAACGCCTTTTTGCGCTGCTCAAAGAAGCGGTCATTCTTCCACATCACGAACTGACAGCCACGATTTCCGCAGTAGAAGTTTTTCTTGCCCTCGTAGACGTTTTCACCACACCGGGGACACTTGCCGATGATAACCCGTTCCGGCTGGAACAGGTTTTGCTTGTCCGCACTGATGCAGGAATAGGTCTTGACCAACTGGCGCACCTGCGCCTCAATTTCGGCCATGAAATCGTCCGGGTCTGCATTGCCCTTGGCAATCTCGGTCAGGCGATTTTCCCATTCAGCGGTCAGGACGGGAGAGGTCAGGCTTTCCGGCAGAACCACCGCCAGATTGATGCCGTCCTTGGTGGGGATAAGCTGTTTGCCCTTGCGCTGCACAAAGCCCATTTGCACCAGCTTTTCCAGAATCGCGGCACGGGTGGCGGGTGTGCCCAGCCCCTTGCGTTCCGCATGGCCCAGGCCACCCTCTCTTGCTCCTGCGGAGCAATTCACCTTGTCCTCCGGCATATCTTCGGCCCCGGCCCGCTCCATTGCTGACAGGAGCGTATCTTCGGTGTAGGCTTTCGGCGGGGACGTGAAGTGTTCCGAAACGTTAGCCGTCACGGAAAAACTCTGTCCCTCGGCCAGTTCCGGCAGGGTGTTCAGCACTTCTTCCTCGGTATCTGCTTTCAGGTTGGAGCGGAACCGCTGGTCGATTTCTTTCCAACCGGGAACAAGCACCGTCTTTCCCTTGGCGGTGAACTCGTTCCCGGCGCAGGAGAACACAGCAGTCACAGTTTCGTACTCATGGGGCGCAGCCACGGCGCAGAGCAGCTTGGAGCAGACAAGGTTCATCAGCTTGCATTCACTCTCGGCAAGACCAGTGAAACCCTGCTTTACAAATTCGGACGTGGGGATGATGGCGTGGTGGTCCGATACCTTTTTGCTGTTCAGAATCCGGCCCACTTCCGGGGTCAAGTCAAGCCCTTGGGTAAAGGGCAGCAGCTCCAGCAGGTCAGACACAAGATGTTGTGCTGTCTGGCCCATATCCTCGGTCAGATATTGGCTGTCGGTGCGGGGATAGGTCAGCAGTTTCTTTTCATAAAGCTGCTGGGCGTAATCAAGGGTCTGTTTTGCGGTAAAACCGAACAGACGGTTTGCTTCCCGCTGCAAGGTGGTCAGGTCATAGAGCTTGGGCGGCTGTTCTGTCTTTTTCTCCCGCTTGACAGAAGTACAGACGGCAACTGCACCCGTGCATTTTTCTTTGAGAGAATTTGCAGTTTCCGCATCAGAAATGCGCTCACTGTCCGCTTTCAGGCTGCCGGACTGGATGCCGACCGTGTAATACTTTTCTTTCTGGAAGCGCAGGATTTTTGCATCCCGGTCCACCAACATTTTCAGTGTCGGGGTCTGCACCCGGCCTACCGTCAGGGTTTTGTGATACAGCACCGAAAACAGTCGCGTTGCATTGATACCCACCAGCCAATCCGCCTTTGCACGGCAGAGGGCCGATTGATACAGAGCATCATAATCCGAATCCGGGCGCAGGTTTGCAAAGCCCTCCCGGATAGCGGCATCCTCCATGCTGGAAATCCAGAGCCGCTTCACAGGTTTTGTGCAACCGGCCATTTGGTAGACGAAACGGAAAATCAGTTCTCCCTCCCGGCCTGCATCGGTCGCGGCGGTCACACTGTCCACATCCGGGCGGTTGAGCAGAGAGCGCACAATTTCAAACTGCTGTTTCTTTTCGTCCGGGACAATGAACTGCCACGGCTGGGGCAGGATGGGCAAATCCTCATACCGCCACTTGCAGTATTTTTCATCGTACTGGCCTGCCTCTGCAAAGGACACCAGATGCCCGATGCACCAGCTGACCAGATACCCGCCGCCCTGCCAATAGCCGGTTTGCTTTTCGGTGGCCCCGATCACGGCGGCAATGCTGCGGGCCACACTGGGCTTTTCGGCAATCACCAGCTGAACGCTCATGTTTCATCCTCCTGTCCGTCCTCCGAATGAATCTCGATTTCAGCCGGTTCCTCGTCTGCATCCTCGTCCTCGCCAAAATCGTACTCGTCCAGATCATCGTGCCCGGTGGTATCGGCCTTGGGCTTGCGGAACTTGAAATAATAGAGGGCCGCGCCGCCGCCAGCCAGAGCCAGCACCAGCAGAATCATCAGACTGCCCATGTTGGACTTCGGCTTTTCCTGCGGCGTTTCGGTGTCGGTTTTCACGGCTTCCGGGGCCGTGCAGTTACGCAGGCTCTTTTCACACAAGGGGCAGTTTTCGTTGACGTTTCCGGCCTCACATTTCACCGTGCAGGTGCAGACTTCGGCGGCCTGCGGTTCTTCATCCAGCAGAGCCAGCAAGTCGGCATCGTCCACTTGGTTCAGGAAGTGAACGGACGTTTCCTTGTCCTCGTTGGCACGGTCAATGAGAATGTAAAAATAATTCCCGGCTTTGGTGGTCACGGTGATAAGCTGCTTGTCGCCGTAAAAATCATCCACCAGTGTTGCATTGCCCTTGGGCGTGATGGACACGCCCTCCGGCTCCATGCCGCCCGTAGTCGGTTCTTCCTCGGTAATTTCCGGCAGAGGTTCCGGGGCTGGGTCAGTGCCGCTTGCAAAAGCAGGCATGGAGAACGAACAGAGGCAGAGCAGGATAGCCAGCAGCCCAGCAGCGAAGCGGTTCCAGTTGTCAGGTTTCATCGGCGGCATCCTCCTGTTTGTGGTACGGGGTGACGGTGGGGGCGGCGTTCAGCGCACCGCTGCGCAGAAAAGCCGCAAACTCGTCCGGTTTCATGTTCATGCTGCGCACCAGCTGAATGATCTGCAGGTTTTCCTGTTCAGTCTTTGCAGCTTCCAGTTCTTTCAACTGCTGCTGGTATTCAGAGATTTTTTCTTTGAGCCGTTCAATATCGCGCTCAATGCGGGAAAGTCTTTTTGCCATACAAAATCCTTTCTGGCGTCACGGTAAACGCCCATAGCTGTAAAAATGTTCCTGCCAATATTTTGAGTTGAGGTTTGTGTAAGAGATAGGGTCGCCGCAGTGCAGCATGATGGAATTGCCTACATAGATACCGCAATGGCTCACGCCGGGGGTATCGTAGGTTCCCTTGAAAAACACAAGGTCGCCCGGTTTGACCTGCGCCGTCGAAACAGGAGTACAGAGGTTGTAAAGGCCCTGTGCGGTCTGGCGGCCCACGTTCCAGCCGGAGTGATTCAGCACCCACGAAATGTAGCCGCTGCAATCAAAGCTGGTGCTGGGCGAACTGCCGCCCCACACATACGGGTAGCCGATGTACTTCGTGGCTTCCTCCATCATGGCGGCAAACCTATCATCCTTTAGTGCTTCCGGGGGAATATCGTAGTAGGTGGGCTGCTTGATGGTGGACGCATTGGGGTATTGCGCTTTGCCAAACAAATCCGGCCGGTTGCCCAGCGTGCGCATATAGAGCGAATAGGCACTAAGCTGTTCTTCGGTCAGTACTTCCACGGGCAGATGGGATAAATCCTTGTTCTTCAGCTTGACCGTGCAGATGTAGTATTCATACGGTTCTTGGTAGGTGATAACCTGCGGCACACCATACGGGCCAATAATGACCATCATTTTTGTACGGTAACGTATCTGCATGGTCACGGTCTCGGTCAGGATGTACTGCTTTTCAAAGAGCATTTCAAGTTCGCCCTGCACCTCGGCCAATGTAAAAACGCCATCATGGAGCGCGGACAAAATCGAGATCAGCACATAGGGGTCATGCTCGATTTCGTCCAGATAAAAATGGTATTCATCGTAGTTGTGGGTGGCCTCGTAGGTGTCGAGATACCGTTGCAGCTTTTGTTCCAGCTTGGCGTAGGCTTTCTCTGCACCCAGCATATCCTTGTCCTTGGAAAAGTAAGAGGATGCCGTCACGCCGGTTCCAGCGGTGCCCGCCATCACGGTGCAGGACTGCAAGCCCGTTATCAGGAGCAGAGCCAGCAGACCGAACACCGCCACGATCAGAATGGTTTTCCAGTTCCGGGCCGCAAATTCGGCTACCCGTTCGCCGCCCTCGGCCGCCAGCTTTGTTACCCGGAAACCGTTCTCTGCGGTGGCGGCTGCACCCTGCGCGGCGGCTTGTCCGGCCTGCCGTGCAGCTTTGGCATACTGCTGTTTGATACGCCGTTTCTGCCACATCCGGGAAATGGGGTTGCTGGCCGCCTGTGCAATTTGCGGATTGTCCCGCAAGGATTTCTGGTAAAAGTATTCTGCATTGGCAGACATGAGCTGACGCTCTGCCTTTTCCACGGCCTTGTAGGGCTTCATCTTGTGGTGCCGGATGCCGCTGCGGATGGCTTTGGCGGTCTGACGCTCCACCAGTTCTTCACCCTTGTGGCCACCCTCCACACCCACATTTTCGTGTTCGACTTCATGGATTTTTCCGTGAGCGAACAGCAACGCTTCCGATAGCGGGCGGCTGGCCGGGTTTGGTTTCAGGCTGGGTGGGCCTTTGTCCTGCTGCTCAAAACGCAGGGTGGATTTTGCCTTGCCGCTGACAGCATCGTAGACTTTTCCCTTGACCGGAACACGCTTTTTCGGAAGAGCGGCGCGGGCTGCATCCAGCTTGTCGGCTTTCGCTTCCGCCTTTTGGATGTACGGCTGCAACTCTGGGTCTGCCCGTTCTTCTTCGGTCAGTTCCAGACGGGCAGCGGAACGGTGCAAGCAATCTTCACTTTCGGCGGTGGTTGCGGTTTCTGCTGCCTTTTTTGATTTCTTTTTAGCAGAATGTTTTTCTTTGGCATCCTCGGCGCGCTCTAAGATTTTTTCGGTCTTGCCCTCGGCATCCGTGGAGTAATCCTGTTCCGCTTCCCGGCTGGAAACATTCTCCACAGTACCATCAGCCTGATTTTCCACCACCAGACCGTCACGGGTCATGGTCTGGGTGACTTTGGCTTTTGCCTGCAATTCTTTCAAGGAAATTCACCTCCCATCGGACAGCGGCCTGTTTCAATATCCGCAATGTATTTGAGAATCGGGAATACCTGCGGCGGCGAAACCGCATTGCCCAGCGTTTTCATCCGCTTGCTGCGGTTCGGCACATCCTCGGTCAGACGCGGGATGTCGGCTGGCTCTTTGGCCCAAAGGGAATGTCCGTCCATTTGCGCGGGAAACCCATCAGCCACTCTACCCAGTCCGGGTTGAGATAAGGCTTTTCCAGCGTGGTGGGGGTCATGCGGTAGACCACATGGGAAAGCCGCGCTGTCCATGCCTTGCCATCTTTGTTCATCTTGCGGTAGCTGCCATTCGCAGAGATTTGGATGTCCAACCCCTTGCCCACATCCCCGGTGTCGCTGGCAAGGGGCGTGGGCAGCAGCGGAGCCGATGATGAATACCCTTTTGCGTTCGTGCCACGCGCCAACGGCAGCAGCAGGTAATACGAAAACCCGAACATCGTAACCTGCCTGCTCCAAATCAATGAGCGTTTTGTCGAGCCCCATACGGAGGAAGCCAGCAACATTTTCTCCAAGCACCCAACGGGGCTGCAATTCCCGGATGACCCGTAGCATTTCGGGCCAGAGGTAGCGTTCATCGTGGAAGCCGCGCTGCCGCCCTGCGGTGGAGAACGGCTGGCACGGAAAGCCGCCTGAAATGAGGGTGACGGTACGAAGTCCTGTTTTTTCAAAGAAAGCCTCCTTTGTTACGGTTGTGATGTCCTGAAAACGGGGCACCTCCGGCCAGTGGCTTGCCAGTACAGCGGCGGGAAACGCCGCCCACTCACATTGACAGACAGAGGTAAACCCCGCTGCTTCTGCGGCAAGGTCAATGCCGCCGATGCCGGAAAACAAACTGAAATGCGTTAGGCTCATAGCTCCACCACCTCGCTGAGCCGGGTGGTCATAATCTTATAGAGCTGGGTGTTTTTCGGGATGGGGTTTGAGAACGGCAGCACTACGTTTTCAAAAATCAGCAGTCCTTCGCCCGGTTCGGAGTTGTCGATGTACTTCTGCTGGTCTGCGGAAAGGTTCAGCCGTTCCGAAAGGATTTTGCGGTCGCCGGATGCCTGATTCAGCAGAGTGATGAAGTCGCTGTTTTCCAGAATGTTCTCGATTTCCGGGGAAGAAAGAAGGTCCTTCACATTCTGAGTAGCGCCTGTGGGCACGCCGCCCCATTTTCGGAAGCGTTTCCAAATCTCGGCACTGTACGCGGCGGTCTGTTCTTCTTTCAAGAGCAAGTGGAACTCGTCTGCAAAATACCATGTGGCCCGGCCCTGACTGCGGTTCTGGGTGACGCGGCCCCATATCTGGTCTTGGATAATGAGCATCCCCAATTTTTTTAACTGCTTGCCTAACTCTTTGATGTCAAAAGCCACAAGGCGGTTGTGGATGTCCACATTCGTTTTGTGATTGAAAACATTCAGCGAGCCGGACACATACAGGTCGAGTGCCTGTGCTACCCGGTCCGCTTCCGGCAAATGCTGGTCGAGCAGGGCTTGGTGCAAATCGGAGAGGATGGGCATATTCTCCGGGCAGGGATTTGCCAGATAGGGACGGTAGATGGCTTTCACAGCACGGTCTATCACGGTGCGTTCAATCGCTTCCAGACCTGTTTTGCCGCCCATGACCAGCTCACAGAACGACAGCACAAAATCCGACTTCAAGGCCAGCGGGCTGTCATCTTCGGAATAATTCAGGTTGATGTCCAGAGGATTCACATAGTCCTTGCTGGTGGGCGAAAGTTTGATGACCTGCCCATGCAGCCGCTTGACCAGCGGATAATACTCGGCCTCTGGGTCTGAAATAAAAATATCGTCAGCAGTCGTTAAAAACACACTGACGATTTCAGACTTGCAGCTCATGGATTTGCCGCTGCCGGGCGTGCCCAGCTTTAGGCCGTTGGGACACCGGGCCTGCTTGCGGTCCAGCATGATCATGTTGTGGGATTTCGCGTTGATGCCGTAGTACATGGCCGCGCCGCTCTGGAAAAGCTCCTGCGTTACAAAGGGCACGAACACCGCCACGTTGGAGGTGGTAAGGCTGCGCTGAATCTTTATCTGGTTGATGCCCAGTGGCAGGCTGGACACAAGGCCCTGCTCCTGCTGGTAGTCCAGCCGGACGAGCGAGCAGTTGTACTTTTGCGCCACACCAGCCGCTTGGAACACATCGTTGCTCAGCTTTTGCTTGGTGTCGGCCACGTTCATCACCAGAAAGGTCAGCATGAAAAGCCGTTCGTTCCGGGTCTGCAATTTGTTCAGCAGCTTTTTGGCGTCCTCGCCGTAGGTGGCAAGGTCGCTGGGGAGGATGTCCATGTCGTACCCGGAACGGACAGCCTTTTTCTGCTCCTGAATCTTCATGGCATCAAGGTCTGTAATTTTCCGCTTGATGGTCTTGATGGCCTCGGTCTGGTCGATGGCCTGCACATGGAGATTGACGAGAATCCCGCTTTCCGTTTTGAGGAAGTCGGCCAGCATTTCGTCTGAAAGTTCCGGCGCAAGGATTTGTAAAAAGCTCACGGCTCCATACTTGCCGCCCAAACCAAAGGTCTTGGCCGTGCCGAAGCAGAGGGAGGACGGGGCCACAAAATCCTTAGTGGACAGGCCGGAGGGGGCCAGCCAGTCCCAGTCAAAACGGAACGGTTCACCGTCCGGGTGGAAGATACCGTGCAACACCTCCAAACGCTCCTGCCCGTCCATGACGTGCGCCACACAGCCCATGGTCTTGAAGTAGCCCAGAAGGTCAAGGCCAATGCGGGTCAGCCGCGCCCGTGCGTTTTTCAGACTGTCGGCCTCGATGGTGAAGGTCAGATATTTGGTTTTGACGATGCCGTTGTTGCCGCTGGCAAGCTGCTTTTGCAGGATGGCGGTGTACTCGGCGCGGATGTCGTCAAAATCATCCCCCTGCGGTGCGATCTCAAAACTTTTTGCGTACTGCACCGGGTCAACCTTGCGATTCAAAAACGAAAGCTGCACATG